>WKFN01000016.1:0-405943 GCA_014872805.1 Alteromonadaceae bacterium
AACAAAAAAATTATGTCGCCCGCAGGCGGGCTGGGACACAAACATGCAGGCGGCTTCGCCATTATAGCCTGCCTGTTTGTGCCCCATATTTAGGCGTTAGGTGCCTATGGATAGCTCGTATCTCATAATCATTTGTGCAGTTGCTGGCCTTGTGTGGTTCGCTCTCGCGACCTGGAATGAAGGTCCTAGGAAAGCCAAGAAGCTTGATAAGGCGTTTACAAATCGTAAGAGGTTGTCACCGCGCGAGTATTACGAAACATTCTTTCAACAAGAAGGTTTCTCTGAAGAAGTGGCTGTGGGAGTCAGGGAGGTTCTCGAACAACAGCTTGATGTAGATCTTTCTAGGCTTTCGTCATGTGACGACTTTTCCAAAAATTTGAGCTTTTTTTGGGAGTTTGATTCAATGGCGGATGTTGCAATTGTCGTTGCATTAGAGAATAGGTTCTCTATAAAAATTTCAGACGACGAAGCATCATCGGCAAGGACAATTAAAGACCTAGTTTGTTTGGTAGAGAGTAAGCGTAAAGGCACCTAACAAGCGCATCAATTCGGTCGCTTCGCTCCCTGGGACATCAAAACTACGCGGCGATTAGTTTTGGTGCTTCGCAAAGTTTAACCAATCGCCGCTACGTTTTGCTGCCCCTTATGCGGGCGTTATATGCCAAGGAGGCGAAATTGAATTTTCCAGATGATGCAGATGGTGATGTTTTAACAAGGCTCTATGAATCTGGGTTCGATTTTTCTGAGTCGACTACTGTAGAATTCAATGTTGATTTTGATTCATGGCCCCCTCATCCAGATGCAATTTCAAAACTCAAAGAAGTTGCGGGTGCAGTTGAAATTTACGAACCCGATGGGGAATATAGCGGTTACGTTTTGTTTAAACTTCACCAAACCCTAACTTATGAGTTCGTAATCGAAACTCAGGAAATGGTGACTTCTCTCATGGCCAAGTACGGTGGAGTTTGTGAATCATGGGGTGTTTTGCACTAGTGGCATATAACAAGGCAACACAAATCGGACCAAAATTCGCTGTCACATTTATTGCAAACGGCGCAACAAATGCGCCATTAACTTTTGGCCGTTGGTTACGACGTTATAGCTCTGGTCAGGTCCGCACTCCCAATTTGTAATACTACTTAAATCACGTATAGTTTGCTATTCGTACGTTACTTACGTACACTTTGCTTATGAAAAGTGTATTTGTTGAATCAAGCATATTTGAAAAGTACCGAAATGAATATCTCAATTACGAAGAGTTTCGACTGTTCCAAGCTGAACTAATGTCGAACCCGAAGCAAGGTGATGTAATTCAAGGTACAGGTGGTTTGCGAAAGATCCGAGTAGCAAGTAAAGGTAAAGGAAAGCGTGGTGGTTCACGTGTTATCTATTATTTCCTCGATGAAAAGCGTCGTTTTTATTTGCTAACCATTTACGGCAAAAATGAAATGGCAGACTTAACCGCATATCAAAAGAAACAGTTAAAAGCTTTTATGGAGGCGTGGCGCAATGAGTAATCGTGACCTATTTGCAGAGCTAAGTTCTGCACTTGTTGAAGCTAAGGAGCATTCAGAGGGTAAAGTGACTCTGAAAACTCACCAAGTAAATGACATTAGTGAATTAGATATTTCGCCTGATGAAATAGTTAGTATTCGTGAGCAGTTTAATATGTCTCGTGGTGTATTTGCTCGTTTACTGCATACATCATCACGCACATTGGAAAACTGGGAGCAAGGGCGTAGCGCACCTAATGGGCAAGCTGTTACTCTTCTAAAGTTGGTACAGCGTCATCCAGAAACACTGTCGCACATCGCAGAGCTATAACAAAGCATTTAAGAGTGATTCGCAACGCTTGGCGGTTTCGCTTCGCTGTGACCTCACTGCGTTCGGCACGTCAATCAAGCGTTATGTGACTCAAGTTTCAGTTCCGTAAAAATTCGTACAAGAATGGTTAGAGTTACATAAACCTGAATTAAAAGAAAACTGGCGACGTGCTCAGCATGGCGAGCCGCTAAACTACATAGCACCTTTGGAGTAGAACAATGCTACACGTCAAAAACGCAAAGTACATTAACGACTTTAAGCTTTGGGTAAGTTTTGATGATGATACATCTGGAGAGGTAGATCTCGAAAATAAATTATCAGGTCCGATGTTTGAGCCGTTAAAGGAGCAAACATTTTTCTCAAAAGTGTCGGTTGATCCAGAGCTAGAAACTGTTGTTTGTTCGTATACTTGGTTGGTCTTCCAATATTGCTACATTTTTAATAACGTTAGGGTTGTTTGTTTTCGGTATGTTAGGTACTGATGAAAATTAGAGCAGCTATACAATCCGATTGGGACCTAATCTGGCCAATTTTTTAAGAAATCGTATCGGCAGGTGAAAGAATGAAAATCCTATTGTTATTAATATCTCTTATGACCTTATGCTCATGCGTCACCTCAGTTATTTTAGTCGGTTGCGGGGCAACAGCCATCAATATGCCGTCTGCTGAGCCAGTTCACTTTAATGCCGTATTGGATGTCGATACTCAATCAGGTTGGGTTCAAGATTCGTTGACGCTCACTTGCGAAGTTAAAGAGAGAAAATGTTTAGGAGGAGACTGGCGTGTCGTGTGGAAAGAACAAAACATTGCGAATTTTGATGTACCATTATCTCCACAATATCATGTGTCTATCACGGGACCTTCTTGCCGAAATGCCGAGTCCATGTCGATGAGTGATCGTTATGGTTATGTCGAAAAGATAACGGTGTTTGATTCATCTTCCATGCAATCAGTCTATGAAGGAGTTGCAAACAATGAGAAGGTGAAGAAATACGGTTTCAAGTCATTATCGGTTAACGTAAACAAGGTTGATTTACCCTAATTCAGTATTGAGCATGTGAATATGTTCTGGTGTTACTTCACAACCCCCACCAATGATCCTAGCCCCCACTGAACGCCATGACTGTGCAAATTTGGCATACTGTTTGGGCGTAAAATCTGTTCGTGTCTGAAGCGTTTTGACGGTTTCTCCAGGATAAAGTGAGGTAACCGATTCAAAGCCATTGGCATAAGCAGCAAATGTCACTCCATACCCTTCAATAATGGGCAATGCTTGTGTGATAGCTTCTGGCCGAGAACAATGTAGCAAAATTGCATCAGGAGAAAGAGGCAATTTTGCATGAACCGCATCGCGCAATGACTCTCCTCTAAGCAAATGATCTGGCTGGGTTTATTTATACACTCTTTTAATTGTTTTCCGATATATTGTCATTGACATATAAAATTCACATAATGTATGTTCGACATTCACGCGCGAAGTGTGTCAGACAGTTTTTAAGGTTAATGCAATGAACATAACCCACCCTTTAAAAATAGCGCTAATTGGAACGGCGCTATTCATCACAGGATGTGGTGGCAGTAGTGATACAGCAAGTACTAGTGTGCCCAGTGCTAATTCCCCAACAAACACGGCCACTTCGAATTCAACCTCCACTACTTCAGCCAGTTCGCCTTCCAAAAATACATCCTCGACGACCGTTCAAAATGCATCGACGACGCCCCAGGACGCTGCGCGTTTTCTCACCCAAGCGACTTTCGGTCCGACTATGGCAGAAATTGAAAAGGTTGCACAGTACGGTTTGGCGTCTTGGCTCGACGAGCAAGTCAATGCACCGATAAGTTCTCATCGTGCTAAAACCTTAGCGATTTTTAACGCCGATCAAAACGCAAAAGATAACAACGCAGACAGCCCTTGGGGCGGACATCGCTATGGCGCGTGGATGGATATTGCACTACATGGTGAAGACCAGTTACGCCAGCGCGTCGCGTTTGCGTTGAGTCAATTATTCGTGGTCTCAGATAAAAGTATTTTAGACGGCCAGCAATTAGATGTTGCGGGATATTATGATGGTCTTGCAGAGCATGCTTTTGGTAATTACCGAGACTTACTGGAGTATGTTACTCTCTCACCCGTCATGGGCGTGTATTTGAATATGTTGGGCAATGAAAAACCCGACCTTGCCAATAATATCCGACCTGATGAAAACTACGCTAGGGAAGTCATGCAGTTATTTACCATTGGCTTAGATGAGCTGAACCTTGATGGTAGTCTCAAACTGAATAACGGTCAGCCTATTCCGACCTATAATATTGACATAGTAAAAGCCTATGCCCATGTCTTTACCGGTTGGCATTTTCGCGGTACCACGGCTGACACTTGGCATCGCTGGTGGCAAAATCGCAATTTTCGCAATCCAATGACCTTAGTACCGGAATACCATGCCCAAGATGTGCGTAAAGAGCTCCTCAATAATGTGATTGTTGAGCCGGGCACCGATGGGGAAACCGCCATGCAAATGGCCCTTGACAGTTTGTTTGAGCACCCCAATGTAGGACCCTTTGTCGCCAAACACATCATTCAACGCTTAGTGACTTCCAACCCTACGCCACAATACATCGCTCGCGTGGCGCAAGTGTTTAATGATGATGGCTCTGGCGTACGGGGTAATTTGGAAGCGGTGGTGCGAGCGACTTTGTTAGACGATGAGGCGAGGAAGCCAATCAGTGAACAAGCATCGAGTTTTGGCAAAGTCAAAGAGCCGATTATTCGCGGTATGCAATTAATTCGAGCCTTTGGTATTTATAAAGACGGAGAACTTGGCCCGCAGTGGCTAGAGTACCCACATAATCAGGCGCCATTAGCTGCGCCATCGGTCTTTAATTTTTTCTTAGATGATTTTTCGCCTGTCGGTCAGCTTGCAGACCTTGGTTTGGCAGCACCGGAGATGCAAATCATCAACGATACGTACATGGTGCGAAATTCCAATCATGCAGGCTGGTGGTCGATGTGGGTGCCAACCGCAGAAGAGGTGGATAGTGGTCATAACCGCGGCATGACCATTGACTATGCCAAGTTTACGCCCATGCTCGCCCAAAATGTCACCCCCTTTATTGATTATCTCGATTTGGTGTTGTTGTCAGGCGCTATGTCTGATGAGATGCGCACCGCCATGATTGACTATGATAACCAAGCCAAACAATGGCTTAATGATCGCGAGCGTATTCAAGAACTGGTTTTTTTGGTGACCGGTTCGCCTCAATTTGCCGTCCAACGATAACTCGCTAGACTCGATAGGAAATTCAACATGAATAGAAGACAATTTTTAGCGACTTCCATCGGTGCCACACTTGGCGGTATGGCCAGTTTTTCAACATTAGCCAGTCAGTTACAACTTGGACAAGCGTTGTCGGCGCATCGTTTTAGTGATTATAAAGCCTTGGTTTGTATTTTTTTGTATGGCGGAAACGACAGCTTTAATTTATTGATCCCAACCGATGCTTCTAGCTACCAAGATTATGCATCCACCAGACAAACCCTCGCGGTACCTCGTGAACAGCTGATCGCTCTGAACCAGTCAGATGCCATGCCGTTAGCCATGCCAGATGCTGCCAGTGCACTGGCGGGATTGTTCAATAACGGGCGGGCGTCATTTGTTACGAATATTGGTCCCATGCTCGCGCCTGCGACCAAAACCGAATTACTCAATAATGATGCTTTGCAACCCCCTCAGTTATTTTCGCATAATGACCAGCAAGCGCTTTGGCAAAACGGCGTGATGGATACCGGTACGACCTCAGGGTGGGGCGGGCGCATGGCAGATCTTCTAATGGACACGGATGCATCACTGCCATTGAGTTTCAGTCTTGGCGGGACGAATTTGTTCCAATCTGGGCGTCAAGCGCAACACTATGTCATGAATACCGATGGGGTGGAGCAGTTTGGTGGCCTTGACCCGCAACATCATTGGAACAATCACCGCATCGAACATTATTTGCGAATATTAAATGCGGCAGACGATACGTTTAGTCGTGCTTATGCCCAAAAACTCTTGGCTGTGCGTGAAAACAACGCGTTGTTAAGCGAAGCGCTCGCCGACATCCCAACAACGGATGTGACCTATGGCACAGGCGAAAATCTCGCCGAACAACTGCAAATGATCGCCCGCGTCATTCAAGCGCAATCTGTGCTAGGGCAAAGACGACAAATCTTTTTCGCTTCATTAGGTGGATTTGATACTCACGATGATCAAGTCAATCAGTTGCCGCGATTACAAAACATATTAGCTGAGGCGATGGCCGGCTTTGATGCGGATTTACAAGCTCGCGGCATGGCCGATAACGTCGTGACGTTTACCCAGTCAGAATTCGGTCGAACTCTCACCTCCAATGGTGATGGGACTGACCACGGCTGGGCTGGTCATCAAGTGATTATGGGGACTCCGATTCAAGGTGGGCGCATTCAAGGTGATGTGCCAGAGCAAGTGATCAATAGTCAGAATGATTTGGGCGATGGTCGGATGATTCCCACCACATCGATTGAGCAGTTTGGCGCGCAAATCGCTCAATGGTTTGGTCTAGGGCAGTCTGAGATTGCGGATGTATTTCCGCATTATAGTCGTTTTGGTCGAGCGGGGTTTGAGTTGTTTTAATTTAAATTAACTAAAACTAATTAAGCCGAAATCGCGTATCATATTGATATGCAAAACATCACAAATCAATTAACTCCCTCTCATACTGATCTCTGGTTTTTACCCCTCGGGGGCACTGGTGAAATTGGCATGAATCTGAATCTCTATGGCCACTCCAATGCATGGCTCATGGTCGATTGTGGATCTACCTTTAATGTGCCACTTGACTCTAGTCAAGACCATGAAGAGCACGTAAAACGTCATGGTATGGTCATTCCCGATGCTAGCTTCATCATTGAGCGCAAAGACGATTTGCAAGCCATCGTGCTGACTCACGCGCACGAGGATCACATTGGTGCGTTGCTACACATCTGGCCACAACTGCAAGTTCCCATGTATACCACGCGCTTTACCGCCGAAGTGATCCGGCGCAAATTTTACCAAGAAGACTTGTATTACGAACTTCCGATTGTCGAAGTACAGCCTGGTGACGAGCTTGATTTAGGTCCTTTTACCGTCAAATGGTTACCCATCACCCATTCTATTCCTGAAACCCAGGCGTTATTGATCACCACTGAAGTAGGGCGCGTGTTACATACGGCGGATTGGAAAATCGATGATGCGCCGGTCATCGGCAATAAATTCAAACCGAGTCGTTACAAAGCTCTCGGTGCCAAAGGGATCACTGCAATGGTTTGCGATTCGACCAATGCGCCCAAAGCCGACGATGTGTTATCTGAGCAAGCGTGTTTAAATGGATTGACTCAAGTTGTTAAGGCGCAACCGGCCAGAGTGGTGGTGACTTGTTTTGCCAGTAATATTGCTAGACTTGTTAGCTTGGCTCAGGTGGCTATTGCCACGGACAGATATATGGCAGTGTTTGGTCGTGCGCTTGAAAATATGATCAGCATTGCTCGTCAATGTGGTTATTGGCCAGAAGAGGCGGAAGTCATCCCCTCAAGACACATTGGGTATCTGCCCAAACATGAGGTATTGATTGTGGCGACAGGCAGTCAAGGTGAGCCGCGAGCAGCTCTAGCTAAACTGGCCGCCAACCGTCATCGTTGGTGTGATTTAGACGCTGGGGATAGCGTGATCTTTAGTTCCATGGTGATTCCCGGTAATGAAGCGTTTGTCGATAAAATCACTCAGCAACTCAAAGAACGCGATATTCATGTCATTCAGCAAAATGATACGCAACACACTATTCATGTCTCGGGGCATGCGAACGCTGAAAACCTTGCCCAGATGTATCGATGGGTAAAACCCAAATGTGCTATTCCCACTCATGGGGAAAGCTATCATATGGGCATCAATGCGCAAATCGCTCAACAAAACGGTGTACCTTCACAGCTGACCGGTCGCAATGGTGACTTATTTGTTATTGCTCCTGAACCCAGTATTCAGCGACAAGTTTCTGCCCCCAGCCGAATTCCCATTGACCAATAGTGAACTTTTAGTGTGTTGTGATGCGTATGCATAGTAGTACAACACAATAATAAAGGTACATTATGTTCAAGAAACTGTTCTTTGTGGCTGTGATAGCCGTTTGTTTGGTGGCGTTGATTTTGACCGCAGGTGCGCTGGTTTTAGATGGCTCGCCGGGAATGGCGTTATTGCCAGTGTCGATCGTGTTACTTGCAGTATTTGTCTACATCAAAAAATTTGCCAGTTAATCCTCTTTGTTTCTGCTCATTTAAGGCATTAATTTTTTCAAAATAAATTGATGCCGCTACCCACTGTCTTCAATCCCTTATATTTTCTGGGTCTTTAGTATAAATGTAAAAAATTATGAACATTTATGTGAACTTAAAGTTAATAAAAGCTTAGCAAGTAGAGATCCATTTTTATAATCCTGAGTATTACTTAATGTACCTAGAGACACAATTATTGTGGTCACTATGGAACACATCTATTTTTTTAAAAAAATAAGAAGGCAATAAAAAAATGAAAATTTCAAATGTGCTACAAAAAGGAAGCTTACTCAAAGCGCTAGGCGCTGTGGGTTTGTTGATGATGGTGCCAGGTACCGCATATGCGGGTAACCTAGACCAGAACGATTTTGTCGGAATTTCATTCTGGCTAATCTCGATGGCTCTAATGGCATCTACTGTGTTTTTCCTTTGGGAAACACAATCAGTAACTGCAAAATGGAAAACGTCTCTAGTGGTATCTGCACTGGTTACATTCATTGCTGCAGTGCATTATTTCTACATGCGTGACGTATGGGTCGATACTGGCACTTCACCAACCGTATTTAGATATATTGACTGGTTGTTAACAGTACCATTGCTAATGATTGAGTTTTACTTAATTTTACGTGCGATTGGTGTAGCGACTGCTGGTATCTTTTGGCGTTTGCTCATCGGTACGTTGGTAATGCTTGTTCCAGGTTACTTAGCGGAAGCGGGTTACATGGATATTACCATCGGTTTTGTTATTGGGATGTTAGGCTGGTTCTACATCTTGTATGAAATCTTCGCTGGTGAAGCAGGCAAAGCAGCAGAGAAAAATGCTTCTGATGCGGTTAAGTATGCTTATAATACAATGCGTTGGATTGTGACTGTTGGTTGGGCAATCTACCCAATTGGCTATGTCATGGGTTATATGTTAGGCGCGGCGTCTCCAGAGGCGTTAAACATCGTATACAACCTAGCTGACTTAGTAAACAAAGTCGCATTTGGTCTATTGATTTGGTACGCAGCAACATCTGAAAGCCAAACAATTAAAGGCACAGCGGATCAAGCATAAGCTTGATATAACAAAGTGACCAGTCAAGCTGATGTTTGGCTGGTCCACCTCATGAAGTCTGTACTACAACCATCAACACTCTAAAAATAATACGTTAACAGGTACTAAAAATAATAACTGCGAGGCCGGCATGGAAAACGTAAGTCTATTTACTTCTCAGGTAACCAGTGCACTGCTCAATCAAATCGACGATTCGATGCTGGAACGTTTAGATTATGATGAAGCATGTCAGTTTCATTTTGCATCAGGTGGCAGTCGTACGCGAGCTAAGATCTGTGTACAAGCTGGGATAGCTTTAGGTATTGAACAAGGTCAGATTATTGCGTTAGCTGTTGCGGTAGAACTCTTGCACAACGCCTCATTAGTACATGATGATTTGCAAGATGGTGATGCTCATCGACGCGGGCAATTATCCGTCTGGAAAAAATTTGGCAAGGCCCGAGCCATCTGCACGGGTGATGCAATGATCAACGCAGCTTATGGCGCATTAACCCAATTGAGTGAGCCTGAACATATCGGCTTGTGCTTAGGTGAAGTGACAAAAGCAGTTGCGGAAACGATAAAAGGCCAGACGTTAGATCTTGACAAAAAACACATCAAAGATTCTAAACATTATGAACACATCGCGGCACAAAAATCAGGTCCTTTATTTCGTTTGGCCCTCGCGCTACCTTTAGTAGTAAGTGGTCGTAAAGACCTTTTACCCAACGTCAATTACATCGCTGCTAAATTCGCGATTGCCTATCAGATTATTGATGATATAGAAGATTGGGAAAATGATAGTGAGCACGGTACATTGAATATTGTGACCATACTAGCTCAAACTGTATCGATAAACGAAGCGTTGTTTATTGCCCAAAATCGTGTTAAATACTTATTGATGATGTGCAAAAAAGAGTTGGCTTTATTGCCAAATAATTGTGCACTTGAAGTTGTCAAAGTCGCTGATAAACTAATCAAATGTGTTGATTAACATCTCAGGGTAACCTGAATGAAACATTTCGTTATCCAGCATACAAAGTTTTTGTTTTTTGGGATTGTCGTTTGTATTCTGCTCGTGGGTGTGTGGTTTAAACTTGCTACAACATCGAATAAACCCAACTCCTTACCTCCTTTATTATCAGCAAAATCCTTATCCGAACTCATCGTTTCTTTTGCATCGGATTCCAGTGCAACCGGTGTTGTATTCACCTCTGCACAAGGTACTGAACCCCTTGTTTATGCAGAGTATGCGTATGGTCAAATTAATGCTGAATCAGCCATGCCACTGCATGCGAGATTTTATCTAGCTGGCGCTTCACACGCTATATTAGTTACCTTACTTTTACGCTTACAGGATTTAGGCATAGTGCATGTAGATCAGGCACTTGCACAATATGTTCCAGAGGCCACGCATGCCTCGGTACTGACTCTTAGCAATTTAGCGACTCATTCCTCTGGCCTTAGCGATTATCTTCGGCTTCAAGAATTTCAACGAGAGGTTGAAACTGACCCATCACGGATTTGGCAGGCTCCTGAATTATTCCAATGGGTACAGAATAAACCACTCAGCTTCATTCCTGGGAATGACGTTCGTTACAGTGCCACCAACGGCGTGTTACTCGGAGAAGCTTTGGCGCGAGCGACCAATATGTCTCTTGCTGAGGCTTTACATGAATATGTTTTCAATCCACTAAGTCTCAATGCTACGACTTACATGATGATGCCATTCTCGGGTGATTTTTCTTATGGATATCGCTATGCGCATCCGCAATTTGCTTATAAACCTGGACCTACGTTGACTCACCTTGAGCAATGGCGTTTAGAATGGGCTGGCCCGTCAAAATCGATTGTGTCGACCAGTGCTGATTTGACGCAATTTATGCACTTAGTGATGAGCTCTGATTTTTTATCGACTGGTTCGCGAAGGTTGTTAGCTGGTTTGGATGCGCCTGTCAATCGAGGGTGGCAAACTGGCTTAGGCATGTCGCAGTATTTGGGCAGTTCTGTTGTGAGGGGGAATGTGCATGGTGTATCGATTTTTGCAGCCTATGTTCCCGAATATAATCTGTCTTTTTCAGTGTTAGCTAATCTTGACGCCAGTCGCAGTGGAGCAATTCCGGCTGAATTAATCGGCACGAAAGTACTCGAAACGATCTATGGCATGAGATAAGTCGGGTATAAGCGTTATTCACCGTTATCGATTTCGGTGTATTTTTTGAGATAATAAAAAGCACAACACAAGACAATAACAATTGGCAACAGAGCCATTAACGTTCGGTCTTGCTTCATCAAATAAAAAGCAAAGTGGATACCAACGATACAGATTGTAGCAAACACGGCAAAGCGCGTAAATTGATTAAAATTATTCATAGCAGTGATCTTTCTCTGTACTAACACGTAAAATTACCGCTATTTTTGAGCAAAGCAAACACCCCAGGAAAAAGTTGGATGTACAAGCAAGTTGACGACTTTGACTGCACTCTATATTGTTGTCCAATGAGTCTATTTTTGAACATGTTTTCGGGGGAGTGATTATGCAGGTTGTTTTGGGCGCAACAGGCCCCATTGGTCGTGCGTTGGCATCTCACCTACCCACATTCACTGATGAACCGATTCGCTTGGTCAGTCGACAGCCACAAGATCTTTCAGCAACATTCAGTATTGAAAATGGCTTTTCAGTGGTGGTGAGTGATCTCTGCGATGAGCAAGCCGCTCACGAGGCCGTAAAAGATGCCTCAGTTGTCTATTTTGTCGTGGGATTGCCATTAAATACCCAGCTGTGGCAGGCGCAATTTGAATTAATAACCCACAATGTGATTAATGCCTGTCTCGCACACAATGCGAAGCTGGTGTTTTTTGACAATACTTACATGTACCCACAAAACGTATCGCGATTAACGGAAGAAACGCCTGTGGTCGGGCAGGGGGCAAAAGGTCGAGTCAGAGCTAATATGACAAACCGTGTGTTGCAGGCGATGCAACATCAAGGTTTATACGCACTCATTGCGCGAGCTCCTGAATTTTATGGTCCGGGTAAAACGTTGAGCTTCACCAATTTAATGGTGTTAAAAGCATTACGCAAAGCTAAGCAAGCGCGGATCTTTATATCCGATCACACCAAACGCACGCTCATTCATGTCGAAGACGCCGCCAGAGCAACGGCGTTATTGGGCAATACCATTGATGCATACGGCCAAACTTGGCATTTACCTTGTGATGATGAGCGCATGACCTATGCCCAAATCATTGACTATGCACAACAGGTCCTGGGTCGAACTTGCGAGCATCGGGTGCTACGTAGGTGGCAACTTGAAATATTAAAATTTTTTAAACCCGCACTCGCAGAAACCCGAGAGTTATGGCCACGTTATGGCATAGACAATATTTTCGTGTCAGATAAGTTCAAAACCCGTTTTTCAGATTTTGTGGTGACGCCTTACAAAGAAGGCATCAAACAGACGTTAACCAAGTGATGGACTGGTTAACGCAGACTGCAAAATATGCACGTGTTTGGCTAAGTCATGCCCAAGTTCTGTCAAATACCCTCCATCTACTTGCGAAATAATTCCCTTATCAAAAAGTCGTTGTGCGGCCGCTATTTTGGCAGGATCGGCATCGCGGTGGATTTTGAGCCCTTGCATATGGCTGGTATCGGGGAAGAGAAGAAGTAGGTCAAGTTCTGCAATTTGATCGGTGTTAAATGCCATGCGACATCCTTGTTTGTTATAATCATGTAAACTATTGAGTAATTACGCTTAGCTGTCAAGCTTTATATAAGCATACCAATTAGTCGTACCTAAATTGGCTTTAAGTTAATAGAAATGTGCTTTTTGTTAATAAAACAAAGCGCTTACGTCGATTTTAAGAATATTGGTAAGACCAATTTACAGCTATTGATTAATTTATCTTAAGCCTTTACTATCGGTTATATAAAAGGAATCACAACACAACCTTTCAATTTGGAATTGCGAACGTCATGTCTGAAAATAAACAAAAAATTATTTACACTTATACCGATGAAGCACCACTTTTAGCAACGGCTTCTTTTTTACCGATTATCCGCACTTTTACAGCGTCTGCCGAAATCGACGTTGATGTCAGTGACATCAGTGTTGCCGCTCGTGTGCTTGCAGAATTTTCAGAGTTTTTGACAGATGAGCAAAAAGTGGAAGATAACTTAGCTAACCTTGGTCAGTTAACGCAAGATCCAAATGCGAACATTATTAAATTACCAAATATCTCCGCTTCAGTGCAGCAATTAAAAGCGTGTATCAAAGAGTTACAAGAGAAAGGCTATGCATTACCAGCGTTTCCTGATGAGCCACAGACGGATGAAGAAAAATCAATCCGCACTCGTTACGGCAAGATCTTAGGCAGTGCCGTTAACCCGGTGTTACGTGAAGGTAACTCGGATCGTCGAGCACCACGTGCAGTAAAAGAATACGCACGTAAAAACCCACACAGCATGGGCGAGTGGAAACAATGGTCGAAAACCCACGTTTCGCACATGAAAGAAGGTGATTTTTATCACGGCGAACAGTCTATGACTTTAGATCGTGCGCGCAATGTGCGCATGGAACTCGTTGATAAAGAAGGCAATGCACACGTATTGAAAGCTGAATTACCGTTGCAAGACAAAGAAGTCTTAGACTTGATGTTTATGAGCAAAACAGCGCTGTGTGAATTTTATGAGCGCGAGTTTGAAGACTGTAAAAACGCGGATATTTTATTGTCATTGCATGTAAAAGCCACCATGATGAAGGTATCTCACCCAATCGTATTTGGTCATGCAATCAAGATTTATTACAAAGAAGCGTTTGCTAAACACGGTGCTTTGTTCGATGAGTTAGGCATTAATGTCAACAATGGTTTGGCCGAGCTCTACGACAAAATCAAAACCTTACCAGCAGCGACGCGTGAAGAAATCGAACGCGACTTACACGAATGTCACAAAACCCGTCCGCGTTTGGCTTATGTTGATTCAACCAAAGGCATTACCAACTTTCATTCACCAAGCGATGTGATTGTTGATGCATCAATGCCCGCTATGATCCGTTCAGGCGGTATGATGTGGGGTGCTGACGGTAACCAATACGAATGTAAAGCGGTAATTCCAGAGTCAACTTTCGCTCGAATTTACCAAGAAATGATCAACTTCTGCAAATCCAATGGCAACTTTGATCCAACGACGATGGGTACGGTACCAAACGTTGGTTTAATGGCGCAAAAAGCGGAAGAATACGGTTCACATGACAAAACCTTTGAAGCGGCTTGTGACGGCATAGCGCGTATCGTAGATAACGACACCGGCGAAGTTTTAATGGAGCAAGCAATCGAAGAAGGCGATATCTGGCGTGCATGTCAAACCAAAGACGCTCCGATTCGCGACTGGGTAAAACTCGCTGTAAATCGTTGCCGCAATTCGAATACTCCAGTGGTATTTTGGTTAGATCCGTATCGCCCACATGAAAACGAACTGATTAAGAAAGTCGAATTGTATTTGCAAGAACACGATACAGAAGGCTTGGATATTCGTATCATGTCGCAAGTTCGTGCAATGCGTTATACCCTTGAACGCGTGATCCGTGGCTTAGATACGATTTCAGCAACAGGTAACATCCTGCGTGACTACTTAACGGACTTATTCCCAATCCTTGAGTTGGGTACGTCAGCTAAAATGCTTTCTGTTGTGCCATTAATGGCCGGTGGTGGCTTATTTGAGACAGGCGCGGGTGGTTCAGCACCGAAGCACGTTCAGCAGTTAGTTGAAGAAAATTACTTGCGTTGGGATTCGTTAGGTGAGTTCTTAGCCTTAGCCGTTTCGATTGAACAGTTTGCAGAGAAAAACGGTAATGCACGAGCGAAAATCCTAGCCGATGCCTTGGATGCTGCAACCGGTAAACTGCTTGATAATAATAAGTCGCCACAGCGTAAAGTGGGCAAGTTAGATAATCGCGGTTCGCACTTCTATTTGTGTATGTATTGGGCGGAACAGCTTGCTACACAAACAGACGATGTGGATTTAGCAGCACAATTTGCTCCGTTATTTGAGAAATTGAGTGCCAATGAAGACAAGATTGTCGAAGAAATGATTGCCGTACAGGGCCAACCTGCTGACATCGGTGGTTACTACTATTCTGATCCAGCCAAGCGCGACGCGGTTATGCGTCCAAGCGCTACGTTCAACAGCATTTTAGAGAATGCTTTTGCCTGAATCATAGGTGAATAAATATGAGCCACTTCATTTGAAGTGGCTTTTTTTTGTCCAATTCTCGCACCTTCCTACTTTTATTTTATAGCTAGCTAAAAGTCATAAAATTTATATTAAATATGTACAGAATAGCCTTTGTCTCGTTGTTGCTGTGGTTCGGTACCGTTCATGCGCAAACAGATAAAAATTACATCGTGGTCACCAACATCGAATCTGATCTAGCGTTAACCCAGATGTTGCTGCAACGCATCTTTACCGGACAGTAGGGGCCGAATGGCAGTTAGATGATAACGTTGTTTTTCAAGTTGAAGCCCATTAAATTAAAGGTACGGCACGTTTAACATCATTTTTACTTCCCAATACGCAAATCAATTACCGAGAGAATTGGTCTGTATTGGCGGCACAATTCATGTGGTGGTTTTAAGGATCACCACTTGATGTGTATGCTAAAGCAACACAAGCCAAAATCGTCTATTTCAAAAAACGCATTAGCAGTCTATTATAAGTCTCGAATCCCAAAATCATTCCTCAACATACATAGGACACGATGGCATTTACCCTGCACACCTCGAATAGAACGGAACATTTGTTAGAGCATCTGGCTACGGTTATTGAGTCTTACCCCCTGCCCAGTGTGTTTGACCAGGAGGTATTCTTAATTCAGTCACAGGGTATGGAGCGTTGGTTATTGCAACGCTTATCGGACCGTTTTGGGGTAATGGCTAACTATGAATTTTTGTTTCCCAACAAGTTCTTTAACCAAATCAGTCTGCAAGTGTGCTCAGAACAAAGCCTCAAACCAGAGCACTTTGCACGAGAGCGTTTGGTTTGGGTGGTCGATGGAGTATTAAAAGATATTCGTGACGAGTCATTGACAGAGTTTGGTGAGGTTTTACGATATTTAAAAGACGATAAGGGAAACAAACGCTTTCAACTTGCTCAGCAGTTGACCCAGTTATTCGATCAATATCAAATTTTCCGTCCATTCTGGATGGATCCTGAATCGGTACCGGATTTTGATGTTGCAGTGAAACGCAAGCATTGGACCTTGCAGATTTGGCGCCGAGTCTTAAAACGCATTGAGGATGACCAGCATATTGGCCAAATGTGGTTCAATCTGATGCAGACTTTACATGACGCTGAGGTTGGTACGTTTAAAGATTTACCACCGCGTATTTCGGTATTTGGGATCCATTCCATGCCTGAGGCGTTTGTCAAAGTCTTACAATGTTTATCGAAACATATAGACGTACATATTTATATTACCCAACCAACCAAAGGGTATTGGGCTGACATTCGCTCTCGCTCACAAACTCGTCTCGATCAGCTTATGCAACGAGTGAGTTCCGCTGAAATTGCAGAATTAGATGCTTTTGGCCAGCAAATAGATGCTTCAAGTGAGCATCCATTACTATCTCTACTTGGCCAACAAGGCCGAGATTTCCATAAATTATTACTCAGCACTGCAACGTTTCATTGGGAGTTTGATAGTACCGAACAAGATATTGAGGCAGAGACGGTGCTCAGTTCGATTCAACATGCAATTTTACACAATATTGCCCAACCCAAGTTAACTCAAGCGGATGACTCACTCCAAGTGGTATCGTGTCATTCTCGGTTGCGTGAGGTCGAAGTAGTCAAGGACGCAATTTTACGCCAGTTGCAACACAATCCTGCACTTGAGTTGCGTGATATTGCGGTCATGGCACCCAATATTACCGACTATCAGCCGTTTATCGATGCCGTGTTTTCTGGCAGCGATATGCCTTATGCAATCGCGGATAAAGCCCCGCAGTCAGGCAATCAGGTCTATGCAACGTTGCTGTCCGTTTTGGATCTGTTACCTGGACGTTTTGCTTGGTCTGAAGTGGTTGACGTATTAGAGAGACCCTTAATTCAGTCCTTTTTGAAGATCTCATCGGCGGACGTCGAGCAAATGGTTCTCTGGATCGAACACACCCATATCCGTTGGGGCAAATCATCGGCGCATCGAGCGAGTTTGGGCTTGCCAGCTTTGTCATTAAATACTTGGGATGCAGGGATATCGCAGATGATGTACGGATTTGCAATGCAAGGGCAAAATGTATCGATTGAAGGAGGGCAACTGGCGCTTCTTGAAAAGCTCGATTTTTTTGTCCGCGAGTGTTTATTTGTTTGGTCTGAGCAAGCTTCCACCAGTAAAACCCTCGCGCAATGGGAAGCATGGTTAAGTGAATTGACCTTGCGTTTATTTGACCCACAACATCCTTTGGTACAGGAGCTCATAAGGACATTTGCCCAACTCAAGCTAGACTATCCTTGTCAGGATATACTTAATAACGAGCATGAGCTCAGTACTATCATTGACTGGTTAGATAATGCCATTAGCGAGCGTAAGAGCTCACAAGGCTTTATGGCGGGACAATTGACCTTTTGTTCTATGCTGCCGATGCGCAGTATTCCATTTGAGGTGGTGTGCGTACTGGGACTGAATGATGGGGAGTTTCCTCGCGCAGAACCGCATCGCAGTTTTGATTTAATGGCCAAAGATGTTCAGCTTGGAGACAGATCCGTACGAGTCGACGATCGCTACCAATTTTTAGAAGTGCTTTTATCCGCTCGTTCCCATTTGCATCTGAGTTATGTCGGCCAATCACAAAAAAAACTTCAAGCCATCCCGCCTTCTGTCGTCGTACAAGAATTGTTAGACGTGCTTGGCGTGAACGCTGAGCAATTTGTGATCCAACATCCATTGCAACCGTTTGCTAAACGATATTTTTTACCACAGAGTCGGGTGACCACCTTCGCTCAACAAAATGCTCAGATTGCCCAACAGATTGATGACCAATCTGATGATGCAGCCTGGGTTGAATTACCGCTGTCGACCAGCAATCATCAACGCAATGTGATTGATCTGAATGATTTGATGAGTTTCGCGTGTCATCCCCAACGCTGGTTTATGAAAGAGCGCTTAGGCGTAAGATTGAATCACGCAGATTCGATGATTTCGCCTCATGAGCCATTTGCCATTGGCTCTTTAGAACGATATCAGCTGAATCAAATTATCTTTCAGCGCTTTTTAGAAGGCGTAGGGGCCGAAGTCATTGCGAATCAATTATATGAATCCGGTCAATGGGCGAGTGGTAACTTTGGCAAAAGACAGCTTACTCAACAAATTCAGCACGTTGAGCGATTTGCAACGGCGGTTAAACAAACGCAAATGGATAATCGTTCTACAGTGTTTCGTGTTGATATCACATACGGTCAATACCGTATTCAAGGTGCATTGCCGAATTATTATGCAAGTAGCTTTATTCATGCGCGATTTGGTAAGTTTAAAACCAAAGACTTCATCAAGGCTGGTCTTGTATGTGCCATAACACAACAACCCGTGTATTTGTATGGGGCTGGAACGGGACAAAACGTCGTTTCAAAAGAGTTTGCAAATGTCCAAATGAATTTACCCTTATTACTTAAAATGTACATTGACGCGCATAGCGACCCGTTGCAGTATTGGCCCGAGCTAGCATGGTCATGGTTGACCACATATCACAGCGGACCGTCGTTGAAACTAGACGAGGAGGAGCGCCGCTATAAAGCACATTCCTCTGCACTCAAACAGTTCGACAGCCAAAGGGGAATAGGTTTTAACGCTATACCTGATGAAGATGTAATTCGTATCGCCCAAGGTCGCTCGTTTGATCAGATTTGGCATAACCAATCTCAACACCTCAGCATCGAATGTATTAAAGATATTTTCTTTGCTAGCAAAGGAGGGCGCTCATGAGTCAACCATTCGATCCAATTGCTCAGCCCTTTGTGCCTGGTATAACCTGTATCGAGGCCAGTGCCGGTACCGGAAAAACCTATTCAATTGCTTATCTTGTTTTGCGCCTTGTCGTGGAGCAAGGGATACCGATCGATAAAATTTTAACGGTCACCTTTACCAAAGCTGCAACGGAAGAGTTAAAAGAGCGTATTCGAGCTAAGTTGTATGCTGCACGGATGGCCTATGATACGCCGAGTGATGATTCGCAACTGATGGATTGGATCCACACTCGGCAAGGGAGTCGGGAACAGGATATCGCTTTTTTGAATCGAGCATTGGTGGATATTGATTTAGCCGGTGTGTTTACGATCCATGGTTTTTGTCAGCGAGTATTGACCGAATTTCCACTGGAAAGTCAGCAGGGATTTGATTTGACGATGAGTGATGAGGCGACATTGCTCAAAGAGCAAATTGTCCATGACTTTTGGCGTCAATATACTTACGAGCTCACCCCAGAACAAGCGATGACGTTTGCGCAGGTCAATACCTCACCACAAATGTTAATCGATTGGCTCAATGAGGTCGGACAATCAGAGGTTGTATTGTTACCGGCGAAAACGGCAGAGTGGGAAGCCGTCTGGCGGATACTTGAAACTCAATCTAATAAACTCAGCACTTGGTTGAAGACCTATACCACCCCACTGTTAAATTGGTTCGCATCAAATAAAGAACAGTTCAAAGGTGAGGGGGTATTTGTTTTTGAAAACTTGTCTTCTGAATATATAAAGCTGTGCTCTTCTAACCATTTCGTAGCGCTGTTGAACGGCAAAAAATTCATGAAAAAAGGCGGTGTGTCAGGAGATGAACGCAAAGCCGCTTTTTGGGCTGAATTTGAATCTATGTTTGAACCTCCAGTATTTGCTGCTCAAGCCTATCAGGAGGTGCTACCCAGTCTCGAAGTGAGCTTAAAACATGCGCTATATGATTATTATCGCGCTGAGCTAAAGCAGCGGCAAGATGCCCAAGGGGTGATCAGCTTTGACGATTTGATTTTGCGTTTAGCGCAGATCTTGTCAGATGAAGGGGCGCATCAAGACATCAAAGACGCCATTCAAACACGATATAAGGCTGCGTTAATAGACGAGTTTCAAGATACGGACGCCGAGCAGTGGCATATTTTCCATAGTTTGTTTGGCTCAGGTCAACACTATTTGTATCTGATTGGCGATCCCAAACAAGCAATATACAAATTCCGTGGAGCGGATATCGATACGTATATCGAAGCGGTCAATACTGCCGACGTGGCTTTGACGCTTGACTTTAACTGGCGCTCTGCACCAAATTTAGTGTATGCGACCAATGCGATTTTTGCACAAAAAGACCACCCTTTTGGCAATGAACAACTCCCATTTCAAGTGGTGAAACCGGGCCTAAAATACAAACCAGAAGCCCCCGTCATCGAGCAGCCTTTGCATTTTTGGTTGGTTGCTGACACGGCAAAAGGCACCACGCGCAACCTGCCAAGTGAAGAGGCGGTGATTTGTAATAATGTGTGTTTGGATATACTCGAACGGCTTAGAACGACCGATGCATTACCAGAAGATGTGGCGATTTTGGTTCGCAATAATTACATTGCAAAACGCTATCAACAAGCGCTTACCAAACTCAAAATTCCCGCCGTCGTTCGGACTAAAGATTCAGTGTTCGGTACAGATGAGGCCAAATCTCTGTACCGGATCTTAGAAGCCTTGTTGCAACCGAATCGTCTATCATTGGCCAAAAAAGCCCTAGCAGAGCCAATGTTTAGTCCAACACTCGAGGCATTTGTTCAAGCGAATGAAGGTTACAATAACGAATTGGAACGCTGGATCACATCACTATATAAAGCATCCAATATTTGGCAACAAAACAGTTTATTTGCCGCCATGACGTATTTGTTTGAAACGCATAGTGCGTTTGTCAATTTGGGGCGATATCAAGACGTAGAGCGACGCATTACCAATCTTCGACATATCCTAGAGCTGCTCCAGGAGCACGTTTTGGATGAAGCGTTATCACCACAACAAACGTTGCAAGCATTAGGCAGGTTTATGGTTGGACAGAGTTCAGATGAGCTAGAGTTAAGACTGGAAAGCGATGCCCAAGCGTTGCAGATTGTAACCATCCACTCATCAAAAGGTCTGCAATACCCGATTGTGTATTGTCCTGACCTGCATAACACCAGTCAGAAAGCACTCAATGGTTCGGTGTACCGTGTGAAACGAAACGGTCAATGGCATGCTAATGTAAATGCTGAGGGGCGAAGTATTCTGGCTGAGCAAATGCGTGATGATGTATACAACGAAGACACGCGCTTAATTTATGTTGCGCTTACTCGTGCAGAGCAAGAAACCATTGTGGTGATGCCGCAATCCTTCGCATATCCTTTAGCTGAAGGCGATAGCACAATAGAAGAAAGTAACCTGCGCAGATTACTGCCAAAAGGCCTCCCGCAGAGTCCAAATATAACCAGTCGTGTTATTGATGAGCTGAGTTTGTTGGAGGCTGGAGTTTATCAACCCGATACCGATGAACTGGATTGGGCAAACGTTGACACATTTACTCGTTCAGTGGACAAACGTTATCGCATGACCAGTTTTTCAGGCTTGAGTAAAAACGTCAAAGAAGAAACCGCGCTGGCCAAAGCATCGGATGAAGATCCTGTAGTAGAAGAAATATTAGCACATGAAGATATTCTGCCCAAAGGCGCACACTTTGGTAATCTGTTGCATGATGTGTTGGAGTTGTCTGATTTTTCCACACTAGCTAGAGTCGGTGTCGATCCGGATTTGGTCATGCAGTTAGTCAAAAAATATGGCGTTTTTGACATGCTTCACAAAGACAAATCTAGCGAGGAAGTCCTTAACCCGACGCTTTTTGATGCGTTCAATCAACTGATACAAAATACCGTACAAGCCCCACTAGAGCTTGATCATTTTATCGCGTTAAAAGATATTTCGTCTGCATCCGTACTCAAAGAAATGCCGTTTTATTTTCCTCTTAGTGAAAGTTCCACCGAGGAAATTAATGAATTGATGGCAAGTCAAGCTCCTGAGATCCCATTTGTGCCAATTCAAGACAAGTCACTGGTCGGTCACCTCAACGGTTTTGTGGATTTAATTGCGCAATACTCCGGCGATGACTCTGAGCAGTTTTTTGTTATGGATTACAAATCCAACTTTATTGCTCAAGGCTATGATTTTGATGCCATGCATTACAAAATGCAGACCAGTAATTATGGGTTACAAGGTGTCCTCTACACCCTAGCGCTGCACCGATATCTGCAACGTAGATTGCCAAATTATCAGTATGAAAAGCACATTGGTGGGGTGAGATATTTGTTCTGTCGAGGCATGCGTGAGGGGCGAGCGGAACAGGGAGTTTACCGCTATGACGTCCCCTTTGCCTTAATCGATGCGTTGGATAAGTTGTTTGCAGGAGATTCTGTCTATGTCTATTAATCCTGAACAGTTATCCAACAGAGTTGCATCGTTTTTTGCCGCACAAGACTCAGAATGGAAACCGATTGTTACCCGGTTGCTCGATGCGCTCAAAGAAGGTCATATTTGCATTGCATTGAATGAGGATGAACTGAAAATCGTTAAAATGTGCAAAGATGTGTATCAAACCCTAAATGATAACCAGATAGAGTGCACCCAAGCAGATAAACCGTTTGTGCTAGATAAAGGGCATTTGTATGTGCAACGCTACTGGCTACACGAAGTGGAAGTTGCAAATAGGTTACGAGTTTTGTCTCAAGTTACCCTTCAGTTGCCTTTATCACTTGATACTTACTTTAATGATGAATACCAGCAACTTTCTGCGCAGATGGCGTTAACCAAACAGCTTGCTGTGATCACAGGTGGTCCAGGAACCGGCAAAACCACCACAGTGGTCAAAATTCTTGCTTTGTTATTAATGCAATCCCCCGAACTCACCATCAAAGTCGCAGCGCCAACAGGAAAAGCGGCGGCGCGCTTGAGTGAATCGCTGCGCCATGGCAAACACAATGTCGAATTTGTTCGCGCGTGTTTTAGTGGGCAAGAGCAAGCTTTAGATGCCGTGCCAGAGGAGGCTACG
Source organism: Alteromonadaceae bacterium (assembly GCA_014872805.1). Lineage (GTDB taxonomy): Bacteria > Pseudomonadota > Gammaproteobacteria > Enterobacterales > Alteromonadaceae > Opacimonas. The sequence goes on from WKFN01000016.1 coordinate 23,264, forward strand.
ACTTTACATAGTTTGTTGGGAGCAATACACGGTTCGCCAGAATTTAGGCATCACAAAGGCAATCCATTGCATGCAGATGTGGTGGTGGTAGACGAAGCCTCAATGGTCGATATTGGCATGTTCAATCGCTTACTTAGAGCATTGCCTTCTCAGTGTAAGTTGATTTTGATGGGGGATGCTGACCAGCTTGCTTCAGTCGAAGCTGGCGCTGTTTTATCCTCGATTGCGCAAGGAATGCCAGAACATAGGGTGCATTTACAAAACACGTATCGTTTTGGTGGCGCCATCAAAGCGTTAGCGGTTGCAGTTAACGAACAACACCTTGAGGCCTTTGATACGGTATTGAGCAATGCGTATCCAGCCATCAATATGGTGTCTGGTTCGGTTATTGATTTTGCCAAAGCGCAATATTCAGCTTACGCAAAGTGTGTTGAGCACTTCTCAAAAGTGGGCGATATTACAACGGTCTTTGAGACCTTTGCTCAGTTTCAGGTGTTAACTGCGACACGCTCGGATAAAGAGCAGTTTGATGCATTGGGACAACGTCTGGGTTTAGCTCAAACTGAGCAACATTGGTACCACGGACGGCCGGTGATGATCACGCAAAATCAAGCGGATATTGGTTTGTTTAATGGCGATGTGGGCATTGTGTTGGCCACTTTGGCAGAACACAATCAGCAAGAGTTGAGAGTGTATTTTCCATCAAGTGATGGGTACCGCTCGTTTTTGCCCGCCCAGTTACCAGCGCATGAGACAGCGTTTGCCATGACGGTGCACAAGAGTCAAGGCTCGGAGTTTGGGCACGTGTGTTTGGTGATGCCAGATAACAACAAGTTATCGTCCAATCCGTCTCAGCTAAATCAACTCATATGCAAAGAATTGTTATATACCGGCATCACCCGGGCCAAACAACAAGTGTCATTGGTAGGGGAGCTTGAGGTATTGCATTTTGCCATTAGTACTAATACGCAACGAAACAGCTTGTTGACTCAACGTCTCCTTGCTTGACTTGGCGCGCTTTGCGGTGGCTTGGGTTTCTTGGGCTTTTTGGGTTTCTTCGCTTTTTTCTGTAAATTAGTCTGCGGTATTGCTTGACCACAGACAAACCCCGGCTCGTTTTTTCGAGGGATATGTAATTGGATCAAATGCTCTATCCCAGCCAATGCCGGTGCTTGTTCGGGCGTCACCAAACTGATGGCTAGACCTGACTCTCCAGCACGCCCGGTGCGGCCAATACGGTGCACATAGTCTTCTGAGACATCAGGTAAATCAAAGTTGATTACATAAGGTAGGCCGGCGACATCAATACCACGCGCAGCAATATCGGTTGCAACCAAAACTTGAATGTCATTATTTTTAAAATCATTCAGTGCTCGGGTGCGCACATTCTGCGATTTGTTGCCATGAATGGCCGCTGCAGGAATGCCCTTTTTGATTAGAGTCGTAGTAAGACGGTTAGCACCGTGCTTGGTTCGAGAAAAGACCAACACATGATGAAAGTTATATTCTTTGATCAAGTGAATGAGTAACTTAGTCTTGTCAGATTGGTTTACTGTATATAATACTTGCTCAATCCGTTCCACCGTTGAGTTCGGCGGGGTGACCGTAATTTCAATGGGTTGTTTGACTAAACGTTTGGCTAATTGGCGTATATCGTCTGAAAACGTTGCCGAAAACATCAAGGTCTGGCGCTTTTGTGGCAGTAATGCAATCACGCGCTTAATATCATGGATGAAGCCCATATCGAGCATCCGGTCGGCTTCATCTAAAACCAGGGTGTTCAGTTGTCCAAATTTCACGGCGTTCTTTTGCGCCAAATCCAACAAACGACCGGGTGTGGCAATTAACATATCCGTGCCGCGTCGGAGTTTCATCATTTGTGGATTGATTTTGACCCCGCCGAAGACAACATTCACGCGAACATCCATATATTGACTGTATTTGATCACGTTGTCGTAAATTTGTGAAGCAAGCTCTCTTGTAGGAGCAAGGATCAAAGTGCGCACATGGTTATTGGTTACGGGCTTGTGTTGTTTGATTTGTGCTTCGTAAAGCAAATGTAATATCGGCAACGTAAAAGCAGCTGTCTTTCCGGTACCGGTTTGCGCCGCTGCCATCACGTCCTTTTTACTCAACACAGCAGGAATACCCTCAAGTTGAATGGGGGTAGGGGAAGTGTAGTTATGTTCCGACAGTGCGCGTAGAACGGGCGCACACAGCCCCATTGTTGCAAAAGTGATTTCAGACATTAAATTAGAGCTCGCTCTCTACGTAGTGAGGTAAATCAGCAAGTGGTGGTACCGCAATGGAGTTACCATTTTCATCGAGCGCCACAAACTTAAATATGGCTTCAGTGACCTTTTCACGTTGGCCTATACGGCTGCGACGGACCCAGCATTCGACGTTGACATCCAAGGAGCTGCGTCCCACGCGAACAATGCGAGTGTAAACACCTAAAATATCCCCCACATGTACCGGCTTGATAAAACTCATGCCATCGAGTGCAACCGTGACCACTCTAGTTTGCGCGCGTTGCCCAGCACAAATGCCTGCGGCCATGTCCATTTGTGATAAGACCCAACCACCAAAAATATCTCCAGCTGGATTGGTGTCAGCATGCATCGCAATGGTGCGTGTGGTGAGGCGTCCTATGGGGGCTTTTTCTTTTAATGCCGGCTGAGCAAAAGACATTCCATCCCAACCATGACGCATAAAATTACGAATATTAGCGTGATCTGTACCATTTGGATGTTGCAAAACATCTGAGCGATAAAAATCACCAAATAATGACAAAGTGGCGTCTGGCTTGAGTTTATTGAGTTTGGCAAAGGCAAAAATTTTACAGGAGCCTTCATTGCTGCCCGCCGCATTATGTGTGTCGCCATTGGTAAAGTCAGTGGGCGTATAATCGTAATACGCATCAATGACAGACATGACAGTTGCAAATTCAATAGTGTGTGGCGCTGATTCAGTCAGCTCAATCAGAGTGTGTGGGGTCATGGATAAGGATGGTCTTGCGTTGTAAAGAAGCGAGTATATCAAATTAATGCGGTGAGGATGTAGATTTGTTAAAATTGGACGATTGAATAGCTAAATCTGAAGGGATTGAGTAACATTATTTCGTAATGAGATAATATAACAATTTAATATAAACTTCATTTAATTGTCACGATCCTGAAAAAGAACTGATCAGAGTTTGTCATAAAAATCACGTAGATTTTTCAATGTTCAAATTGCATGAACAAATATCTCACACTAGGACAATTAATATGAAAAAAACACTCACTGTATTCGGTAGTGCAATGTTTGCCGTGGCTACCGCCTATGCTCAAACTGCACTTCCCGATTATCAAACGCAAAATGCGTGGTTTACTGATGCGCAGTCACAGTTAGAAAGCAAACTGGCTGTAAAAAACACATTTAAAGCAAAAAACGTCATTTTGTTTGTCGGTGACGGCATGGGTATTTCTACTTTGACGTCTGCGCGTATTCACAAAGGGCAACTTGAGGGAAATCCGGGCGAAGAAGGGTATTTAAGTTTTGAGACTTTCCCGCACACAGCCTTGGTAAAAACCTATAACGTTAATGCGCAAACACCTGATTCGGCCGGTACGATGACCGCTATGATGTCTGGCTTAAAAACAGATGTTGGTGTCATCGGTGTAGATGAAGACATCGAACGTGGCGATTGCAGTACCGTTGCAGGCAATGAGGTGATGACTGCACTAGAAATGGCTGAAATTAAAGGCCTATCGACTGGTATAATTTCAACTGCGCGTATCACGCATGCAACGCCAGCGGCAACTTACGCTAAATCAGCTGATCGCAACTGGGAAGATGTTTCTGACATGCCAGAAGCTGCGGTAACCGATGGCTGTGAAGATATTGCATCACAGTTAGTCAACTTCGAAGCAAACTTAGAAGCACGCTTTGCCGGTGTCGATGTTGACGGCATCGATGTGGTTATGGGGGGAGGTCGTCGTCATTTTTTACCCAAAGATGCGGCGTTTAATTCAGCTGATGCCAGCTCGTCAGTCGAAGGGGATCGTACCGATGGTCGTAACTTAATAAGTGAGTGGCAAGCCACTTATCCGCAGGGTCAATATGTTATGGATCAAGCTGGTTTTGATGCAATTGACACGGCTACTTCAACAAAGATCTTTGGCTTGTTTAATGAATCGCACATGCAATACGAAGCCGACCGTGTTAACGACATTGCAGGTGAGCCATCGATTGCTGAGATGACAACCGCGGCAATTGAGATCTTAGATAATAATCCAAATGGGTTCTTCTTGATGGTTGAGTCTGGCCGAATTGACCATGCGCACCACGCAGGTAATGCCGCTGGTGCCTTAACCGATACCTTGGCTTTTGCCGATGCGGTTGCAGCGGCGGACGCTTTAACCTCGGATGAAGATACTTTAATTTTGGTTACAGCTGATCACGGTCATGTATTTACCATTGCAGGCTATCCGAAGCGTGGTAATCCAATTTTGGGAAAAGTAGTTTCTGTAGGCAGTACAGAGCCAGCCATGGCTGCGGATGGCTTGCCGTTCACTACGTTAGGTTACACCAATGGTCGTGGTTTCCGTGATTACGGCGCAGAAACCAATTCTGACGTCACTTATGGAGAGCCAAATAACAATGGTCGTAAAGATCTGACTGCAGTGGATACAACAACACCAGGCTTTCACCAAGAAGCACTTATCCCTACGTCTTCAGAAACACATTCAGGTGAAGACATTAGTTTGCATGCTAAAGGTCCTGGTGCCCAATTAGCCCAAGGTGTGGTTGAGCAAAACTATATTTATCACTTAATTAATCAAGCATTAGGCTTGGTGCAAGAATAACAAAGCCTAAGGAAATAAAGATGAAATTATTAAAATTAAGCGTCTTAGCGTTAGCTATTACAGGGTTATCTGCGTGTACATTAGACGGTGATGATGGTGCAACGGGCGCACAAGGCGCACAAGGTCAAACAGGTGCACAAGGTCCAGCAGGAAATAACTCATTAGTGAACCAAACCGTTCTCGCTGTAAACAATGCACAATGTCGCAATGGCGGTACGCAAATCGATTCCGGTGTTGACGCGAATGGAAACGGTATTTTGGATGCGTCTGAAATTAGCCAAACTAGCTATGTATGTACACCTGCCGTCAATACAGTTGACCGTACCACGATTGCAAATAACTTAACCAACCCATGGTATCAAGCCGGTCAGTTAGAACTGAGTGAGGCTCGTCAGACGTGGCTTAATAACACAACTGGTCGTATGGCCAAAATGGCTCGTGTTGACTCTGCCAATGAAACCACGGCACAAACCATCGCGCGTTTACGCGGCACAGCGAAAAACGTTATCTTGTTTGTCGGCGATGGTATGGGCGTCTCTACGGTCACTGCGGCGCGTATTTTAGATGGCCAAAACAAAGGCATGTTCGGTGAAGAAAATAATCTGCACTTTGATGAGTTTCCTTTCGCAGGCTTAGCAAAAACCTATAATGTTGATGCACAAACACCGGATTCTGCAGGCACCATGACAGCCATGGTTGCGGGTGTCAAAACGGACGTAGGTACTATAGGTGTTGATGAAGACATTGAACGTGGAAACTGTGCCACGGTTGCAGGTAATGAACTAGTCACAGCGCTAGAGCTTGCTGAAATGGCCGGAAAAGCAACGGGTATTATCTCGACTGCGCGTATTACTCATGCCACGCCGGCGGCAACTTATGCCAAATCAGCCGATCGCAACTGGGAAGATATTTCCGATATGCCTGAAGCAGCGATAACGGAAGGTTGTGAAGATATCGCATCACAGTTAGTGAACTTTGAAGCAAATCTTGAAGCACGTTTCGATGGTGTGGATGTCAATGGTATCGATGTCGTGATGGGCGGTGGTCGTCGTCACTTTTTACCAAAAGATGCGGCATTTAATTCTGCTGACGCTGCGTCTTCGGTAGAAGGTGATCGCAGTGATGGTCGCAACCTAGTTGCTGAATGGCAGACCCAGTATCCAACAGGCGCGTACGTGATGGATCAAGCGGGATTTGATGCGATTGATGCAGAAGCGACGGAAAAACTATTCGGTTTGTTCAATGAATCTCACATGCAATACCACGCTGACCGTGTTAATGACATTGCGGGGGAACCAACAATTGCAGAAATGACTGCAAAAGCGGTGCGTATCCTAGACAATGATGAAGATGGTTTCTTCTTAATGGTCGAATCAGGTCGTATTGATCACTCACACCACGCAGGTAATGCATACGGCGCATTGACAGACACCATTGCTTTTGCGGAAGCGGTTAAAGTAGCTGATGAGCTGACAGCTGATGATGATACCTTAATCATCGTTACCGCAGACCACGGTCATGTCTTTACTATTGCTGGTTATCCTAAGCGTGGAAACCCAATCTTGGGTAAAGTGGTTGGGGTAGGTTCTGATACACCTGCGTTAGCTGGTGATGAACTGCCTTACACGACGTTAGGTTATACCAATGGACGTGGTTTTAGAGACTTTGGTCCAACGAGCTTTAACCCTGATGCAACGTATGGGTTAGATGCGGATACTGGACGTAAGGATTTGACGGATATCACTACGACAGAAGCGGGTTTCCACCAAGAAGCACTGGTACCTTACAGTGCAGAGACCCACTCAGGTGAAGACATTGGGATTTATGCAAAAGGGCCTGCGGCATTTTTGGTGAATGGTACCAATGAGCAAAATATGATTTATCACATCATGGCTTTTGCTGCTGATCTTAAGTAACGTTGACAGCCTACGCGTGTTGGGGTAGCCCTAGCACGCGTTTTTTGTTTTCTTCAATAATGGAAAAATTATGAAATCTGCACTTTTATGTTTTAGCTTAATTGGTTTTGCGTATTCAGTGATTGCCAGTCCTGATGGTATATCTAATCAATGTGATCACAGTCAAGTTAAAGCGACTTATACCATTGAAAAAGTCGCAAACGCACAGACCCATCAAACAAGCATTACATTACTGCGCTCAGGTAATCACGTAGCGCATATATATCACGATACAGGTATCACTGAAATGTGGTATCTCAATAGCAAACAACAAATTAAAACTACGCGTTTTTTTGACCAACATCAACGCGCTATTGAATATCAACCTGGAGAGGGCATTCAAGGTGAAATAGAAACGGATTGGTCACGTCGCTATCAAATCATCGCTGATAATACCCTTAACAAGCTACAGCAAACCAGCGCTTCAAACCAAGGATGTCAATCGGTAGTATTTTATGCTAGCGACCAAATTAAACTCGAGTGGTTGCCACAAAAGCAGCTCATCCAAAACCTTGAAGTCAAACACCCAAGATTTACTGAAACGTGGGAACTCACTTCACTGAGTTTGGATAAGACGGAAATTGCGGCTGAATTTGCCGTCCGTGAACAGTATCTCAGTACAGATTACGCCGATATCGGTGATGATCATACTGACCCATTTTTAACGCAAATGGTCAACCTAGGCTTTATCGAAGGTGGCGCGAGTGGCTTTTATAATGACCAAGGCGATGCCATACAAGGTGAGCATAGCCACAAACATCACGGTCACGCACACTAATCTTATCTCAAAAAATAAGCCGAACGACTAGCAATCGCTCGGCTTACCGTGTTCGAGCTGGAATTATGACCAGCTAGGGCAGAACTAGTAAAGGGTTAGTCTAACAGCTCCTCACCCATAGTCATAACACCAAAATTCAAAACACTAGACATATGATCACCTCCTTAAATAATTGCTAAACAAATTCTAATTTACCATGTGGTAAGGAACTGTAAAGAGCCTGAAAGTTTTTATTTAAAAAATATATAAGATAATAATGTAACCTTTTATTTGCAATTAAGACGCATATCATTTACATTAAATGTAAGCGCTTTCATTTTCTTTATTTGACGGCATGTTGTAATTGTTTATCAGATAAAGAGGTCCTCTTATGATATATCCCCATATTCGCACTGTTTGTTTGTCTGGCCTATTGGTCCTGTCTGCCTGTGGCGGCGGTGGAAGCGGTACAAGCCCCGTGGTGCCACCACCTGCTCCTTCGGCCGATACCACAGCGCCGGTTATTACACTTAATGGTTCTGCTACTATAAATTTGACGGTGGGGGATAACTATGTGGACGCAGGCGCGACGGCAACCGATAATGTCGATGGCAATGTGTCTGTCAGTGTCGAAAGCACCTACGTGGATGAGGCCGGTACCTATACCATTACTTATACCGCCAGTGATAGTGCGGGGAATCAAAGTCAATTGAGTCGTACAGTAGTCGTGACGGCGCCAGCCCCTCCTTCAAATAACGCGTCCGAGGTTGTCGTCATGCGTGCCGCTACACCCGATGCGCGTTGGGATCGCGGGATTCAGGCATTTGATCAGGCGCTAGGGTATGGTGACTGCGATAACGCGGCGGTGATGTGCGCTTCGATGCAGTGGCAGACCATACAAGATCTAGAACGCGGTCCGGTATTGCAAGTGACTCACACCAATGGCGCACAACTTGCCGGTTTATTTATCAGTGCCACCTCAGGACTGGATTTTAGTGCGTATGCACAAGGGAGCATCAATTTTGATATCAAAGTGATATCGGGTGATCCCAATATGACCTTTAAGTTGGATTGCGTGTACCCCTGTACCTCGGGTAATGTGGATCTCGGCCCACAACCGATTGGAGAGTGGACGACCATTTCCTATCCTTTAGCGCAATTGCAAGCCAGTAACTTGAATCTTCGGACGATTAACACTGGGATTGTAATATGGGCATCGCAGTTTAATGATACCGTGTTTGTATTGGATAATGTGTATTTTTCAACGAGCTCTGAGAACGCGGTTGTGCCTGAGCCCAATCCTACGGGACCAGGATTTTATGATTTTACAGCGTTGACGTTTGGGGCAGGGAATGTGTCCGATACGATCAATCCGAACAGTTATCGTTGTGTTGAAGATTACGGCAATTGGATTTACAACGCAGGCGTTGTTGAGCCAGGCATTGCGGGTTGTGATACAACTACGGGTATTCCTCAAGGCACACCCACACCGCTTTATCCGCATGTCAGTGGCCCGGCTGCTGAACGCCCTCTGGCCAGCGGACGCTGGTGGGGGTCTGTCTCTTTCTTAGGCGAAATGGAAATCGGCAACCCTAATGCTGCCGCGTATATTACCCCTGATCCCATTACCGCTCGCATTACCAATAAAGGGGTGCGCATGATGGGCTTACCAAGCGGGATCCGAGTTTTGGGTAATGACTTTTTGTATCAGATTCCTGACCCATTCAGCGAAGTCATGGATGGGATAGCCATTGCTAACAGTGAGTACACGCAATTAGACGCTACGCTATATGACTTTTCCGATGGCTCTGTTACGGTACTGTGGAAAAGCGGTGAGATCGAAGTCATGCGCGGGACCTTCGTGCACGGTTCACCCTATGTGTACTTTGATGTGTTAGCGGGCGACATGGTGTTGCGGACCTTGCGGGCCGACGGTGGAGAAAAAGGCACATTCTATGCGCAAAACAACAGTCTGGGCGTGTGGACCAGCGATGCGGGCAATACTAACTATTTTTTAGTGTCTGGTGATACGGGCACAGTATTTAATGCAGTAGAATCGAATGAGATTCGCATCAACAGTGTCACTGGCGGCATTACGGTTGCGTTACTACCCACCGCGACCACGCCAAGTAATGCGATGATCATGGCTCATGAACAACTTGCACGCAATGTCGTACATGCGGTACATGTCAATTACGAGGTGGACCATTCACAACAACAAGTATCAGTATCGCACCAATACGTCGACGCAAATGCACAGCCTGTGACGACCATGACCGGTATGCAACCTCTACACTGGAAACACGCTCAAATGACAGAACCCGCTTACAGTCGTCGCAGTGCACGAGGCGTAACGCAGTTTCACGTAGGCACAGGCTTTACTTACACTTTACCCTTTGTTGGTGTATTACCGACGTTACCAGCCATCAATAATGATCTGGAACTGAATGTGGTGACTCAACATATCAATGATTTCATTGCGCTCGGGGAGGCCCAGTGGAACGACGGTCGTGAGGATGCGTACTGGAGCGGTAAAAATTACGGCAAAGTGGCAGAGTTGATCGCATTGGCCGATGAGCTTGAGCTTGCTGAACAACGCGACCGGTTGTTAGCCTGGTTAAAAACCGAACTCACGGATTGGTTCACCGCAACAGCCGACGATGGGCTCGATGAACAGCAGTATTTTGCCTATGACGCGACGTGGGATACGTTATTTGCGATGGAAGAATCGTTTGCATCCCATCAACAGCTCAACGACCACCATTTTCATTATGGTTATCTGGTGCGGGCTGCAGCAGAAGTCTGCCGCTTTGATGCGTCATGGTGCAGTGCGTCGCAATACGGGCCGATGATCGAGTTATTGATCCGCGATTACGCTGGTGGACGAGAGGACGATATGTTCCCTTATTTGCGTCATTTTGATCCGGCCAACGGCTTTTCTTGGGCATCGGGTCGAGTCAACTTTGTGCGCGGTAACAACAACGAATCGACTTCTGAGGCGGCGAACGCTTATGGCGCCATGATTTTGTACGGTATGCTCACGGGCAATGATGAGATCCGCGATCGCGGGATCTATTTGCATGCGTCGACCGCCGCGGCGTATTGGCAGTACTGGAATAACATCGATGGCTGGCAATCAAATAATGACGCCACGCTGGATAACTTCCCGAGTGGCTATGAACGGATAACAACGTCGATCATCTGGGGCGATGGCGCTGTCTTTTCAACCTGGTTCTCGCCAGCGTTTGCGCACATTCTCGGGATTCAAGGTTTACCTTCCAATACTTTGAGTTTGCATATTGGACAATACCCTGATTACCTTGCGGATTACGTTTCTTTGGGCTTAACTGAGTCAAGTAATAACAAACCGTCTGGCCTGATCCCTGATCAGTGGCGCGATATTTGGTGGAAAATTTGGTCGATGACCGATGCAGACAGTGCGTTTACGGATTATTTGAGTATGACGGATTACACCCCAGAAGCGGGTGAAACCAAAGCACATACGTATTATTGGATCAAACAGTGGCAAGTCTTAGGGAACATGCAAAACGACGGTATTACGGCAGACTACCCAAGTGCGATGGTCTTTGAAAATCAAGGGATCAAACATTACGTGGTATACAACTTCAGTGATGCACCCTTGACCGTTCGCTTCAGTGATGGTGTGACAGTCAATGCTGTGCCACGTGATTTTACGGTGTTGAGTTTGTAAACCAGAGTGAATCCAGAGGTATTTAGTCCGACTTAACGATGTGCTCATCGACCTTTACGGGCATGATGTAGCAAAAATTAGGAACGACAATATGCAGATACCTAAGTACGTGGAAGGCCACCAATTATTGGCGAACAAGTCCGTCTTAATTACCGCAGCAGCGGGTTCTGGCATTGGTTTTGCGACCGCACAAAAAGCCGTAGAAGAGGGCTGTCGAGCACTCGTTATCAGTGATATTCACGAGGAACGACTGTCTGCTTCGGTCGACAAACTCCAGCGCATTGCCCCCAATACGCCCATCTTGGGCTACGTGTGCAACGTCACCGATCAAGCTCAAGTCGATACCCTTATCAATGAGGCGGAAGCCTTTACTCAAGGCGTGGATGTGTTGATCAACAACGCAGGCTTAGGTGGTAGTAAACCCCTTGTGGAAATGACCGACAACGAATGGCACACAGTGTTGGACGTGACGTTAACCGGCACGATGCGTATGATGCGAGCCCAGTTACCGCATTTTATCCGTCGTCAACGCGGCGTAATCATCAACAATGCCTCAGTACTCGGTTGGCGGGCGCAAGCTGAACAAAGTCATTATGCAGCGGCCAAAGCGGGAGTCATGGCGTTAACTCGTTGTGTCGCAATGGAAGCCGCTCCGCATCAGATCCGCATCAACGCCGTCAGTCCCAGTATTGCGATGCATGATTTTCTGAAAAAAAGTGCGCCAGAGGCCCTACTCAACCAGCTCAGTGAGAGAGAAGCCTTTGGTCGTGCGGCAGAGGTATGGGAAATTGCGAATGTCATGATGTTTTTGGCCAGCGATTACAGTAGCTATATGACGGGCGAAGTGGTTTCCGTCAGCAGTCAACACGCATAAGGTGATGTCAATGAAAATATTTGCGACCCCTGAGGCCCTTTTGGATGCCGTCGGCACTCAATTAGGACCGACAAAATGGCTGACCATTCACCAAGATCGAATTGATCAATTTGCTGCGGCGACCAACGACCATCAATGGATCCATGTGGATCCTGAAAAAGCAGCACAGGGGCCCTTTGGTGCCTGTATTGCACACGGTTTTTTAACCTTATCTCTGGCCAATGATTTTTTACCCAAAATGATGCGCGTAGATGGGATCAGTATGGGAGTCAACTACGGCTGCGATAAAATTCGGTTTCCCAATATTGTCAAAGTCAACAGTGATATCCGAGGCACCGGCGAAATCATTCACGTTGCAGCCATCAAAGGCGGCATTCAAAGTACGGTGCGCGTCACCATCGAGGTCAAGGGAGAATCCCGGCCTGCCTGTGTGGTGGATACGATTTCACGTTATTATCCCATTTAACTAACTTGGTAAGGAATTTGAATATGCGTAGAGCGGTGATTGTCTCCACAGCCCGAACGGCGATTGGCAAAGCATTTCGTGGTGCACTGAATGACACCGAAGCACCCGCAATGGGCGGTCATGTGGTGCAACATGCGGTTCGTCGCGCAGGTGTAGCCCCAACAGATGTGGAAGACGTCATTATAGGAGCCGCTGCGCAGCAAGGCACCCAGTCTTATAATCTAGGACGGCTCAGTGCAATCGCGGCAGGGTTGCCTAATACGGTGGCCGGTATGAGCATCGAACGTCAATGTGCCTCTGGTATGATGGCGATTGCCTCAGCCGCGAAAAGCATCGTATGCAACGAATACGATATAGCGGTTGCCGGTGGTCTGGAATCCATTTCGTTGGTGCAAAACAAACATAAAAATGTGTATCGCAATCAATCTAAAGCGGTCCTAGCACTGGATGAACACGCTTACATGCCCATGATCGAAACGGCAGAAGTAGTGGCGCAACGCTATGGCATTTCTCGTGCTCAGCAAGACGAGTACAGTTACTTAAGTCAAACGCGCACCGCTGCGGCGCAAACCGCGGGTAAGTTCGACGATGAAATTGTGCCATTTACTACACAACAAGCGATCTTTGATAAAGCGACGAAAACGACATCTTATCAAGAAGTCACGCTCACAAAGGACGAATGCAATCGCCCAACGACGACATTAGAGAGTTTGGTATCGTTAGAGCCTGTCTTTCAGGATGGGGCCGTCATTCAACAAGGTGCACACATTACGGCAGGCAATGCCTCTCAGTTGTCTGATGGCGCCTCAGCGTGTCTATTAATGGCCGAAGACGTAGCACAGGCACGTGGTATTGCTCCTATGGGGATTTATCACGGCGTGGCCGTTGCGGGGTGCGCATCCGATGAAATGGGCATTGGTCCCGTGTTTGCCATACCCAAATTATTAGCCAAACACGGTTTAAGTATGGACGATATTGACTTATGGGAAATCAATGAAGCCTTTGCTTGCCAAGTGTTGTATTGTCAACAAACATTAGGCATTCCCATGGAAAAACTCAATGTCAACGGCGGTGCTATCGCGATCGGCCACCCATTTGGCATGTCCGGGGCGCGTATGGTCGGTCACAGTTTGATCGAAGGTAAGCGCCGCGGCGCAAAATACGTCGTTGTTTCAATGTGCATCGGCGGTGGTCAAGGCGCTGCTGGATTGTTCGAAGTGTGCTAAATTGCTGCCCATGATGCAGCGGAATGCGCTGTGGTATTGTATAGACGTTAATAAAAAAGCCAATGGGTGTTCACCCATTGGCTTTTTGCTGTTTGATACGCCCACAGGCCGTTGACCTATAAGCGAATGTTGCTTTACAACGCTTGCTCTAATTCTGGCAAGACGGTAAACAGGTCTGCCACTAACCCGTAATCGGCCACCTGGAAAATAGGGGCGTCTTCGTCTTTGTTGATGGCCACAATGATTTTCGAATCTTTCATGCCGGCTAGGTGTTGGATGGCACCCGATATACCAACAGCGATGTACAAATCCGGAGCGACGATTTTGCCCGTTTGACCGACTTGCATATCGTTGGGCACGAATCCTGCATCCACCGCAGCACGCGAAGCGCCAATAGCGGCTCCAAGCTTGTCTGCAATACCTTCAAGTAACGCAAAATTCTCGCCATTTTGCATACCGCGTCCACCGGAGATCACGACCGATGCCGCACTCAGGTCAGGGCGCTCAGAGACGGCTTGTTCTTCACTGACAAACTGTGACAACGCATTATCGATGACCTGTTCAACGGATACAACAGGGGCATTGTTGCCTGTTTCTGCGCGATCAAATGATGCACTGCGCACGGTGATCACCTTAATAGGGTCGGATGACTGAACGGTGGCAATCACATTGCCGGCGTAAATCGGACGTTTAAAGGTATCAGCAGCCAAGACCTCACTGATATCTGAAATTTGGCATACGTCCAACAACGCGGCCACGCGAGGCATGATGTTTTTACCTGTGGTGGTCGCTGGCGCAAGGATGTGAGAGTAGCCTTGGCTCAGAGCGTGGATCAACGCTGCACTGTTTTCGGGTAATTGATGAGCGTATGCTGCGTGGTCAGCTACCAGTACTTGGTGTACGCCGACGATATTGCTCACTTCGCTTGCAACCTCGTTGACGTGTTCGCCTAATACCAATACATCAACGGTTTCACCCAGGGCTAAACCAGCGGTAATGGATTTGTGTGTTTCAACTTTGAGTTGGTTGTTTTGGTGTTCCGCAATGATTAGTACGCTCATGATATCACCTTTGCTTCGTTCTTTAATTTATCCATCAATTCTGCGACATCTGCCACTTTAATACCGGCACTGCGGACGGGCGGATCTTCTACTTTGACCACGGTCAGGGATTGTTTAGGAGTGATCCCCAAACCGTCTAAAGACATGCTTTCAAGCGGTTTGCGCTTGGCTTTCATAATATTTGGCAACGACGCGTAACGGGGCTCATTGAGACGCAAATCGGTGGTCACAATGGCTGGCAATGTTAATTGGACGGTTTGCAACCCTCCGTCCACTTCACGCGTAACGTGAACGTATTCATCACTGATCGCGACGTTGGACGCAAAGGTGCCCTGAGGGTAGTTACATAACGCAGCGAGCATTTGCCCAGTCTGATTGTTGTCCGCATCGATACTTTGTTTTCCCAAAATGACCAGTTGCGGTTTCTCTTGTTCCACCAACTTCGCAAGGGTTTTGGCCACATCCAGTGACTCCATGTGGGCATCGGTTTCGACGTGTATGGCGCGATCTGCGCCGAGCGCTAACGCTGTGCGCAGTTGTTCTTGTACCGCATTGGTGCCAATGGACACAACAATGACCTCACTCGCATGACCTTGTTCTTTAAGACGGACCGCTTCTTCAACCGCGATCTCGCAAAATGGGTTGATGGACATTTTGACATTGTCCAGGTCAACGGCTGAATTATCGCTCTTGACTCTGACTTTGACGTTGTAATCAACAACGCGTTTAATCGGTACCAGTATTTTCATCAAAAACCTCTTATCGGTAACATTATCTTTGTGCCATGGTCTAATATAGTCCATTAGCGTCATGTTTTTCTATACGACAAGTGTAAAATAGTTGTTTATAAGTTACCTACCTCAAATGGGTTAAGGTATGAGAGAAAAAAAAGAGGTAATCATGAGCAGAGAAGTGATGGAATTTGATGTGTTGGTGGTTGGTGCTGGCCCCGCCGGGCTGAGTGCGGCCATTAAGCTTGCCCAACAAGCTCAAGAATCGGGAGCGGAACTGTCCATATGCGTGATTGAAAAAGGCTCAGAAGTCGGGGCGCATATTCTGTCTGGGGCCGTGTTTGAAACCACGGCGCTTGATGAATTATTGCCCAATTGGCAAGCGCTCGGTGCGCCCTTGAATACGCCCGTTACCGAAGATCACATTTATCTGTGCCACAATGAGACCAAAGCCACGCGATTACCCAACTTTTTGGTGCCCCGTACCATGATGAACCACGGTAATTACATCGTCAGTATGGGCAACGTGTGTCGTTGGTTGGCGACGCAAGCTGAAGCGTTGGGCGTCGAAATCTTTCCCGGTTTTACCGCGGCGAGCCCACTGTTAGAAGAAGGGGTGGTAAAAGGTGTTATTACCGGTGATATGGGCATCAGTGCGGATGGCACCCACAAAGACACCTACATGCCTGGCATGGAGTTGAGAGCCAAATACACGCTGTTTGCAGAAGGCTGTCGAGGCCATCTGGGCAAACAATTGATTGCCCATTTTGATTTGGCGGCTCAATCCGATCCACAGCATTACGCCATTGGCTTCAAAGAGATTTGGGATATTCCCAGTGAGCATCATCAAGCGGGCAAGGTCATTCATGGTGCGGGGTGGCCACTCAGTGAGGCCACGGGTGGGTCGTATATGTATCACGCAGAAAATAACCAAGTACTGGTCGGTTTGATCATGGACCTGAACTATGCAAATCCGCACAGTGATCCGTTTAAAGAATTTCAACGCATGAAACACCACCCCATTTTTGCTCAGGTATTACAACACGGTAAGCGAGTGTCCTATGGGGCTCGAGCCATTGCCAAAGGCGGTTTGCACTCATTGCCCAAAATGACTATGCCTGGTGGACTGTTATTGGGCTGTGATGCGGGCACCTTGAACTTTTCAAAAATCAAAGGTAATCACACCGCAATGAAGTCGGGTATGCTCGCTGCTGAAGCCGTGTTTGCTGCCGTACAAAGTGGACAAGAAGGGAGGGATTTGAACGAGTTTGAAACGCGTTTTAAAGACTCCTGGTTGTATCAAGAGTTACACGCTTCGCGAAACTTTGGCGCCGCGATTCATGCTTACGGTAATGTCTTAGGAGGCGCATTTAATACGTTTGAACAAAATATTTTACGCGGCAAAAGCCCGTTTACATTGCGTGACCGCAAAGAAGATTATGAGCAATTGAAACCGGCCTCTGCCTGCACCCCCATCGGGTATCCTAAACCGGATAATATGTTGAGTTTTGATCGCTTGAGTTCGGTTTTTTTGACCAATACCAATCACGAAGAAGACCAACCTTGTCATTTGCGTTTGCAGGACCCACAGATCCCTGTCACTGTGAACTTACCGACTTACGACGAACCTGCTCAGCGTTATTGTCCTGCTGGCGTTTATGAGATGTTAGAGCAAGAGGGCGAGTGGCGCTTACAAATCAATGCACAAAATTGCATTCATTGTAAAACCTGCGATATCAAAGATCCCTCGCAAAACATCACATGGGTCGTACCAGAAGGTATGGGTGGTCCCAATTACCCCAATATGTAATGGGTGATGTGCTTTTCCTGTAATGGTGCTGTTAGGGCCATACGGATGACGCCAATTGGCCCCTGGAATAAACTCCCAAAGACGTGTAATGTTTTCTGAATTTTGTTCAACAAGAGGTAAAAATACAAGGCCACCTGGTTGTCTAAAGTGGGCGGATAAGTCCGGCGCTAAATGTGCATCGATGCCGCGCTCTGCACGAGTGATATAGCCCGTTTCTGTCACGAATTCGGCAAATTGACCATTGGTGACTTCCGTGACTGACAGCTTAAAAGCGGGAACCTGTACTGTTTTTATGCCACGTTCCTCTGGATAAAGGGCATTTTGACCAAACGTGATCTGACCCGCAGGAAATGTAATGTAGCTCGAAGAAAAATCATTACAAGCAGCGTCCATCGCAATATCTGGTTTACTGCAGGCGAGTAAAAAAAGTAATGATGTACTGAATGCGAGAGTCTGGAAAGTGAACTTAATATAATGCATAACCGTTAACCTATCGACATCTATTAAGGTAAATAATAAATAAAATACGTGCCTTTACAATCGAACACAATGCTTTAAATAGACTACGTGGTGAATGATGAAACGCAAAATAGATATGATGATAACTCTTTTTATTGTGGGGGGATCTTGTTTTCTAGTTTAACTGAATCGTAAAGAACAAGTCATTGGGGACGTTAATTTTGGTGAACGTTAATTCAGATAGTGGGATGAATGCACCGAGGATTCGCTGTCACGAAGGTCAGATTTATATCATCACTAGGAATGTGTATTATCATTAGGAGACGGGCATCACTGACTTTGTTCATATTGTGATCACAGTCGACGAACCTCGTGGCCCATGGTTTGTCCTTCGTGAAGACTGAAAGAGTTATCGCTGGAGCAAATGGAGCCACTAAAGTTGCAACGGTGGGAGCAATACATACTGGGCGCAAAGGAGAAAGCCTAGCTGAAGGGGCTGCTATTAAAGTGGTTCATAGTGTAACAAGTCAAGTGCCTGCGGGAATTATAGCTCAAAAAGATATGGAATATATGAGTCAGCAATCAGGCGATACCCAAAGCACAAAAACGTGTACTAAAAAAGATGGTAGTTGTTAAATGAAAGAGTCTAGCTATTTTTCAAAAAATTTGATGAACAAGCAGGTATTATTTGAATAAGTCTTAACTTTATCTGTCAGGTTCGATTAACAGAACTCAATCAAATCTGACAGTCGCTTATGTGCCAAAATCGGACGGTGGTAACGCCTCAAACACCGGCGAAACTTTGCTGTGTCCGAGTGCTTTGATTTGTTATGTGCTTTGCCTACCATAAGCTAGGGTCATTCAATGCTCCAACGCATTGCGTGGGGCCAGCCATAGCCTGAATTTCTTGGCCATTAAGAGATTGTGCGAGCCACCCGATCGGCTGACTTAAAGGGCAAGGCGCTTTTACAATATCTTCATTGATTTGCTCGAATCCTGTTTTGGAGTAATAATTTGGGTCGCCGTATGTGAAAGCCAAACTGACACTTAAAGACCTGAGATGATCTAGGCCATATTGAATTAGCTTTTGACCAATGCCTTTACCTTGCATATCTGTCGAAACCGCAACCGGCGACAAAATAAAAGCATTTTGCCCACTGGGCACGGTAAAGCGACTGAAGAATATACACCCAATAATAATACCTTTCTCTTCTGCAACGCAGCCAATTAAATCCTTTGAATGAGTTGTACTAATTAGATTTTTAACAAAATCTGCAATTACTTGCCCTTCGGCGTTGCTATCAGACGCAGAGAACACGCTTTTGAAAAGATCAATGACCTCTTGGGATCTAGATTCACTGAATATTAAAAAGTCCATAATTCTTTACCCTTTGGCACTTTCCCTATAACGCACATAACAGCTTATTAGTGAGACCTTGCAAGGTATGCTACCTTGTAAGGTAGGAGATTACCTATAGACAAACTAATAAAGCTTCAAAAAATTATCATAAATCATACACTAATCGAAATTCTGATATAGAACAAGATAGCTTTGTAGAGCCGCAAAGCATTCCTGAACTAAGAAGAATAATCGAAATAACTGATTACGATAGTGGTCAACCCATTACTCATAAACTTGAACTGTATAAAACTGATCGGATCGATTGTTATAAAGTTTTAGTCGATGGCAAACTTTGGAAAAAGCGTATTGGTTGGAGCAACATCTTGGCAGGAATTAGAAAAGCACTCCCTAGATTAGCTAGAGAGTGACAGTCCGCTGAACGTTCATAGCTGTCTGTCAGATGAGGTCCAATCCTTTTCATCACAACTGTAAGATCAGATATGAGCTACTACAATCAGCAGTAGCGCGATACTGTCTGAACATGGCTTCAAATACGTAGTTATTCATCTGGATATCGCGAATTGAAAAAGCTGACTGTTTAATAGCTGTGATAATCAGCACGCACATTGTCCAGAATCAAAAACACTTCACCTAAGCTAAATGGATTAATATCCGCAGGGTTATTCTTCAACGATTTGATATTGATAAATGGGGTAGCAAAATTAAAACCCGCAGAGGCCTCGTTTAAAATTGCACGAAGAATCGACATGATTTTATTGATGCGCGCATTACTTAAGCGACGTTTACCGTCTTTATCTGTAATTTGACCAAGATTAGCTCGAAAGCCTTGCAATTGTTAGCGTTTTACTTGGTGAATATTTATTAAGCCAAACTTAGGTAACAAATACCCACGCACGATACTGACCACTTTTTTGCGTTGAGATGTGCGCCAAGTAATCGCATTTTCCTCCATCCAGGTTTTCACAAAATATTGGAAGCGTGGATATTCCTAAACCGTTTCAGGCATAATCTCAGGCGTTTTATTGAACTAGGTTGGCATGTCGAGCTGGTCGAACTTTTCTAAGTTCTTTGAGTTCGGGAAGTGAACGCGAAGGTCAACTTTTCCTTGTATGATATCTGAGTTCACTTCATCTAGTTTAGGTTTGATTAATGCACGGTTATTGCGTGGATCTTTTATACCGAGTGATTCTCTAAACCGAACACTGCCAATTGTGAATTCTATAAACAGAATGTTGTTTAATTTTCGTGATGTAAGTTTTGCTAGCATCTTGATTACTCTTGAGGCATTTGTATAGCAACATCCGTTCTTTCACACATAGTCTTTTCGACAGCTTCCCAAATGAACAGGTATTTACGGCTTCCAAATGTGCGAATATAGTGCTCGCCTTCATATCAAAAATTGTTAATCATAAAGGCTACAGTACAGTCACAGATAACATTGATAAACTATGCAATTACTTTGACTGTGAAGTTTCAGACTTTGTCAAAAGAGCAAAAGAGCAAAATAGCAAATATTCCCTCTCAAACATCTTCAAATCAATCATCTTTAACGACCTTCTAAAAAATCTCAATTGTAAATTTCGGGATCAGTAGTTGAACTCTGTAAGTATTGAAATCATTGGACTGTAGCAGAGTAGTGTGCAAATTCGTCACTTATTCGTTACCGATTCGACACACCAATATGCAAAATACACAGGCGGTTCTCGCAAAATCGGTTGATTTTCGAACTGGATAAAAAATTAAGTGATTGATTTTAAAGGATGGTGGACGCTACTGGGCTTGAACCAGTGACCCTCGCCTTGTAAGGGCGATGCTCTCCCAACTGAGCTAAGCGTCCAAATATATGGTTTCTATACTAAAAAGAGTGGTGGACGCTACTGGGCTTGAACCAGTGACCCTCGCCTTGTAAGGGCGATGCTCTCCCAACTGAGCTAAGCGTCCATCTTTTTACTAGCTTGCCTAAGCAAGTGAGGCGCTATTATAGAGATTCACTTTGTTCTGTCAACTGAAAATGACGTCTTTTTTGATTTTCATAGCTGTTTGCGCAAATCCTAAGCAAAGAACGTGTTTTCTCTATTTTCATGCAGGAATGCCTATCAAAAATCATCCTATTTGATAAAATAAACACGTTATTATTATTTTAAGGATTCTTTATGTCAGTTGTGACACGTTTTGCTCCAAGCCCAACAGGATATTTGCATGTTGGAGGAGCAAGAACTGCGTTGTATTCATGGTTATATGCCAAGGCGAATAGTGGACAATTTGTCCTACGAATTGAAGATACCGATTTAGAGCGTTCAACAGATGAAGCAAAACAAGCCATTTTAGATGGTATGGAGTGGTTGGGTTTACACCATGACTCTGGTCCTATTTATCAAACCGACCGTTTTGATCGCTATAAGGCACTCATTCAACAGTTGCTAGACGAAGGTAAAGCTTATAAATGCTTTATGTCACAAGAAGAGCTTGACAGTATTCGTGAAGCACAAGAAAAAACCGGTGAAAAAGCCCGATATCCTGGAACGTGGCGTGACCGAACTGACCACCCAGAAAACGCACCATATGTTGTCCGATTCAAAAATCCATTAGAAGGCGATGTAGTATTTCAAGACCAAATCCGCGGTGAAATCAGAATAAGTAACACCGAATTAGATGATTTGATCATCCAGCGTACAGATGGTTCGCCAACCTACAACTTTTGTGTTGTGGTAGATGATTGGGATATGGGGATTACTCATGTTGTACGTGGTGAAGACCATATCAATAACACACCTCGCCAAATTAACATTTTTAATGCACTAGGTGCACCATTACCTACTTTTGCGCATGTTTCGATGATTTTGGGTGATGATGGTAAAAAATTATCTAAACGTCATGGTGCCGTTAGTGTCATGCAGTATCGTGACGATGGCTTTTTACCAGAAGCAGTGTTGAATTATTTGGTGCGTCTTGGTTGGTCTCATGGTGATCAGGAAGTGTTTAGTGTTGATGAATTGATTGAACATTTTAGCCTTACTAATATTAGCAAATCGGCTTCGGCATTTAATACCGATAAATTGATCTGGTTAAATCAACATTATATGAAAGAGCTGCCAGCAGAGCAGGTGGCTGATGCGTTAGCTTGGCACTTTAATGAGATGGGTCTTGATACAGCAAATGGTCCTGAACTAGCTCAGGTCGTTGCGATTCAAGCAGACCGAGTCAAGACTCTAAAGGAAATGGCCGAAATCAGTACGTATTTTTACCGTGAATTTGATGAGTTTGATGCCAATGCAGCCAAAAAACATCTGCGTCCTGTGGCACAAGAGGCGCTCGAATTAGTCAAAACGAATCTGTTAGCCCTAGAAGAGTGGACGAGTGAAAGTATTCAAACCGCCATTAATCAAACCGCAGAAACCCTTGAAGTTGGTATGGGCAAAGTAGGCATGCCATTGCGAGTTGCTGCAACCGGTTCTGGCAATTCACCTTCATTAGATGTCACCCTTGTTTTGTTAAATAAAGAGCAAATCGCGCAAAGGATAGACAAAGCGCTTACTTTTATAGCAAATAGGGTTAATTCTTAAAAAAAGGTTTGACTAACGGCGGTGTAGGCAATAGAATGCGCACCGCTGTTAAGGAACGAGGCAAGCAAGACTCTAAGCCAATGAGTTCCATCAAATGGGGCCATAGCTCAGCTGGGAGAGCGCAACACTGGCAGTGTTGAGGTCAGCGGTTCGATCCCGCTTGGCTCCACCATTACAGCACGGAGATAGGCCGAAGCATCATTGATGCTTTGCTCCACAACACGACGTCCCGTTCGTCTAGAGGCCTAGGACTCCGCCCTTTCACGGCGGCAACAGGGGTTCGAATCCCCTACGGGATGCCATATTTTGGCAGGTTAGTGAATCTGCCTATACAATACGCTCACCTAGGCTCAATTATGAGCGTATTGCGAAACAAACCGTTTAGATGTCCCGTTCGTCTAGAGGCCTAGGACTCCGCCCTTTCACGGCGGCAACAGGGGTTCGAATCCCCTACGGGATGCCATATAAAAAAGACCGCTACCTTGTGTAGCGGTTTTTTTATCTCTCGTAAAGGACATGAGAACCCTAGGGCTCGCCTAGTTTAAGACCCAATGCGTTACCTCTTGCGCTTGCAATAAAGCCTTCGCATCAGTACCTTGCAATAAAGCCAGCGTCGCCAATAATCCAGCTTGAGTGCAATTTTGGCCTGCTACAGTAACTGAACATGGTGCATCAGTCATAGCCCAACCAGTCAATGGATTGAGTACATGTGAATAGCGAGTGCCCTTATGCAACAAAAATCGTCTCGCATCGCCACTTGTCGCAAGACCGCCTTGATTTATTTTGACAAGCATGGGAACAGATTGAGATGGATCTGGATGCTCAATACCCACTTGCCAAAAACCTCCTTTTGGGCGTGGGCGTGTCACCCCCAAATCACCTCCGAAATTGACCAGGACCGAGAGTTCTGGATACGCCTGCTGACAAAGCGAGACGGCTTTATCCACAGCGTATTCTTTACCTATACCCCCTAAATCAATTTGCATTTCATCCGGCATTTTCAACGAGTGCTCGGTTAGAGTGATCTTTTGCCACCCCACTAAAGGCAATAAAGTGTCAATCTCAGCTTGGGACGGGGGGGTGGCATCTGCCACAAAACGCCAAATGCGATTTAAAATGCCAGCGGTGACATCAAATTGCCCATTACTTAAGACAAAACATTGTTGTGCAAATGAGAGCAGGTTATGTGTTTCCGCGTCAAGCTTAATTTGCTGACCTTTAGCGTGGTTCAGTTGATGAATAATATTGTTTTCGCGATAACGCGAGTATTTTTCTTCGATGCGCCAAGCCTCAGCTGATACCATGTGAGCAATATGTTGCACAATCGCTGGGTCATTACCGTCAATTAAGATCTCACAAGGCGAAGACATGGCAGCAAAAGATACGCACACATGGTCTTCGCGTTGGCTCAATTCAAAACTTGGCACTTTTCATCTAAGCGATAATCCGCTGTGACAAATGCTGGAATGGATGATTCATCAAGCAAAAACGGTCGGTAAAAATCGACAGCTGGTAAGCCAAGATCTAAGATAATGGCATCAATATCTCCAGAGCGGGCTGTTAACATGGCCGCTTGTCCCGTCGTGACGTGTGTCACTGCATAATTGGAACGACGCAACATAGTGATGATCTGCTCTGCAAGCGCTAATTCGTCTTCCACCAAGAGTAAGTGCATATACTGAATCATTGGATAATTGATGTGCACAGTGTACTAAATAAAGCTTAAGAAAACGTTAAGTTTTTTATCTTACATTACGTCTCTATGTCATGCCGGCGTCATAAAAATTTGCGATAATAAGTAAAAAGATCGGAGTTTTACCATTGTGTATTTATTCATTACTCGAAAATCATCACATTATCGCTATTATCAGAAACTCCTGACTTACTTTGCCTCTGATGCACAGTTATTAACTATTAAAGGCCTGGTTTTGCCTCGATTTGAATACTGGCCTGATTTACAAAAACTCGATGTGAACGATTTGGTGGATGTGCATATCCAACGCAAACAGGCTCGTCATCCACTTTTGCAAAAATTTGCTTGGATTAGATCACTGGCGACAAGTTACTATCGCTATCGAGAACAAGTAAGAGCCACCTATTATTTTGCGTACTTTACCAAGCATCAACCACAAAAAATCGTATTGTGGAATGGCATGAAGCAACCCAACAAGACTCCCGTTGAAGTAGCAAGAGCCCTCAATATACCAGTGTTTTTGTTCGAGAATGGCTTATTACCCAACACCACGGTTTTGGATCCAAAGGGTGTAAATGCTCTGAACAGCCTGCCTAGAGAAAGAACCTTTTATGAAAAACTGCCAACACCTGATGTGATGTTTAAACCTCGATTGCAACAGCGTGAATTTCATAAATTTAAAAAGCTATCAAAGCAAAGTTCAGTACTACCTAAACATTTTATTTTTGTACCGTTTCAAGTAGCGAATGATACTCAAGTGATTTGTCATTCTCCTTTTATTCATTCCATGGAACATCTGTACGAAGTTTTAACAGACGCTCTTAGGCAACTTCATCAATCAGGTTATTCTGATATTCATCTGGTGATGAAAGAACACCCGAGCTGGCCCAAAAGCTACAAAGCGCTATATGACGCTCATCCAAATATTATATTCGCCAATAATGAGACGAGTCAGTCATTAATTGAACAGTCGTTAGGGGTTATCACCATTAACTCTACGGTTGGAATCGAGGCGATAATGCTTGGTAAACCCGTCATTACATTGGGGGATGCGTGTTATAACATTGACGGTATTGTTCACCATTGCCCTAATCAAGAGTCTTTGAATCATGCTATTGTTGAATTCTGGCAAGAAAACCCCAACCAGCCGCTACGCGATAAGTTTTTATATTATTTAGCCAAGCATTATTTACTACCAGGCAAGTGGAGTGATGTGGACGATACATCGATAGAACATTTTGAGGCAGTCCAACGCAGGCTTTTAAGTTCTCCTGATATTTCGCTATAATCCACGCCCTAGTTTTGCCGATATACAAGTAACCGTTGATGCCTGTCAAATCCAAAATCATTCTTGCCCCCATGGAAGGTGTGGTCGATGCCCTCATGCGCGATATGTTGACCCAAATTGGAGGCTTTGATTTGTGCGTGACGGAGTTTGTGCGGGTCGTCGAAAATGTCATGTCGGATAAGGTGTTTTATCGCATTTGCCCAGAACTCAAAAATGATGGTTTTACGCCTTCTGGCATACCGGTCAAAGTCCAGCTCCTTGGGCAACAGCCCAAAGCCCTGGCAGAAAATGCTGTTAAGGCGGTTAAACTCGGCTCACATGGGGTAGATTTAAATTTTGGCTGTCCGGCCAAAACCGTCAACAAATCCAAGGGTGGAGCAGTGTTGTTACAATACCCAGAAACCCTCTATGACATTGTCAAAGCGGTTAGAGATTCAGTCCCTTCTGAGTATCCAGTAACGGCCAAAATTCGTTTGGGTTATGAAAACACCGACAATGCCTTCGCCAACGCACAGGCGATAGCGGAAGCGGGGGCCGACTCATTGGTGATCCATGCGCGTACTAAAACCGATGGGTATAAACCGCCGGCCTATTGGGAGTGGATCCCCAAAATCCAAGCGGTTGTGCCGAACCTGCATATCATTGCCAATGGTGAAATTTGGAATGCTGATGATGCGGTTCGTTGTCGAGCCGTTTCGCAATGTTCCGATATCATGCTTGGCCGCGGCGCGTTATCTATGCCTAATCTCGCTGCGACCATTGCTCATAAACAAAACCCCATGACATGGGATGAGGTCAAAGAGTTATTGATCAGTTACTCAGGTTATGAGATTTATGGCGACAAAGGGCGCTATTATCCAAACCGTATCAAACAATGGCTGGGGTATTTGAAACGCGAGTATTGTCAAGCGGATGAGTTATTCATGAATATTCGTCGCTTACAGTGCTCAGACGAAATCGTTTCGACTCTGCGTCGTTAACCTGCATCAATATTCAAATTTGGCAGTTCACTGTCGGTTCGAATGCTTGTCTCTGCGAGGACTTCTGCAATCCCTAGACGCCCTAACATATTGCGCGTATTCACATCAACGCCAACGAGCACAACACGCTGACCTTGTTGCACGGCTTTTTTGACCAGTTCAAACAAGATCAACGAAGTCGAATAGCCCACAATACGCGCTCCACTCAAATCGACAATGAGACGTTGATGCGAGGCAAAATTTCGGTAGCGTTTTTTGAGTCCTCGGCCAACAGCATAGCTCATTGGCCCGGTGATTTTTAATAACACGGTATTAGGGTGTTCTGACAGATAGTTTAGATGCATGTCACATAATAACTGTGCGTCAATTTTGCCATCACTTAATATAATATCGCCCAGTTGTAAGTCGGATAGACGTTTTACGGTATCAATATTTTTGATGAATACACCGACCAACACCGCTGTAATCAAATCCACGAACAAGGTGAGTCCCAACACCAAAAACATCAAACATACCGGAAATAAGGGGAGGCGATGGATTTTTTTCAAAAAAGGCCAGTCAATAATGTCAATGCCGACTTTGAGCAGTATGGCTGCCAAAACCACTTGTGGGATCTCGCTGAACACAAACCCCAAGCCCAACACCACAAGCAACAGCAACAGGCCATGTATCATTCCTGCTAAAGGGCCTTGGCCACCTGCTTTGACATTGATCATACTGCGCATTGTTGCGCCCGCACCAGGCAGAGCACCTAACAATCCAGCGCACGCATTACCAATGCCTTGCCCGATGAGTTCCTGATCTGAGTCATGCTGCTCGCCACTTTCATTGTCTAACACTAATGAGGTCAATAATGAGTCAATTGCGCCAAGCACGGCAAGCATAAACGCATTCAACAACATGAGTTCTAAAACTGACCATTCAAAAGTTGGTATGACTATTGGGGGCAAGCCACTGGGGAGTTCACCAATACGCAGTAATGCATCGCTCTCAACAGTGAAAATTGAAATAATAGTCACAGCCACTAGTGCGACTAATGCAGGAGGGAGCGCACCGGCATAAGGGCCTCGCCATAAAATTTGAATTAAGATCCCGGCGATCCCCAACCATAATGTCGGTAAATGCACATCACTTATATATTCAGGTAAGTGAGTAAAAACGTCTGTCAATGATGCAGGAACGGCAAAACCCAACAAAACTGGAATTTGTAATACAATAATGATTAAGCCAATGCCAGACATAAAGCCAGAAATGACCGGATAGGGCACCATCACAATGTATTTATTAATGCGCAATAGACCAAACAAAATTTGCATCACACCTGCCAACATAACCGTTGTGAACGCAAGGCCTAACCATTGTTCAGGAAAACGAGCCGTAAAATCCATGATCACAGTTGTCATGACGACCGTCATTGGGCCAGTAGGGCCTGAGATTTGTTGTCTGGTGCCACCAAATATCGCGGCCAGTATGCCGACGATTATCGCGCCATAAAGACCAGCAATGGCACCTGCACCTGATGCAATACCAAAAGCCAGTGCCAATGGCAACGCCACCACGCCCGCGGTCAAACCTCCGGTGATGTCCTTACTGATGTTTTGGGTAAAATCGCTGAGGCGATACAACATGTATTGAGTCGATTGTTTTTAGTCAACATAACGTATTTTGTCAAAAAAACCGATTATCCATTAGTAGTAACACCATTTTTACATCTTTAATCAATGTTCAACTTGAGGTTCAAATTCGATTCGATTAGATTACCCCCTGACAGAATAACTAATAATTATAAGGAATTCCTATGCATTCAACCTCGTTATTGCAACGTGGCTTGGTGATCGGATTGCTGTCTGCTGGTTTAGCGGCATGTGGTGGTACAAATGAGCCATCAAGTGCTAGCGCAAAAGCCAAAGATGCAGTGCAAATCAATCCCGATCCATTTCCAAGCACTTATCAACCTATCCCTTCTGCCACGACTGTCATTCAAAATGTCAGCATTCTTGATGGTATTGGTGGCTCACTCGAAAACGCCAGCATTGTTTTGCAAGATGGCAAAATCACTGCTTTAGGCAATGACATTGTGATGCCTGAAAACGCAACTGTGATTGATGGCAAAGGCAAATGGGTCACCCCCGGTATCATCGATACCCACTCACATTTGGGCGTATATCCATCGCCTGATACGCGCTCTCATGCCGATGGCAACGAAATGACCAGTCCAGTAACCTCTCAAGTGTGGGCAGAGCATTCGGTATGGCCGTTTGACCCTGGTTTTCAAAGAGCATTGGCTGGAGGTGTGACGGCGATGCAAATTTTGCCTGGTTCCGCTAATTTGTTCGGTGGTCGTACCGTGGTGTTGAAGAACGTGCCCGATCGCACCATGCAAGACATGAAGTTTCCCGGTGCGCCTTATGGGATTAAAATGGCCTGCGGGGAAAACCCCAAACGAGTCTATGGTAATAAAGGCGGTCCAGGTACCCGTATGGGCAATGTGGCTGGCTATCGCAAAGCATGGATCCAAGCGACAGATTACAAAAACCAATGGGATGAATACTATACCAAAATCGACGCCGGCGAAGACGCTAAAGCGCCCAAGCGGGATT
The DNA here is from genome assembly GCA_014872805.1 of Alteromonadaceae bacterium. Lineage (GTDB taxonomy): Bacteria > Pseudomonadota > Gammaproteobacteria > Enterobacterales > Alteromonadaceae > Opacimonas. Next base: position 52,652 of record WKFN01000016.1, read on the forward strand.
TGCAAATGGAAACGCTCAAAGGTGTGCTAGAAGGTGAAATCATTGTCCACATGCACTGCTATCGTGCGGACGAGATGACCGTCATGATGGATGTCATGCAAGAATTTGATTACCACATTGGCTCGTTCCACCACGCAGTAGAAGCTTATAAAATAGCGGACAAATTACGTGATAATAATGTCTGTTCGTCCATGTGGGCCGATTGGTGGGGCTTTAAAATGGAAGCCTATGACGGCATTCGTGAAAATGTCCCTATGGTTCACAATGCAGGTGCTTGTGCGGTCGTGCATTCGGACAGTGACATTGGTATCCAGCGTCTCAATCAAGAGATGGCCAAAGCGTGGTCCGATGGCAAGCGTGTGGGTATCGATATTAGCAAAGCGGATGCGTGGCAATGGGTATCGGCTAATCCAGCGAAATCCTTGGGTATTTTTGACCAAACCGGTTCATTGGAAGTGGGCAAAAACGCCGATGTGGTATTGTGGACTGCCGATCCATTTTCGACTTATGCTCAAGCTGAAAAAGTATTTATTGATGGCGGGCTAGCCTTTGACCGAACTGACCCTGAAAATTGGCCGGTCAGTGATTTTGAGTTAGGCCAAATTGCCGCGGGAGATGTCAAATGAAACGTATTTTATTGGCTGCATTTGCCTGTGTGACAATGACGGCACATGGCGCACAATTTGCTATTGTAGGGGCCAAGGTGCATACCATGGCTGAACAAGGCACTTTGGAAGAAGCTACGATATTAATCAAAGATGGTTATATCCAAGACGTCTTGAAAGGATCGCAAACTGTCCGTGGATACGAACCAATCAATGCCAAAGGTAAGGTCGTAACCCCCGGCTTAATCGGAGCGTATACCGCACTTGGTTTAAAAGAAGTTGGCTTGTCTGCAGGACAAGTTGACTCAACAGTGGATATGGATCACGCTGAGCATCTAACTAGTGTAGGCGCTGCATTGGATGTCTCTTATGCTATTAATCCCGATTCATCACTGATCCCGATTGCTCGCATTGAAGGTTTCACGGCGGCTGCGACCAATATTGAGCGCAGTGGTTTCTTGTTCAAAGGTCAAGGTGCCGTTATGCATTTAACGGATGACGATGCGTTGTTAAAGTCTCGTGCATTTGTTTCCGTCGATGTCACTAATAGCGGGGCCGATACAGTAGGCGGAACGCGTGCAGTGATGTGGCCAACCCTTATTAATGCGCTCACTGAGGCATCGCAATACGGTGGGGAGGATTGGGACGGTATGCTGACTAAGCCGGATGTGGAAGCGTTATCGCATGTGGTAGCGGGTCATGTCCCTTTGTTGGTCGTGGCAGATCGCAAGGCCGATATTTTGCAAGTGATGGCATTAAAGCAACGCTTTGCCAAGCTCAATGTCGTTTTGGTCAATGGAGTAGAGGCATGGAGAGTAGCTGAACAGCTTGCTCAAGCAAATATTCCTGTCATCATTAACCCAGAATATAATTTACCGGGTGGGTTTGACCGTATCGGTGCGACGCTAGCGAATGCTGGACGCCTTGCGCAAGCTGGCGTGGATGTGGCCATTGGTATGGAAACTCATAATATCCGACTGGCAACGCAACACGCAGGTAATGCGGTCGCTAACGGTATGGGGTATGAAGATGCCTTAGCTGCGCTAACTTCAAATGTGGCAAAAATCTACGGCGTGGATAACCAAATGGGCATGATCAAAGCCGGTATGTCGGCAGATGTCGTAATTTGGTCAGGCGATCCGTTGGAAGTGACTGAAGCGGCAGAACAGGTCTTCATAAAAGGTCAAGCTATTGAAATGCGCTCACGTCAAACCGAATTGAGAGACCGGTATTTGGATTTAGAACAGGTACGTCCCATGAGTTACGTACGTCCATAATCTAAAATTATTGAAGCTGAGGCCGATACTTCTTGTGTCGGCTTTTTTTTGGCAGTGATATGTAGGTACTGTCTTAAGAGCCCAGAATGAGAAACAAAGGAATGATTCTTATGCTAAAGTTTATAAACACGCTTTGGATAGTCTGTTTTGTATTGAGCTTGGTAGCCCCTAAAGGAGGCATGGCTACACCTATTTCATTAACTTGTAATGCCTCGAATGTCGGCTTAACCTCGATAACGACCTTAACGTCTTCAGACAACCTATTAATCAATCATTATGATGCTCAGAGCTGTGTTGGCTTTGCAAAAGCCAATGACCATCAAAAAGGTCTCAGTTCACCATTTCCCAATATTGGTGAGCTTAATGACGGATTACTCAATGGTCAGACGGTAAGAATAAAAGGCAAAAACGTGCAATATTTTACGGGCAATGAGTTTATCACACCCGAACAGTTATTAGATTTAGACAATGATGGTACAGCGACTGATCCAGGTTGGATCCATTTGGCAAACCTTAATGATGATCTGGAAGCAGAGTATAGTTCACTTGGTCCTGATAACGTGAATATTGGTGATTTACTCAGTTTTGATATCAGTGGATGTCATACAAGTGACTGTACTTCAGGGATGTGGACATTGACGACCACAGAAAATATCATCGAAGTGGTGCAATCTGTTTTGGGCCGTGCCACATTTGATCATCTCGCTTTATCCATAAAAGCCTCAACCTCATTTGTTGTTTACGAATTGGACTTTACGAATATCTTTACAACAGAAATCGCTAACAACGCTCAATCTGCATTGGATTTTTCCACTCCTTATATTCTCTCGGGCACGTTTAATACCAATGATCTCATCAATGGTGGAGGTAATGCAGCAGGTGTATCACATATGAATATTTGGGCAAGGGATCCCACTGCGCCAACGCCTCAACCCGTCAACTCACCTTCCGTTTGGTTTCTATTTTTGAGCACAATCATCTGGATGCTTTATCGGCGTTACTGTAATAATGAAAATAGTTTGTAAACACTCAAACTCACAACTGTCAATAATACTATTACTGCCATAAGGTTAATAGTGGCTGTATTTCGGTATGATCCCTTGACCTGTGTGCGATTGAGCAACCCTAGCAACAAGATGAGAGAAAATGGCAGAAGAAGAGCATTTGCAGCTTGTGCAGTAACGATAATAACAATAGGTTGAGTACCGGATAATGCGATGCTTATCCCAATCACCACAACGATAGTGGCGATCATTCTGAATACATATGATGAGGCAATTGACGTGCCTGGTTGAAAAAATAACCCACAAACGGCGTAGGCGGTTGCTAGTGGCGCAGTGATTGCGCTGGTTAAGCCTGCTGCAAAGATCCCAATGCCAAAGAACCATTGTGCCCAGTCGCCTAATATAGGTGACAATTGCGAGGCAATATTTCCTCGATCAACTGAGGTCTGGGTAAGAAAAAAAGCGTTGGCTGCACAAGACATAATTGCTAATGTGATGAGCCCACCCAACGAGATAGAGGATATGAGCTGCTTTCGATCAAGGCTGATAGCTTGGTCTGACTGTCGGACTTGAGCACTTAAACTGCTGTGTAAAAAGATATTATAAGGCACAATGGTTGTACCAATAATGGCTAACAACAGTGTACTATTATCAAACAGTCCAATGCCCATGATGCCACGTTTTAGTTGTTCAATATCCACACCTGCAGTTATGGCTGCCAAAAGAAATACCAGGCTCATGATCGCGACCAGTATGACTAAAACATTGGTGAGTAGATTGGGACGGTTTAACCAGATCAAGCATAGCGCAAGGGCGCCTAATACACTTACCCAAACACCCTGAGAGCCAGCAAAAACACTTCTCATACCTAATGCGGCGCCACTTAAATTACCCCCTTCATACGCTGCATTGCCTATGCCTAATGCCACTACCACTAATACGAATACAGAATATTTCAGAGCAGGGTGCTTATAAATAGTGATGAGATTTTCGGACATGCCTCGACCCGTTGCTAAACCTAATCGAGATGCCATATCTTGAATGATGATGGTGGCTAAGATTGAAAATAATAACGCCCACAACAAACCATAGCCCAACTCGGCCCCTGCAAGCGTTGCGGTGGTCACTGTCCCAGGGCCGATAAACGCAGCGGTGATAATCAGAGATGTTTTAGCGTGTTGCATATTCAAAAAGCCTTATTATTGCGAAACATCCATAGGTTGAATCAGTGGAACAAATTCTTGATACATAAACTCAGCAATTTGTTGTTGGCCTTTGGCATTGGGGTGGATCCCATCCCGCATCATCAACTCACTATTCAAAGCAATACCTTCCAAAAAAAACGGCACCAATGCAATATTATGCTCACTGGCAACTTTGGCAAAGCTTTCAGTAAACATGCTGTTGTAGCGACGTCCATAGTTTGTGGGTATTTGAATCGATTGGAGAATGACGCTTGCGTCATAATCTAGACTAGTTGTGATAAGAGTACTTAGGTTGTCGCGTAACTTCTTGATAGGATGGCCTTGTAATCCATCATTTCCACCCAGTTCTATATACACGATATCCGGCATATGTTGGGTGAGCAAGCGAGGTAAGCGGGCCACACCACCGTCTGTGGTTTCCCCACTGATAGCCGCATTAATAAGATTGATGTGAACGCCGTTTTCGTGCAACATATTTTGTAACAGATTTACCCATCCCTGGTCTTGCTCTAAGTTATAGGCTGCACTTAAGCTATCGCCTAACACTAAGACGTCAATCGCATCTTGAGGTTGATCTTCTGCATGGCTGATTGGCGTATTAAAAACTGCTAAATTGACAAAAATGGCAAGGATAATGAAGTCTTTGCAAAAAATATAAAACACGGTAATTAACACTCCATGATACAAGTTACAAACATAACCAAAACAGTTACTACGGATAACGGCTCATTGCAGATTTTACAACCCATTAGCTTTACAGTGACTGAAGGACAAAGTGTTGCCATTGTGGGGGCTTCTGGCTCAGGAAAATCTACGTTACTTGGTTTGTTAGCTGGTCTTGATACTGTAACAGAAGGGTCTATAAAACTCGATGGGGCATCGTTAGAAACCATGGATGAGGAAGCTCGAGCGCAAATTCGTGGCCAGAAAGTTGGGTTTATATTTCAAGCTTTTATGTTGGTACCCTCTTTGACGGCCCTTGAAAACGTAATGTTACCTGCCGAAATTAATAGCTCAAATAACCCCAAAGCCCTTGCAATCGATGCATTAGAGAAGGTGGGTTTATCTCATCGTGCTTCGCATTACCCCAATCAACTATCAGGTGGAGAGCAACAACGTGTTGCGATTGCAAGAGCGTTTATCACACAACCCAAAATACTGTTTGCAGATGAACCGACGGGTAATTTGGATGCAGATAATTCACTCAAAGTCGAGCAGTTGTTATTTGATCTCAATCAGCAAGCTGGTACGACCCTTGTGCTGGTCACACACGATAACGAATTAGCTCAGCGTTGTGAGCGACAGCTCATTATGTCTGCCGGACAGCTGAGCGAAGCATCTGCGCAACCTATGACTGAACGAGCGAGCTAGGGGCATCATTTATGGGATTTTCATTAGCATGGCGCTTGTTCAAACACGAGGCACGCCGGGGTGAACTCAGTATTATATTATCTGCGATTATCTTATCCGTGGCTGCGGTGTTGTCTCTTTCGCTATTCTCCGAGCGTTTACAAGGGGCACTCAATGAGCGCAGCGCCGAATTCATTGCTGCCGATAGACAGCTTTCATCGCGCAAACCGGTTGAGTTAGCATGGCTTGAACAGGCGAAGGCACAAGGTTTAGGGGTGGCTGAACAAGTTTCTACGCGTTCCATGATCTTTGCTAACGAGCAGCTTCAACTGGTCGACTTAAGAGCAGTCAATCAAGCATACCCGCTCAAGGGCAGTATTAAGCTATCACCACAGCCATTTGCCTTAGGTGAACCCACTAACCAAGTTCCTCAGGAAAACGAAGCATGGTTAGATTCTCGACTGTTCCAAGTGCTTGACCTTGAGATAGGCGACGAAGTGGAAATTGGTGATGCCGTGTTTACCGCATCTAAGGTATTGAGTGAAATCCCGGATGCAGGCTTTAGCGTGTTCAATACCGATCCCATGGTGTTGATTAATTTGGACGCTTTAGCCAAAACCAATGTGACAGGTCCAGGCTCTCGCGTCAATTACAAAGCTTACTTTACTGGCACTGATGATGAGCTTGAAATATTTTATGATAACGTTAAAGGTGAGTTTCAACGTGAATATCATCGCTGGTTATCTGTAGATGATGATGAATCACCGATAGGTGAGTCTGTCGCAAGAGCTGAGCAGTTCTTCTTGCTTGCCTCATTATTAGCGATTGTTTTGGCATGCGTCGCTATTGGCGTTGCTGCACAGCGCTATGCTCAGCGGCATTTTGATCCAGTCGCCATCATGAAAACCTTGGGTGCCTCAACTGGCACCATTCGTAAGGTGTATTTGTATCAAATCATCTTTATCGCATTATTAGGTATAGTGTTGGGCACTGTCATTGGTTTTGTTGTGCAACAGGTTGTGGTCAGTGCCCTTGCCGGCACGGTCGATGTGTCGTTGCAGGTGTGGTATTGGCGTCCGTTATTTATTGCGATTTTTACAGGCAGTATTTGTGCCTTGTTGTTCTGCTTATATCCATTGCTGGGCTTATTTGCGATCCCGCCGTTGCGGGTATTGCGCCGTGATATGGTCTCTACACTCAAAAGTCGAGGCGGGCAATATGCAACATCAGGATTGGCGATCTTTGGGTTGATGTATGCCTATTCACAGAACTTCAAGGTCAGCGCCATCATGTTTATTTCAGGCCTTATCCTAGTGGCTTTATTGTTAGGCGCAACGTATGGCTTAATAGCCCTTGGACGAGTATTGGGACAAGGAAGAATGTCAGCGACTCAGCTTGCTTGGGCAAGGATAAAACGCCGAGCATTAGACAATTCTGTGCAATTGATCAGTTTTGCGCTCACCCTTATGCTACTGCTGGTTGTACTGGTTATGCGTAACGATATTGTGAAGCAATGGCAAGATCAATTACCCGAAGGCACAGCCAATTATTTCATAATCAATGTCACCGATGCCCAAAAAGATGATTTGGCACAGCACTTTGCGCAAAACGCTGTGTTATCCGATGATTTATACCCAGTGACCCGAGGACGCTTTGCTAAAATAAATGATGTCGTATTGCGCTCAGAAGTCACTAAAGAAGATGAAGATAGCACGAATGAACGACGTGCAGGAATGGGGCGAGAAGCTAACCTGACTTGGGGAACGGAATTACAACAAGCCAACGAAATAGTAGCCGGTGAGTGGCATGATGTCTGGTCATATGAAAACAGTGAATTAGGTGACGGGATTTACCCAGTTTCTGTTGAAGTGGAAGCGGCTAAACGCATGCGCATTGGCATGGGCGATGTCTTGAGTTTCAACATCGGTTCAGAAATCGTCGATGTGCAGGTCACATCACTGCGTAAAGTGAACTGGCAAACGATGCAGCCTAACTTTTTCTTTGTCTTGCATCCCGATGCTATGGCGCGATTTACACCTACTTATATAACCTCGTTCTTCTTACCCGAAGAGCGCAAGCCAGAGCTAGCTCAACTATTGCGCCCATTCCCAAATGTGACCTTGTTTGATGTAGATGCGCGTATTAATCAAATCCGCAGCATCATTGACCAAGTTTCAGCAGCGGTTGAGTTTATTCTGGTCTTAGTATTGGTCGCTGGCGCATTGGTGTTAATTGCTCAAGTGCAAGCGTCTATGGATGAGCGTCAACGTGAATTAGCAATTTTGCGGACTTTGGGTGCGCAAGGTGGGTTAATTCGCCGCTCGGTTATTTATGAATTCTTGATAATTGGCTCGGTGGCTGGCTTTATGGCTGCACTGGCCAACGAAGTGAGCCTCTATCTGTTGCAATCACAAGTGTTCCAGATGACGACGTCGATTCATTTTGAATACTGGATTGTCGCGCCGTTGACTGGCGCGATTGTAGTTGGGGTATTGGGTGCTGTGAGTTGTCGAGCATTATTGCAGCTCAATACGAGCACATTGTTAAGAAAGGTATTGTAGTATGCAGCAGCTCATACTCATTATGATCGGTATCGCTTTTGGTATCGCACTGTATCGTTATGCCTGTATCAAGAGGTGGGATTTACTGCACATCACCATTTTTCTGCCTGCGATTTACGTGGGTTTTGCGTTATTTTCATCAACGCCCACGCAAAGCGTGATTGAAGAAATGTTTTTTGGTATGCCCATTTTTATGTTGGTGGGGATCAGTCACATGCAAGAGTGGGCGACTGAGCGCAAAGAAAAAGTTGCTGTTGCGGTCTGGCTATATCACGGTTTCTACGATTATGTGCATCATTGGCTGGTGGTCAATGATGGCGTCAGTTGGTTTTATCCTGATTGGTGCCTGGGGATTGATTTGGCGGTAGCAGTCTGTTTGGCTTGGTCGATTTATCAAGCCAAACAGACAAAGAAAATATTATAACTCTAGCGCATCTAAGGCTTCTTGTACCGTGCCATAGCGAAATTCAAATCCGGCATCAAGCAAGCGTTGAGGGATGACAAATTGCCCCGTAGTGAGCAAATCTGCACCTTCGCCTAATAACAGCTTCATCGAAATCTGTGGCACTTTAAACAGGCAAGGGCGGTTCAAGCGCTTGGCTAAAGCTTTTGAAAATACCGCATTTGATACAGGGTTTGGGGCGGTAAAGTTGAAAGCGCCGTATGCGTCTTTCTGATTGAGCAAAAACGCCAATCCTGCAACCATGTCGTCGATGTGGATCCAAGAAAATCCTTGTGTGCCTGGCGAAACAGGGCCACCTAAGCCAAATTTAAATGGCATGAGCATTTTGCCTAATGCGCCACCTTCCGCACTTAATGCAACCCCGGTGCGCGCAGTACATAGGCGCACGGATTCAGGCGCCGATTGCGCAATGGATTCCCATTGAGCGCATAACTCATGGCTGAATTCGTGATGGATATCCGCAAAATCTTCTGCCACCGGTTTATCATCTTGTCGCCCGTAATAGCCAATAGCAGAGCCACTGATAAAAACAGAAGGCTTCGTTGTCGCTGAGTGCATCCAATCGACTAGCGCTTGGGTGGTATGCCAACGGCTGTCACAAATCAAATGCTTTTGTTTATCGCTCCAACGTTTGTCCGCAATGGGTTCACCTGCGAGATTAATGACCGCATCCACTCTTACATCTTCATTCAGTTCAGCCAACGTGACGCACGCAACCTTGCCTGTTGATACAGCTTCTGGAAACGTCTGCAATACTTTATTTGGATTGCGACTCACGATGAGGAACTCGTGTTCGTTAAGATGAGCGTGCACAAATGCTTGTCCAATTAAACCTGTGCCACCCGTTATCAAAATACGCATAGTGCTACCTTTAATCTGCCAATGTAAAAATTAGACGTCCTTTGAGCAAGCAATACTCAGGGAGACTGAATCGGCAAAACGTAACGCGTGAGGCTTATCCACCTCAACTTCCGCCCATTTGACCCAAGGGTGATCGGCACACAATGCAAGTATGTCGTGGGTCAGCTTTTCGAGTAACAAAAAGCGATTGTTTTCAACGAGTTTAATGACTGCTTTCGTGATCACTTTGTAATTGATAGCAAGGTCAACATTGTCGTTTTCAGCAGCCTTTATAGCGTCGTATTTAATGACAGCGTTGATGACAACATCCTGTTTCTTTTGCATTTCTTCTTCGTTAAAGCCGATAAAGGTACGCAAGCGTAGATTTTTTATGCGGATCGTAGCATCATCTAATTTCATTACGGTAAGTTCCTGTTATTATGTGTACAAAGTGCTTTATCAAACACTCACGTTTGCTTGCTAGGGATCTATGGAATTACAATCTTCAACAGCCAAAACATTTGTGGTAACCGCCGCGGTCGTCGTCGTGCTCTCTGGGATCAAAGCCGCTAGCGCCATTATGGTCCCATTCTTACTTTCTCTGTTTATCGCGATTGCATGTAGCCCATTGATTAATCTTGCCTCGCGTTATCGCATACCACGTTGGCTGTCGGTTACTTTAGTTATACTGCTAATTATTGTAATTGGATTTATGCTCGCCGGTTTAGTTGGCCAATCTTTAGCCGAATTTCGCCAAAATCTGCCCGTCTACCAAGCTCAGCTTAGCAAAGAATTCGTGTGGATTGTGGAACAATTGCGAAATTTCAATATTTACATTGATAAAGATCTAATTCTTAATCACCTCGACCCGGGTACAGCAATGTCCGTTGCCACTAATTTTATCTCTGGTTTAGGTGGGGTGCTTTCGAATTTATTTCTGATCATTTTGACCGTGATTTTTATGTTGTTTGAGGCAGAGAGTATTCCCAAGCGTGTGCATATTGCATTACGTGATCCTGGTATGAAGCTGCATCACATTGACCGCTTTTTACAGTCGGTCAAAGATTATCTTGGGATCAAGTCCCTTGTTTCGTTGGCGACTGGCACGTTGATTGGCATTTGGTTGTACTTTTTGGGCGTCGATCACTTTATGTTATGGGCGGTATTAGCATTTTTATTAAATTTCATTCCCAATATTGGTTCGATTATCGCGGCGATCCCAGCAGTACTTGTGGCATTCTTGGAATTCGGGTTTGCCAAAGCTGGCTTAACCGGCTTGGGATTTATCGTCGTGAATACCGTAATGGGGAATGTGATTGAACCTCGCTATATGGGGCGCGGACTTGGTTTAAGTACCTTGGTAGTGTTTTTGTCGTTGATATTTTGGGGCTGGTTGCTCGGTTCAGTGGGCATGTTATTGTCCGTACCATTGACGATGATTGTCAAAATCGCTTTAGAATCTCGTGAGGAAACCATATGGTTAGCGGTTCTGTTGTCTGCCGATGATGCGGATGAGTATTTTGAGCCACATCGAGATGACGATAAAGATGCGGATTTTACTTTGGCAGATAAATCGAAAGACTAAATGGTAAGGTTTCACTGAACCGTATTTTGCCACCATATAAATCGATTAAGTCATTGACAGTGGCAAGGCCAATTCCAGAGCCTTCCGTATATTGGTCTAGCCGATAACCTCGTTTAAGGATCTGCTTTTGTTGTGCAAGGGGGATACCTTGCCCATCATCTTCGACGCTTAGCACCACCCATTGCAGATCTTCTTTTAATCTGACTTTTACGTGTTTTTGTGCTGCCTTACAGGCATTATCTAGAATGTTACCAAGGATTTCATACCAATCTGCTTGGTCTATTGCGTATTCAACAGCCTGAGTCTCATCGTACATAATACTCAGCGCTTTATCGGCGTGAATTTTATGCATGCTCTCGCAAACTTTTTTAATCACGGGCGAGAGCGCAATACGCTGATGTCCTGACTTTTGACTAAAACGCGCTCGCGAAAGTTGCCTTTGAATGATTTGATCAATTTGGTCAACCTGAGGATGCAAGCTAGGTGGTAAACCTGGGTCACCTTTAATGACCGTAAGAGGGGTTTTAAGGGAATGCGCCAGGTCTTGCAAGGCATTTTGATAGCGTTCTCGTTGTTGTTGTTCTTCCTGTAAAACACTATTGATGGTGAACTTCATTGCATTAAGCTCTAATGGAAACTCACCCGATAATTGACTTTGTTGTCCTTGACGAGTGCGTTTTAGCTGAGCAATTAAGGTGCGTACTGGGAGTAAAACGGATAACAAGCTAAGAATGAGTACTATGGTAATGACCAATGAAATGACTAATGTTGATTGCCACAATGTACGAGTGAACACAGCGTGTTCAGCTCGCATATCTCGGGCGTGATTGGCGATGTGAAAATGAATCGCTTCATAGCGATTATAGTTGAGAAACTCGGCGGTAAAACTATACAGATACCATGTCTCACCGTTGTGTTCAATCGTTGAAAAACGTGATTCACCAGCACCAGTGCGCGGTAGCTTTGCTGGCTCAATGGTATCGGTGACCGAGACGGATTGCCAGATCAACGTGTCATTGAGCTTGATATACCCGTGATAACCACTTTGCGTAATATTAAAACGCTCATCCAATACGGCTACGGGCATGGTGATGACACTTTCACGAAGATCAAAGTCTGCTATCAGCACATAGCTCATTAATTCCAGTTCAGTCATTTTTGCTCGCTCAAGTGAGCTAAAGTGCGCCGTACTAATGGACCACACCAACGCGGGGAGCACAAAAATAACCACTAAGCACAGTGACAATACACTGCGCATGGTGAGAGACAGGGCGTTTAAGTGGGCGAAAATAAGCGATATCCTCTGCCGCGTAAGGTTTCAATGGGTTTAATAGAGTTATCTGGGTCTAGTTTTTTGCGTAACCGTCCGACAAAAACTTCAATGACATTGCTGTCCAAATCAAAATCTTGGTCATAAATGTGTTCGGTGAGTTCAGATTTTGAAATCACTTTTTTGGGATGAAGCATCAAATACTCCAACACCTTGTATTCATAGGCGGTAAGCTCAAGCGGTTGCTCTGAGACATAGACTTGTTGGAGTGATAAATCCAAGGTAATCGGACCCGCTTTGAGTTCAGATGACGCATGACCCGATGAGCGACGGATAAGGGCTTTGACTCGAGCGAGGAGTTCTTCTTCATGAAACGGTTTGGTCAGATAATCATCGCCACCCGCATCAAGACCATCGACTTTTTGCTGCCAACTGTCACGGGCGGTTAAAATCAGGACTGGCACCTTTATATCAAGTTTGCGTGCGGCTTTGATGACTTCTAGTCCATCGAGTTTGGGCAGTCCTAAGTCGATAATCGCCGCATCGTATTCATATTCTTTGAGCAAAAATAAGGCACGTTCACCGTCATCAGCCAAGTCCACGCTGAATCCATTTTTTTGAAAAAACATATCCAACTGAACCAATAATTGTGGGGTATCTTCAACAATTAATAATCGCATTATGGGTCCTTTTTTTGATTAGGCGGGCGCTTTGTTTGTGCCGATTTGAATTGCTTGCTATGAATCTCCACAGTGGTCACACGGCCATCTTTGCTCATCATTTTAAAGCGATAGCGCTCACCATAGCGTTGCATTTGTAGTATCCGTCCTTCGTGAAGACGTTTTGCCGCGGCAATGGCAGCTTGTTTTTCTGCGTCCATAGCGTGTCGCACGGTCAGCTTGCGCGGTTCCGTTCCGTTCTCTATGTGAGCCATGGCCATTGAGCTGGACAGACACAGAATTACACAAATAAGTACTCGAACTATCATTGCGTTAAGTCTATAGTAAATGTCTGAATTGGTAATGAACTGAATTCATATTTATCTTAGCGAATGTTGAGTCAGAAAGAAAAGGATAGAGGCAATTTAATGCGAATATTTTGGTTGATAGTGATTGTGTTTGGTTTGACTGCCTGTGCCACACAAGTGAAAACACCACATGAACTGTGGCACTCGGGACAGTTACCGATTGCAACTCAGTTAATTGATAATCCACGTATCAAACAAGGACAGTTAGCGAACGGCTTGACGTATTATTTGGTTGAAAATAAAACCCCAAAAAACGAAATTGCCGTGCGTCTACACATAAACGTGGGCAGTCTCGATGAAGCGGATAATGAGTTAGGGCTTGCTCATTTACTTGAACATATGGCGTTTAATGGTTCAACCAATGTACCTGAAGGCGAAATGGTGGCGATTTTAGAGCGCTATGGCTTGAGTTTCGGTGCAGACACCAATGCTTCAACCAGCTTTCATGAAACGCAGTACAAATTAGATTTGCCAACAAACTCTGAAGCAATTATCGATACTGCGTTGTTTTTGATGCGAGAAACGGCTTCCAATCTCACAATATCAGAAACCGCATTAGCGGCAGAAATCCCAGTGGTGCTTGCCGAGTATGATGCGCGTAATACTCTGGCCTTCCAAGCACAACAAAAGCAATTTAACCAGTATACCCAGGGCATGCGCTACGCACAGCGCTGGGCAATTGGCACCAAAGACACACTGCGAGCCATGACCGCGCCACAACTAAAAGATTTTTATGCTCGTTATTACACTCCAGCTAATAGCACTTTGATCATCGTTGGGGATTTTGATGCGCAAAACATGCAAGCAAAAATCGAATTGAATTTTGCTGATTGGAGCAATGAGTCACAACGTCCAGACACGTTAGTAGGTGAGTTAAGTATGCCAGGTGAGCCTGTGTTTGTTGTGCATCAAGCTCCAGGTTTGCCGACTCAAGTCATGATCACGTTAAGTCAAATGTCTGAATCTAAAGGGGATAGTGTTGCACAACGCCGAGATGAGTATTTGAAGTTAATCGCGAATAGTATTTTGAATTACCGTTTGTCATCGAAGTTACTGACTGGTGAAGCATCGTTTGAAAATGCCTATCACGCACAATTTAATCTGTTCGAACAGGCAGATATCTCTTTGTCTCTGGTCAGTACATCACCAGATCGCTGGCGTGATGCGTTAAGCGAATTGGTTGTCGAAATTTTAAAAATTCAAGAGTTTGGAGTGTCATGGGATGAAGCTGACCGTCAAATCACCAGTATTCGCAATGGCCTTTATACGGTGGCCTCAGAAGCCGATACACTGGATACCGCTCGCATCACTCAGACGCTTTTGGAAAGTCTGGATGATGAAAGAGCTATTTTGTCGCCTCAGGCTGAGCTTAAACTGTTTGAGGAGTTGATGCAGACCTTTACCTTAGACGAAATAAATCAAGTAATGATTGATCAGTTCTCAGCCGTCGAGCCGACTATCTTTGTGCAAAGTGACGCATCTGCCGAAATCACCCAAGAAGACATCGAAACGGCGTTTTATACTGCGCTTGATCTTGAGATTGTACCGGATGAATTTGCGGTGACAAAGGCCTTTGCCTACACTGATTTTGGTCAAGATGGTGAAGTCGTATTACGCGAGTATGATGAAGTCTATGATATTAGTACAGTTCTGTTCGATAACGGCTTACGTCTTAACGTTAAGCCGACTAAATTAGTCAAAGGGCAAGTTGAGTTTGATCTGCGCTACGGAACAGGCTACCAATTTTTTACCGAGAAAGATTCCGGTTTAAAAGAGCTTTATAATTACATGGTGGCGGCAGGTTTAGGCCAACACAACGTCAATGAACTGCGTGAATTACTCTCTGACAAAGATGTGAGTTTACGCTTTGTGCCTCGTTTTAATACATGGGGAGGGCGCTTCAATGCGTCAAATGAACACCTATTATTACAACTGCAGCTTATGGCCGCCTTTGTATCGGATGCGGCATGGGATCCAGCATTAGAAAATCTATATCGTCAAAATACCCAACAGCAGTATCAGCAAGACAAAAGTTCGGTCAATGCGGTGCGCAGTTTTGAGTTACAAAATCTACTCTACGCAAATGATGTAAGGGTAAGTACCCCTGAATTACCCGTTGCGTTAAGTCGTACCTTTGCAGAACTCAATGCGGAGCGTCAAGAACAACTTGCTGATGGTCCTATGACGCTCTCAATAGTAGGGGATGTTGATGTGGAAGAGGTGATTAATTTTGTTGCACAAACGTTCGGTGCCCTAGCATATGATTTTACCCCACCACAAAAGCGTAAGGTCACAGATTTACGACTAGACACTCCAGGACAATATCGTTTAACGCATCAAGGCAATCCACAAAATGCGTTGGCTATTCGCGTCTATCATACCGCGGATAACAGCGATAAAAAACGCAACAACACCTTGAATATTTTACGCGAAGTGTTGAGCCTAAAGGTGACCCAAAAGCTTCGCGAAGAATTGGGTGCAGCGTATTCACCTGGTGTGTTTAATACGCAATCTCGGTATGTAGTGGATGATGGTTATATTCAATTTGATACACAGACTTCACCGGAACAGCTTGGACAAGTTATGCAGGCTTATGATGAAATTGTCGCGGAGATCAAAAGTGCAGGCGGGATCAGTGATGATGAGTTATCACGTGCAGTTGAGCCATTGGTTGCGGGGATCAATCAAGCGGTTGAGCAAAATGGGTTTTGGCTAAACCGTTTGGGATTGCTGCATACTGAACCCAATGCGGTCGATCGTTGGTTTGCCCTTGAGGATTTAATTCGGTCTATCACAGTAGAAGATGTGAGACGAGCGGCCAATCAATATCTGATTAAAGACCGGATGATCAATGTGGAAGTGATCCACGAATCGCTTCAATAATAGTTGCACTTACTTGAAGTGATTCGCGGCTCAATAATTACGGTAGAACTTTTTTGTAAGGTTTTACCGTAACTTGTTCATACACACCAGCCTCAATATAAGGATCGGCATCTGCCCACGCTTGCGCGTCTTCTAAAGATGCAAACTCAGCAATCACCAAAGAACCAGTGAATCCAGCAGGGCCGGGATCGTCAGAATCAATGGCTGGATGGGGTCCCGCCATAACCAAATGTCCAGCATCTTTTAATGCGATTAATCGCGCCAAATGATCGGGGCGGGCCGCAAGGCGCTGCTCTAATGTATCGGGTTTGTCCTGTGCAATAATCGCGTAAAGCATGGTATTTCCTATAGGGTAGAGTAGATATACTGTTTAAGACTGGGTCGCATCTTTCATGGCACGGACAAACTCACCCAGCGCCTGACACATTCTATCCTCATTATCAAGATGCTGAGCAATGATGTTGACCACTGCTGAGCCTGAGATAGCCCCAGCCGCACCAGCGGAGATAGCGTCCTTAACTTGTTCAGGTTGGGCGATCCCAAAGCCGAGCAAAGGTGGTGCGGCATTGAAGCGATTGAGATTGTCAATCAATTCGTGCGCAGGCGTTTGCGCAGCGGTTTCGGCACCCGTCACCCCAGCACGACCAAGTAAATAGGTATAGCCAGAAGAGTACTTACCAAGTGCGTCAAGTGTTTCATCGGTCGCATTGGGCGGTGCAATTAATATCTGATCAATATGATGGGTCTTGGCAACGTCCACAAATCGAGCTGCTTCACGAATTGGGACGTCCGCGATCAAAATTGAGTCAACTCCCGCGGCATAGGCATCGGCGTAAAATTTCTCAACACTACGAGCAAGCACAAGGTTAGAGTAGAGCAACAACCCAATTGGAATATCTGGATTCGCTTCGCGGATATTGCGAATTACGGCAAAGCAATCGCTCGGCGTCATTTTATGCGCTAACGCTCGAATGGATGCTGCTTGAATCGTTGGGCCGTCAGCAATTGGATCGGAGTAAGGAAAACCCAGTTCCAAGGCATCGGCACCATTATCAATCAGCGTTTGAATAATGCGAGTTGACGTTTCTATCGTTGGATCGCCAATCATAACGAATGGCACAAAAGCACCTTGCTGTTTCTCGGCAAGGGCAGTAAACATATTGTCGTAACGGTGAGCGTGGGACATTATAAATCGTCTCCTAAGATAGAGGTTACATAGCCGAGATCTTTATCACCGCGACCAGATAAGTTCACGACAATGATCGTTTCTTCTTCGGCTTCATCGGCCATATTCAGAGCATGGGCGAGAGCATGTGACGATTCAAGCGCCGGAATAATACCTTCTTTGCGCGCTAACAACTTGAACGCATTCAGAGCTTCTTCATCCGTTGCTGCAACATATTCGGCTCGACCAATTTCGTGCAAATAAGCATGTTGTGGTCCCACCGCCGGATAATCAAGGCCAGCAGACACAGAGTAGGACTCTTCAATTTGCCCATCGGCATCTTGCATGATGTAACTAAACGCACCGTGTAAAATACCTTTTGTCCCCTGACAAATGGTTGCCCCATGTTCATGCGTATGCAGGCCTTTACCTGCCGGTTCAACACCGACCAGACGAACACTTGGCTCGTCTATAAAATCGGCAAACATGCCAATAGCGTTTGAACCACCACCGACACAGGCTACGACGGCATCAGGCAAGCGACCTTCTTTAGCAAGCATTTGCTCTCGTGTTTCTTCTCCGATCATGCGATGAAATTCACGCACTATGGTGGGGAATGGGTGAGGACCGGCAGCGGTTCCTAATAAATAATGTGCTTTGTCGTAATTCGCAGACCAATCGCGCATGGCTTCATTGACGGCGTCTTTGAGCGTGCCTGAACCTGAGTTAACAGGAATGACTTCAGCACCCATCAAACGCATTCTAAAGACGTTCGGAGATTGACGTTCAACGTCCTTAGCCCCCATATAAATCCGCGCTTTTAAGCCAAGTAAAGCACACGCTAGAGCAGTCGCCACCCCGTGCTGGCCAGCACCGGTCTCGGCGATGACTTCGCTTTTGCCCATAGCTTTGGTTAACAAAGCCTGACCCAATACTTGATTGGTTTTGTGTGCGCCACCATGAAGCAAATCTTCACGCTTCAAATACAGCTTTACTTTGGGATTAGAAACGAGGTTACGCGTCAATGTCATCGCCGTAGGACGACCAGCATAATCGTGTAACAAATCGCTGAATTGCTGTTTGAATTCTGGGTCGTCTTTGGCATCCAAAAACGCTTTTTCAAGCTGATCTAATGCTGGGATCAACAACTCGGGAACATACATTCCCCCGAACTCACCAAATTTACTGTTTAACTGATTCATGATCTTTTTCTCATTTAGTATTGACGCAGTAATTCAAATACACGATTAATTGTATCAATGTCTTTTATACCTGGTGCGGATTCTACACCAGAATTCAGATCCAAGAGGTCTGCTTTTGTTTGGATGGCCGCTTGAATATTGTCAGGAGTTAATCCGCCAGCCAATGCAATTGGGGTATTTGTTTGCAGACCATCTAATAATGACCAATCAAATACCTGGCCGGTGCCACCACTTTGCCCACCCACCTTGCAATCCAATAAAATACGGTCACAATGATTCGGCAGAGTGGGCATTGTATCGGTTACGCCAACTGCACGCCAGATTTGACAGGTTTTAGGTAAGGCATTGCGTAAACTTAGGACATACTCTTCGTCTTCGTTGCCGTGTAACTGAACTGCAAACAGTCCACACTGTTGTGCAATGTTAACCACATCATCTATTGATGCATCCACAAACACACCGACATATTGTCCGGGGGCCTTTAAAGTGATTTGTAAAGCCTGCTCAAAAGAAACACAGCGCTTAGATTGTGGTGCAAATATCAGTCCCAAATACGAAACTGGTGTGTCTAATATGACTTTAGCTTGTTCAAGTTGTGTAATGCCACACACTTTGACCGCACCATAAACCAACTGTTGCACAGCTTGTAATAAGTTTTCCTGAGCCATTAACGATGAACCTACAAGAAAGCCATCTACTAACGGAGCCAAACGGGCTACGTCTTGACGTGTGTAAATACCCGATTCAGAAATTAATACGCCCTGATGGCCGAGCTCTCGCAACAGTGGCACAAGGTGTTCTGTCGCGGCTAAATCAGTCGATAAGTCACGCAAATTGCGATTGTTGATACCAATAATCTTAGCACCTAAAGCCACCGCACGATGAGCTTCTTCGGTATTGGATACTTCGGTTAATACATCAAGTGATAAAGTGTCTGCAACCTCGTGCAGTTCGCGATATTCTTCATCAGACAGTACGGATAACATCAATAAAATCGCATCCGCATTGTAATGTCTGGCAAGATAAACTTGATACGTGTTGACAAAAAAGTCCTTGTTGAGCACTGGAATGTCGACTCTATCCGTGACGTAGCGTAAGTATTCGTAAGTGCCTTGGAAATACTTTTCATCGGTCAATACCGAAAGGGCTGCTGCTTCAGTGGTATAAGCTGCCAAAATCTCGTCCAAATCAAATACCGGACGGATGAGACCTTTTGAAGGCGATGCTTTTTTGCATTCAAAAATATAGCCTGCGTTTGCTTGGCTCAGGGCTTCATACAAGCTTTTTTGTGATGGCACTAAGCTGTCTTTAAAGGTATCCAAGGGTAACTCAGCTTCTTTAGCAATGAGCTCTTCGCGCTTATCGATAACGATTTTTTCTAAAACATTGGCCATGTTAATTGGTTTCCTGACTCAGTTGGGCAGCTTTTTGGATGGTTTGCAGAGGCTTGCTTTGTGCAATGGAAGATAAAGCAAGTTGTGCCCCATCAGCAAAAGAGTTAGCTTGACCGCATAGATAAAGTAAAGCACCGGCATTCATGGCGATGGCATGGGTATGCGCTGACTCACCTTCACCTTTGAATACGGCTTCAATGGCCGCTTTGTTATGTTCGGGAGTCCCCCCAACGATGGCTGCTAATGGCGCACTTTCTAAGCCAAAGTCCTCTGGAGTGACAACGTATTCTGTCAGTGAATCACCATTAATTTCGACTACTTGTGTTTCACCATGTAAAGCAAATTCGTCTAAGCCACTACCATGCACAACTAGAACACGTTCGTGACCGAGTAGTTGCAAAGTATGAGCATAAGGGATCAGTAACTCTGGGGTATAGACTCCCATGACTGAATGAGTCGGTCGAGCAGGATTTGCGAGTGGACCCAGAACATTAAAAATAGTGCGCGTTTTGAGTTCGGTGCGAACCGGCATGGCATGCTTCACCCCAGCGTGATAAACCGGTGCAAACAGGAAACACAAATTACTGGCATCCATAGTGGCACGAGCTTGCTGAGGCGTGTGCATCAAGTTATAGCCAAACGCGTTAAATAAGTCAGCTGAACCGGATTGACTTGAAACACTGCGATTACCGTGTTTAGCCACGGCAACACCACATGATGCGGCCACCACCGCAGCAGCACTGGAAAT
Organism: Alteromonadaceae bacterium; assembly: GCA_014872805.1. Taxonomy (GTDB): domain Bacteria; phylum Pseudomonadota; class Gammaproteobacteria; order Enterobacterales; family Alteromonadaceae; genus Opacimonas. Next base: position 73,231 of record WKFN01000016.1, read on the forward strand.
ATTAATGGTATTATGGCCATCACCTCCGGTACCGACAATGTCCGCAAAAGGGGTGTTTGGTGTTGGAAATGCGGTCGCATTGGTTACCATAGCTTGGGCGGCACCAGCAATTTCTTCCGGCGTTTCCCCTTTTATTTTTAAGGCGGTCAATAACGCAGTTAAGGTAATTTCACTTATTTTTCCTTGCATGACTTGACTAAATATCTCTTCGCTTTGTGCTAGTGATAAGTCATTTTGGGCGTATAAACTTTCTAGAATATCTAACATAAATCGCTTCCTTAATCTTGGGTTCCATCTGTGCCGAGTAGGTAATCAATACTGTCGCGCAGTAACTGACTGCCGCTATGGGTCAAAATCGATTCAGGGTGAAATTGCATACCTAACATTTTGCGTTTTGGTTCAAACACGACCATGGGGATATCGTATACGTGTCCCAACACTTCAAGATTATCTGGGATAAGTCCTGCGGCTAATGAATGATATCGAGCAATGGACATGGGCTGGGGCATATTGGCAAACATCTTGTCGCCACAATGAGTTAATAGTGAGGCTTTGCCATGCACCACAGCTTCGGCACGCACCACTGTTCCACCACAAAATTCAACTATGGCTTGATGTCCTAAACAAATTCCTAAAATCGGAACCTGACCGGCCATGCGTTGGATTAACTCAGGCATACACCCTGCTTCGTGGGGCGCTCCTGGTCCCGGGGACAGCAATAATAACGTTGGGCCTTGCTGAGAAAGTGCACTCAAGGCATCGACTATTACCTCAACATCGACCGTATTGCGATACACGCGCATATTGACATCTAAGGTGCGCAATTCGTCGACCAAGTTATAGGTAAATGAATCGATGTTATCGAGCATGACAACGTTTAAATGCTTCATTTCGCATCTCCTTGAGAGGCAATGATGGCACGAATAACCGCCTGCGCTTTAGCGCGAGTTTCATCCGCTTCAGCTTGTGGTACAGAGTCATACACCACCCCCGCACCCGCTTGAATATGCGCAGTATCATGCTGAACAAAGGCCGAACGGATCACGATGCAGGTATCCATATTACCTTGCCCATCGAGATAGCCAACGGCACCACCATAACTGCCACGACGTTGATTTTCGACTTGTCTAATTAAGCGAGCAGCAGAAACTTTTGGGGCACCAACGAGTGTCCCCATATTCATACACGCTTGATAAGCATGTAATGCATCGAGTTGTGGCGCAAGTTGACCTACGACGCGAGACACCAAATGCATGACATGAGAATACCGGTCGACTTTAAGGAGTTCTGTGACGTGACGAGTGCCAGGTATGGATACTCGAGCCACGTCATTACGAGCCAGATCCACTAACATAATGTGTTCGGATTTTTCTTTGCGATCTTCACGCAAATCCAATTCGATTCGCCCATCCAAATCATAATCAATCGAGCCATCAGCGCGCTTGCCTCGCGGGCGGGTACCTGCGATGGGGTATATCTCTACTTGGTTAGTTTTTGCGGTGTATTTTAAAGCGGATTCAGGAGAAGCACCAAATAGACTAAAATCCTTATCGTGCATATAAAACATATATGGACTTGGATTGAGCACTTTTAATTTTGCGTAGGCTAAAATCGGTTCAGGGCAGGGTAATGAGAACGTTCGAGAAGGCACGACTTGAAAAATATCACCGGCCAATATATGTTCTTTTAACCCGAGAACGTCTTTGCAAAACGTCGCATCGTCCTTGTCCGTTAGTACGTCATCCGGGCTCAGTCTTAAATTAGGATGAGTGATCTGTTTATCCAAAGAGCTAGGGATTTGGGCAAACGCATTGGCTAATTGTGTTTGTGCTTGAGTTAGTTGTTCACTGACATGCTGGCTGGCACAGAATTGATTTAGGATTATGTGGTTCTCTTTTGTTTTGTGATCGATCAGTGCCAACGTATCTGCAAGGTAAAACACAAAATCCGGACAGGTGTTTTTGCCAGTGGGCACTTCCGGCAGTGACTCTGCAATAGCAAACAAATCATACGCAAAGCAGCCACCTAAAAAGATCCCGAACTCATCCTCATGTGGCACTTTGGTAACGATATCGCGTAATACCGTGAATACATTATCCGCTTGCAGACGAGTTTCTTCATCTAAGTTGGGATCAATGGCTGGAAAAGTACATTGCATCACATGGTCGGTTTGTGCACGGATGTAATCTGACAAGCTTTCGCTGAGTAATTGCAAAGCTGCGCGTCCATTGGCATTGAGTGCCGCAAGCGTAACTTGATTAGCCACACATTCAATTCGCACACAGGCGTTCAGGAGCATAATGCTTTTTAGATTGTCTTTGCTATCAATTTCAGCTGATTCGAGCAACATGGTATTTTGTTGGTCGTGACACATTGCATAGTATTGCGCTAGTGGATCGTCGCAATAGGGGACTGCAAAGCGTCGGGATTGAACGCCTTTATTTGGGAACAATGAATGATTTTCGCCAGTCACGTTGTTATTTTCCTTATTCCAATAAAAAAGCCCGTTACATATGACGGGCTAATTCTTACGCACACACAAAGCACAGCCCTAGAGAGACTGCCACCACCAAATGTTTGCAATGTGCGTTGTAAGCATGGGTAATACCTTATAGAACCTTATTAGAACAATTGGTTTGTTCAGTTGTGTGATATATACTAACCATTATTAATACAATTGCAACTATGTATTTGATGAAAATAGATTTACACACGCATACACACTATTCAGATGGCAAATTATCGCCAGCGGAACTCGTTATGCGTGCGCATAATCAACAAATCGATGTGTTGGCCATTACTGACCACGATACTGTACAAGGGGTAGCCGAAGCGCGAGAATATCAAGCGTTACAAAAACGACCTTTGCATATTATCAGTGGTGTTGAAATTTCTACTAAATGGCACGGTTTTGAAATCCATATCCTGGGGTTGCATATTGATTGTCAAGATGAGACTTTAGGCGCACGGTTGGCCGAACAAGCCAGTATACGATTAGCTCGCGCTCAAAAAATGTGCGACAAGCTGGTCAAAATCGGTATTAATGGTGTGTTTGACGATGCTATGCAACGAGTGGGTAATGGTCAAATTACTCGCGCACATTTGGCCCAAGTATTATTAGATCGTGGGGAAGTGAGCAGTTGGCAAAGTGCTTTTTCACAATATTTAGGCAAAGACAAAAAGGCGTATGTCAATGCGCCATGGCCAAGCATGACACAAGCCATTGAATGGATCCGCGATGCTGGTGGAGTAGCGGTCTTGGCACACCCTGGTCATTATGACATGAAAACCAAATGGCTCAGACGGTTGTTAAGTGATTTTAAACACGCTAACGGGCGAGGAATGGAAGTCACCCACCCCAATATGGCACCGACCAAAAAACAACTTTTATTCAGTCTAGCTCGGGAATATCAACTGCTTGCCGCAGTGGGCTCGGACTTTCATGCTCCAAGTCCCTGGAGCGAGCTCGGGCGCAAGCTCGATATTGATGCTGATTTGCCAACCGTATGGGCAGATTGGCCAGAATGCAGGAACGCATCATGAGTCAGTTTTTTTATATTCATCCTGATAATCCCCAACCGCGTTTGATCAAACAAACGGTTGAAATCATTAAGGCGGGACAGGTCATTGTGTATCCAACCGATTCTGGTTATTCCATCGGCTGCCAAATGGACAATAAAGCGGCTTTAGAGCAAATTTGTCGTATCCGGGATCTGTCCAAAGAACACAATTTCACCTTGATGTGTCGTGATATGTCTGAATTATCCGAATACGCACGAGTCGATAATGTTTCGTTTAGACTCCTCAAGAACAATACCCCAGGCCCCTATACATTTATTTTTAAAGCGACCAAAGAAGTACCAAAGCGATTACAAAACCCTAAACGCAAAACCATCGGGATTCGCGTGCCGGATAATCCAATTGCCTTGGCGATATTGGAGGAGTTGGGTGAACCATTAATGAGCACTACGCTAATTTTGCCGGGTGAAGATATGGCAGAGTCGGATCCAGATGCGATCCGTGACCGACTAGAAAAACTGGTTGGTCTGATTATCCATGGCGGTTACATCGGAGAGCAACCGACTTCAGTGCTAGATTTATCGGAAGGAGAAATCAACGTTATTCGTCACGGCAGTGGCGATGTTAGTGTGTTTGAGTAGGCGAGTGAGCGATTCGGAAAAACCACAAGCAAATCCAGCTGAGAAAACGATGATTCAAGAGCCTTTGCCGTTGGCGTTTGTACACGGTGAAGCTTTGGTGGAAAAGCCAGAAGATTTGTTTATTCCACCTGATGCTTTAGAAGTGATCCTGGAAACCTTCGAGGGCCCGCTTGACCTGTTGCTGTATCTCATTCGCAAACAAAAAATCGACATCGTTGATTTACCCGTATTAGAAATCACGAAACAATATATGGCATACGTCGAGCTTATGCAGGAAGTGAAACTCGAGCTTGCCGCTGAATACATGTTAATGGCGGCGATTTTGGCTGAAATCAAATCGCGTCTACTTTTGCCCAAACCACCAGCTGATGAGGAAGATGAAATCGATCCGCGCACTGAACTCATCAGACGCCTCAAAGAATATGAAATCATTAAACACGCCTCGCAAGAATTAGATGCATTGCCAAGAATGGGACGCGACAGATTTGTCGCAAACGCTTCCCCAGCTGAAAACATTGCCCCTGAAAAAATCCATCCGCATGTCGCGATGACCGATATTGTCTTAGCATTTGCCGAGGCCATGCAACGTGCTGAGGCGTTTGCGCACCATCACATTGAACGCGAACAACTCTCAACCCGTGAACGAATGAGTCAGATTTTACAGACCCTGAAACACGATACGTTTATGGCATTAACTGATTTGTTTTCGGCACAAGAGGGCAAAGCGGGGTGTGTCGTAAGCTTCTTGGCGATATTAGAATTAACCAAAGAGGGATTGCTTGAATGCATGCAGGCCGATCCCTTAGGTGTCGTCAACGTTAGGTTAAAAGCACAATTGGCAGTAGAGGATGAGTAGGGTATGAAAATATCTCATGAGCAACTCAAACAATTGATTGAAGCAGCCATTTTTGTATCTGACCAGCCAATCAGTCGCGACCGTCTCAAGTCCACTGTATTGCTGGATTTTTCTGTTTCTAGCCAGGCACTGAACAAGGTCATTAATGAGTTGATTTTGGATTATGCACCTCGGGGTATTGTATTACAGGAAACGGCGTCAGGTTTGCGCTTTGTGTCACAAGATAGTTTATCGCAATGGTTAGGGCGTTTATGGCAAGAAACAGCGCCGAAATATTCTCGGGCATTACTCGAAACGTTAGCTTTGATTGCTTATCGTCAGCCAATTACTCGAGGTGAGATCGAACAAGTGCGTGGCGTTACGGTCAGCAGTCATATTATGAAAACCTTGCAAGAGCGAGATTGGGTATGCGTGGTAGGACACAAAGAAGTCCCCGGGCGCCCAGCGTTATATGCAACGACCAAAGTTTTTTTGGATTATTTTGGGTTGCAATCATTATCGGAACTGCCAGAAGTGGAGACCTTTGTGGCGGCCTTGGAGGATGCGCAAGCATTGACCGCAGAGACACAAAATCAAACACAAAGCATACAAAACTCACCTGATAGCGCGCAATCTGATATAATCGACTCCGAACCACCATCAACCTCTGAGCAACTGCACTAACATGTCTAAAAAACTCCAAAAAATTCTTGCTAACGCTGGCGTTGGCTCTCGTCGTGAAATGGAACGCTGGATCCAAGCGGGTCGCGTATCTATTAATGGTAAAGTGGCAACATTAGGTGACCGAGCAGAGGTTGGCGAACAAATTAGAGTCGATGGTAACTTAGTCAAATACGACAAAGACGACTTTGTCTGTCGCGTCCTGATGTATAACAAACCTGAAGGCGAGATCTGTACTAATTCGGATCCAGAAGGCCGTGATACCGTATTTGACCGACTGCCTCCGTTGCGCAATGGCCGTTGGATTGCTGTAGGACGTTTGGACTTGAATACCAGTGGCTTGTTGTTGTTTACCAATGATGGGGAACTTGCTAACCGTTTGATGCATCCCAAACATCAGGTACAACGCCATTATGCTGTGCGAGTCTTTGGTGCGGTTAGCCAAGCGATGATCACGAACATGACCAAAGGGGTCGAACTCGAAGATGGCCTAGCCAAGTTCGATGATGTGCGTTTACGAGTGGCTGCAGAAGACAGCATCAACCAATGGTTTGATGTCACGCTTGCAGAAGGACGTAACCGTGAAGTGCGTCGTTTATGGGAATCTCAAGAAGTGCAGGTGTCTCGCTTGATCCGGTTGCAATACGGCCCCGTCGAACTGCCTAAACGTCTGCCACAAGGGGCTTGGGTTGAAGCTGAACTGGATGTGGTGAATGCCTTGCGTAAAAGCGTACAACTGCCCAACGAGCAACAGACTCTATTAGGTATTCACGACAGCGAACTGGATCATAAAAAGCTTGCGCAAATGCGACGTTCAGTCAAGAAGCACAAAGAAGTCCGGAAAAAAGCGCACAAACGCACATCACAATCCATGCGTCGTCGTTAGCATTTGAAATAGCATAAAATTTAATTTTTGATAGACTACGTGGCAACTAGGTGATTAACCACCCGTTGCCAATACCGCCCATAAGATTGCCACCGTCATAAATACTAACGCCGCACTAAACTTATACAGCGCCTGTGGGTGACGTATGGTCACTTGTATGCTTGCCCCGGCTAAGAAAAAAAGTACGTAAGCGACGAGGAAGTCGAACGCTCCCCAGCGGAAGTTCTCATCTAAAATAGTTGCTGCCAATGGGAGTAGTAAGATCAAGCCACACACTCTGGCTAGGCGTTTGAGGTCAACGTGTTCGAGAATTTTATCCATAGTCTTAACTCAACGGTGTATCAAAGTCTTCAGAGATTTCAAAGTCACCATCAACAGAAATAAGTTTGTTATCCTCGAAACGCAACACCAGCTCTTTACGTAAATCATCGCCAAATCCTTTCATGCCACGCTTGATTTCGTAAACATAATACCAAGTGTCCTGATTGAACAAATCGTTGATAACCGGCTTGCCCAAAACAAATTCCACTTGTTCTTTAGTCATTTGAACGCGTAGTTTTTCAACATCGCGTTTGTCTAAGTAGTTGCCTTGCGGTATATCAATGCGATAGATCCAGTTTGAGCAGCCACTTAACGAAGAAATACTCATCACTAATATGACGGCAGCCAATGTTTGCTTAATTACTTGCATAGTTATCTTTTTAATTCAATTAATGCGTAAATGCTAACCTAGCGCATAAGACCTTGCAACCAATAAGAAGTTCAGCTGACATTTTTTAATAATTCGTTAGCATTTGCTAGGGCAGTCTCAGTGATTTCATCTCCCGCCAATAGTCGTGCAAGCTCACGTGAACGTTGTTCAGGCGAGAGTTCTCGCATTGTTGTCTCCGTACTGTGTCCATCCGTGAGCTTATTTACAAACAATTGCTGATGGCCTTGGGCAGCCACTTGTGGTAAGTGGGTGACACACAGAACTTGGGTAGTTTGACCTAAACTGCGCAATAACTGTCCAATCACAGATGCCGTTGGGCCACTGATACCTGTGTCTACTTCATCAAAAATGAGTGTAGGGATCTGATTTTGATCTGAAGTAATTACCTGTATAGCCAGTCCAATTCTTGATAATTCACCGCCAGAAACTATTTCTTCAATCGGTCCCATCGGTTGTCCAGGGTTCGTTGTGATCATAATTTGCACCTCGTCCTGGCCAAGTGAGGTAAGGGGACCTTGTGGATTGTGTTGCACCGTGAATTGCATTTGTGTGTGTGGCATATTCATTTTGGATACGCTCTGAACAACTGCTTGTGCTAATGCTTCACCGTGTTTGTGCCTTGAATTACTCAACCTGCTACTGGTCTCAGTATACGCATTTCTAGCTTCGTTTAATTCTGTTTGGAGACCTTGTATAGACTCCTCATCGCCTTGTAAGGAGTCATATTCTTGCTGGAGAATTTGATGATGGCAGAAAAGGCTCTCTGGCATCACAGCGTGTTTACGTGCAAGTTCCATCGCCTGATTGAATCGATTCTCAACTTGCTGCATGCGCATCGGGTCAAGTTCTAAGTCAGAACAATATTCATTCAGTTGCGAAGCTGCTTCATTCAGGTTAATTTCGGCCTCTGCTAAACAGGTAATGATATCCGCAAGGGCAGGGTCGTTATCAACTTGCTCAGATAATTCTTGGATTGACTTACGTACCATGCGTACGGCATTGGCTTGCTCATCTTCACTGATTCGATACGATGCTTTTTGCGCATTTTCAAGTAGATCTTGGGCGTTGCTTAGGCGCTTGTACTCAATTTCTAGTTCAGTAAACTCATCTTCTTGTAGGGCAAAATCATTCAATTCTTGAACTTGATAGCTTAGGAGTTGACGTCGGTCAGCACGTTGTTGCTGTGCTTTTTGCAGTTGATTAAGTTGTTGTTGCAAGGTGTGGTAATGCTGATGAGCACGGGCTACTTCATTCAAGAGTTCAGTGTGTTCGGCATATTTATCTAGTAACTCAAGCTGTGCTTCAGGTTTCAAAAGGTAATGATGTGCATGCTGCCCATGGATAGCTAATAGTTGCTGACTGAGTAATTTAAGTTGGCTTAATGTAACGGAAACGCCATTGATAAAAGCTTTAGAACGACCTTCAGCAGAAATGACACGACGGATATGGCAGTGATCTGGCTGTTCGTCATCAAGCATTTCATGTTCAGACAACCATTGTGAAACCTTGGGTAAGTCAGCTAGGTTAAACCAGGCATTGAGTTGCGCTTTATCAGCTCCTTTGCGAACAGAAGACGCATCGGCTCGCGCACCCAAACACAGACTTAATCCATCAATGGCAATTGACTTACCCGCACCTGTTTCACCCGTGATGACAGATAAGCCTCCTTTGAACTGTACAGAGACGTTGCGCACGATAGCAAAGTTTTCAATTGAGAGTGCAGTTAACATAGCTTAAACAACCTAATGCACTGGTTAAATATACAATGCAGTAAATATATACAGTATTTTATACAGTATCAAGATCAGTTTTGCTTTTTTGTTTAAAAAAGTTTACTGCCCCAATTGAGCTTGGAGCGTAATACATTAAAGTAATCGTAACTAGATGGATGAACGATTCTCAGTGGAGAAGGGAACTTGCGAATAACGACTTCGTCTCCAGGCATAATGCTTAAACCCACTTGACTATCACAACTGACCTGGCAATCATCGGTGTTTTCCCGGGATATGATGAGTTTTACGGTATTATCCGCATCAACAACGATCGGGCGACTGGTCAATGTATGTGGAAACATTGGCACTAAAGTGAGAGCATTTAGTGACGGCATCATGATGGGGCCTCCGCCTGATAAAGAATACGCTGTGGAGCCAGTAGGGGTGGCGACAATCAAACCATCAGAGCGCTGCGTGAACATGAAATTATCATTCATGTAGACCTCAAATTCCATCATGTGCGCCACTTTAGCGTGGTGCAGTACAACTTCATTGACAGCAACATTAGTGGATTTTAGCGAGTCGTGACGACGAACGTCCACCTCGAGCAAGAAGCGTTCTTCAACAATCCCATTGCCCGCAAATATATCATCTAAATCAGGTACAATGTTGTCGGGATTAATGTCGGTTAAAAACCCCAAGTTGCCTCGGTTAACACCCACCACATGAATGTCATAACGAGCGAGCACGCGCGCAGCACCGAGCATATTACCGTCGCCACCGACCACAATAGCTAAATCAGCAGCTTGGCCAATTTCGACTAGATTCGCTGCCGGTAAATCAGTAGCGATGAGTTCTTTGTGCAGGCGTTCTTCGACTAAAACTTTGCATTTTTTTTCATGCAGATAATCAATTAGGCCAAGCACACTTTGATAAGTGGCTTCGTGTTGGGGTTTTCCTAAAATTCCGACAGTAGAGTAGGCCATGCGCGTAACACTTTGTTTGTTATTACGCGCAATGTATCACGTTTTTAGCGTGCAACCCAACCCCCATCCAGGACTAAGGTTTGAGCGGTCATGTTTTTAGCGCCATCGGACATCAAAAATTCGGCTGTTTGCGCCAATTCTAATGGCTCGATAAAGGCTTTTTTGGGCATGGGTTCGAGCATGATTTTATTCACGACATCTTCTTCTGAAATCCCATTTTCAATTGCTTGCTTGGCAATTTGAGCTTCTACTAATGGCGTCTTAACGTAAGCTGGGCAAAGCGTGTTGATGGTAATGTTTTTATCGCCATTCTCTAATGCAACGGTTTTTGCTAAACCAATTAGCCCGTGTTTTGCTGCGATATAAGCGGACTTAAATGGGGAGGCAACAAGTGAGTGGATGGAACCCACATTGATAATACGGCCATAATTGCGCTCTCGCATCCCAGGTAAAAAAGTTTGGGTGAGCATAGCGGGCCCTACGAGCATTATATTGATGAGTAATTGCCACTTCTCCGGCGGGAAATCTTCGATGCGAGATACATGTTGGATCCCTGCGTTGTTTATTAACACATCGACTTCTAAGTCGCCCATTTGCTGAGGCAGACTGGCAATATCTTCAAGACTTCCGACGTCTAATTTGATCGGATGCGCGGCATAGCCTAATTCAGCGAGTTTACCGACGGCCTCTTCCGCTGCACCAAGATTGATATCTGCAATGATAATCATGTGACCTTGCGCGCCAAAATATTCAGCCATTGCATATCCGATGCCACTGGCTCCACCAGTGATAAAAAGTGTTTTGTGTTGAGGGCTCATAAACTTACATTCCTGAAATTAGTTAACACTGCGTTGACTCATGGCACTGGATTTACTCAGAGCACCCAGAGCTTGGATCATAGTATGTATCGCCTTGATCTGTTGACCTTCGCGTGTTGCATATTGATAATCGGTATAGCCCCACCAATCCCAACAACCATAAGGGTTAAACGGTAAGGCAAGAGAATTTTTAGTTTGTGGATATAGAACAACCATACGATTGGTATCCGCCCAGCGGTTAAGGCCGGTATCTTCAATGTATTGCATGCCGATGGTTTTGGCATTTTGTTTACAGCCATGGAAACTCACATGCAAGGAGCATGGCTCGCCATCCAAACACACATCGGGAATGTATACATAACCATTTTTAGCAATACTTTTGGCTGAATTTCCACCGAGCTTGTGCTGCTTAATTGGGTACACTTTACCTTGCTCTGAAGTGCTCGGGGTGTTGAGCTGGCCCACAGTGGCATTTAAAAGTGCACCTGCGGCATCAAATTGACAAGCTCCAATAAACGGAGAAACAGAGATATCACACGCATGTCCTTCGTTCACTGTCGGAAAATGATGGCTGGCTTCGTCATCCAATATCACCGTCATATTATCTTGCTGAAACCATTGCTGATATTGCTCGACAAGATGTTCCGCCACATGACGTCCAACGGTTTCGTCCTTATCACCATGAAAAATCCAAACTTTTGAATCTTTTATTGCACTATCCGAAGCTAGTAACCCTCGAGATTGATAATCGTCAATTGTGCGATTAATTGCATCTAAATGAATCGGAGCATCTTCTTTGTGCAAACAGGCCGCCATGGCTTGACCGAGATTGCCTTGGGCACAATAATAGGGGCCACCAGCAAGCATGGCGACACCAGACACGTGTTCAGCATGAGCAAGATGGTACTGACCGGCCATATAAGCTCCAGAAGATAAACCTGAAATCGTTACCTGTTCGGTGTGCAAATTTAGTTGTTCTAGGGGAGCTTCTGCACGCGCCAACAAGCTTAAAAAACTGGCAAGTATTAGAGTCCGTTTAGTCATTGTGATTATCCGTTGGTGAGCTTTTTAAAAATTCTCGTAAAGTATCGTTTGCTTGTGCGATGGTGGCTAACCCGTTGAGATGTCCAAAATCACCATCCAAATAGATTAGTTCAGATGATTTGCCTATGTCAGTCAATGCTTGATACATTAATTCTAGATGATATGGCATTAATAACAAGTCATTACTGGCAGGCATTAACAATACTTTAGCATTAAGGGCCGTTAACCCCTCTTTAAGTGATTCTTTTTGTCCAGCCATATACAACTGACATGCTCTTACCAGATACAGCAAATGGTTAGCATCCATCACCTCAGCACGTTCAGCCGCTCTTTGTTTGAGCCAAGTGGTAATCGCATGGTCTGCGGTAATGTTCATTAAAGGTGCTTCTTCTAGAGGGAAATGGCCGAGTTGTGCGCCAATCAAATTCATGTAGTCAGGATGAAGCGCGGTCTGTGTGATGGCCATTAATGCAGCGGTAAGACCCGCTATGGGTGGTTTGTTGTCGTAGTAATCCCCATTATTCCAGTTGGCATCTAACTTGATTGGCATGCTCCAATGTTCTAGTGCGGTCGTTGTCCATGCATCAGAATGAGCAGAACCAATCACCGCTGCGACTCTTGGCACCATTTCTGGATATGCGCTGGCCCATTCAAGGGCTTGCATCGATCCCATTGATGCACCGATCACAGCATGAAGTTTGGTAATACCTAACGTCTCCATCAATGCTTTTTGGACATTTACTTGGTCGCGCATAGTGATCACTGGAAATGATAACCCATAAGGTTTATTGGTCTTAGGATTGATACTTGCAGGACCAGTTGTGATCACATATGGGTCGTGAACCCCAAGGTTTGCCAGTGTGTCCACTGCAATGACATAGTAAATATCGGTATTTATCGCCTTACCCGGACCAATTATCGCGTCCCAATATCCAGGCTCGCCATCTTCTTCGTACTGCCCTGCAGCGTGTGAATTACCGGTAAAATAGTGAGTGATGAGGATGGCATTGTCTTTTGCTTCGTTAAGCGAGCCATAGGCTTCCCAACCAACCCGAACGTCAGAAATGGTTTGACCGTTAAAAAACGTCAGCGACGGCATCGAAAATTCGCGTTTCTCTTTGCTGAATGTCTGTGCTTGAGCAAGAGTGACTTCGGTATTAAACATATACAGTCCAATAATGAAAAATAGGCTAATTCGCATCAACATACACTTGCTCCTTATCTTAAATGATACTGAATAACGCAATCGCCATGACCACGCCAATCAAGGGCACAACCACAGTTAATGCACCAAGAGGCAAATATGCACTGGCATGACTTTCTCCACAAATCGCTCGGATTAACGTCACCACATAGCCATTATGGGGCAATGAGTCTAACGCGCCAGAGGAAATAGCAACAATTCGATGTAACTCTTCTGGATCGACATCTTGCTCCATGTAATGAGGAGCAAGAAGCGGTAACGCGATCGCTTGGCCACCGGATGCAGATCCGGTTAAACCTGCAATCACACTGACGGCGACCGCGGCCCCGATCAATTCGTTGCCGGGTAAATTAGTCATGATTGCCACGGTATCGGAAAACGCCTGGGTGTTTTTGGCAACAGCACCAAAACCAACAACTGCTGCAGTGTTGCCAATGGCAACCAGCGCGCCAGTAGTACCTAGGTTTATAGCTTTTGAGATGCTGATAAAATAGCGATAATTAATTGCCAAAAGTGATAATACACCACCGCCTAGCGCAACAATCAGAGCCATCTTTCCATAGGTTTCATGGAAAATAAAAGACAGCACTAATACTACTATGATGGGTATGATACCCGTTATTGGGTTGGGCAATTTTCGCTGGGTGACTTGCGGGTCGTCATCACGCGCGACAAAGCCTTCTCCTGCAGCGACGGCTTTACCAATCATGCGTTTGAGCCACCAATAACCAAATAGCGCCATAAATATCGCAACTACTAAGCTGACTTCCCACGCAGCAAAAGCAGAGGTGCCAAGGTAGGGGATGGGGATCCAGTTTTGGATCTCTGGGCTGCCAGCTGACGTCATGGTGAATGTCACCGAGCCAAATGCTAATGTAGCTGGAATAAAGCGACGTGGTAAGTTAGCGTCTTTAAATAGGCTTAAGGCCATTGGATAAACCGAGAACGCAACGACAAAAAGAGAAACGCCGCCATAGGTCAGAATAGCGCAAGCACTGACTATGGCCAACACGGCGTGTTGAAACCCCAGTTTGGTCACAATCCATTGCGCTAGGGCATCAGCGGCTCCAGTATCTTCCATGAATTTACCAAACAGTGCCCCAAGCAAAAACATAAAGAACCACGCGCCAATGAAGCTGGTAAAACCAGACATATACATGGTCACAAAATTTGCCTCACCCGTGAATACGGCAATGCCATTGCACAATGCGACGAATACCGCACACAAGGGCGCAGCGATAAATAAATTCATGCCTCGAATGGTCAGAAAAATTAATAACGCCAATCCACCTAGCAAGCCAAAGATACTTAGCATAGCGACTCCATTTTTTTACTGAGTTGTTGTTTTTATGTTACGCAAAGAAGATTGCGAATTTTACAAATAGTGATGTATTTCACTGTAAAAGCCCATAGTACTATCGTGCTAGCGATTTTTTTCAAAAGTCGAAGTAAGCTTGTCTGTGAAAGATATTTCACACTTACAAAACAACTTATTTACATGGGTAGTGACATGGAAACTAAAACAAGCTATAAAAAATCCGTTATAAGTACGTCAATTGCACTCGCTTTATGTGCCGGTTTACAGCCTTCTGCATTTGCGCAGGATGATGAAAGTAAACTAGAACGCATCGAAGTGACTGCCCGTAAAACCGTCGAATCACTGCAAGAAGTACCAGTGTCAATTACCAGTCTTGGTGCCGATGCACTTGCTGCCAAAGGCATTGAAGTGATTACTGAAGTACAACAATTTTCACCCAATACACCTTGCAAACGAGTCGCGGTACCAATTCAACGTTAACCGCGTTTATCCGAGGGGTCGGCCAAGAGGATCCATTGTGGGGCTATGAACCAGGTGTCGGCATCTATGTCAATGATGTTTACATAGCTCGCCCACAAGGTGCCGTTTTGGATTTGCTAGATATATCGCGTATTGAGGTGCTTAGGGGGCCGCAAGGGACCTTATATGGCAAAAATACGATTGGCGGTGCGGTGAAATACGTCACTAAAAAAATGAGCGGTGACCCCAGCTTTACTGCAGAAGTCGCCGCAGGGAGTTATTCGCAACGAGACATTAAATTAACCGGTCAATTGCCAATCATAGAAGATAAATTGTATTTTGGCTTTGGTTATGCTGCACTCAATCGCGATGGCTACGGTGAATTTTTAGAATCTGCGTTAGATAACCAAGATCGAGAAAACTACAATAAAGACCTCACCGCAATGCGTTTTGATGTGGAATTCACGCCAGCAGACGATTGGTTTATCCGCTTAAGCTATGACAAAACCGATGATGACTCGAATGCCAAAGGAGGCTATCGTTTATTGCCAAGTTTACTGACCAATGCGCCTGTGCCTGATAGCGTGTATGATTCATATACTTCACTGCCGACATGGAACAAAGTCGAGCTTGAAGGGCACAGTCTGACCATTCGCCATGATCTTAATGACGCTATGAGCATCAAATACATTATGGCTCATCGAGAAGGCTATTCACCCACCAATATCGATTTTGACAATACACCACTCGATATCTTTGATGTCCCAGCAGAGTACTTTGATGAATCCGATTCACACGAATTACAGTTCTCTTATGCGCAGGATGATTACACCGTTGTTGGTGGTTTGTATGCGTATGAAGGTGAATCGTGCGGCAACTTTGATGCGATACTGAATGTCTTGGGGCGAGCGGCATTTTCTACTCCAGGGTTAACGCGTGAGGTCACAGGGTGCAATAATTCTGACAGTTGGGCAGTCTACACCCAAGCGAATTTTGCCGTATCAGACAAAGTGTCTATGGCGGTCGGTGCTCGCTATACAGACGAAGAAAAATCAGCCTTTGTCCACAACGGGCTTATTTTTGACGGCGCGTACCCTTATGATAATTGGGTACCTGGATATACGCGTCCAGCAGCAACATTCGACGGCGAAATCGTGCCAAGAGTATTAGGTGAAGATACCGACAGTGATGGTGTTTTAGACGCACCAAAATCTGAAAGCTGGTCCCGTTTCACCCCAAGTGTCAGTATTGAATATCAATATGCTGAAGATGTCATGTTTTATGCGAACTACTCACAGGGCTTTAAATCGGGCACGTTTAATCCCCGTGCGAGTGCCAACGAGGACGCGGTTAATCCAGAGATTGTCGACTCAATCGAATTCGGTATGAAGAGTGAGTGGAATGATAACTTACGAGCCAATATCACGATCTTTGATCTCGACCACAAAGACCGCCAGTATGTATCCGTCCTGCCTACTGAAGATGCGTCAGAACTGGCTCAAGTATTGGGGAACGTGGGTAAATCATCTGCGACGGGTCTAGAAGCCGAAATTACTTACCAAGCCACAGACGATTTAACCTTTATGGCTGCGATTGGTTTAATCGACGCAGAGTTTGACGAAGTGTTAGAAGCGGATGGCAACGGGGGCTTTAATAACATCGCAGATCGCTTTGAAGTATCAAATACGCCAGAACGTACCATCAATCTTGGTTTTACCTACTTTATTCCATCCTCAATGGGTGAATTCAGTGTCAATGGTAACTACTATTATCGCTCTGAATACGGCATCACAGAGCTAGATAATTTATTAGTACAGGATGGATATGGCTTATTGAATTTATCCATCAATTGGCAGCATGATGATGGCAATTGGTACGCTGGATTGCATTTCAAAAATATCACGGACGAAGAATACTTAGTCGGTGGTTATCAATTCGTAGCACCAGACCCAAACGATCCAACAAACCGTGACCTATACACTCCGGGTCTAGGTGGCGATAACACCTTAATCGGATATTATGGGGCACCTGCGACCGTTCACCTCACGGCAGGGTATCGTTTTTAAACGTTGTTATTACCTGAGCTTAGGCGACCCACTGGTCGCCTTTTTTTGTATTTTAAAAATATCACTGTAAAAAACACACAGAGCATGATAGTTTTTTTATTAAACGACTGGACAAAGGGAACACAACCATGTCTTTTTCATCAACCACTCCATTCATGTCCCATCACTTCTTGCTGGTGGATGATCATCCATTGTTTCGCAATGCCCTAAAATATGCATTATCAGAATTGACTCATGAACTTATTTTAGAGGCCGAAGATTTTGCTTCTACCTTGACTGTATTAAGAGATAATCCGTTGGTGGATGTGGTTTTTTTAGATCTTGCGATGCCAGACGTGCATGGGTTGGATGGTCTAGTGACCATATTAAATGAGTTTCCAGAAAAGCAAGTCATTATGATTTCTGCACATGAAGATCCGCACATTATTAACAAAGCCAAAAAGCTTGGTGCGAGTGGTTTTATTCCCAAATCCACCCAGCTTGAACAATTAACGGATGCAGTAAAACACATTTTGACGGGTAATAATTGGTATCCGATTGATAGTGATGAAGATGAACTGGATGACGAATTTATTCAAAAATTGCAGTCGCTTACGCCGCATCAACTTAAAGTATTACAATATATGGCAGATGGCCTTCTGAATAAACAAATTGCCTACACAATGGAGATTTCAGAGTCTACTGTCAAACAGCACGCTTCAGCAGTGCTCAAAAAACTCTCATTAATCAATCGGACGCAGGCTGGAGTAATCTATCGGCAGTACTTAGATATTTCATCCGCTACGCCACTGAGCGAGTAGTTTTGTTGATGATGATGCGCTTAAGTACGTCTGGCTTGATTGGCTTAGGCAGGTAAGTTAATCCTAAGTCACTTGCAGTTTCTCTTACTTCAGTACTTCTATCTGCAGTCGCTAAGATTCCCACGGGAGCAATGTTACCTCTATTTTGCCATTCGACACAGGCATTGTCCCAAACTCGTGTGCCAAGCTCACCGTCATTCAAATGATAATCCAATATGATGACATCGGGACACTCATCATTTTGAATGGCATCGTATAATTCAACTTGATTGTTGAACCACCTGGCTTCCATGCCCCAATGCTCAGCAAGTCGTAACATTGCATTGCCAACGGCATCATCATTTTCAACTAACCATAACAATAGCTTTTTTTGTAAAATGCGAGACTCCTTCATAGAGACGGGCTCTGTAGAGATGACATATCCCTGATTGACTATGGGTAAATCAAGCGCGAACAGGCTTCCGCGCTGAGGTTGAGACTTCACCTTAATGTTGATGTGTAGTAATTCACAGATCCCTTTTACAATGGTCAAACCGATTCCAAGTCCTTCTTGTCCTCGGTGTTGCCCGAGTTGTGTGAATTCGTCAAAAATCATTTTGTGCTGTTCTGCAGGGATCCCTGGACCATTATCAATGACTTGCAGATAAACTTTATTGGCATAGCGTTTACAACCGATAACGATTTTGCCGCCACCTGTTGGGTGGCTCATGGCTGTATATCGAATCGCATTGGCAATTAAATTCTGGCAACACCGCAAAAACAAATTAGGATCGGTTTTAAGCCATACACTGCTTTGTACATAATGTAACGTAACATTTTGTGCTTTGGCAATGACACTAAATTCTCTGATCAACGGCAATAGCGTAGGGTGCAATTGAAAGGGTTTCGGGCGTGCTTTCATTACTCCTGAGTCTAACTTTGTCACATCTAATAAAGACGTAAGTAAGGTGCCAGCATGCTTGAGGGCATCTTGCAGGTCATGAGCAATTTTGTGCTGGGGAGTATCTTTGGTTTTGTCGTACAAAATATTGCTGAGTAACTGGGCAGCATTGAACGGCTGCATCAAATCATGTCCAGCAGCTGCTAAGAATCTCGTTTTACTTTTGTTTTCCGCTTCCGCTATCCGCTTAGCTTCTGATAGCTCTTGCGTTTCCTGAACCCAATTAAGCAGTGTATTAGGCTGCTCGGAGTATTGCTGAGCATTGTCTATGAGCATATTAGTGCTGGCAAGGCCGACCCGATTTACGAGTGCGTTGCGCGCTTTTTCAAAGCGTAATTCTGTTTTGGTGATGCTGTCTATTGCGTTATATTCTTCTTTGGGTAAGATAGCATCACATAATGTCATTAACAAACTTAATGAGGCATTGCTTGGCTCTGAGTCTTTTAATTTTTCTGAATGAGCATTGTAATAAGGCAGTTTAGTTTGCAAATAGTGTTGGCAAGCAGTAATGATGAATGCATTGAGACCAATACTAATAAATAATGTCATCGGTAATGCTTGCTCAACCCCAACCCAAGAAATAATCACGTCATCAAGCGCAAAAAAACCACTTAAATATACAATCCAAACTGTGACCCCTGATGCAATGCCAAGACTCAGAGCAATAACATTTTGGCGTTGTACATAAAGGGATGCGATAAAACTTGGCAGTAACTGCGCAATCAAAGCTAGCGCTACAAAACCAGAAAAAACCAGTTCAGTGTATTGTGCAACGTACTCAAAAAATACATAAGCCGCAATTAAGAATGAAACAATAGTGATGCGACGTATATTCAACACCCGTTTATACGTTAAAGGACTGACTTGATTCAAATTGCGCTTGACCCAAATAGGGCTAACGACATTGTTTGCTAACATGACGCTGCAACTAATGGTTGCAACCAATATCATGGGGACCGCTGCAGCAAGAACACCTAATACGACCAGCGCACTGAGCCACTCTGCGTCATTAAATAACGGGATAGCAAGCGTGTAGAGTTCTGCACTGAATACCTGTTCATTAAAAAGATACTGTCCAGCAAGCGCTATGGGTAGTATGGGTAAACCCATACCGAGTAAAAAAGCACTAAACTGCCAGCGTGCCTCACCAAAAATACGGTTATCGCGATTAAAGACAAATGCCATGTGAAATTGACGAGGCGAGCAAAATACGACAGATAAACCAAGTAGACAATAGCTAGCATAGCTGATCCACGCCGAATTGCTGGCAGGCTTGACCGTCGTGAGGGTGTTAAGGACAAAGTCTGATGTATTGTCAAATAAAGCATAGTTAATAAATATCAAGACACTGAGTAAAGCAGTCAGTTTAATAATTGAGCTAATCGCACTGAGCAATAAAATACTTTGTCCTTGCTGCAGTAAGCTGCCTCGGCTAAAACTTAATAAGCCGATGCTAATTATCAGCAATACGGTGACCCATAGACCAAGGTTTTGCGGTGAACGATTAAGCAGTAACTCGCCAATGTTTGTTAACGCCATGAGCTGTAATGCAATATAGGGGATAACCGTCACGCAGGCTAGTAATGTGACAAGTGTGCCATACCAGCCTACATGTGGCCAACGCGATGCCATAAAGTCGGCTAAAGATGCACTATTACTTTGCGCACTGAGAACAGAGACTTTTTGTACCATGCTGTGTCCCAAAATCATGGTAAACATAATCCCTAAATAGGTTGGGAATATGGCCCATTGGTGCTGAGCTGCTTGTGCTACCGTCCCGAGCATAGCCCAACTAGTACAGTGCACGCCTAAACTTAAGCTAAATATGGGAGTTTTTAATCGGTTTGGAATAGAAAGGCGAGGGGTTAACCAAAATAATACAGCCATCATCGCAAAAAACGATAGCACAACCACAACTAAAAAAGGCGTAGAGAGCATGTCATATCCAGTTGTTTAGTTTCAACCCACCACATTCATATACTCACACTAGCACATTTCCTTAAAAAATAAGGGTTAACTAGACAAAGATGCTTGAAGTCCAAAAAATTATCCCCATTTATCAACGAAATCAAGCTAAACGTTATTTGGAGGCAAGCATGAGCGAGTCAAAAGAACCGCAAAATGACCAAACTCAAGAAGAGCAATCACAGGTAGCAGAAGAACAAGTATCTGATGCACAAAACAGTGATGTATCTGCTGATACGGCACAGAAACCTGAGAATACAGACACAGCAGAGGTAGTTGAAATTGATCCTAAAGACGCACAAATCTCTGAGTTACAAGCTCAGTTGGCTCAAGCGCAACAAGCATTGCACGATCAAAAAGAAGGGGCATTGCGAGCCTTAGCAGAAGGTGAAAATGCCAAACGTCGTGCTGAAACCGAGATTGATAAAGCGCGCAAGTTTGCATTAGAAAAATTTGCTGGCGATTTGCTTCCTGTAATCGATAGCTTAGATCAAGCCGTACGCTATGCCGATCCAAGTAACGAAGCATTAAAGCCAGTACTTGAAGGGCTTGAGTTAACACAGAAGACGTTCAACGACACGGTCACTAAGCACGGATTGGTTGTGCTTGACCCACAAGGCGAAGCGTTTAACCCTGAACAGCATCAAGCCATGTCTATGCAAGAAAGTACGGAAGTACCACCGAATACGGTTATTGCAGTGGTGCAAAAGGGATATGAAATTAATGGCCGTTTATTACGTCCGGCCATGGTGATGGTGTCACAAGCACCCGCCAATCCAATCGACGTTGAAGCGTAATTTTTTATAGGTTGGCACTTGAAAGTGCAATTAACAACCCTATTAAGAAAGTAAGTATTTAAAACCAGAATTTTTTGAGGAAATTGCAATGGGTAAAATCATTGGTATTGACTTAGGTACAACTAACTCATGTGTTGCGGTATTAGACGGCGACAAGGCAAAAGTCATTGAAAACGCGGAAGGCGATCGCACAACTCCATCTGTCATCGCTTATACGAACGATGGCGAAACATTAGTAGGTGCTGCGGCGAAACGTCAGGCAGTTACCAATCCACAAAACACGTTGTTTGCGATTAAGCGTTTAATTGGTCGTCGCTTCGAAGATAAGGAAGTGCAAAAAGACATCGACATCATGCCATTCCAAATCATCAAAGCCGATAATGGTGATGCTTGGGTGCAAGCAAAAGATGAAAAGATGGCACCGCCGCAAATTTCTGCTGAAGTCTTAAAAAAGATGAAGAAAACCGCAGAAGACTTTCTTGGTGAACCGGTAACAGGTGCAGTTATTACAGTTCCAGCCTACTTTAACGATGCCCAGCGTCAAGCAACCAAAGATGCAGGTCGCATTGCCGGTTTAGAAGTTAAGCGTATTATCAATGAGCCAACTGCTGCGGCACTGGCGTATGGTATGGACAAACAATCTGGCGACAATGTGGTTGCTGTCTATGACTTAGGTGGTGGTACTTTTGATATTTCTATCATCGAAATTGATGAAGTGGACGGTGAACACACATTTGAAGTACTTGCGACTAATGGTGATACTCACTTAGGTGGTGAAGACTTTGATAACCGTGTGATTAACTACTTAGTAGACGAGTTCAAAAAAGAGCAGGGCGTTGATCTGAAAAAAGATCCACTTGCCATGCAGCGTCTAAAAGAAGCGGGCGAAAAAGCCAAAATCGAATTGTCTTCTGCACAGCAAACTGAAGTGAATTTGCCATACATTACAGCAGATGCGTCTGGTCCTAAGCACATGGCGATCAAAATCACTCGTGCGAAGTTGGAATCACTAGTCGAAGATATGGTGAAAGCGTCTTTAGAACCAGTCAAAAAAGCGCTTGTGGATGCCGATTTATCGGTTTCTGATGTAAATGACATCATATTAGTTGGTGGTCAAACACGTATGCCTCTTGTGCAAAAATACGTAGCGGATTTCTTTGGCAAAGAACCACGTAAAGATGTTAACCCAGATGAAGCGGTAGCAACCGGTGCAGCGATTCAAGGTGGTGTATTATCGGGTGATGTGAAAGACGTACTATTGCTTGACGTGACGCCATTATCATTAGGTATTGAAACCATGGGTGGCGTAATGACGGCACTGATTGAGAAGAACACGACCATTCCGACTAAGAAGTCTCAAACCTTCTCGACTGCAGAGGATAACCAATCAGCGGTAACCGTTCACGTGTTACAAGGTGAACGTAAGCAAGCTTCTGGTAACAAGTCATTAGGTCAATTTAACTTAGAAGGCATTCGTCCAGCAGCGCGCGGTGTACCACAAATTGAAGTAACGTTTGATATTGATGCAGATGGTATCTTACACGTATCAGCGAAAGACAAAGATACGGGTACAGAACAGAAGATCACAATTAAAGCCTCTTCAGGTTTGTCAGAAGACGAAATCAATCAAATGGTACAAGACGCTGAAGCCAATAAAGAAGCGGATGCGAAGTTTGAAGAACTCGTTCAAGCACGTAATTCTGCTGACGGTATGGTCTCTTCTATCAAGAAACAAATTGAAGAAGCGGGTGATGCGTTACCAGAAGATGAAAAGACTAAGATCGAAGCTGCTGTTAGCGACCTAGAGACTGCCTCTAGAGGTGATGACAAGGCGGAAATCGAAGCCAAAACACAAGCCTTGATTGAAGCATCGGCTAAGTTGATGGAAATTGCTCAAGCACAAGCGGCAGCGCAAGGCGGTGGTGCTGAAGCGCCAGAAGCAGACGCGCAAACTGCCAAAAAAGCAGATGACGATGTAGTTGATGCTGAGTTTGAAGAAGTCAAAGACGATAAAAAATAATCGTTAAAAATACGCAGATACCTCAGTGGTATCTACTCTAATTGAAAAACAAAGCGCAGCTGCCTGACCGTACTGCGCTTTGTTTGTGAATCGAGAATGAGAAAGTTGCATGTCTAAACGAGACTATTATGAAGTTCTAGGTGTCAGTAAATCGGCGACTGAACGCGAAATTAAAAAAGCTTATAAAAAGCTCGCAATGAAGTATCACCCTGACCGTACTCAGGGCGACAAAGGCATGGAAGAAAAATTCAAAGAAATCCAAGAAGCCGTTGAAGTGCTCACCGATGATCAAAAGCGAGCTGCGTATGACCAATATGGGCACGCTGCATTCGATCCAAGCCGTGGTGGCTTTGGTGGAGGTGGTGCTGGTGGCGCTGATTTTGGTGATATCTTTGGTGATGTCTTTGGCGATATTTTTGGTGGTGGTCGCGGTGGCGGTCGCTCACGTGCGCGCAGTGGTAGCGATTTGCGCTATAACCTTGATTTATCTCTTGAAGAAGCTGTGCGTGGCAAAGAAATTGAAATTGAGGTACCCACTCTAGTCAGCTGTGAACCTTGCGATGGTTCAGGTGCCAAACCTAGTACGTCACCTAAGAATTGCTCAACCTGTCATGGCAGTGGTCAGGTACAAATGCGTCAGGGTTTCTTCGCTGTGCAACAAACTTGTCCAACGTGTGGCGGTAAAGGTAAAGTGATCAGCGACCCTTGTGGCGAGTGTCGCGGTCGAGGTCGCAAAGAAAAGACCAAGACCTTGTCTGTCAAAGTCCCTGCTGGTGTGGATACTGGCGATCGCATTCGTTTATCTGGCGAGGGGGAAGCCGGTGAAATGGGCGCGCCTTCTGGTGATCTATATGTACAAGTTCACGTTCGCGAGCATGAAATCTTTCAGCGCGATGGCAATAACTTGTATTGCGAAGTGCCTTTGAGCTTTACTACCGCGGCCCTTGGTGGAGATATTCAGGTCCCAACACTTGATGGCAAAGTAAAACTCAAAGTATCACCAGAAACTCAGACTGGACGGATGTTCCGCCTGCGTGGAAAGGGGGTTAAATCCGTTCGCTCGAATGTTGTTGGCGACTTGATGTGTAAAGTGGTGATCGAAACACCAGTCAATCTGTCGAGTAAACAAAAAGCGTTGCTTGAAGAATTTGAAGCATCAATGGATGGCACAGCAGCTAAGCATCGTCCAAAAGAGCAAGGCTTCTTCGACGGGGTTAAAAAGTTTTTTGACGATTTAACCAACTAGACGTTGTCTTCAAAAAATGTAATAACGGTGTGATTTTCTCTAGAAATAGCACCGTTTTTTGTTTTAGACTGTATAAAATAACAAATCACCTTGAATAGGGAACATTTCATGCTCAAATCCGTAACACTTATCACTGCATCCACTATATTGTTAGCCTCTTTTTCGACTAGTGCAGCGCTAAGCGACAAACAAGCCAAAAACGCTGTTGAGTTTCGCAAAAGTATCTTTCAACTTGTCAAAAGCAATGTAGGGCCTTTTGGCGCAATGGCCAAAGGACAAATGCCAATTGATGAAGCATTAATTGAAAAAAATGCCACGCGATTACATCAGCTGTCGCTAATGCTCCCTGATTATTTTGTTGCAGACACACGCAATAATGATGTGCAAACCAGTGCGTTAGATAAAATATGGGATAACCAAGGCGACTTTAACCAAAAAGCCCAAAATATGACGACTAAGTCAGAAGAATTACTTGATGCTGTGCAAAACAAAAAATCAGATGAGTATGTTGGCAAGATGCGCGCCATTTTTGGTACATGTAAAGCTTGTCATGACGATTATAAGGCGGATTAAACAATTGTGATTTAAAAATCAAATAGGTCTTCGGGCTCAACTCCTAACCAATCCGGCACATAGTTGACGAGCAAGTAGACCTTTACCACACTTATCACTATACAGATAAAGCATTTCACGTGCAGTTGCCAGTCGTGTTTAACGGCAAAATGGTGATTGGGTTTATTTCCATCAAACATTGCTTTGATGAGATATGGTTCGTTGGTTTTGACATGCACGACGACAGCAATGACGTGAACCCCCAACAGCACCAGTATCAGGTTAAACGCATTATTGTGTACCCACATGATCCCATCAGTGATGGAGGGCGGTAACCAATTGTGTAAGACCCCAGTAAACAAAATATCGTCAGTCATAAACAAACCTGAGATAGCTTGTAGTGCAATAACCAACAAAAATAAAAGCACTGCACACGCTCCTAGTGGGTTATGTGTAGCAAAAATACGTTTTGGCGTGGATTGAACATATTGAATCAATGCTGACGGGCGAGGTACAAAAGCAGAAAATCGAACTGGCTCAGGGCCAACAATACCCCATAATACTCGCCATATAATTAGGCCTAGGAGTCCATATCCAACCAACGCATGGTTATCAATTGAGGTATCTGATATTTCCGCTGAATAGTATTGATATGCAATACCACTAACAAGTAACCAATGAAATAATCGGGTATAGATATCCCATACGCGCGAATGATTTGTTTCCATTATCTTACATCCATGAACGTGCTTGTGATTCTACTTGATATAGAATGACAGATTGCAACTGTTTGGCAACTGTCTCGTCGATCAATGGAATACTGTAGCTACCGGATGCAAGATAAAACTTGATAGACGCTACCTGACTGCGACGCATCCAATAGCTTTGGGATATTGCGACGCGTTGTATTTTATGCACTGGAAAACAGTATCTATCGACGCCAAACAAGCCTTTTTTGATATATACATAATCATCGGTATAGGCAAATCCCCAGCGCTTCCAACGTAGCCAAATCAAGGCCGTCAAAACAATGGGCGTTATCAAGAGCGCAGGCCAATTTGGGTCGATATGATACACAAATAGAACGGCTAAGCCGATGGTGATAGGCAATACAAGCCATAATACAAAGCGAATGATGAACATCTTTTTAATGGTTAAAAATGGCGTGTCGTGCAGGCGATGCTCAGGAAAGACATGCGCCAGGATATCTCTGCATTGATATGCAAAAACAGAAGGCACCATTAATTTATTGGCTAAAGCTTCGGGATTGGCGATATTGGCTTGGGCGTTGAGTTGATCTAGGCGCAAATTAATCCTACCCAATATCGTATCCAGCCAGTCTTGCTTCATGATGGCAACTTGTATGCGGCTGATCGGTACTGCAACCTCATGACGATTAATCAATCCACTGCGACGGATGAATTTTTCATGAGTTTTACTTAACGTAAATCCCCAAAATAAGATGATCGCACCCATAATAGATAGTACGGTCATGATCCCTAAAAAAAATAAAAAAAGACCAAGCACATACAAACCGATTTGCCAAGTTGGATCATTTTCGATTTGGCTTTGAATATTCAGTCCCCAACCTGCAAATTTATCGCTAAAATACTCAATGGTTTCATCAATAAAAGGTGCCACAAACGCCAACAACAAATATACTCGGTTAGAGGTCACACCATGCATTGCTAAATCGCCAACAGTGCGAGTGTTGATCACCGTTTCATTCAACGGTGCTTCTACGTGTGAAGTGTTTGTAGTATGTTCACTAAACGTTTCCGTATTATCTGTCTCGGTGGCCACCTCACTGATTTGCTTGCGAAGATGTTGCGCATCTTTTAGGCGCAAAGCGATTAAACGCGCTTCTTGATTGAGTGAACCACCAGAGTCAAACGCTAGTGACGCATAGCCAAACAGACGATAGTAAAAAGGCTGTTCAATTTTGACATTTTGAATGCGATTAAATGGTAAGTTAACGTGTTTTTTGTAGATAATCCCGCTTTTAACTTCAACTGAGCCGTCAAATAAACGATAGCGAAAAAACACAAATGAGAGCACAGCAAAACCAATCACGCCCCCAAAAATGCCTGCAAAAATAAATACAGCAATCCACGGATTCATTTTGATCTTATCCCACAGCACAAATAAAATGGGCAACATGTAAAAGACATTGTTCACCACAATGACAATGAATTTTTGAATAAAATACAAAATGCCAATTGGCGCAACTTGAGACCATTCACCTCGTGCTTCAGAGTTTTCCTCAGGTAAGCTTTGCGATAGTTCAGCCACGTTGGTGTAACTCCTTGTGCTGTAAAATGGTGTTGCGTATGAATTCAGCGGTGTCCTTTTCTAGTCCAGGAATGATAAAGGTTTGAGTCAG
Organism: Alteromonadaceae bacterium; assembly: GCA_014872805.1. Classification (GTDB taxonomy): domain Bacteria; phylum Pseudomonadota; class Gammaproteobacteria; order Enterobacterales; family Alteromonadaceae; genus Opacimonas. The sequence continues at coordinate 100,815 of WKFN01000016.1, forward strand.
ATCCCCCGCACTGAACACATGTAATTTAGCTAAACCGATTCTGCGGTCAATAGGGCCTTGCTTCACTTCAATGTGTTGAATACGACATATGGGTTGGGTACTGATTTTGCAAAATAACCAACCTTTGAACATTGTAATATCTTGCTCTCGTAAACAATAGCCTAACCGTTTGTTGGCACCGTATTCATAAGCCTCAAGCAGACACCATAGCAATGCAATCCCTCCCCAGATACGAATCACCCAATATTCAAGCTTTTCCGGTAGAGCAAAGTAGGGCTGAACAATGAGGCCAAGTATGACAATGCTGAGTACTGCGACTACCGACAGACCTACTAGCAGGCTGATACCTGGGTACTCTGCAGAAACATGTGTGATGTCAGGAGATTGAATAGTGGTTCCATCAGCATTGGCAATCACACGATTACTAAAACCGATTTTTAGATCCGGTGTTTCAAATGTTTCAGCGTCAGTGTGAGTCGTCATTTAACCTTCCTTACAAATATATGATTGCAGACACATCCGCTCTCATATCAAACGATATTCATGTTATTATGGCGCAAATTTTGTAAAAAAAAACCTGTCTCAAGCTTGGGTTTTGTAAACAGTTGTATCAAGAGGGTTTATGTTAAGTATCAGTGTGTTAGGTGCCAATGGTCGGATGGGACGGAATTTGATCACGGCCGTGGCGGAAGATCCGCAAACGTCATTGCACAGTGGCACGGTGCGAGAAGCATCACCATTGTTAGGTATCGACGCGGGTGTGGCAGTTGGGGTTACGCCCCTAAATGTCAACCTAGACACGTTAAATAACACGCAAATCATGGGTTTAGATGTTGTGATCGACTTTACCTTGCCAGCAGTGTTGTGTACTCATCTGGATTGGTGCATTCAGCATCAGTTACCTATTGTGATTGGCACCACAGGCCTAAGTCCAGGACAAGAAACTGCTTTGCAAAAGGCGTCGAAACACATACCGATTGTCTTTGCTGCAAATTACAGCGTAGGTGTTAATCTGCTTATTAAACTTGCCCAACAGACGGCTCAGGTAATGGGGGAGAGTGCAGATATCGAGATAATAGAAGCGCATCACAGACACAAAATTGATGCACCATCTGGTACAGCCTTGGCCCTTGGTAAAGGTATTGCTAATGCCATCGATAGAAATCATGATGAAGTTGCTATTTACGGGCGCGAGGGACACACAGGTGAACGTGACCACCAAACGATTGGCTATGCGACCGTGCGTGGTGGCGACGTAGTGGGGGATCATACCGTATTGTTTGCAGACATTGGTGAGCGTATTGAACTGACTCATAAAGCATCAAGCCGGATGACTTTTGCGAAGGGCGCAGTACGAGCGGCTAAATGGGTCAATAAGCAACCGCCAGGGCTATATTCAATGATGGATGTACTTGGTTTATAAGAAATAAAAGAGGTAAAAAATGGCTGATTTAGCATAGGTTTAACATGACTTTTACAAGCTTCGCATAAAAAATTAATGAAAGCCTTTGTTTTACTGAATTTTCATATTTTTACTAGATCATTTGCGAGTCTGCATATATAATCTCGCTAATTTGCCTGCAAGAACGAAATCGCCTCATGGATTTGGCGAGTAGTAGCGCGAAGAATGTTATACGGGATGAACATGTCAGTATGTTTTATCCCGTTTTTTGTATGTGCAATCTATGTATTGCACCTAGTTATCCTACGACTGGAGGTTGACTTGGCTCATTCTGCCCTTTTGGTGTTAGAAGACGGTTCTGTCTTTAAAGGTACCGCAATCGGTGCCACTGGCCACGCTGTTGGCGAAGTAGTGTTTAATACTTCGATGACAGGTTATCAAGAAATTCTCACTGATCCATCCTACGCTGAACAAATCATCACGCTGACTTATCCTCATATTGGCAACACAGGTACGAATAGCGAAGATGTGGAATCTACTAATATTTGGGCAAAAGGCTTAGTCATTCGCGACTTACCGTTGATTGCTTCAAATTTCCGTAACGAACAAACGCTTTCTGAATATTTGCAGGCCAACAACATCATTGGCATTGCTGATATTGATACGCGTCGACTGACTCGTATATTACGCGATAAAGGTGCGCAAAACGGTTGCATCATGACCGGAGACATTGATGAAAACCAAGCGTTAGAACACGCTCAATCTTTTGCTGGTTTGAAGGGCATGGATTTAGCTAAGGAAGTCACATGTTCTGAACAGCACATTTGGAACGACAGTGTGTGGGCATTAGGGGAGGGTTACGCCAAAGACCTACAAGATTTACCACATCACGTGGTGGCTTATGATTTTGGTGCTAAACACAATATTTTGCGCATGTTAGTTGAACGTGGCTGTAAATTAACGGTCGTGCCTGCACAAACGCCTGCTGAAGATGTATTGGCATTGAATCCTGATGGTATTTTCTTATCCAACGGCCCTGGTGATCCTGAGCCTTGTACCTATGCTATTGAGGCAATTAAAACGCTTTTAGATAAAGGCTTACCCATTTTTGGGATCTGTTTGGGGCATCAATTATTAGCCCTTGCCAGTGGCGCGCAAACTGAAAAAATGAAATTTGGTCATCACGGTGCAAACCATCCAGTCAAAGATTTAGAACGTGATGTCGTGATGATTACCTCGCAAAACCATGGTTTTGCGGTAAAAGAAGACAATTTGCCAGAAAACATCAAAGTGACTCATAAATCATTATTTGATGGCTCATTACAAGGCATACATTTAACCGATAAGCCTGCGTTTAGTTTTCAAGGACACCCAGAAGCGAGCCCTGGCCCACATGACGCGGCGCCGTTATTTGACCACTTTATTGAACTCATTGAGCAACACAAGTAGGAATTGAGATGCCAAAACGTACTGACATAAAAAGTATATTGATTTTAGGTGCTGGTCCTATTGTGATTGGCCAAGCCTGTGAATTTGACTATTCTGGTGCGCAAGCATGTAAAGCACTGCGCGAAGAAGGTTATCGCGTGATTTTGGTAAACTCCAATCCCGCGACGATTATGACCGACCCTGAAATGGCCGACGCGACTTATATCGAGCCAATTCACTGGGAAGTGGTTGAAAAAATCATCGAAAAAGAACGTCCAGATGTGGTGCTGCCCACTATGGGTGGCCAGACTGCACTGAACTGTGCGTTGGATTTGAACAAACACGGTGTATTAGAAAAATACAACGTAGAGTTGATTGGTGCCACGGCGGACGCGATTGATAAAGCGGAAGACCGTGAGCGTTTCGACAAAGCCATGAAAAACATTGGTTTAGAATGCCCACGTGCGGAAATCGCTCACACGATGGAACAGGCTCACGACGTATTAAGTCGCATTGGCTTTCCATGTATTATTCGTCCGTCTTTTACCATGGGTGGAACCGGTGGTGGTATCGCTTACAACATTGATGAATTCAATGAAATCTGCACACGTGGCCTCGACTTGTCTCCGACTTCAGAATTATTGATTGATGAATCACTGATCGGTTGGAAAGAATACGAAATGGAAGTGGTTCGTGATAAGGCGGACAACTGCATCATTGTATGTACCATTGAAAACTTTGATGCCATGGGCGTACACACCGGCGATTCCATCACGGTGGCTCCGGCGCAAACGCTTACTGATAAAGAGTTTCAAATTATGCGTAATGCTGCAATGGCAGTATTACGTGAAATTGGTGTTGAAACTGGTGGTTCAAACGTACAGTTTGGCGTAAATCCAAAAGACGGTCGGATGGTCATCATTGAGATGAACCCTCGTGTATCGCGCTCATCTGCGTTAGCGTCAAAAGCCACAGGTTTCCCAATTGCCAAAGTCGCGGCCAAATTAGCCGTTGGTTATACTTTAGATGAGCTTGCTAATGATATTACCGGTGGACTAACGCCTGCATCATTCGAGCCCGCCATCGATTACGTTGTGACCAAGATCCCGCGTTTTAACTTTGAAAAGTTTGCCGGTGCTAATGACCGTTTGACTACACAGATGAAATCTGTGGGTGAGGTGATGGCGATTGGTCGTAATCAGCAAGAATCCTTACAAAAGGCCTTGCGAGGGCTTGAAGTAGGTATAAATGGTCTTGACCCCATTCTCGATCCAGAAAGCCCAGATGCAAAGCAGACGTTGATGTATGAATTACGCGAGCCAGGTGCAGACCGAATCTTATACATCGGTGATGCGTTCCGTATGGGGATGACGGTAGATGAAGTGTTTAGTTACACTAATGTTGACCGCTGGTACTTGGTGCAACTTGAAGAAATCATTCAACTTGAACAACTTGTCGAGCGTATTGGTTTAGCCGGTATTGAAGCGGACTTGATGCGTAAACTCAAGCGCAAAGGCTTCTCTGATGCACGCTTAGCCGCTTTAACCAATGTGGCGGAAGATGATATTCGCGACACCCGTCGCAAAATGGACATTCAACCAGTCTACAAACGCGTTGATACCTGTGCCGCGGAGTTCTCTACGAGCACCGCTTATATGTATTCTACCTATGATGAAGAATGCGAAGCGAACCCATCGGATAAAGACAAAATCATGGTTTTAGGCGGTGGTCCTAACCGCATCGGTCAAGGCATTGAGTTTGATTACTGTTGTGTGCATGCCGCTCTAGCGATGCGTGAAGATGGTTACGAAACCATCATGGTAAACTGTAATCCTGAAACCGTCTCAACTGATTATGATACCTCAGACCGCTTGTATTTCGAGCCGGTGACGTTAGAAGACGTGCTTGAAATTGTGCGCGTTGAACAACCTAAAGGTGTCATTGTTCAATACGGTGGTCAAACCCCATTAAAACTGGCTCGTGCGCTAGAAGCGAATGGCGTGCCAATTATCGGCACATCACCAGATGCCATTGACCGTGCCGAAGATCGTGAGCGTTTCCAGCACATGGTCAACAAGCTAAACTTAAAACAGCCTGCCAATGCCACCGTATCCAATATGGAACAAGCGTTAGCCGAAGCAGAAAATATTGGCTTCCCATTAGTTGTGCGTCCATCTTATGTATTAGGTGGTCGAGCCATGGAAATCGTTTATGACATTAAAGATTTGAAGCGCTACCTCAATGAAGCGGTAAAAGTGTCAAATGATTCGCCCGTATTACTCGACCGCTTTTTAGATGATGCGATTGAAATTGACATCGATGCGATCTGCGATGGCACTGCTGTCGTGATTGGTGGCATTATGGAACACATCGAACAAGCAGGGGTTCACTCTGGTGATTCAGCCTGTTCACTGCCTCCATATTCATTATCACCTGAGATCCAACAGGTCATGCGTGACCAAGTCAAAGCGATGGCGCTTGAGTTGGGTGTTGTTGGCTTAATGAATACCCAGTTTGCGGTTAAAGACAATGAGGTTTACTTGATTGAGGTAAATCCTCGTGCTGCGCGTACCGTGCCATTTGTTTCTAAGGCAACCGGTCGAGCTTGTGCCAAAGTGGCAGCACGTGCGATGGCCGGTCAGTCACTGGCGAGCCAAGGTGTTACAGATGAGATTATTCCGCCGTTTTACTCGGTGAAGGAAGTCGTCTTGCCATTTGCGAAGTTCCAAGGTGTTGATCCATTGCTAGGTCCTGAAATGCGCTCTACTGGTGAGGTGATGGGTGTTGGTGAAACGTTTGAAGAAGCGTATGCCAAAGCGAACTTGGGCGCATCTAGCCCAATTCCAACAGGGGGCAAAGCACTCTTGTCCGTGCGTAACAATGACAAAGTCCGTTTGGTCGAACTGGCAAAATTAATGCTGGAACGTGGTTATGAGTTAGAAGCGACTCGTGGTACGGCAACAGCACTGTATGATGCCGGTGTAACGAACGTGGCCGTTATCAATAAAGTATCAGAAGGTCGTCCTAATATCGTCGATGCCATTAAAAACGGTGAATATGCTTATATCATAAACACCACTGAAGGGCGTCAAGCGATCACCGATTCTGTGTACATTCGTAAAGAAGCACTGTTAAATAAAGTGACTTATACGACGACATTGAATGCGGCGTTTGCGACCATCAATTCTAAAGAAGCGGATGATCGGGCACGTGTGACATCAGTTCAAGAGCTTCACGAGCAGGTGAATAACGCCTAAATCACAGGTGACAAATGGTTTAAAGCCATTTAAAATACCCCCAAAATAACAAATGCGCCTTATGCTTAACAAGGATAGGGCGCATTTTTGTTCTAATGCTATGACAAAATCAAAAGAACAAGGAATTAGCCATGACACAATTTCCAATGACGGTGCAAGGTGCAGAAGCACTTCGTGCAGAGCTGAACGAACTGAAGTCGGTCAAGCGCCCACAAATTATTCAAGCGATTGCGGAAGCTCGCGAGCACGGAGATTTAAAAGAGAACGCCGAATATCATGCCGCGCGTGAGCAACAGAGTTTTTGCGAAGGGCGTATTCAAGACATCGAAGGTAAGTTGTCGAACGCTCAAGTGATTGACGTTGCCAGTATTCCTAATACAGGGAAGGTCATTTTTGGCGTCACCGTGACGATATTGAACTGCGATACGGATGAAGAGATAACATATCGGATTGTGGGCGATGATGAAGCCGACATTAAAAATAATCTGATTTCTGTTAACTCGCCGATTGCTCGTGGCTTGATTGGTAAAATGGTGGATGATGTGGTCAATATTCAAACGCCCAAAGGAGTTGTGGAGTTTGAAATATTAGAAGTTGAGCACAACTAAACTAGGAATTTTGATATTTGCATGAGCCACCTAACGCGGTGGCTTTTTTAATAGCTGTTTAGAAACTGAGTGCTGCGCTCTAAAGCTTTGGTACGAGAGTGAGTAAAATGTTCATCCGAGAGGTGTGCTTCTAATCCTACTTGCATCAGTTTGGCTTTAGCTTCATCAGTACGCACAACAATCGTTACATGTTTGCCCATATCTACTGCTTCAAGAATGACATTTTCTAGAGAAAGCGTCATTGTGTCATCGAGCAAAGAAACATGGCTGATATCGAAGATAACAGCATCATGACTTTCAATGTTTTTACGTTCACGCGCAAGTGCTTTTGAAACACCAAAGATCATCGCCCCAGACAGATAGAAAAACAACAAACGACCTTGAGCACTGTTCAATAATTCGCGTTGTTCATCATTCAATGGGATTTCATCATCCACATCCGACATCGCTTTGATTTTCTGTGCTTCAACGGCAGAAAGCTTTTCAATGATGATGACATTCGCGATAAAGACACCGACGCCAACAGCCACTATCAAGTCGACAAACACCGTTAATAGTAATACCGCGTACATGATTAGGGTAGAGTGGCGAGACACGCGATGAGCACGTTTGATAAAGGACCAATCAAGGATATCCACCCCCACTTTTACGGCAATGGCTGCCAGGACAGCTAAGGGAATGGTTTCAATAAGGGACGCTGCTCCAAACACGGCAACAACCAACACCGCTACTCGGATTACGCCAGAGAGGGCAGTGCGTCCTCCAGATTGAATATTGACTACCGTCCCCATGGTAGCACCCGCACCGGGTAGACCACCAAAGAGGCCAGACATAATATTACCCGAACCTTGACCTACTAGTTCTTTGTTGGAGTTGTGCTCGGTACGCGTTAAGTTATCGGCAATGACTGAGGTTAACATCGAATCGATACATCCCAGCATACCTAAAACCATGGCATCAATGAGCATCATACGCAGTTCTTCTTGCGTGAAATAAGGCATGACCATCGACGGCAAAGATACATCGATTGCGCCAATGCGATTGATGCCACCATTGCCAAAAAACAGCAGCGAAAATAAAGTAATAAATACTAGAGCAATCAATTGGGGCGGGATGTACTTTTTATATTTGGCAGGGGTCAAAAACAACACGACCAACGTCATGCTAAACAGCATTAACTCGGGCAAACGAATATTACTCAATAGCTCAGGGATCTGACTGATTGTGCCAATCACACCGCCAGCGGGCGCGGATTGCCCTAGCGCAGGTGCAACTTGCAGTAAAATCAATATGACACCAATGCCAGACATAAAGCCAGACACCACAGAGTAGGGCATTAACGTAATGTATTTACCGAGTTTTAAATAACCAAAAAATATCTGAAAAGCACCAGCCATCATCACGACGGTAAACGCCATTGCCATGCCTTTATCGGGATTAGACGCGATAAGAGAACTTACGACAGCGGTCATAACGACCGTCATAGGGCCTGTAGGTTCCGATATAAGCGTGGATGTGCCTCCAAACAGCGAGGCAAATAACCCGATTAAAATAGCGCCATACAAACCTGCTTCAGCGCCAGCGCCCGAGGCGACACCAAAAGTAAGGGCTAGGGGCAAAGAGACAATGGCAGCGGTTAAACCCCCTAGAAGATCGCCTCGTAGATTATTAAGCGAAAGTTTGTTCAGTGCGAGCATGTATTTCTCTAGTTATTGCGGTTTTAACGTAAATTATTTTCCCAAGTCATGTTCAGTGCAACAAGACCGACCACTGTGCGACGAAGGTCGTAAAAGGCTTATTGTACCGCGTTTCCTATGTGATTCTTGACCACAATGCCGTCCTTCATGACAAATGGGATATTTTCTAACACGCTGATATCGTTAAGAACATCATTTGATACGGCTAAAATATCAGCAACTTTACCGACATCAATACTGCCAAGTGTGGTTTCCTTTTTGATTAAGGCGGCTGGGGCAATCGTTGCGGCTTGAATGGCTTGCATCGGCGTCATGCCAAATTGCACCATTCGCGCAAATTGCTTGCCATTATCACCATGTGGATATACGCCAGCGTCAGAACCAAAAACCATTTTTACACCAGCCTGCAACGCGTTAGTAAAGCTTTCGCGTTGACGTTTGCCTACGGTTCTTTCTTTGGCAAGACTTTCTTCTAAAATACCAGCTTTCTCACCTTCGCCAAGGATGTATTCTGTCACATAAATATCCATAGACAGGTAAGTACCGTGTTTGACTGCTAAGGCAATAGCTTCTTCATCCAAAAACGAACCGTGCTCAATCGAGTCCACCCCAGCTTGAATGGCGGTTTTGATCCCATCTGTACCGTGAGCATGTGCTGCAACAGTGAGGCCGCGTAGATGTGCTTCATCAATCAACGCCTTCATTTCTTCAAAGGTAAGCTGCTGTGCGCCAACTTTGGTGCCTTTGGATAACACCCCGCCGGTCGCGCAAAACTTGATAACATCCGCGCCGTATTTGATATTTTGCCTGACCTTTGCTTTCATCGCCCAAGGACCGTCAGCCACACCTTCTGAAGTGACATCGTATTCGAACGGCAATAAGTTATTGTCACAATGACCGCCAGTGACGCCGATCGACGGACCTGAGACGAACATGCGAGGGCCCAGTACATCACCATCGTTGATGGCATTACGCAACGCTACATCGGCATAGTTTGGTGCACCCACATTGCGCACTGTCGTAAAACCAGCCATCAAGGTGCGCTTGGCTTTGACGACCCCCGTAATGGCTGCACGGGATGTATCGCGTTGCAAGCGCTTATAACCATGAATATTGGCATCAGAGGTCAGATGAACATGCATATCCATTAGACCTGGCATTAAGGTATGCCCACTTAAATCAATCACAGTAGCGTCAGTAGGGATGCTCATATCACCTTGTTGACCAACTTGCGTGATCATATTATCAGTAACAATCACTACCGGTTTTGGATAAACCTTGCCATCGCTTACCGAGATAAGTTTATCCGCTTTCAGGACTTTGATGGAGTCAGCGAAGGCAAAAGAGTGAAACAAACAAAATGAAGAGAGGCCGATGATAAGATGCTTGGTTATTTTAATCATTGTGTTCCCTAAAATGAGGTTATTATAGTTATTATAACGTTTGTTTTCGTGTTGTTACCATGCAGTATACCGCAATCATGAGCATGATCCCTAGCCAAATCATATTTATTGTCTCACCATAGTAAAAATAAGGGGTTCGCCGCTTTTTTAATGGTAACGCGTAACTTAGGTGTGAGGTTGAAAATTGTTCAAGTTGTGCTGTAACCCGCCCATAATGATCAATAACGCCGGTGATCCCATTATTGGTCGCTCGAATGACCGGTAGCCCTAATTCAAGCGCTCTGATCTGTGCGATTTGCATGTGTTGATAAGGACCATGAGAGGCACCAAACCAGGCATCATTACTCAACGTCAAAATGGCATTTGTTTTGGGCGTGAGATTATCACGCACTTGTCTGGCAAATAATATTTCATAGCAAAGTGCGGTGGTGAGTGACAGTGACCCTGCTTGTAAATTAGGTTGTAAATACGCCCCACGGGTAAATGATGACATAGGTAAATCAAAAATAGGCGCCAATTCACGCAAAACACCTTCAAACGGAACAAATTCACCAATAGGTAACAAATGATGCTTGGCATAGCGATTAGTATGCTCATAGGTATAGTGCTTATCAATGACAATGACATTATTAAACGCTTCATTCGTTGGCACCCGATAATTGAGGATCCCAGTGATCAAGGGGGTATCCGATGCCATGCTCTGTTGTTGTAATGCAGCGAGATAATCATCAGCAAGCGGTTCTAATTGCGGAATAGCCGCCTCAGGCCAAATGATGACGTCATGTGTGTCCCATAGTGCTTGTGTCATGGAAAGATACTTATTCATAGTGTTGGCGTCTTCTTCTGGTACCCAGCGCAGAGATTGCGGAATGTTGCCTTGAACTAACGCGAGATTTACAGATTGTTGTGGATCTTCAATTTCCCACTGCCAATTGGTGTATTTCATGAACACAGCCAAAAACAAGCCGAGTGCAAAGAGTCCATTTGATTTGGGTTCAATAGCGTGACGCCAAAGATAATGATTGGTGGCTGGTGTTAAACAAATACATACCAATACTATCCACGCACTAGTGCCTAACTCGCCAAAGATGGGAATGAGGTGCGTCGCATGTGCCGAACCATTTATCTGACTGTAACCAAGTGATAGCCATGGAAAACCTGTCAATAAGATACCGCGTAAATATTCCACGGCATACCAAAAGATGGGTGCGGCTAATAAGGTCGGCAATAGCTGTTGCTGACTGTGCTGATTCACCCATGCTAACAAACGAGCGAATAGCGCGGGGAAAAGTGCCAGATAGCTACATAATAACCCCATTAAAGCCAATGATACTAATAATGGCACTCCACCATAATCAGCAATCGATACATGTACCCAGCTAATACCGGCACCAAACCAGCCCATGCCAAAAGCAAAGCCCACTTTGCCAGGTGCTTGAGAACGCAATATGAGATAAAACCAAACCGGTAAAATAAAAAACACCAACAGCCCATGCTCAAATGGCGCATAAATCAGTGTCATCATGGCACCGCAGAGTAGGGCAATGATCATTTGACGCCACAGAGGCGCTAACCACTGTGGTAAATGCTTGGGCATTAGGCCGGGGTCTCGTTTGGAACGTCTGGTAAAGTGACTTTGAGTTGTACGATACGACGCTTATCAGCGTGAGTGACTTTGAATTCAATGCCGTTAATTTTTACCTTTTCACCACTATCGGGCATATGACCAAAGCCTTTTAGGACAATGCCACCAATAGTATCGGCTTCTTCTTCATTGAATTGGGTTTCAAAAAAGGCATTAAAATCATCTAAAGGCGTGAGGGCCTTTACTGAATAAGTATGCTTGTTAAGAGGGCGAATACCATCGATGCTATTTTCGTCATCGTCGTGTTCGTCTTCGATTTCGCCAACAATGAGTTCCAAAATATCCTCAATGGTCACTAGACCCGATACACCGCCGTATTCGTCGACCACAATCGCCATGTGATAGCGCTGCTGACGAAACTCTTTTAATAAAATATCCACTCGTTTGGATTCAGGGACAATGACGGCATCGCGTAACACATCTTTGAGCTCAAAGGTGGCATCACTGTTAAAGGCATAACTGAGCATGTCTTTAGCAAGCAAAATACCTTCGATATGGTCCTTGTCTTCACTGATAACTGGAAAACGGCTGTGTGCGGATTCTAGTACTTGGGGTAAAAAGTCTTCGACTTTATCTTCAATATTGATGGTGATCATCTGAGCCCGAGGGATCATAATATCGCGAACTTTGATATTGCCTACGTTGATAACGCCTTCTATCATTTCCCGTGTTTGTGGGTCAATGACGTCATTTTGTTGGGCTTCTGAGATGACTTCTACGAGGTCTTCCGTGCTTTGCGGTTCTGGGCTAAACGTGTCTTTTATTTTTTCAAAAAAGCTTTTGCTCTGCGCAGAACCGTTACTAGAGTGGGGATTGTCGTCGTTCATGACTTTATTTTGTTTACCTTAGCAAAAAATACAATATCTAAATTAATCTGTGTTGTAGGGATCGTCAATACCTAATTGCGCTAATATGGCAATTTCATGTGATTCCATTAACTCAGCTTCATCATCTTTAATATGGTCAAAGCCCAAACAATGCAAGGTGCCATGGACGATCATATGAGCATAATGTGCCGCTATCGACTTGTGCTGAGCTGCCGCTTCAGACACGACCACATCGTGACAGATGACCAAGTCGCCAATGTGATTTGAGGGAATAAAATCGGGCAAATCAGAGGGGAACGACAGGACATTTGTCGGTTTGTCTTTGCCCCGATACTCGCGATTGAGCTGTTGTGATTCGGTTTTAGAAACGAAACGAACTGACATTTCAGCACAATCATGCTGAATTTGTTCTAATGTGGTTTGGATGTATTGCTCAATTTGCTTTGGTTGAGGTAAATCCAAAGCATCAACCGCAATTTGCACATCTAAATCAATTCGCATCGTTATCTTTAGCTGCTTGCTGAGCAAGTTTTTCGGCTTTTTCTACTGCTTTGCGTTTGGCTACTTCCGCATCATGGGTTTCATAAGCTTGTACAATACGAGCCACTACTGGATGACGTACGACATCATGGGCGTTGAAAAAATTAAACGAAATATCTTCTACGTCTTGCAATACTTCTATCGCATGACGCAATCCCGAACGCACCCCTCTGGGTAAATCCACTTGAGTAATATCACCGGTAATGACGGCTTTAGAGTTAAAGCCAATCCGAGTAAGGAACATTTTCATTTGTTCGGTGGTGGTATTTTGTGATTCATCTAAAATGACAAAGGCATCGTTTAGGGTTCGGCCACGCATATAGGCAAGAGGCGCAATTTCGATGACGTTGCGCTCAATGAGTTTTTCGACTTTTTCAAAACCGAGCATTTCAAATAATGCATCATATAATGGCCGCAAATACGGATCGACTTTTTGTGATAAGTCACCGGGTAAAAAACCGAGTTTTTCACCTGCTTCAACGGCGGGGCGAGTCAACAATATACGACGAATTTCTTGACGCTCTAAAGCATCTACGGCACAGGCCACGGCCAAATAGGTTTTACCTGTTCCTGCTGGGCCAATACCAAAGGCGATGTCGTTGTTAATGACGTTGGCGACATATTGGGCTTGATTCGGATTACGCGGTTTAATGATGCCGCGCTTAGTTTTGATGTGAACTTGTTTACCGTAGGGGTTGAGTTCATCTTCGCTGACTTGGTCTAAGACTTTAGCCCCTTGAATGGCAAGGTGAACTTGGTCTGCAGATAATTCTGGAATGACCCCTCTAACAGGAGCAGTTTCCACAAATAAATTTTTTAATAAATCTATGGCAACATCCGATGCAGAGGTTTCACCAATAATTTTAAAATGATTGTTGCGATAGGTGATTTCGACTCCTAAACGTCTTTCAAGGTGTTTGATGTTGTCATCAAAAGGACCGCATAAGCTCGCAAGACGCTTATTATCCGCTTCTAAGATAAGCTCGTTCGATTCTAAGTTACTCAAAAATGCCTCTAAAATATTATGCAAACTTAGGCGTGACGATCTGCACACCTAATGAGTCTTGTTGTTTGGCAAGGATGCTTTGTGGTGATATGGCGACACGTAGCCCCATATCACTTTCACGGCGTATAACGTCGCCACGCAATGAATTGGTATAGACATCGGTGACCTTAACATCCACAAACTGACCAATCATATCGGGTGAGCCTTCAAAATTGACTACACGATTGTTTTCTGTACGACCGGTAAGCTCCATTGGATTTTTCTTGGATGGACCTTCCACCAAGACACGCTGTTCTGTATCGAGCATGTTGCGTGCGATACGCTGTGCAGATTGATTAATACGGTCCTGCAAAATATACAAACGCTGTTTTTTCTCATCTTCAGAGACATCATCCACGATGTCCGCAGCAGGTGTACCTGGACGAGCTGAGTAGATAAAACTGAAGCTCAAGTCGTAACCAATGTCATCAATCAATTTCATTGTGTCGGCAAAATCGGCCTGGGTTTCACCAGGAAAACCAATAATAAAGTCAGAAGACATAGAAAGGTTTGGACGGATTTTACGCAATGCGCGGATTTTTGATTTGTATTCGATTGCCGTGTGTCCACGTTTCATAAAGTTTAAAATACGATCCGAGCCACTTTGCACAGGAAGGTGCAAGTGATCTACTAGTTCTGGAATACTGTCATATGCTGCAATAATATCATCGGTAAATTCAACCGGATGAGAAGTGGTATAGCGAATACGGTCAATACCGTCAATGGATGCGACCAGTTCGAGTAATTCAGCAAAACGACAGACGCTTCCATCGTGATGGTCACCGCGATAGGCATTCACGTTTTGGCCTAACAAGTTGACTTCACGAACGCCTTGTTCTGCGAGTTGCGCAATTTCAAATAGCACATCATCAACAGGGCGGGAGACTTCCTCACCGCGAGTATAAGGTACTACACAAAATGTGCAGTATTTTGAACAGCCTTCCATGATAGAAACAAATGCCGTTGGCCCCTCAGCGCGAGGCTCAGGCAAGCGGTCAAATTTTTCTATTTCAGGAAAAGAGATATCAACAACAGCCGGTTTACCGTCTTTGATGTCATTGATCATCTCTGGTAAACGATGCAGGGTTTGTGGACCAAAAATAATGTCGACATACGGTGCGCGTTGACGGATATGATCGCCTTCTTGAGAAGCAACACAACCGCCTACACCAATGATAAGATCAGGGTTGGAATTTTTGAGGTTTTTCCAACGTCCGAGTTGATGAAATACCTTCTCTTGGGCTTTTTCGCGAATTGAACAGGTGTTCAGCAAAATCACATCCGCTTCTTCGGCCGTTTCGGCAACCGAATATCCATGTGTTGAGTCGAGTAAGTCGGCCATTTTTTCCGAGTCGTACTCGTTCATTTGGCAGCCCCAAGTTTTGATATAGAGTTTTTGGCTCATCTGTCGTATTGACCTTGTATGCAAAGAATCGAAAACCATCATGATTTTACAGGACATTGTTCATAAAGACTAGTATTGCGCAAGGATCGCGAGTGACACATAATAGAGTTTCTTACGTATAAGGAATAACCTCGTTTTTCTCAGGAGTTCAGCGCATGACCCAAGCAGTGCACAACGCAGAATATATTGTCGTAGGTGGTGGTATGGTGGGCTCGGCCGCCGCATTAGGCTTGGCTCAACTTGGCCACAGTGTCATTGTCTTGGAAGCATTTCCTGCCAGTGAATTTGCTTCCGATCAAGGGCCTGACTTGAGGATGTCTGCTTTAGCCATGGCTAGTGTACAATTATTGGACGATTTGGGCGTGTGGAAACATATTACAGCTATGCGTGTTCAACCATATTCTTCTCTCGCAGTATGGGAAGAAAGTTGGGCCAAAACACAATTCGATGCCAGTGAAGTCGGTCAATCATTACTGGGATATTTTGTCGAAAATCGCATTACTCAACTCGGCTTAGCCCAAGCTATGGAAGATGAAGAACTCGTTACCGTCATGCATGACAAAGCTTCCTTTATTAATTCTGCCAATGCCGTAGTTCAAACCGAATCAGGAAAGAGGCTACAAGGCAATTGGATCATCGCAGCCGATGGTGTGCATTCGCAAGTTCGCAAACAAACCGGCATTGCGACAGTCGGCTGGGAATACGATCAACAAGCAATGGGGATTACTGTGCGCAACCACTATGCTTCTGTGGAGCAAGCTCAAGCGGCGCAAGCATTGACTTGGCAAGCGTTCAAACCCTCTGGGCCGGTAGCGTTTTTGCCCATGCATGAACAATATGCCAGTTTAATCTGGTATGACTCGCCGCAACGTTTGGCTGAGCTTGAACTAATGACCTTTCAAGAACTCACCCAAGCGATAAAAGTACATTTTCCTAAAGAAGTTGGCGAGTTTGAAGTGTTGGACAAAGCACGTTTTCCACTCGTGCGCATGCATGCACAGCATTATGTTAAAGACAAAGTGATTTTGATTGGCGATGCGGCACATGCCATCAATCCGTTAGCCGGGCAGGGCGTCAATCTAGGGTTTGCTGATGTGCGCTGTTTATTGGATGTCATTGCTGAACAAAAATCCCTTAAGCGCTATTACCAATTACCCCGACAAGCGGCCAATGGCCAAATGATGAATAGCATGGATGTGTTGTATCATCTATTTTCAAATACCAATGTCATCTTAAAGCCGTTGCGGAATCTTGGCTTGTTTTTAGCACAGCGCGGTGGTTTGGCGAAACGTCAGGTCATCAAACACGCCATGGGTTTAAAGTAAGGAGCCTATGATGGAGGTACTCGTCTTATTAGGTGTCTTGTTTCTTGCATTAATTATATTCATTCCCATGATTGAAAAATCGAATCTTCGTGTCAGTGATGAGACCACAAGTAAAATCAGCCGTTTTATCTGGCCGTTGATCATGATTATGTTGATAGTACAGTTGGTAATGCTCGCGTTTTAGCCTATATTGTGTTCGTGATAATTTACACGGACAAGTTTTATGAAATCGTTGCTATTTGCTATTTTACTCTTCCTTTCAACAAATGCTTCAGCCACTTCCATCTGGCAAGTCAAAGCACCAGATGGCGACATTCTCTATATAGCCGGTACGGTGCATGTTTTACCAGCTTCTGAATTACCTTTACCAGTATTATTTGAAGAAATTTACGCCTTGAGCGATGAGCTGATTTTTGAATCTGATTTGGCGTTTATGGAAACTCAGCAATTTCAACAACTAATGATGCAGAGCATGATTTTTCAAGATGGTCGCACTTTTGAGGATGTGCTGACACCTGAAACAGTGGCATTGGTCAAATCACACTTACAACAACGCAGTATCCCAGTAGAAAATTTTTTACCAATGAAGCCTTCCTTATTAGGGATAACAATAACGTTTATTGAACTGCAAATCTTGGGTTTAACCCAACCCGGCGTCGATAAAATATTTTTTGATAAAGCGAACCAAGATAAGAAAGACATTGCATGGCTTGAATCTCCTCAAGAGCAACTGACAATGATGATGGGCATGGCTGAAGGCCAAGAAGACTTATTTGTCTCCTATTCTGTGACTGAGACTGCTACCGCTAAAACGTTATTAGACGGAATGTTATCCGCTTGGCGCAGTGGTAATATGAAAGCAATGGCGGAGATCGGCATTGCGGATATGCCTAGAGAATTCCCACGAATGTATCAATTACTATTGAAAGACCGCAATATGCGTTGGATGCCTCAAATTGAAGCCATGTTTGAAGATAATAATACTGAATTGGTATTGGTAGGTGGTTTGCATTTGGCTGGCGAGCACAGTGTACTTACCATGCTCGAAACCAAAGGTTATTCAGTGACACAATTAAGATAAACGTTACCAAATACCTTTTTCAGATTCGCCCTGGATCTCGCAGTCTCCAGCTTTGTATGCCATGCTCTGTCCAGATTTGCGTTTGTTAACATAATCGCGACTGATGCTCACAATAGTGGGGGTCAGCCAGACGATTGCGATGATATTGATGACCGTCATCAAACCTAAAGCCATATCGGCTGCAGCCCAGACTTTTGGCAGAGCTGCCATTGAGCCCCACAAAATCATCGCCAGATACCCAGCGGTATAAGCCCAGCGACCGAATTTGTTGTCCAGTTTAAAGATATGTAAGTTAGATTCGCCATAGGCATAGTTTGCTACCACAGAGGTAAAAGCAAATAGAGCAATAGCAGCGGCAACGAAATCAGTTCCTACATCGCCTAAATGAAAGCTCATTGACGTTTGAGTTAAACGAATGCCTTCCATTTGTTCCGTTTGTCCACCGCCTGCTAACAAGATGATAAACGCAGTAGCAGTACACAAAATCATGGTATCAATGAAGACACCAAGCATTTGAATGTAGCCTTGTGAGGCTGGATGATTCGGGTGGGGCGTAGCGGCGGCGGCTGCATGTGGCACTGAACCAGAGCCAGCTTCGTTCGAATATAAGCCGCGCATGACCCCGTACTTGACGGCAGCAGCAAACGTTCCTGCAGCGGCTTCTTCCAAACCAAACGCACCGGCGATGATTTGCCATAACACCGAAGGCAACAAATCAATATTGATGACGCTGATTACCAAGGCAACAGCCACATACGCTAGTCCCATAAAAGGCACAATCCATTCGGCAAAACGCGCGATGGTTTTGAGACCGCCCACCACAATTAATCCGGCAAGCGAAATAATCACTAGGCCAGAGTACAGAGTGTCAATGTCATAGGCATTGTTCAAGGCATCGGTAATGGTGTTAGCTTGCACTGCCGAAAAAATGAACCCATACCCCAAAAATAAACATAACGAAAAGGTAATTGCGAGCCAGGATTGGTTTAATCCTTGTTTAATGTAATAAGCTGGTCCCCCACGAAACTCACCGTTGGTATCTTTGACCTTATACACTTGACCTAGAACGCTTTCAGCATAGCCTGTGGCCATGCCCAAAAACGCAATTACCCACATCCAAAATACAGCACCAGCACCACCAAGGGAAATTGCCACGGCGACTCCAGCGAGGTTGCCTGTTCCCACGCGAGCAGAAAGGGATGTGCAAAGTGCTTGAAAGGATGATATTCCGCGGCTATCAGATGCCGTAGAGCCTTTGAGCAGGCTAAACATGTGTTTGAAGTCAATGACTTGTAATAGACGAAGACGCCAGGTGAACCAAATGCCTGCAAGCAATAGCATGTAGATCAAAATCTGGCCGTCACCCCAAAGGATGTTATTAATGAAGGCAACAATATCGTGGATCATGTGATTAGTGGTAATTTATTCTAATTATAAAAATGATTATAAAACAAATAGACTAATAACGATATGGTTTGGGGAATATCTGTGCAATTCATGGCTGGGGTAGCAGGACTCGAACCTACGAATGGCGGGATCAAAACCCGCTGCCTTACCAACTTGGCTATACCCCAGTGGATACATGAATGTGACAATAGAGAGATGGCTGGGGTAGCAGGACTCGAACCTACGAATGGCGGGATCAAAACCCGCTGCCTTACCAACTTGGCTATACCCCAGCAGATGGTGCGGAAGGAGAGACTTGAACTCTCACGCCGTGAAGCACTGGAACCTAAATCCAGCGTGTCTACCAATTCCACCACTTCCGCATTTCTCTGGTCATTTTACAAAAAGTAAAATGGTGGCTACGGCGAGATTCGAACTTGCGACCCCATCATTATGAGTGATGTGCTCTAACCAGCTGAGCTACGTAGCCTTGGTAGTTCCAAGCACAATCTGTGTCTTGGAAGTGGCGCGTATTATGGACATATCGAATGCTTGCGTCAACCTTTTTTACTAAATAGTTGGCAAAATAAGCATCTTGATTAAATATTGAGTGATCAGCGATGTTTTATAGGATTTGGCTGTACAAAAAAGGCCGGTAAACCCGACCTTTTGTGCGTAACAATTGTCATTAAACATTAAAGCGGAAATGAATCACATCACCGTCTTTTACGATGTAATCTTTGCCTTCCAGACGCCATTTGCCAGCGTCTTTGGCACCGGCTTCACCTTTGCACTCAATGTAGTCATCGAAGCCGACCACTTCAGCACGAATAAAGCCTTTTTCAAAGTCGGTGTGTATCTTACCTGCAGCTTGTGGCGCAGTCGAACCTATGGGATAGGTCCATGCGCGAACCTCTTTGACCCCTGCAGTAAAATAGGTTTCTAATGTCAGTAAGTTATAGCCACCGCGGATCACACGATTTAAACCCGGCTCATCCAAACCCATTTCCGATAAAAATTCGGCTTTATCTTCATCTTCCAACTCAGAAATTTCTGCTTCGATTGCCGCACAGACCACTACGACGACGGCGTTTTCACCTTCGGCGATCTCACATACCTTATCTAAATATGGATTGTTGTCAAAACCGTCTTCGTTGACATTAGCAATATACATGGTCGGTTTCAACGTAAGTAGGTTCATGTAAGCAATGGCGGCGTGTTCTTCTTTCTCTAATGAAACGCTGCGTAAAAGTTGGCCTTCATCAAGATGAGGCTTGATCTTTTCTAAAACTTTTAATTCAAACTTCGCATCATTATCACCCCCTTTGGCGCGTTTACCCACACGGATAATGGCACGGTCTACACTATCTAGGTCAGCCAGAGCAAGTTCGGTGTTGATGACATCAATGTCTTCAGCTGGATCGACTTTACCCGCAACATGAACGATGTTTTCATCATCAAAACAACGCACTACATGACCAATAGCATCCGTTTCACGGATGTTTGCTAAAAACTTATTCCCTAAGCCTTCGCCTTTTGAAGCGCCTTCGACTAATCCCGCAATGTCGACAAACTCCATCGTGGTTGGAATGACCTTTTGTGGATTGACGATGTCTGCTAATGCGTCTAAGCGAGGGTCAGGTACAGGCACAACACCGGTATTTGGTTCAATGGTACAAAACGGAAAGTTAGCTGCTTCGATACCTGCTTTAGTCAGTGCGTTAAATAGGGTGGATTTACCAACATTGGGTAAACCAACAATGCCACATTTAAAACCCATAAGTCATTCCTCAAATTACGTCACACAACAAAAAACGTCTATTCAGCACTATAGCTGTGCAGACGTTGCTGTGCTGTGACTAAATCGTCTTTTAATAATATTTCAGTACAGCGAATTGCTTCATCAATACTGGAGTTAATTTTGGTCTGTTCGGTGTGTGGTGCTTTGCCTAGTACATGGCCTGTCACTTTGCTTTTGTGTCCGGGATGACCAATACCTATGCGCAAACGGTAAAAATTTTTCTGATTGCCAAGCGCACTGACAATATCACGAATTCCGTTTTGCGTAGAACTACCACCTACTTTGAATCGTGCCACTCCTGGAGGAAGGTCTAATTCATCAAACGCGACTAAAATGTTTGCCACATCCATCTTATAAAAGTTAGCGATGGCAGATACTGCTTTACCACTGCGATTCATAAATGTCGTAGGGTAAAGTAAGCGCACATCTTGACCAGCGATACGAGTGCGACCGGTGAGTCCAAAAAATTTTGCTTCAGGAGATAGGGTGCAGCCAAAGGTTTTGGCTAAAGATGAGACAAACATTTCACCGGCATTGTGCCGAGTGTTTTGATATTCGGGGCCTGGATTACCCAAGCCCACGATAAGTTGGATCTTAGTCAACGGTCTTACTCGCCGTCAGCTTCACCTTCTGCTTCAGCAGCAGCGCCGCCTTTAGCAGCTTTTACAGTAACCACTGCAAGGTCATGTGATTCGCCTTTTGCAAGCTCAACTGATTCAACACCTTTAGGAAGCTTAATGTCGGATAAGTGCAATGTTTGACCTAGTTCAACGTCAGTCAAATCCACTTCGATAAACTCTGGTAAATCAGCAGGTAAACACAGTACTTCGATTTCTGCTACGTGGTGCTCTGCATGACCGCCTTGGGTTTTGATAGCCGGCGCTGTGGCTTCATTAATGAAGTGAACAGGTACTTGAGTGTGAACTTTCTTAGAAGCGTCAACGCGTAAAAAGTCAACGTGCATGATTTTTGGCTTGTACGGGTGACGTTGCATATCTTTCACCAATGCTTCTACACTTTCACCGCCAATATTTAACGTTAAAACGTGTGAATAAAACGCTTCAAACTCAGACGCTTGAATGAGTTTGTTGTGAGCAAGAGTTAGTGATACAGGCTCTTTATCGGCACCGTATAAGATAGCTGGTACTTTGTCTTCGCGACGTAGGCGGCGGCTCGCACCTTTCCCTAAATCGTTACGGACTTCAGCATCTAAGTTAAAAATAGCTTCAGACATGATAGTCTCCAAATAAATAAAAAATGTTGTTAATCTTTGCGACCAAGATTAACCCTTGAGAGTGACGCAATCAAAGTTATGTCACATTCGCCTCAAATTGAGGGCGACGAAGTCTACCATTTGTGAGCGCTTGCGACAAGTAAATTACCAAGGTACAAACAAAAAAGGCAGCTTTCGCTGCCTATGCTATCAATCATTCAGATTTTAGTACTCAAACATCGCACTGATTGATTCTTCATTTGAGATGCGACGAATGGTTTCAGCTAGCATGTCCGATAAGGTCAACTGCTTCACTTTTGACACTTTTTGCATTTTGTCACACAAAGGAATCGAATCGGTTACGATGATCTCGTCAATAACAGATGCCTCAAGATTTTCTGGTGCACGACCAGAAAATACAGCATGCGTTGCGTAAGCATAAACGTTTCGCGCTCCGTGGTCTTTTAATGCTTCAGCAGCTTTGGCCAACGTGCCACCGGTATCAATCATGTCATCCACAATAATACAGTCACGGCCTTTGACATCGCCGATGATGTTCATGACTTTGGCAACGTTTGCTTTTGGGCGACGTTTATCGATGATAGCCAAATCAATATCATCTAGTAATTTCGCTGTAGCACGAGCACGGACCACACCACCAATATCAGGAGATACCACGACTGGATCATGAAAATCACGTTCACGCATGTCAGCTAATAAAATTGGTGTACCAAAGGCATTGTCTACTGGTACATCAAAAAAGCCTTGAATTTGTTCAGCGTGCAAATCGATAGTTAATACGCGATCAACCCCTACATTTGATAAGAAATCTGCAACCACTTTTGCGGTAATGGGAACACGCGCAGAACGAACGCGGCGGTCTTGACGTGCATAACCAAAGTAAGGAATTACGGCAGTAATACGGCCAGCTGATGCACGACGCAGTGCATCGATCATCACGATCAATTCCATTAGGTTATCATTAGTAGGGGCGCAAGTAGATTGGATAATGAAGACGTCGGCACCACGAACGTTGTCATGGATTTCGACCGAAATTTCACCATCACTGAAACGACTGACGGTGGCGTTTCCTAGTTTGGTATAAAGTCTCTCAGCAACTTTACAGGCGAGTTCAGGAACGGCATTACCGGCAAATATTTTCATGTCTGGCACAGGTGTTTCCTCAGTGCGGTCAATTAGTCAAATTGTCAAAAAGATGGCTGGGGTAGCAGGACTCGAACCTACGAATGGCGGGATCAAAACCCGCTGCCTTACCAACTTGGCTATACCCCAGTAGTTAATCCATGTCATGTGTTGCAAATAGCGTTTTTAGTTGACTATGCAAAGGAGATTCAGTAACTCCTTTGGCAATAAATGCATGTGTATTATTATCGACTATTTGCTGTTTACGCAATTCTTGCAGTGCATGCAAAGCTTCATCTTCCGTGTCAAACATTGCAAATACGCATGCGCCCGTACCTGTCAATCTCGACGGTGCGTAGTGTAACAAGTGCTGTAATAAATTTGCAACCTTCGGATAGAGGTTTAAGACTAATTCCTGACAATCATTATGGGTCTTGGCAAATTCATAGTCGTGCCAGTTCATTATTGGGGTATTTCTGGGGAGGTCAGGATGTTTAAAAATGGCTGCAGTTGAAATGTGCTCATCTGGATGGAGCACTAAAAATGTATAGGATTTGAGCGGTGCCGGCGCAAATTCTTCGCCAACGCCACTGGCAAAACAAGTTAACCCGTTTACAAATACCGGCACATCTGCACCTAATTGCAAACCCAGATCGGCTAATTCAATTGGGTTTAAGCCCAGCGCGAGCAATTTGTTGAGTACCACTAGAGTGGTCGCTGCATTGGACGAGCCCCCACCGATCCCGCCGCCCATAGGAAGCTTTTTTTCTAATGTTATGTTTACCCCAAAGCGGTTGCCTGTCGTTTGGTGCAACAGCTGTACTGCTTTGACGATCAAATTATCTTCATCAGCAACGCCTTCGATGGGGGTTAGCATATTAATCTCGCCAACAGATGCGGGTGAAAAACGCAGAGAATCGCCGTAATCGAGTAGCTGGAATAGGGTTTGCAGTTCGTGATAACCATCATCTCGTTGTTTGGTGATGTGCAAAAAAAGATTCAGTTTTGCTGGAGAAGACCATTTTACGTGTGAAAAAGCATCTAAAAAATCGATTTGATTATACATTTTATTTAATTCCAGCCTGAGACTTTGAGTCTGAATGTTTGTGCCCCCATGATAAGGGTAATACGATGTGGCAACGAGACTTTATTGACTGTGCGATAGTCAGAGTAGGTAACACGCATGGGTGTTGGACAAGTTTGTTTGTCAATGACAAAACATGTTGGCATAAATTCAGTAATTTCCCCCTGATCATTTTTGCTGATCACGCCATCTTCCTCCCTGACGTCAGCAATCAACCAATGATTTAATTGATCTATGGGCAATTGCCAACCAGTGAGTTCAAGGATGAGTTGTTCCGGAACGTTTGATTCATATGTCTGCCCGTCAGCAGTTAATTCTAGACCCGATTGATTGCGTGTTGCCGATAATACGTGTAGGCCTAGAGAAGTAGTTATTAGCGTTTGATAAATTGCGTCGTTGCGTTGCCAAAAAAAATTAACAGCTTGACGCTCATCAGGGGTAATCACAGCGAGTTTTCCGCGCATTTGCCACTGTGTCAGTTCGGATGGTCTTTGCGTATCCGTGAAAGGTAATGATTTAGGCAAAGTGGAACAACCACTAAACCACAGGCAACAAAACACTATCCATAGTCGTAAACTGCTTTTATTCATAAGGGCTTTTTCGTACAATGCACGCCGTAACAAAGAGTAGGAACACCATGACCATCATTGCCTTTGGCATCAATCACGAAACGGCCCCTGTGGCACTCAGGGAGCAAGTGGCATTCACGCCAGATGCGGTGACCCGTGCGTTTTCGAGTTTGCAAAAAATCGATGGTGTAACTAGCTCGGTTGTTTTATCTACGTGCAATCGTACCGAAATCTATGCTCAATGTACAAAAGAAGATCCAGAAGTTTTGCTGCAATGGTTGGGGCAATTTCACAATGTAGATATTAATACGCTTGCGGATCACTCTTACACCCACGTAAATGAAGCGGCGCTTAATCACATTATGCGCGTGGCGAGTGGTTTAGATTCTCTCATATTAGGAGAGCCACAGATATTGGGTCAAGTGAAACAAGCCGTAATGGACGCCAAAAACCATGATACCCTAACGAATCAATTTCGCAAAGTGTTTGATTACACCTTTCAAGTGGCCAAAAAAGTCCGTACTGAGACAGAAATAGGCGCTAACGCCGTTTCAGTTGCTTTTGCTGCGGTGCAATTAGCCAAACAAATTTTTTCAAAGCTCGACCGTTCCAAAGTTCTGTTAGTCGGTGCAGGTGAAACGATTGAACTGGTCGCCAAGCATCTTCATGACCAAGGCGCAACGAATATCAGTGTAGCCAATCGAACTTTGTCCAAGGCGCAAAGCATTGCCTCAGCTTTTGCAGGTGAAGCATTGACGTTAAGTCAATTACCGTCTCATTTAGCGCAAGCTGATATCATTATCAGCTCTACGGCTTCGCAACTGCCTATAATAGGTAAAGGGACAGTTGAGCACGCCTTAGCACAACGCAGACACCGTCCAATGTTGTTTGTCGATATTGCTGTGCCTCGCGATATCGAGGCAGAAGTTGCTGACATTGATGAGGCATACTTGTATACGGTCGATGATTTACAACAGATTGTGCAAGAAAATTTAGCCAATCGTGAACAAGCAGCTAAGGCTGCACAATCTTTAATCAGCTCGCAAATCACAGAGTTTGCCAAGTGGCAAGCCGCACAGGCTGGGGTGGATGTCGTCAAAACATTTCGTGAAAAAAATATCGAAATCCGTGATAAACTTCTCAGTAAAGCCAAACAACAAATAGCAGACGGAATCGATCCAGAGTCCGTTCTAGACGAATTCGCGTATAAGCTCACCAATCAACTTGCGCACGGACCAACTAAGGTACTTGGTCAACTCAGTGCGGAAGGCAATAATGATTTGTTGGCACAGGTGAGTCAAGCCATGGGGCTGGATGTCGAAGTTAAAACAGAAGGTAATAAATAAAAATGAAAGCATCGGTCGTGCATAAGCTCGAAAATTTGGTTGAGCGTTTTGCGGAAGTCCAAGCCCTGTTGAGTGATCCTGAAGTGATCGGCAATCAAGAAAAATTCAGAGCTCTATCAAGAGAGTTTTCTCAACTTGAAGACGTAGTTAAGCACTTTAACGATTATCAGATGGCGTGTGATGACCTCGAGATGGCTAATGAAATGTTAAATGAAGACGATCCTGAGATGCGCGAGATGGCACAAGAGGAGCTCAAAACAGCCAAAGCCACAATCGCTGAATTAGAACAATCTTTACAAGTATTATTATTACCTCGTGATCCGCAAGACGATTGTAACTGCTTTTTGGAAATTCGAGCTGGTGCTGGTGGTGATGAAGCGGCGATTTTTGCTGGTGATTTGTTTCGCATGTACTCGCGTTATGCTGAAACCAAGAGCTGGCGAGTAGAATTAATCTCAGCTAACGAAGGTGAGCACGGCGGTTACAAAGAAGTCATTGTGAATGTGATTGGTGATGGTGCTTACGGTGTGCTTAAATTCGAATCCGGCGGTCATCGGGTGCAACGTGTGCCAGAAACCGAAAGCCAAGGTCGCATTCACACATCGGCCTGTACTGTCGCAGTGCTTGCTGAATTGCCTGAATCTGAGGCTATCGAAATTAATCCTGCTGATTTGCGTGTGGATACTTTTCGTGCATCAGGTGCTGGTGGTCAGCACGTTAACAAAACCGATTCAGCCATTCGTTTGACACACATCCCAACTGGTTTGGTGGTGGAGTGTCAAGATGAGCGTTCGCAACACAAAAATCGCGCCAAAGCGATGTCAGTCTTGCAATCTCGTCTAAACAATATTGAACAAGAAAAGCGTGCAGCAGAAGAAGCTTCAACGCGAAAAAGTCTGGTGGGTTCGGGCGATCGTTCCGAGCGAATTCGAACGTATAATTATCCGCAAGGTCGAGTGACTGATCACCGTATCAATTTAACTTTATACAAGCTAGATGAAGTAATTGCCGGTGATGTTGACGCTCTGTTAGAGCCGATTCGTCAAGAACATCAAGCTGACCAACTTGCCGCGCTTGCCGACGACTAGTGTTAAGTTCTACCCAAATCCAAGATCTCTTAGTTGAAGCGGAAAGTGCCTTACTTGACGCTTTAGCAAGTGTACAAGGACCTGGTGTGGTATACAGCAAGTCCGATGCACGAACTGAAACAATGCGATTGATTCAGCATATCAGTGGAGTATCTGCAACTCAGCAAAGAGCGTTCCCTGAAAAACACCTTAGCGATGCGCAAGTGATGCAACTCCATCATATGCTATTGCGGCGAATGCACGGTGAGCCAGTTGCTTATATAGTGGGTGAACAGGGGTTTTATGACAGTATATTTGCAGTTGCACCATGTACCTTAATTCCGCGACCAGAAACAGAGATGTTAGTTGATTTAGCCTTGCAAAAAATCACCGACATATCTTCTCCGCAAATTCTTGACCTAGGTACGGGTACCGGTGCAATTGGCTTATCCATCGCCAAAGCAGCGCCGCATTCAGAAGTTGTTTGTGTAGACTTTGTACGAGATGCCGTTAACTTAGCAAAGCACAATCAACAGGCATTAAAAATTGCCAATGCCGAGATTTTTACCAGTGATTGGTTTAACGAAATTCATCAAAAATTTGATGTGATATGTAGCAACCCACCCTATGTTGAACCAAGCAGCCCCTATTTGCAAAAAGGGGATATTCGCTTTGAACCACAGTCTGCGTTGACATCGGCATTAAACGGCCTGGCTGATATCAAACTGATCATTCAATCTGCGCCGCAGTATTTGCATTTTGGAGGCTGGTTAATGCTCGAGCATGGTTTTGAGCAGGGCAGTGCGATACAGGCTCTATTTAGTCATGCTGGGTTTACAGATATCCAGACCTTATGCGATTATGCACAACAACCGCGAATTACTCTTGGACGTATGCCATAGTCCAAGATATCAACACAATTATAATGAGACTAGGAAGATTATTATGTATACGATGTTTAAGCACTTACACTATCTTGTTGTGAGCTTATCGGCAATCGTTTTAACCATTCAATTTGTTGCACATTACTTCGATTTAGCCATCAAAGATAAAAAGTGGCTCAAAATAGTACCCCATATCTTATACACCCTCATTTTGATAACTGCGCTTGGATTATTAGGCACATTAAAACTGAACCCGTTAGAGCATACTTGGGTTATGCACAAGATTTTGGGCTTTGTGTGTTATGTCGCTCTTGGTGCGCTCGCTTATAAATATGCACGTAATAATGGGATGCGCATGCTTGGGTACATAGGTGCCATTGCTTGGCTATTAATTACGGTGAATATTGCTATCACTAAAACCCCGTTATTCTAAGGAATATTATGACTATTGCAGCATGCGAGATTGAAGCATTATGCGTTGCCAATGACGCACCGTTTACTTTGTTTGGTGGAATGAATGTATTAGAGAGTCGTGATCTGGCGATGCGCATAGCAGAGCATTATGTTGAGGTAACGAGCAAACTAGGCATTCCTTATGTGTTTAAGGCTAGTTTTGATAAGGCGAATCGTTCATCGGTTCACTCGTTTCGAGGTCCCGGCATGGACAAGGGTCTTGAAATTTTTTCTGAAATCAAACGCACTTTTGGTGTGCCTATCATTACTGATGTTCACGAACCTTTTCAAGCCGAACCTGTGGCTGAAGTGGTAGATGTCATTCAGTTACCGGCGTTTTTGGCTAGACAAACCGATTTAGTCGTAGCAATGGCCAAAACCGATGCGGTGATCAACGTTAAAAAACCGCAGTTTCTCGCCGCCCACGAAATGCGCCATATCATCAAAAAATTTGCCGAAGCAGGTAATGAAAAAATCATGCTGTGTGAGCGTGGCTCGTGTTACGGGTACAACAATCTGGTCGTCGATATGCTGGCAATGGATGAGATGAAAACCATGGCGCCGGTGATATTTGACGCCACACATGCATTACAAAAGCCTGGCGGTCGTGAATCTTCTGCGGATGGTCGTCGCGCTCAGGCTGCACAACTTGCTCGTTCTGGGATGGCACTCGGTATTGCCGGTCTATTTATCGAAGCGCATCCAAACCCTGACGAAGCCAAATGCGATGGGCCTTGTGCTTTGCCATTATCCAAATTAGAACCTTATTTGGCGCAAATGAAAGCGGTTGATGAGCTGGTTAAAGGTTTTGCACCATTAGATACCAGTGCGGATTAACATGGGATTTTTACAAGGATGTTTACCGTATTGCTTTGCACGCGTAACATTCGCTCCAGTCGTATAACACTTTGTTGTCTGATTAGGGTTCTTACTAGTTATTCTTCTAGTGTCGGCTTTTTACGATATATTTAACGATAACATCCTGTGACAAGAGTTTTATGAAAAGATTACCGCCATTAAATGCGTTGAGAGCATTTTGCGTTGCTGCAAAACACTTGAGTTTTACCCAGGCATCACATGAACTTTTTGTGACACAGGCTGCTGTGAGTCATCAAATAAAGTTATTAGAAGAGCATTTGGGCGTAAAGTTGTTTACACGTCGCAACCGGAATTTGTTCTTGACTGAGGAAGGGCAAGCGTATTTTCATGATATGAAAGATATCTTCGCACATATTGAAGACGCAACCGAAAAGCTTCTTGCGCGTGGTGCGAAAGGCGCCATAACCATTGCCTCTCCACCCAGTTTTGCCAGCACATGGCTAGTGCCAAGATTAAGTTTGTTCAGTCAAGTATATCCGGATATTGATGTGCGTTTAAAGGCTGTTGATTTTGATGATGGCTATTTGACTGACGATATGGATGTGGCAATTTACTATGGGCGGGGACGCTGGTCGGGATTATTGGCTGACAAACTTCACGATGAGTTCATCACGCCAGTATGTTCGCCAATGTTGTTAGAGCATCAACCGCTATTGAATTCCGTTACGGATCTCGATAAGCACACACTCCTACACGATGAATCCAGAAATGGTTGGCGAAATTGGCTGCGTCACTATGGCTTAACTCACATAAATGTCAATCAAGGTCCTGTATTTAGTCATTCAATGTATGTGTTACAAGCTGCCGCACTTGGTCAAGGGGTGGCCTTGGCAAATACCGTTTTAGCTAAACCGGAATTAGAATCAGGTCGTTTGGTTTGTCCCTTTCCACAAAAGATTGCGGCGAAAGACGCCTTTTATCTGGTCGCGGATAAATTGCACTACGAATCAGAAAAAGTCACAGCGTTTCGCGAGTGGATGCTTGAACTAGTCAAACATGAAAGTGCTTTTCCGCATAACGGTACAACATCGAATAACCGTTTCGACGCGGAGATAGATAATGTTTGATCTGAATGTGAAACACGCAGAATCTAATTTGCATGTGGTCTTAGCGCATGGCGCAGGTGCAGGGTTGCGTCATGATTTTATGCAAAGGATGCAAGAATTTCTCTGTGAGAAAGGCGTAAATGTTTGGACGTTTAATTTTGGCTATATGCAAAAGGCTTATGCTGAAGAAAAAAATATCCCACCGTCTCGATTACCCACATTAATTGAAGAATATTCTCAAGTCATTACTGAAATTAGACAAAGAGAGCCTAATGCTCAGCTTTGGATCGGAGGTAAATCAATGGGCGGTCGAGTGGCTTGCCATGTCGCGTGCCAAAGTGATTATATAAAAGGTGTTGCAGTACTAGGATATCCATTCCACCCAGTCGGTAAACCAAATAACACTCGTCTTGATGTATTACACCAGATAGAGCAACCAGTTATTATCATTCAAGGTGAGCGAGATACGTTTGGCAACGCACAGGAAATAGCAGATTATTCACTTCCAAAAAACATCGCCGTTCATTGTTTACCAGATGGCGATCACAGTTTAAAACCGCGCAAAGTAAGTGGGCTAACTCAAATTGAACATATGCATACTGCGGCCTTGAAAATGACTCAGTTTATGAAAGGGCGGATAAAGTGAATAGGTTTGACCAATTATCTCAATGTTTGAATGCTGTAGCGGCATTCGCTGGGTTTGTTTTTGTTGCATTGAGTGCTTATGTTTCTCATCAATCTCAACTACATAAAATGGCCCAACAAAGTATCGATAATGCCTTAATGATGCATATTGTGCATGTGCTGTTGATTTTGGTTGTTGGTCAATTTCAGCGCAATGATGCACTAGGTGTCTTAGTGCAGGTGTTTGCATCTCTTGGCGTAGTGCTTTTTTCGTTCACTATATATGCTAAATACTTGTTTGATATTGCCATTTGGGGCAAGTTAACTATGTATGGTGGATTTTCCTTACTTATTTCATGGTTGCTTTTGATAATTTATGTCATACGCTCATTGCCAAAGCAAGGTCAAGGAACATAAGTAAAAAATATGACTAACACAAAAGCATTTTTTCCAGACTTCGAAATCATTGGCGTCTTGTGTTATTGCCGACAGGGCTATGCTAGTCAGATGTCTGATGAATTGTCGGCGTATTTTGCCCATTCAGCGATTTCTGGTTATCCAAAGTTTACTAAAAGCGCAGGTTTTGCTTGTTTTTATTTTCATCAGAGCCAGTCGTTGAAAACGATTTCAAAGCAGGTTCAGTTTTCTGAATTAATATTCGCTCGTCAGCTGGTGTTTTTGGTTGCTCATCCGGTGCAGCTCTCTGGACACGATAGGGTGAGCGAGGTCGTGTCTGTATTACCTGAATCAGAGCAAGCGCTACAAACTTGCGTGGTTGAAGTGCCGGATACTGAAGAGGGCAAACACTTAAGCAAGTTCAGTCGCAAATTTGCAGTACCGCTCAGACAAGCCATGCGTGATAAAGGAGTGCTGTATCGGCGCAAATTTAACAAGCCTATTGCAGGTCTGTGTTGGCATATTTTATTGTCACAAAATGATAAAGCGTTGCTAGGTATCAGTCTGCCTCATAATCGCAGCGACCATGAACAAGGTATTCATCGGCTCAAAATGCCACAAGATGCCCCTAGTCGCTCAACGCTCAAGTTGGAAGAGGCCATTTATACCTTCATCCCCAAAACCGACCAAGCAGACCTGTTTCGCGAAGGCTATCGAGCTGTCGATTTGGGTGCGTGTCCTGGAGGATGGACCTATCAGCTAGTGAAACGAGGAGTTCAGGTGGCAGCAATCGATAATGGCAAAATGCAAGCTCAACTGATGGCGACGGGATTAGTTGAGTATCACGCTGTAGATGGATTCAAATATCGACCTTTACATGGCTCGGTTCAATGGCTCGTATGCGATATGATCGAACAACCTCGACGAGTAACTAATTTGATGTTGGATTGGTTGCTTGACGGCGATGCTCGACATGCGATATTTAATTTAAAGCTACCGATGCAAAATCGCTATGCCACTATGATCGGATGCCTGAACCAGCTTAGGAATGGTCTTAAGGGCGCAGGCATATCATTTTCATTGCAAGCCAAACACTTGTATCACAATCGCGATGAGGTCACTGTCTGTATTTTACGCGAGAGTGATTTGTAGAAGTTTTTGTGAAAATTTTTGGCTAAATACTAAAAACTCTATGACTTCAGCGCTAAAATCCTATATAATCCGCCCGATTTTTTGAACCAATTTAAAAGTGTAACCATGACTGATTTATCACTCTATCGTAACATCGGTATTTTTGCTCACGTTGACGCGGGTAAAACCACCACTACTGAACGTATTCTAAAGTTAACTGGTAAGATCCACCGCACGGGTGAAGTACATGACGGTGAGTCTACGACTGACTTCATGGAACAAGAAGCTGAGCGTGGTATTACTATTCAATCAGCCGCAACAACTTGTTTCTGGAAAGACCATCGCATGAACATCATCGATACTCCGGGACACGTTGACTTCACTGTTGAAGTATATCGTTCATTGAAAGTACTTGATGGTGGTGTAGGTGTATTCTGTGGTTCAGGCGGTGTTGAGCCTCAGTCTGAAACTAACTGGCGTTATGCTACCGAATCTGAAGTTTCACGTTTGATTTTCGTGAACAAATTAGACCGTATGGGCGCGGATTTCTACCGC
Source organism: Alteromonadaceae bacterium (assembly GCA_014872805.1). GTDB lineage: Bacteria > Pseudomonadota > Gammaproteobacteria > Enterobacterales > Alteromonadaceae > Opacimonas. The sequence continues at coordinate 134,055 of WKFN01000016.1, forward strand.
GTTGTTGACCAAGTGAAGAGAGTACTTGGTGCTAAGCCTCTAGTAATGACTTTACCAATCGGTATCGAAGATGATTTCGTTGGTGTGGTTGATATTCTTTCTAAGAAAGCGTACATCTGGGATGACTCAGGACTTCCAGAAAACTACGAAGTGCAAGATGTTCCAGCCGACATGGTTGAAAAAGTTGACCAGTATTATGAAGAGTTAATCGAAACTGCATTAGAAGTTGATGATGAATTATTAATGGAATACATGGAAGGTGAAATGCCTTCTGAAGAGCAAATCAAAGCATGTATCCGCAAGGGGACTCGTGACCTTGAATTCTTCCCAACGTACTGTGGCTCTGCATTCAAAAACAAAGGTATTCAACTCGTTCTTGACGCGGTTGTTGACTACTTACCGTCACCTACAGAAGTAGAGCCTCAAGACCTAACTGATGAAGAGACCGGGGAGCCTACTGGCGAAAAAGCCATCGTTTCTCCTGATGAGCCACTACGTGCATTGGCGTTCAAGATCATGGACGACCGTTTCGGCGCATTATATTTTATTCGCATCTACTCAGGCCGCATGACTAAGGGTATGACGGTATTAAACTCTGCAACAGGTAAAACTGAGCGTATCGGCCGTATGGTTGAGATGCACGCTGACGAGCGTACTGAATTAGAATCAGCACAAGCGGGTGATATCATCGCTGTTGTGGGTATGAAGAACGTGCAAACGGGTCACACATTATGTGACCCTAACCACCCTTGTACACTTGAGCCAATGATCTTCCCTGAGCCAGTAATCTCTATTGCTGTTGCGCCAAAAGACAAGGGTTCTACTGAGAAAATGGGTATTGCAATCGGTAAGATGGTTGCAGAAGATCCTTCTTTCCAAGTTGAAACGGACGAAGATTCAGGTGAAACCATCCTGAAAGGTATGGGTGAATTACACCTAGACATCAAAGTTGACATCTTGAAACGCACTTACGGTGTTGAGCTAGAAGTGGGTAAACCTCAAGTTGCTTATCGTGAAACTATCACGCAAGAAGTTGAAGATTCTTACACGCACAAGAAACAATCTGGTGGTTCTGGTCAGTTCGGTAAGATTGATTATCGCATCAAGCCAGGTGAGCAAAATTCAGGCTTCACGTTCAAATCGACCGTTGTTGGTGGTAACGTACCTAAAGAATTCTTCCCAGCTATCGAAAAAGGCTTTGCCTCGATGATGCAGGAAGGTGTGCTTGCGGGTTATCCAGTTTTAGACGTTGAAGTTGAGTTATTCGACGGTGGTTTCCACGCAGTTGATTCATCAGCGGTGGCGTTTGAAATTGCTGCTCGTGGCGCCTTCCGTCAATCAATTCCAAAAGCAGGCGCACAATTACTTGAGCCAGTGATGAAGGTTGACGTGTTTACCCCAGATGATCACGTTGGTGACGTTATCGGTGACTTGAACCGTCGTCGTGGTATGATCAAAGACCAAGAAGCTGGCGTAACGGGCGTGCGTATCAAAGCTGACGTACCACTTTCAGAAATGTTTGGTTACATCGGTCACCTGCGTACTATGACATCTGGTCGTGGTCAGTTCTCTATGGAGTTCTCACATTACAGCCCATGTCCACAGAATGTAGCTGAAGCGATTATCGAAGAAGCGAAAGCGCGTAAAGAGGCTAAGTAAGCTTTTCTAATATAGCAAAAACCCCGATGAGTTTCGCTCTTCGGGGTTTTTTAATGTCCATTTTAAATAACTGACTAAGATGAGTCCGATATGCTGATAATGACAAGCGATCATAAGAATCAATAAACCGACTACGATATAGAACTTTCCAAATCGGGTAGACTCCGTCAAAGAGAAGCTAACTCAGCATCTGGTCATTATTTAAATCAGCATAATCACAGCGAATACGATGTTCTGCATCGCTCGGAAGTACATCTTGCACATTTTCTATAAAACATACTCAAAAACAGATGAGATTGCATATAAATGTTTATATACTGTAATGAATTGAATTAACTATTTTTTATCGACAGGGAAGCGCATGGCATTACATCCTCTCGCTGGTCAGCCAGCAAAAAGTGAACATTTGATCAACGTTCCAAAACTCATCAGTGATTATTACAGCTTGCAACCCAATATAAACGAGCCAAGCCAAGCGGTGAGTTTTGGTACATCTGGTCATCGCGGCAGCGCGTTTAATCTGTCATTTAACGATGCTCATATTGCTGCCATTACTCAGGCATTAGCCGAATATCGACAAGAACAGGGTAATACAGGTCCGTGTTTTATTGGTATGGATACACATGCTTTATCTGAAGCTGCGTTAACCACGACGATTGAAGTATTCGCGGCCAATAAAGTTGCTATGGTGCTACAGCAGGACCGAAATTATACGCCGACACCAGTGATCTCACGAGCGATTTTGCAGCACAATGCCAAGTATGATGACGTGGCCGATGGTGTGGTTATCACACCATCGCACAATCCGCCACAAGATGGTGGCTTTAAGTACAATGCCGCTCATGGCGGTCCGGCTGATAGTGACGCAACGAGTCAAATCCAACAACGTGCAAATGAGTTACTGGCTAATTCAAATGTCGAGGTAAAACGCATCCATATCGCAGAGGCAATGGCGTCAGAATATGTGACTGAAATCGATTTCATGGATGACTATATCCAAGATTTGGTCAATGTAGTGGATATCGAAGCCATCCAAACCGCCAGATTACGGATCGCAGTTGATCCATTAGGTGGCTCAGGAATGCGTTATTGGCAACGTATTGCAGAGACTTATCAGCTAGATATTGAAGTTGTAAATAACAATATAGATCCAACGTTTCGCTTTATGACGCTCGATAAAGATGGTCAAATCCGTATGGATTGTTCATCTCCTTATGCAATGGCTGGATTGCTTACTTATGCGCAAGATTATGATCTAGCATTTGGAAATGATGCCGATTTTGATCGCCACGGAATTGTAACGCCCACTCATGGTTTATTAAATCCGAATCATTACTTGGCTGTTGCGATTGATTATGTGCTTCAACATAGACCGCAGTGGCCTAAAGATGCAGCGATTGGTAAAACATTAGTCTCAAGTTCTATGATTGATCGAGTTATCAAGGCACAAGGTGCCAAATTGGCTGAGATGCCAGTAGGCTTTAAGTGGTTTGTATCTGGTTTATTAGAACAGTCGATTGCCTTTGCCGGTGAAGAAAGTGCCGGCGGGATCTTCTTGCGCCATGACGGTACCCCTTGGGCAACTGATAAAGACGGTTTTATTTTGTGTTTGCTAGCAGCTGAAATTACGGCAAAGACAGGCATGAATCCTGGCCAGTATTATGCGCAGCTTACTGAAAAACACGGCACACCGTATTACAAAAGGATGGATGTGGCTGCGAGTCTTACACAGAAGCAAGCGTTAAGTTCTATGGATGCAGATAGCGTGACATCTACACAAATTGCTGGTGAGTCTATCTTGCGCATTGAAACGCATGCGTCAGGCAATAGTGCTGCAATTGGCGGAGTTAAAGTCAGTACGGAAAATGGTTGGTTTGCCGCTCGTCCTTCTGGTACGGAAAATGTTTATAAAATCTATGCTGAGAGTTTTGTCTCTGAAGAGCACCTTGAACGTTTGTTAAAAGATGCTCAAAACTTAGTCGCAAGCGTCATTAAATAACTGATATGTTTATGTTATTTAATCAAAAAGTTAACAAAGTGTTAATAAATTGAGTTCTGCAAACGAATGCATCGCAATAATTCTATTTGTTAACACTATTTTAACAAAAAAGTGAGTGGTCCACTGTTACACTTATCTTAGTTATTCTTTTAGGGTAAATGGATCATGAGCGGTACATCAATCACCAAACAAACATTCAAAGACGCAGTAGTGCGTCATCTTCATTCGACTTTGGGAACGGATGAAAATAAAGCCAACAATCACGCTTGGTGGAAAGCGACTTCTGCTGCAATGCAGGAACTCGTATTGGAAGGGTTGCGTAAAACCCAAAAAACCCATTATCTTAATGACACTCGCGCGGTACATTATCTTTCGGCTGAGTTCTTGATGGGGCGTCTGCTGTCAAACAATATGCACAACTTTGAAGTGTTCGATGCAGCTGATGAGGCTTTGCATGAGCTAGGTGTCTCACTGACTGATATATTGGAAGAAGAGCCAGATATGGCTCTTGGTAACGGTGGCTTGGGCCGACTTGCCGCCTGTTTTTTGGATTCTTTAGCCACGCAGGATTTACCGGCAATTGGTTATGGTATTCACTACGAACATGGTTTATTCCGTCAAGAAATTCGTGATAATCAGCAAATTGAGCGTCCAGATAGTTGGCGTGACTACGGTAATCCATGGGAGATTTGCCGTCCAGAATCTATCCAAGAAATTCCGCTTTATGGTTATGTTGAGACCAAATACAACAGCGATGGTGGTATTCAAAAAGAATGGCATCCAGGTATGATTGTAAAAGGGGTTCCATGGGATGTGCCAGTGGTTGGTTACCGAGGTAAAACGGTCAACGTTTTGCGTTTATGGCAGTCAGAGGCGTCTGATTATTTTAACTGGGACGTGTTTAATGCCGGCGGTTATGTCGATGCGCAACGCGAAAATGTTCAAGCTGAAACGATTTCAAAAGTCCTCTATCCAAATGATGAAACCGAAGCGGGTAAAGAACTGCGTTTGATCCAACAGTATTTTTTCTGTGCCTGTTCATTAAAAGACATTATACGTCGTTATAAGCGTGCACATGGTGATGATTGGTCACGTTTTGTTGATCAAGTTGTGATCCAACTCAACGACACCCATCCAGCAATTGCTATCCCAGAGCTGATGCGTATTTTAGTTGATCGCGCTGAGCTTGATTGGGACACGGCTTGGGGTATTTCTAGTCAAGTCTTTGCTTACACGAATCACACGTTATTACCCGAAGCGCTAGAAAAATGGCCAGTACGTATGATTGAAAAAATCTTGCCACGGCATATTGAAATTATCTATGAAATCAATCATCGCTTCTTAGCTGAGGTGGAAAAAGTATGGCCAGGTGATAATGCCATGAAGGCTAAGCTGTCCATCATCGAAGAAGCAGATGAAAAAATGGTTCGTATGGGTAATCTTTCCGTTATTGGTTCATTCAAAGTCAATGGTGTGGCGCAAATTCACTCTAAATTAGTCAAAGCAAACTTATTCCCTGAGTTTGAGCAGATGACGCCTGGAAAGTTAACCAATGTGACCAATGGGATTACCCCGCGTCGTTGGTTAAAAGCTTGTAATCCACGTTTATCGAAACTGATCGACAAAAAGATTGGTAAAAATTGGCCGTTGGATCTGGATAAATTAATCGGACTTGCTGAGTTTGCAGAGGATGCCAAATTTCAAAAAGCATTCATGAAAGTGAAGCAAGAAAATAAAGCGGATTTAGCCAAAGAAATCTTGAAGTTAACGGGTATAAAAGTCGATACAAAGGCTATTTTTGATATTCAGATCAAGCGTTTGCACGAATATAAGCGTCAACATTTGAACTTGCTACACATTTTAGCTTTATATCGACGCTTGCTCGAAAACCCGAGCTACGATATGCACCCTCGAGTTTTTATCTTTGGTGCTAAAGCAGCCCCAGGTTATAAGCTTGCGAAAGACATCATATACGCCATCAATGCAGTTGCTGAAAAGATTAACAACGATCCTCGTGTCAATCACAAGTTAAAAGTGGTGTTTTTACCAAACTACCGTGTTTCTCAAGCAGAAAAAATGATCCCAGCGGCAGATGTGTCTGAGCAAATTTCAACAGCAGGTAAAGAGGCCTCTGGTACTGGTAATATGAAGTTATCGCTAAATGGCGCACTGACGATTGGCACTTTGGATGGGGCTAATATTGAAATTGCTGAAGAAGTTGGTGATGACAATATTTTTATCTTTGGTTTAACTGTGGATGAAGTGCAAGCCGTCAAAGCGAAAGGGTATAATCCTTACGATTATTATTATGCCAATGCCGAGCTTAAAGCGGTTATTGACTGGTTGGATACGGATTACTTTACGCCAGGTAAACCCGGTGCGTTGAGCAATATTAAGCACAGTCTGTTAGACGGTGGCGATCCCTATCTGTGTTTAGCCGATTATGAAAGTTATGCTAATGCGCACGAAGATTTGGATAAAGCTTATCGAGATCAAACGAATTGGGCTCGTATGGCGATTTTGAATACGGCGCACATGGGCAAGTTTACCTCTGACCGCTCCATTCGGGATTATGTCAATAACATCTGGCGTTTAACCCCATGCGAGGTCAAAGATTAAATTGCTTAAATGTCTGAAAAAGGAGCCTACTGGCTCCTTTTTGTTGTGAAAACCTGAGCAAACGTTAAAATTAACCAAAAAAGATAAGACCCGATATGCAATCATTTTTAGACCGTTCTCGTTTTTCGCCTGAGCAAATCCAGCCTCATCAAACCATATTAGACAATGGTACTCGAGTGTCTGTGATTGATGCAGGGATAATTGAATTTGCACCAGCTAATTATCAACCAAGTGAAACGCGTCATGTGGTGTTAAGCTGCGGGGTTCACGGCAACGAAACGGCCCCAATTGAAATGTGCTCGGACTTAGTCGAAGGGATATTAAACCAGTCGATTATCCCTCAAGTAAAAGTGCAATGTCAGTTTGCTAATCTTCCAGCGATGAATGTCGGTAAACGCTTTGTTGATCTCAATATGAATCGTTTGTTTGATGGCGCTCATCACGATTACGAACCCGGGCCAGAAACCCGTCGAGCCGCTCAGCTAGAGCGCTGTACTCGAACTTTTTTTGCCGAGTGTGGACATCGAGATCTAAAATTTCATTACGACTTACATACTGCCATAAGAGACGCCAAATACCCTAGGTTTGCGGTATATCCTCATGTGCATGGCAAGCCCTATAGTCGACAACAAATCAATTGGTTGGCGAGTGCAGGTATTCAAGCAATATTGCTATCACATAACCCAACGACTACTTATTCTTACTATACGAGTAAACATTGTGATGCTCATGCGTTTACTGTGGAACTTGGTAAGGTGAGGGCATTTGGGCACAATAATCGTGCCGATTTTGCATCGAGTTTCGAGTTCCTCAAGCACCTATTAATCGATAATCAATTTAATCCGGAGTGTGATGATTCACCGATTGTGTTTGATATTGCCCAAACGGTGCGAAGAGAAACCGAGGATTTTGAGTTGCATTTTGCTGATGATACCCCAAATTTTACTGCATTTGAGCAAGGATACAATCTAGCAACGGCCTATTCTCATTCAGGCAAAAAAGAATATCCTGTTTTAGCAAAAAAAGAAGCCATTGTTTTTCCTAATGCGGATGTGGCTATCGGGCAACGCGCTTTGTTGACAGTTGTCGAGATTGATTTACATGATTTGGAACTGATATGAAAAATAGATTTGCACTCGACACTCGCTTACAAAAAGATACTGACTTTGTCATTGACTTGCAACTTTGTACTGTTCGATTGATGAATGATGCACAATACCCTTGGCTAATTTTGGTGCCTCAAGTTGCAGATGTTAGTGAATTACACCACCTAACAGAAATACAACAATGCCTATTGAATCAGGATTCAAATCTGACTTCAGTAGTATTAACAGAAGTCTTCAACCCTGAAACATTAAATGTCGCAGCACTAGGTAATATTGTTCGACAACTTCACATTCATCATGTGGCAAGATATTCAGATGATCCTGCTTGGCCTGGTCCAATATGGGGCAAACAGCCTGTCATTCAATACGACAGTAAGGTTAAGTTGAAACTCATAAACACACTCCAACACGCGTTTGCTAGGTTGGCTTAAATAGATTATTCTTGCTTATTGTCTTCTTGTTCTTTGAGATGTCTGGCTTCCGCTTCTTTTCGGTCTTTGTATGATTGCGGTAGATCCATTCGTTTTGAATCTTTTAACAATAATAAATTTGAAATGATTAAGCCAAACACGACTAAGACAATAATCACAATAACAGTTGTGCTCATATTGAATCACCAAGAGAGTTGTTGTTAAGTATATATCGGTTATACACAATATCCAGGTTATTCAAAATGACTTGTGTGCCTGGTAAATTACTTTGCATTAATTGCTGATTAAGTGAAGCGAGAGGGAAATTTCTAATTATTTTTTGTGCCAAAGGGGCAAAACTGTAGTGCCATGGCTCTACACCAATACCACCATAGTCATGAGCATAGGGACGAATGAAATCAAATTTTTCAGCATTTGCTTCCATCCATGCGTTTAACTCACCACAAATCCCATCGGGCTGATATTCACTAGGTACTAATGCAAGACGCTGGTTTTTGTCATTTACCTGCCTTGCGTCATACACGTCAATATCTGTCCCCCAATGATGTCTCGAGGCACCAGGCAAAGCTGAAAAACGCAATATCGCATACATTTTATCAACGTCATTTAAGATATTTATATCAATTGCTTCTTCCTTGTCGTTCAGCGTAGGTCTTTCACCATACCACTTTCGCTGCCAAATCGAAAATTGCGCCTTAAAGCTTCGAAAACCAGAATAAATTTGACAGTCTATACCATCCTCATTTGCGGCTTTTTGCATGTTTACAAAAGCCTCTCCTGCCTCTTTAATCAGAGCAAAATCACCGGAAACACCCAATGCGTTGAGTGTGGACAAATCTGTTAAATGACTGTCTTCTAAACCCAGGATTTGTTCGTCAAGTAACATTATTAATGACCCAAACAATGTTTCAGTATTTGATAATACATATCCGTCAGCAGCTCTAAATCAGCACAACTAACACGCTCATCTATTTGATGAATTGTGGCATTAATTGGCCCTAATTCAACAACTTGAGCGCCTGTGGGAGCAATAAAACGACCATCAGAAGTTCCACCTGCCGTAGAAAGTTCAGGTGCTTTTCCGGTAATTGACTCAATAGCTGATACTGTTGCATCAACCAAAGTACCCGTTTCAGTTAAAAAAGGCTGTCCATTATAGGTCCAGTCAATCTCATATTTAAGATTATGTTTATCTAATATAGCCAACGTTCGTTCGATTAATGAAGCAAAGGTCTGTTCTGTGCAGAATCGAAAATTAAAACACAAGGTTGCCCTCCCAGGAACCACGTTTCCAGCACCTGTACCGGCATTCATGTTTGAAACTTGGAAGCTCGTAGGTGGAAATGCTGCATTACCTTCATCCCAAACGGTATTCGCCAATTCTGCTAGCGCAGGTGCAACCGCATGAATAGGATTTTCTGCGAGATGAGGGTAAGCTACATGACCTTGTTTACCAATGATGGTCAAGTCCCCCGTTAAGGAGCCACGGCGACCATACTTAACCACATCCCCAATATGAGATGTGCTTGAGGGCTCACCGACAATGCAATAGTCAATTTTTTCATTACGTGCCTCTAATGTATCAATTACCTTAGTTGTCCCGTTGATAAAAGGCCCTTCTTCATCTGAGGTAATTAAATAGGCAATAGAGCCTTTGTGATTCGGGTAATCGGCTATGAATCTTTCAGTGGCAACAACCATTGCCGCCAGAGAGCCTTTCATATCAGCTGCACCTCGTCCCCAAATCATGCCATCTTCGATGTGTGCGTCAAATGGAGGATGACTCCATTGTGATTCTGGTCCCGTTGGGACCACATCGGTATGTCCAGCAAAACAAAAGACAGGGCCAGTTGTGCCTCTTCTTGCCCACATATTCGTTGTGTCATGAAATTGCATGGTTTCGATGTTAAAGCCAATCGGCTTCAGTCGCTCAGCCATCATCGGTTGGCAATTGGCATCATCTGGCGTGACTGAAGGTTGTTGGATAAGGGCTTGACACAGTGTGATGACAGGGGATTTACTCATTAAAAAATCGCTCATATTGTTCAGATTTAAAACCGACTAAACTTTTTGATTTCGGGTTGTTTTGATGACAGAGGATAGGGCGTTTTATCATCGATGGATTTTCAACTAAAAGGTTAGGAGCCGTATCGACATCAAGTGATGCTTTGACTGAGTCATCAAGTTTGCGATAAGTCGTGCCGCGTTTATTTACTATCGTATCAAGACCGTGTTGTTCAATTTGTTCAATCAGCCATTCGCGCTTCGGAGGAAGTTTTTTATAATCATAAAACTCATAACTGATGTTGTTGGCCTCTAACCATTTTAAAGATTTTTTTACTGAATCGCAGTTCTTTATACCGAAGACTGTTATCATAATAGGAAAATTTGTATTGATTATTATATCATGCAAGTGTAATCAATTATCATATGAAATTCATTAATAATTCTTGGGTAATCAGGTCGTTTGTTTTTGTAAGATATGTCTTACTCTCCTTGTTGATAATTATCCACTAGATCTGTGGATAACTTTGTGAATACTGTTTGGATTTATACTTTCGTTGTACATTATTTCGTGTTTGTCATTAGATTGTATAAAAAACAAACTGATTTTGTTTCGTTTTTTTTGAAAATACCTCGAAGACCAATTAAATTAAGGGGTACAAAGAATCAATAGGATGGGTATTTTTTTCAAAGTGAACTAAATCAATTTCAAACATATATTATATGAGCCAGCATAGAATGTATTTGTGAGATATGTATGGTGTGGATTAAATTTTTAGATATGTACAAATTGTAAGCATACGCCTACACCTTTAAACCATGCAATCAACCCAAAAAAGGAAGAAGTCTTGCTTGATATATACTCAGGTCCCTATGCCAAACAAAAAATTAGAGAAAATGGCTTCAATGCAGAATTGTTTGACACTATCTTAGGCGCATCAGGTGGACCAAAATGGTTTGTCTTAGCAGGTTTGGATCGGATTTTAGTCAGTGAATTTTTCGCCACTTGCAATCAATCCATCGACGTAATCGGAACTTCAGCAGGGGCTTTTCGTGCCGCCTGTATGTGTCAACGAGACTCGCGCGCAGCCATTGATCGTTTAGCGCATTTTTACTCAAATACCGTTTACTCTGACAAGCCTTCTCCGGCCGAAATATCGCAAAGTGCTGCAGATATTTTGGCAAAAATGCTGGGTGCGACGGGGATTCAAGAAATTTTAACCAATTCAAGATTCAAAGCTCACTTTATCGTTGCGCGCTGTAAAGGCTTGGTCGCTAGTGAAAACAGCAAACTTCAAATGTTAGGTTTAATCCAAAGTGCGTTTGCTAATATTCGCTCAAGAACTCGGTTAACTCGATATTTTGATCGTGTTACATTTGGCACTCAGCCATTGAACATCATTGATCCTTACCGTTTAGGTAATCAATTTGTACCATTAACTGAAGACAACCTTGAGCCTGCGTTGCTGGCAAGTGGTTCTATACCCATGGTTATGAGTGGTATCTCAGATATTCCTGGGGCAGGACAAGGGATGTATCGCGATGGTGGTATCACGGATTACCACTTTGATTTGCAATTCTCTGAGCATCAAAAAAAAGGGGGGTTAACGTTATATCCGCATTTTTATCCACGTCCTATCACAGGTTGGTTTGATAAGCGCCTTACGCATAGAATACCCCATGCTGCTTCATACGATAATGTGGTCATGCTAGTGCCGAGTCGAGAGTTTGTTGCGTCCTTGCCGTATGGCAAAATCTCCGATCGCAATGATTTTGCAAAGATGACTCCTGAACAAAGGATCCCATATTGGCAAACTATTTTAAGTGAATCAGATCGTCTAGCTGAGTATTTTTTTGATGCGATAAAAACGGGGCGAATCGTTGATGAAATAAAAGATTTTGAATTTGCTGTCAAATAATGAGCAATTTACAGTTAATGCTTGCACAGCAACATTTAAAATGTATAATGCACCTCGACTTCGGGAGGACTGTAGCTCAGTTGGTTAGAGCGCATCGTTGACATCGATGAGGTCGGCGATTCGAATTCGCCCAGTCCTACCAAATCTCTCCTCCTTTCTCTTTCGTACTTGTTTTCAAGCATTGCAACTGATAATTTGTCTTCAATTATTTAATACGGTTCATTGTATGTTGAAAGCAAAGTTTACGCTCGTTTGTGGAACTCTATTTTTATTCTCTTGTGGTGGAAGTTCCTCATCGAATTCTGTTGTTTCACCACCGTCTCCGGTTGTGTTACCTGACATTCAACCACCAACGTTATCCGTTGCGAAACTCAAACCAGCGAGTGCGACAGAATTACATACGCAATTAACTAATGGACTGTATTACCAGAATACATCGACGCGAACAACATCGTTATCGGTAGTACCTAATATGTCGGATTCAGAAGCCACAGCAACGCCTTCATTTTCACAAACCATCACGCAAGAATCCGGTGTCGACGAAGCCGATATCATTAAATACAATGGTGAATGGTTATTTATTACCACCCCAGAGCACAATACAGTGAGAGCGTTAAGAAGAGAAGCTGATGGCACATTAAGCTCGTCACAATATGTGGCATTAGGTTTAGAAGAGGGGACTTATATTAATGGACTATATCTATCTGCGGATCATTTATCTGTATTAAGCCGAAAAACGTCTTTTTCAGAGCAAGCATTTGCGGACTTTTGGTCTCCGAATGCAGAGAGGTTTACTTTATCTATTGTCGACTTGAACTCGGCACAGGGTTCACAAACACTCCCCTCGAATGATGAAATACAAACAATACAGTTTGATGGGAATTTGATTACCAGTCGTCGCGTAGGCAATCAACTTATCTTATTGAGTACTTATTGGCCGAGCAATGTTACGCTTCCTGTTGCAACGACTGACACACAGCGCCAAGCTAATCTTGAAACACTTTCTGCGATGCCAGTGGCTCAGTTTTTACCTACTTATGAGATGAATGATATACGGGAGGCATTAGTTGATGAAGCTTCCTGTTTTATCCCTGAGGATGCAACTGAGTTGAATGGTTATAGTGGTGTGGTAACGTTAACGACCATAGATATTGCTGAGCCTACGCGGATTAACTCAATCTGTGTCAACGGTATGTACGACGGTATTTATGCGGCACAAAGCGACTTGGTGCTATTTGGGCAAAATTATGTTGTCGATGCCCAAGGTGACTATGCAGAGCAAACTGTGTTGCATCACTTTGCTGTTGCCAATGGAGCCATTGCATACAATGGGAGTGCTAATCTGGCTGGTCGATTAGATTGGAACCAACCACACTTGCGCTTATCTATTTTTGATCAACAGCTTAGAGTCGTGACCACCGAATCGACTCAAGATGTCACAGATCGCTTTGATCATCAATTTTATTCGCTCAGCTTATCCGCCCAAGATAGAACATTACCGGTGTTAGGAAGGTTACCAAATTCGACGTTTCCTCAAGCAATTGGCAAGCCAAACGAAGACATCACCGCAGTACGCTTTTTTGGAGATAGAGCTTACGTGGTGACATTTGAACGAATCGATCCTCTGTACGTCCTGGATCTGAGTGTACCCGAGCAACCCTTTATTGCTGGTGAACTAGAAATCCCAGGCTATTCATCTTATCTTTTACCATTGAGTTCTGAATATTTACTCGGCATTGGACAAAATATCGATCCCAATCGTTTTATCATGCAGGGAGATTTGGCTACTTCCATGCCTGCACCGATAGCAGAAGGAGCAAAAATTGCTCTATTTGATGTGTCTACGGATACACCTCGGCTAGTCAATGAAGTGGTCTATGAACAGGGGGCCACACCGGCAGAGTTTGATTATAAGGCCATCACCTATTTACCATTATCGTCTGCTGACATTCGGATTGGCTTACCCGTTCAAAGTTGGTCAAACGATAACGACATTTGGCGCACCGAGAGTCGTTTGGAGTTATTACAGATCACACTCGAAAATGGAGGTGTCATAGATAGTCATGGACAGATTCAGTCACCAGAAGACACCCAATGGAGCGTTTGGCGAGACCGAGCCGTGTTTGTAGATGACGATATTTATTACATTCATCATGGGGCGGTATATCATGCTATGTGGTCCGCACCTTCGGTATTAGTTGGAAGATACTAAATCTTAACGTTATCGAGTAGGGATTTTTAGCGTTGTAAATATCCTTGTGATAGGGCAATGTGGACCAATTCAGCAAGATCTTTGATGGCCAGCTTTTGTTTGATTTGCGTAAGGGTATTGGCAACAGTTTTTTCATTGATCCCCAATGCTTGAGCCACGTTTTGTTTGTTTTGGCCATGGGCAATTGCCAAAAATATATCAAATTCTCTTTCGGTAAGCAGTTTACCGAGATTGGGTTGTTCAGAGAGTTCTGCGCTGGCTAATTTGCTGGCAATTTCAGGCGTTAGATAAGCTTTGCCATTTAGAACCGTCGTAATAGCGGCTTGCATCATCTTTGGTTCACTGCGCTTACTGATATAGCCTAACGCACCCGTTTGCATAGCCTGTTGAATCAGACTCGGTTCATCATACATACTAAAAAACAAAATTTTGATGTCAGGTTGTGACTGTAATAACTTTGTCGCCAGTGAGATCCCCGACATTCCACCTAAATTAATATCTAAAACAGCTAAAGAAAATGCCCGAGATGAGGCTATTGCTAGAGCATCCTCACCGGATGCTGATTCTTGCACCACCGCATCAGGATAGAGCATTTGTACCAATGCACTATAGCCTTGACGAACCACAGAGTGATCATCAACAAGTAAAATGTGCATGAGGGAGTCTGTATTGGTCATATTTGATCAATCCTTCTTAAAACTTATACTGATACGTGTACCAACGTTGGGCTGACTGATGATATTCAGATCACATTCGGCAATTCTGGCTCGTTCTTGTATTGAGTGAAAACCGACCCCTGATTTTACCTTATTAGGGTTAAAGCCAAGCCCATTATCTTTTATCTCAATCAACACCACATCATTGTTGCCCGATAGGGTGCATACTATCTCAGATGCTTGGGAATGACGCAAAGCATTTTGAATGGCTTCTTGGCAAATTCTAAATATTTGAATATCACGATCTTCATCGTCAAACCAAGTGTCGAGTTGATCATTCAGTTGAATAGGTATATCGGCATTTTCGTTGGCTGCTGCAATAAATTGCGCCAATCCCTTTTCAAATCCCAGACGACTAAGCATAACTGGATGTAGGGAGTTGATTAAATTTCTTGTATCTTCTTTTAGTGCCTCACACATAGTCGAGATTTTGTTTGCTATGTTTAACACATCATTACTCGTACCTGGCGTCGCTTGCAGCATATATGCATTGACGTGGATCCCACTGATGATTTGACTGACATTATCATGTAATTCCATGGCCAAGTGACGGCGTTCTTGCTCTTGGATGTGAACTAATTGCTGTTGGATGCGATGAATGGTTTGTTCTTTTTCGTTGAGTACGCGTTTTACGCTGTATAGAGTTAAAAATAACGCCAAGGCAAATAAAGCGAAAAATAGAGCAATGGTGAATGCGATTTCATCGAGTTCAGAGGAACCATCTGGCAAAACATAATAATGCTTTCCCTGATAAATAAAGTGGGGCGCTTGATCCTGAAATTGATTTGAAATTCGTACGTGTCGACTGCGAGTCAAAAACTCATATAAGGTCTCAGGCGGCGTGTCTCGCTCTATGAGTAACTGGGCATTATTAAGTGCATTTTGAGTTTCTAACGTTACATCGTGGTTAGATAACTGCCAAAAACTGACGGTTGACACAATAAATACTAAACTGAAGATTAATATAATAAATAAATGTAATCGAGCAGTAGTATTCATTGCATTGTTCGTTTAGTGAAGATATATCTTACAATTGTAACAGATACTCAAGCACAAAAAATTAAAATTTTTATGTCGTTGGCGAGCCCTGTAAGAAGGGTTTTATCCACCCAAAATGTTGTTTTTGGATACTCATGATCTCAACACAAACTTTCTTCTGGTCAATGTACAAGAGGCTCTCATCACCTTCCAGTCGGCGACATTGAGCATAGAGAAAACAATTCTTGCCACGTTGTGACATGTGCAGTGATGGTTTTTTTTAACTCAGCGTGGTGTGTTTGGGTGTGAGCTGCTAAAAACGCTTTCATATTTGGATGCAGAGCGGACTCATCTAAAAGTTTCAGCCATGCAGAGTTTGATTGTTCATGAGCTCGAATAATGGTACTTGCCAGCGGCTGTATATAATCGATAAAAAACATCAGCATCACATTGCGTAATATATCCAAATCTGTTTGCGCAACTCGACAATTCACGTCCTTACTATAACTGTCTAATACCTTGGTGATACTGGGAAGAACTTGAATAAGATACTGTTGTGAACGCCATATTCGAGCCCAGACTTGACGTTGCTCAAGTATTTGCAAATGCGTATTCATCTCAGAAATATCGACCACTTCAGCTTTATCCATATTCGAAATACTCGCTAGGTAGTGAATTGCAGCTATGCTTTGTGTGATTTCGGTCGTGGTTTGCTCAGTGCCAATAAAGTCTGAAGCAAAGCTTAACCCAGCAATCATAGCGCGACTATTTTGCAGCATATCGGCAAAAGTGAGTGGTAAATTGGTTGTTTTAAATGTCTGTAAGCGTTGTAATTCTTCGTTTAAATCAATATTGTCAGATTTGATCAATTCACCACATTGCGCTAGCGTTTGCAAAAGCTGTCTTTCGTAAGCGTAGCGCAGCTCTGGCGCTTCCACCTTGCCTAAAGTTGTATTTCGCTGTGCAACTAATGTGGCAAGAGGGCAGCCTTTGATGGCATAGAATTCTCGCAAATTTAACGAAGTGGAAGGTATGTAAATTTTTCGTTTCGATGCGTTTGGAAAACCCAATCCCAAATTAGGCGAGGGTAAGTGAATCTCTGATTCTGTCACTCTGGCGATGCGCTCAGCGTAACTCTCCATTTTATCTTCCAGCATAGTTGGCCCAGAACAACCGACTAAGCCAAGACAAAATAAGAAAAGCTTAAGATTCTTGTGCATGTAAACGTTCCTTTATGGCTAATAAGGTTTGTTCTGTTGCCTCTTGCATCGTTTTTTCAGCCAGCCAATCTGGAATAACGCCACCTGGGTGAGCACTGGCAAGATAATTCAATTCATACCAATCATCATGTGAATGTGCCATTGACCATTGTGCGCTAACGTTGCGCAACATCACTCGATTTGGATGGATGGGAAAGTTCTCTGATATATCTTCAACCCAAATTGATAAATGGTCGCGATTTGCACTAAATTGATGTGTAGAGCGAGTAAACATTTCACGGTCTTGTAATGGCCAAGGGCTAGATAATAGCGTATGGACAATACGTACTGAAGGAGATTGGCTGGGGTAAATAGTCACGGTTTCGCAATTTGCAAGCCATGAACAATCTCGATTTGCTGAGTCAAGAAGCGCCAAAAATGCATCAGGCGATGCTTGGACATAGACCTTTGCATTAATTTTGATCAGGTTATCAGACCGTTTAACCGTTACCAGAAGTTCTTGTGTATCAACCGTCTTTTCCCATTCGTCTGCGTTTGCATGAGCAACAACATAAAAAAGAATGATAACTGTCCAAAATATCTGTTTCGCACCAAGTGTACCAAAGATTGATTGCATGCTCGCTCTTATCCGCTTTATAATAGTCGTTTTTATAATGATACATGTGGCACTACGTAGGTGTCACCACTGTGAAGGATCTTTCATGCCAGTAATTACCTTACCCGACGGTTCCCAACGAGCTTTTGACAATGCTGTCTCAGTATTAGACGTTGCAAACGACATCGGACCCGGTTTAGCCAAAGCAACCATTGCCGGAGTTGTGGACGGCAAACTAGTGGATGCCTGTGATCTTATTACCCATGATGCCCAGCTTCAGATCATAACCGCACGTGATGATGCCGGGCTTGAAATTATTCGTCACTCATGCGCTCATTTGTTGGGTCACGCGATTAAGCAATTATTTCCCAATGTAAAAATGGCTATTGGTCCGGTTATTGATAATGGCTTTTATTACGATATCGATCTAGACCATTCCCTTTCGCAAGATGACTTAAACAAGCTTGAAAAGCGTATGCTCGAGCTGGCCAAAACGTCTTACGATGTGATTAAAAAAGTCGTATCGTGGGAAGAAGCGCGCAACACGTTTGCCTCTCGTGGTGAGAGTTACAAAATAGAAATCCTTGACGAGAATATCGGTCAAGATGAAACGCCAGCGTTATACCATCATCAAGAATATACGGATATGTGTCGTGGCCCGCACGTACCAAATATGCGCTTTTGCCAACATTTCAAAATCATGAAGGTTGCAGGGGCCTATTGGCGTGGTAATTCTGATAATAAGATGTTACAGCGCATTTATGGCACAGCTTGGGCTGATAAAAAACAATTAAAAGCTTATCTCAATCGCCTCGAGGAAGCTGAAAAACGCGACCATCGCAAAATTGGTAAATCTCTAGATTTATTCCACTGGCAAGAAGAAGCTCCGGGTATGGTGTTTTGGCATAATGATGGTTGGTCTATTTATACTGAACTCGAAGCATTTGTTCGCAAAAAACTACGCGAATTTGATTATCAAGAGGTCAAGGGACCATTGATGATGGACCGAGCGCTATGGGAAAAATCAGGTCACTGGGACAAATACGCAGAAAACATGTTTACGACTGAATCTGAAAAACGTGAATACGCAGTGAAACCAATGAACTGCCCTGGGCACGTACAGATCTTTAACCAGGGCCTAAAATCTTATCGCGACTTGCCCCTGCGCATGGCAGAGTTTGGCTGTTGTCACCGCAATGAACCATCTGGTGCATTACACGGTTTGATGCGTGTGCGTGGTTTTACCCAAGATGATGCACATATTTTTTGTACCGAAGAGCAGATCTTAGAGGAAGTCTCTAAATGTATCCGTATGGTTTATGATACGTATGCGACGTTTGGCTTTGAGAAGATTGTAGTAAAGTTATCGACTCGTCCAGAAAAACGCGTGGGCAGTGATGATATTTGGGATAAATCCGAAAAAGCACTTGCTGATGCATTGCATTCCAATGATATTGATTTCACTTACCAACCAGGTGAGGGGGCTTTCTACGGTCCTAAGATCGAATTTACTCTATATGATTGTCTCGATCGTGCTTGGCAATGCGGCACGGTACAACTTGATTTTTCTATGCCTGGACGATTGGGTTCAACGTACGTTGCCGAAGATGGTGAGCGAAAAGTGCCAGTGATGATTCACCGTGCTATTTTGGGTTCATTAGAACGTTTTATCGGAATTCTTACTGAAGAATATGCAGGTTTCTTCCCAACATGGTTGGCGCCACAACAGGTTGTTGTAATGAATATAACGGATAAACAGTCTGAATATGTACAGAAAGTTGTAAAAACATTACAAAATAATGGAATTAGAGCCACTTCGGACTTGAGAAATGAAAAGATAGGCTTTAAAATCCGCGAGCACACATTAAAGCGTGTACCATATATGCTTGTCGTTGGTGACCAAGAAATGGCCGACGAAGCAGTCGCTGTTCGAACTCGTCGCGGTGTCGACCATGGTAAGATGGCAACAAATGATTTTATCAGTCAAATATTGCAAGATATTGCTGATAAAAAAATAGATTAATTTTTCGGAGGATTAGCAGATTAAAGGCGCTAACAAACAAGGCCAGAGCGATAAAGCTCGGATCAATGATGAAATTTCGGCTAAAGAAGTACGTTTAGTCGGCAAGGATGGTGAGCAAGTTGGTATTGTGACGCTCAGTGAAGCTCAAACAATGGCTGACGAGAATAGGTTGGATTTAGTTGAGATCAGTCCCAACGCACAGCCTCCTGTCTGTAAGATCATGGATTATGGCAAGTTTCTCTTCGAAAAGAGTAAAGCTCTAAAAGAGCAAAAGAAAAAGCAAAAGCAAATTCAGGTCAAGGAGGTTAAATTTCGCCCTGGCACTGATGAAGGCGATTACCAGGTCAAACTGCGCAACCTGCGTCGCTTTCTAGAAGGTGGTGATAAAGCCAAGGTCACAATCCGCTTCCGCGGTCGTGAAATGGCGCACCAAGAGATCGGTTTGGACCAGCTAAATCGCGTAAAAGAAGATTTAGCGGACATTTCAACCTGTGAGGCATTCCCAAACAGAGTAGAAGGTCGCCAAATGATCATGGTGCTCGCCCCACTTAAGAAGTAGTCTCGGTTTACAAGTTTAGTACCTGCACAGTATTAACACCGAACTGCAAACATTAACCCCAGTTCATCTGCAACGAACTGGTATTTAACAATGCGGAGTTTTAGCAATGCCTAAAATGAAATCCAACAGTGGAGCAGCCAAGCGTTTTCGCAAGACAGCGTCTGGTCGTTTCAAAAGTAAACAGTCTCACTTGCGTCACATTTTGACCAAGAAGAGCTCTAAGCGTAAACGTCACTTACGTGGCAAAAAATTAGTTCATACTGCGGATACAGCACTTATCCAACGTATGTTACCGTACGTTTAAGAGGAGACTGAATCATGGCTAGAGTAAAACGCGGTACTATTGCACGCGCTCGTCATAAAAAAGTATTAAAGCAGGCCAAAGGCTATTACGGTGCACGCTCACGTGTTTACCGCGTAGCGGTCCAAGCTGTCACAAAAGCTGGTCAATATGCTTATCGTGACCGTCGTCAGCGCAAGCGTCAATTCCGTCAATTATGGATTGCACGTATCAACGCTGCGTCGCGTCAAAATGGTTTATCGTACAGCCGTTTCATCAACGGTCTGAAAAAAGCGTCTGTCGAAATCGATCGTAAGATCCTTGCTGACATCGCAGTACACGATAAGAACGCTTTCACTGCCTTAGTCAATGCGGCTAAAGGTGCGTTAGCATAAGATAAACAACTAAGCTTAAGTTTTTGGAAAAACGTCGAAGCGGATCTTCGGCGTTTTTTTTTGCTTTGTTAATCTAATTTTCCTTGATTTTACAGTGTGCTAGCGAGTAAGTTGGTGTAAAATATACAACAATTTATACCTCAGCTTTATTACCGTGCCTCGACGGCTGGTACAATCAAATAAATTGGGAATCCACATGGAATTACAAGCCATTGTAGAACAGGCTAAACAAGCCATCGAAGCAGCCAACGATGTTGCTTCTCTAGACGCAGTGCGCGTTGATTATTTAGGTAAGAAAGGTCATATGACTGAACTCATGAAAGGCATGGGTAAATTATCTGCCGAAGAGCGTCCAGTTTTTGGTCAAAAAGTCAATGCAGCAAAGGGGGAGATCCAAACGATCCTCACTGCCAAAACTCAAGCACTTAAATTAGCTGAGATGAATGCTAAATTAGCCTCTGAAAGTGTAGATGTGACGTTACCTGGTAAGCAACAAAATGTGGGTAATGTACACCCAGTATCTCGCACTATCGCTCGCATTGAATCGATTTTTGGTGAATTGGGCTTTGCGACGAAAACGGGGCCTGAAATTGAAGATGGTTTTCATAATTTTGATGCGCTGAATATTCCTAAAAATCACCCTGCAAGAGCGGATCATGATACGTTTTATTTCAATCCGGATATGATGCTACGCACACAAACATCGGGCGTCCAAATCCGTACCATGGAACAAGAAGCGCCGCCAATTCGCATCATTTCACCTGGCCGAGTATATCGTAACGATTATGACCAAACCCATACCCCGATGTTCCACCAGGTGGAAGGATTAATGGTTGATAAAGATGTTTCGTTTACTCAACTAAAAGGCATTTTGCATGATTTTCTGCAGCATTTTTTTGAGCGTGAATGTCAAGTGCGGTTCCGTCCTTCTTATTTTCCATTCACCGAACCTTCTGCTGAAGTGGACGTGATGGATGAAAATGGTAAATGGCTTGAGGTGTTAGGATGCGGCATGGTCCATCCTAATGTGCTGAAGGCGGTGAACATTGACCCGGAACAATACACTGGATTCGCTTTTGGTATGGGCGTAGAACGCTTGACTATGTTGCGTTATGGCGTTAATGACTTACGCGCATTTTTTGAAAACGACTTGCGCTTCTTGCAGCAGTTCAACTAAGGAGACAATGCGATGAAATTTTCAGAAAAGTGGTTACGTGAGTGGGTGAATCCTGCCTTAAACACAGAAGAATTATGTGAACAAATTTCTATGGCTGGGCTTGAAGTTGATGGCGTTGAGCCAGCAGCAGGTGACTTTAGTGGTGTGTTAATAGGGGAAGTCGTTGAGTGCGGTCAGCATCCTGATGCTGACAAATTGCGCGTGACCAAAATCAACGTCGGCGCAGATGAATTACTGGATATTGTTTGTGGCGCTCCGAACTGTCGCCTGGGCCTTAAAGTTGCCGTTGCATGTGTTGGTGCGGTTTTACCGGGAGATTTCAAAATCAAAAAAGCCAAATTGCGCGGTCAACCATCACACGGGATGTTGTGCAGTTTCTCCGAACTCGGTATCAGCGACGATCACGATGGTATCATTGAATTACCACTGGATGCGCCGATTGGCCAAGATATTCGTGAATATTTACAACTTGATGACAACATCATTGAAATCGACTTAACTCCTAATCGTGCCGATTGTTTGGGCATTCGTGGCGTGGCTCGTGAAGTCGGCGTATTAAATCAACTGAGCGTTTCTGAACCTACAGTACCAGAAATTGTTGCCTCTACCGATATCCAAAAACCGGTACACTTGGATGCACCAGAAGCATGTCCTAAGTATTTAAGTCGAGTCATCTCAGGTGTGGATTTATCAAAAGCCTCGCCGCTATGGTTACAAGAGAGATTACGTCGTAGTGGTATTCGCTCTATTGATCCTGTGGTGGATGTGACCAACTACGTTTTGATTGAACTGGGTCATCCGATGCACGCTTTTGATGCGTCGAGTATTCAGGGTGATATCCATGTTCGATTTGCCAAAGAAAATGAATCTTTGGTTTTGCTTGACGAGAGTGAAGTCAAAGTGAACTCGGATACACTCGTGATCGCAGATGAACAACAAGCGCTTGCATTAGCAGGCATCTTTGGTGGTTTGCATTCTGGTGTTACTGCACAAAGTACCGACATTGTTTTGGAGTGTGCGTTTTTTACACCCGATGCCATTTTGGGTAAAGCGCGTCAATATGGTTTGCATACTGATGCCTCACATCGTTATGAACGCGGTGTCGATCCTGCTTTACAAGACCAAGCAATGGCTAGAGCAACGCAGCTTTTACTGGATATCGTTGGAGGTGAGGCCGGTCCCGTTTTTGTGGCTGAAGCGTCTGAATTTGTGCCACAAGCAAAACGTGTAAGCTTACGCGCTGAGCGCTTAACACGCGTGGTTGGTATTGAGTTTGAAAGTGTACAAGTGACCGAAATATTAGAACGTTTAGGCATGGCTGTATCTTTCGAGAATAATGTTTGGCAGGCAACGGTTCCCGCGTATCGCTTTGATATCGACATTGAAGAAGATTTGATTGAAGAAGTAGCGCGAGTGTATGGGTACAATAATATTCCTAATGTTGCGCCAACTGGTCAACTGGCAATGTTACCTCGCCAAGAATCACAACTGGGTGTGAATTCGTTCAAATCTGTATTACTCCAACAAGGCTATGATGAGGCGATTACTTATTCATTTGTCGATCCCAAAAAACAATCTGTTCTGTTTGCAGATCAGGCGTCATTAACACTTCCTCATCCTATTTCTGCTGATATGTCAGTGATGCGTGTGAGTTTAATGACCGGTTTGTTAGATGCTTTAGCATATAACCAAAAGCGTCAACAAGCGCGTGTGCGTCTATTTGAAACCGGGCTTAAATTTACGGTTGATGCGAATTCAGAGAACGGCGTAGTACAAACGCCTATGCTTGCTGGTGCAGTCATTGGTAAAGTCACTGATGAGAACTGGCAAGGTTCAGAAAATATTGATTTTTTCAGTGTCAAAGGCGATGTAGAGAGACTCTTGTCATTGACAGGTCATGCTGCTGAGTTTAATTTTGTTCCGACTCAACAAGCACACTTACATCCCGGTCAAGGTGCTGATATCGTCTACCGTGATGAGGTTGTTGGTTTTGTTGGCGCCTTGCATCCGCAATTTGAAAAAGTTTTTGGTCTAAAATCACGAGCGTTTGTTTTTGAACTCACATTGTCAGCAATTTCTCAACGCACTTTACCTAAAGCCCAGCCAGTATCTAAATTTCCAACGAATAAACGCGATGTAGCAATCGTGGTGCAAAATGACATCAGCTTTGCTACTATACAAAAGTCCATAGAAAAAGTTGGCGTAAATCAACTGGTTGACTTAACATTGTTTGATATATACCAAGGCGAGGGCATTGCTGAAGGGTATAAAAGTATGGCCATGACGTTAACGTTTAGTGACACGTCTAAGACTATGGAAGAAGCTGAAATTCAAGCTGGCTTTGAAGCAATCATTGCTGGTTTACAAAGTGACCTTGGGGCAACGTTAAGAGAGTAAAGCACATGGCATTAACCAAAGCAGAAATGGCTGATCATTTAGTCGATAAGCTTGGCTTAAACAAGAAAGAGGCAAAGGATTTGGTAGAGGCTTTTTTTGAAGAGATCAAACAAGCTCTCGAAGATGGGACTCAAGTTAAGTTATCTGGTTTTGGCAATTTTGATTTGCGAACTAAGAGTGAGCGACCAGGTCGAAACCCTAAAACAGGCGAAGACATTCCGATCAAAGCTCGTCGTGTGGTGACTTTTAAACCTGGGCAAAAACTCAAATCCCGTGTGGAAAATGCACCGCCTCCAAAATAACCCCCCATATTTTTACATTCTGATTGCGGTAGTCCTTACCGCAATCCTTTATGTTGTCATTAACTGGTTTACCCAGCCTCGCCAATTAGAGTCTTCCGTATCGCCTTCAGGTGTGACTATGACGCAGCTTTTAAGTGTCCCTGAAGTCACTGAAAAGGCGTTGTTTTCTGTGGTTGAGGATAATCCCCAGATAATGCTCGAAGTACAGACTGAATTAGTTGCAACCGCCGAAAAACTCGGTTTTAGCGACTCTCAGTTGTCTTTCTTAGCGTCTGAACCGCTTTTGGATTATTTGAGGTATCATGCTAAACGCGAAATGTTTAATGCTGCTGTGAATCATGCTTATATCAATCTTGAGAGAATTGATGATATTAAAGCACAATACCCAGAAGCAAGAGATTTGTTTAAAGACGCTGAGCAACTCATTATTCGGCGTAATCAATTAATCGAACAAATCGCGCTATCTCTTGCCAATCAAGACGGTCTATCGGTACCCACCAAGGCCCATTTTCAGGAAGCCGCGACTTTGTGGCGACAAAAAATGGCTCATTCGAGCTGAATAATTCTTTAGCCTTTTTGAAATATGCCGACACAACGTTAGTCGCAACAACTTTCTTTATTGTCACAACGTTTCTATGATATGGTGAGTCAGTTCCACGTCAGTTAATCGGTTTGAGTCGTAAAGTATGAGCAGGTGCGCCCGGTAATAACGGACGTTTGCTGTGAGCAGCATAATCATCAAAACCCTTGCGATAAAAAGGTGATAATGGATGCCCTGATTGTCCTCCCGGAACCGTCATGATGGCATCTTCCCAACGACCTGGAGCAATGATAAAACGCTGTGATGCCCCGTGGTTGCCATTTTGTACTGCTGGCATATAGCTATCACCAAAGCCCGCAATAACTGGCATATCGAGCCAACCGGATAAAATCGGTACTTGCTGACTGATGGGATGGCGAATATTCAGAGCATTGACTGTGCCCCATGCATATTGTTGAATATCTGGGCCGTGTTTGTTTGATAACTTTTTAATTGCTCTATCATAACTGCCCCTGAGCATTGCCGCATAATCGGATGCATCGTCAGGTAACCAGGATTTAGGTTGTTGATGCAGGATCTGTCTCAGTGCTGGCTCTAAATGACGATTGATGGGCCAAAACTCTACGTCGCGTTCTTTTAATGCAAAATACAATGGGGCAAATACGGTATTAACTACCTCAGAGCGAAATTTCCGAGCCAATGTATATCCTACGTCGGCAGAACACGCACAGGCCTGCCAGCGCTCTAATATGTCAATATCTGTTGCGTATTGCGCGGGTGATTTGCGCAAAGTATCAAGTAATAAGTCACGCCAGTAACGAATAAACAAGGCTCTATTGTCTAACTGCAATGCCATAAAGTCAGTTTCAGTAAAGCTATCTTTATTGAGTAAGCGTTGGGCAATTTGTTCACCTCTGATCCCTAAGGCATAACCACCATCGCCGAAACGAGTGATTTCGTCGCTCGATAATACTCGAGCATTTGCCGTCCAGAGCTTAGGGTATTGCGGAGAGCGATAAATAGGAGGTGTCATTTCAGGTAACTGCCAAGCATCGTCATAGCTCAGTGGTGATATGGCTGTTGCTTGTTTAGGCGTTCGCTGGGTGATGGCACCGGTTGGACGATAGCTGATGTTGCCAGTACGGTCTGCGGCCATCATATTTTGGACTGGGATACGCACATTCGCCGCAACAGCATGCAATTCATCAAGGTTTTTTGCTTCAGCAAAATTCAGTAATGCAAAATTATTGGCATAGGGCTTGTGTGCTACCCAGCTCAATGCATAGCGCTGTTCGCCTATTCTCGTAACTGGCCCAAATTTGGACATTTCAACTGTGTATGCTTCGTTACCTTCTGGTGTGAATATCGTTTCAACCACCTCGGTAAGCTGGACATTTGCGGGTAATCGTATCCAGTCCACATTATCCAAATTGGCGTTAGTAAATCCCCATGCCACATTAGGCGTAGCACCTACGACAATACCAGGAGCACCGGGTAATGAGACTCCTGCCACTTCGGTTTGCACATACTGTAACTTTGCTTTGTACCAAATCGCCGGGACATTCAAACCCAGGTGCATGTCATTGGACAGTAAGGCAAAACTATCTGGTGTATGCTGGCTTGATACCGCCCAGTTATTACTGCCGATATCCATATCGCGGTCAGCAAAATCATGCTGGATATTCGCTTGCTTTTGAGTTTGCTGCTCGTTACGGGCTGATGAGGCCTGGGTTGGCAGTTCAGGAATCGGCACTTGGCTCAATGGAATGTCAACTTGATCTAAGGACGCTTGGGCAAAAGAAGGTTGCAACACAAAATCGACCATTTCCGAGCCAAATTCTTCTTCTAATATAGTCAGAGCCAAATCGCGTTTGACTTGTCCACCTTGTAAATCTAGATACATCGAATAGATAACTAGCAATGAATCTTCAGCTACCCACGGCTTTGTCTCAGCGCCGACTAACCAATATTCAAATGGTTTGGTGGACATCTCTGCAAGCGCTTGATTGACGCCTTTAGTATAGTGTTGCAAGGTCAGTTGTTGTGATTCGGGCAGCGAGGCGAAAATGACCTCGGCACGCTGCCTAAATTGATGAAAACGCGCTTTTTTGTCTCGTGACAACGCCCCTTTGCCAAACAGTTCAGATAATTCACCCGCGGCATTGCGACGCAGTAAATCCATTTGAAACCAGCGGTCTTGAGCATGCACAAAGCCTAAGGCATACATCGCATCCAGTTTTGATTGGGCTAGAATATTTGGTACGCCATATTCGTCGCGATGAATAATGATGGAATGTTGGATATTTGAATGTTTTTTCTCGCCATCGATTACGGGTAAGGACTTTTCAACCATTACCCAAACCATGCCGATGGCAATGAGGAGTATACCGATAACAATTAAACAGATGATTTTAACCAGACGCAAAACAATTCCTATGAGAATTTATTGTATTTTTTTGTAATACCTTAGCTTAAAATGCAAGAATTAACACATCTTTTTTGAAACGATATGCACCCAATTATGCTTGATGTGGCGGGCTACGAACTGTCCGCTGAAGATAAAGAAATTCTTGCTCATCCATTAACGGGTGGAGTAATTCTATTTGCACGGAATTATCATGAACCCAAGCAATTGAGTGCATTAACACAGGCAATGCGCAAGGCTGCAGGTAAGCCATTGCTGATTGCGACTGATCATGAAGGGGGCCGTGTGCAACGCTTTCGTGACGGATTTTTTGCATTACCTGCGATGGACAAACTTGCCTTTACCACACAACCACAAGAGGCTGCCCGCTACGCGGGTCAGATTATTGCCTATGAATGTTTTGCTCACGGTGTTGATTTGGCGCTTGCGCCGGTATTAGATATTAATGGTGTCAGCCAAGTCGTTGGCGATAGGGCGTTTGGATCCACGGTTGACGACATTATCGAGCAAGCCAAAGCCTTTATTGCAGGGTTGAAAGACATCGGCATGGCTGCAACGGGGAAACATTTTCCCGGTCATGGCAGTGTTGTGGCGGATTCACATATTGATCAGCCTATTGACAGTCGTGCTTATGCACTGATTAAACAGCAGGATATGCAGATCTTTGCCGACATCATCAACAGTATAGGACTCGATTCAGTGATGCCCGCACATGTGATTTATCCTGCAGTAGATGAGCAACCTGCGGGCTTTTCTCGCATATGGTTACAAGATATCTTGCGCAACAAATTAGGCTTTAATGGGGTGATTTTTTCCGATGATTTGGGCATGCATGCCGCGCAGGTGGCGGGCGACATGGCGCAAAGAGTAATGACTGCACTGCAAGCAGGTTGCGATATGGCGCTGGTATGCAATGACCGACAAGGCGTCATCCAAGCGCTCGACAATGTGCCTTATGACGCAGATAGTCTCCAACAGTATTCGAACCAGCCGCAGGATTTGATCCACAGCGTTCACACACAACTTGAACGTCATCAATATCAATATGAGAACGCTAAGCAAAACTTAACTAAACTGTTACTTCCTTTGTCTGAGTCTGAAAGTTAACCCAGCGCGCCGCCACAAACAAATAATCGGACAAGCGATTGATGTATTGTAACACAGCAGGAGGCACGTCGTTATCATGTGCTAGATGCACCAAATGTCGTTCTGCCCGTCGAGCCACGGTTCTTGCAACATGCAGTTGAGCTGCTGCAGTATGCCCACCGGGTAAAATAAACGTAGTTTGTACTGGCAATTGTGCGGTCATTTCATCTATTTGCGATTCAAGCGTGGTAACTTGTTGTTCGGTGAGTTCCGCATCGGCAGATAATACAAACCCCAAGGTGAAGAGCGCCTGTTGAATACTGGGCAAGTCCAATGCAACATCACGATAGAGGCTGTGTGCCAGACCAATATGTGCATTAAGCTCATCAAGTGTACCATACACGTCCAACAGTACATCGTCTTTGTTGCGACGCTCCATATCTTGTAAATACACTTGGGTACATCCTTGGTCCCCTGTTTTAGTATAGATCTTCATGCTCTGCAGAAACCTCTTTTACCGGGCGTTTATAACGACGTAACTCAACAATCATTCCAAAATAAGGATGATCAAAATAATGCACCTGCTGTGAAATGATTCGACGTCGTTGTTTAAATTCATGTGGCAGCAGAAGCCCATTTTCCAGAGTATAGAATCCCAAATGCGCATCAATGTGCAGGTATGGAACACCATTCACATATCGTATAAATACGTTAAATATCCCGTCTAGTTCAAATTGAGCTTGGGTATATTCTACTTCGGTGATGGGTTCTATCTGGTCGGGATAAATGACAGTATCCGGTGCGGTGAGATTCGCGCGGATTTGAGAAGGCAAGTCATGCTCAATATTTTGCACAGCGTTAATTGCCGTTTCCTCGATCTCGGTATTATCCTCACTGATGGGTGAAATATCGGGTGATACGTAAGTTAAGTTTGTACCAGCAAGTATTCTGAGCGGAGTCGCGTTTTCTTCACCGACCATTACCGGTTGTCGCCAAACAGAGTGGAGCAGAGGCGTTGTGGATTTGTCCCAGCTTATATTTTTATATAGCTCGACAAGCTCCCTTTCTGCTGCGGGCAAAAAATGTATGCTTTCTGGGTAGGGAATGATGACTCCATCTATAATGATCGGAACGCGATTAATGTCTTCTAATGATAAAGTCGGAATAGAAATTGGCTTAAGGGGAAGCGCCTCAGATCGGCAATGAATCAAGGCCTGAAAAGTTTCGGTATCACACACCGGCAGAGCCAGATATAACCAACGTAAATCAGGCAAGAGTTTGTCGAAAAATAAACTGGAGTTGGATTGAGCAACGTCTATTTTGAGATTGGAAGCAAACTGTTCTTGCACTTCTTCAGGAGCGGAATTGTACTTGAATATCAATATTTCAACATCAAACCACCAGTCTGTAGTATCGTTTTGTTGCGCATTAGCAAAATTGAAGCTTAGCCCAATAAAAACAAGGGCTGAAAACAATGATTTAGCCGTTATGCGTAACGGTTTTTGATGCGTGTCTAAGCTCATTTAAGCCGCCAATCCTTCTTCATAGAATCCTAATAATAATTGTTCCACCCATTCAATTCGAGCCGCTGCAAAGGGAGCAGATTGATTGACATTTAACTTGGTTGGGCCAGCAAATTGATAAATATTCGGTTGCGATTGCACCAGCTTAATCAACCAGCCAGGGTTAATTTTGGCATCTTGCGCAAATTCCACCATACCACCTTTGGCGTTCGCTTCAATCTTTTTAATGCCAATATGCTTGGCGATAAGTTTAAAGCTGGCTAACATAAATAAGTGTTTTGCCGCCTCGGGCAATAAACCAAAGCGATCAATCAGCTCTACTTGTAGCTCATCAATGCTTGCTTGGTCTTGGCATGAAGCAAGTCGCTTATAGATGGATAAACGCATGTTGACATCGCCCATATAATCTTGTGGTATCAAAGCAGGGATGCGCAGTTCTATTTCACTATCATCGCTAATGCTTTCGGTCAGAACGGGTTCTTTTCCGTCTTGAATCGCTTTTACCGCTTTATCTAACATATCCATATAAAGGCTGAAACCAATTGACGCGATTTGTCCAGACTGCCCATCACCTAATAGTTCTCCTGCACCGCGGATTTCTAAGTCGTGTGTAGCCAACGCAAAACCTGCACCGAGATCTTCTAGTGAGCTAATGGCTTCGAGACGCTTCACCGCATCTTTGGTCATGCGCCTTGGGTGAGGAGTGAGCAAATAGGCATAAGCTTGATGGTGTGAGCGTCCAACACGGCCTCTGAGTTGGTGTAATTGTGCTAGACCTAGATGGTCGGCTCTATCCATAATAATGGTATTGGCAGTGGGGACGTCGATACCGGTTTCTATGATCGTAGTACATAGTAATACGTTATAGCGCTGATGATAGAAATCATCCATAACGGTCTCGAGTTCGCGCTCTTTCATTTGCCCATGACCAACCGCAATTCTGGCTTCGGGGATGATTTCGAGTAACTCTTGACGGGTTTTTTCGATAGTGGCGATATCGTTGTGCAAAAAATATACTTGTCCACCCCGCAATAATTCGCGCATAATGGCTTCGCGAATGATGTCTTCTCGTCGTTGCATCACAAAGGTTTTTATTGGCAAACGTTTTGCTGGTGGGGTTGCAATGATAGATAAGTCTCTCATCCCACTCATGGCCATATTCAAGGTGCGAGGTATCGGCGTAGC
This sequence comes from Alteromonadaceae bacterium, assembly GCA_014872805.1. Lineage (GTDB taxonomy): Bacteria > Pseudomonadota > Gammaproteobacteria > Enterobacterales > Alteromonadaceae > Opacimonas. The sequence goes on from WKFN01000016.1 coordinate 165,406, forward strand.
TGTCAGCGTGAGAATATCTACATCCGCGCGAAGAGCCTTAAATTTGTCTTTTTGTCTGACCCCAAAGCGATGTTCTTCATCAATGATGACCAGACCTAAATCTGCAAATTTGACATCCGCAGAGAGTAACTTGTGAGTTCCGACTACGATATCCGCTTGACCACTGGTAATCTGTGCGAGGGTGGTTTTTTGCTCTTTGGCTGAGCTAAATCGAGATAACACTTGGATATTAAATGGCCAATCATTAAAGCGGTTTACAAAATTCTCAAAGTGCTGTTGGGCAAGTAGGGTAGTAGGTACGAGTATTGCGACTTGCTTGCCTTGATGCGCGGCGATAAACGCTGCTCGCATTGCCACTTCGGTTTTTCCAAAACCCACATCGCCACAGACTAAGCGATCCATGGTTGAGGCACTCCCCATATCATTTAATACTGCTGCAATGGCTTGGGCTTGATCTGGGGTTTCATCATATGGAAAGCTATTGGCAAATTGCTGATACGCATCCCAATCAATACTGTGTGCATAGCCTGGTTTGGCGGCACGCTGCGCATACACATTGAGTAATTCTGCAGCGACATCGCGCACTTTTTTGGCTGCTTTTTCTTTGGCTTTTGACCATGCATCTGAGCCAAGAGCATGTAACGGAGCATGTTCTGGATCACCACCGCTGTATCGTGATATGGCGTGCAATGAAGCTACCGGTACGTAGAGTTTGGCCCCTTTGGCATACTCAATGGCCATAAACTCGGTTTCTACGTCCCCTGCAGCAATGATTTCGAGTCCGATAAATCGTCCCACTCCGTGATCAATATGCACAATGGGTTGCCCCGCACTGAGTTCCGCGAGGTTGCGAATGATCGCGCCTTCATCCGTTGCTTGACGCTGGTCGCGTCGCCGCTTCATAGTGATTTGATGGCCGAGTAGTTGCGTTTCGGTGATAAAGACTAACGTTTCGCGCGTACCTTTGTAGATAAATGAATTCTCAACTCTACCCACCATAATACTGACGAGACTGGAACATGAAAATGCTTCACTAAAATGCTCTATGCTCACCGGTTTTAAAGAGGTTTTTTTGAGCAGTTGTAATAGGTTTTCTTTACGGCCTTGGGTTTCTGCACAGAACACAACCCGCGTGCTGGCTGAGCAACCTTTGATGAAGTTGTCCAAGGCCATAAATGGGATTTTTTTGCTGCCATCAACGGCGATTTCAGGCAAAGGTAAACACCCAAAATTCTCTCGACTCCTTTTACTGGCGGTTTTACTCTCACTGAGGCTGATCCGAGCAAAAGCCTTGAACAGCCCAAAGCAAGTGTTTTTATCCAAATACAGTTTCTCTGGTGCGAGCAAGGGGCGTTCGACATTGTAGCGATACTGCTCATAGCGATGAGATAAATCTTGCCAAAAGCGCTGTGCCGCACCTTCGAGATCTTCATCTAACATCAACAGGGTTTGTTTTGGAAGATAATCAAACAACGTGGACGTTGAACTAAAAAACAGGGGCAAGTAGTATTCTACGCCTCCTGGCATCATGCCTTTAGTAATTTGCGTAAACGCCGAATCTTTGCTCGTGTAATCAGGGAATAACTCCAGATACTGTTGACGAAATAAAGTTAACGCATTGCTATCAGTAGGAAACTCTCTGGCTGGTAAGAGTTTAATCTCATCTACCGCTTCGCCGGAACGCTGGTCAGAAGGATTAAAAAAGCGAATAGAGTCAATTTCATCGTCAAACAAATCCACCCGAAATGGTTTATCAGAGCCCATTGGGAATAAGTCAATGATTGAGCCTCGGACGCTGAACTCACTGTGACTCATCACTTGTGATACATGCAAGTAACCTGCTTGCTCTAGTTGCAGGCGAAATGCGTTCACATCCAAGGTTTGTCCGCGCTTAAGATATAACGAGTAGTGAGCTAGGTAGTCGGTAGGCGCGAGGCGTTGCAGTGCTGTTTTCATCGGCACAATAATGCATTGAGTATTGCCTTGCGTCAGTTCGTATAATGTTTCTAGCCTTTGTGAAACAATATCTTGGTGCGGAGAAAAGTGGTCATACGGCAAAGTTTCCCAGTCCGGAAAAATCTGGATGTGTAGTTTTGATTTGGCAAAGATCGGAACCTCAGTTGCCAAGCGTACCGCACTGTTCATGGTGGGCGTTAAAATAACGATTGGGCGCTGTTCAACTTCAAGGGCTTGAGCGATGGCAAGTGCCTTGCTTGCTCCATGTAATTCGCCCCATCCTAAGTGAGGGGGAAGTTTGCCGACACCTACCTCATCGGGTAAGGTAATTGATAAAAATGAACTCATGTATGATTAATTTGCTTGTTGTCAATGTCTCAGTTGTTCGGATTGCATATGCATGGTTGCACGCACGAGTGCTTCTTGGTCATATTAGCGGGCCGACTATACAAAATAGATAATAATGCGGTACTGTCTTCTTGTTTTTGTGATAACTCAGACATAGTTTTCTCGCTAAACATCCGATAATGGCTTATTATGCCTTAAAAATCATATTGCTACTACGTTCAACGCAGAATTCTATACATCTATGTTTAATGTGTCACAAGCTGGATTATTCGCGAGTTTTTTCATCGGAATGCGCTATGCCAAAGTAGCTCGTAGGCATAAGCACGCCCGTACCACACCTAAATTTTTGGCTTTTGTTAATTTCTTTTCAGTATTGGGTCTGACCCTTGGTGTGATGTCTTTGGTCGTGGTCATGGCGGTAATGAGTGGCCTGGAAGGGCAGCTCAAGGATCGTATGCTCAATTTGGTTCCTCATATCTTAATTGAATCAGAAGAACCACTGCAATTGCCCCCATCGATTCTGCGCTCACAAAGTTTATACCACGAAGCTCAAGCCTTAGTACAAACACAACAAGATATTGCTCCGATTGTGGTTCAAGGGATGGCGACACAAGTGCTAAAAAATGAGATTGAACTAGATAGATACATTGTTGCTGGCGATTTCTCTGACTTCGCTAGTGATTACCACATTGTCTTGGGGGCGGCATTGGCTAGACAACTCAATGTGACCGCGGGCGATCAACTGCGTATTATCGTGCCCAGTCAAAGTCGTTACACCCCGTTTGGGCGGATCCCATTGCAACGTTTGATCACGGTTCAAGCCGTTTATCAAATGCTCACTAATGCCGATGACTATATGGTCTTTATGCCATTGTCGAGTGTGCAAAAATTTTCCCGCAACGCGCCCACTACCCAGCGTTTGTTTTTGACTGATGCGTTTGCTCTGGGTGAAGTGAGTCGTTTTTTGGCAGGAATGCAATACAGCACTTGGCGTGAACGAGAAGGGGCGTTTTTTGATGCGGTGCGGATGGAGAAAAATCTCATGAGTATGATGCTAAGTCTCATCATTGCCATTGCAGCATTTAATATCATTGCCGCATTGGTTATGCTGGTTAATGAAAAACACGGTGATATCGCCATATTGCGTACCCAAGGCATGCCCAATCGAGCGATTATGCTCATTTTTATATTCACGGGACTCACTAACGCACTTAAAGGCACATTATTAGGTTGTTTACTTGGTATCGTGGTGGTTTACAGCATGAATCCATTATTACTGGCTATGGATGCACCAATAAGCTTAGCGGTCGATGGCGATCCGGTCCCTTATATTTTGCACTTCTCTGATGTGGCTAAAGTCATTTTTGGCGCGGTTGGGCTGTGCTTAATTGCAACCATTTTGCCCAGTATTCGCGCCCTTAAAGTACAACCTTCTGAAGCTTTGGCTAGTGAATAATTTGAGCCTTTGATTAACCCACAGTATAATTTGAGTCATTCAAAAATAACGTGAAACCATCATGACAGATAAAGTGTACATTTCGGCACAAGCGCTCCTACAAGATTCTTTTCGTTTAGCTCACCAAGTTTATCAAAGTGGGTTTGTACCTGATTTTATAGTGGGTATTTGGCGTGGTGGCGCACCGATTGGCATCGCAGTGCAAGAATATTTTGAATACAAAAATATCATGACCGATCACATTGCGGTTCGCACATCATCTTACTATGGCATTGGGCAACAAGCGCGTGAAATCAAAGTACACGGTCTGCACTATCTCATCGAAAACGCAAATGCTGAGCACTCTCTACTGATTGTTGACGATATCTTTGATTCTGGTCGCAGCGTCGAGGCGCTCATTAATCAAATTCAAACGCAGATGCGCAAAAACACGCCTGAGCAAATCAAAGTTGCCTGTCCATGGTATAAACCTGCAAATAACAAAACCCAGCTTTTGCCTGATTATTACATTACTGAAACGTCAGATTGGGTCGTATTTCCGCATGAGTTAACTGGCATCGACAAATCCGAACTTCTCGCTGGTAAATCAGATCTAGCAGGCTTAGAGGATATTCTTTAAAGGCGAAAAAAGCTTACTTTTCTGGGTCAAAATAATGGTCGTCTTTGAATGTTTTGACCCAATGTGGCTTGTAAATGATGAGTAGTGTCATCGTCATACCATTGAGCATGGCTTCTGGGAATAGCAATAATGGGATCAATACCAAGAAGTTGTCATTGACGATTTGCCAGGTATGCACGCCATCCAACACATAAAAACCGCCTAAGAAAAACATCTTTAAAGCAATCATCAGTGCACCGGGGAAAAACGCATTGATAAAAACATACACAAATAAATGACGTGGTACCCGGTGAAAGCTAAAAGAGTATATGGCGTAGGTTAGGGCAATCGGTAGGGTAACTCCGAGTAAACCATTTGCACCAAGCATTTCCCAGCTCTCTTTTCCTACAAGAGTGGTCGCAAACAATGCGATCCCCCCAATGAATAATGCGTAGCGAAAGCCCAGTGTCAACGTCAGTGCGGACAACCACAAAAAATGCACGTCTAAGCCTTCATAGATCCCGGCACGAAAAAGCCACAAAATAAATATAGAAGCACCTGCCCCAAATACCAGATGTTGTAAAAAAGTCGTTTGGCGAAACTCTTGCCAATCAATGTGACGGATATTCCAGACATATAGCGTAATAAATCCAGCTAAGGCAAACCATGTCATAATTTATTTGAACTCAGCAAAAATAGGTGCATGGTCAGATGGCTTATCTAACCCCCTAGAGACATAACATATTTCAGATTCGATGCATTTTTGCGCCATAGATGGCGTGGCCAATATCACATCAATACGCAGACCTCGATTGTCGTCAAAGCCTTTTGATCGATAATCAAACCAAGAATAGCGCTCGGTCTTAGTTGGATATAGTGCGCGGAACGTATCGACCAAACCAAAATCTTGCAGAGTTGCGAGCATTTCGCGTTCGACAGGTTGGAAAGAGCATTTACCAGTTTTTAGCCAGCGTTTTTGATTCGGTTCACCAATGCCGATGTCTAAATCAAGGGGCGAAATATTAATATCACCCATGACAATGATGTGTTCATCTGCTGTGTGGGCTTGATACAGATGCTCCGTTAAATCTTTGTAAAACTCAACTTTATATGGGAATTTGGTTGCATGGTTGATGTTTTCACCTTGTGGAAAATAGCCGTTGTAAATCGTAACGTCTTCGCCTTGATCATTCTCGATCGTGACGGCAATCAAACGTTTCTGTTTGTCTTCGTTATCTGTTGGCAAGCCGTATTGGACTTGTTTGATACTGCGTTTGGATAAGACCGCTACGCCATAGTGTGCTTTTTGACCGTGATATACCACGTCATAACCCATGGCTTTGATATCATCAACTGGGAACTGAGCATTATCCACTTTGATTTCCTGCAGGCCAATGACATCTGGCTGGTGCAAATCAATAACCGACTGTAATTGTGCAAGGCGAGCGCGCACTCCGTTGATATTAAATGAGATGATTTTCATTGTTGTTCTGAACTCTGGTTATGCGTGTGTTTTTATGTGGTTTTGTAACATGATACACTGCAACGCAATTTCGATGAAGAGTGAATTGATACGTGTCGGTGTTTCGAACTGATTTTCCTTTTTTTACCCATTACCCCAGCGCGCTGTATTTTGATAATGCGGCGACGACGCATAAGCCACAATGCGTCTTGGAGAGCATACAACACAGCTATGTGCATCTTAATGCGAACGTCCATCGCTCATCATACGGCTTGGCACAGCAAGTAACTGAGGCCTTTGAAGATGCTCGAAATACGCTAGCTAAATTCATCAATTCCGCTCATCCGAACCAGATAGTTTGGACTAAAGGCGCCACAGAAAGTATCAACTTACTGGCCTATGGACTTGAGTCTGCACACCTGCTTGATGGAGATGAAATAATCCTATTGGTCAGTGAGCATCATGCTAATTTGCTTCCGTGGCGACGATTAGCAGAGCAGTGTGGGCTAAATATTGTCTATCATGGCATCAGCGAGCAGGGGGATGTGGATTATGATGCCTTATTAGAATTAATATCAGATAACACAGCTTTGATTGCCTGTGCGCATGTATCCAATGTGCTGGGTACTATTCATCCAGTAACGGCGATTGCGGCAAAGGCTAAAGCTCATGGAGCCTTGTGCATTATTGACGGTACTCAAGCAGTTGCTCATTTAGACGTTGATGTTCAAGCGATCGGTTGTGATGCTTATGTTTTTAGCAGTCACAAAATGTTTGGCCCAACAGGCGTTGGTGTCTTATATGGGACTGCTTCGTTATTGTCAGCGCTTGGTCTTTATCACTTAGGTGGGGAAATGGTGCAACACGTCAGTCTTGATGAGGTCACCTTTCAATCTGCACCGCTCAAGTTTGAAGCTGGCACACCTGCACTTCATGGCGTATTAGGCCTGGCCTGTGCGGTAAATTATCTACAGCAGCACAGGTTTGCTTGGTTCCAGCACGAAAAAACGCTTCAACAAGCACTTCTCAACGCTTGTGACGCCAGACCTGAATTAAAGGTTCACGGTAGGCAGGCCATGTTGCTAGGTCATGCGATCCCTCTGGTCTCGTTTAATCACGAGCGTATCAATGGATATGATCTGCTGCAACAATTACAGCCTGAACAAGTGTCGCTGCGGGTGGGGCAACATTGCGCCATGCCATTGCAGCATGCTTTAGGCATTGATAGCAGTATTCGTGTCTCTTTAGCTGGTTACAATACAATAGCAGAAATAGAGCGATTTTTTGCGTTGATGGACGATCTGACAGCGTCTAATCAACTCACTGTGCCGCTTGATAGATCGCTCAATCAAGCGCAGACTGGTACGCACACAGCACAAAGTAAAGTCAAGCAAAATGCCGCGAGTAATCCGGCAGAAAAACTGCTTAACGATGCGCGTGGCTTTACGGCAACAAATCGCGCCTTGATGTTAGCGTCTAAACATTGCCCGTTGCTCGATGCATCGGATCATAGCGATCAATATTTAGTATCCGGCTGTGAAGTCTCGGTTTATCTCAAACACGATGGTCAAATATGGCGTGGTTACAGCCAAAGTAAAATCATTCGAGGTTTGTTAGCCGTTCTTTTGCTTCGGGCAAATGAGCTATTGGATAGCACGCAAGACTATGATTTCAAAGCATACCTTGATGGGCTAGGTGTTACACAAGTACTCAGTCAATCTCGGGTGTCTGGTCTGGGGCAGATAATTGCGCGATTGTCTGCTTAGCTTCAATCCACTGTGACATATATTTATGTGATGCATGTTGTTGTTGGGTCATTATTTGTTGTAAAAATAACTGACTTCTATGCGCTGGTAAGGTGTTAAACAAATCATTTACCACGTCCATAAGCGCTTGGCTATGTTGTACTGTATTAAAATGTTTATCAAGTTCTTGTTGCGCAATTCGATTAAAGTCGAGCCATGTGTTTTCACAGGTGTATAATTCGACCGCTACAGCAGCAAATTTCTGGATATCTGCCTCGCGGTGTAATGATACGTGTGGCACAGCGTTAGAAATTCCTTCCCAGCCAATGTCGGTGGTAACAATTGGCGTGTGACAACGAATGGCTTCGCAGACTTTTCCTTTTAATCCTGCGCCAAAGCGCAACGGTGCCAGCTGCACTTTTGCTTGCCGCATAGTAGCAAGCGCATCTTTGGCATAACCTTGAATGTGAAAGCCCTTTTGAGGTTGATGCAACTGCTGTGCTTTGGGCGGCGTATACGCACCATAGATATGACACTGAGCATTGGGTAGCCGCTGACGTATCGCAGGCCAGATATGTTGAGCAAGCACTCTCACCGCATCCCAATTTGGTGCGTGTCGATAATTACCAATAAAGACAAAGTCCTTACGTTTAGTGAACGGAATAGGGGGATCGTCTTTGTCTGGAAGTAAAAAAGGACAATGATGAAGTTGTGCAGGCGCTATTGGATAACAGTGGGTTAAAATTTGCATTTCAACAGGCGATATAATGAGACTTAAATCAGAGCGTAAAATACTGCCAATTTCTCTTAATGCCAAAGGATGATGCATAACTTGGTGGTGTTGATGCAAATCTTTTAGCGCAGGCCAAGATACATCGCAAAATGCTTGGCGTTTGATGATGTCCTGACGTAATTGCCTAAGGCTGTGTAAGTCTTCTGTATCCAACACATGCATAGCCTTTGGCACATTTTCACGAACGCGCCAACTAAATTGCTCTTCCAACATAAAGCGATCATAAAACACAATGTCAGGTTGTAACTCACTAACCCAGACATTAAAACTCGAACAGTTTAGAGCGACTGAATGAACTTCATATCCCATGCGACTCAAATCGGGAGCCGAATCATCTGGTTGTGCGGCGCTAGCAATATGAATCTTGTCTCCGGTCTCGGCAAATACGCGCAGTAGACTCAATAAATGTTGTCCCGCGGCAGAACTATTGGGTTCTGGGAACACAGTACATAAGGCTAAGATCGTACGAGACATGGATAAAATAACTCAAGCTTTTAGAACAAGAAGATATTCATTATACTGATAAGCTTTACGATGATACAGTTTGAGTTCATAGTATCTATAACGTATCTTGTTAATAGTGAAGAAGTATATGATGTTGAACGCAACTCATGTCGTATTTGGAGCTGGACTAATTGGTGGATACTTAGCTGGACATCTTGTCGCACAGTGTCCAAATGCCAGCATTAAGGTTGTGGCTAGAGATTCTGCAAAAGTTCACTTTACCAAAGCAGCGACCATTACAGATATGGATGAGCACCGTATGGACTCTCCATATCCCCCGCAATGGGTTGAGACGCTCGATGCAGTCAAAGCAGATTGTGATTATCTTTGGCTCACCGTTAAATGCACTGCCGTACAAGCAGCATGTGATGTACTCCAGAGCATCCTGCCAAAACATACTGTGATATTGTGTTGTCAAAACGGTATTGGTTCAGATGACATTATAAGAACACATTTTCCAGATAATCCTGTGCTTAGGGTCATGTTTCCGTTCAACGTTGTACAGTATCATACCGCGCATTGGCATCGCAGTTCTTCTGGCACCGTAGTGATTGAAGCGTCGCAGAGATTACCCGCACTTGATGAATTTGTTCAAGCCATGAATTGTCCAACTATGCCGTTGACCACGACCTTAGAGATGGACGCTTTATTATGGGCTAAATGCCAAATTAATCTGACGAATTCAGTCAATGCGTTAGCAAACTGTTCTTTACAAGAAACTTTACTCAATCGTAACTATCGTAAGTTGATTGCGGCCTTGATGCTTGAACATCTCAAAGTCTGTAAGGCGTTGAACATCTCATTGCCAAAGATTACCCAAGCACCAGCTTGGCTTATTCCCCATATAATGCAGCTCCCTGATTGGTTATTTCCTCGCGTTGCCAAACAACTGGTGGCCATTGACCCTGCGGCAAAATTATCGATGTGGTGGGATTTAGAAGCGGGGCGTGAAACCGAAATAGATTTTATCAACGGCGCTACAGTGCGCTTTGGCAATCGAGTTAATGTTCCCACACCCGCAAATGCTGCGGTCATTAGTATAATTAAACAACTTCAAGCTGAACGGGCTAATGGCCAGTCGCGACGAAGCATAAGTGCCCAAGAAATAATCAATTTATAATTTTCGTACAGGTATAGTACGCAAAACTTCCTAATCTGTTCTATACCATAAGTAGGTTTTAGACAGTCTGATATGGATTATGATTAGAGCGATTGAGTATGCCTCTTTTGCATCTGAGGTATTTGTGTTACCTGCTGCAGTAACCAAAATCCAAGTTATGCTCAATGATGAAAGGGCTACAATGGATGATTTTGCAAACGTGGTTAAAATTGATCCAACCTTGGCTTCGCAATTACTGAAGATAGTCAACTCTCCAATTTATAACTTTCGTGACCCAGTGGACTCAGTTATGCGAGCCGTCAGGATATTGGGCACCAAAGCAATCTATGATTTGGCCATCAGTTATGGTGTGGCTTGTGCTTTTAATGATTATAATAAGAACACCATAGATTTAGAGCGATTTTGGGAATATTCCGTGCGCACGGCGTTATTCTCTCAATATTGGGCGCAACGCCTAGCTTTACATGAACCAGAACGGTTTTTTACCGCGGGGCTCATTCATAACATTGGTGAGTTGGTAGTGGTCAGAAGACACCCGAAAACGGCCGTGCAATGTACTCGTTTTATGATTAATGAACAGCCATGGGAAAAACAACAAAGCGTCATGGGCTACACCTATAAAGATATTACCATCAAGTTGTTACAAGTCTGGGGTCTTCCCAGCAGTATCATTGATTTAATCAAACCTATGCACGAATCACCGCATCACATTGGCTCAATAGACAGCAAAGTCGTGCAACTGGCTTACCACCAGTCTTTACTCGAATCCTATCCTTCGTTGATTAACGATATTTGCGAGTTACCCGAACACTATGCGATCAGCCTAGGGCTGAATCAGTCAAGTTTAGACAAATCCGTTGACAATATTCGCCACCGCTTACTCACTGTTGTGAGTTTATTTACCACATATGGTTATGGAATAAATTAACATCTAGCTAACGGTTTAATCGAACACACCTACGGTTTGTCTAGAAATAGCTAAACAGCGTCCATCTTCAGCCCAAATAGTGGCTTCAGTTGCACCGTATCCGGCTTCAGCGTGGATGGTTTTATCGTGATAAGCAAACCATCCCTCTGCGCTCCCTTGCGGTAAAGGATGGAAAAACTCCACATTCCAATTGATCGTACTGGCAGGCGCTGGCCATTTTAATAATTGTATTAAGGTGGGCGGATAGCTGTCTAATAAGCCAATAAATGCGGCTTCACCAAGAGAGGTATTCAGATTCTTGTATCTCATCCAGCCAAGATAATGATCCGTTTTGCGTCCAGTAAATGGAATGCCACCTTCTTGAATGGCCAAATCAAAATGCTTCAAAAATTTGGGAACGACCTTAGGGATCGGTGGGAAAAAGTTCGCTTTCTTTTCTCGTGTAAAGTTTAGTTTAGGCCGCTTATCAATACTGACTTTTGATAATCTATCTCTGGTAAAACACGCTTGACAGACCACACACATTTTGTCGTTTTGCAGCAAATATGCGATGTATTGCGCAACATTTTTGCCTACGCGCAGGACTTGCACTTCGATCTTACAGATCTCTTTGGTAAAAAGAGGGCCTACAAAATTTACATTGATGTTTTTAACCTGATATTCATCTGAAACACGTTCTTTAATTGCTTGAAACAACAATGCAGTAGATAGACCGCCATATACTGTACGCCCTTGTGACCAACTGTCGTCTATAACAAGCTCGGCTCCTTCACTGATATGAGCCTGTCCTAGAGCTAAAATGTCATTAATATTCATTTGCTTGGTGTTCTGGTCTGATGAGTGATAATATGATTATATAGACTGTATAAGTAACTGCAAATGACTTTTAGTGATTGATGAATATATCTTTTGTGCATGCAAACGGCATCCCAGCGCCGACTTATCAAATTCTCTTTGACCAATTACCCCATAAGGTCCTTGCTAAGCATCAATATGCGCATGATGAAGTTTACCCATTAGTCAATGGCTGGGTTCATCAAGTGGATGAGTTGTTAGCTTATCTCGATGCGCAACATCTTAACGCCCCCGTTTTGGCAATGGGGCATAGCTTTGGTGCTGTTATCTCTTATATGGCCGTGGCAAGAGCCCCAGAGCGATTTTGTGGATTAGTCATGTGTGACCCACCGTTACTGACACATTGGTCTGGCCGGTTGTTTGAAATGTGTAAGCGAACGCCGTTGATCAACAAAATAACGCCCGCACACGTTACAATGCAGCGTAAACGACAATGGCAAGTGAATGAAGATGTGGTTCAATACTTTGCTAAAAAACCCTTTTTTTCTGAGTTTGTTCCACAATGTATTAGTGATTATGTCAGCAGTGTTACTACCCAAAAAGGTGATGTTATAGAGCTTTCCTATAAACCGGAAATTGAAGCCCAGGTGTTTAGAACCATTCCGACCGATTTGGCGCAATATTTCGGACAAGTAAACTTGCCGAGTCTGCTGATTACTGGTAAAAGCACGGATGTCACCGTGCCATTTTTGAGGAAGAAGTTTTTGGCGAAACAGCCAAATTTTTCACACTGTGAAGTGCAGGGCGGTCACATGTTTCCTCTTGAAGTTCCCAATACAACCGCCCAAGTAATTAATGAATATATAGCTACTTTATAAATATTTTAGCTTTTCAAGCATGTCTGGGGTAACTAGCACGATCCCATTACTTGATACGCGAAATCCTCGACGTCTATCTTCATTGTGGTCCACACCAATGTGCATACCTTCTGGGATCTGACAACCTCGGTCCAATACTGCGCGACGAATGGTACAATGTGCCCCAACTTCAACCGCTGGCAGAATCACGGTTTCATCTACCGAGGCGCCACTGTTGACTCTTACGTTTGAAAAACACAAGCTCTTGTGTAAACGAGCACCAGAGACGATACATCCTCCCGATACAACTGAGTTGATTGCCTCACCGCGGCGATCATCGGCTTCTTTGACAAATTTAGCCGGTGGCAGTTGTTCTTGATACGTCCAAATTGGCCAGTCGGCATCGTATAAATTCAAAGCAGGTACAGGCTCAACAAGTTCCATGTTAGCTTGCCAGAAAGAATCAATAGTCCCCACATCGCGCCAATAATTTTCAGTGCCGTCGCTTTCACCAAAAACAAACGCTTGAACTTGATGATCTTTGATAATTCGTGGAATGATGTTCTTGCCAAAATCGTGTTCTGACTCAATGTCTGCTTTGTCATCTTCCAGTACTTTAAATAGAAACTCAGTATCAAAAATGTAGTTACCCATTGATGCTAAGCAATTGTCAGGATCGTCTGGAAGGGCGTCTGGATGTTTAGGTTTCTCGGTAAAGGCCAATACGCGTTTATTTTCATCTACGGACATCACACCAAATGCACCGGCTGCCTCTGGAAGGGAAACTTTCATACAACTCACGGTCATTTTAGCGCCAGATTGCACATGTTGCGCGAGCATGGTGCCATAATCCATCCGATAAATATGGTCACCTGATAAAATCATGACATATTTAGGTAACTCATCGCGAATGATATCGATGTTCTGGTATACCGCATCTGCTGTTCCTTGATACCAATCTTCAGAAAAACGCTGAGAGGCTGGCAAGATCTCAACTGATTCCCCCAGTTCCTTTTTAAAATGCCCCCAACCTCGGCTGATGTGACGGATCAAGGAATGGGACTTGTATTGAGTCAAGATACCCATACGGCGAATACCAGAGTTAATACAGTTTGATAATGGGAAGTCTATGATGCGAAATTTACCGCCGAAATACACTGCGGGTTTAGCACGCCACTTGGTAAGTTCGTGTAAACGAGACCCTCGTCCTCCAGCGAGAATGAGTGCGTAAGTATCCTTGGTCAAATTACTCACATAACGTGGGCTTTGCTGAGGCATTTTTTTTCCTTAAATTGATTATCCTACTTAAGTATTATAGCCATAAAGCTAGCTTAAATTCTAGGCAAAAATGTCAGCATTTTTTACATATTCTATAGATGCTTATATCCGTTATAGATATGCTTGATTTACCAAAGACGGTGGCGGCTTGTTGAGCTTCTTACAAATATTGCGTCCTATTTTTACGCACCTTTTTAAATCTACACCGTGTTGTATACCAAGACCATCGAGCAGATAGACCACATCCTCAGTCGCAATATTGCCACTGGCACCTTTGGCGTAAGGACAACCACCTAAGCCAGCGATAGCTGAGTCGATTCGAGAGACGCCGTATTCTAAGGCCTTACTGATATTTGCAATAGCTTGACCATAAGTGTTGTGAAAATGCACCGCTATTTGGTGCACGGGAATATCGGTTAATAATACTTCGAGTAGTTCGGCCACTTGCCGCGGGGTGCCAACGCCAATCGTGTCTCCTAAAGAGATTTCGTAACAGCCAAGAGCCAATAGCTCCTTGGCTACAGCTAGTACCATTTTGGGGTCAACCTTGCCTTGATAAGGACAGCTAATCACGGTTGAAATGTAGCCTCTGACGGGAAGTTTTTGGGTTTGCGCAGAGCGCATTATTAGCTCAAATCGAGAGAGGCTTTCGGTAATGGTACAATTTATGTTTTTCTGAGTAAATTCATTGCTTGCAGCGGTAAAGATGGCGATTTCATTGGGGTTATGCGTAACGCAATTTTCAAAGCCTTTTTGATTTGGGACTAATGCGCTGTACGTGATTTCAGCCTGACGAACAATACCGTCTAAAACAGCATCAGAGTGTGCCATCTGAGGGACCCATTTGGGCGAGACGAAACTGCCACATTCGATATGAGAAAGGCCAGTCTTACTGAGCGCATCAATGAGTTGTATTTTGTCAGCAACACTAAGTGGTGTTGCTTCATTTTGCAAACCATCTCTTGGACCAACTTCGATTAAGCTGACTCGACTAGGATAAGTCGTCATGGTTTAGCCTCATCGAGTGGGTGCGCTTCTATATCGAGAAGGTTCTGCCCGCCAGTAACCATTTGACCTTCAGTACAATCGACTTGAGTAACCGTCCCATTCGAGTTGGCTTTTATGGTATGTTCCATTTTCATTGCTTCCAAGATGACTAATGTTTCATCTTTGCTTACAGTTTTCCCTGGACTGACATTGACCTTCACCACTGTGCCATTCATTGGTGCAGTATAGTCATTGTCATTATCACTATTTATGTTTTCAGTTTGAGGAATCGAGACATTCATCGTCAGTCCGTTACAGAAAATATAACGATGAGATGCGCTTTGATAAAAGCAACCATTATAGGTAAGTCCATTTATGACGGCTCGAAAAGAATCATCTTGCATATGCCATTGTGAGATGGGTATCGTTGTGTCATTTAGGGTTATAAGCGCATTTTCATCATGCATACTGATGTAGGCAATACGCTGGTTCGCTAACACAATTGGCGATGTCCCAGTGTGATTTATTCTAAACTGTGTACGCACACCGATCGTGTCAAAATGCGTGCTTATATCTGGATTGGAGTGGTATGTTTTTGAATTCACTGCAAACAGACACATGGCTAAGAGGCATTCCATAATGTGAGTCATCTTGCTAGTATTCGGTTTTAAGTCCGAAGCGTAATCTTCCACAAAATGGGTGGTGAGATGAGCGTCATTAAACGCTTGGTGTTTTAAAATCGACTGAATATAGTCGATATTGGTTCGACATCCTAATATAACATAGCCTTCAATAGCCTTATGTAATTTGTGAATTGCTTGTTGGCGAGTTGGTGCATGTGAGATGACTTTGCTGATCATAGGGTCGTAATAAATACTGATCTCATCGCCTTGTGTGACACCGCTGTCGATGCGTATGTGCGAATCTTGTGGTTCCTTGTAGCGATACAAAATACCCGTTTGTGGTAAAAAATCATGGTTTGGATCTTCTGCATAGATGCGTGCTTCGACAGCATGTCCAGAACAATTCAGCTGGTCTTGTAATAAGGGGAGTGTGCCACCACAGGCGATATGCAGTTGCCATTCTACTAAATCTTGACTTGTGATCATTTCGGTAACTGGATGTTCTACTTGTAAGCGGGTATTCATCTCCATGAAATAAAATTGGTGTTGGCTATCAAGCAAAAACTCCACGGTACCAGCACCTACATAATGAATGGCCTGTGCTGCTTGCACGGCGGCTTCACCCATAGCTTGACGGGTTGCATTTGACAAACCCGGAGCGGGGGCTTCTTCAATGATTTTTTGGTACCGTCTTTGAATGGAACAATCTCGATCAAACAAATAGACGCCATTGCCATGAGAATCACAAAACACTTGAACTTCTATATGCCGTGGCTCGCTAATATACGTTTCAATGAGCATATGCTCATCACTGAAGCTTTTGCGAGCTTCGCGTTTGGCTGCAGCGAGTTGTTCTCTAAAGTCATTGGCACGGCGTACAATTCGCATGCCTTTACCGCCCCCTCCAGCACTGGCTTTTAATATTACTGGGTAACCAATTTCTGCCGCTCGTTGGGCCAAGAAATTTTCATCTTGAACATCGCCATGATATCCCTTGGTCAATGGGACACCTGCTTGTTCCATAATACGCTTAGCTTGAGATTTTGAACCCATTGCAATGATGGCTGTGGACGGAGGACCAACAAATATCATTCCATGTTGTGCACACTTTTGCGCGAACTCTGCGTTTTCGGATAAAAAACCATACCCTGGGTGGATAGCATCTACTTTGGCTTTACGGGCAATTTCCAAAATCTTATCTTGCTCTAGATAAGATTGAGAGGCTGGTGCAAGTCCTACACAATGTGCTTCATCCGCACTTATTACATGTTGTGCCTGGGCATCAATGTCAGAATATATCGAGACAGTATGAATACCCATTTGTTTGGCGGTGCGGATAATTCGACAGGCAATTTCTCCACGATTGGCGACAAGCAAACGAGTGATTGAACGCATTATTTTTCCTCTTGCCAATAGGGTTTGGCTTTTTCAAAAAATGCAGTAAGCCCAGCTTGACCTTCAGTTCCGATGCGCAAAGCCGCAATAGTAGCTGCGGTTTTATGTTGCAAAGTCTCGTCTATTTTGTGGTGATGACATTCCAGCAACAACCCTTTGGATGCGCTAATTGCCTCAGGACCACCCTGGTGTAATTGTGCACACAAAGATGCGACAGTGCTGTCTAATTCGTTTTCGCTAACCGCTTCGTGAATCAAACCAAGTCGCCGCGCTCGCCGCGCCGACATAACTTCTGCGCTCAATGCATAGCGTCGAGCATGGCGCTGTCCGATGGCGTCGATGATATAGGGCATAATAGTAGCAGGGGCCAACCCTAAACGAACTTCCGATAAGCAAAACTTCGATAACTTGGTTGCTATGGCAATATCACAACATGCAATCAAACCAACCGCACCCCCAAAAGCTGAGCCATTAATTTTTGCAATGGTAGGCTTGGCAAGTGTATTAAGTGTGTGCAGCATAGTTGCGAGCGCCTGAGCATCTTGTATATTGGTTTCATAATCATACTCAGCCATGCGTTTCATCCAATGCAAATCCGCTCCGGCACAAAAAGTGTTGCCCTTCGCTTGTAACACTACAGACCGAACATCGTCATCGTCAGCTGCTCGCAAGCATAACTTTGTAATTCGTTTGATCATGGCATCGTCAAAAGCATTGTGTGAATCAGGACGATTAAGCGAGATATACGCAGTATGGTCAGAAGTGTGGTAGGTAACGTGTTTCATTCATTTATCCTATAAATACGATTTTACTGGCATCATTACATTCTAAATATGCCAAATTGGGTATCCGCAATAGGGGCATTTAATGCCGTATGCAGTGCTATGATCAACACATCTCGTGTGTCAGCAGGATCGATTACAGCATCGTCCCACAACCGAGCAGAAGCATAATATGGATGGCCTTGACGCTCATAGGTGTCAATGATCGGGCGTGTAATTTTATCTAATTCTTCTGGTGAGATTGGCTTATCCGATTTGGCAAACTGCTCAGCTTTGACTTGCGCCAATACCCCAGCTGCTTGCTCACCGCCCATGACAGAAATGCGCGCATTAGGCCACATAAATAAAAATCTAGGATCGTAAGCTCGACCACACATACCATAATTGCCGGCGCCAAAACTGCCACCGATCAATACTGTGAGTTTGGGGACTTTGGCCGTTGCTACTGCGGTGACCATTTTGGCTCCGTGCTTGGCAATTCCTCCTGCTTCATATTGCTGGCCAACCATAAAGCCAGTAATATTTTGTAAAAATATAAGAGGGATCTTTCGTTTTGCGCATAACTCAATAAAGTGTGCTCCTTTTTGTGCAGACTCTGAAAACAATATACCGTTATTGGCCACTATGCCTACCGTAATACCATCGAGACGCGCAAAGCCAGTAACTAATGTGGTACCAAACAGGGCTTTGAATTCTTGGAAATCCGAATCATCAATGATGCGTGCGATGATATCCCGCACATCATAGGGCTCTTTTGAGTCTCTCGGTATCAAGCCATATATGTCTTTTGTCGGATAACGTGGCAACACTGTTGGACAACGGTCTATATGGCTCGTTTTGGGACGGTTGAGTTTAGCCACTATATCGCGAGCGATGGCCAATGCGTGATGATCATCATGGGCTAAATGATCTACCACACCAGAGGTCTGAGCGTGCAATGCGCCCCCGCCAAGAGCTTCAGCCGTTACACTTTCCCCTGTGGCTGCTTTGACTAAAGGGGGACCAGCTAGAAAAATAGTGCCCTGTTCTTTGACAATGATCGATTCATCACACATTGCTGGGACATAGGCCCCCCCAGCGGTACAAGAACCCATTACAATTGCAATCTGTGGAATATTTTGCGCAGATAAATTCGCCTGGTTATAAAAAATCCGCCCAAAGTGCTCCTTGTCAGGAAATACCTCATCTTGACGAGGCAAATTTGCACCACCTGAGTCAACAAGATATAAACAAGGAAGTTGATTTTGTAATGCGATTTCTTGTGCTCGCAGGTGTTTTTTAACCGTAAGGGGATAATAAGTGCCGCCTTTCACGGTTGCATCATTTGCCACAATCATGCACAAATGCCCGTGAATCAAACCAATGCCTGCCACGATGCCGGCACAAGGCACGTCTTCTTCATATACTTTGTACGCAGCGAGTTGCCCGATTTCTAAAAAAAACGAACCGGAATCGAGTAGGGCGTCAATGCGCTCGCGTGCGAGTAATTTACCTCGGGCTTTGTGTTTTTCCCGTGCTGATTCTGAGCCACCTTGTGTAATGCGAGCAACAACTTTTTTGAGATCATTTACTTGTGCTTGCATGTGTAAGGTATTGGCTTGAACATCTTGCGCCAGTGAATTGAGTGGTTGTGAAAGTATCGCCATGCTTAATGAGTCTCATCGAATAATTCACGCCCAATCAGCATGCGTCGTATTTCAGATGTGCCAGCTCCAATTTCATATAGTTTGGCATCGCGGAGTAGGCGACCTGTTGCATATTCATTGATGTAGCCATTACCGCCTAATATTTGAATGGCATCAAGCGCCATTTTAGTGGCTAACTCGGCGGAATACAAAATCGCTCCAGCGGCATCTTTGCGCGTGGTTTCACCGCGATCACAGGCTTTTGCAACGGCATAGACATAAGCTCGAGCAGCATTCATTTGCGTATACATGTCAGCAACTTTACCCTGGATAAGCTGAAATTCGCCGATGCACTTGCCAAACTGCTGGCGTTCGTGAATGTACGGTAACACGACATCCATACATGCACGCATGATTCCCAATGGTCCGCCAGATAAGACTAATCTTTCAAAATCTAATCCGGACATTAATACTGCAACCCCGCCACCTTCATTGCCTAAGATTTGGTCTTTATGCACGACACAATCGGTAAATACCAGTTCACATGTATTGGAAGATCGCATTCCTAGCTTGTCGAGCTTTTGCGCCTGAGAGAATCCCGGTGTATCTTGTTCAACAATAAACGCAGTGATGCCTTTTGAACCTCCGTATACATCGGTTTTGGCGTAAATCACAAACACATGTGCATCAGGGCCATTGGTGATCCACATTTTATTGCCGTTTAGGACATATTCATCACCTCGTTTATCCGCTCTTAATTTCATACTGACCACATCGGAACCCGCATTGGGTTCGCTCATGGCTAATGCACCGATGTGCTCGCCAGAAATCAGTTTTGGTAAGTATTGAGCTTGTTGTTTAGGGTTCCCATTTTTGTAAATTTGATTCACACATAAATTAGAATGCGCCCCGTAACTCAACCCAACGCCAGCAGACGCACGTGAAATTTCTTCCATGGCAACCGTATGAGCAAGATATCCCATATCAGCACCGCCGAATGCTTCAGAAACGGTTATGCCCAATAATCCTAATTCCCCCATTTCGGCCCACAGGTGATTGGGAAACTGATTCGCCTCATCTGCATGTTGTGCATGGGGAGCAATTCGCTCTTGAGCAAATTGACTAACCATATCGCGCAACATGTCGATATCTTCGCCTAAGCCAAAATTTAATGTCGGATAACTAAGCATGGGATGAATTTCCTGATTGCTGGGTAAATTCATTTAATTCTTCTTTACAGCGAGCTTCAACTTCATCTAATTCAGCTAGAAGCATTTTAATATCGTGTAACTGTTGATTTAGCACTTCTCGTTTTTGTTGCGTCAATTCCAACATGGTTTCAAGTTGTACCGTTGAATTCGGATCAGTATCGTACAGCGCAAACAGGGTTTTGATTTCTGCCAATGAAAAACCTAGGCGCTTCCCCCGTAAAATCAATTTGAGTCTGACTGTGTCTTTCGCATAGTAAATTCTGTGAGTGCCTTCACGCACCGGATGTAATAGCCCCTGTTCTTCGTAAAAGCGTATGGCTCTTGCCGTTACATCGAATTGTTTTGCCAATTCGCCTATGCTTATCGTGTTGGTTAGATCATTCATTTTGTGCAATTGATAGCTTGAGGTTATTTATCTGTTGATACATAATTTACATTAGGTTTACGTTTACGTAAAGTCAAATTACGTAAAGTTGTTAACTTAAAAGTATCAAGGAAATGTTATGTCTGATTCCATTTTGATTGTCGCAGCCAAACGCAGTCCAATAGGTGCAATGCTTGGTGAGTTGAGGGCGCTGAAAGCCACAGAACTCGCCGCTCAGGTCATCCAGAATCTGGTGCCAGAAGAACTTAAGACCGAAGTTGACCAAGTCATTATGGGATGTGTATTGCCTGCAGGGCTAGGCCAGGCTCCAGCAAGACAAGCTGCACTGAATGCCGGTCTGTCACATCAAGCCAGTGCCATAACACTGAATAAAGTCTGTGGTTCAGGTTTGCAGGCGGTAATGACAGCGTTTGATAATTTACGCCTTGGGCAGGTTGATATGGTCGTCGCTGGAGGGATGGAGTCGATGTCAAATGCGCCTTACTTGTTGTGCAAAGCACGATCAGGGGTGCGGATGGGCCATCAAACTACTTATGATCATATGTTTTTAGATGGATTGGAAAACGCCTATGATGGCCTTGCTATGGGGTGTTTTGCACAACAAACTGCAGATGATCTCGGTATGACTCGTGAGCAAATGGATGAATTTGCTTTGTTCTCGTTGCACAAAGCGCACCAAGCGCAAGCTCAGAATCATTTTGCCTCTCAAATTGTGCCCATCACCGTATCGCAGCAAAAGGAGGCTTCGATAATTATCGAAGACGAGGCGCCCAAAAACATTCATCCTGACAAAATCCCTCAATTGCGTCCCGCTTTTTTGACTGATGGTACAATAACCGCAGCAAATTCGAGTTCAATTTCAGATGGCGCAGCCGCTTTGTTATTAATGCGAAAAAGTACCGCTGATAATAAGCAACTATCCGGTATTGCCAGAATCGTTGGCCATGCTACGCATGCGCAAGCACCCGAAGCGTTTACTACCGCGCCAATTGGTGCGATTAAAAAATTACTGACCGAACT
Source organism: Alteromonadaceae bacterium (assembly GCA_014872805.1). Lineage (GTDB taxonomy): Bacteria > Pseudomonadota > Gammaproteobacteria > Enterobacterales > Alteromonadaceae > Opacimonas. The sequence continues at coordinate 187,274 of WKFN01000016.1, forward strand.
AAATTGGACCATTGATGAGGTAGATTTATTTGAAATAAACGAAGCCTTTGCTATGGTCACAATGGCCACCATGCACGCATTAAACATCCCAGCTGACAAAGTTAATATCCATGGTGGTGCTTGTGCGTTAGGTCATCCGATTGGTGCCTCTGGTGCCCGTATTTTAGTGACACTGTGTCATGCGTTGGTAAACACAAATGGCAAAAAAGGCGTGGCAGTTTTGTGTATTGGTGGCGGTGAAGCGGTTGCTGTCGCGGTCGAAAAAATATAAATAGTTGCACTTTGTGGCCGATACTAACACTATAAATCTTATGTTGTTTGTAGGGTAGCGAACGTGAGTGAGCCAGTAGATTCAGATATCATAGCCATGCTTGAGCGCCGCTTGGCACGTGAAAAAAAAGCACGTGAAGAAGCCGAAAGCCTCTTGATTGCGAAATCACGTGAGATTTATCAAGCTAATCAAGAGCTTCAAGAGGCGCTCGCCCAAAGTGAACAAAAGCGACAAGAACTGGCATTTCTCGCACGTACTACGGGTGCACTCACACTCTCAGAAAATAATGAAAATTTACTTGGCCATGTGTGTCAACTCACCAGTGAGTTTTTGCATGCTGATTATGGCATTGCTGCGGTACAGATTAAAAGTTGTCACTCATTTGATATCCATACCCCTGCTTTTGGTCCGAAAAAACAATGGCATGACGATCCTCAATTATTAAACGCTATTAACCAATTTGTTGAAAAACTTCCTCAGAATAACGACTGGCAAGATTTCCCATTTTTTTATCAAGAACAGCCATATCGTTTGATACTCAGACATAAACCTCTCGACAGTGATAGCTATATTTTAGTCTGCTTTCTATTGAAGAAAAGCCCGCCATCATCAGAAGTCTATAGTATTTTGACGATTATGTTTCGGCAACTCAAAAATTTATTGTTGGCACGTAAACTTGGCGTGAGTGCCAATTCGCACACATTTGATCATGAGATGTTACAAGCTCAACTAAAACGTGCTCGAGTACAATTAGAACAATCTGAAAAGATGGCTTCACTAGGTCAATTGGCTGCAGGTGTTGCACACGAAATTAACAATCCAGTCGGCTTTGTACGTTCCAATATGGAATCATTAAATCATTATTTGACTGATTTGACCGCGTTTGCCAAAGCATTAGGTGCTTATGAGAATGAGCAGATCCAATCTTTATTTGCTCAATATGATGTGGAGTACCTCTTAGAAGATACTGCTGATATTGTGACGTCTAACTTAGGTGGTTTAGATAGAATTTCTGAAATTGTGCAAGGCCTTAAATCATTTTCACATCAAGGTGAAGCACAAAATTTACCATTTGATGTGAACAAAATTATTCAATCCGCATTAAGTGTGGCCAATAATGAGTTGAAGTATAAACACAATGTGATCACTCATTTAAGTGAACAACCTGCCAACTTGTTTGGTAAAGCAGGGCAGTTGCAACAAGTGTTTATCAATATGTTTGTTAATGCCGCTCAAGCGATGCCTTACGGTGGTGACTTAGAAATTAACTCACGTATCTTAGAAAGTTCAGTCGTTGTGACCATTCGTGATACGGGCTGTGGTATGGACAAAGCGACCCAAGACAAACTATTCAACCCGTTTTTTACCACAAAACCTGTTGGTGAAGGCACTGGTTTAGGCATGTCGATTAGTTACAGTATCATCGAAGGACACCAAGGGCATGTTGAGATTGATTCAGAAGTGGGCATCGGCACTACTTTTACCTTAACCTTCCCATTGCACCATCCAAACTGATCAGTCAATCACACTCACCATTCATTAATTTAGCCATATTGTGAGAAATGAGGATGCCATTGCTCGGTAGGCTCAAATTGTCTGTGAGAAAATTGTTGATATCCTGCCAGCAAGCAATACCAACTAATTGTTGGATAGTATTGATGAAGTTTGTGCTCAGTGATGTAGGCGTTGATATCTTTTCCATTTCTCCACAAAAGTAGAATCTCTTTTAAGTGCTTGGTTTGTTTGCGTGGTTGACTCGCCGCTTGCCAATACTCTGTATCATTGCGATTGCTCGCACAATAGTGTGCAGTGATGTAATCTTTTATTCCATTAAAACGATTGCGTATATTGTCATTGAACGCATCCTGAAAATGGGTTGTTTCTTTACCTGCCAAAAAGGCCCCGATAAACTGCACGACGGTTTCTTGCACAAGGTGCAGGGCAGTGGCTTCAAGTGGTTCGATAAAACCTTGCGCAAGTCCCACGCCAATACAGTTTTTGTACCAATGCTTGGACACCTGACCCACTTTCATGGTGAGGTGTCGAGCAGGGATTGTCTCAGCAATGCCAAGATGTGACCTTAGCTCCATTTCTGCTGATTCTTTATCAATATATTGCGAGCTATAGACATAGCCATTACCGACTCGGCTGGTCAGTGGAATTCGCCAAGCCCAGCCAGTTGAAAGAGCAGTCGCTTGAGTTTGCATCAGTTCTTTTTCTGCTCTGGGGGTAGGGATGGCGATGGCAGCATCATTTAGTAAATGATTGCTAAAGGACTCAAAAGGTACCTGCAACGTCTTTTGCAACAGTACACTCTCAAATCCCGAACAATCGAAGAACAATTCAGCTGAATACTGCGCATGGTTTTTGCCATACAACATGTTGATCCCTTGCTCGTTAGAATCGACTTTAGTGATGGTATCCACATCCCGAATAATGCCTTGTTGTTGCCCAAATTTGCTCAAAAACGCACCTAATTTGTAGCTGTCAAAGTGATAGCCATAATTACATTGTGTGTCAGCTGTGTTGAACTCTGCAGGAATAATATCATGAGCTGATAAATACGCAGTCAAAAAGTATGGATCGGGTTTTATTGAAGCGGGATAACCCTGTATCATTCTGTGACAAGCTTGCATAAAGTCAACCGCGGTTAGGGCATCGGTAGAAGCTGGAAACGGATGAAAATAATCGTCCAAAAAAGGACGCTTGGGATCGCACTGACACCACTGACGAAATTGAATCCCGTACTTATAGGTTGCATCGCATAAGGGCATCCATTCGTGTTCCTGGATGCCTAACAGATCAAAAAACACTTTTAATTGAGGTGTGGAACCTTCACCAACGCCAATGATGCCAATATCTTCGGATTCAATAACTCTAACTTGATAGCCAAGTGGGGCGAGTTTGAGGTGTAGAAGATTTGCGCTCATCCAGCCAGCCGTTCCACCTCCTAAAACAATGATGTTTTTGTTATTTTTCATAGGTATTGTGTTTGAATACGTATGCAGGTTTGGTCTGCACCTTGTTCTGTTGTAGTGAGATAGTTAACATCATATTAACTTACTTTCGTCTGGTAGAACAAGCATGCACCGAATCATTCATTTAATTACATTTTTTATATTTATTGTGCCAGCCAGTGCACAAACCGTTCACCCATTGCATTGGTATATTGGAATGAAGGAACCAAAGGTTCAACTTATGGTGCATGCACCAGATTTGCCATATCCATTAGCTGAGTATAACGTCTCGATAATGGCAGAAGGGGTATCCTTAAAAGACGTCAATAGTTTAGATAATCCAAACTATCAGTGGCTTGATTTGCATATTGAAGCAGGCGCCCAGGCACAAAACATACAATTGCTTTTCGAGCATAGCAATGGCCATCAATGGCGTTATTCTTATGCCTTGCTTGAACGTAAACCGAACAGCGCACAACGCATAGGCTTTTCTTCCAAAGATGTGATTTATTTGCTCACCCCCGATCGTTTTATTAATGGTGATTCAACCAATGATAACATCGAGGGATATCGCGAACGGGCTAATCCATTCTACAAAGATGGTCGCCATGGGGGGGATATTCAAGGGATGATCAATGCCATTGATTACTTATCTGAAATGGGCTTCACGCAAGTATGGACCATGCCATTGCTGCAAAATGACATGGCTAAATATTCGTATCACGGGTATTCCACTACGGATTATTATCAAATTGACCCTCGTCTTGGTAGCAATCAACTTTATGCGCAATATTCAAGACTTGCGCAAGCCAAAGGGATCGGCACGATTAAAGATATGATCTTGAATCACATCGGTTTAGAGCATGTATGGATGAAAGATATGCCAAGTTCCGATTGGATTAATCACGGTACTACATTTGTGCCCACAACCCATCGCCGTGAAACCTTGCATGACCCGCATAGTAACGCTGAGGATCGACTTGCTTTTACAGATGGCTGGTTTGTGCCAACCATGCCTGATCTGAATCAGCGTAACCCATATTTGGCAACATACTTGATCCAAAAAGCGATTTGGTGGGTGGAATATGCTGATTTAAGCGGCATTCGCGTCGATACCTATTCTTATTCCGATAAGGAATTTTTGGCACAATGGAACCTTGCTATATTAGATGAATATCCAAACTTGACCATAGTAGGAGAGGAATGGTCTGTTAATCCTGCTATTACCGCTTATTGGCAAGCAGGTTCTAAACGCTACGATGATTATGTATCAGCACTCCCTAGCGTAATGGATTTTCCGTTGCAAACGACCTTGGTAAAAGCATTATTAGATGAAGAGACGTGGGGCACCGGATTAGTCAAATTATACGAGATCATTGCGAGTGACTTCTTGTATGGCGACCCCTATAAATTAGTGATTTTTCCCGACAACCACGATATGGGACGAATCAAATCACAACTTGGTGAAGATGAAGCCTTGTTCAATATGGCGCTGACTTTTTTCGCAACCATGCGTGGTATTCCGCAGTTTTTCTATGGTACTGAAATTGGCATGTCCAACTTGGGAAATGATGATCACGGGATCATTCGCAGCCCATTTCCAGGTGGCTTTGCTGGTGATAGCGTGAATGCCATAACGGGCGTAGGCTTGTCAGAGCAAGCGAAACAGACCCAAGACTATGTGAAGTGGTTATTGAATTTTCGAAAAAAAAGTCCTGCCATTACTGCTGGAAAGATGATTCAATACGCCCCAAAAAATGGCGTTTATACTTTTTTTCGCGTTCATCCAGAACAGACCATTATGGTGGTACTTAACAAAAACGACACAAAGCAATCGTTTGAGCCAAATTCATTTCCAAGTATGTTGCATTCGGCAAAAACGTTTATTCACGCACAATCAGGGGAATCTTTCAGCCGAAACGCTTTAGCCATTCCTGGACGTAGTGCACAGATTTTTATTGTTCAATAGGATTTTTAAATGAAAAGAGGATTTACACTTTCCTTTTTAGCGGTTTCAACGACTTTGCTTATGGCTTGTCAAAGCACATCAGATGCGTTGGCTAAGCGTGCTTTAGTCGATAAGCCAGATTTGGTGGGTACTTCACAACCGTTTGCCAGTGAAGCCATTTATTTTTTGATGACGGATCGATTTGTAGACGGTGATCCCAACAATAACTACGAAGAGCAGGGTGGTGATTATCCAACATGGGAAGGGAAATTAGAGGGACCTAATGGTCAAGTGGCTTATGTTGGTTATATGGGGGGCGACTTTCAGGGCGTTCTCAATAATGCAGATTATTTTGTCGACCTCGGTTTTAGTGCATTGTGGATGACCCCGATCGTCGATAATCCTGATCAGGCGTTTGCTGGCGGTGAGCCAATTGAGTTTGGAGGTATGTTTAAAGACGGTAATAAAACTGGCTATCACGGTTATTGGGCATCGAATTTTTATAAAGAAGATGAACACTTAGTTTCGCCAGGGCTTGATTATGCGACGCTGAATCATGCACTTGCTGAGAAAGGGCTCAAAACGATATTGGATGTAGTGGCAAACCATGGATCTCCTTCTTTTACTATGGCGATAGATCAGCCCAAATTTGGTGAGTTGTATGACATTGAAGGCAACTTGGTTGCTGATCATCAAAATCTCGATCCGACTAAACTGAGTCAGGATGAGCCATTGCATGATTTTTTCCACGATTATCCTGATATTTTGCAGTTATCTAATCTGGATGACACCAATCCAGCGGTGCAAGATTATTTGATCAATAGTTATCTACACTGGATTGATAAAGGTGCAGCGGCATTCCGTATTGACACAATCAAACACGTTCCACACCGTTTTTGGCGCATAATGGCCGATCGCATTCGTGAAAAGCATCCAGATTTTTATATATTCTCTGAAAGCTATGATTACAATGCCAACTTTATCGCGCAACACACCTTGCCTAAAAATGGCGGCATCAGTGTTTTGGATTTTCCAGGGCAAGCAGCAATGACCAAGGTGTTCGAAAATCCAGAGAGCGACTTTGCTGAATTAGAAGGATATTTACATCTTACCCATGGGCCTTATCACAATGTTTACGAGCTTACGACCTTTTATGATAACCATGATATGCGTCGTCTGAATGCGGATGATATGGGATTTGTTAATGCCCATAACTGGCTTTTTACCACGCGTGGTATTCCTGTGGTGTATCAAGGCAGTGAGTTTGGTTTCATGCGAGGCACATCTGAACATATGGGGAATCGTAACTATATTGGACAGGAACGCCTTGATGCGGGTAAACAACATGTGATTTACCGTGAGTTAAAGAACATTGCCAATGTGCGCAAGACCTTACCAGCGTTGCAGCGCGGATTGCAGATTAATTTGGAATTGAGTGGGCAAACGGCTAGCTTTTATCGGGTGATAGATACGGCTGATAGTCAGCAAATTGCGCTTGTTTTATTAAACAAAGGCGATGCGCCTGCTGACTTTGAAGTCAGTGACAAGCTTCAAGCGGGGCTGTGGATGGAGCAATTATCTGGCGTTAAGCAAAATGTCACGGAAGTGTTAAAGACACAAGTCAAACCTCATGGTGTTCAAGTATGGGTGTTAAATGAAGGAGTCACTGATCCAGACCTTCTACGAGCCTCAATCGACGCGGTGAAATATCGATGATTTAAATAAAAGGGAGCTTCGGCTCCTTTGATTAATCTTGGGTAAGTGGTTTGCTACTGTCTCGAATAATCAGAGATGCTGGAATCAGAGTATCCGAGGTGTTTTCGTTATTGATATGCTTTAACAAATGCTCAACTAAGGTAATGCCAGCGGCTTTAGTATCTTGTTGAACCGTCGTTAAAGCGGGTTCGACCAATCCGGCAATTGGGATATTATCGAAACCGGTCACGGCGATATCCTCTGGGCAGCGCAAGCCTTCTTGGCGCATGGCTTGAATAACCCCTAAGGCGATGAGATCACTCGCACATACTATGGCATCGGGACGTTCGCCTTCAGCAAATAATTCAAGAGCAGCTTCTAAACCGGCCTCAACGGTGAAGATAGCATCAAATTGACCCACAAACTGATCCATCAAATCCGCTTGGCTAAGGGCATGAGTAAAACCTTGAAAACGAGCTAAAAACTCTGGAGCATGAGTGCCCGCTTCGCCAACAAAGGCAAAGCGAGTTCTGCCTTGGCTAATGAGATGCTCAGTCACCATATATCCCCCTTGATAGTTATTACTTCCGACAGATATCCCAGGATACTTTGGATCAGCCGCCCCCCAGCGGACAAAGTGAGTTTCCTGTTCTTGTAGTTGATTAATTTTGGCCTCGTAATCGAGATAGTCACCGTAGCCCAGCAAAATTAAACCATCGGCTTTATGCGTGTCTTCATACTAAGCATGCCAGTCATCAGCTAGATTTTGAAACGATACTAACAAATCATAATTTGCAGCCGAACAAGCTTTGGTGATCGAGCCGAGCATAGAAATAAAAAATGGATTTATCTGCGAATCATCTGTAGACGGGTCTTCAAACAACAATAAGGCAATGGTATTAGAGCGTTGTTTGCGTAAATTGCTCGCATTCTTATCCACTTTATAATTGAGTTCTTGGGCGATTTGTTTGATGCGGTCTCTGGTTTCTTGATTCACCAGTGGAGAATTTGAAAGGGCTCTGGATACGGTAGATTGTGATACACCTGCACGATGAGCAATATCAAATGAGGTAGCTTTACCCTTCATAGTGGTTCCTTAAGAAACTCTTAATTTTTTAGTTCAAATTGGATTATGCCGATAAAATGCATAAATGCAAGACTCTATGCATTTTTATGCATTGAGCCTATTGGCGTTAAAAAAAGCCTATGCCTGATGGCTGACAATGGTATAATCAATATCATAAAATATTTAATTTTCAAGGATATCTGCATGAGTGAACCGCTCGACACGCGCCCAACCAACTTTATTCGTCAAATTATTGATAAAGACCTTGCAAGTGGCGTACACCAAACTGTCCAGACGCGTTTTCCGCCAGAACCTAACGGTTACTTACACATCGGTCATGCAAAGTCTATTTGCCTTAATTTTGGTATTGCACAAGATTACAACGGTACTTGTAATCTGCGATTTGATGATACCAACCCAGAAAAAGAAGACATTGATTACGTAAAATCGATCCAAGATGACGTGCAGTGGTTAGGATTTTCTTGGGATGGTGACATACGCTACTCGTCCAATTATTTTGATGCCCTATATGGTTATGCAGTGGAATTAATTGAAAAAGGCCTAGCATACGTTGATTTTTCATCGCAAGAAGCAATGCGAGAAATGCGCGGCACACTTAAAGAGCCTGGTACAAATAGTCCTTATCGAGATACCACTGCTGAAGAAAACTTAGCTTTATTTAAACAAATGCGTGAAGGGAAGTTCAAAGAAGGTGAGTGTTGTTTACGAGCCAAAATTGATATGGCATCGCCTTTTATGTGCATGCGTGATCCCGTTTTGTATCGTGTAAAGTTTGCTCATCATCATCAAACAGGGGATAAGTGGTGTATTTATCCTATGTATGATTTTACGCATTGTATTTCAGATGCGATTGAAAACATATCTCATTCATTATGTACGCTTGAATTCCAAGATAATCGTCGACTTTATGATTGGGTTATTGAACATATCTCAATTGAGACAACACCTCGTCAATATGAGTTTTCTCGTCTTAATCTTGAATACACAGTGCTATCAAAAAGAAAACTCATTGAGTTAGTAGATGGTGGTTATGTCGAGGGATGGTCTGACCCAAGGATGCCCACGATTGCTGGTCTACGTCGTCGTGGTTATACCCCAGCATCTATACGTGAATTTTGCTTGCGCATTGGCGTCACTAAAATGGATAACCTAGTCGAAATGAGCATGCTTGAAGCCTGTATTCGTGATGATTTGAATGTTAATGCACCTCGTGCAATGGCAGTGTTAGATCCCATTAAACTGGTCATTGAAAATTTCCCTGAAGGTGAAACAATGATGCTTAAAGCACCAAATCATCCGATGAATGAAAGTATGGGGGAGCGAGAAATTCCATTTACTCGTGAAGTGTACATAGAGCGTGAGGATTTCCGAGAAAGTGCAAATAAAAAATTTAAGCGTCTGGTGTTAGACAAAGAAGTGCGGTTGCGTAATGGGTTTTATGTGAAAGCATTGCGTTGTGATAAGGATGCGGATGGCAACATCACAACGGTTTACTGTCAATATGACCCTGATACTTTAGGAAAAGATCCCGCTGATGGTCGCAAAGCCAAAGGCGTCATTCATTGGGTGAGTGCATCACAAGGTCTTCCGGCCGAAATTCGTTTATATGACCGTTTATTTAACGTGCCGAACCCAGCAGCAGAACAAAATTACCTCGATTTTCTAAATCCTGAATCTCTTGTGATAAAACACGGATTTGTGGAGCCGTCTCTAGCCGACGCAAAAGTAGGTGAGGGTTATCAGTTTGAACGTACGGGGTATTTTACTCTAGATAATCAAACGGAAGCATTGGTGTTTAACCGCACGGTTGAATTGCGTGATACTTGGGCAAAGATTGGCGATTAAATATCAGCAACATGCTAAAAAAGCGACTTAATTTAAGTCGCTTTTTGTTTTCCAGTTCACTGCAATGTCTTGAGTGGTTACTTAGGTTGGCAATCCAGAGATTTTCCGTTTACATCCTGGCTTATATCTGCCATTAAATAAACATAAGTCGACATGATGTCTTCAGGCGTTTTGAGTTTCATAGGATCTTCAGCAGGATAGGCTTTGCCACGCATGGAGGTGCGCGTAGCTCCAGGATTAATACAATTCACGCGTATAGATGAGTTTTTTACCTCATCGGCTAACACTTGCATCATGCCTTCTGTTGCAAATTTACTAATGCTATATGTTCCCCAAAAAGCACGACCTGCACGACCAACACCAGAGGTGGTAAAAACAATACTTGCCTTGGGTGCTGCCTGTAATGCACGGTAAAGCCCTTGTGTCATACTAAACTGGGCGGTCACATTGACTTGCATGACCTCTTGGAATTCTTCGGGTGTAATTTGTGTAAAGGGACTGAGGTGTCCAAGTATGGATGCGTTGTGTAATAAGCCATCTAAACGCCCATATTGATCCAAGATCATCTGGCCCATATCTTGGTAGTTTTTTGGGGTCGCACCTTTCATATCAAGTGGAATGATGCCCGGTTGTTTCCCATCAAGTGCGACTATTTCGTCATAGGTTTTTTCTAATTTTGCTACAGTACGCCCTAGCAAGATAACTTCAGCACCGAGTTCTGCATAAGTGAGTGCGGCCGTTTTGCCGATTCCATCACCTGCTCCGGTAACTAATATTATTTTATCTTTAAGACAACTGGGGGCATTGAAGGTTAAATGAGCGGTCATATAAAAGTCTCTTACGAATTTGCCGTTATTATACGGTTTTTGGAGTAAAAATAACCTGTAGATTCCTTTATTTAATGATTTTTTTAGATACATCCATAAAAAGTTGTTACATATCGTTAACAATCCTTTGCAAATTAGTGACAAAGACAATAGACTAAGCATAACTCTAACTGGTCTAAGCACTTGTTTAACCATTAAACAACTTGCGCAAAACCAAAGAATAAAAAAAATACTCTTAGGGAGACAAAATGAAAAAACTGTTTATCAGCACCAGCATTGCAGCGGCCCTTACTCTTGTTGGCTGTGGCGGTGGTGAAACCATCGAAGATCTTCGCGTAGAAACCCCATCTCAAAGTCCCGTGTCACGTATTTTATTTGACCCTGCAAACGGTGATTTGAATATACCTAATGATCTATTAATGCTGCCAGGTGATGACGGTTTCTTCGATTACACTCTTAACATTCCAGTAGCGGATCCATCTGATTACGGCGACCCGCAAAATGCGTTAAATGTACTGGACGGTTGGTCAACCACTCAACCTTTTGTAATTGATGTTGTTACTCCTCCTGGTGTCAGCTTGGATGCATCAACTTTGGCCGCCGGTGTGCGAATTTTTGAGGCGACTTTAGGGTTAGATCCGCGTGATCCAGATTGTGCCCAAGTAACAACGCCATCAGCAGGCTGTAAACTCGGTGATGAGCTTCAGTTTGGCCAAGATTTCGTACTATCTCTGGCGGATTCAAATACCATCACTGTTATCCCGTTAAAGCCATTAAAAGCAGCACAAGGGCATATGTTAGTAATGACCACTGCGCTTAAGGATTCCACTGGTAAATCGGTGCAAGGTTCAACAACTTGGGATTTGGTTCGTCAAGATATTCAAACTATGCCATTGGCTAGTCCATCACAGTTGCAATTACAAGGCTTAGTCAATTCATTTGTGAACCCGCTACTAGGTGCCGGGATGGAGCGTGATGAAATCACCTACGTATCGACCTTTATGACGCAATCAACCATGACGGTTCCAAATACGATTAAACAGTTAATGATTGGTGAATTTGCACAACGTGCTGCGATGGGTGACCCAACTGCTGGACAAGCTTTGCCGGCGATTGTAGCAACTGATGTCACCGCGGCACCTACTGCCATGGAAGCTCTTGGTTTGGTTTCAGCTGAAGCGGTTACCGGTGCTGTTCAATTCGGTATTGCCAATTTACCCGCTGAGGCTGCAGCATTAGTTCCTGCTATTGAAGCCGCTGATTTTTCCGGCATGACAACTTGTGCAGGCTTGCTTGGTGCAGCATCGGGCAATTTTGGTAATGCTATTCCTCAGGTCAATGAATTTGCTGCCAATGTTGCAGTCGGTATCCTAGGTCAAGGGGCTGGTCCTTTTTGTGCGGCGAAACGCGCTCAGGCGACGATTTCTCTTCCGCATTACCTAGCAATTCCTACTGCTGAGAATCCAACTGCACCGATTAATGAATTTATGACGTCAGCGTGTGACAGCGGTATCGTAATTGCTGGTGCCGGCGATGCGGTTGCAGGTTTAACAACGGGGCCCAATCACGCTTTGTGTAGTGCCGTTGGCTTAGGTGATTATCAATTACCAAATGGTGCAAATCTTGACCGTGACCGTCATTTGACTCGTTTCAACCCCGTACCGCTTACCAAAGGTCCTAATGCAGGTAATGCCACATTAGATGTGCAAATTACCATTCCTGATCCAGTCGCAGCAGGTGCTTTAGGCTTTGCCATAAGTGAACCGGAAAATGGCTGGCCAGTTGCGATTCTCTATCATGGTATAACTCGTCAAAAAGAAGATATGTTGGCTATTTCAGGCGCTTTATCCCTAGCTGGTATTGCAACGGTTGCGATTGACCAACCACTGCACGGTTCTCGTGGTTACGATTTGGATGGTGACGGCAATGATGAGATCAATGCTACCACTGTATCTGCGACAGTATTTATGAATCTTGCTAGCTTACCTACTGCCCGTTCAAACTTATGGCAGGCAGTGTCTGATTTATTGGGTCTACGTCTTGGCTTAAATGCAGTGGTTGATACCACGGCTTCAGGAATGGTCAACCTTGATGCAACGAATGTGTCAGTGATGGGTGTTTCTTTAGGGGCCATTGGCGGTGGTAACTTTGCAGCGGTTGCCAATACTTCAATGGGTGGCGACCTGGCCGCACTTGATGGTATGTTTGCCATTCAAGCTGCATCACTTGAATCACCGGGAGCGGGTATCGCAAACTTCCTCCTTGAATCTGTTGCATTTGGAAATCTAATCAAGGGCTTGTTACTTGGTCAATCAAGTGTGGATTTCCAGAATTTTGTTGTTGCAACAAATGGCTTGGAAAGCTACGCACAAGCTACTGATGAGATGAACGCGGCTGCAGTTCCGACCTTTATGGCCGCTTTGACTGATGCGCAACTAGCAGAGGTTAATGGTACGTTCAATCAGTTCGCTTTTGCAGCTCAATCTATGATGGATGCAGCGGATCCAATAAACTATGTGTCAACATTAGGCATGAACACGCCAACTCACGTCATGACAGTAGTCGGTGATGGTGGTGAGGTGAACTTACCCGATCAGGTTATTCCTGTTGCGACGGCTTTGCCTTTATCAGGTCAAGACGCATATGTTGAACAAGCTGGTTTTGGTCAAGTATCTAGTACTGTCACAAGTGATACGCCAATCAGTGGTTATATGCTGTTTAATGAAGGCGCACATGGTTCGAGCTTGAGTCCGACAGCCAGTGCTGAAGTCACTGCTGAGATGCAATCACAAATTGCAAACTTCTTAGCATCAGGCGGTAGAGTGGCATTGGTTACTAATACAGACGTTGTGAACTAGTAGTTACAATTTTTGACAAAAGGTCAGCATGCGCTGACCTTTTTTTTTGTTATTATAGTAATAGTTGTTTTTTTTAGGAATAATACTGTTGGAATTTTTATACGAATATGGACTATTTTTGGCAAAGGCAGTGACCGCGGTATTGGCGATTCTCATTACTGCTGGCGTGCTGATTGGTATGGCTGTTAAGCAAAGACCAACCGCAGAGGCAAAAGGGGAGTTGGAGATCCATTCTCTTTCTCAAGCTTTGCAAGAATTAAAAGACTATGCCACGCGCGCACTTGTGCCAGACAGTGAGTTAAAAGCATTTGATAAAGCTAGAAAAAAGCTTTTAAAGAAGAAATCGAAGTCCAAAGATAATGCAGCAAAAGCATCTGATGAAGATTCGAAAGCATCTTCAGACGTCGAATCTAGTCGCAACGGCAAGGTCTTCGTATTGGATTTTAAGGGCTCAGTTGATGCAAACGAAACGGAACATCTTCGACGTGAAATCACGGCAATTCTCAGTGTAGCGGATACCTCGAATGATGAAGTAGTTGTGCGATTGGAAAGTCCAGGAGGTTATGTACACAGCTATGGTTTGGCAGCGTCACAATTACAACGATTACGCGACGCTGGCTTGCATTTGACTGTCTGCGTGGATCAAGTTGCGGCCAGTGGTGGCTACATGATGGCGTGTGTTGCACATAAGATCGTTTCCGCTAAATTTGCCGTAATTGGTTCGGTTGGAGTGGTTGCACAATTACCAAACTTTCATAAAGTGCTCAAAAAAAATGACATTGATATTGAACTTCACACTGCAGGTGAGTATAAACGTACATTGACCATGATTGGTGAAAATACCGATGAGGCTCGTGACAAGTTTAAAGCCGATTTGAACCAAATTCATGTATTGTTTAAAAATTTTATTAAGCAAAACCGCGAAGGGCTTGACGTCGATAAAATAGCAACTGGTGAAACCTGGTATGGTACGGATGCACTTGAGGTTGGTTTAGTCGACGAGATTTCTACCTCGGACGATGTATTGTTAGCGTTATACGAAAAAAGAGCCGTGTATTCGGTCAAATATACACAAAAGAAAACGATCGCAGAAAAACTAGGGTTCGCAGCAGAGGGCACATTGATGCGTCTTTATCAACGAATTTTTGCACACAACCAAACACCAATTAGCTAAATAAACCCATTACAGTAAAAGAGCCAGCGGTATTTTGGTTAAGCGCTGGCTACATTCATAACGAGCTCTCTAGCGCGGAGCTTTTGAGCCTGGAAGATTTGCAAGAACTTGGTTTTTCCAAAAGTCTTTGACTGAAAAACCACCTTTAGCAGGCTTAGTCGCCTTTTTCTTCGCAGGGGCTTTCTTTTCTGCTGGTTTTTCGGCGGCTTTTGGTGAAGGTGTGTTGTCGGTTGTTTCTGTTTGTGTGGGTGAACCACCCAATTCATTTGCCATTTCCTCAAGGACAGCAAGACGTACGTTTTTGCCACCATCAACACTGTACCATCCGCCTTTTGCTTCTATTTGTGGGGCTTTACCGTGTGCTGCTGTATACGCTTCGGTAAATTTAGCAATTACTGCGTCTTTATCTAACTTACTCATAATGTATATGAAACCTTGATTTAATGTTAAAATTTCTAATATTTATACAATTTTTCATAGTTGATGTCTAACTAGGACATAAATAGCAGGTAAAGAGATGTTACGGAATGATTTAGTCAATGCGCTGAATTCCCTATTAAATGTGGGTTTAATCAAAGATTACTGTCCCAATGGGTTGCAAATTGAAGGTTCCACCTCTGTTCAAAAAGTAA
Source organism: Alteromonadaceae bacterium (assembly GCA_014872805.1). GTDB lineage: Bacteria > Pseudomonadota > Gammaproteobacteria > Enterobacterales > Alteromonadaceae > Opacimonas. The sequence continues at coordinate 202,568 of WKFN01000016.1, forward strand.
TCACAGGTGTAACGGCTTCACAGGCCTTAATTGATCGTGCCGTTGAGGAAGGTGCTGATACCATTATTGTACATCATGGGTATTTTTGGAAAAATGAAAATCCCGTCATTACTGGCATGAAAAAACGTCGATTCTCGAGCTTATTATCTAACAATATCAATCTAATTGCTTATCATTTACCTTTAGACGTTCATCCCATCTACGGTAATAATGCTCAACTCGCCAAACATCTTGGCGTCAATGTGTCAGGTTTTTTAGATGCGCCTCCTGATGGTGTAGTACAGTATGCAGAGTTAGATGAACCCATATTTTTAGAAGTCATTGCGGAGCGTTTATCGACATCACTTAATCGCCCATTATTAATTGAGGGTACCAGCGATAAACGGGTCCAGCGACTTGCTTGGTGTACTGGTGGGGGGCAAGGCTATATAGATTTGGCAGCCAATAATGGTATGGATCTATTTGTTACCGGAGAAGTCTCTGAGCAAACTATTCACAGTGCAAGAGAGCAAAATATTGCCTTTATTGCTGCTGGTCATCATGCGACAGAGCGTTATGGAGCGATGGCACTAGCTGAGTATTTGCAAACGCAATACCATTTGGACGCTCAATTTATTGATATCGACAATCCGGCTTAATTATGTCTACTGATCACTCATTTGATGGTATTACACAAAAGTTTGCTAATAACATCTATGGCTCGACAAAAGGGCAATTACGCCATGCGCTATTGTGTCACTATCTTGCTCAATATCAGATGCTTGATATGGATCTTTCCTCAAAAACAGCATTAGATGCTGGCTGTGGATTGGGACACATGACTCGGGAAATCGTCAAAACCAATGCTGATATTACGGCCATTGATATTTCGGAAGAATCGATCGCTCAAGCAAAGAAAACGACTCATGGGTCGGTAGATTGGCGAGTGGGTTCATTGCAATCAATCTCGTCTCATTTTGATTATGTCTATTGTCATGCCGTTCTAGAGTGGACCCAAGATCCACTTGCTACCATTGCTCACTTACTAAGATGTTTAAATGAAGGCGGCCGCTTATCTCTTAGCTTTTTTAATGCAGAAGCACATCGTTTTGGCAATCTAATTTATGGAAATTTTGCCTATACTGAGCAACCTGAGCGCAAAGCCAAAACTGTTCGTCTGAACCCGCAGAACCCTGTGAGTTATCAATCTGTATTAGAGTATTTGGGATCCTTGGATAACGTTCGTGTTATTCATCATGCCGGCATTCGTTGTATTCATGATTATATGCGAGACATCTCTGCACAGAGTCGCCAATATGATGAGATTTTAGAAGCAGAAAAAAAATACGGTACACAAGTACCGTATTTGTATTTGGGGAAATATTGTCATTTAATTATTCAAAAAGCTTAAACGGATAAATATTTTTCTATGTCTTTTTTGATTTGCTCAGGTTTTGTTGTTGGGGCATAGCGCTTTACTACATCTCCTGTTTTGTCGACGAGAAATTCTGTGAAGTTCCATTTGATCCCTTCACTACCAAAAATGCCCTTAGCGTGGTTTTTCATGAATTTATAAATAGGGGCTGCGTTCTCGCCATTAACGTCAATCTTACTAAATACAGGAAACGTGGTTTGGTAGTTCAGATCACAAAACTCCACAATCTCTGAATCACTGCCAGGTTCTTGTTTACCAAATTGGTTACATGGAAATGCCAATACACTAAAGCCACGCTCAGCAAATTCATCTTGTAATAATTGTAACCCTTTATATTGTGGCGTAAAGCCACATTTGCTCGCAGTATTGACAATCAGTAAGACTTGTCCCTTATATTCACGTAAATCTTGTGTTTCACCCGAAGCGAGAGGCATGGTGAAATTATAAATATTATCCATCGTTATATCCTTTCATTTATTATTACTTATAATACGTATATGACGTTAGTATAGATTATTGAAATCTTAGAATAGGTAAATATTTGATGAACAAGGTAACCTTTATTGGTTTGGGTGTTATGGGATTTCCGATGGCGGGGCATTTACAGCGAGCCGGTTATCACGTCACGGTTTATAATCGAACTACTTCTAAAGCGACTGCATGGGTTAAACATTACGGTGGTGCAATGTCATCAGAACTGGCGCAAAGTGTTGCTCAAGCTGATGTAATCTGTATGTGTGTTGGTAGAGATGAAGACGTTATCGCAACATTACAAGGCGGCGTGCTCGAAGGAGCTAAACAAGGCGCGATTATTGTCGACCATACCACGACGTCCGAAGAATGCGCGAAACAGGCCTCCTCACTCGCCGCTGAACGAGGATTATTTTTTGTTGATGCACCAGTTTCTGGTGGTCAAGCCGGTGCTGAAAACGGCCAGTTGAGCATTATGTGTGGCGCTGATGAGGCGATTTTTGCACTAGCGCTACCTATTTTGAGTGTTTATGGCAAGCTGGTTAAACGCATTGGTTGTAATGGTGCAGGGCAAATGGCAAAAATGATGAACCAAATAGCCATTGCTGGATTAATTCAAGGCTTGGCTGAGTCATTGCATTTTGGCCAAAAGGCCGGATTGGATTGTCATGCCGTGTTAGAGGTTATTTCCCAAGGCGCAGCTCAATCTTGGCAAATGCAGAACCGAGGTGAAACCATGCTCGCTGATCAATATGATTTTGGCTTTGCCGTGGATTGGATGCGTAAGGATCTTGGTTATGCTCTTGCAGCAGGCAATCAATGTGGCGCCACCTTATCTGTTACTGCCTTGGTCGATCAATTTTATGCGGATGTCCAAAAACTCGGTGGTGGCCGTTGGGATACCTCAAGTTTACTGAAGCGTCTCGACTAGGTATTGGTGATCCAAACGGTCTGATAAGGCAGTAAAGTCAGTGATTTTTGGTCACTATCGATAACCTTTTGACTTATCAGATCATGCCATTGTTGCGTGTTAATTAAATTAATATCTGAGATATTCAATGATTGCGCTTTAGGTGTAACATTACTAATACAAAAAATACTTTGCCGTCGATCTAGGCTTTGGCGCCAAAAACCAAAACAAGCAGTGCCAAGTTGTAACGTAAACTGTATTGCATTTGGATGAAACGCACTTTGCTGTGAACGCAATCGAATCAGCAAGGAAAGACGGGTAAATACTTGATGATGATGCGATGACGCATCGTCGAGATAGTTTTGCAGTTTCGTAAAATCCCAGCGGTGACGGTTTATGCCTCGATTTTGTCCTGTATTAGCAACTTTATCCAAATCGTTTTGGGTACCCAATAAGCTGTGTATATAAATTCCAGGTATACCTTCTAGCCCTAACATGATGGCATGGGCACAAATAAATCGTTCGATTTGAAAGTTGTCCATACCAGCATGTGTCGCAGCACATGCACTAAAGAGAGCTATATTCAATTCATAAGCGGCTTGAGAACCATCGGGGAGAGTTCGCCAGTTAATTTTGCCATCTAACGCAAGGCATGTATCGCGCATGGCAATGAGTTGCTCATCACTCAATAATCCTTCTGCAGGTCGCAGACCAATACCATCATGCGAAGCAATAAAATTAAAATACGTTGTCCCATTTTGAGCCGGCGGCATTGCCCTTTGCCATTGTGTAATCGCATGACTATCCCCAGACATCAAAGTGTGCAAGATTAATGGTGGGAGAGCAAAATTATAAATGGCGTGAGCTTCGTTAGCATTACCAAAATATTCTAAATTTTCACGATTTGGAATGTTGGTTTCGGTGATTATGATGGCGTCTGATTTGGCATGTTCAATTAACAAACGATAGATTTTGATTATGTTGTGTGTGTTGGGGTGATTGATACATGACGTGCCAATTTCTTTCCACAAGAACGCCACAGCATCCAGTCGGAACACACTAGCTCCTTGCTCTAGATAAAAATGAATAATCTGAGCAAATTCGAGTAAAACGCCAGGCTGAGTAAAATCAAAATCGACTTGGTCGTGAGAAAATGTACACCACACGTGCTTTTTACCCGTAGGTGTTTCAACCTCTTTCAGTAGTGGCGTTGTGCGTGGACGGGTGACTTTACTTAAATCATCTTCAGGCGAAGCGGTGTAAAACATCTGTGCGCCTTTGCCAACATCTTGACAAAACTCTAGAAACCACTGACTTCGCGCTGAACAATGATTAATTACAAGGTCGAACATCAAGTTCTTTTGCAATGAGAGCGCTTGAATATCATCCCAGTTGCCATGAGCAGGATTGACACTAGTATAGTCAATCACCGAAAAACCGTCATCTGAACTATATGGGTAAAAAGGTAACAGATGTACATCACTGATACTGTTGTGACAGTACTCGTCGACAAATTTGGCTAGCGTTTGTAATGGCATAACCTTTTCTTCAAGAACCGAATCTGCATACGTTATCAGTATTGTTCGTTTCTCATCCCAATGATTTTGGTATGGCTGAGGGGCGTTGATTTGCTGTTCGGGAGTAAGATGGAACGCTTCAATGAGCGCATTTGCAAGCATTACATGATCAGCATAACCTCCTTTTGCTAACATTTCAGGTGTGTAAACAATAGATAAATAATGAATCAGTTGGTTTTTTAAAGCGCTTTCTAATGCCATAACTAGTCTTGTTTCATAAGTTCTTTGTGATCATCTTCAACGGCCTCAACCAAGCGTTTGAAAACATCGGGCTTTGCACTTAATACTCGATTCCAGCTTGGAATAAATGGAGTTTCCATCGGGTTATCTAAAAAGCTTTGTCCTGCTTTCACAATGTTTTGTGCGAATAATTCAACGGCTTTTTCTTCGCTGTGAATGTCTAAAGTCAAGCCATTCATCACGGCATCATTGTGATAAGTTTCAATAAAATCTAACGCGATTCTAAAATAGGTTGCTTTGATTGAACGGAACATCTCAGTGCTAAAGGTATGCCCTTGTGTGGCGAGTTTGCGAAATAGGGCTTTGGTAATGTCGATCGACATTTTTGACAGTCCACCATTCTCATTATCAGCGGATAAGTCTTGATGTTTATGGTCATAAACCCGTGCAATATCAGCTTGGCACAAGCGATTATGTGCGTAGTTGCGATGCATTTCCGATAAGACACCAATCTCTAGCCCCCAATCAGATGGGATCCGAATATCATTCAATACATCACGACGAAATGAAAACTCCCCTGCAAGAGGATATCTGAATGAATCCATAAACTCGATGTATTCGTTGTCACCTAACGTGCATTTTAAGGCTCTTAATAAAGGGGTTACGAGTAACCGAGAGACACGACCATTGATTTTTCCATTGGCGACTCGGGCGTAGAAACCTTTGCAAAATTCATAGTTAAACTGTGGATTTGCCACTGGGAAAATGAGTTTGGCCAACAAGGAGCGGTCATAGGTTAAAATATCGCAATCGTGTAACGCTACTGATTCTGCTCTGTTACTTGCTAGGACATAACCCATGCAATACCAAACATTGCGACCTTTGCCTAACTCAGTGGGTGCTAAACCTAAGGCTTGGAGCTCTTGGTCAAGAGCCTGTAAACGGGGACCGTCATTCCATAGTATGCGATGGTGTTGCGGGAGTTGACCAAAAAATTCAGAGGCATGTGCAAACTCCGATTGTGTTGCCCGGTCAAGGCCTATTACGATTTGATTTAAGTAAGGAACTTGGGTCAGTTCCTTGATGATATTCGGCAGTGCCTCGCCTTGCAATTCACTGTAAAGTGACGGAAGAATCAATGCCATAGGACGTTGTTGAGCAAATTCGCTGAGTTGAGCCTCAACTTCTTCAATCGGTCTTTCATCCAAGTTGTGTAATGTGGTTATGATGCCATTTTGGTAAAAATCTGCCATCGTTGGCCTCCTAGGTTAAGTCACAAAGTGAAAAAATTGCTTCATTCCAGCCTGCTGGGCCTTCATTTTGAGTTTGGTATACTCCCTCTGTTCGATTCAGGTGAGGGTAATCATAAGCTGGGGATTTGATTTGCACGGCAATATCTGCAATATCGAGCATAGCAATGTCATTAGCACCATCACCTAAAGCCATAGTCGTGTATTGCTGGTTCGGGAAAAAATCTCTGTAATGTTGACACAGCCATTGCATCGCTTTTCCTTTGTTGCAATGACCACATAAATGCAAAAAGCGACCACCTTGAAGCGGTTCAGCACCAAAAGATTTGAGTTCAGAAATGAATGCTAATTTTTGTTCTTCACTGCCACGCCAAAGAATTGGCTCACCAAATAAGCGAGTTTTTGCGTATTGGCATTGTTCAAGGCTCAATCCTGTATAGTGCATGATTTGCTGGATGCTCAGTACCTCAAAATGCGTAAATAAATGCCCCCAATCTGGTTTCATTGTATCGAGAATCCCTAACCAATGCTGACGCTCTTGAGTAAATGTTTTAAGCCAATATTCTGGGTGTTCGATAGCATCTGCTGGTGCTTTACCAAAAATCGACTTAGGTAAAAACACCGCAGCGCCATTTTCGACAATTAATGGCAACTCTAGGCCAAGGTGCAGTTGCAAATTACGAGATTCCACATAGGTCTTGCTGGTGTTAAAGATGATATGAGACTCGCTATTTTTTAACGCAGTGAGCGCAGGCATAGCTGCATCGTATGAATAGGTATGATGATCGAGCAAGGTGCCATCTAAATCAGTAAATACAAGATATTTGGTCATAATGACAAGTTCACCTTAGTGGTTTGGACTGAATTTGTCATTCAGCGAAATAATTTGTCTGTTTTGCGCGAGTTCCCAACAAACATCTGAATCGCCATGCAAAGTTTGCAAACCATGTTCAGTTAGACGTTGATAATGTTGAACAAAACGCAAGAGAGCAGGGGGATCCATTATGGCGTTACCTGTTTTAAACTGAGCGAGTTTGCGTTCCTGTTCAGTACGCCAATTCAGTACACACTCAAAATTAGGTGCTTTTAACCACCATAATTCGTCAATGTAAGCAAACCAATCAGCATAGCTGAGTAAAGCAGAGTTAACCGCATTTCGCCAGATCATCTGTGTGTCTTCTGTTGCCTCTAAGGTATTTACTGGATTTAATAATTCATTAGGAGATTGCGGTTTTAGGCCAACACACCAGCCTTCAAAAATGATCACATCTACAGCTGACTCCTGTATCGACCACTGAGATTGTGGCAAACGGTCGTCGTTGGCTTTGTCAAAGCGGGGGATCAAAACGGGTTTACCTGAAATTAATTTATGGAATACATCATGGGCGAGTGCAAGGTCATGCGTGCCAGGCACACCTCGAGTTGCAAATAATGGGTGCCGTGTTCGAGCCAGCTCTTGACGTTCAGCATGAGGTAAATAAAAGTCATCAAGCGACAGTATTACAACAGATAGTCCGAAACGCGTAGATAAAAAATCAGCGGAAAAGTCCGCCAGAGTACTTTTACCAGAGCCTTGACAACCATTGATACCGACAATGTGCGGTTTCGCACCTTTTTTGTGCGACTCAAATCGGTTTAATACGGGAATGAACCATCTTTGTGCAAGCTCAATATAAGACTTGGGCAGACGGTGTGCCATTAAAAATGCATCGTAATCCAACTTTAACCTCATTTATCATTATGAGTGACATCAATTTGATAAAGAGTAGTTCAAAGATTATGCCAAAGCGAAAATTATCTATTTGCAATAAATACAGCTCGATTCGGAGCAGGATACCCTTCAATGGTTAAAGCCGGATCATTAGGGTGTAAAAAATCGGCGAGCGAATGGCCATCAATCCATTCTGTTTTCCGTTGTTCGGCTATCGATGTTAGTGCAGAGTCGACAACCTTAACATGTTTAAACCCAGCTCGTTCAAGCCATAAAATCATCGCTTTAGCGCTGGGTATAAACCATACGTTACTCATTTGTGCATAGCGGTCTGTTGGCATCAATACCGTTTGTTCATCCCCTGGAACAATCAGCGTTTCAAGGACTAGTTCACCACCCGTAATGAGCTGTTCTTTAAGTTGCTGCAAGAACGCAAACGGATCCTTGCGATGATAAAACACCCCCATGCAAAATACGGTATCAAAACCGTGAGAGGGGGGCATTGCTTCAATCCCTAAAGGTAAAAAATGGACAGGATGTTCGCCTGCAAATTGTTTCACAATTAAAAATTGCATAAAAAATAAAACCGTCGGATCTATCCCTACAACGTGTTTCGCATTTGCTTCCAACATGCGCCACATGTGATAGCCACTACCACAACCTACGTCAAGTACGCGTCTATCTGTGAGCGGTGAGATGTGCGGTAGCAGTCTGTCCCATTTGTAATCACTGCGCCACTCGGTATCGATAAAGGTGGTATCGATTTGATAAGGCCCTTTGCGCCACGGTTTGAATTGTTTTAATAAGCCATTTATTCGTTTGTTTTCGGCTTCTGAAAAGACATCCTTACACAATACAATTACCCCATCTTCTATATGCCATTGAGGGTGGTCAGATGAAGGAAGCTCTTGAAGTACTTTTTGCCATTTTGTCCAATGCCCGTGTTTATTGGATGCTTCCCATTGGGCAAGTGTCAGTGGCAAGGATTCAATTAAGCGCTCAAGCGGAGTATTGAGAATGGCTTTATAAAAATGGCTGAAATGTGTTTGCATGAATCATTCTCTTAAGCTTTAAACGCAAGCATTGACGTAAAATTGAAACAGCGGTACCACTCGGTATAAGAAGCAAACCCAGCAGCCTCAAAACGCTCAAAATGTTGTGATTGGGTATCGAGTAACATGACGTTTTCGAGGGCAGTTCGTTTCTGACTTATTTCTAAGTCACTATAGCCATTGTCTCGTTTAAAATTGTGGTGGAGGTGAATCAACAGTTCATCATGTTGACTATGTTCGCCTTTTACTTTTTCGGAAAGCAACAAAACCCCTCCAGGTTCCAAGGCATCATAAATACGTTTTATTACCGCTTCTCGAGAAGCGGGAGGCAAAAATTGCAAGGTAAAGTTCATAACGACAACAGAGCAGGGCTCTAGCACTAAATCAAGGATGTCAGCCTCGATCAATTCTATTGGCGAAGAGTGTTGGTAAGCTTGGATAAAACGCTCACATTGTTCTAGCATTGCACCAGAGTTATCGACCCCGAGAACTCGACAATTTGTTGCTGTGATTGAGCGAGCAATACTTAGTGTACTTATCCCAGTCGCACAGCCCAGGTCATAAATAACTGAGCCATCAGACGCGAATCGATTGGCAATCTCACCGAGGTTTTGGATCATAATGGTATACCCAGGAATCGAACGATTGATCATGTCTGGGAATACTTGAGCAACCTTTGCATCAAAGCTGAAATCTGCAACTCGTTGAAATGGAACAGAAAATAAATTATCACTTTTCACTTTGCTAGTCTAAAATATAGATGTAAGTCTAATATTTTACTCTAGTTGTTGTTTGTAAACTAGCCTAGACTGTTCTTATTGTTGCTAAATACAGGTATTGTATGAGTACGTTTTTGATTGCTGATGACCATCCATTATTCAGAGAAGCGCTTGAATGTTCAATCAGCCCTTTTTTTAATGATCTAAAAATAGTCCATGCCGACTCCGTACCGTCCACATTAAAAGCGATAAAGGCCCACCCAGACATAGATTTGATATTACTTGATTTGAATATGCCTGGTTCGGATAACTTTTACGGATTAACCTCTGTCATGGAATGCGCACCAGATACCCCCGTTGTCGTTATTTCTGCGAATGAAACGGACAAAGCGGTTAGCATAGCCATGCACTACGGCGCCAAAGGCTATATCTTAAAGTCTTTTAATTCGCGTAAAATTGCTCATGGTATTATGTCTGTCTTACAAGGTGGTCGTTTCATACCTGAAAAATTCATTGATACTGTAGAAGAGCAAACACCTGATTTGTTGACGTCAATTCAACGAGTAAAGGATCTGACACCAAAGCAACTTCGCGTTTTAGAGTGCCTTAAAGAAGGTCTATCAAACCGCGAAATTGCAGATAAATTGTTTGTAACAGAAGCGACTGTGAAAGCACATGTGAGTGCAATTTTTAAAAAATTCGATGTCACGTCGCGTACTCAAGTTGTGTTATTAGTCGAAGCGATAGATTCAGCTGAGATGTAATACCTAGTTCCATATATAAAAAAGCCCATATTTAATATGGGCTTTTTGTTTCATGCTATACTTAAGCTGCGTCTTTTCCATCTTCAGATGCTTTTGTATCTGAGTCTTTCTGAGCAGCCGATTTTTTGGTAGAGGTCGACTTTTTGGCGGCAACGGGGCGTTTTGCAGCGCTTCGAGTCGACGATTTCCGCTTCGGTGCGGCGCCTAGTTTAAGCTCTTCTGGAGCAAAATCATCCACGTTGATGGTTTTTAATCGTCCTTGCTCAGCGCTAACTAATAGAGCTGCTTCTTCATCAGTAATGATTTTTTTCTCAAGTGCAATCTTTGCTAACTCATCTAGTTTGGTAAATTGACGTTTTTCACCAATGGATTTGCACACTTTCGCAAATATAGGTTCGGCAGCGACGACATCTTCAAGGGTTTGCTCAAGCTCACCCAACAAATTGCCTTGTACCCGGGCAGTAAACTGACCTTCACCTAAGCGTGTACGAGTCGGATTAGGCGTTTGCAGCATGTGTGCAATTTGGTGTTCAATGACATCATTCGGTTCCGCCTGGAGTTGACCAAATGGCTGAACAACGAGGCGCATTAACCAGCGTACAGGTGTGACAGGGAAGTTGCGAATGTATTCATCAATCGCATACTCTATGGCGGCCATAGAATCTTGCAAGTTCCAATGCACCATTGGCAAATCGTCTTTGATCCGTCCTTGGTCATCAAAACGTTTCAACGTTGCCGAAGCCAAGTAAAGGTGGCTTAATACGTCACCTAAGCGAGCGGATAAACGTTCGCGTCGTTTTAAGCTACCGCCAAGTACGCCCATAGCTAAGTCTGTCATAAACGCTAAATTTGCACTATAACCTGAAAGACGTTTGTAGTATTGGGCCGTTTCATCATGGTATGGAGTGGAGTTGAAAAAGCCTCTTGTCAAAGTAAACCATAAGCTACCAAAGAAGTTACTGATACTAAAACCAATATGTCCGAATACCGCTTGATCAAAACGTTCTGTTGCTTTGGCTGTATCTTTGATCGCTGCGGCTTGTATTTCTGATAACACATAAGGGTGACAACGAAACGCGCCTTGTCCGAAGATCATCATATTACGGGTTAAGATATTTGCACCTTCGACCGTAATAGAAATTGGCATTCCTTGATAGCCTCGACCAAGATAATTATTAGGTCCTAAACAAATCCCTTTACCACCATGCACATCCATTGCATCGTTAATAACCGTGCGCATACGTTCTGTGAGGTGATACTTGGAAATCGCAGAAATAACGGATGGTTTCTCTCCGTTATCAATACCAGTGGTAGAGAACGAAGTCACCGCATCCATCATATACGCGCTTGCACCAATACGTGCGAGCATTTCTTCTACGCCTTCCATTTGGCCGATAGGCATTCTAAATTGTCGGCGAATACGAGAGTAAGCGCCAGTAGCAAGTGCAATCGACTTGGCAGCTCCGGCAGAGGAAGAAGGCAAGGTGATGCAACGACCAACCGAGAGACATTCCATTAGCATACGCCAACCTTTACCGGCCATAGTTTGACCACCGATGATGTAGTCCAGTGGAACAAAAATATTTTCACCACTAAGAGGGCCATTGTGAAATGGCACGTTCAAAGGGAAGTGACGATTACCAATGTTGAGCCCCTTGGTATCACGAGGGAGCAGGGCACAGGTTATCCCCAACTCTTCATCATTACCAAGTAAACCGTCGGGGTCATAGAGTTTAAAAGCTAAACCAATAACGGTTGCTACAGGAGCTAGGGTAATGTAGCGTTTATCAAACGTCAGTCGCATACCGATAACTTCTTCACCTTCCCATTCCCCTTTACACACAACGCCACGATCAGGAATAGATCCAGCATCAGACCCAGCCTCCGGGCTAGTTAGTGCGAAACAGGGAATTTCTTTACCCACAGCAAGCCTTGGGAGATAGTAGTCTTGTTGTGCCTTTGTTCCATAGTGTTGGAGAAGTTCACCTGGACCAAGAGAGTTAGGTACGCCTACAGTGGTAGATAAGACGGCAGAAACTGCTGATAATTTTTGTAACACACGAGATTGTGCATAGGCTGAAAATTCAAGGCCACCGTACTCTTTTTTGATAATCATCGCAAAGAATTTTTGCTCGCCAAGAAACTGCCAAATCTCAGGCGGTAAATCAGCATCTTTGTGGTTGATTTGCCATTCATCCACCATTGCGCAGACGGTTTCAACTGGCCCCTCAAGAAATGCTTTTTCTTCTGCGGTTAACACTGGGGCGTTAATGGCGTGGAGTTTTTGCCAATTTGGTTTACCTGAAAAAAGTTCGCCATCCCACCATACCGTACCAGCATCAATGGCCTCTTGCTCTGTCTGAGACATTTCAGGCATGACTTTGCGAAAGAATGACAACAAATGTTTGCTTAAGAGTCTTTGTCTGACACTAGGCAGGCCGAATAAAATAAAAGTTAGGGCTAATAACACCCAAGGTAGTGTAAAGCTAGCACCACTTGCACTGGCTAAAGCCAGGACAGCTCCAACAGCCAATAAAGTAACCATTAAAGATAAGCGCTTATAACTACAAAAACCGATTGTAGCAATCGCAAATACAATCCAAATAACCTCTGACATATTCTCTCCAAACAATTAAGGTCTGACCAGTTAAATGTTAGCGATATATTGTTAAGAGATCAAGTAAGCTTGTAAATGAATTGTTATTTTGAAACGGTTTTTGATGGAATAAGAGTAAAGCTTTTTAGACGCATATCTGCCTGTTCTTTTCCATCTTTGAATTGATTCAAGCGGATCAGTTGATACTGATATTCTGCCGCAAACCAAGCGTGTGTGATACGTCGTGTTGAATTGGGTCGAGTTATGACAAAATACTCGGCCTCAACTTGACCAATAGGTAAATTCAATATTTGGTTCTCACGCTGTTCCACAATATAGCTTCTTGCTTCACCACGGTAGTTATAAAACTCATATTGTGAAGGTATAGGGAGACCTTTTTGCAAACGAAAGGGAATATCTAACCGAAAAAATTGGTTGTCATTGTGTTCGGTGTCAAATGAGATGATCCCATCATCGCTTTGTATGGTTTGTCGTTCGAAATCTATGAAAAGTTGGTCGTCAGGACCTGTACCAGTGCGAATATATTCGTAAGTGTTGGGAGATATCGGAATGATTGGTTTTGTGTTGTCCAACAACCGATAGACAGTTCTTTCGCTGCGCTCGTCCGTCAAAAAAAAACGACTGACTTTGGAATAGTAATCAAATATGGCCTGTGAGTCAGTAAGCGCTAAGGTGATGGAGGCATTGCCAATTTTACTATCATTTCTTGTTATTTGGTATTTTGCCTGAAATGCAAATAATCCAAAATCACTTGGTCGACTTTGATCTTCAGCCGCTTGTAAAGTGACTGCTGTTAAACCGAGTAGAAGTAATAAATTGGCAAGCCATTTAATCAGCTGCATAACCAGCCTCTGCTAATGGGGTATTATCCAGTATGGCTCTGCCATTTTTCATTGTTAACCTGTCGTCGGCAAACCACTTGACGACTAAAGGATAAATTTGATGCTCTTGCTGTTGGACCCTAGAGGCGAGAATATCTGCGTCGTCATCTTCAAATATAGGCACTTTGGCTTGCAGTACAACTGGACCACCATCCAACTCAGCTGTCACAAAATGCACTGATACTCCATGTTCAGTGTCTTTCGCATCCAATGCTCGTTGATGGGTGTGTAATCCTTTGTATTTTGGTAACAAAGAAGGGTGAATATTCAGCAAACGGCCTTCGTAATGGGCAACGAAAGGGGCAGATAAAATCCGCATAAAGCCAGCTAATACCACTAAATCAGGGGAAAATTTATCTATTTCTTCGCGAACTACTGTGTCGTACTCATCGCGGGTACCGCCAATCACTTTGGGATCAACTACTCGAGTCGGAATGGCTTCTTTAGATGCTCGAGTTAAGCCATATGCACCTGGTTTATTCGATATAACACCAACGATTTGACCATTGATGAAGCCTGACTGGCAGGCTTCAATAATCGACTGTAAATTACTGCCGCTTCCTGAAATCAGTACGACAATGCGTTTAGCATGACTCATTTTACATGACTACCGAAGCGTCACCTGTTTTGGTACTAATAGTACCAATTTGCCATGCTGTTTCTCCCTGTGTGTTTAACACAGTTAAAGCCTCGGCTACAGCTTCTTGTGGGAGCGCAATGATCAACCCTACACCACAGTTAAACGTCCGATACATTTCGTGTGTTGTGACATTGCCTTGTTGTTGCAGCCAAGTAAAGATGGCTGGCCACTCCCAGCTACTGGTGTCGATATTGGCTTGCATCGTGTCAGGAAGTACACGTGGTATATTTTCCCAAAAGCCACCGCCGGTAATATGTGAAATGGCATGCACTGGAGTATTTTCAAGAAGAGTCAGAACGGATTTGACATAGATACGAGTAGGTTCAAGCAGTTGGGACTGAATTGAACTGCCAGCTAAATCTGTACTGATATCGGCTTGTGATACGTCGATGATCTTGCGAATAAGTGAAAAACCATTAGAGTGCGGACCTGATGATGCCAGCGCAATTAATGCATCACCATCACTGACTTTGCTACCATCAATCACATCATCAGCTTCTACAACACCGACACAAAAACCAGCAACGTCATAATCTGAGCCATGATACATCCCAGGCATTTCTGCTGTTTCGCCACCAATTAGAGCGCAACCAGATAGCTCACAACCTGCACCAATGCCACTCACTACTTCTACTGCTACATCAACATCTAACTTACCTGTTGCGTAGTAGTCCAAAAAGAATAATGGTTCAGCACCTTGAACTATCAAATCGTTCACACACATTGCAACCAAATCAATACCAATGCCTGAGTGTTCATGACAGTCCATTGCTAAGCGCAGTTTTGTACCAACGCCATCAGTCCCTGATACTAATAAAGGGTTTTTGTACTTTTCTGGTAATGCACATAACGCCCCAAATCCTCCTAAACCGCCTCGAACTTCCGGACGATGAGTTTTTTTGGTTACAGATTTAATGCGCTCGACGAGTTCATTACCAGCGTCAATGTCGACACCAGAGTCTTTATAGCTTAGGGATTGTAGGGATTTGCTCACAGGACGGTCTCACGAAATAGTTGTAATTTGAAAATCGCATACTCCAATGCGAACCAGAAAAAATCCGTTTATTTACGTGCATTATACTTTGAAATACATAACAATATCACTATAAGTTTTGACATTTTTTCGTGGGTTTTTTGGATTGGCTATCACGCGAACCAGTTTAGTTTTAGTTTTGTTTTTCGTTCCTTGTTTTTGTGCATCTTCTGCGAACGCCGAATTTTCACTAAATATAGGACAAGCCCCTATGTTAGAACAAACCAGTTCTGCTAGGGCTAATGCGACAAAAGAAGCCTTGCAGCAAGTCTTAGTGAAGCTATCAGGAACACAATCTGTACTGTCAGACAGTGCAATGAAATCGTTGTTAAATAATGCACAAAACTATGTAGAGGCATCGCGTTTTATTGCTCAGCCATATGTCGGATTAGAAGTGGAATTCGATCAAACACGTTTAGAACAATGGCTAAAAGACCAACAATTGCCACTGTGGGGTGAGCAAAGACCACACGCTTTGTTATGGTTGATCTATCAAGACCCACTTAATGACGAAAGAGAAATCATTCACGCTGCAAGCGAACACGTTTTAAAAATAGAACTTGAACAAGCAACACAGCGTCGTGCTATACCAATAAGTTTGCCAATTTATGACCTACAAGATGTTGCCGTTGTCGCACCAATTGACATTTGGGGACAATTCGTTGATACGCTTTATGATGCCAGTGAGCGATATCAAGTTAATTCGACGTTAGCGGCTAGGATCTATCCAAACGCAGAGTTTCTTTGGCAACTTGACGGCTTTGTTAAAGAAGGGGATTTATTGCGTTTAGTCTCTTTCACTGCGGTGGATACCCAAACGTTAATCAATAAATTTGTGGATTTTTATACCGAATTTACGGCTGAGCGTTTTGCAATTGACACAAAACAATTTGCCAATGACCAACGCATTAATTATTCAATTAACATTTCGGGCGTATCTAACATCGCGATCTTAGCTGAGGTACAGCGTTTTTTAGAAAATTTGAGTATAGTTGATGATTTTAGGCATGTCTCTCAACATGGCAATACGGCGATATTCGAGCTAAACCTTCTTGCCACACCAGAACGCTTGCAAGCGACGTTTAAACAAGGGGGTCGTCTTATTCCAAAGTTATCAACTGAAGGTTCTCAAGTGTTAGAGCCTGATAATAGCAGTTATCAGTGGCAACCTTAATGCAGTTACCTTTATCGTTACAACTTCATCCGAGTCTGTCCCTGGAATCATTTATCCCAGGACAAAATCAAATGGCATTATTAGCAGTGCAACAGTTACTGCAAACGAACCATTCAGAATCCATGCAGTCGGCCCAATTTGTTTTCTTATGGGGTAGGGCTGGTGTTGGTAAAACCCATTTGGCACATGGTATTGCACAAGCTGGCGATGCTGCAAACGTTGGGGTATTTGTCTTAGATTGTCAGGAATTAGTGCATGCGATTGTCGGGCAAACCGAACTGGATATGCTCAGTGACATGTTGTTGGGTTTGGAACAATACGAACTAGTTGTCTTAGATAATGTCAATACACTTTGGGCTCAACCGATTTGGGAAGAGGCATTATTTGATTTAATTAATCGCTTGCTCGAACAAAATCGTCGACTCGTCCTGACTAGTAACGAACCACCACAATCAGAATTGATTCAATTACCTGATCTGCGATCTCGGTTGTGTTGGGGGCAGGTATATCAATTATTTCCATTATCAGATGAAGATACGTTTCAGGTGCTTTCGGAGATGGTGCACGCGCGTGGCATCAAATACAGTGATAATGCATTATCGTATTTGCTCAAGCACGTTCCGCGTGATATGCATTCATTGCAAAAGCTCATCGATGATCTCGATGAGCTTTCACTTATTGAACAAAAGGGGATTACGATCCCTTTAATCAAGCAATACCTTAGTGAGAATGAGGAATAGGTAGTTCTTTACCGTGTCTTCTCGCTAAGTCCCGTTGCAATCGAGCATTTTTATCAATCAACGGACTGAACGCATGATTTTTGGCACTGCGGGTTGTGCTAAGATCCAAATTGTCCCACCAACTTCTTCCAACAATCATCGATTGGGGCTGTGGTAAGGTATCTTGAATCGCTCTTGGATCCAATTCTGGATAAATCCGATCAACTGTAAACGCCACTCTTGGTTGTAGTTCATCCGCGTTAAAGCGATTGCGCTGGCCCCACACCACATTCAGGTCTGGATCGATATCACGCGATGCAGTTACCGCAATGTCCGAGTCGGCACCCAGGCGATACTTCATCATGAATTTTTCGAACAAACTCGCATAATCTTCACGCGTGGTGTAGTAGTTATAAAAGCCTGTTGCACCATCCGTGGTAAATTCTGCTGCCACATCATTTGCCGTGGTATTGCGCTGCGCTTGAGTGGCATCTTCTCCACCAAAATTGACTTGTGCCAATGCCTTCATTTGGCTTGAACGCAATGGTAGGGTATTGTCCAAAGCATCAGAATCTGGGTCGCGCTCACCGTTAATGACGGAAAGTGGCGTCTCACTCCCGTTTAAAGAAGCCCATGTGGAAGGCGCAAAGAAATCATTCGCATGCCCTAATTCGTGGTACATCAACCATGAAATATCGCCTTCAAGATCGACAAAGCTTCGGCTTCTTCGCTCTGCAATAGGATAACTGCCAGCTGGGTAGTATTCATTATTTTTAACATAACGCCAAGGCATAATAAACTGCAATTCAGCACCAAACCCAGCACGATAATCAGGTGCTTCATTGAGCGTATCGCGCTCCAGAGGCGTGACCCAAAAATTATCCGCATCCAAATAGATAGCCCCAGTAACCGCCCAGTAAAAAGAAGGTCTAACTTCATAAGAAATGACCACGGCGGTGACACCACGCAGTAGATTTAACATATCTTGCCCCACCACCGAATCGCGCAGATATTGCTCAAAGCGCTCCCCCATCCATTGATGCGATACAAGTGTTCGGTTTAAGATATCATCAATATCAGGGGTCATTGTCTCCATACCAATGAGAGGGAGTTCACTAAAGCGACACGCGTTGGCAATCTGATTGGTGTATACACATCTCTCGATAGCCGAGGCATAAGGAGAGTTTGGACGATATGCAAACATGTTTTCAGTTACGATATTGTCAGCATAGCGTGGAAAATACCCGTCATCTAAATCAATCTCACTTTTCCGCACAGCAATATAGGCGTAATCTGTGCCAGTGGTACCATCGCTATAACGCACTTGTGCCTCGACTCGAATTGCTGAGTCTTGTTCAACTCGTGGAGCGGTAAAAAAGATACGGTTGTCTTGCTCTTCCACAGCGCTTGAATCAGGTAGGGTTTGACCTTCCAAATCCCATGTAACATCGCTGATGGTTTTACCTGCTATTGGGTCAACACGTAAAGATACCCGGCCACCTTCTACCGCTGCGTGGTCAAGTCGCAATTTTGCTTGCTGACCTGTACTGATGGTGTCAAATGATATATTTGCGGTAACGGATTGATTGGTACAACTTGAATCTCTTTCGTTAGAGCAGGTTCTGGCCGTGATTGCAAATTCGTATGTGCCAGATTGTGGCACTTCAAAGGCCAATGTATTGGTATGCATCGCTGTCGATTTAATACTTGGACCAGATATTTGTTCCCACTGAATATCGACAAGCTTCACCGCGTTCGTCGGTATGGCTACCAGCGCCACTTGATCTCCGACAGCCCCCTCGCGATCGCCAAAGAACGTTATCCCGCTATCTTGACCAATACTTGCGAACGCTTGGCCACTGACAGGGGGAGGCTGAGGCGTTGGGGTAGGAGCAGAATCACCTGAGCCACCACCACAGGCAGAGAGTGTTAATAATATGCTAAGCGGAAGAATCTTTTTCATTATCGGCCCCCTCAAATCGTTGTTTTTCTTCTTCCATGACCGTCTTTAGTTTCGGTAATGTTTGTCCTAACTCTTTTCCACGCAAGCGGGCAAAGTAGCTACTTCCTACAAACATCATTAAGCACAAAATGATTTCAATCAATGCATAAAGCCATTGCTCTGGTACTGAGTACCACACAGTGATCCCATGCATCAAGTACAACAAGACAATAAAGCTTGCCCAAGCGTGCGTATAAGGCTTACCTTGTATGATCCCTTTTGCAGGTAGTAATAAAGGTAATACATACACGATTAATATAAACGTAACAGAGTAGGTGCGCGGCTCTAGCAATACAATTTGCCAGAGCATCACCCACAGCAATAGTCCAATAAACCCAAAGAGGGCAAGTGCTCTCGACAGCGAAGTATTGCGAGCCATAGGAATGTGTTCGTTGGTTGGTGTGTGGCTTGTATTCATTATGCTATCTCTTTCAGTGCTTTCGCTAATATTGCTAAACGCTTTCCTTGGGCAATGGCCAGTTCCGTTTCAGCGTTACTTAGCTGGGTGTTATGGTCAGTGGCAACATGTGTCGCGCCATAAGGGGTACCACCGCTTATGGTGGTGTGCAACGCTGGCTCAGAATAGGGTATTCCACATATCACCATACCGTGATGCATGAGTGGAACTTGCATTGAGAGGAGTGTGCTCTCTTGACCTCCATGCATCGAACTACTCGAACAAAATACACAAGCTGGCTTGTTAATAAGAGTGCCGCTGAGCCATTGCTTTGAGGTCTGATCTAAGAAGTACTTGACGGGCGCAGCCATATTACCAAAGCGTGTTGGGGAACCCAGTGCGAGCCCACTGCACTCGGCCAAATCGTCAAGACTGACGTAAGGTGGTCCAGATTGCGGTACCGCTTCAGCTTGGACGTCTAAATTATCTGACACGCGAGGAATTTGTCGAAGCTTTGCTTCAATACCCATTGATTCAACCCCTTTGGCAATCGCTTGGGCCAAATACGCGGTACTGCCGTGTACTGAATAATAAGCAATAAGTATAGGATTCATAAAAATAACGCTAATACATTCTCAGGAGGTCGACCGATTTTGGCTCTATCACCATGTACGACAATCGGCCGTTCTAGAAGTTTAGGGTATTGCGCAATGGCTGCGATGAGGGTGTCATTATTACTTTTCTTCGATAACCCTGCTTCTTTAAACTCAGTTTCTTTAGGACGCATCATGTGAAGGACATTATCTAAACCCAAGCAGTTTTGGAGGTGTTTGATTGTGGCAATGTCTAACGGGTCATTAAGATATTCTACCACGTCAAAAGAAACCTGTTGTTCTTCTAGTAGGGCGAGCGTTTGACGCGATTTAGAACAGCGAGGATTGTGATAAATGATTGTATTGTTCATAATTTTTGTTCATATTAAAATCTATACACAATATAAACTACGAAGAAAAGAACAACAATGAACAAGTCGAATTTGATTATTTTTGTGGTGGCTTTGCTTGCCATGTCCTGTGGGGTATTGGTTTATCAACAACAGCAAGCAGATTTTTATGACATTGATCAAAAAGCCTATCGCTGGTCACAACTTAATCAAGAAACAGTCATTGTGAACTATTTTGCCGAATGGTGTGCCCCGTGCATCAAAGAAATACCTGAACTCAACGCACTAGATGAGTGGGTGCAACAACAACCTAACATGACCTTTATTGCGGTAAGTTATGATCCGTTAAGCACAGCTGAACTTGACGAGATACGTCATAAATACAATATGCAGTTTGCCTTGATCGCCGATGTTGGACAAAATTTTCCGATTGCGAAACCTAATTTTTTACCCGCTACCTTTATGATTAAAAATAGCACAGTGCATGGTCCATTGCTGGGCGAGCAAACATTTGAGACACTCAAAAGCGCAGTGGACCAAGCGATACTAGCTAACTAAGTCGTTTAAGTATTAACTAATGTCTTCATTCTTTCTTCACTGACTCTGAACTGATCCATCCTTGCTCGCATGCGTTGCTTCACCAAATGCGATTCAGCGTAATTCAACGCAAATTGCAGTTCTTCTATTGCTCTGCGGTAAGCCCCCAAAAGGTAATACCACTCAGCATTGGTTTGATGCATCAACATAGGAGATTGCAAACTGGCATGTGCATTAGACAATAAACGCCAACCTAAAGTGTTCTCAGGGTGCACCATCACAAAGTCTTTTAACAAATCCACTGCTGCTTGTGATTGCTTTGCTTCGATATATTGATTGGCATAATTGAGCACAATCACAGGATTATTAGGCATTGCATCATTGAGTGGCTCAAGGAGAGCTTGGGCGTCACTGAATTGCCCCAGTCCAATGTAGATGTCAGTTAGAGCGTCTACATAAGCGTAATTCTCAGGATCTTTTTGCCATAAAGGCAACAAGTACGCCAACGCTTGAGCGTATTCATCTTTGCGCATATGCGCAATGGCAAGTCCGTACTCAGCAGCCTCAGGGAGCATAGTTTGTTTGTTTAATTGCTCCTCAAACCATGTAATATTGTGGTTTGCAGTGTGAAAGTAACGCGCAACGATGCGAGCTTTCACCAAGTGGAATGCCAAGCTTGAAGGTCTTTTCTGTGATGGCAAATTAGCCGCTCGATTTCGCGCTTCCGCAGAACGGGTAGTAGATACAGGGTGGGTTAACAAAAAGGCAGGAGGCTTTGATCCCCAGCGCGTTTGTTCGGTCATTTTGTCAAAGAATCTGGCTGCTGCGTATGGGTCAAAACCGCTTTCGGCTAAGATTCGAATACCAATTCGGTCGGCTTCTTTTTCATTGCCACGGGTGTAATTGATGGATTGTTGAATCGATGCTCCTTGTCCAGCATAAATTGCTGCCATGCCAGCTTGAGGAGAAGCCATCATCAAAATTGCCCCGCCAATCATCGAGGCAACTTGCAGTGGAGAGGCTTTTTCTTGAGCAGCCATGCGACGCACAATATGCCGTTGGGTCACGTGAGCGATTTCGTGAGCGAGAACTGCGGCTAATTCAGCTTCATCATCCGCATAATAAAATAATCCAGTATGGATCCCTACATGCCCACCAAAAAAAGCAAACGCATTGATGCTTTGGTTATTTACCACAAAGAAGGTAAAGGGGAATTTGGTATTATCGGCATGAATTACTAATTCATCGCCAAGACTTTGAATGTATTGCTGCACAACCGGGTCTTGAAGCACTGCACCTTGTCCTCGTAATTGAGAAAAATACACGCCACCAATCTCGACCTCATCTTGTAAAGAAAGAGTATTGGCAGCAACCACACCAATTTCAGGGAGGATATTTTTATTGTTAGATTGCGCGATGGCAGGGTTCATGGCCACAAAGCTGATCGTCAATGTCAGGGCTAAAGTAAGGGTTAAATAGAACAAAAAGCGTATATTTTTATCGAGCAAGGGGTTCTCCTAACGTTCAACCTAAAGACGATGCAACGTAAAAATAGTTCAATAAATATCAATTTGATACTAGTGTGTCGAACAAAGAAACTTTACACTAATGTAAGTTAAGACAAAAGGATTCTTCATACAATGCTTTCACTCATTGGCAAATGGTACCAAAAAACATTTTCAGACCCAGACGCTCTCATGCTTCTGATTCTGATCATTGTTGTCAGTGCCGTATTAGTGTTACTTGGCGGATATTTGATGCCAGTATTGGTGGCCATAGCCTTAGCATATTTACTCGAAGGGGCTGTACAGCGAGTCGAGCAATCCGTATCCTCTCGTTTATTGGCCACCTGTGCGGTGATGTTGGGATTTATTGGATTTATGCTCATCAGTCTAATCAGCCTACTACCGACCATTAGTCAACAAACTGTCAACTTTATCGAAGAAGTACCGAGTTTGTGGCAACAATTGCAAGCTTGGATGCTGACACTGCCTGATTCTTACCCCGAATTTGTGCAAGCTGAGCAGATCCGTTCTATTAATAGCGAAATCAATCAAAAAGTCGTAGGAGCATCACAAGCCTTAATCAGTATGTCGTTTGCCTCGTTGGTCGGCATTGGTGCCATGCTAGTGTATATGATTTTGGTACCATTAATGATGTTCTTCATGCTTAAAGATAAACAGGTGTTGATGGACAACATTGGTACATTGTTACCTAATGAGCGTCGCCTGATCCGCCAAGTGAGCAGCGAAATGAACGTTCAGATTGGCAATTATATTCGCGGCAAGGTTATTGAGATCCTGATTGTTGGTGCTGTCTCATGCGTTACCTTTGCCCTAATGGATTTGCGCTATGCCATGTTACTTGGCGTACTCGTTGGGTTATCTGTGGTTATTCCTTATATAGGCGCAGCGGTAGTGACCATTCCAGTAGTGCTTGTAGCGTTTATTCAATGGGGTTTTGGCGCCGAATTTGGTTACTTGATGTTGGCGTACTTTATTATTCAAGCCCTAGATGGGAACTTATTGGTGCCAATCTTATTCTCAGAAGCAGTGAGTCTGCATCCGCTCTATATTATCATCGCTGTATTATTTTTTGGTGGTTTATGGGGATTTTGGGGCGTGTTCTTTGCGATTCCTTTAGCCACATTGGTCAAGGCAGTATTTAATGCGTGGTCAACGCCGGTCTTGAGACCGGCAGAAGATCCACCCAGTGAGGTTGTCGAAAACGCTTAGGCGTTTAAATAATCTAATACGACTTCGTGATGGTCTTTGGTTTTGAATTTATCAAAGACCTTCTCAATTTTGCCTTCTTCATCAATCAGAAACGAAATACGATGAATCCCATCGTATTCTTTCCCCATAAACTTTTTGGGTCCCCACACACCAAATGCTTCGGCAATTTGATGATCTTCGTCACTTAACAGTGTGAAATTTAAAGATTCTTTTTCAATAAATTTAGGTAAGCGTTTGACCGGGTCAGGACTAATACCGAAAACCACCACATTAAGTGCTTCTAATTCTGCTTTAACGTCTCGCAAATTTTGAGCTTGCACGGTACATCCAGGCGTCATTGCTTTCGGATAAAAATACACAAGGACTTTTTTGCCTGCGTAGTCACTTAATTTTACGATATTGTCATCTTGATCGGGTAACTCAAATTGCGGGGCAGGGTTGCCAGCTGCAAGAAATTTCATAGTTTCACTCCAGATTGTTGTATGTTGTCTAGTTTACACTGAAAAACATCAGTGAGATCAGTTCATTTTGACTTTTGTCCTATTGCTTAGAGTGCTTGGAATCGGTAAACTCGTCGACTTGATTTTTTGGAGCTCAATATGTTTAAAGGTAGTTTTGTGGCCTTGGTCACTCCGATGACAGAATCTGGTGATGTCGATTTTGATGCACTCAATACGTTAGTTGAGTGGCATATCGAACAAGGTACGCACGGCATTGTTTCGGTTGGAACAACAGGCGAATCAGCTACTTTACCTTTTGCACAGCATATCGCTGTCATCAAGGCAACGGTAAAAGCCATTGCGGGGCGTTGTATGTGTATTGCTGGTAGCGGTGCTAACTCAACTGAAGAAGCTATTTATTTACAAGATCAAATGGCAAATCTTGGAATTGATGGATATTTGAGCGTTGTGCCGTATTATAACAAACCTCAACAAGCGGGATTGTTAGCGCATTTTACCGCGCTTGCCAATGCTGCCAAATTGCCTATTTTATTGTACAACGTACCGTCGCGAACGGTCGTTGACATGTCTGATGAGGTAGTGGCTAAGCTTGCCCAACACCCAATGATTGTTGGGGTAAAAGACGCTACGGGCGATTTGAATCGATTACAAAATTTGCGCAATCTTTGTCCAGATGACTTTTTGATTTTAAGTGGCGACGATAGCACAGGGGCTGCCTTTATGACGCAAGGTGGTGATGGTGTCATTTCTGTCAGTGCCAATATTGTGCCTAAGCAAATGAAATTAATGTGTGAAGCGGCATTATCAGGTAAAATAGACGAAGCATTAGCAATCGATGCACAAATTAGACGATTGCACAGTGATTTGTTTATAGAGGCCAATCCAGTGATGCCCAAATGGTGTTTATTCAAAATGGGCAAAATCGCATCACCCACATTGCGCTTACCTCTAGTGTTGCCGGAACTTTCTAGTCAGAGTACAATCGAAAGCACATTACGTGACTATCACTTAATTTCATAAAATTAATAAAATAATAAAGGGTCATTATGCGACAACTCACACAGCGAGCGTTGCTTGGTTTATGTGTTTCATGTGCATTGTTTGCTTGTTCAAGCGTTGATGAGCGTCGTACGGCGTCTGGTAGCAAAGCTTACCTTGAGACACCTGCGGCTAAGCCATTACTTATTCCAGATGGGTTAGACAAACCAGGTGTCAATACCGATTATCAGATCCCTCCTATCAGCAACCAAGTAAGTCACCTCTATGGCGAAGACCTACCCGTTGTTGCACCGGCGCTGGTGTTAGCTACTGCACAAGGGACTTATCTTGAAGAAGCCCAAACGCTGACTTCGGCAGTGTTTGACAAGTTAGATGACGAGTCCGACATCCGTGATTTAGTTCTTCGTCGAGTATTCACTCACCTGCAAAATGAATCTATCGGATTCAGTATTCCGAGCCAAGCAGGTAATGTCATAACCACTGATTGGATTTTGACCAATGAATCAGGTGACAAGGCTTGGTATGATTTTGGAGATGAAAGCCAAGAAGTTGGTAAGCGTTTTACACTTAACATTGAGCCAGCCTCACATGGTCGAACCGCTCGGTTATCTGTTACATTAACTGATTTGGTGGTAGCTGATGGGGATGATCTCGTTGATAATATCGATCCGTTCCAGAAACGTGAATTAGAGGCTGAGTTGCTCAACGGCATTATTCGTCAGTATTCCCTAGAGCAAAAAATAGAAAGCCAGCAACGCATTGCTCAAATTCGTTCAGGGATCATGGCTGAACTCGGTTTTGATGCGGATGGCAACGGTGCGATTGTTTTGGATTCAGAGTACGATATTGTTTGGCCAAAATTTCAGTTGGTGTTACGTAAGTTAGGTTTTAATGTGAAAGATTTAGACAAATCAAACGGCCTTGTCTTCGTTAATTATCAGCCTAGTGAAAGTTCTTGGTTCAGTGGTTGGTTTGGCTCGAACGAGCAATTACCTTTGACTGAAGATGATTATCGCATAACCGTCAAAGCACTGAGTGCCAACAAAACGAGTATTACATTCAAGGATGAAACAAGTCAGCCGTTTAGTGCGGCAAAAACGTCAGAGATTTTCCCTGTTATAGCGGAAAACTTCGCCCTTGATAATTTAGATATTTAATCGAGCAACCCATGCAAAAACTTGATGAACTATACCGTGGTAAAGCAAAAACTGTTTTTCATACTGACAGTCCTGACCACTTAATTTTGGAATTCCGCAATGATACTTCTGCGTTCGATGGTGAAAAAATTGAGCAGCTTGAGCGCAAAGGTGAGGTGAATAACAAATTCAACCACTTTATTATGCAAAAACTTGAATCGGCTGGTGTACCTACGCAAGTGGAATCATTGCTTTCAGACACTGAATGTGTAGTCAAAAAGCTCGATATGATCCCAGTTGAGTGCGTGGTACGCAATTTTGCAGCGGGTTCTTTATGTCGTCGTCTAGGCGTTGAAGAAGGGATTGCACTGACTCCGCCAACGTTTGAATTTTTCTTAAAGAACGATGCGTTGCACGATCCTATGGTCAATGATTATCACATCATTGCGTTTGAATGGGCAACTCAAGACCAAATCGATAAGATGAAAGCCTTAACCTTTACAGTCAACGATGTACTAACCCAATTATTTGATTCTGGAGACATGTTGTTAGTCGATTATAAACTTGAGTTTGGTGTTGATAGTCAAGGTGATATTGTTTTAGGCGATGAATTCAGTCCAGATGGATGTCGTTTATGGGATAAAGAGACTCGTAATAAGATGGATAAAGATCGCTTCCGCCAAGGTCTAGGTTCGGTTGTGGAAACCTATATTGAAGTCGCCAAGCGTTTAGGTCTAGACCTCTAAGCGGTTTAAGCATAAGAAAAAAGCATCTTTTTAGATGCTTTTTTTTATATCTCATTGAAAGGCATTAAATATACCTTGGCACATTTTCTATATACATCTTGTATTCTTCTTTGTATAAATCGAGCAAGAATTGTTCTTCCAAGTGAATTTGTATTCGCAAAGCGATCAGTCCTACGAGCAAACACACTAAACTAAACACAGTCGGCCATGCCATGAAAAATCCAAATTGTGATGTGGCTACCCCAAGATAGGAGGGGTTACGTGAACGTGCATAGATCAAATGAGTCACCAAACCTGGTTTAGAATCTTGATCAATGCCCGAACGCCATGATTTATCAAGAACCAAATTACAGTAAATTGCTAAACTGAAGCCCATCATCATTAAACTGACCCCAATAGTTTGCACGACAGGGTTTAACAATTCATCAAAAAGCCCTAAATAATGATTTATTTCCGGTAGTAACACTTGCACGACACACGCAGTCCAAATAGCAATGCGAAATACGCGAAATGTGACATGATTATACCAATGTAACGAGTGGGTTTTCCCCATATTGACTAAAGTATTGCTGCAACTAGTGCTTTTTTTGAGTTTGATAATAACGGTGTAAAATAACGCAACAATAGTGTAAAACGCCGCCAAGAAATAGACGATAAAAGGGTTGAGTATGTCAATTGAAACGGTGTTCATGAATATCAAATGGTCGTCATTATTATTTTAAGTATAGTTAAAACATACCACTACATTGGTTTTTTTAAATCTATACTTTGGTATAGATCTATTCAATTTCTAAATGAAGCACGTAAATAATGTGTGTGAAAATATCGAATACGAGCAGAGTAGGCCACTGCGGCAAAGGTCAAACCAATAATAATAGCGATCCAAAATCCTCTTACTCCCAGTGCTGGCAATAGCAAGTCAGTCAAACTTAAACAGTATCCTAGAGGTAATCCAATCACCCAATAACTGGTAAACGAAATTCCAAACAGCCATTTAGTATCCTTGTATCCGCGCAGTGCATTACCAGACACCACTTGAATGGCATCAGAGATTTGGAATAGGGCACCCAAAAACAACACTTGAGTCGCAAGTGGCCAGATATTGCTATCAGAAGTATAGATTTGGACGATGGTATTTGCCGTAAGCACAGTAAGACCAGCAGTGATGAGTGACATGAACGTCGTTAATTTAACAGCCGAAAAAAACGTTTGTCGACATTGAATTGGGTTATTTTCACCGTGCAGATGTCCCAATCGAATAGCGGTTGCCATGCCAACACTGAGCGGTAACATAAACACCAATGATGAGAAATTAATCGCAATTTGATGCGCTGCCACTTGGACGGTGCCTAAGGGGGCAACCAATAATGCCACTGCTGCAAAAAGCGTGACTTCAGCCAGTAAGGTAAACGAAATAGGCAATCCCAGTTTTAACACCAAAGCCAGCTGTGAAAGGTTAATTTGGCCAAGTTGCCATATGTGATAGAGTTTCATGAATTGCGCATATTTTGAATAGGCAACCGTCATCATTGCCATGAGCCAATACACAATGAAGCTGGCAATGCCACAGCCGGGGCCGCCGAAGGCAGGAATTGGGCCCAAGCCATAGACAAATACCGCATTTAATGGAATGTTCAAACACAAACCTATGAGCATAATTATCATGGTGGGTTTGGTAATACCCAATCCTTCACAGGTTTGCCGAACCACTTGATACAATGCAAAGCCAGGCAATCCCCACAACATCCATTGTGCATATTCATACGTCATTGGGTACATATTATCTGGCACACTGAACCAGCCAAGAATGTTGGGTAAATACCAATGCAAACTCGCTCCCAATACACTTAATGTCAAGACCACCAGCAACATGTGTCTGACGTATATTGGGATTTTGTGTGGTTGCCCTGATCCAACGGCATGCCCGACAAGAGGCACGAGGGCAAGGGCTACGCCTTGTAAAAAAAATTGTAATGGGTTGATCAAGGACACACCCACAGCTATTGCAGCCATATCATCTGCGCTGTATTGTCCAGCCATTATCGTATCGGCGACGCCCATGAGCATTTGCGTAATCAGCGCAATGAACAATGGCCATGCCAGATGCAATAAGTGCGATGCAGGTGTGCGAGTGTCGTTCAAAAGAATACTCTTAAATAATGGATATTATCAGTTACAACCAAAAAGTAGAATAAACATCCTATTTATGTCTTCTAGCTTGGCAAAATATGGAATAAAACATTAACGAAATTTGACTATATTATTAACATATTTGTTACAAAGAGGCATTACAGATATGTCAGAAGTCACACAAAGCACAACCAAAAATTCCTCGGATGCCGTTTCAAAACGCGATCATATGGTACAAATCTCACTAACTCAAGCAGTGAATCTTACCAATAAGCAATCTGTGCCAATGCCCATGTTGCAATTATTAAATTCAAATGGCGACATTCTCAACGTGCAATATCGCGATGCTTGGGATAAAAACACTGCCATGAAGCTGTTTTATGCCATGCATTTTACTCGCATCCTTGACGAGAGAATGCTGGGGGCTCAGCGGCAAGGGCGGGTCAGTTTTTATTTGGCGTGTACTGGCGAAGAGGCCACCATTGTCGGGGCAACTGCTGGTGTTGAAATGCGCGATATGATCATGACGCAATATCGCGAACAAGGTGCCTTAGCGTATCGTGGCTATACTGCCACTCAATTTATGAATCAAATGTTCTCTAACGTACTCGATCCCAACAAAGGACGTCAAATGCCCATTCATTATGGCGACAAAGCGCTTAATTTTATGACCATATCGTCTCCGCTCGGTACGCAAATCCCACAAGCGGCAGGCTATGCCTACGGTCAAAAAATGTCCGGCGAAGACGCAATTACCTTGTGTTTCTTCGGTGAAGGGGCTGCATCTGAAGGAGACTTTCATGCTGGGCTCAATATGGCGGCAGTATTAGAATGCCCTTGTATCTTTTTGTGTCGCAACAACGGATATGCCATTTCTACTCCAGCGGATGAGCAATTTAAAGGCGATGGCATTGCCTCAAGGGGCATTGGATATGGTGTTCACACGATACGAGTCGATGGCAATGATGCACTCGCTATGTATGTCGCAGCCAAAGAGGCTCGACGTTTTGCTTTAAAACATAACTGTCCGGTATTGATCGAGGCGATGACATATCGCCTTGCTGCGCATTCTACCTCCGATGATCCAAGTGGTTATCGCTCTCGCGATGAAGAAGCCCTGTGGCGAGAAAAAGATCCCATCATGCGCATGCATCGATATTTGCAACACGTCGGTTGGCTAGATGAGAAAGCCTTAGATGGATTTATTACTCAAACGCGTTCTGACTTATTGGCTGCGGTGAAATTTGCTGAAAAGCAAGTGATTGCGCCATTAGCTGAGATCGTAACTGATGTTTATGCTCAGGTTGAACCTCACTTACAAGACCAACTTGACGCCTTACAAACGCATGTGAACAAATACCCTGAAGCCTACCCAAAAACATCGCAGCAAATCGCCTATGATGAAAAAGGAAAAGGCGTACAATAATGGCACAACTCAATTTATTACAAGCTGTGAATCAAGCCCTTCACACTGCAATGGAAGCAGATGAAAGGGTCATGGTCATGGGGGAAGATGTGGGGCATTTTGGAGGTGTATTTAGAGCAACGTCCAATTTACAAAGTACCTTTGGTAAAGCACGCTGTTTTAATACGCCACTGGTCGAGCAGGGCATATTGGGATTTGCCAATGGGCTCGCGGCACAAGGCGCCAAACCCGTCGCCGAGATACAATTTGCCGATTATATTTACCCCGCCTTTGATCAAATTGTGAATGAAACGGCAAAGTTCCGCTATCGTTCAGGCGGTCAGTTTACGGTGGGAGGGCTAACCATTCGCACACCTTATGGTGGTGGTATCGCGGGTGGTCACTATCACTCTCAATCGCCTGAAGCGTTTTTTGCTCACGTACCGGGGATCAAAGTTGTGATCCCGCGCAATCCGTATCAAGCCAAAGGTCTGTTGTTGTCCAGTATTCGCGCAGATGATCCAGTATTGTTTATGGAGCCCAAACGACTGTATCGAGCCAGTGTTGGCGAGGTCCCTGAGATGGATTATGAATTGCCATTAGGTCAGGCGGACTTGGTGCAAGAGGGCAGTGACATTACGTTGGTGGCGTGGGGGGCGCAAGTTGAAGTCGTTCAGCAAGCGGCGCAAAAAGCTTTGTCTCATGGCGTGTCGTGCGAAATCATTGATTTACAATCCATCTTGCCATGGGATCGCGCAACGGTATGCCAATCCGTGATCAAAACAGGCCGGTGCCTGATTAATCACGAAGCGCCATTAACTGGTGGCTTTGCCAGTGAAATTGCGGCTGTAGTACAAAGCGAGTGTTTTTTGCACCTTGAAGCGCCAATTGCACGGGTCTGTGGGTTAGATACACCTTATCCACTGGCACACGAAAAAGAGTACATGCCTGACGCGCTTAAAACATTCGAGGCTATCATGCACGCAGTGCATTTTTAAGGAGAATAAAATGCAAACCATACAAAACGCATCTGAAACGCAGACATCGGCTATTACGAAAGATTTTATTTTACCGGATATTGGTGAAGGCATTATTGAGTGCGAACTATTGGCGTGGCTGGTTGCAGAAGGTGAGGATATCGTTGAAGACCAGCCCGTTGCCGAGGTCATGACCGATAAATCCACGGTGCAAATTCCAGCGATGTATTCGGGCAAAGTCACTAAACTGTATTACAAGGCAGGGGAAATCGCCAAAGTACACGCACCATTATTTTCGATGCAATTGGTTGAATCGTCGTGCGAATCAGAACAGCTAGCTCCACAGAGCACAACTCATGGCACTTCAGGGCATAATGATGTTTTTAAAGACACTGTGTCTAAAGATTCTGGGCCTAAAAATTCAGGGCCAAGGAGATCTAGCAAAGCCATTGCCAGTCCAGCCGTGCGTCGTATCGCAAGAGAAATGGGCATTGATTTGGCCTCAGTACAAGGCAGTGGCAAAAAAGGACGGGTACTCAAAGAAGATTTAGAACTATCCACTACACCTTCCACCACAGCACAACCTGAGTCATTGGCCACGTATTGTGAACCTATCAAAGGCATCAAAGCTGCAATGCTCAAACAAATGAACCACTCAGTGCGAACTATTCCCCATTTTTGCGTTTCTGATGAGTGTCGCATGGATGCTATGTTGCAACTCAAAGCCGTTTTGGCTCCGGAATTTAACAGGCGCGATATCAAATGGTCATTGTTACCTTTTTATTGTAAAGCATTATCGCTGGCACTGCA
Source organism: Alteromonadaceae bacterium (assembly GCA_014872805.1). Taxonomy (GTDB): domain Bacteria; phylum Pseudomonadota; class Gammaproteobacteria; order Enterobacterales; family Alteromonadaceae; genus Opacimonas. Next base: position 234,958 of record WKFN01000016.1, read on the forward strand.
GAAGTTTCCTATTTTAAACAGTCGAGTCAGTGCCGATGAAACCCAATTAGAATATATATCAGAGCACAATATTGGCATTGCCATCGCCACACCGAATGGTTTGGTTGTGCCCAACATCAAAGGGGTTCAAGACAAGTCGATTTTTGCAATCGCAACGGAACTAAGCACACTCATCAACCAAGCCAAGGACAATTGTTTGTCGCCGGTCGCGTTCACCGGTGGTACCATCACCATCAGCAACATCGGTCCTATCGGTGGCCTAACCGCCACACCGGTGATCAATCATCCTGAAGTGGCCATTGTGGCGCTGGGTAAGATTCAAAAAATACCCAGATTTAATGAGCTGGACGAAGTGGAAGCGCAGCACATAATGACCGTAAATTGGTCGGCTGATCATCGAGTGATTGATGGCGCTACCATGGTGCAATTCAACAATGCATGGATGCGATATTTGATGCAACCTGTATTGATGTTAAGCGAATTGCGATAAACTACTGCAAAACTTCTTTACGGAATCTTTGTGTTAAGTTATCAACATATTTATCACGCTGGCAATCATGCTGACGTGCTCAAGCACATATCGCTTTTGGCTATTTTGAATTTTTTGGCCAAAAAAGCCAAGCCCGCGACGCTGATTGACACCCATGCTGGTTCGGGGCACTACGCACTCAATGCGCCAGAACTGGCCAATAATCCTGAATATCAAGAGGGCGTAGCGCGTTTATTGGCACATCGTGACAATGTATCTGATCCATTGCTGTTGGCGTATTTAGAACAAGTTTATGCTCATCATCAGCAAGGATTTTATGCCGGTTCAGTCGCTATGATGCATCACTGGTTGCGTGAACAGGATCAACTACACGCCAGCGAATTGCACCCTCGTGCGTTTACAGAATTGTCTCATACGCTTTTTAAAGTCAATGCTCATGCCTATCAAGTAGATTGCTTTGCTCAACTCAAGGCGTTGGTGCCCCCCATTCATAAACGAGGTCTGGTGTTAATTGATCCCCCCTATGAAGATAAATACGAGTATGACCAAGTCATACAAGCGGTCAGTAATGCAAACAATAAATGGGCGACCGCATGCTATGCCATCTGGTATCCATTGCTTTCAGAACGGGCAGGTGATAAAGCGGGATTAAGTGAGCAAATGCGCGATGATGTTGCGCGATTACCGGTCAAAAATGCCTGGTCGATTGAATTTCGTGCGCATCCCAATGGACACCATGTCGGAATGTATGGCAGTGGTATGCTGTTACTTAATTGTCCATATCAGATCGATGAGGCGATCTCTCATGCTATGCAAGAAGTCGCTGAGATAACGAATATCTCGTCTGATGATAAACCAATACAGACTTGTTGGCACAAACCACCGGAATAAATTAGTCACTATATGAAGCCTAATCCGATTCAGCATTTTTACATTCCCGAGGACCAATCAATCTATTTATTGGCCTCTCAGGACGCGCAAAAAATCAAAAACTGGCTTCAGCTTTGCGAACGAGAATTACAACGACTTGGTTATCGCGATATCGAACTCATCGGCAAAGGAGCTTTCGGTTTCGCTTTTGCTGGGACTGACATGCAAGATCAAGCGTTGGTGTTCAAATTCACTCGTATTGATTTGCCGCAGTCGATTCACGATCGCTTGGCTGAAGAAGCGTATATGCTCAGTCAAGTCGCGCATCCAAATGTGCCCAAATGCATTGCCTTTGAGCAGGTAAATAAGCAATCCATTCTTGTGATGGAACGCGCACCAGGAATAGATCTGGAGCAGTACTCAATTCGCTATGGGCGTATTCAGCCTGACATGGCCGTCTCCATTATGCTGCAATTACTCGATATTTTTAGGCATTTGCATCACAGTAATCCAGAACGACGGGCCATGATCCACGGTGATATTAAACCGTCTAATCTGATGTGGGATGTGACAAGCAAGCGTCTCACACTCATTGATTGGGGCAGCAGTGTGTTTGCACAGACTGATCTGCAAGGTGAGCCCACCACAGATAACGCCTTATCTATCATGACGCGCGACCCACACACAACCAATGCTCGCTTGGGGGATGTGTATTTTATAGGCGATGAGCAACTCAACGGCGGATTATCCAGTCCTGCGTTTGATTATCAAGGGCTAGCCAGTACCATATATGCTTTGTGTTCCGCGCAAGGGGCAAGATTTGGTTATCAAGTAATTACCCCAAATTCACTCGGTTTACCAAAGATGTGCGCGGATTTACTTAATGCGTTATTTCATGACGCGTCTCAACATCGATTGGGTGGGGCGTTGTATTTACAAAACAACACACGTTATTTGCAAAATTTAGTATTTAGTCAGTGCCTTAAAGATACTCATCAAGCTATGATCCCTTGTTATATTGAAGACAGTCAGCGCGATATCGAGTCAGTAGTGTACAGCTCGCGCAAATCTTTTTTGCGAGAACAAGATGGTTGTATTGAACACAGTGCCATGGGCGATGATGCGCAGTTTGCAAGATATTACAAACACTATCTCCAAGGCATGGGCAATCCTGAAAAAGCGTTTATCGCCGCAGTCAGTCGCTTGGCCAAATATCCCGTAGTAGGTGGATTAGCGATTCGTTGGCAAGCCAATGGGATTTTTGTCGACTCGCATTTGACGTTACATCAACCCTTTCAATTGAAAGCGTTTGAGCAGGCACTCAACAACATGATCACCTTAGCTCGAGCGATTCATCGAGAAGGTATTTTTAAAGCCTGTTTGTTTGATGCCAAAGATACATTACATATCGCTCGAGATACTTCCGGTGTTTTTGTAGGACAGTCAAATCAATATATTCCCTTTGTGACCAAATCCCTTGAAGGCTTGGATAAAAGTTCGCAGCAACATTCGTATTTTGAAGACGGCGACGACCCAGATGAGCAACTAAAACTGCCTAAAATCATCCGCCAAACCATTGAAAAAATGAATGACATTCACCATGCTGGGTGCATTATTTTTGAAGTTCACGAAGAGCACCTCAAAATCCACAGTAATCTCACCTTGTTTGAAACCGAAAAAGCCCCATTATTCACCTCGTATTTAGAGAATTTAATGCAAAGCTTATCGCTAATCGACGACCTTGGCATCTCTGGCTTTATGAAGCTACCCTACAAAGATACTCGTAGCTTTGCTCACAAAGCGCATGCTCCGGATGCGTTTTATCCACGTAATGTAAAAGATATTTAAGGTATTTACTCAACATGACCACACCTGCATTGACGGATTTATTCCAACTTGAAAGCCTTGAGCAACATTTGTTTCGTGGCAAGAGCTGGGATCTAGGATTCCCTGCCATATTTGGTGGCCAAGTATTAGGCCAAGCACTTTTTGCTGCCTATCAGACAGTGGCACCGGAACAAATAGCTCATTCTTTTCATTCTTATTTTCTATTACCTGGAGATATAAAACAGCCGGTTTTGTATGATGTCGAAACAGTACGTGATGGCCGTAGTTTTGCCACGCGTCGGGTCAAAGCGATTCAAAATGGCAAGACCATTTTTTATGCCACTGCGTCATTCCAATATGCCCAACCGCACATTTCACATCAAGATACCTCTTTACCGGATGATTTGCCCCAGCCTGAGAGTTTGCCTCGCGATGTGGATGTGTTTGCGCAAAAACACCAACCTTTATCTGATGAGCAGTTACGCACTTTGCGCTACCACAAGCCGATTGATGTGCGCACCGTAAATGTGGCTCAAGCGTTTGGCAAACCAATCATTGCCCCTCAACGTTATATCTGGATGAAAGCACACAGCGAGTTGCAAGAAGACATTGCGTTGCATCAAGCCGCGATGGCGTATGCTAGTGACTATCATTTTTTAAGCACAGCGTTACAAGCATATGATATTTATTCAAATGATAAGCGCTTGCGCATGGCCACCATTGACCACGCGATGTGGTTTCATCAAACGGGAGATTTTAATCAATGGCATACCTATGCCACGCACAGTCCATTTTCAGGTAATGCACGAGCCTTTGTAAAAGGCGAATTCATTGATAGGAATGGCAAACTGATTGCCAGTACCACGCAAGAGGGCATGATCCGCCTTCGTGAACAATAGTTCACAAAATCAGTACTAATGGTGCATGGGCAGGGCTTGACAAATCCGCTAGACTATCCTGAAGATTTGTTATTGAGAAGAAATACCCTATGACCCAGTTTTCAACTTTTTTACCTGCTAACCGTACCTTGATGGGCCCGGGCCCTTCAGATGTTTCACCACAAGTCCTGAACGCGCTGTCTCGCCCAACCTTAGGGCACTTGGACCCGCAATTTGTTGCCTTAATGGACGAAACCAAAGAATTGTTACAGTACGTTTTTCAAACTGAAAACGCTTTGACCATGCCTATTTCTGCACCGGGTTCGGCGGGTATGGAAGCGTGTTTTGTGAATTTGGTGGCACCGGGTGATACGGTGATCGTCTGTCAAAATGGTGTATTTGGCGGCCGCATGAAAGAAAATGTCGAGCGCATAGGTGCCACAGCGGTGATGGTGACGGCAGAGTGGGGAGAAGCTAACTGTCTGAATGCTATTGAAGATGCGTTGAAAGCCCACCCTGAAGCAAGCGTCGTCGCCTTTATTCATGCAGAAACATCAACAGGCGTGCGCAATGATGCCAAAGCGATATGTGCCCTAGCACAACAATACGATTGTCTGACCATTGTTGATGCGGTAACGTCTTTGGCAGGTTCTGAATTACGTGTGGATGAATGGGGAATCGATGCGATTTATTCAGGTTCTCAAAAATGTTTATCCTGTGTGCCTGGTTTATCGCCAGTATCTTTTTCTGACAAAGCCGTGCATCGTATTCAAAATCGCACACACGCAGTACAAAGCTGGTTCTTAGACATGAACCTGATTGTCGGATACTGGGGCAAAGGCGCCAAACGCGCCTATCACCATACTGCACCGGTGAATAGCTTATATGCCTTGCATGAATCACTGCGTTTGGTGCATGAAGAAGGTTTGGAAAATGCTTGGGCAAGACATGCGACAATGCATGAAAAACTCAAAACAGGTCTAGATGAGCTAGGGTTGTCGTTATTAGTTGATGAAGCCATTCGTCTGCCACAACTAAATACAGTGGTCATTCCTGAAGGCGTGGATGATGCAGCAGTGCGCTCACAATTACTCAATGAATTTAATTTAGAAATTGGTGCCGGTTTGGGGGCGTTAGCTGGCAAAGTGTGGCGTATTGGCTTGATGGGTTATGCAGCCAATGACAAAAATATTGATTTTTGCGTCTCTAGTCTCAAAAAGGTCCTGCGTTAATCGACTCTCTTGGAATTAACCCAATTACCAGTATCCCTCGGGTAGCATTGAAAACACTTCAATGCTACTCTCACATTCATAATAATTATTAAGACGTTATGGATGAATGCATAAGTTATGTTACATATCCTTTGGCTGATTTTTATTGTCAGTGCTTTCCTCGCATCGTTATATCAGGTATTTATTCTCGGCAATCTCGGAGCGTTTTCGGACGTCATGGATGCCATGATGGCGATGGCCAAATTATCAGTTGAAATTGCTATTGGTCTGGTGGGCTTATTGGCATTTTGGCTAGGTATTTTTCAGGTTGCAGAGCGTTCTGGTTTAATTTCATTACTGGCCAAATTGTTGGAGCCTTTTCTTATTCGAGTGATGCCCGAGATCCCACAAGGCCACCCAGCGTTTGGCAGTATTACCATGAATATGTCGGCCAATGTATTAGGCTTGGATAATGCTGCTACGCCATTTGGCATCAAGGCGATGCAAGATATGCAAAGTCTTAGCAAAGATGAGACAACCTTATCCAATGCACAAATTTTGTTTTTGGTTCTCAATACATCATCGGTTACGCTATTCCCAATAGCCGTGTTCTTATATCGTGCTGAACAAGGAGCAGCGACGCCGACGGATGTCTTTATTCCTATTTTATTTGCCACGAGTGCGTCCACTTTAGTCGGGTTACTTGTGACTTGCATTGTGCAAGGAACGAATTTATTTCAGCGTGTCATTGTGTTGTATTTGGTGGCAATTTTTAGTTTATTGGCAGCTGTGATTGCCTATTTTGCGACTTTATCTGCGGATGTGTTGGCGTCTGAATCATCTTTGATTGCAAATTTTCTCTTATTTAGCTTTATTGTTATCGTGCTGCTCACCGGTTGGCGCAAACAACTCAATACTTATGAGTTATTTGTAGAGGGCGCCAAAAAGGGGTTTGATGTGGCCATTACGATCATTCCTTACCTTGTGGCTATGCTGTTTGCCATCGGTGCGTTGCGTGCTAGTGGGGTGATGGATGCCGTGACGGGTGGCGTGGCAACGCTCGTTGCTGCCTTGGGGATGGACACGCGCTTTATTGATGCTATTCCAACGGCATTAATGAAACCGTTAAGTGGCAGTGGCGCACGTGCGTTAATGATTGAAACCATGCAGCATCACGGTGCCGATTCATTTGCGGGGCGCTTGGCATCTGTTTTACAAGGTTCGACTGAAACGACGTTTTATGTACTCGCAGTATATTGCGGCGCAGTAGGTGTGAGACATACTCGCAATGCCGTTGCTTGTTGCCTAGCGGCAGATGGTGCTGGGATATTTACAGCCATTCTCGTCAGCTATTGGTTTTTTGCTTAAGAAGATATTTAAGCGAAATTCAGTTTCGTGGTATACACTCAAGCGCAAGTGAATGTGGTTATTTTCCATTGCAAAATAATTGTGCTGAGTTATATTGCGCATCTTGCTCAGATAAGGTTTAAGTATTACTTATGACAGACTATGCCCTTTTAGAACAACAAACCGCAGCGCTTATTGCGGATGAGCCAGATGTGATAGCAAATCTGGCGAATATTTCGGCATTGTTAATGGATGGGCTGCAAAACATCAATTGGGTGGGATTTTACATTGTAAAAGAAGACCAACTGGTTCTGGGGCCATTTCAAGGTAAACCAGCGTGTGTTCGAATTCCGATTGGCAAAGGCGTCTGTGGTACTGCTGTTGCTCTAAAATCTATTCAATGTATCGAAGACGTGCATGCTTTTGCTGGGCATATTGCATGTGATAGTGCGTCTAATTCTGAAATAGTGCTGCCAATTATGGACGATAATAAAGTGTACGGGGTGTTAGACATCGACTCACCACGTTTTTCGCGGTTCGATAAAAATGACGTTGTTGGCTTGTCCAAAATCGTCCAGTTAATTGAAAATTACGTTATTTGAGACAAAAAATGAAAGAATTTGTCGATATTCATGTGATTTTAGCCACATATGACGATATGATAGACCATCATGATGACCCTGATGAGGCGTGTGAAGCCTTTAACACATTGCTTCACATGGTGTATGATGCGATATCAGAAGACGAATCAGTAGAGGCTGTTGAGCAATGTTTGCACTATTGTTGGGAGCATTGGTCTCAAGATCAACAACTTGTCGATTTTACAGATGATGAACTGCATCAAGTCGTCGAACACATACTCGCATCTTGGCAGGATGCGTAATTATTATAGCAGGTAAAGAATTTTCTAATGGAATCAAACCAAAAAATTACCGATAGCAAGGCTGTTATTTTTCTATTAGCCGAGCTTTTCCCTCAATGTTTTTCCGATAAAGGTCCAGCAAAACCTCTTAAAGTAGGGATTTTTAATGACCTCGCTGAACGGCTTGCAGATGACGAACGAGTTTCCAAAACAACGTTGCGCTCAACGTTGCGCCACTATACTAATTCTTGGCGCTATCTTGAATCTGTTACAGCGGGTGCTAAGCGAGTCGACCTTGATGGTAATGAAGGTGAAGAGATAAATCAGGAACATGCTGATTACGCAGCTGAGCAGCTGGCTACGAGCAAAGCAAAAGCGGCTGAAAAACGTGCAAACTCACCCAAAAAACCAAACAAAAACTTTAAAAACCAGCGTTCAAAGCTAAAGTTAACAATAAATCAACATTTAGTAAGCGTCCACCTCCGCCAAAATTAAATGATGACCAACTTGTTGCAGGCACCGCAGTGACCGTAAAGTTAGGTAAAGCACCTATGTCAGCCAAAATCACAGCAGTTGAGAAAGACGGTATCCAGGTACAACTAGATTCAGGGATGGCGGTCAAAGTTCAAGCCGAGCAATTGCGTTTAGATACCAGACGGAAGTAACCTATGCCAAAACAATTCACTCGTTCAGCCAGCGCCATACTAGTCGGTTTATCCTTAGCAGCAACCTCCTTATATGCGAAAGAATCGAGTGAATTGCCTCAACTTGTTCCGGAAGTTCAGCATGCCAAAGCGGCTAAGAGATTAGTTAGCACCTATGCTCGTAATCATTATGTAAAATTTTCTCTAGATGATGATTTATCGCAAAAAGTATTCGAACGCTATTTGCGCACCCTTGATTACAACAAGAACTTTTTCTTGGCATCAGACATTGAGTCATTTGCGAATATGTCAAAATTGTTTGATGAAGCTTTGATGACCAGTAATGTTCAAATCGCATATGATATTTACGCAATCAATTTACAGCGACGTCATGAACGCTTAGATTATGCATTATCACTTCTAAACAATGAATTTGATTTCACTAAGGCGGGCGATAAGTTTTTTTACGATCGTGAAGATGCTCAATGGGCCGCAAACGCAGCCGAACTCAATGAGATTTGGCGTCAACGAGTCAAATACGACTTATCTAATTTAATCCTTGCTGACAAGTCCGTCGAAGAAGCCAAGGCCCTTCTGAAAAAGCGTTACGAGCGCAGTCAGAAACGCTTGTCTCAGACTAAATCAGAAGACGTGTTTCAGGCGTTTATGAATGCGTTTTCCCGTTCCATCGAAGCCCACACCAGTTATTTGTCTCCGCGTAATGCTGAGCGCTTCCAAATGCAAATGAATTTGTCTTTTGAGGGGATTGGTGCATCTTTACAAGTCGAAGACGATTACACTGTTATTCGTGCCATCATTCCCGGGGGACCCGCGGATGCTTCAGGTGAGTTGAAGCCAGAAGACAAAATAGTTGGTGTCGCTCAAGACAAAGACGAAATGGTGGATGTGGTCGGCTGGCGTCTAGATGACGTGGTTGAACTCATTAAAGGTCCCAAAGGCACTACCGTTCGTCTTGAGATCATCAAAGGCAGTGCGGACAGTAAGTCTAGAGAAGTAATCTCTTTAGTTCGAGACAAAGTCAAACTAGAAGATCGTCAAGCTCAATCAAAAGTGGTTGTGCCGAATGAAGGTGTGGCGTCGGGTTTACCGATAGGTGTGATTGAAATCCCTTCATTTTATAATGGTTTAACGCAACATGTTCACAAATTAATTACTGAGCTACAAGAGCAAGAAGTCGCAGGAATCATTATTGATTTACGAGGCAATGGCGGTGGTTCATTAAACGAATCACGTACCCTTACGGGTTTGTTTATCGATTCAGGGCCCGTGGTGCAGGTGCGCTCGTCCAATGGTCAGATCGATGTTGAGCGAGATATGGATGGTATCACTTTATACGATGGTCCGTTAACGGTACTGGTTGACCGTTTCAGTGCGTCAGCGTCCGAAATATTTGCCGCTGCCATCCAGGATTACCAGCGCGGTATTGTTCTAGGCGAACAAACCTTTGGTAAAGGTACCGTACAGCGTCACAAGGGGCTTGGGCGCTTTTATGATGTCCAAGATACTCAGCTAGGCAGTATTCAATATACAACCTCCAAGTTTTATCGCATTAGCGGAGGCTCCACTCAGCATCGTGGTGTGATCCCTGATATTTTATTCCCGAGTGCTATTGATCCTGCAGAGTGGGGAGAGTCTCGAGAGGAGAACGCCTTACCTTATGATGAGATAAATCGCGCTAATTACGTTGCATTAGGGAATCGTGGGAATGTCATTGACTTACTCGCAGCAAAACACAACAAGCGCATCATGCAAGACCCCGAATTCGCTTACATTCTTGATGATATTAGTGAATATCAACGCAAGCAAGACGACAAATTTATCAGTCTAGTGCTGTCTGAACGCAAGGCTGAGGATGAAGCCAATAAAGCTAAACGTCTTGAACGTGCTAATGCACGACTGAAGAGGCTAGGTAAAGATCCAGTTCAAGCGTTAAGCGAGCTAGATGATTTACCCGATGACTTGCTTGATATCGACCCATTTTTGGATGAGGCCGCCAACATTACCAACGACTATATTCGTTTGGATAAGGTCGCACAGCGTATTGATCAAGGTAACAACTCGAATTAAACACACAATATCCTTATAACAATAATATAAGAGGGCAGGATATGGCAACACGTGGAGAATTTTCCTCTCGTCTCGGATTTATTTTAGCCGCAGCTGGTTCGGCTGTTGGTCTTGGAAACATTTGGGGATTTCCCTCACAAGTTGCTCAAAATGGCGGAGCAGCTTTCGTTTTAGTTTATCTTTTTTTGGCCTTTTTACTTGCGTATCCAGTGTTGATGGCAGAATTAGTCATTGGCCGTGCCACTCGGTCTAACGTTGTGGATGCGCTTGAACGCGTTTCTGGTTCAGTGTTTGGTAAAGCAGTTGGTATATGGGGAGCCGTGACCGCTTCCTTGATCCTATCTTTTTATGCCATTGTCGCCGGTTGGATGATTGCCTTTGCGGTGGAGGCTTTGTTAAACCTATTTTTAGATAGCGAAGAACTAACCTGGTTAACGGAGTTTTCAACTCCTAGAAACTGGTTGTTTTGTACTATTTTTCTTGTATTTACTGGCCTAATTGTGACCGGTGGTGTCAAACAAGGTATTGAAAAATGGTCTGTTCGTTTGATGCCGACTCTGGTGTTGTTGATTGTTGCATTAATCATTTATGTGTCGTTTCAAGAGGGTGCTGCTGATGGTTGGCGGGCTTACCTTGTTCCTGATTTTACTTTAATAACGGATCCCGAAGTATTAATCAGTGCTATGGGACAAGCATTCTTTTCGATGTCGTTGGGTGTTGGCACCATGTTGGTCTATGGTTCATACATAGCCAAAAAAGAGCACCTACCTAGTTTGGGTGCATCGGTTGCACTAGTCGATATTGGCGTTGCCGTCATTGCAGGGATGCTCATTATTCCTGCTATGTATGTCGCTCAATTGGCAGGGGTAACTATTTTTGCTGATGATGGCAGTCTGATTTCTGGTGGTGATTTAATTTTTCAAGTGTTACCTGGCTTATTCAATTCTATTGGTATTATTGGAATCGTCTTAGCCTTGGTTTTTTTCGTACTTATGTCTATTGCTGCGGTGACTTCGTCTATTTCAATGCTTGAAGTGCCAGTTTCGTATTTAGTGGAGAATCGCAAATTACCTCGTACCAGAGCGGTATGGTTATTGACTTTGCTTATACTGGTGTGTAGTAGCCTAATCATATTTAATTTTGATGCATTGTTCGGCAATGTTATTGCGTTTACAACGGAATATTCACAACCGCTTTTGGGCTTATTGATGTGCTTTTTTGTCGGCTGGGTTTGGCATCGAGATAAAGTGTTAGAAGAGGTGAAATCGGGCTTTGCCGGGGCAGAACATTCTGTGTTTTGGAAAATATGGCCATGGTACGTCAAATTTATTTGCCCACTAATCATCGCCGTAATGTTCTATCGCTCAGTAATGTAATGGAGAAAAAGATATGACTGGTGCTTCTTCAACTCCTCGTGAGCCGAGTTTCACGGACGCTTTAATTCCACTCGTTCTGCTGGTTATTATGATGAGCGGGGCTGTATATTTGTATGGCGATTCTTCTTCATATGGGCCCAATCAAATTGCCTTGCTGATCGGTGTTGGTGTCGCAAGCCTTATTGGACTTAAAAACGGGCATACTTGGGCCGAAATTGAGCAAGGTATCGTCAAAGGGATCAGCATGTCATTGGGAGCGTGTCTTATCCTATTGGCAGTCGGCTCTTTGATTGGTACATGGATGCTAGCTGGGACGGTACCTACATTGATTTATTATGGTTTGGAGTTATTAAATCCAAGCTTTTTTTATGCCGCTGCCTGTCTGATTTGTGCCGTGGTTGCTATGAGTATTGGTAGTTCATGGACCACTGCAGCAACGGTAGGTGTAGCGCTGATTGGCGTGGCAACTGGCATGGATATGTCCCTTCCTATTACAGCCGGTGCGGTGGTGTCTGGTGCGTATTTTGGGGATAAAATTTCTCCCTTATCCGAAACCACAAATTTAGCACCAGCCATTGCGGGAACAGAGCTGTTTGCTCATATTCGTTACATGTTGTGGACCACTATTCCAAGCTTTATCATTGCTTTATTTTTGTTTCTGGTACTTGGGTTTAGTGAAAATACCGCTGGCTCTGTAGAACGTATTGAACAAATGCAAGCGGTATTATCTGCTACCTTTTCATTATCCATCATCAACCTTATCCCTTTGATCTTATTATTAACTCTTGCTATTCGTAAAATGCCAGCGTTTCCAGCTGTAGCCATTGGCGCTTTGTTTGGTGGTTTATGGGCGGTTTTATTCCAAGGCGATGTAGTTGCTTCGATGACCGAACATGGTACTGCTATAGCCAAACTGATGGTTGTCTGGACAGCTTTATACGATGGCGTGAGTTTTTCAACCGTCGACGACAACCTCAACAGTCTTCTTAGTCGTGGGGGCATGTCTTCTATGCTCAACACAATTTGGCTAATTATCTGTGCTATGTCATTTGGAGCTGTGTTAGAGAAAGTTGGCATTTTAAAACGTATCGTGAGTGTCTTACTCAAAGGTGCACAGAGTGCTGGTTCTATGGTCACTCGCACTATTTTTACTTGTTTGGGGACCAACTTAATCACAGCCGATCAATATATATCCATTGTAATGCCAGGCCGCATGTACAAAGAGGCTTTTGCAGAGCGTGGCTTACACCAGCTCAACTTGTCGCGTAGCTTAGAAGATGGTGGCACTTTAACATCACCTTTAATTCCATGGAATACCTGTGGTGCCTATATGCATTCGGTGTTGCTAGTGCATCCATTTAGTTATATTTTTTATGCGTTCTTTAATCTGATCAACCCGGTCTTAGCAATTATATATGCTTATGTCGGGATTAAAATTTTGCGTCTTACCCCTCCTGAATCAGTTATTCAAACACGCTAGGGAAGCTTATGGTTACTGCTAAACGTCGTGAAGATTATATACCTCCGTATTTTTCGATACCTCGAATTCACTTAGATTTTGTGCTCGACCGGGAACAAACTCAAGTAACGAACACAATGCAAGTGAAACGTTTGAAAGATACATCATTTATTAGTTTAGACGGTGTTGGTTTAACTATCCTCAGCGTTAAAATAGACGACGAACAGATTTCTGATTACACCCTGACTGAACAAAATTTATCGATACCGGTTACAAAAGACGCGTTTACGTTAACCATTCAGACTGAATGTAATCCACAAGCCAATACGGAGCTTGAAGGGCTGTATTTTGCGGCGAACTCGTATTGCACTCAGTGTGAAGCGGAAGGTTTTCGACGCATTACGTATTTTCTAGATCGTCCTGATGTGATGTCTGAATATTCAGTAACGATTACTGCTAACCAATCTGAGTTCCCCTATTTACTTAGTAACGGTAATAAAACCCAAGCGTTAGACAATCAAGACGGGACTCATACCGTTTCTTGGCACGATCCTCATTTGAAACCTTGTTATTTGTTTGCCTTGGTTGCTGGCGATTTTGATTTGTTGGAAGGAATGTTTACGACACAAGAAGGTCGCGATGTAGTGCTACAAATGTATGTCGAAAAAGGACGTAAACACCAAGCACAACATGCACTCGATTCTCTTGTTAAGTCCATGCAATGGGATGAGCAAACCTATGGTTTGTGTTACGACTTAGATATTTACATGATTGTGGCCACCGACTTTTTTAATATGGGCGCAATGGAAAATAAGGGCTTAAACGTTTTTAATAGTAAGTTTGTGTTAGCCGATGCTGAAACGGCTACTGATGAAGATTACTACAATATTGAAAGCGTTATTGCTCACGAATATTTCCACAATTGGACGGGTAATCGGGTGACTTGTCGTGATTGGTTCCAACTTAGCCTCAAAGAAGGGCTCACAGTATTTCGCGATCAACAATTTAGCGCGGATGTCATGGCGCCACTGACGACTCGCATCAAACAAATTAATCTAATGCGCGCTCAGCAATTCGCTGAAGATGCATCTGCCATGGCTCACCCGATTCGCCCTGATGAAGTAATTGAAATGAACAATTTCTACACCTTAACAGTTTATGACAAAGGTGCGGAAGTCATTCGAATGCAGCAAATATTACTTGGTGAAGAAGGGTTTAAAAAAGGTCTTGCTTTGTACTTCGACAGACATGATGGCCAAGCTGTGACTTGCGATGATTTTGTCAATGCCATAGCAGATGCCAATCAGTACGACATGACGTTATTTAAACGTTGGTATGAACAGTCTGGCACACCTATAGTCACTACCAAGCGCCATTATGATGAAGTGTCTAAAACGTTAACCATTACATTAGAACAGCATACGCCTCAGACTGCTGACCAAGTCGATAAACTTTCATTAGTCATTCCTTTGGTATATGAATGCGTTGACAAGCAATGTAATCAATATCAAGCAGAGCAAAATGCACGAGATAATTTAGTGGTGTTGGACGACTCTAAGATGGAGGTAACATTCGTTAATGTACCTAAAGATACTCAGGTACTGTTTAATGTAGGATTCAGTGCACCGGTTAAAATCAAAAATAATTATTCTTTAGAAACTTGGCAGCAGCTATTTATCAATACCCGTAGCCCTTATGCTGTGTGGGAAGCCAGCCAGGTGTATTTGCAACAAATTATACAATCCCATTATGAAGCGTTATTGATTGATTCCACTTGTGAATTAAAGCATGACTATTTTGTCATGTTTTATCAATTCCTTGAAAGAATGCCCAGCGCCGAGCTTATTAGTGAAGTATTATCCGTTCCTAGTATTGAAGCGATGTTATCTGTGATTGGCCAAGTTGATTTACAAGTTTTACTTGTGGCTCGAAATAATGTTGAAGTGTCTTTGGCAAGGTCTTTGAGGCCACTCATGCAACCAATGCTGGCCGAGATTAAAGCGGATGAAGATTATGTATATGCCGCCGATGCAGTACAGAACAGAAAACTAAAAAGTACCTTGCATTATTATTTGGCTCTAGCAGATGCAAATCAATTAGATTGGATCAGTATGTATCAAAGCACTTCAAACATGACGGAGCGTTTAAGTGTTTTGCGCACAGCACAACGAGTTAACGCGCAAGAGTTCCATGCTTTATTAGCGTCTTTTAATGATAGTTATCAATCTGATTCTGTGGTGATGGATAAATGGTTTGCACTACAAGCCACCCAGGATTCCGATGATATTTTGTCTCAACTTGATTTGTTGCAAACACATCCATTATTTGCGCTCAATAACCCTAATAAAGTGCGAGCCTTAATCGGTAATTTCGCCTTTTACAATCATCGTCATTTTCACAACCTTAATGGTAGTGGATATGCCTATCTTGCTAATTTCATCATGCGTTTTGATAGTGTAAATGCTCAAGTGGCAGCTCGGTTGGTTACGCCATTAACACAGTGGCAGCAGGTTAGTTCACCATATCGAGAATTAATGATCCAAGAGTGCAGAAGGGTTCTAGATAAAAAAGACTTGAGTAAAGACGTTTTCGAAAAGGTTTCTAAAAGTGTTTTGCAATATGAAAGTCTTTCATAAGATGTTTGAATTTTGCATTTCAGAAAATCGTGATTGGGCTATGAGCATGTACCGAAGCGAAATCAATGCCATCAAAGTGACTCAAAGCAATAGCTTTGTTTCTATTAATAAAAGAGCGTTATTCGAATATTTGAACGAAATTGCAACAAAAATGTAAAAAAGTATCACACTGGTACGATTAGTCCTTGCATAGACTAATAAATAATGTAATGATTTTGTTAATAACAATAAATCTGGTCAACTATCATCACCTTTGACCTCAGGTGATCCAGGAGAATAAAAACGATGAAACTCAGACCTACCTCTTTTGTCAAAACCCCCATCGCTCTCGGTATAGCTGCCTTATTATCAACAACTGGGGCTGCCGCTGCAGAGTTTGATGTGGGTAATTTTACCGTTAATATCGACTCAACGGTTACTGTGGGAACCAGTATTCGTGTTGAAGATCGCGATACGAATTTAATTGGTCATCCGAACCTACCGGTTTTTGATTGGACAGGTTACACTGCGTTGGGCAATGTTATCTATCCCAGTGCTGACGTGTGGGCATTAGCTGACGCTGCGTATTCTACCAATGGTGATTTAGGTAACCTAATGAATGATCCAGGTGATGCGTTCTCTACCCAGTTCTCTGGTTCTCATGAGATAGATATCAAATACAATCATTCTGATATGGATTTGGGTTTCTTTAGTCGTGTATTCTATTTCAAAGAGTTTGTTGCTGATGATAATGACACTTGGACTCGTCCAATTGGCGGTGACAAGATCGATTTATGTGCAACGGACAAATCCAAAGAAGAGCTTTGTCAAGATTTTCGTTTGTTAGATGCATTTTTCTATGCTGATTTTTATATGGGCAACACGCCAATATCTTTCCGTGTGGGTGACCAGGTAATCAGTTGGGGTGAATCCACTTTCATTCAACACGGTATTAATACGACCAACCCTGTGGATGTGACTCGTGCACGTTCACCAGGCGCAGAGTTAAAAGAAGTATTTATTCCTGTTGGTATGGTCTATCTTGATTTGGGTTTAACCGATACGGTGAGCTTGTCAATGTATTACCAGTACGAGTGGGAACGTTCGCGCTTACCAGTAGCGGGCTCTTATTTTGCAACCAACGACTTTGCCGGTGAGGGTGGTCAAAATTCAGCTATCCAACTCGGCTTCTCTGGTAATCCAGATATTCATTTAGACTTTTTGTTGTCTGAGTTAAATGCGCTGGGCGGTATGGCTGCTGGTGCACTTGCACAGAGCGGCGGCAATCCAGCAGGCCTTGCTCCATTAGCACAAGCTATGCTTGCGTACCCAACTAAGGTTGCTGTGCGTGACTTAGGAGATAAGGCGCATTTTGATGCCAGTGATTCTGGTCAATATGGTATTAAGCTAGGTTGGTTTGCCGAAGATTTTAACGAAACTGAATTTGGCTTCTATCACATTAATTATCACAGCACTCGTCCATTAGTCTCTGGTGTTACCTCTGATTTTAGAACCAGTGCTATTTTGAGCGACTTGGCTTACATGTCTCAAAATACCATTACCGCTGACAATGTCACAGATTTACAGACTTTTACTAAAACTCAGTTTATTTATCCTGAGGACATCAAACTGTGGGGTGTCTCTTTTAACACCAACGTAGGTGAGACCGCAGTAGCGGGTGAAATCTCTTATCGACAAGATGAGCCATTACAAATCGATGATGTGGAGCTATTGTACATGGCGATGCCTGAACAATTAGCTAACGCTGGATTACGCCCTGATTTGGCGGGCATTTCACAGCTTAATAATATTGGTTTAACTACTGGATCCGGGGAATACGCAGCCGGTTATGTGTTATCTGATACCTTCCAAGCTCAGGTGACTGTTTCTCATATTTTTGGCCCATCTCTAGGTACAGATAACTTAATCCTCTTGGGTGAAGTCGCTTACGTAGATGTCAAAGATATGCCAGATGCTGACGTGGTTCGCCTCAACGCACCAGGCACTGGTCGTTCTGGTCCTGTGTTTAATTATCTAGAATCGACACCACGTCCACTACCTGGCCTTCACACTGGTTTATCAGACGGTCCTGAGACAAATCCGTTTGCGACCAAAACCTCATGGGGCTATCGTTTACTCGCGGTTGCTGATTTTAATGATGTGTTTGATGGCGTTAATCTTCGCACACGTGCCACTTTTGCACACGATGTGGACGGTACGACACCGGATCCACTATTTTTGTTCTTAGAAGACCGCAAGTCTGCAAGTGTTGCTTTTACGTTTGATTATTTAAGCAAGCTTTCAGCGACAGCATCATACAATGCATTTTGGGGTGGGGTAGGTACGACAAATGCCCTTGCCGATAGAGACTTTGTTTCTTTCAACGTTAAGTATTCATTCTAATTAGGTGTCATTATGATTAAAAAAATAAGCCTAGTAGCTGCAGCATTAGCCCTTTCTTTGGGCTCTGCTGGCCTACACGCAAAGGTATCCGAAGCCGAAGCTGCCAAGCTTGGCAATGAATTGACCCCAATGGGCGCTATCCGTGCCGGCAATGCCGATGGTTCTATACCAGAGTGGACAGGCGGTATTACTGCTCCGCCTGCAGGATATCAGGTAGGTGACCATCATCAGAACCCATTCCCTGATGATAAAGTACAATTCACCATTGATGCCAGTAATTACAAACAGTACGCAGAGTTCTTGTCACCTGGTCAACAGGCGTTATTTGAGAAGTATCCTGATACGTTTAAAATGCCAGTATATCAGACGCGTAGAACAGCATCGTTTCCTGATTTTGTTTACGATGCCACCATCGCTAATGCAACCACTGCAGAATTATTAAACGATGGTAATGGCCTTAAAAACGCCATAATGGGTATGCCATTCCCTATTCCTCAAAATGGTTTGGAGGCTGTCTGGAATCACATTCTTCGTTATCGTGGCGCAGAGGTCACTCGTGAGGGTGGTCAGGTTGCTATGACAGAATCTGGTGCATATACCTATGTTGGCTTTAATGACCAACTCAAAAATAAATATTCTGAGCCGGGTGTAACGACACAAGAAGTGATGGAAGACAATATTTTGTTTAAGTTTAAACAAGAAGTCACAGAACCTTCGCGCCTTGCGGGAACTGCTTTATTGGTCCATGAAACGGTGGATCAGATCGCAACACCGCGTCAAGCGTGGACCTATAACACAGGTCAGCGCCGTGTTCGTCGTGCGCCAAACGTTGCTTTTGATACTCCGGGTACGGGTTCTGATGGCCTACGTACCACTGATGATTTTGATATGTATAGCGGTTCACCAAATCGCTACACATGGGATTTAAAAGGCAAACAAGAATTGTACGTTGCTTACAACGCCTATGACTTGCACTCGGACAAAGTATCTTATGATGATATTTTAACACCTGGGCATATTAATCCAGAATTAACACGTTATGAAAAGCACCGCGTATGGGTAGTTGAAGCGAACATCAAACCAGAGTTCCGTCATGTGTATTCTAAACGTGTATTCTATATCGATGAAGATAGCTGGCAGATTTTGGTTGCAGATCTGTATGACGACCGTGGTGGTTTGTACCGCGTCGGTGTTGCTCATAACTTGAATTACTACGAAGTACCTACTGCGTGGTCAACTCTTGAGGTCTTACATGATCTGAACTCTGGTCGTTATCTAGCATTGGGTTTAGATAATGAGCATGAAATGTATGATTTCTCACCGGGTCTTAAAGACCGAGACTTTACGCCTCAAGCACTGAGACGTTCAGGCAAACGTTAAGTTGGATAACAACGGTTGGCCTCGGTCAACCGTTTCTTTTTGAGTAACTATGAAAAACTTTTTATTTTTTGTGTTTTCTTTTTTTGTGTTTACGGTAAACGCAAATGATTCGTTGCTAGCGCCACTGGTCAAGGATTCCTTACTGTTGGATATTGCACCGTTATCTGGTGGTTATGTCGTTGTAGGAGAAAGAGGTCATGTATTGGTTGGTGACGAGTTTGACTCTTTGCAGCAAGCCATCGTGCCATCTCGAGCAACGTTGACTTCCGTTGTAGTATCAGGTGACCGAATATGGGCCGCCGGCCATGATCTAACGATTCTGCATTCTGCTGATGGTGGTCTATCGTGGCAGTTGCAAATGCAAGATTTTGATGCTGACAAACCGTTCTTGGACATCGTGTTTTTTGATGATGATCACGGTGTAGCTATTGGTGCTTATGGGGCATTTTATCGCACTCTTGACGCTGGCCAGACATGGCAAAAAGAACTTCATGCTAGTTTATTAAATCCATATGATATCGAATATTTGGAAGAGATCCGGGAACTTGATGGTGAAGCATTCTACAATGAAGAACTTGCCAATATTTTACCGCATCTTAACCGAATTGAGGTGACAGGCGATAGAGTCACTCTGGTTGGTGAAACCGGCTTGGTTGCGCAAAGTTTTGACTTTGGCAAAACTTGGCAACGTCTAGCCATTGATTACGAGGGCTCATTATTCAGTTTAGCCAACACCGACAATGGTTTATTAGTATCTGGTTTGCGAGGAAATACGTTTTTATTGTCGGATGAGCAATGGTTGTCGATAGATTTATGCCACAGCGCATCTGTGAATTCCATTATTGAAACCGATGATGCGTGGATCACTGTTGCTAACAATGGTTATGTCAGCAAGTTATTCATCGACCAAATAAACAGTGATATATCTTGTCATGACGATTCCGTTAATACGTTCCAGACGTCTGAGAAGGTTTCAGTGGTCAGTGCTATTGCTGATGCTAAAACGTTGCTTTCCGTGACCGCGAACGGTCTTCAATCGATTACCATACAGTAAGGTTTATGAACTCTTTCATTTCTTTTTCCGAATCATTTATTTTTAATCACCGCAAGGCCGTTATGGCGTTGTTTGCTATTGCGACGCTATTTTTGTTGTACATGGCGTCCATGCTTAAGCTTGACGCAGGCTTTGAGAAGAATATTCCATTGCAACACGAATATATGCAAAATTACATCAAACATCGAGCAGACTTTGATGGTGCCAACAACATTTTAGTCTCAGTGTGTGATCGCAACGGTAATATTTTCAACACAGAGTTTTTTGATACACTCAAAAATGTTCATGACGATGTTTTTTTTATTAATGGTGTCGAACGTTCTCTGGTTGTTTCCTTGTTTTCACCGGCAACTCGTTTTACCGAAATTGTCGAGGGAGGCTTCGCTGGTGGGCCAGTCATTCCGTCAGACTTCAATAGTAAAGATCCTAAAGCACTAGAGCAAGTTGCGCAAAATATCGAAAAAGCCGGTATTGTTGGGCGTCAAGTGTCCAATGATTACAGCTGTGCCATGGTGACGGCTCAGTTACAATCGGTCGACCCAGAAACGGGTAAAGATGTGGATATGCTCAATATCGGAAACATTTTAGAATCTGAGTTGCGCGCTAAGTACGAAAACGACACTATCAGCCTGCACATTATTGGCTTTTCTAAAATGATCGCAGATGTTGCTGATGGCGCAAAAGATGTGGTTATGTTCTTTGGCATCGCCATATTAATTACGACAGTAATGGTATTTATCTTTTCCAAATCTTTGATGCTCACCGTTTTGCCGATTGCTTGTTCCATCATTGCGGTCATTTGGCAGTTAGGGTTGTTGACGTTATTTGGTTTTGGCTTAGATCCGATGTCGATATTAGTACCGTTTTTGGTCTTTGCCATAGGCGTCAGCCATGGGGTGCAGATGATCAATTCTGTGAGTAAAAAAGTTGTCGAAGGATTAAGTGCGTTAGACGCATCCAAACTCGCGTTTACGACGTTATTGATCCCTGGTGGTATTGCTTTGCTTTCTGACACTGTGGGCTTCTTGACCTTATTAGTCATTGATATTGGTATTATTAAAGAATTGGCGATTACGGCATCAATGGGGGTAGCGGTAATTATTCTGACCAATTTAATTTTATTGCCTGTACTAATGAGTTATGTCCGTTTCTCTGCGCAATATCAGCAGAAGTTTAAAGCACAATCAGGGGCAGAAGGCATTTGGCTCATTTTCTCTAAGTGTTGTGAAAAAAATATCGCACTGGTGATTGTCGCAGTAACCGCTATACTTTTTGCGTTTGGTTTCATTCAATCCAAACAAATGAAAATAGGGGATTTACATGCTGGCGCGCCTGCCTTGCATGAGTATTCGCGATACAACCAAGACACGTTTTTAATCACAGATAAATATGAAATTACTGTCGATTACATTTCAATCTTGGTGGAAGCAGAAGAGCAGGCTTGTACCTCACATGATGTGATGAATCGCATAGATGAATTTCAGTGGCGTATGAGCAATGTTGAAGGCGTTCAATCTGCTGTATCTTTGCCGCATGTTGCCAAAAAGATTAACGCAGGTTACAACGAAGGCAATCCAAAGTGGAACGTCTTGCCTAGAACTGAGCCGACTTTAGTGCAATCAATTGCGCGTATTCCATCATCAAGTGGTTTACTCAACGGCAATTGCTCAGTGATGCCTGTGATTTTGTTTATGACCGATCACAAAGCCGAAACCATTACTCGAATCGTCGATGCAGTGAAAGAATATCGCACCGAATACGAGAGTGATGATTTGCGTTTTGTCTTAGCGTCAGGACCTGTTGGGGTGATGGCAGCTACCAATGAAGCGGTGAGTGCGTCGCAAACGCCAATGTTGATTTATGTGTTTGGCGCTGTGATTATCTTGTGTTTATTGAGCTTCCGGTCTTTGAGAGCGACTATTTCAGTGGTTTTACCTCTGTATATTGTCTCCGTATTAGCGCAAGCTCTGATGACTTATCTGCAAATCGGATTAACGGTTTCGACCTTGCCGGTTATTGCCCTTGGGGTTGGTATCGGTGTCGATTACGGGATCTATATTTTGTCAACGATGATGCGCTGTATTCAATCTGGACAGAGCGTGCATGTAGCGTATTTAACCGCATTAAAAGAACGCGGTAATGCGGTATTGTTTACCGGGATTACCTTAGCAATCGGCGTGAGCACTTGGGTCTTTTCGAGTCTAAAATTTCAAATGGATATGGGTATCTTGCTGACGTTCATGTTTGTCGTGAACATGCTCGGTGAGATCATTGTGTTACCAGCGCTTGCCCGTATTTTATGGTGGAAAGACACGCAAAACAGCCATCAACAACGCGACGCAGCCTAAATTAATTTGGCAAAAATATGCGATATAAAAGGGGCTTTATGCCCCTTTTTTGTTATTTATTTGCATACTTATGTACAACATAAAAAATATAAAAAAAATGTCTTTAATCTACCTAAATTATTGGTCAAAATAGTGAGAAATCGTCTCAAATAGTCGATATAGATAGCATAGATGCAATCATACAAACGATAGAACATAACAAAAGGACAAGCCAATGACTGTGCCCCACAACTCAGTCTTACTCGACAAAGTATTTCAGCTCATACAAGAAAAAACATCCTCTACTCGAGCTTCTCTTATTACTGAATTTGGAGAACAACTATTTTCTAATATAGCGCATGAGGATCTCATAGGACGTTCGGATTCTGATACCTATGGTGCTATGTTATCGCTTTGGCAGCACTTTAGTGAATACGATGGCGCTGCCCCCTTTATCAAAGCGTTTAACCCCAAAATTACCAAAGATGGTTGGCAATCTGAACACACTATTGTTGAGATTATTGTGCCAGACAAACCATTTTTGGTGGATTCTATTCGCATGTGTTTAGCGCGTTTAAACATTACAGCTCATTTGTTTTTAAATAGTCCAATTACACTTAAACGCAATGCACAAAACGAAATTATGCATTTTGTATCAAAAAACAAAGCAAGTTGCGAAACGTGCATAAAAGAAACTGTGTTTTTGCTAGAAATTGACCGGCAAACCAGTTCTAAAGCATTAACTCAATTAACAGATGAGTTACAACAAGTACTAAGTGAGGTAGAACAAGTCGTTTCAGATTGGGCTCCAATGCAAAATAAACTCCACAATGCTAGAACATCTTTATACGATATTCCATTTGCAATTGATCCTAATGCCCAACAAGAAGCTATTGAGTTTGTAGATTGGCTAGCAAAGCACAATTTCACCTTAATGGGGTATCGTTATTACAAAGTGCACCCTGAAGAAGGCGATTATATTTGGCAACCTCAAGATGAAACCAGCCTGGGTATTATGCTTAATACTACTCGCAATCGCGACCGCCGAATCAGTAATTTACCTAGTTCCGCACGTAAAGCCACATTAAGCCAGCACCCGTTAATATTGACTAAGACAACATCGGTTGCCAGAGTCCATCGCCCAACGTATTTAGACTACGTCGGCATCAAGGAATTTAATACAGAAGGGCAGGTTGTTGGGGAGCATCGTTTCTTAGGATTGTACTCAGCAGCATTGTATAACTCGTCTGTTATTAATATTCCTGTTCTAAAACAAAAGATTGCGCAAGTGTGCCAGTTAATGGATGTTGAGCAGGGTACTCATGCTTTCAAAGCTACGATTAATATTTTGGAGACTTATCCACGAGAAGAACTTCTGCATTCGTCAAGCAAAGAGCTAGCGCGTATTGTTAAAGGTATTTTGCAGATGCAAGAGCGCGGGTTTTCGCGCATGTTTACTCGCAAAGACGCCTACGGGCGATTTATATCATGTTTGGTATACGTGCCTCGCGAACGTTACAACACCGCGTTACGCATTGCGACACAACAGTACCTACAAAAGGCGTTTAATAGTGAGCAACCTGTTGAATTTACAACGTATTTTTCTGAATCTGTCTATGCGCGTACCCACTATATCGTACGCGTAGCCGACAACAATGTGGATTTTGCCGTGAGTGATATCGAACAAAATGTGAGTGAGCTAAGCAAGTCATGGGATGATCGTTTAATTAATACGATTAAGTCAGCTTTTGGTGAAGCAAAAAGCGTTAGTCTCATCAAACAATTTAGTAATGCTTTTTCACAGTCTTATATGGATAACCATTTGCCTTCTGCAGCGCTTGCCGACATTAACAAGGTGTGTGAGTTAAGTGACGATTTGCCTTTAACTATGTTGTTTTATCGTCCACAAGAGATCGACAAACAATCTAAAGCCGTTCGCTTAAAATTATATCATCGTGATGAACCCATTCATCTATCCGATGTTCTGCCCATGTTGGAAAATTTTGGTTTACGTGTGATTGATGAAACACCGTATCAAGTTAAAGCCTCGCATGACGGCAGATCGCGCAATTATTGGGTCATGGATTTTTCGATGCTGCATGATGCTTTCCCACCGACAGATATGGCCCTATCTCAAGAGCTATTTCAATCTGCCTTTGCCAAAGTATGGGATCGTCACCTTGAAGATGATGCGTTTAATCGATTGATTTTGTCGGCCAATATCAGTGGGCGTAAAGTCACAATTTTACGCGCTTATGCCAAATATATGCGTCAGACTGGTAGCTTGTTTAGTATTGACTACATTGCCAATACGGTAGCGGCATATCCTGATATTTCAGCATTGTTAATCGATTTGTTTGAGTATCGTTTTACACCCGACAAAAAATTTAAAGTCAAAGAGCAAGATAAACGCTCACAAGAAATTATTAGCAAATTAGATTCCGTTTCCAACTTAGATGACGACCGTATTATTCGTCGCTATTTGGACATGATTTTGGCGACGGTGCGTACTAATTTTTACCAGCCTACACAACAAGGCAATGAAAAAGCTTACGTTTCCTTTAAATTGCGTCCTGAGCTGATCCCTGACATGCCTTTGCCATTGCCTAAATTTGAAATATTTGTGTATTCACCTCGAGTAGAAGGGGTGCATCTGCGCGGCGGTAAAGTGGCTCGCGGTGGATTGCGTTGGTCTGATCGACAAGAAGATTTTCGCACCGAAGTACTTGGTCTAGTCAAAG
Source organism: Alteromonadaceae bacterium (assembly GCA_014872805.1). Classification (GTDB taxonomy): domain Bacteria; phylum Pseudomonadota; class Gammaproteobacteria; order Enterobacterales; family Alteromonadaceae; genus Opacimonas. Next base: position 260,530 of record WKFN01000016.1, read on the forward strand.
CACAGCAAGTGAAAAATACCGTAATTGTGCCCGTTGGCGCAAAAGGTGGTTTTGTCTGTAAGCAACCTGCGCAAGGAGGACGAGATGCTTTTATCGCAGAAGGTCAGGCGTGTTATCGGATCTTTATTCGCAGTTTGCTGGATTTGACTGACAATATTATCGATGGTGCTATTGTGCCGCCAAGACAGGTGGTGCGACACGATGAAGACGACCCTTATTTGGTTGTTGCGGCAGACAAAGGTACGGCGACCTTCTCGGATATCGCTAATGAAATTTCTGCCGAATTTGATTTTTGGTTAGGTGATGCCTTCGCCTCAGGTGGCTCTGTGGGTTATGACCACAAAAAGATGGGGATCACAGCACGTGGTGCTTGGGAGTCAGTTAAACGTCACTTTAGAGAAATTGGGATTAATTGTCAGACTACGGATTTTACGTGTGTCGGTATCGGTGATATGGCTGGAGATGTGTTTGGTAATGGCATGTTGTTATCTCAACACACTCGCTTGGTCGCAGCGTTCAACCATATGCATATTTTTATTGATCCGAATCCGGATGCTGCTGCGAGTTATCGCGAACGAGAACGTTTATTTGCTGACCCAAGTTTAAATTGGTCCAACTATAATACTTCCCTTATGAGTGATGGTGGTGGGATTTTTGACCGCAAAGCCAAGAGTATTACCTTGACTGCGCAAATGAAAAAGATGCTCAATACAAAACGTGCATGCATGACCCCAAATGAGCTCATTCATGAGTTGCTACAAATGCCTGTGGATCTTCTGTGGAATGGTGGGATTGGCACCTATATCAAAGCATCAAATGAGTCACACGCTGAAGTCGGTGACCGCGCCAATGATGAGGTCAGAGTAAACGGCAAGCAAATCAAAGCCAAAATCGTTGGTGAAGGTGGTAACTTGGGAGCAACTCAGCTTGGTCGCATTGAATATGCCAAGCATGGTGGTCGAATCAATACCGACTTTATTGATAATGTGGGCGGTGTGGATTGTTCTGATAATGAGGTCAATATCAAAATTCTACTCAATTCGTTAGTTAAAGCAGGTGATCTCACGCTGAAACAGCGCAATGAGTTGTTATACGAGATGACCGATAATGTGGCGGATTTGGTATTAGATGATTGTTATCGCCAAACTCAATCTATTTCTATTTCACAATTAGGCGGCGCCAAATCACTAAAAGAACAAATTCGCTTTATTCACGGTTTAGAAAAAGCCGGAGATCTCAATCGAGAGCTTGAATTCTTACCAAGTGATGAAGACTTAAACGAGCGCATTGTCGATAATATTGGCTTTACTCGTCCTGAATTATCTGTGTTGATCTCGTATAGCAAAATGGTCTTAAAAGATGATTTAAATGTATCCGATATTACAGAAGCTGAGCATTACAACCAGTTGCTAGTGAGTGCGTTTCCCAAGCAATTACAGGACCGATATCAATCCCAGATGCAAGACCACCCGCTACGCAGTGAGATCATTGCAACAAAATTAGCCAATGTCATGATCAATGATATGGGCTTTAATTTTGTGTTTCGTTTGCAAGAAGAAACGGGTAGTTCGGTATCCGAAATTGCGAAAGCCTACTCAATCGTCAAAGCTGTTTTTGGTATGGATAATGTGAGCGATGAGATTGAGCAACTGGACAATCAAATCAGTGCTGATGTGCAATTATCTTTGTTCGATCAAATTCGCAGAGCATTGCGTCGTGGCGCTAGATGGTTTGTGCGTCAGTCCACATCTTTTACCTCAATTGCGGAGGCAATTGATTTTTATCGCCCTATCTATATGGATCTGCTGGACAATATTAATGATTATCTGGTTGATGATGAAGCTTCTACATTACTCAAAGCCCGTGATGAATTAGTAGCACAGGGCGTTCCAGTTAAGCTTGCGTACCGACTTGCAATGCTCAGTAATGCATTCAGTACATTTGATTTAGCACATATTGTTGCAGAGGCTCAAACCCCCAAAGCAGTCACAGCGAGGCTATATTTCCAATTAGGATCTCAATTGCAACTGCATTGGTTCTTAAACCAAATCAATCGTCAGGCGGTGGATAATCATTGGCAAGCACTTGCACGTTCTTCCTATCGAGAAGAGTTGGATCATCAGCAACGTGCTATTACACAGAGCCTTATTAAGGGTTCCCAAAAGCTTTTTTCTTGCCAAGATGCTGATGCTTTATTAGACAGTTGGATGGCTGAAAATACCGATTTGATCAGTCGCTGGTGTGGCATGATGAGTGAGTTCAAAACCAGTAAACAGCACGAGTTTGCTAAGTTTTCGGTCGCCTTACGTGAGCTTTTGTTGCTGAGTAACAAAATCCAACATTAATTAAGCACATTACATAGGCAGATGAAACCGCTATATGGCATAATATAGCGGTTTTTTATTACATGGCTCCGAAAGATTTTATGATGTCTCTAGCACAAAGCGCACTTCTCAAATTAGCACCCGAAACCGCACACGACCTCACTATAGGTTGGTTAAAGCGGTCACAGCGCAGTTTTCTTGAGGCAACTTATCGTCAAACTTTACCACAAAAGCCAGTAACAGTATGGGGCAAAACGTTTCCCAACCCGGTCGGTTTAGCCGCAGGTTTGGACAAAAATGGGGAATGTGTGGACGCATTTCATGCGATGGGATTTGGTTTTGTTGAAATTGGTACTGTCACCCCAGTTGGTCAGCCGGGTAATCCCAAGCCAAGACTGTTTCGCATCCCGCAAAAGCACGCAATTATCAATCGCATGGGCTTTAACAATCACGGTGTAGACTATTTACTCGAACAAGTAAGCAAAGCCAATAACCAAGGAATCACTGGGATCAATATCGGCAAAAACAAAGCGACACCTGAAGAAGCGGCATTATCTGATTATTTGATTTGCTTAGATAAAGTATATGCCCATGCCGATTATGTAACGGTAAATATTTCATCACCGAATACTCCAGGGTTACGTAATCTACAGTACGGCGAAACACTTGATAATTTATTATCAGGGCTAAAAGCTCGTCAAGCTGAATTAGCGGACACACACGGCCTGTATACTCCAATCGTTGTCAAAATTGCGCCAGATTTGAGTGATGAAGAATTGCAAAGCATCGCTCGCTCATTAGTAAATGCCAACATGGATGGGGTCATTGCCACGAACACAACGTTGAGTCGTGATGCCGTTCAGGGGCTACCGCATGCCGATGAAATGGGAGGATTAAGTGGCTCAGTGCTGACAGAGCGCAGCCTTGAGGTTACCCAAAATCTTGTCAAACACCTTGATGGGGCGATGCCTTTAATCAGTGTTGGTGGCATCGATAGTCCAGCCGCTGCACAAGCTCGTTTAGATGCCGGTGCAGACTTGGTGCAGGTTTATTCTGCCTTGATTTATCAAGGACCACCGTTGATCAAAGACATTGTTCTGGGATTGCACTAATGCAGTTTATTGTCACCACATCCAGTGGCTTAGACCAGCTATTAATGGATGAATGTCGTCAGTTATTGCCTGACGCTCAACTCAAACTCGCGCCTGGTAGAGTATTACTTGATGGCGCACTCGCTGACGCCTATCGAATTTGTTTGGGTTCACGTCTAGCCAACCGAGTGTTAGCAGTAATGACTTCAGGTGTGGTAAAAAATCAAGATGACTTATATCAATTAACTCAAACCGTGCAATGGCCTGAACAATTTGCCTCTTCATCAACTTTTATGGTGCAGTTCAATGGCACTAATCGCTGGCTCAAAAACACGCAATTTGGTGCATTAAAAGTCAAAGACGGTATTGTAGATAGCTTTGTTGAAGCAGGACTCAGACGTCCTGATGTAGCGAAACAACAACCGCAAATTATCATCAATGCTCGGTTACATAAAGACGAAGTAACTTTGTGTATCGACTTGTCAGGTCGGTCGTTGCACCAACGTGATTATCGAGTTGCAACAGGCGAAGCTCCGGTCAAAGAACACATTGCCGCAGCAATGTTACATCGAGCAGGGATTGCCGATGCCTTAACCAAAGATGCGCCGCTGGTTTTATTAGATCCAATGTGTGGCTCAGGAACTCTCATCATTGAAGCTGTGAACATGGCCCGCCGCATTGCTCCAGGTTTAACTCGAACCAAATGGGGTTTTGACGCCTGGTACGGACATCAACAATCGGTCTTCAATGACATTGTGCAAACCTTTGTTGGGGCGCAACGCGATGACACTCCGCATCAGTTTTATGCCAATGATGTTGATGCAAATACAATTCGGATTGCCAAAGACAATGCCGGTAACGCTCAAGTTATGCGCTATATTCGTTTTTCCCAACAGGATGCCAGCACGTTAAAAGCACCTGTATCACCTGAACTGGATGATGATGGTTTGGCACTGACACCGCACTGGTTAATCGCCAACCCGCCATACGGTGAGCGTTTGGGTGAACTGCCTCAGTTACTAGGCTTGTTCCAACGTTGGGGAGCGCATCTCAAGCAAGAGTATGCCGGATGGCAAGTCAGTTTATTAAGCAGTAATCGCGATATATTACGCCAACTGCGCTTGAGAGCCAAAAAATCCTACAAAGTCATGAACGGAAAACTCGAATGTGAAATTGTGAATTACGCATTGGATGCCAATAACTGCGCTCATCAAGCCCAGCGTGATGGTCAAGACGCTTTTGCCAATCGCATTGCAAAAAACCTAAAAAAACTCAAACCCTGGCTCAAACAGAATCAGACGGATTGTTATCGTATGTATGATGCGGATTTACCAGAATACAACTGTGCAATCGACCGCTATGGCGACTGGTTAATCGTTCAAGAGTATGCCGCGCCAAAAGACATTCCGGAAGCAAAAGCCAAATCACGTCTTCACGACATTATTACGCAACTTCCCATTGCAACCGGCGTAACACCGAATAAGATTGCGCTAAAAGTCAGAGAACAACAAAAGGGCAAAGCTCAATATGAGCGTTTAAAGACACACAATAACCGATTTATTGTGCATGAGCACGATGCGATGTTTTATGTCAATCCAACGGATTATCTGGATGTGGGGTTATTCCTTGACCATCGTACGACGAGGCAATTGTTTAAAGCCGAAGCGAAGGGCAAGCGGGTGTTAAATTTGTTTTGTTACACAGGCTCTGTCTCGGTCCACGCAGCCAAGGGCGGCGCTCAAACAGTGATGTCCGTTGATATGTCGAACACTTATTTGCAATGGGCTAAAGACAACTTTCGACTTAATCGCCTGCAAGGTGGCTACGGTTTCACGCAAGGGGATTGCGTAGCATGGCTCAAAGACAACACGCAGCAATTTGACCTGATGTTCATTGATCCGCCATCGTTTTCCAACTCTAAACGCATGGAAGGTACTTGGGATGTGCAGCGCGACCATGTGAGCTTACTGACGTCAGCTGCAGAGAGTCTCACCCCTAAAGGCGTCGTGTACTTTTCAAATAATTTGCGGGGATTTAAATTAGATCATAACGCGCTTGAGCAAATAGGTTACACCATAGAGAATATTTCTGAACGAACATTGCCTAAAGACTTTGCTCGCAATCCCAAAATTCACCAATGCTGGCGACTAGTGTATGCAGTTTAATTCACAGCGATATTGGTTGATAGGTGGGGAAGACTGCCATTTATGCGATGATGCCTCAGTGTTGCTGGAAACGAGTTTACCCGCAGATATTATGAATGAAATTGCGTATGTGGATGTCAAATCCAGCACTGAGTTGTATCATCATTTTGCAGTCAAAATCCCAGTCATTTATGACACGAAAGCTAATCGCTTTATGACGTGGCCTTTTGGCAAAGAAGACATCAAACGGTTTTTCAAATTATGAGTGTATTTCAAATTCGCCAAGGTACTGTGATTTATGGTCAGCCTCCTTTATTAGACGGTATTGATTTGGTTCTTGAGTCCAAAGAACGAGTGTGTATTGTTGGACGAAACGGTTCTGGCAAATCCACGTTAATGAAAGTCATTGCGGGAGAAGTCATTCTAGATGACGGTCAACGAGTCGTCGAAAACGGCATATCAATAGCAAGACTGCCGCAAGATCCACCCGAATCTGTCGAAATGACGCTGTTTGATTATGTAGCTGAAGGGCTGGCTGAAGTCGGTAAATTGTTACAAGCATATCACGAACAATCCAATCTTGTTGCTCAAGACCCTTCCGAGCAAAACATTCAACGTTTAACCCAATTACAAGAACAACTGGATACTCACAACGCTTGGCAGTTTGAAAATGCGATCGCTGCTACTTTGAGTTTGCTCAAATTACCAGCAGAGGTATCCTTATCCACGCTTTCTGGTGGCTGGCGACGTAAGGCTGCACTGGCGAGAGCGTTGGTCACAAAACCTGACATTTTATTATTAGATGAACCAACTAACCACCTGGATATTGCTATGGTCAAATGGCTGGAGCAATCATTAACGCAATATCAAGGGTGCATCGTATTTATTAGCCACGATAGGGCGTTTATTCGCAGTATGGCGACGCGGATTGTCGATCTCGATCGAGGACAGTTAACATCTTATCCTGGTGACTATGCCACCTACCTTGACAAAAAAGCCCATGATCTGGCGGTAGAAGAAGTGCATAACGCTCAGTTTGACAAAAAACTCGCTCAAGAAGAAGTATGGATCAGACAAGGCATCAAAGCTCGTCGTACCCGAAATGAAGGGCGTGTGAGAGCGCTCAAAAAACTACGCGAACAACACAGTGCTCGCAGACAAGTGCAGGGGAGTGCCAAAATTGCAACCCAATCCGTGGCACCATCTGGTAAGCGAGTTTTTGAAGTAGAACGGTTGCATTATCAAATTGAAGGCAAAACCATTGTTAACGATTTAAATCTCTACATTGCCCGTGGCGATAAAATCGCTTTTATCGGTGACAATGGTTGCGGCAAATCGACGTTGATCCGTTTATTACTAGGTGAAATAAAGCCCGATAGTGGCTCTATAATACAAGGCGCCAATCTTGAAATTGCGTATTTTGATCAACATCGCGAAGCTCTCGATTTGAATGCCACCGTCGCGGATTGTGTTGCGGATGGCAAACAAGAAGTCATGGTAAATGGTCGACCGCGTCATATTATTAGCTATTTACAAGATTACTTGTTTGCCCCAGACCGAATTAAAGCCCCCGTCAGTGCCTTATCCGGTGGTGAGAAAAACCGCGTACTGCTTGCAAAACTGATGCTGAAACCTTCCAACTTACTGATTTTGGATGAACCCACTAATGATCTGGATGTTGAAACACTTGAACTGTTGGAGTCATTGCTGGTTGATTATGAGGGAAGTGTAATTCTGGTCAGTCACGACCGAGAATTTATCGATAACGTCGTGACGAGTTCACTGGTCTTTGAGGGTGAGGGAAGATTGTCTGAATTTGTAGGTGGGTATAGCGCAGCGCACAGTTGGTATGCTGAACAGAACAAAAAAGCATCAGAACAATCCACTTGTGGAACTAATGTGACTGGGCAGAGTCCTAAAAGCCAAACAAAATCTGTCACAAAAACCAGTAACAAGTTATCATACAAAGATAGTCGAGAATTAGAGCAGCTTCCAAGTACCATTGAACGATTAGAAGCAGAATTACAAACACTAGAAACGCAGATCAATAGCAGCGATTTTTTTGCTCAGTCACCTGCTGAACAACAACCAGTGTTTACTGCGCTATCCGAATGTCAAGCTCAGCTAGATACAGCTTATGAACGTTGGGACGAACTAGAAGCATTACAAGAACAAATAAGCGGTAGTTAAAATATGAAGAACCACTCAGCACGAGGTCCATTATCAGTCATGGCTAAGCCACTTAACCTATCTGCGCTTGGAATGGCAATCTCTATGTCATTTTCAAGCCTTGCTGCAACTTACTCTGTGGTCGAGTTACCCACTGAAGAACTCGGTGTAAATGTGTTTGCGCAAACGCTTGATGAACAAGGCAATTCTGGAGTAGTAGTGCAAGACCATTACAATCCTCCACTCGATTTTTCATTAATTAACTTTGATTCGCAAACCCTGCAAGACAACTTAACCGATATTGATGCGGCACGTGCTGGCAATCCCAATTTTGATGATTACAACTATTTAGTGGCCCTTGCACGCAGTGGTTCTCGAGAAAATAATGTATTTGTTCAACAAATTGCTTTATATCAATCTTACCTAATCGATGGACAGATGGCACAACGTGTGATCGGTTTTGATGAAGAACGCGATGAGACTAATGGTTTTACTTTTGGACCAGATGTCTACATTAATGATGCAATATCTCCAAGCCTTTATGTCGGTACCAGTGAAGGCATGTTTGATAAGCTAAATTACACTAACGCAGACGATTCACAAATTACCTTTGTTTTACCAGAGTTCGAGCGTCGCGGTTTCATTAATCTAAATGGAAACATGGTTGAGTTAACTCCTGCTGAGGCTACACTTGGCGGTGTCAGTGAAGCAAATGGGGTCAATAGCAATCGTCATGTGGTGGGGCATCAAACAATTGCGATATCGAATCAGTTTCAAGTCTTAATTGACGACTGCAACGATGAAACGGCAAGAGGCGATCAGCCTCTAGAGGCATGTTATCGCAATATTGCTCGAAATAATGCTTTAGCAACCACTAATTTTAGACAAGCAGTAAAATGGGAAGTGGACAGCTCAGGTCAAATCATCTACCAGGAAAGTTTTGCCTACCCGTTTGATTTTGTGCGTGACCCTAATGATTCCATTGAACGCATTTATTACAGTAATGCGCGGGCAATTAATGACGCGGGTACCATTGTGGGCGAAACTTCGTTTGCCGACAGCAATGGCGATATTCAAAGGTTCTTAACCGCAGCGGTATTTGCTGACGGACAAACCATTCCCTTTCTGAATGAAATCGGTCAAACACCCAGTTCAGCTTACGATGTAAATGACAGTAATATGGTGACCGGTTTTTATTCTCGTGAGGTAAATGGCACGGTCCGTACCAAGTTTTTTTTATATGACTTAGATGCTCAGCAAGCGACATTCCCAGATGACTTTTTCCCAGGCTCAGCTAGCTTAGGTCGCGATATAAATAACAATAATATTATCGTGGGTGAAGGCGAGGTCGAGTCGGCAAATGTGCAAAACCGTCGTCGTCATGGCTTTATATATTACGCCGATACAAGTGAGTTTATTGATTTGAACGATGCGATTGGTTGTGAAGCGCCATATACTATTGTTAGCGCGCAAGCCATTAACGATGATAACGAAATTCTTGCAAATGCATTAGTCAATCGGCAAGCACGTAATGTACGCGGTGAACTGGTCACTGACGATGATGGTCAGGCAGTTATGGTAGATAAAATTATTCCTGTACTATTAGAGCCATTAGCAGATGGCGAGGTCATTGATTGCGATGCAGAAGATAATGTTATCCCTGAGCGAAAGGGCGCATCATCGTCTCTGTGGGCTTTGTTGACTCTAGGTTTGTTAGCATTTAGACGACGCAAGTGAACTATTGTTATTACTGTTTTATCTAAAAATGACAGTTTTATTACAAATTGATTTATTGATTATTTATTAATCTTTTCAGTACTTTAAGGTATAACCCAAAAAAGAGGATAGTTTCCTCTTGCATCTCGTTTTGAACAGGCGTACTAATAATAAGGTTGAATGATATTCAACATACATAGTAATTCTATATCATATTGAGGTATGCCAATGAAGAGACAAAAAAGGGACAAAATGGCCCGTGCACATGCAAAAGGTTATCAGGCTGGTATTGCGGGTCGCGCTAAAGAAAATTGTCCATTCACAGAAACAGATGCACGTTCAGAATGGTTAGGCGGTTGGCGAGAGGCAGTAGAAGAGCGAATATCAACATTTGGTATGCGCTAAACAAATTACCAACAGAAAAGGGAAGCGATGCTTCCCTTTTTTGTATATGTACGAAAGTTTTTTTAGAAAGCAGACGTGTCCTGGAACAAACCAACTTTCAAATCTTTAGCGGTATAAATCACACGCCCATCAACCGATACTTCACCATCAGCCATACCCATAAATAGCTTGCGTTTAATCACACGTTTCATCGTGATTTTGTAGCTTACTTTTTTGGCTGTCGGTAAGATTTGACCGGTGAATTTTACTTCACCTACACCTAATGCTCTACCTTTACCCGGGCCACCTGACCAACCCAAGAAAAAACCAACCAACTGCCACATTGCGTCTAGACCTAAACATCCTGGCATGACTGGGTCACCAGGGAAGTGGCAATCAAAAAACCAAAGATCAGGAGTAATATCGAGTTCTGCTTCAATATAGCCTTTACCGTGTTCACCACCATCATCGGTAATAGATACAATGCGATCCATCATGAGCATGTTCGGGGCAGGTAATTGACTGTTACCAGGACCGAATAATTCACCTTGACTACAAGCGAGTAATTCTTCTTTTGTATAACTGTTCTGATCTAAGGTCATGTAAAGTTCCTTTATAAAATGCAGTGCGTAATTTATATGACAAGGACGCTTGTGACAAGTCTGAACAGTTATCAGGTAGTTTTTACTTTTTATTTTGCTGGGGTTTGATTATCCTAGACACTTACATAAGGACCTATCTATGCAACCGACAAAAAGAAAAAAGAATCCTAACGCCAATGCTGAAAAGCAAAAGCGTTTTCGCGAAAAGCAAAAAGCCCTTGGTCGCAAAATGGTACGTGGCTATGTCAGCCCGAAAGCCCTAAAATGTTACTCAGAATTAAATGATAAAACGGGTTGGTCTGATTCTGAAATCCTGTCAAATGCGTTACGCATAACCTACGCAGCGTACAAAAAAGGTCAGATACGAGTTCTAAATCAATATCTAGAAGATAATAACCTTTAAGAAAATGTCAGCAGACGGCGAGCTTCAGCTCTCACATCATCACGCTCACGAAACGACCATGCTCTCTCTCGTGCGACTTTGGCTGTGTCATCGACATCAATAATGGGATTTGGATAATCAGGGGCGTCGACAGCGGGACTGAATAGGTCATAGTTCTGCTCAACACACCAAGGTGTATGAAGTTGTTCTAAAGGCAGTTGTGCAAGCTCTGGACACCATTTTTTTATAAACACGCCCTTATCGTCCTTTTCTTCAGATTGTTTGACTGGGTTGTATAAGCGTATCGTGTGAATACCGGTCACCCCAGCTTGCATTTGAAACTGGGGGTAATGAATGCCCGGTTCAAAATCCAAAAATTGCTTCGCCAAATGATGCACTCCTAATCGCCAATCTATATTCAAATGTAGGGTCAAAAAAGACACCAACATCGCGCGCATTCTAAAATTGATATAGCCAGTGGCGATAACTGCTCGCATGTTGGCATCAATAATTGGAATACCTGTTTTGGCTTCGCACCATGCATTTAACCTTGTCGCCACTAAGTCCTCATCCGATTCATAAGGGTATTGTTCATATGCTCGATTGCGACAGTAAAATTGCATCTGTGGCTCACACTCAAATTTTTGCAAAAAATGATCATGCCAGTGCAAGCGAGAAATCATGGCATGGAGAGGGCGAATCCAACTTTTCGATAAACCAGATTTTTGCTCTAAAGTATATTGATACACTTGACGCAAAGACAGATTGCCCCATGCCAGGTAGGGCGAAATTCGTGAACATGAAAAACGCGCATCATGTGGGCGTGAGATGTGTTTTTGATAGTTGCGCCCGCGCTCAACAAAAAAATCTTGAAACGTACGCCATGCCCAGGGTTCTCCACCACGTTGCATTAATGAATTAGGTTGTTTCCACGCATCATGCACATCATCTTGCAAGGGTTGAATTAACTCACTAGGAACAAACGAAATTTTTGATAAATCTGGCGTATCCAATGATGCTTGCATGACTTCATGCCAGTGTGTTTGTGAGACTTCAATCCGGTTTGGACCACGCTTGATTGTGCTATGCGGGTATTCAACCCAATCGATGTTTTGTTCACGGCAATATCGTTGCATGGCCTTATCACGAGTAAAAGTAATATCTAGCCCAATTTCTTGATAAGAAAATATGCTCTGTATATAAAAATACTGACTTAGCCGATTGAACACACTTAGCACGTCATCGAGCGTGACTAGGATTGATGTGTTGTGTTCATCAAGTGCTTGCTGCATGGCATGTAACGACTGATACACAAAGCGCCAATGACGTTCATCGTAATGCGGATCAGCTATAACACTAGGCTCAAAAACATACAACAATAAAGTGGGTACCCCTGTGTACTCTTGAGCTTTTAAGGGAGTGTGATCGCGTAACCTTAAATCGCGCTTATACCAGACGACGTTTACCGAAGGCTTAGGTCCAGTTGCGGATAAAGGTGCCATGAGGATCGTAAATATCAGTTTGTTTTTGTAAATTAAATTGTCGTAACCCGCGCGGGTCACTGCCTACGCCAGCTAAATATTGCCAATTTCCCCAATTGGCAGACGGGTCAAAATCGACCAAGATGTGCTCAAAATAGGCTGCCCCATAGCGCCAATCTTGACCTAATTCATGGATAAAACAACTCGCCACAAGCTGCCTTGCACGATTTGAAGTAAAACCGGTCAATCGTAACTGATTCATTGCAGCGTTAATGATTGGATAGGGCGTTGTGCCATTGATCCATTGTTGTAATATCTTTTTGATGTGCTTACCCGTAGGGGGTTTATCTTGGATCCCTCGATGGAAAAACATTTTTTTACCGTATTTTGCCAACTGCCATTGGAAAAATTCACGCCATAATATTTCGAAAACCAACCAATACGTTGAATCATTTGCATGATGTGATTCTTCAAAGCGTTTGACAGCCCAATATACTTGACGAGGCGATAAACACCCACAGGCCAACCACGCCGATAGCTTACTGGAGAACTCCCAGCCATCAAGGCCATTGCGCGTTTCTTTGTAGGTTAATAATGCCTTGGTATCACTCATGTAATAGTGGATTTGCTTAAGCCCAGCACTGGCGCCACCTTGCAAAAACTGTATGATGGATACTGACGGCGGCAATGAACATTGTGGATATGCATCGCTCCAAGTACTATGACCGATAATAGGAGGAGGCAAAACCGCTGGAGCGGTAACTGGATGTGAAACTTCTGCGAATTTCTCTACCTTTTTGCGAAATGGCGTGAAGTGATCCGGCATTTCATTAAGCGTAAACGGCAAATCTGAAAAATGATATAAAGTATGACTGTTACCCGTGACAAATCCGCAGTTGGGTAGGGCGGTTTTCAAAGCTTGCCATTGACGTTGCTCATAAACACCAGGATAACTATGCTTACCGACAACATGAATAGTGTGTTCAGCAACCAACTCCTCAATGATGCTCACTGGGTTACCTACAAAAACGTGCAAAGTTTGGCCTAATGCTTCGAGCTCCTCAGTCAAATCGCGCAAAGATTCAGCAATAAAACGCAGCCTATGATCGCCCATTGCGGTAAACCCGTATTGATTGGTGTTCAGCCATTGTTCGTCCAATACATAAATACAATGCAGCGCATCCACTCGGGACACAATTTGATTAAATGCGTTGTTATCAGCTAAGCGCAAGTCATGCTGAAACCAATATAAACCTTTGGACATTTGGCGACCTCAATATTTTGCATTTTTTACTGAATTTACCGAATTTTGGTTCAACTATGACAGACAGAATTACGATCCACTGGTTTAGAAACGACTTACGCATTGACGACAATCCGGCTTTGACCGCTGCGGCAAAAGCAGGACGTGTGTTACCCGTTTTTATTCACGACACCTCGCCTCCAGATTCGGCACAATTAGGTGGTGCCAGCAAATGGTGGTTGCACCATTCATTACACGCGCTCAATGCGTCCCTTGATGGCAATTTATTGGTCTTACAAGGGGAGCCGCTGCAAATATTGACGGATCTTATCAAGCAAAGCAAAGCCAATGCGATAGTATGGAATCGGAGCTATGAGCCGTGGCAAATTCAACGTGACACACATATCAAGCAAGTACTTAAAGACCGAGGACTTGAAGTACTAAGCTTCAACGGCCATTTGTTGTGGGAACCCATGAGTGTGGTCAAAAAAGACGGCACACCGTACAAAGTATTCACACCATATTATCGCAAAGGCTGTTTAGCCCAACCAGAGCCACGTTTTCCAGTGGAGGCGCCTTCACTAGAGTATGCTCAATGTAACAGTCACAGTCTTGAAATTGACGACTTAGCACTTTTACCGACCATTCCTTGGGACACACACATCAAAGCCATGTGGGAACCGGGTACGCTTGGCGCCAAAGCCAAACTCGCTCGCTATATCCAAGAAGCGTCTGGTCAATATCAAGATGCGCGGAATTTGCCATCAGTAAAAGGGACATCACAACTCTCACCGTATTTGCACTTTGGTGAGATTTCGGTCAATCAAGTGTGGTATGCGTTAAAAGATGCGTATGCAAACGATCCTGACAATCCTCATCTTGATACATTCTTATCCGAATTGGGCTGGCGTGAGTTCAGTCATTACTTACTGTATCACTGGCCAACCATTCCAACGGATAATTTTAATAACAAATTCGATGCGTTTCCTTGGCGGAACGATCCCAATGCACTCAAGGCATGGCAAACAGGGCAAACAGGCGTGCCTATCGTCGATGCAGGTATGCGTGAATTATGGCAAACCGGTTATATGCACAACCGTGTGCGTATGATTGTGGGCTCATTTTTGGTCAAAAACTTGCTCCTTGATTGGCGTGAAGGCGAGCGCTGGTTTTGGGACTGCTTGCTGGACGCAGATATGGCTGCAAATAGCGCGAGCTGGCAATGGGTTGCTGGTAGTGGAGCAGATGCAGCACCGTACTTCAGAGTATTTAATCCAGTGTTACAAGGCGAAAAATTCGATAAGCACGGCGAGTATGTGAAGCGGTATTGCCCTGAACTCAAACGTCTTCCTCCCAAATACATTCATCAACCCTGGGCAGCACCGCAAGACATTTTGCGTGCCTGTCAAATTACGTTAGGCAAGGAATATCCAAAACCGATAGTAGACTTGAAGCAATCACGTGAACGCGCACTGGATGCATTTCAACAAATGAAGGCTGTGTCATAATGGGGGCTTTACGATTAATTCTAGGCGATCAGCTGACCCAACACATCACCGCTTTAGACGGTATCGATGAACAAAATGATGTGATATTACTTGCTGAAGTGCGTAGTGAAGCGACGTATGTCAAACATCATAAGAAAAAAATCGCGTACCTTTTCAGTGCCATGCGGCATTTTGCACAAACATTGCGAAATCAAGGATATACGGTCCATTACACCGATTATTTGGCAGAAGATAACGCCGGCTCTCTCGCAGATGAAGTAGGATTGCGAGTTCTGCAATACCAGTGCAACGAAGTCATTTGTACATTCCCTGGTGAATATCGCGTGTTAGCAGATATGCAATCTTGGTCTGAACGTTTGTCTATGCCTGTTGATATTCGCGACGATACTCGCTTTATTGCATCAGTCGAGGATTTTGCTAATTGGGCAAGAGGCAAAAAACAACTGCGAATGGAGTTCTTTTACCGCGAAATGCGCAAAAAACTCCACTCCTTAATGACCCCAGAAGGTCAACCAGAGGGAGGCAAATGGAATTATGATGCACAAAATCGCAAGACGCTTCCAAAAACACTCAGCGTTCCGCCCCCAACCCAGTTTGTGCCTGATGCGATCACTCAAGACGTATTAAAGTTAGTCGAAAGTGAATTTGCTGACCATTTTGGTCAGTTAGACGGATTTCACTACGCGGTAACAAGGGATGACGCCTTACAGGTATTAGAGGGCTTTATTCACGAACGCTTAGCACTTTTCGGGGATTATCAAGACGCCATGGCGCAAGGTGAACCCTGGATGTTTCACTCACATATTGCCTTGTATTTGAATGCGGGTTTATTAACTCCGGATGAAATTGTGCAAGCGGTCGAAGCGGAATATCACGCAGGGAATGCTCCTCTAAACGCAGTTGAAGGGTTCATTCGTCAGGTCATCGGCTGGCGCGAATATGTGCGTGGTTTGTACTGGTTCAAAATGCCTGGCTATGAGAAAGAAAACTTTTTGAATGCCACTCGAGCGTTACCGGATTTTTACTGGACGGCCGATACCAAGATGAATTGTTTAAAGCAATGCGTGCAAGAAACATCAGACAATGCCTATGCACATCATATTCAACGCCTAATGGTATTGGGTAACTTTGCCTTATTGGCGGGTCTCGCTCCTGAAGAAGTAAATAATTGGTATTTATTGGTCTATGCCGATGCGTATGAGTGGGTCGAAATGCCGAATGTCTCTGGGATGGTCTTGTTTGCCGATGGGGGCGTATTAGCCTCAAAGCCATATGCAGCGAGTGGGGCATACATCAACAAAATGTCTAACTATTGCCAAGACTGTTATTACCAAGTCAAAGAAAAAAGCGGAGAGACAGCCTGTCCGTTCAACTATTTGTATTGGGACTTTTTAATTCGCAACCGCGAAACGCTTAGGTCAAACCACCGGATGGGCATGATTTATAACACATTAAACAAAATGGATGAGACCAAGGTGATTCAAATTCAAGAGGATGCACATAATTTTTTGAGCAAATTGGATAATCATGAAAAAGTCTAATCTACCGACTAAGATGTGCCCAGTCTGCCAACGACCATTTACTTGGCGTAAAAAATGGGAGCGAGATTGGGAGCACGTGAAGTACTGCTCGAAACGGTGCATGGGAAATCGGAACAAAATCGCTAAATCTTCCTAGCTTCAGTCAATATTCTACCCACTTGAGAATTCGTGTTCGAGATTGCTGCTCCCATAGTGTAAAGACTATTTTTGTTTGCGTCGCTTGGTTTGTTGCTATTTACCAGAGCCATATCGCGGTCTTCTTTGGCTTTATTTAAACGTGCTTTGGCAAGTTCCACAAAAATATTGACCTGTTTCAAACTGCGGGGAATTTGCGTTACGTGCCCAACCGATATGGACAAGAAAGGAGATAGGGGAGACACGTCATTTCTGATTAACGTTTCATTAAGCATGATTTTGAGGCGTTTTAATTTTTGATAAATACCATGTTCATCGCATGAGGGTAAGACAACATAAAAGTCATCTCGCCTAGCCCGAACAGCCATGTCATTTTTGCTTTGCACTAATGACTGAATCATTATGACCACAGATCCAACACAATCACTTGAAAAGGTTCTGCTGTTGGAGTTAAGTATTTTAATAAGTCCTTTGAGCATTTGACCAACACGACATCATACATCTTGCTAAACCTAATACGCTTGAGTTTTGACTGTACCGGATCATTATCAATCAATAATAACCTTGGTTTCATACTCCATTATGTGCTTGAGGTTTTTTATAAGCCTATACCAGGATGGGGATTTTGCCAGTATTAAACACATCTTCACTATGTCTAATACTCTTTAGTATTAGACATAGGGGCTTAAATACATTATCATGCGTTTATGACCATAATTAAGCAATACAATACAAATTATGCCTAAGTCTAAACCGACACCTTTATACCCGACATTTTCAGAGCTTCAAGTAATGTCCCTTGATGATTATCCAATGCTAAATGATTTTGTCACAAGTGGCCCTGCATGGCGTGTGCAACACTGGCATTGGTGCAAAGATTTTTTGCTCTATATCGGACGCAATAAATCTGAGCATACTTATACGCGTTTTCGTAACGATGTTGAAAAGTTTCTATTGTGGGTATTTTCATATGAGCAACGACCACTGGACGAGTTGCGCAAAGCTGACATACTGCGATATATCGATTTTTGTGTACAACCGCCTTTAGATTGGATCAATACACAGCTCAATGACCGTTTCATATTGCAATCAGGTTATTATCAATCCAACTCTGATTGGTCACCGTTTCGTATAGTTATGCCCAAACACGATAAAACACGTGATCCCGACCTAAAACAATATCGTCCTTCACACCAAACGTTAACATCAACATTTGTTGCGTTAAGTGCATTGTATCGGCATCTGATTGATGAAGAAATCTGCTTTGGTAATCCAGTTCCACTGGCAAAACGCGACTGCAAACATTTGATTAAAGACAGTCAGGTCAAAAATATCAGCCGGTTAACCGAACATCAGTGGCAATATTTACTCGATACAGCAGTCGCGATGGCTGATGATGATGCACTGTATGAGAGACATTTATTTATCATTGCCACGATGAAAACCTTATTTTTACGTTTATCTGAGTTGTCAGAACGCAAAGATTGGACACCTTTGATGAGTCATTTTTGGTTAGATGACAGTAATAATTGGTGGTTTAAAGCCTACGGAAAAGGCAAAAAAATACGCGATATCACTGTGCCGCAAAGCTATTTGCCATTTCTTTCTCGCTATCGTGAATGGCGAGGTCTATCACCCTTGCCTTCACGTGGTGAACAAACCCTGTTAGTAGAGAAAATTCGTGGTCGTGGAGGTTTAACTGGGCGTCATATTGCCCGTTTGATCCAAGAGATTTTTGATGCTGCGTTCACTCGAATGAAGGCAGAGCACGGACTCAATGCTGCGCAAAAATTACAAGAAGCCAGTACGCATTATTTGCGTCACACTGGTGCAAGTATGGAAATTGAACGCAACCGTCCATTGAAAGATTTGTCTGAGGACCTGGGCCATGCCAGCAGCGCAACAACCGATACGGTTTATGTTCAAGTGGAGCGAAAGAAACGGGCATCGTCCGGTAAAGATAGAAAAGTTGAGTAAACTCAATGTGATATACCGAATCCAAGTGACATCAAGTATTGTAGCTATAAAAGTCAGTTGCAAGAACCACTCAGCTTTTTGCTCATGCTAAAGGCATCGGTTCCATCTTGATAATACGATGTGATTTTTTTCGTAATGACAAAACCATAGCGCTTGTAAGTAGCGATCGCTTTTTTATTAGTTACTGCAACTTCTGACGCCACATCCGTATATGACTTTACTTTTTGGAATTGAAAAATCACATAATCCAGAAGGGAATGCCATATCCCCTGCCCTTGAAAATCTGTAGTGGTAACAATGCTGTAAAAACGTAATTTTCAGGAGTTCTGCTTTGACAGCGAACATTTTAGGAATATCTTTGGAGACGCCAAGCACAATCAGATGTCACACAAGTTTAGGACGCGAATTTTTTTGTCTGTTTTTTTGGATAATGATTTAGACTATTATCTAAACTTGTATCGTTTCTTTACGTAAAAAAGAAAGAGGAGCCTGATATGTTTTCTATTCACGTTGAACACACGATTGCTAAACCCATTAATGATGTGTTCCAGATACTGAGCGATCACCAAAACTATGATCAGTTTAAAGTATGTGATGAATCTTCTCTGTTACTACAAGGTAAATCTAAACCAAATGGCGACGGTGCTTTACGCTCCATTCGTCTTGGCAAAATCGTGTTTGAAGAAACCATCTTCGACTACCAGCCTCCGTATCAATTCCAATACAAAATTGTCAAATCAAAACCGTTTAAAGTGGATCATTATTTAGGAGAACTTAAATTAAATGAGGTACACGGAGGAACCCATGTGGTGTGGCGTTCAAAAGGAGCGGTACCAAATTTATGGTTCGGTTGGTTAGCTGAAATATTCATTAATAAGCAAGGGCCAAAAGGATTTATGTCCATACTTAGACAAATTGAACGGATGTAACGGTAAATTAGTACTTTACCGATAAGGCTTTGGTGTTGGGAATTTTTCCTAAAATATCACAAGATATTGTTTTTATTGAACTTATTAACTATTACATGCCATTTAAGCAAGTTGCTTTACGCGAATAAATCCGTATGTTGCACAGTATAAATTTAAAAAGCAACAAAACGGAAAACATTATGAAACGTTCATACTTAGCAGTCATAATTACGGCTGCCATAGCACAGCCAGCAATCGCAGATGACTCAATCGAAAAGATTGAAATCAAAGGTCACAATCCACTGTCTACTGAACTACAAGATCAAGATGTCATTCTTGGGCAAAGACAATCATTGACCAGTGAAGATTTAGGATTGAGCCCTCAGCGCTCACTGACCGACATCATGCGTCAACAATTTACGAGTGTGAATTTGAATGATGTTCAAAACAACCCTTTTCAGCCCGATGTACAATATCGTGGTTTCACCGCGTCCCCATTATTAGGTTTACCACAAGGGCTTTCGTTATATCTAAACGGTGTACGTTTTAATGAACCCTTCGGTGATACCGTCAACTGGGACCTTGTTCCATTGGATGCTCTAGATAATGTTCAGCTTTTTTCTGGCTCAAACCCTGTATTCGGACAAAACACGCTCGGGGGCGCTCTAAGCCTTAACACTAAGACGGGCTTTAGTCATACCACAACCAATGTCTCATTAACCGGTGGACAATATGGTTCTAAAGAACTTACGGTTCAATCTGGTGTAAACAATGGTACGTGGGCTGGTTATGTGATGGCCAGTAAATATGAAGAAGATGGATGGCGCCGTTTTTCTCCTTCAGAAGTTCAACAACTGTTCACGAGTGTCAGTTATCGCAACGATTCGGGACAAGTAGACATCAATTATTTGACGACAGACAATACGCTGGTCGGTAATGGTGCTATTCCACTTGAAATTTTAGAATACGAAGGACGTGATACGGTATTTACAAGCCCTGACCAAACCAGTAATGAATTGGATTTTGTATCCATTGTTACGCATTTCGAATTAACTGAAGATCTTGAGTTTCATGGTAATTTCTTCATCCGTGAAAACACGACTTCGTCCATCAATGGCGATGATTCAGACTATGGTGCGTGCCAGTTTGCAGATGGCCGCATCACTTTATGCGAATTAGAGGATGACGATGATGATGATGATCACGATGACGTTGCTCACGATGATGATGACGATGATGATTTGCCTCTGGTCGACGGTGATGAAGTCGAAGCAGTAGAGTTTATTGGTTATGATGATCTCGCTTTATCTGAAATCTCTTCAATCGACCCGTCAACACTGGATGGCACATATAATACGGGTCAAGCACAGAATGAATCATGGGGCTTTACCGGACAATTTACCTATAACCACGAATTAATTGGTATGCCAAGTGTGACCATCGTTGGTGCGACTCAACAACGTGGTGATATTCACTACCGCGCTGATACGCAATTTGGAATCTTGGATAATGATGATGCACAAGGCACTCGCAGTGTCCAATCAACTGAACTCATGGATGAAGAAGCGCGCGTGCGCTTAGATGTGGATACTAACCATCGCTCACTATATGTAAGTAATACCACTCAAATAAACTCAAAACTAAAACTCAATATTGCTGGTCGTTTTAATCATGACCACATCTTGATGGAAGATTTGATTGATGACGGAGAAGGTTCACTAGACGGTGATCACACCTTTGCTCAATTTAACCCAGCGATAGGAATGTCTTATCAAGTCAATGATGACACTGTCATGAACTTAAGCTGGGCTCAATCTTCACGTGTACCAAGCCCTGCGGAATTGAGTTGTGCAGATGAAAACGATCCATGTCGCTTACCGAACGGTTTTGTTGCCGATCCTCCACTAGACCAAGTGGTCACCCGAACTATTGAGTTTAATGTGAATACACAGATTGCCAATACTGAAGTGGATGCTACCTTGTATCATTCAGATAGTATCGATGACATCATTTTCCAACAAGCTGGCAGTGTTGCTTCGCGTGGCTATTTTATCAATATTGATAAAACCAGTCGTCAAGGCCTGGAATTTGCTTTGACCCAGCGTTATGAAAATGCAAAATTAACCTTGGCATACAATTATCTAAACGCAACGTTTGAATCACCTTTTACGTCTTTTGGTCCACAAAATCCACAAGGAGCCAACCGCCAGGTACAGCCAGGTGATACCATTCCTGGCCAACCAAAGCATCAAGTGAAAGTGCTTGGACAATATGATATCAACCAAGATCTGCGCCTAGGTGGTGAATGGTTATTGGCGTCTGATCAGTACTATCGCGGTGATGAAGCAAACGAAAATCCTACTATTGCAGGATATGGTATTGTTAATCTTTATGCTAATTATAATGTCAACGATAATTTGGTACTGTCTGTAAGAGCCAACAACGTCTTAGATAAGGAATATTTTACCTTTGGCACGTATGGTGAAGCAGATGAAGTCCTTGAAGATATTTATCCTGATATTGAGTCGCCTAACTTCGTTGGTCCTGCACATCCTCGCATGATCAGTGTTCAAGTGGACTATCAATTTTAAAGGATTGCAATAACAATAGAGAGAAAGCAATGCGTTACATCTTGGTTCTGATTTACATATTAATGAGCGGTTTTGTCAAAGCTGAGTCATTACCAGAAATTAAGGTGGGCGTATTGCAGTACGGTACGATCAATTGGGAATTATCGCATATTAAGTCTCAACAACTTGATACACAAAATGGTTTTCAATTGGTCGTCGTGCCTATGGCAAACAAAAATGCTGCCGCTATCGCTTTACAAAGTAATACGGTAGACGTCATTATGTCAGACGTATTTTGGGTGGCAAGACAACGACATCTTGGCAAAGATTATCAAATCTTACCGATGCACAAAATCAGTGGTGGAGTATATGGTAAACCTGACTCACCATTTTCAATAAAAGCACTCTCACAATACTCTCTGGGGGTTGCAGGTGGAGCAACCGACAAAAATTTTGTGATCCTACAAAGCTATGCGGCTATGCAACCTACGCCAATCACCATAAACCATGAAAAATTTGGCGCCCCACCCTTATTACACAGAATGTTTACTTCGGGTCAGTTGGATTTGATGCTGAATTTCTGGCACTACAACGCGCGTGCAAGCGCTTCTGGTTTTGTCAATCTTCTACCCGTCAGTGAGATGCTGGCATACCTCAATATCGATACCGAAGTGCCTTTGATGGGTTGGGTAGCCAGTCAAGCATGGATGGATCACAATAAAACAGTATTTCAGTCATTTGTGACACAATCTTGGTGTGCCAAACAGCGTTTTATCACAAAACCAGTCCTGTGGGAATCGGTCAGAACGTTGACTAAAGCTGAAAATGATAATGTTTTTGAGGCGCTGCGAGATGCCTATCCAGCAACGATTTTAACGGATTTCACACCCGTGCAAGCGAATGCGTTTGAACAACTGTTCAAGATTGTCGTTGATGCTGAACAAAGTGCGCTTTTAGGCGATATGAAGCAGCTACCAGATGGAGTTTTTTGGCCTGAGTCTTATCCATTGTGGCAAACATGGCAGCAACAATCTGCAAATTTTACATCCCCTTCCACTGACGGCCAGGCAAAATGACCCAAACTGCTTTGCGTTGGGGAAGTCTATTCACATTACTCATCATTTGGCAATTAAGTGTGTGGTGGTTCAGTCCCCAAGACTTGCCAAGCCCCGTAGCAGTGATGCAAAGTCTTGTGTGGCATATAGACCAAGGCACATTACTGAATGATTTATGGGTCACCGTGACACGTGTCTTAATCAGCTTTGCCTGCGCGATGGTGTTGGGCTGCATCGTTGGAATCATGATGGGGGCAAACCGAAAGCTTAACCTCATTGGCGATGGTTTATTACTCATATTATTGAATATACCCGCATTGGTGACCATAATCTTAGCTTATATTTGGTTCGGTTTGATTGAAGCCGCCGCAATATTGGCCGTTGTGATCAATAAATTTCCAGTGGTCGTCATTACGATGCGAGAAGGTGCGCGTAATATTGATGATGGCTTGTTAGATGTGGGACGCGTGTTTAGGATCCCCAAACGCACTTTATTTTTGCAAGTTTATTTGCCTCAACTGTATCCCTATATTATGACGTCTGCTCGTAATGGCTTGTCACTGATTTGGAAAATTGTCCTAGTCGTTGAATTACTTGGACGCAGTGATGGAATAGGTTTTGCGCTGCATAGTTTTTTTCAGTTTTTTGATATTGCGAGTATTCTGGCCTATACCTGTGCGTTCGTCATGGTCATATTTGTATTAGAAGCGATAGCATTTAGACCACTTGATAAGGTGATTGCACGTGGTCGATAAGCTTACTATTCCAGAGTACTCTTATGCTGATGCACTGGTCATTCAAGCCATGCAATGGTCGATGGATGTCCCCAAAATAGCGATTGTGGGTCCATCAGGCTGTGGTAAAACCACCATATTGCATCTGTTGGCTGGGCTGTTATCTGATGTCCCTTCGCCACTTATCTCTACGAGCTCAATCAGTATGATGTTTCAAGAACCACGTTTAATGCCGTGGTTAACGGTCGCGCAAAATTTGCAATTGGTGAAACCTAATCTGACGGAACTCGATATCATAAACATTCTGGATAACATCGGATTGAGTAACAGCCAACACCATTACCCCAAACAACTTTCTGGCGGGATGCAAAGACGGGTTGCCTTGGCTCGTGCATTTTGTATTCAGCCCGATATTCTGTTACTCGATGAACCCTTTATTTCTCTAGATGCTCCGACGGCAAACGAATGTCGCAACACGTTACAACGCTTACAGCAAGCTTATGGAACACAATTCATATTGGTTACGCATGACTTACATGAAGCCATCGAGCTTGCAGATAAAGTCATCTTTTTGAGTAAAAGGCCCGCAAAAGTGATTTTGACGCTCAACGTAATAGACGAAAGAAGACTCAGTAACACTACTCAAAATATGGTCGATGAACTTTTGCTTCGTCACCCCAACTTGTTGGCTGGCGAGTTAGGTAAATAACGTCATTTATATTATTCTTCCTACTAAAGCACTAGTCACAAAGTGCCTGTCTAAATGATGTTTTAATTCAGCAACTTGCCTTATTCAGATATTTTTGTACTGAGGTATTGTGTATCCGGTACACACAAACAACAAATAGGAACACAACATGAAACACTCTATCAAAGCCAGTTTGTTAGCATCTGCAGTTGCCCTTGCTTCTTTTGGCTCAAATGCAGCGGTTGAGCTGTATAACGAAGATGGTATGACGTTTAGCGCTGATGGCCTAGTTAACGTATTTTATACTAATACAAGCGTAGAAAATGCCGCTGGCGACACCAAAGACCAAAGCCGTGTCAAAATGGGTTTTTTACCAAACATTGTTGGCTTTAATTTCTCTAAACAAGTTGGCGATACCAAAGTCGAAACGCGTCAGTCTTTTTGGGTATCGATCAATGATTCTGACTTAGTTCGTCGTGGCGAAGATGCGGGAACGGCTTCGTTAATCGATGTGCGTCAATTTTACGCAAAAGTGTCTGGTGACTGGGGTTCAGTGTTACTAGGTAAAGATTTCGGTTTATTCAACCGTTCAAATATCCTTGGCGATGAGTTATTACTCGGTTACGGGCATACCTTATTTGGCTTAGAAGACGGCGGCAACGTATCGTTTGGTAACATTTCTACTGGTTACACCTACCCGTTCCCTAAATCACAGATTACCTATACGACCCCAACTAAAAATGGTCTAGCAGCATCAATCGGTATCTTTGATCCAAATAAAGCCGAAGCGGGTTCAGAAGAAGATATGCCACGCATTGAATTTGAAGTGAAGTACACGGGTGAAAGTGTATCTGCATGGTTAAACGGTATGACCCAAGAATCTGAAGGCGCAAACGTAGATGCTGACTCGCAAGGTCTTGGCTACGGTGTGAATTTCAAATCGAATGGTTTCTCTGTTACCGCTTCTGGTTATTCATCTGAAGGTGTTGGTAACACTGTGGGTCTAGATCAAAGTGTCTCACCAGATACCATGGAACAAGACGGATATTTACTACAAGCAAGCTACACAGCTGGTGCAAACCGCTTTGTTGTCTCTAGCGGTGAAAGCACGTACAAAAATACCACTGCCAATACCGAAGGCGATATCTCGAACACCACAGTTGCTATTTTCCACACACTTAGCTCTGGCGTCATCTTAGTCGGTGAATACACTAAATCAGAAGATGATGTAGTACTAGCAGGTAATGAAAATACTGGTTTTGCAATCGGTGCAGTCGTTACTTTCTAAGTTAACACAAATTCGTTGTGATGTGATTGCGCTTTTTCAGTTCGCTGATTAAGCGCTTTTTTATTAGGCTTTCGTCCAATCAACTTTAAATCGATTCTAATATGGAGTACTATCAAAGCAGAAGGAATGCTTCATTAAGGTAAAATAATAATGTATAAATTACTTGTGGTTGATGACCACCCGATTTTTCGTCAAGCCATTGCGGGGATCATAGAAAATGAATTTACAGGAAGCACCATATTCCAGTCAGAAAGCATTCAAGAAGCGCATCAAATTATCCAAGAACAAACCGATTTAGATCTTGTTTTACTGGATCTGAATATGCCCAGCACATCGGGATTAAGTGGTCTATTAGAGCTGCGCAACGAATATCCGACTATTCCCGTTGTTATTATTTCAGCAGAAAATGACAAACAACAGATCCTGCAAACGATTTCTTACGGTGCGGTGGGTTTTATCTCCAAATCCTCACCTGTTGAGCAAATTACTGAATCTTTGACATCGATTTTTGCTGGTAATGTGTGTTTACCATCTGACATTATTCGCACCGCATCAGACAAACCAGCGACCAAGAATAATAAAGAATTTGAAATTTTGCCTGAGAAAATGCAGCTTTTAACACGTAAAGAATTAATTGTTTTAAAATACCTCACCCAAGGTGAAGCCAATAAATACATTGCGTATGAAATGAATATTTCAGAAACAACAGTCAAGTCGCACGTTTCGTCGATACTCAAGAAATTAGGCGCAACCAATCGAGTCAAAGTTGTTGTCGGTGCGGCGAACATTGACTTTGATCAGTATTTGAAACGTTAGTTTAGTTTGAGTTGGTATTGCAAAGACATCTTAAGTTTTAGGGGTTTAACCGGTTTATTCAACAAGGTTATATGCTGCTGCTTTGTCAAAGTCTGCAATTCAGGGCTATAATTAGCGGTGATCATAATAGTTGGTACACGCTCCCCTCTCTCTCGATTAATCACTCTACTCACATCAAACCCATTTTCATCGTTTAGGTGATAATCTACAATTAACAAGTCACACCTATCGTTACGCACATCGCATTTGGCGGATAACTCTGTTAACGATTCGGCGGTCATAACGGTAAACCCCCAATTCGATAACAAGCTCTGCATACCTAAACAAATCGCTTGATCGTTATCAACCACCCAGATTGTGATGTTATTGTGCGATGCGTCAGAGTGAAAATCCATTACCGGTTGTGGTTTTTGTGCCAGTGATGTTTGCGGATGGGCAATTGGAATTTTAACTGAAAAACACGAACCACGACCGAGCGTTGAACGCACATTAATTTCGTGGTCGAGTACCTTTGCCATTTTATCCACAATCGCCAGTCCTAAACCAAGACTTTGATGCGCTCTGGGAGAGGCTTTTAAGCGCTTAAATTCTTTGAAGATAATCCCCAAGTCGTCTTTGGCAATGCCATCTCCATTGTCCCAGACTTCGATATTGATAAAATCTCCCTGACGACGACAACCCAATAAGACTTTTCCGTTCGGTGAATGTCGCAATGCATTGCTCAAATAATTACGTAATATTCGGGCTAATAAGACACTATCAGAGTTCACATAAACATTACATGGAACGGATGTGAACGATACATTGTGTTTGACTGAAATTCGTTTGTAATCCGAGCTAATGTTAGACAGTAATTTATCAACTGGGAAAATGGTCTTGTCTGCTTTCACCACCCCCGCATCGAGTTTCGAAATATCCACTAAGGACACAATTAAGTTCTCCAAATCAAATAATGAATTTTGCATGGAGTTCAGTAACTCAAGGTTATTGGGATGCGAGTCGGTTTGCCCGATTAAAGCATTGACGAAAAGTTGTGCCGCATTGAGTGGTTGCAATAAATCGTGACTGACCGCAGCTAAAAACTTTGACTTGGATTCATTCGCTTCACGCAACTCATAAGTGCGCTGTTCGACTCGGTCTTCTAACTCGTCATACGCAATTTGTAGAGCTTGGGCTGTATTTATACGCTCAGTGATATCGGTAATCAAAACAAAGAAGCCATCCACTTTCTTACTTGCATTACAATTCGGCACATACGATTTGAGTAAATAAATTTCATTGCCGTATTCGTCGGTTTCACGACTTTCAAAACTCACCGTTTCACCGTCTAATGCACGATTAATGAAAGGTTCTAATAAACCATAATTGGGCAACTTTACCGTTTCATTGAGTTGTGTATTAACTAAAATACGCGACTCTTTACCATACCAGGATTGATATTTTTTATTCACAAAACGGAAAGTTCGATCTTTATCGATGTAGGCAATCATCGCCGGAATATTATCGGTAATGGTACGCAACCATTTTTCGTTTTCTTTTAACGTTTCGGCGTATAAATAGCTTTCAGTGATATCTGAATAGGTTAAGATGGATTTTGCATTTTCTAATTTTACACGCTTAATATGAAAGACCGACTCATTTTCCAAGATTTGTACCGTTTCGTTTTGTTCGGTTTCCACCAAAAGTTCCACATTGGATTTAAGATTAAGGGTATGAATGTTTTTGGCGCGAATTAATGTGTGTTTGGTTAAGCCACTGTAGCGCAAAAACGCATCGTTCCACACTTCAGGCCGACCGTGCTCATTCAGTAATAACACCCCTTGTACAAGATTATTTAATAGATTTTGCAACAACTCATTTTTGGCTTGAATCGCTTTTTCATAACGTTGTGTTTCGGCATGTTTCAGCGCGGTAATGTCAGTAAATAACAAAACAATACCACCATCCTTGGTCGGCCTCTCAGTCAATTGGAACCAGCGCTGATTGGACATGTAATACACAGTAGTATTGTTTTTACCTGGGATGACATTAAGGATCATGCCTTGCTTTTTGGCGTTAGATTTGAGTTGATAGTAGTTATCCCCTACTTTTGGCCTTATTGGTGTTTCATACCAATAAGATTCGAACATGGAATTTTGAAAATTAATATTGCCATTACCATCAAGCAAGACAAACGCCTCATTAATGCTTTCAATCGCGTCGTGAAAACGCTGTTTGAGCAGGTTCGCTTCATCATTTGCGACACTTAGCCTTTGGTTGGCAAGATGGAGTTGTTCTAGGGCTGAGTTGAGCTCTTTGGTTTTTAAATTAACATGTAAAGCAAGTTGCACTGAGTGTTCAAATACCGAATAGGCTGCATTGAGATTTCCTCCACCCTCTTCGACGCGATACATCAGTGCTTTATTGATGGTTTGCAATTTGTGATTTTCAGCTTGGAGGGCGGCGATTTGTTCACGCAACTCGGCATTACTGTCCATATCAGCCATGGGTTTCCTCACTCAGGTAAACACCTGTAAATGTCTGGTTTAGGTGAATGCCTTTGATGTGTTCGCCATAAGCATTAAAGCCCACAATATTGTATTGCTGATGCAGCTCCTGCGTCTCATTACACAAGCCTTTGTGTTCAACTTCGACACGGCGTAAAAAACAATCCATACCAAGTACCATGGCAGGCTTACCCAATTCTGACTGTAACTCTGACAGCTTATCGTGCAGGCCATCATTAATTGACCGCAATGACACTTTGTTTAATACGATGCCGATATCGACCGCACAATAAAACGACAGGCTGTGAAACGCATCAGTTGCCCGTTGAATTGAACGAATGAAGTATTCATTGCCCACTTTAACCGCTAATGGATATAACGCAAAATCATCTGGTTCAAGCGTTTCAACGGTTTTACCAACCAAATCGGCATAAACTTGAGCAGCTGGCTCTGCATTGATCTCAAATACCTGACGTGTAGCAGGGTCGGCATCAGTTACGACTAATTTACCCAGTGACTCTTCAATGTGATTGACGGTAAATACACTGAATTTTAATATTGAATGGATATTTAGAATGACGGCAGCGGAGTCATGGAATTTACCATCGTATAACACGTAGGTATTGTTGAGCATTTGGTCATCGCCTGCAGAGCCACCAAAGTGAGGAATACCAGACATCGCTGAATCGATGTTTAATAAAAACTCTTCTTCTTTTGACGACAACCCATCCACAAGAGACAACACAAAATTATTTGGTACAAAATCATCATCTTGATCAGCCAGAAGCCGAGCATTCAAATCATTCATGAGCTCTTTTGCAGAAATAACATCGAACTCTTTTAAATTTGTGACCAACGCGCTAGAAAAAATAAAATACTCAGAAGAAAAACTGACCGCTACTATGGTTTCACGCTTGTATCCGTCTTTGGCGAATTCTCCCGCAGTCGTACAACCAAAACATGGAGTATCAGGAAATTGTTGTTGTAACTTTGCTGCGAGTTGGGATAAGTCATACTGAGAAGAACAGAATATTAAAATAAAAGCAGAATGAAAATCGCTCACGTTAAGTTGCCCTGAGAGTTCGGCGCACGCCACAGTCGCATCAAGTGAAGAAGAAGTGGCGGTTAGAGTATGTATCATTGTAATTGCCTTGAACGAAAAACGACTATTGTTCCCGAATAGCCATTTTACATTTTATTTACATCACCTATTGGATGCAATCCTTCTAAAGAAGGATAAAGCAATACCTTAGTCTTACACTTAGTGTTATTGCAGCGATTAACTGACCTCGACAGCAATGGGATTCCCTTGTTTTACCACTCGTTTGTTTTTACCTTTGTATTTATCAATGACACATATTGAAGGGTTTTCAATGGTTACAACGCATTCTAAGCACTGAATACATTCTCGATAATTAATACTGCCGTCTTTTTCAATCGCATCAATATCGCACTTTTTAGTTTTACATAGCTGACACGGACTGCCGCACTCTTCTCGTCTGCGGATCAATTTAAACAGTGGAAATGCCCCGAGTACTGCTAAACCTGCACCAAGAGGACACAGATATCGACAATAAACTTTATGGATTTTCATACTGAGCAATAGCAATAACACAGCATAGACGACAAAAGGCCATGAACGAACAAAGTACAAGGTAATGCTGGTTTTAAAGGGTTCAAGCTCGGCTAGCTTTTCGGCGATTGACATCGAGTAAAACGCGCTGCCGACAATACCGACTAATAAGACATATTTTAAATACTGTAATCTCTGATGCGTACTTGGAGTAATTTTGATTTGTTTAACGTGTAACTTCTTGGCCAGCATACCTGCAAACTCTTGTAATGCGCCAAACGGACACAACCAACCGCAATACAGACCTCGACCAAATAAAAACAAACTTACAAATACAAAACACCACAAGATAAAAATCACCGGATCAAGTAAGAATATCTCAATCACAAACCCATCATATAACGCAAGCAGTAATGTATAAATGTTCACAACGCTGAGTTGACCTTGCGCGTAAAAACCAATAAAGAATAACACAAAGACCAATGCAGCCCCTCTACTCCAATGTATCAATCTTTCATGAGCCGCAAGTCGCTGCTGATAAATGAACATTAAGGTGATAAAGAGCAAATAACTAACCGTAATGGCAATAACCGATGTCTTGCCTTCCCAAATGGTCATCCACAAGGGTTTAGGTGTTTGCACTAGGGCATCTGGATTGTCCATAAACAACGAGTCAGGTAACACCACCTCATTAATAAAATCATGCTGGGCAATGACCATAAAAGATGGATTGTAATCCAAACTAAACTCCAGTTGCATTGGCATCGATACTTCGAAACCCGTTTGTGATTTGAGCCGTAAAACCAATAGGTCCTTATAATCAGGCAGGTCAATCGCAAACTCAGGCTCGTAATAATGATAAAAATCTATATCTCGAATGGACACAGGAAATTCATTTTGCACGAGATTAAGGCGTTTGGGTACGGTTTGCGGTCTAAAATCATCGGATAAAACAGAATAATCCCCGCGACTGAGCACAAAAATGCCTTGCTCACCTGGCTTCAAATTTTCGACTAATCGCGCGTACTCTTGATCACCCAAAATAGCCTTGCCGATTGGCTCAACGGTCAAAAACGCCGTGTACAATTCGATAAATTGATTACCCTCACCTTCATTAGCAATATCATCAATTGCCCGTTTTATCTCGCTAGGCAAATCCTGCGTATCTTCATAATTGACATACCATGCTTGAATGAAACCACCGGCAACGAGTTCATCCCAGCTAGAAGGCACAATGGCTTTCGGATCAACGATTTTATTTGAAGGCGCGACAAACCCGTCTAACTTAGCTCGAGCGACTTTGAGTGCGGCGGAAATAATGGTATCGTTGATGACCAAAACGGACACAGTAGCTTTACTGACACCATCAAAATACGTTGCATCGCCTGTGCGATCATCCGCCCCAATAATAAATCGTTCACGAATTGAATGCCCAACATACTGTGCAGTAAAGTCATGCATGGGTTGAGGTCCCAATCCATGGATAAAGATTGGCTCATTGTGCTTGATGACTTTAAGCCCGGTAAGCTTACCTTGAGTATCTAATCCAATTAGGACATTAATGGGTTCCCCAGCGAAGCCCATAAATGAGGCAAAATCTTTTGATTCGAATACATAACCGAGCAGCTGACTTAATTGAAACACAGGAATAACCGGTATATCAGTATCGGGTGGCGCCACACGCGTGGCCGTTGGAAACAGGTCTGCTATGTCCGGAGGGACATCCGTAGCATTCTCTCCTCTTACCGGAAAGATAAACCACATTAGTAATGCAATAAGAATGAAAATATTACGCATATACCACCTTGTAGAAAACAAAAAGGCTCAGCAGACTGAGCCTTTTTATTAGTGTAAGCGATTGCTTAGAAGAAACCTAATGGATTGATGTCATAGCTGACCAAAAGGTTCTTAGTTTGCTGATAGTGATCAAGCATCATTTTGTGCGTCTCACGACCAATACCAGATTTCTTATAACCACCAAACGCAGCATGTGCTGGATATAGGTGATAACAGTTGGTCCATACACGACCCGCTTGGATCTTACGACCTACACGATACGCACGGTTTGAGTCGCGTGTCCACAGACCCGCACCTAAACCAAACTCGGTATCATTCGCAATGGCCAAAGCTTCCTCTTCCGTTTTGAAGGTGGTCACAGCGATAACAGGGCCAAAAATCTCTTCTTGGAACACACGCATGCTGTTGTCGCCTTTAAGGATAGTCGGCTGAACATAGTAACCAGAGTCCAACTCATCATTGATAAGTTCTTTTTCGCCACCAGTAACAACATGCGCACCTTCTTGCTTACCGATATCGATATAAGATAGGATTTTGTCATACTGTTGACCAGATGCTTGAGCACCGACCATAGTATCTGTGTCTAATGGATTACCACGCTTGATCGCTTTCGTTTTCGCCAGGACACGTTCCATGAATGCATCATAGATATCTTCTTGAATGAGAGCACGAGACGGACAAGTACAGACTTCACCTTGGTTAAAGTAACCGAGTACAAAACCTTCCGCACACTTGTCGATGAACTCATCTTCCTGATTCATGATATCAGAGAAGTAGATATTTGGTGACTTGCCACCTAGTTCAACTGTAGAAGGAATTAGGTTTTCAGCTGCACACTTAAGAATGTGTTCGCCCACTGGAGTAGAACCGGTAAAGGCAATCTTAGCGATACGAGTTGAAGTCGCAAGCGCTTCCCCTGCCTCCTTACCAAAACCATTTACCACGTTTAGTACACCTGCTGGTAATAGATCTTCAATTAATTCGATCATCAATAAGATTGACGCAGGCGTTTGCTCAGCTGGCTTAAGCACGATACAGTTACCAGCTGCAAGCGCTGGCGCGAGTTTCCAAGCGGCCATTAATAATGGGAAGTTCCATGGAATAACTTGACCAACCACACCATAAGGTTCATGGAAGTGATATGCGATAGTGTTTTCGTCGATTTCAGAAAGCGTGCCTTCTTGCGCACGGATACAACCAGCGTAATAACGGAAATGGTCCACACATAATGGCACGTCAGCATTAAGTGTTTCACGAACGGCTTTACCGTTATCCCACGTTTCAGCAACCGCTAGCATCTCTAGGTTTTGTTCCATGCGATCGGCGATTTGCAATAAAATGTTAGAACGCGCTGCAACTGACGTTGCTGCCCAAGCGTCTTTTGCTGCGTGAGCGGCGTCAATCGCTAACTCAATATCTTCAGCTGTAGAGCGAGGGATCTGGCAAATATCACCACCATTCACTGGTGATGTATTTGTGAAGTATTCACCTTTAACTGGTGCTACCCACTTGCCGCCGATAAAGTTGTCATATTTGTTTTTAAAGGATACGACTGAGCCTTCACTTCCAGGATTTGCGTAAATCATAGTTGTCCTCGATTGAGAGTTGTTTATTAGACATAACTAATATTGCGCTTCTTCTGCCATGGTTGCCATGCATCAATGGGGCGAAAATTATACTACTTTAGATGGAGAAAATTTATTCCACAACACCAACAAAAAAGCCCTCTAGAGAGGGCTTTTATTACAACACAACTAAATTAATTCATTGCGTATTTTTGTGGCAATTTGAAAGTCCAAACTGTACCGCCTTGGTTAAGGTGTTTAACACGCTTAGCAACTTCACCGCCCCATAATGGTACTGCACCACCCCAGCCAGAGATAACGGTGAGATATTGCTCTCCGTCCATTTCCCACGTAACTGGAGATCCAACGATACCTGAGCCAGTTTGGAATTGCCAAACTACCTCACCCGTTTTGTCATCAAAAGCCATTAAGTGACCTTCTGGGTTACCGGTAAAGACAAGGCCACCTGCTGTCGCAAGTACCCCACCCCATAATGGAGCATAGTTGTTATGACGCCAGACTACTTCACCTGTTTTCGGATCAATAGCGCGAAGCACACCAATGTAATCTTCATTAATTGATTTAATCGTAAAACCAGCACCTAGATAAGCTGCGCCTTTTTTATAAGACGTAGGCTGATTCCAGATATCCATTTCCCATTCATTTGAAGGAACATAGAATAAACCAGTGCTTTGCGAATACGCCATAGGCATCCAGTTTTTGCCACCCAAGAATGCAGGAGCTGCAACGACTGTTGAACCTTGCTTACCGTCTTCAGACGCAGCTGGGTTACCTGGACGGTTACTGTCAACGTAAATTGGACGACCCGTTTTTTCGTCTAGACCTGATGCCCAAGTGATTTTGTCCACAAATGGGAAACCGCGAATAAAATCACCGTTTTCACGATTCAAGACATAGAAGAAGCCGTTACGGTCAGCAGTTGCTGCTGCGCGGACTGTTTTACCATTTTCACGATAGTTAAATGAAACAACTTCGTTTACACCATCGTAATCCCAACCGTCATGTGGTGTGGTTTGGAAATGCCAAACAATTTCACCGTTATCAGGATTGATAGCAAGACGCGAAGATGAGAAATAGTTGTCACCCGGACGTAAGTGTGAGTTCCATGGTGCAGGGTTACCTGTACCGAAGAATAAAAGATTGGTTTCAGGATCGTATGTACCGCCTAACCAAGGCGCTGCACCACCATGCTTCCAGAGGTCGGCTGGCCATGTTTTGCCAGGTGCTCCACCAGAAATACCGGCTTCGACTTTTTTGCCTTCTTTCCAGACATAACCCATGTGACCTTCGACAGTCGGGCGTTCCCAAACTGGGTTACCTGTTTTTGCATCGTATGCGCGAACCGCACCGACAATGCCAAATTCACCACCCGATACACCGGTAATAACTTTACCATCTACAACAATAGGTGCTGCAGTGATGGAATAACCAGCTTTGTAGCTTTCAACAGTCTTTTTCCAAACTGTTTTACCAGTGTCCTTATTTAGTGCAACTAACTTGGCATCCAAAGTACCGAAAATGACTAAATCATCATACAACGCTACACCACGATTAATCACGTCACAGCACGGCATGATTCCGTCTGGTAAACGCGCTTCGTATTGCCATAACTCTTCACCGGTACGGGCATCAACTGCCCAAACACGAGAATAAGAACCAGTGATATACATCACGCCGTCTTTGATCATTGGCTGAGTTTCTTGACCTTTTTGCTTCTCACCACCTAGTGAAAAAGCCCATGCAACACGCATGTCATCAACGGTTTCTTTGTTGATACGATCAAGTGTGCTGAAGCGTTGCGCTTGAAGACCCATTCCGTTGGTGACAACGTCATCATTGGTTTTGTGGTCAGCTAAGATATCTTTATCAGAAACTCCTGCAGTCGCAGAACCCGCTGAAAAAGCTAACATCATTGATAATGCTAGTGATTTCATGTGTGTTTTTGTTGGCATTGCCGTTTCCTCGTCTATTGTTAACAGTGTGCCAGTTAAACAACCAGCATTACCCATTCACACCTTAAATAGTAAATGTCATGTTAACAAAGATGAACTGGTCGCGAGGTGGAAAATCCTCATCCTTTAGTAGGATAATATTTAGATATAAAGATGAGGATTTATTCTGAATAATATTTAGGTACTTGCAGTGGTACATGATATTGGGCAAATATAGCCTCGAGGCGACCATCGCTGACCATTGCCATAATGACATCACCTGCTGCATAGGATAAAGCACGAAAATCCGTATGTACCGCCATTCCGATGTCCCATTGTTGCTTTGCCATTTGTGGAAATCCCATACTGGCAATTGGATACTGCTCACTGTCAAGTCGATGCGAGTGATAATGCATTTGCGTGCGCAGTCCCATAACCGCATCAATATCGCCTTTAACGAGTGTATCAACTGCTTCTTCGATGCTTTTGTAGTGAGTGGTATTTTGCTTAAATCGTCCACCGAACGCCGATATCAAATAAAAATGTGGCACTGAATCAATCTCTGCACCCACAGGATGATAAGAAAAATAATTCATGGTCGTCAGCTCAGGCAGGCGTTCTAAAGAATGCATGACCGCCCACGATTCAGTTTGATAAGGACCGAACATATGCACGAGCTCATTGACTAATAAGCCTACATCATCGCGCAATAATGAAAAAGCCTTGTCATAAGGCACTCTCATCATCAGATCAGCTTTAGTGCGATGAATAATATGCCCTTTCCAGATTGCGTTGCGCAAATCATCTTCGACGGTTTCATCGGGGGTTAGCCATAGTAACTGCAACTCGACATTTAGATCATTGGCAATAGCTTGTGCAATTTCGACATCGATGCCTTGAGGTTGACCGTCTGCTTGGAATGAATACGGGGCATAATTACTATAGACTGCGACCACAATGTGGCCACTTTCTTGTATATCTTCTAACGAACGAGCTTGGCAATCTATACAGAAAGCCAAGCTCATTAATAGTACAACGATTTGTTTCATACGCATCTAATAACATTTAGCAGTATTAAACATACTAACTATTAGGTTAATCAGCGTCAATCTCACCTTCCGCAATTGCAACTACGCGACGGGCTTCCACATAGGTTTTGATCGCCCACAACGTTTTTTGGTCTAAAATTGGCGCGTCAGCACCTTCTGGGATCCCACCTAATGCAGGCATGCCTTTTGATGACCCAAAGCGCAAACGCTCCACATACCATTCATCGTCTTCCATTAATTCTGGATTTAACATTCGAAGATCTGGGTTTATGCCACCAGATTGTGCGTGCAAACCATGACAACCTGCGCAGTTATTACTGTATGCAGTCTCACCAAATTTAACGACCTTCTCTTTTAAAGCTGGTTCAAGATTGCGATATGGATTCTCAAATACCCAGCCGTCTTCGTATTCATCACCATTCAGAATTTCTGGCATATTTGAGCTATCCGCACCTTGTGGCGTCACATTTCCATGTGCAAAGACAGCACTAGAGAGTAGGACTGTTGTTAACATCAGGTATTTCTTCATTATATTTTCCGTGTTTATTAGTTTATAAGCCCATTTTAATTCAGCATTTTTAATGCGATAACTAGACTTTAGTGGACTCGCCCTCATCCTTTAGTAGGAATTATTAAAATGGTGGTTTAAAGCAGATTATCACTGCATTAATATAAACAGAATTATTACAATAATGACCAATTTTATTAGCATGCAATGCGCTAAATTTTTCACTACCATATTTTCAATAATCTTTTTCTCGTTTATTTCTAGTAGTAGCCATGCTTCGACCCATCAAACTATTAATATTGTCATTATCACCAGTGACAACACAACTTTTTCAGGCACACCGAATCATCTCCGCAGGCCCAAAAACGAAGGCATTGCAGGAGCGCATCTAGCAATACCAGAAGCAAACCAAACAGGACGCTTTTTAGGTTATTCATTAAATATTACCGATAAAAGCCCTTCAGATTTGACCGAAGATGACAGCGTTGTCTTACTCAACCTTAATGAAACAGATGCGTTAAAATATATTCCTCAATTGACCAAGCGCTTCCCAAATACATTATTTATCAATGCTCGTAGTCAAAACAATCAATGGAGAACTGAGCGCTGCAGCGCCAATTTATTCCATACTATTCCGTCATTTGCAATGCAAGCTGATGCATTAGGCCAATGGTTATTACAACAGCGCATGCAAAAATTGTTTGTGGTCAAAGGGGAACACCCCGCTGACGCTCAGTACGTTGAGAGTATTCAACGCATGGCGAAACGCTTTAAAATAGATATTGTAGAAGAGAAGTTGTGGACGGGTGATTTTGATTTACGTCGGGTTGCTTACAAAGAAGTGCCACAGTTTACCAAAGCTCGCAATGCCTATGACGCATTATTTGTATCCGATTATCAACGCGACTTTGGTTACGCGTTACCTTACAATGTGCACGGCCAAGCCCCTGTAATTGGAGACTTTGGGCTAAAAGCAGTCACCTGGCACCACACCATTGAGCAATGGGGCGCTCGCCAATTACAAAATCGATTCGTTGAGACGTATCACCGCAATATGACAAGCTTGGATTTTACTGCATATTTAGCAGTTAGAGCGATTGGATATGCCGCACAAATTCACCAAGTATTTGATGGTCGTTCATTATCAGAGACAATGTTAAGTGAGAAATTCGCACTTGCAGCCTATAAAGGAAGAAAACTCTCTTTTCGACCGCAAAACCGACAATTAAGAATGCCGATTGCGCTTGCTCATGATGCAGGATTATTAACCAACGCCCCGCTAGAAGGTTTTTTACACCCGACTACAGATTTAGATACATTAGGATATGATCACCATGAACGCTGCCAATAAAATACTTCTAACCTGTTTGATCAGCTTCGGCTTATTTTCAGCGTTAACCTATGCAGAGCCAGAACTTGCTTATGTCACCAATGAAAAAGACGACACGATTTCAGTAATTAATTTGGATTCTTATGAAGTGGTTAAAACCATTGCTGTGGGCGAACGTCCACGGGGATTTATCTTTAACCAAGACCATTCTCTTGCATATATTTGTGCTTCTGATTCGGATCGGATACAAATTTTAGACATCACAACTGATCAAATAATTGGCGAACTCCCCTCAGGCGATGATCCAGAAACTATTGCACTTCACCCCAATGACAATATTATGTACACAGCAAATGAAGATGATGCATTACTAACCGTTATTGATATCCCTTCCAAACAAGTCATTACCCAAATTGATGTCGGAGTTGAGCCCGAGGGATTGGCTGTGAGTAATGCAGGAGATATCGTTGTTGTCACTTCAGAGACAACTAATATGGTGCACTGGATAAAAACCGATACTAACCAAAACTATGCAAACTCTATTGTAGGTGCACGTCCTCGCTCTGCGTATTTTACTAAAGACGATTCCAAACTATGGGTCAGTGCTGAAATTGGTGGTACAGTGCACGTGTTTGATGTGGCGACACAAACTGAAATTAAGCAAATCAACTTCGCCATTAAAGGCATACACAAAGACCGGATCCAACCAGTTGGTATTGTGTTGTTAAAAGACGCGCCGTATGCCTTTGTTGCGTTGGGACCATCTAATCACGTTGCGGTCATTAATACTGAGACCTATGAGGTAGAAGATTATATCCTAGTCGGTCGCCGTGTCTGGCAGTTAGCCTTTGACGGCGATGAATCAAGATTGTTAACAACAAATGGTGTGAGCAGTGACGTCTCGGTGATTGATACACAATCTCATAAAGTCATTAAAACCATTAAGGTGGGACGCTTTCCCTGGGGTGTGGCCGTAAAATAATGTCCAATATTGTTGTTGAAAACCTTTGTCACAGCTATGGTGCAAAACCTGCGTTACAAGCCATTGATCTGGTTATACGGCCAGGTTTTAATGTCGTACTAGGCCCCAATGGTGCTGGCAAAAGCACTTTGTTCAGCCTGTTGACCGGCATTCTTCCAGCGCAAAAAGGTCAGGTACGCTATGACCAGCAAGATATCAAAACCCAGCGCCGGTCAATCATGCATCGCTTGGGTGTGGTTTTTCAACAGCCCACCTTAGATCTCAACTTATCGGTACAACAAAATCTAACCTATTTTGGTGCTTTACACGGGATTGCCAAAGTATCTGTTATGCAACGATGTGAACCGCTCTTACAATCTTTTGGCTTAACTGAACGCTTGAGCGATTGTACACGTTCGCTCAATCAAGGACATCGACGCAGGTTAGAAATCATTCGAGCATTGATTCATCAGCCTCAATTTTTATTACTCGATGAAGCCACCGTTGGCCTAGACGCAGATACTAGGCAGTTGGTACTCAACACACTTAGGGAGTATGTAACGGACAACAATGTGACTTTGTTATGGACCACACATTTGATGGATGAAGTAGACAAGGAAGATGTGCTTACTTTATTACACAAAGGCAAAGTAAAAGCCCAAGGGAAAACCAAAGATTTGTTAGCACACGCGAAGTGCAGTTCCGTGTTTGAATGGTACTGTTCACTGACTCAAACTGTGGAAGCAATGTAATGACTGGATGGTTAACAGCCTTTATCGCGATTAATCAACGAGAGTTAATTCGTTTTTGGCACAACCGGTCTCGCTTACTCAGTGCGTTGGTACGCCCCCTACTTTGGCTACTTGTTTTTGCCGTGGGTTTTCGCAGTGTCTTGGGGGTATCAATTATGCCTCCATACGAGACTTATATTTTGTATCAAGAATATATTGTTCCTGGTTTGTGCGCCATGATTGTACTGTTTAACAGTATGCAAAATTCACTTTCTATGGTGTATGACCGTGAAATGGGCAGTATGAAAGTCCTATTAATGAGTCCTTATCCTAGTAGCTTTTTATTGTTTGCTAAACTCTTTGCCAGCGCCGTATTGTCTTTGTTGCAAGTGCTGATTTTTATCGCCCTGTGTTTTTTGGTCGATGTAGACATCAGTTTGACAGGCATAGTATTCGCGATACCCGCTATTTTTATGACGGCATTCTTTCTCGGTGCACTTGGGATCATTTTGGCAAACTTCATCAAACAACTGGAGAACTTTGCTGGCATCATGAACTTTGTCATTTTTCCCATGTTTTTTATGTCCAGCGCTCTTTATCCTTTGTGGAAAATTCGAGAATCAAGTGAATGGTTATACTGGATTTGTTACTACAACCCTTTTACTCATGGAGTCGAATTGATTCGCTTTGCGTTATATCAACAGCTCAACCATTCAGCTATATTGGTTATCTGTGGCACGACGATAATGTGCAGTGTGGTAGCCTTAATGACATTCCGAGGGCATAAGCACGCATAGACATTTTGTTCACCCAACACTTTGCGTTACATCAAATTTGGTTTCGCTTGTGCCACCGTTCTTACAAAATTCACTTGTGAGCAAGATAGAGTTATAAAAACTCTTTGATTTTCTGATAAGCAATCTGTTCTAAAGCGCATCACAAACCTTTTCTGGTGACTGAACTACTGCATCTTCAATTGTATTATCCGACATAAACCTATCCAAAAATGCCTAGCATTTAAACATTAGATTAGTTTTTAATTTTTGTGAAATATTTTGCTTAATGGCCTTTTGTGCTTATGTCGATTCGTTTACACTTAACAAAAAAATAACAAATAACACTATGCCCCATCAATTTATTATCATTGGCACTGGTTTTGCTGCGATCATTGCCGCTATTGAGTTGAAACGTAAAGGCTGGCACGATTTTGTGATGCTCGAACGACGCAACTTTGCTGGGGGCACCTGGCAACAAAATCGCTATCCTGGTGCCGCAGTAGATGTACATTCACCTTTGTATTCCCTAGCGGGGAAACCGTATCCTTGGACACAGATGTTTGCCAAGCAAAGTGAACTTGCACAATACACACAAGAACTACTAGATGAGCATGGCCTCAGCTCTCATATTCGGCTCAATGCAAGTGTTAAACATGCACAATGGGATGACCAAAACCAACTCTGGCAGATCGAGATCGATGAAGGTGAATACATCCAAGGGCAATTTCTACTAAACTGCACTGGGGCGTTATCTACCCCAGTTATTCCTGAATTTGAAGGGTTGTCATCATTAAAAGTTCCCTTCTTTCATACTAATCAATGGCCTGATAATCTCGATTTGCGAGGGAAGCGTGTGGCGATCATTGGCTCTGGTGCCTCAGCCACACAAGTCATACCTGCAATACAACCTGAAGTTGAACACTTGCATGTGTTTCAACGAACCCCACATTGGGTGATCCCTCGAAGTGATATCAAATTTCCCAAGTGGTTTCAGTCGTGTTTGCGTATTGCACCTGTCTATAATGCCATTCGCTGGAGTTTGTATTGGTATAACGAGATACGCTTTTTGGGATTCAAACACATACCTGTTTTGTTGAAACTTCTTGGTGAGTGGCCAGCAAAACGATTGTTGCGTAAACACATTCAAGATCCCGATTTGCGGGCCAAACTAACGCCTGATTTTACCATTGGGTGTAAGCGGATTATTTTATCCAACACCCTCTATCCAGCATTAGCTTCAGAAAATGTCACCTTACATGATAAACACGATGGAGTTAAAGTTTTTTATGAACAGGGTATCGAGACCGTGCAAGGGGAAAGACTCGATTTCGATGCTGTGGTGTTTGCCACAGGATTTAATGCGGCAGACGGCATAGTCTCATATGACATTGTCGGACGCAATGATGTCAAACTAACTCAAGTCTGGAAAGACTATGCCCATGCTTATCTCGGGACAACGGTACCTCAATTTCCTAACCTATTCATATTTAACGGCCCGAATACCGGCATTGGCCATACCTCGGCGCTCTTTGTACTCGAGTCGCAAATACAGTACGTTAGCCAAGCGATTGAATCGGTGTTATCACAACAAAAAAGATCCATTGAGGTGACCAGAGAGGCAGAAACCCAATACAATCAAATGCTGGATAAAGCCATGCAACAA
This sequence comes from Alteromonadaceae bacterium, assembly GCA_014872805.1. GTDB lineage: Bacteria > Pseudomonadota > Gammaproteobacteria > Enterobacterales > Alteromonadaceae > Opacimonas. Next base: position 303,677 of record WKFN01000016.1, read on the forward strand.
ACCGTCTGGTCGTGGGGCGGCTGCAAAAGCTGGTACCAAAATGCGCATGGCAAAGTCGTTGCATTATTACCCACGTTTACATTTATCTTTAGACGCTGGTGCAAAGCCTTTAAATCTGAGCATCATCATTATCACTAAATGGAGCAGTCAACCATGCAATCATTTTACCAAAATAAGGTCGCCGTCATTACCGGAGCTGCATCAGGCATGGGACGAAGTTATGCCATGCAATTAACCAAATTAGGTGCCCATGTGATTATCTCTGATATCGATAATACCGGTTTAGATGAAACGGCGACTTTGGTCGAAAAAATCAACGGCAAACCTTGCATTAAGATGATCATGGATGTCAGCAAAAACAAAGACTGGCAAGCTTTAAAAACACTCACTTTAGACACGCATGGTCATTGTGATATTTTAATTAACAATGCTGGAATTGAGGGAGCAACGGTTCCGGTTTGGGCTTCTTCAATCAGTCAAATTAAACAGACCATGGATGTGAATTTCATGGGCGTTGTACATGGTGTAAGACAGTTTTTACCTTTATTGGTCAAACGAACAGAAGCGAATATTATCAATGTGAGCAGTATTTTTGGTTTAATCGGTTCGCCCAATGCTTCAGATTATTGCGCCAGCAAATTTGCTGTAAAAGGCTATTCTGAAGCACTTATGGTGGAACTCGCTCACGTACATCCTCACGTAAGCGTTCATGTTGTGCACCCTGGTGGCGTCGATACCAATATTGCACGCTCTGCCAAAACCGAAAAATTCAAAGAGAAGTTCCTAACGACCCCAAGCGAAGAAATGGTTAATTATGTGCTTGCCGAAGTCATCTCGGGTAATCCTCGCATTGTTTATGGTAACCAAGCTAAACGTACGTATTGGGCATCTAAACTCTTATCGCTTCCTAAATTAGTAAAACTGATTGGTAAGAGTATGCATAAAATCGCCGATCCTGCTGACTATGATCCAAACCACAAGGGCTTTCGCTAATGTTAGGCACACTGGTTTATGATCAGATAATGCGGCTAGAGGCTCAGCTGTATGGATTTTCAGCGCATGAACATACCATTGGTGCTGTGCAATGGCATTACTGGAATAATCATAATGAAGGTAAGCCCAAACTGGTATTGTTGCATGGCTTTAGTGCGACCCATTCGGTATGGCTTCGCTGTGCTCGGCACTTAACGCGTGATTTTCATATTCTAATTCCAGACCTACCAGGACATGGTGAATCGAGTTATGTACAAGAGTTGAATTATTCAGTGCCCAATCAAACCTCAAGATTACATGAGTTATTAATGCACTTACAATGGCGTGATACGCTCATTGCAGGAAACTCGATGGGCGGATTTATGGCTGCTCAGTACGCGTTAGATTTTGCACACAATACTCGAGGTATTATTTGTGTAGATCCTGCGGGCGTTATCAGTCAACGACCGAGTAAACTAGAGCAACAAGCTCGCCAAGGTCGGAATCCGTTTTTTATGGATGAAGCATCACAGTTTGACACCTTCTATGCTATGACTATGGCAAAACCACCATTTATGCCAAAATTTATTCGCAAAGCGTTAGCCTTGCAATATGTCGCTCAAAAAAGCCGTTTACAGCATATATTTAAAGATTTTTATAATCTAAATGAGTTTCTAAACGAACGTCTAGGTGACATTCGTACCCCAGTTTTATTATTATGGGGCGCTAAAGATGAACTTATTGATATCTCTTGTGCGCCGATATGGCAACAAGGCACTCAAGGAATTAGTGTCGTGTGGGACGATCTAGGGCACATGCCAATGCTCGAAGCCCCTAATTTAGTCGCACAGGAGATCAAACGATTCTTACCATAGGATAAATTTGCATGGATTTTGTCATATTGCTGGTCGCATTTGTTTGTGGCTTTGCTGCAAAGCTATTAAATACCCCTCCCCTAATTGGTTTTCTTGGCGCTGGTTTTATTCTAAATGCCTTAGGGTATAGCAATAGTGACACGCTGCAGATGATTGCTGACTTGGGTATCACTATTTTGTTATTTACAATTGGTCTGAAGCTTCATCTTAAGGATCTTATCGCTCGGACGGTGTGGCTGTCTGGGTTGTCACATACTGTAATCTGGTTAACATTACTCAGTGCAATGATCTTTGTCTTAGGCAATGTACTGATGATCGAAGTGTTAGAAACGTCTCTAACAACTGCTGCATTAATTAGTTTCGCCCTGAGTTTCAGCAGCACGGTATGCGTCATCAAAATTTTGGATGAAGCAGGTGAAACAAAAACCCGACACGGCAAGTTGGCCATTGGAATTTTAGTTATCCAAGATATCTTAGCCGTATTATTTTTAGTGATTAGTACAGGGAAAATACCCAGTATATATGCTCTTGGGCTCTTTTTACTGATCCCATGCCAGCCTCTTATTCACAAACTTTTGTTCAAGTCAGGGCACGGTGAATTACTTCCTCTGACTGGGTTTATTTTCGCTTTTGGGGCCTATGCACTATTCGAACTCGTGGGTGTTAAAGGCGATCTCGGCGCACTGATCGCTGGGGTTTTACTTGCTTCTCACGCCAAAGCCAATGAATTATCCAAAGCGCTTTACGGATTTAAAGATCTATTTTTGGTTGGGTTCTTCTTAACCATAGGATTAAGTGCAATGCCAACTTTGGACATGCTGGCCATAGCGCTGTTTTTGTGTGTGTTCTTATTGGTTAAATTTGCACTGTTTTTTGGTTTATTCATCTCGATGCGTCTGCGTGCTAGAACTGCATTCTTAACGTCCTTGTTATTGTCTAATTTCTCTGAATTTGGACTCATTGTGGGTGCAGTAGCGGTTTCTTCAGCATTACTCGAACCGGATTGGCTTGTTATTATTGCCATTGCAGCATCGTTAAGCTTTGTTTTCAGTAGTTTGTTATACAAGCAATCACATCGTTTTTATACTGCTTATAAAGAGTTATTGAAACGCTTTGAGCATCCAACGCCTCTGGCTCAAGATATTTACCCGCAACTGTCTTGTGGCAAAGTATTGGTCGTTGGTATGGGGCGAGTTGGCAAAGGGGCGTTTCAATCATTACACTCCCAAATGGGCAACGCGGTATGGGGAATGGACTCTGACCCACAAAAAACCAAATCGCTAGCCAAACTCGGTAAAAATGTCATGGTTGGTGACGGTGAAGACATTGATTTATGGGAGAATTTAGACGTGCGTCAACTCGAATTAGTCTTGATTGCACTTCCCTCCATTGAAGATACCGCTAATGTTACTGCGCAACTTAAACGCATTCAATACACTGGCAAAATTGCTGCAATTGCACGCTATGAAGATGAGGTAAACCCACTCATAGAGCATGGAGTGGATAAGGTATTTAATTTCTTTACTGAGGCAGGCTTGGGCTTTGCTGAAGAAAGTATGTCTTGGGCTGGATTAAATGAGCAATCTAATTGATAATAATTTGTATTAGCAAGTCATTGTTTTTATTGGATTTTTGCGCAAAATTACTTGGCGTTTCACACAGTCATAAGATATACTTTACCAAAGTCAATCGGAGAAACCAATGAAAGCAGCAAATGGCATCAATGCCATATTAAACAAAGTACTCACATCAGAACTCACCTCTATCAACCAGTACTTTTTGCATGCTCGTATGTACAAGAACTGGGGCTTTAATAAATTAAATGATGCTGAATACAAAAAATCGATTAAAGACATGAAGCAAGCAGATGCGCTGATCGAGCGTATCCTGTTTCTGGAAGGATTGCCAAACTTACAAGCTTTAGGCAAGCTTTATATTGGTGAACAACCAGAAGAGATGCTCAGCTGTGATAAGCGTTTTCAAAGCGAGCATATCGCACTAGTCAGAGAAGCTATTGAGCAATGTGAAAATGTGCAAGATTTTGTTTCACGAGATTTGTTAGTAGAAAATCTTGAATATGAAGAAGAGTATCTTGACTACTTAGATACGCAAGCACAACAAATTGACGATATGGGACTGGCCCTATATCTACAAGCACAAATATAGGAGACCATGATGCAGGGCAAACAAGTTATTATTGAGGCACTAAACACATTGTTATCGTATGAACTGGCCGCAATGGATCAGTATTTTATTCATTCCCAAATGTACGAAGATTGGGGCTATACCAAACTCTATGAGCGAATTAATCATGAATTTGATGATGAAAAAGGTCACGCTACGTTATTAATTCAGCGCATGCTGTTTTTAGAAGGTCAACCAGACATGGTGACTCGGACTGGCTATCAATTAGGCCACACTGTACCCGAAATGCTCGAAAGCGACTTGCGTGTTGAGTATGAAGTTGCAGAAAAGCTTCGTGAAACCGTTGCATTATGCGAAAAAGAACGTGATTATGTGACTCGAGACATGCTCATGACCTTGCTAGAAGATACCGAAATGGATCATGCTCATTGGTTAGAGCAGCAACTCAATCTAATTAAGACACTTGGCCTTGAAAACTATTTGCAAAGCCAACTTTAAGTTCAATCATTCGTGTTAAACAGGATACGTTGTTCCAATGTATTCTGTTTTTTGTTTATATCTTCACTCAAAACAATCAATTGCCATTGCATATTGGGTTCGCTACAGCTCCCGAGGAAGATTTCACCGCGTACCAGGTTGTTGGACTCGGCTGTCAGCATAAATGGGCTTTTGCCCATGTTCATATTGATGCCTTCTACATAACCTTTGATAAATTTTTGCCCAACGGGTAAATCAATTTTTACACTTATGAGCGCTTCTACCTCTACCGGAGACATAAACTCGACCAAAGTCTGACTATTACTGCCTTTTATGGTGCATTTTTGCTCGATAAGAGTGCAAGAAATACCGTCTTCAGGTGCTTTTTGCTGTGAACACCCATTGATAAACATAAATACAACGATAAGAATATAAATAATAACGCTTTTTTGTAAATACAAAGACAACCTCGAGTAACAGATTCGTGCCAATTTTGTTAAATAAAAGTAAATACCGTTGACCTTGATCAACAGTAGTCGTAATTACCTACCATTTTCATTATAAAAGATTTAAGATCGTAATGTTGAAATGTTTTTTGTCGATGAAGTGTGTAGCAATGATGCAGTACATTGTCATTTTCTACAGCAAGAATTTTTATTACTAATGGAAGAAACCCTATGAGCGCTAATACTCAAGTACAGCCGGATTACAACTACAAAGTTGTACGGCAATTCACAGTGATGACTGTGATTTGGGGGATCGTGGGCATGTCTGTGGGCTTATTAATTGCAGCGCAATTGTTTGCTCCGGCTTTGAACTTTGATATCCCTTACCTCACCTATTCACGATTACGTCCATTGCATACCAATGCGGTTATCTTTGCATTCGGTGGTTGTGCATTGTTCGCTACCTCCTATTACATTGTGCAACGTACGTGTCAGGTTCGCTTATTTTCAGACAAACTCGCAGCGTTCACTTTTTGGGGTTGGCAAGCTGTTATTGTCTTAGCTGCGATCACATTACCTATGGGTTTAACATCGTCTAAAGAATATGCCGAACTTGAGTGGCCGATTGATATTCTGATTGCGCTAGTATGGATTGCTTACATCATTAACTTTTTCGGTACGATGATCATTCGCAAAACCTCTCATATCTACGTTGCTAACTGGTTCTTGGGCGCGTTTATGCTAACCGTTGCCGTATTACATATTGGTAACTCAATGTCTATCCCAGTTTCATTTACCAAGTCATACTCTCTCTATGCAGGTGCTGTAGATGCGATGATGCAGTGGTGGTATGGTCATAATGCTGTAGGTTTCTTCTTAACTGCTGGTTTCTTGGGTATGATGTATTACTTTATCCCGAAACAAGCTGGTCGTCCGGTATACTCTTACCGTCTTTCTATTGTTCACTTCTGGGCATTAATTTCGTTATACATATGGGCTGGCCCTCACCACTTGCACTATACTGCTTTACCTGACTGGACACAGTCTTTAGGCATGGTGATGTCAATAATCTTATTCGTACCTTCCTGGGGTGGTATGATCAACGGTATCATGACGCTATCAGGAGCGTGGCATAAACTTCGTACTGACCCTATTTTACGTTTCTTAATCGTTTCTCTGTCATTCTACGGTATGTCTACATTCGAAGGCCCAATGATGGCAATCAAAACCGTAAACGCATTATCACATTATACTGATTGGACTATTGGTCACGTCCACTCTGGTGCGTTAGGCTGGGTTGCTATGGTATCCATAGGATCAATCTACCACCTAGTACCAATCTTGTTTGGTCAACCCAAAATGTATAGCACCTCACTCGTTAATGTCCATTTCTGGTTAGCGACTATTGGTGTAGTCATTTATATCGTCGCAATGTGGATGTCGGGTGTTTTACAAGGATTAATGTGGCGCGCAGTTAACTCAGATGGCACGCTTACATATAGCTTTGTTGAGTCTCTAGAAGCTTCTTATCCGTTCTACGTCATGCGTTTCATCGGTGGTGCTTTCGTGGTAACGGGTATGCTTGTTATGGCTTATAACTGTTACAAGACCATCCGAGCGCCTAAAGTAGCACTAGCTACTGACAATGCTGTAGCAACTGCGTAAGGAGACATATAATGAAAAATCCACATGAGTTAATTGAAAAAAACGTTGGTCTGCTAACGGTCTTGATTTTGTTTGCTATCGCGCTAGGCGCAATGGCTCAAATCACTCCTTTGATGTTTCAGCAACAAACCATGGAACCAGTGAAAGGACTGCGTCCTTACACTGCGTTAGAGTTAGAAGGTAGAGATATCTATATTCGCGAAGGTTGTGTCGGCTGTCACTCACAGATGATCCGTCCATTCCGTGCTGAAACAGAGCGCTATGGTCATTATTCTGTTGCCGGTGAGTCGGTTTGGGAGCACCCTTTCTTATGGGGCTCAAAACGAACAGGACCAGACTTAGCTCGCGTTGGCGGTCGTTATTCTGATGAATGGCATCGCGTGCATTTAATCAACCCGCGTGATGTGGTACCAGAATCCAATATGCCTGGTTATCCTTGGTTAGAAGATACGGTATTAGACGGTAAATTGACGGCTAAAAAAATGGAAGTGTTCCGTGGTTTTGGGGTTCCTTATACCGATGAAGACATCGCTAACGCACAAGCTGAAGTCGCAGGTAAAACTGAAATAGAAGCTCTTATAGCGTACCTTCAACAACTTGGAACTCATTTAAAATAATGGATCAAGGAATTATCGGCAGTATTTTTACTGTCATCGTCTTCATCGCTTTCATTGGGGTTGTATATTGGGCATTTAGTAAGCGCAATAAAGACCGCTTTGAAGAGGCTGCAAATCTAGTGTTTGACGATGAAGAGCCTAAACAGAATCGAGATAATCAGGAGTCAAACAAATGACTTTATTTTGGACAATATGGATATCAGTAATCACGCTCGGATCGATTATTGGTTGCTATTTATTACTGCGCTGGACACTTGCTAACAAAACGGGCGTAAAAGAAGGCGAGAACATGGGGCATGAGTTCGATGGCATTGTAGAAATCAACAATGGCCTTCCGCGCTGGTGGACAATACTTTTTTATATTTGTATCGTTTGGGGCTTTATATACCTTGCACTTTACCCTGGTCTTGGTAGCTTCAAAGGTTTATTGGGATGGCAGAGCTCTAATCAAACAGTATTGAGTTTGGAGGAGTCTGAAGCGTCTTTACAAGCCTCTATCGAAAATGGTGATTTGATTCAATACGATCGCGAGATTAAGTTTGCTAACGAGCGTTTTGACCCAATCTTTGCTGCTTATGCAGAAATACCTGTTGAAAGTCTTGCCACAAACCCAGAGCATGCTGATGCGGTGAAAGTTGGCCAACGTCTATTTTTACAAAACTGTGCTCAATGTCATGGTTCAGATGCGCGTGGCCAAAACGGTGGCTTCCCTAATCTAACTGATAAAGATTGGTTATATGGTGGTTCTGGTGACAAAATCGTACAAACATTGCAAAACGGTCGCAGTGGTATGATGCCAGCATGGTTAGAGTCATTTGGCGAATCGGGTATTGAAGAAATTGTTGAATACACATTGAGTCTCTCTGGCCGTGATGTTGACCCAGTTCTTGCAGATAAAGGCAAAGCGCGTTACGTTGTGTGTGCTGCGTGTCATGGTATGGACGGGAAAGGCAACCAAATGCTTGGCGCCCCTAACCTAACTGATAACATCTGGTTGTACGGAGGCAGTAAACGCGCCGTGACAGAAACGCTCAAATATGGACGTAATGGTGTCATGCCAGCATTTAATAAAACCTTAGGTGATGATAAAATTCACGTTGTAGCTGCATATGTGTACAGCTTGTCTAACGAGAACTAAACATCATTATCAAGTAAGATTAAGCCTCGTTTTTACGGGGCTTTTTATTCTATGATCCACGGAGAATGACGATGGCACACCCATCCCCTATTGAAGATACAAAACCTTGGTATAAACACTTTTGGCCTTGGTTTTTGATTTGTGTGCCGCTCGCGTCGATGATTTTTTCCATCAATTATTTTCACCTTGCTGTGTCGACTGAAAACAGTCTTGTGGTTGATGATTACTATAAGGAAGGACGTGTGATTAATGCCCGTCTTGATAAAGTAGAAGTAGCTAGAGAACTTGGGATCGAAACACAACTTGAAATTGAAAACGGTACTGTGGCGTTGACCTTTATCCAAGGAGCCCCAGAATCTGGCGAAGCACTATCTTTAACCTTTTATCACACAACTCTGGCCGCCAAGGATTTTAGTATCATGTTGAGTCGAGATGCTAGCGGTGTTTATCGTGGGAATTTCGAGCAAGACATAACGAGTAAGTGGAAAATTACGCTTATGCCATTGGATCAGACTTGGAAAATCCAGCAAACACGCTTTTTACCCCAAGCCAAGCCCTTTCTTTTTGTACCTGAGTGATGAATTTGAGCGCTTCGGATTGCTTTCACTGTGGACTTCCAAACCCACCTGATACTAACTATCAAACTACAGTATTTGATAACATAGAAACCATGTGTTGTCCGGGCTGTCTGGCTGTGACCGAAGCCATCGTTGAACATGGACTCACTGACTATTACAAATTCCGCACGGCACCAGCTGCCAAAGCAGAAGACGGTTTAGAAGAACAAGCGATATTAGAACAACTATCGATCTTTGATGCTGCCGAATTACAAGCTGACTTTGTAGCCGATGAAGGCCAATTAAAATCGGTTCAGTTAACTTTGGAAGGCATCACTTGTGCTGCATGTGGCTGGCTAATTGAAAGGCACCTAAGTAAAGTTGCTGGGATCAGCCAAAACTCAGTGAATGTCTCAACCGCGCGAGCAATGGTCAAATGGGATCCGGCACACATAAGCTTGTCGGAAATACTCAAACAATTTGCGGCCATTGGCTATACTGCAAGACCATTCTCGGCAGAAGAACACGAGCAAATGTATCAAGAACAACATAAACGCTTTATCAAGCAACTTGGTTTAGCGGGTTTGATGACGATGCAAGTTATGATGCTCTCATTTGGCTTCTACTTTGACTGGTTGGGTAACATCGACGAGACCATGGCTGAGTATTTTCATTGGATCTCGTTGGTATTAACGACACCAGTCGTCTTTTATTCTGGCTCTACGTTTTATCTTGGTGCCATTCGCGCCTTACTCGCTCGTGGTGTCAATATGGATCTCCCAGTTTCCATTGCTATCTTAGGGACCTATTTTGCAGGAATAAAAGCGGTCATCTTAGGAGATGGCGATGTGTATTTTGAATCGATCTGCATGTTTATTTTCTTTTTACTCAGTTCCCGCTTTTTAGAACATCGAGCCCGTTATCAAGCAACTGAGATCGCATCTAACTCGATGCAATATATCCCTTTATCCGCGCATCTTATTCAAGACAATCAGAACACAGAGATCGTTTTAGCCAAACAACTTAAACCAAACCAAACCGTGTTAGTCAAAGCTGGGGATACGATCCCCGTTGATGGGGTCATCATAGAAGGCACTAGTTTCATCGAAGAATCGATGTTGACAGGAGAGTTTGTCCCCGTCAGTAAAGCGCCTGGCGAGAAGGTCTTTGGCGGCACACTGAATCAAGCTCAACCTTTGCAAATTATGGTTACGCAGACACTTGAGGAATCTTTAGTCAATAAAATAGCCCGCTTGCAAGAAAGTGCAATGTCGCATAAACCGAAAGTGGCACAAATGGCAGACCGACTATCGCAGTATTTTGTCTTCGCTGTACTATTCATTTCAACCATAACATTCTTTACTTGGTCTTATTTAGGTAACGACAATGCGTTTTGGATCACCGTATCAATATTGATTGCAACTTGTCCTTGCGCATTGGGTTTAGCGACCCCAAGTGCTCTAACAACGGCTATGGCTAGGTTACAAAAAGCAGGTGTTTTAATTAAACGAGCTGATACACTTGAACGCATTACCAAAGTCAATCATATCGTCTTTGACAAAACCGGCACTCTTACTACTGGAGCATTTAGTATTGCCCAAACATGGTATGCAGATGAAACGCAAAAAAATCTTATTGATTCAATTGTTGCCAGTATTGAGCAATTTTCTGAACACCCCATAGCACGCGCCTTTGAATGTAGTACTCCAATTAGCGTAAAAGACGTAAAAGTTGTGGTCAATCAAGGTATTTGTGGTGAATATGAAGGGGCCTTGTACCGTATTGGAAATGCTAAATATATGCCATGCACTATCTCCAATAACATTCTCAATGCAACCATTTTCGTAAGTAAAAACGAACAAATCATTGCCGCATATTGGCTCACTGACGCATTAAAGCCACACACAACAGACGTTGTCTCAGCACTGGCTGACGCCTACTCACTTTCGATTATCAGTGGTGACGCTGCGAAACATGTATCCGAGGTTGCAGAAACTCTACATATCAAAGTAGCCCACCACAGTTGTCGACCTGAAGATAAACTGTCTATATTAACCGAATTACAATCCAGTAAAAAAGTCGTCATGATGCTGGGTGATGGCATTAACGATGCACCGGTTTTGGCACAAGCTGATGTCGCAGTGACGGTTGGCAATGCCTCGGATTTTACCAAACACAGTACGGATGTTATTTTGTTGCAAGAGCACCTTGCTCAATTACCACTATTGACCGCTCTGGCAGCAAAAACCAAACGCACAATTAAACAAAATTTTATGTGGGCATTAGGGTATAATGTCTTGGTATTGCCATTTGCAATTATGGGTGTCCTGACACCTTGGCAAGCTGCACTTGGTATGTCTCTGAGCTCTTTAATCGTTGTCTATAACTCAGCGCGTTTATTGCGATTTAGACAACATAACTAATGGATGTCACTTTATGAACATAATATATGTATTGATTCCCATTGCCATCATCATCGTTGCGGTCGCCATTATTGCTTTTTTTTGGGCAGTTAAAAACAACCAATTCGAAGATTTAGAACGCCAGGGGCACAGTATCTTGTTCGATGATGATGTGACGCCCTCCCCTAAATCTGAACAACATAAACGTGATTGAATTACTTTTTACCGCATTCTTACTCGGTATCGCAGGTAGTACCCATTGTTTAGGAATGTGTGGCGGTATTGCGAGCAGTTTATTATTCAGTGCAAAACCCAATGTAGGCAAATGGATGCTGATCGCAGGGTACAACTTTGGTCGTATTTTTAGTTATACTTTAGCTGGGTTTGGTGTTGCTTGGTTTGGCTCACAGATCGGTAATTCTGGATTAATTCCACTAAATTTTTTGCAACTTTTATCGGCCATTTTGATGTGCTTATTGGGACTTTATGTAGCGGGTTGGTGGTTGCTGATTCGACATATTGAACGCTTTTTCACGCCAATATTCAGCTTATTAAAACCCCTTTCGAAATATTTTTTACCTCTAGATAATGCTTTAAAAGCAATACCTTATGGAGTTATCTGGGGTTGGTTACCTTGTGGTTTAGTCTATACAACATTAACTTGGACTTTAACCGTTTCTGAGCCTTGGCAGGGTGCCCTTTTCATGATGTTTTTTGGACTTGGTACTATACCCGCCATCGTAGCTGTCGCATTGAGCTCTGACCGTTTACAGCAAATATTATCCCATCCAACATCACGAAAAATTATGGGTGGTGTGATTATTATCTATTCAATTTCATTGCTATACTTAGCAATATAGATGTAAATTCTAATATTAGATAACAATAATAAGAATTTACAACACTTAAGATCGCGTGGTATTTATGAAAAATTCGGAACTTTCTATACACTGCCAATCATGCAGTTTTAGTCATTTATGTTTGCCGGTTTCCTTAAACTCTGACGAACTTGATTCATTAGATGATATCATTGAACGCAAGCGACCGTTACATAAGCATGATTATCTGCTTAGAGCGAATACGCCTTTCCGTTCGCTTTATGCCGTGCGTACTGGTTCATTCAAATCCTATGTGGCCACGGCTGATGGCCAGGAACAAATTGTTGCTTTTCACTTACCAGGTGATTTGATTGGTTTTGATGCATTATCCAGTAATCGTTATACCAGTAATACCGTTGCTTTAGAAACGGCTATGGTTTGTGAGTTGCCCTATCAAACACTCAATGAAGTGGCGGAGCGCTTTCCTAAACTGCGCAATCAAATCATGTCGCACATGAGTGCAGAAATCGAGCAAAACCACCAAATGATGATGCTTTTAAATAAACGCACGGCACAAGAACGTCTACTTCATTTTTTGACACATTTAGCCAAGCGTTTTACTGAGCGTGGTTACTCAAGCAAAGAATTTAACCTGACAATGACCCGTAATGAAATCGGTAACTATTTAGGGTTAACGGTAGAAACGATCAGTCGATTATTAACGCGCTTTCAAAAAGAACAGCTCATTAAAGTCGATGGTAAGTTAATTTCAATTTTAGATTTTGATGCGATGGTGATGCGTTCACAAGGAAAATTCGAGCAAGATAACCCTACACAACGCATGCTAGTATGATTAATTTAGAGTCCATTTTAGTCGTTATTGAGCCGAATCAGACGCAACAACCGGCTCTAATTCGAGGTTTATCGTTAGCCAAAAAAATCAATGCCAGATTAATGGTGATGCTTTCTGTGTATCACGCTGGTTACGAGCTTAAACACATGCTCAGCAAGACAGAGAGAGAAGAATTTAGGGCTGAGTACATCGCAGATAGATACAGTTGGCTAGAAGACCTACTCGAAAAATATGAACTCCCACGAACCACGCTCACAGCAGTGCATTGGCATCCGCGTGTTTATGAGTCTGTTATAGAAACTGCTCGCGAAGAAAAGGCGGATCTCATCATTAAGTCAATGAAGCATGATCCGGTAGTGACTTCTCCGGTCTTTACGCCTTTAGATTGGCACTTGATACGCAAATCTCCGTTTCCGGTATTACTCGTCAGTCAAAATCAAGAAACGCAATATGAACATATTGTCACAGCGGTGAATACAGGCTTTGAAGATCGTTCTCACTCACGGCTAAATGAAAAACTCACTGAATGCGCAGATGAAATTGCCAGTATTTACTCTAGCCAAGTGCACTTAGTAAATGCCTATCCATCCATGCCCCAACCAATGAGTAAATCGACACAAAGTTTTACTTATTCAGCATTGGCGAGAGCGATTCAAAACCATCACTTCCAAGCACTAGATATGTTTGGTGATCGTTTTTCTGTTGCTAAGACAAACCGACATGTTGTTGAAGGAGAACCGCACGAGGTGATCCCTTCCGTTATATCATCATTAAGTGCATCTTTGTTAGTCATTGGCAGTATTGGCGATATGGGAATGGCTTCCAAAACATTAGGTCAATCTGCAGAATTTATAATTGATAGTATTCAATGTGATGTTTTAGCAGTCAAACCGGATGGATTTGTTCCACCCTTACATTAACTGATATAATCGCGTCGTTTCAATCACTAGGCATTAAGGCGCATACATGTCTGATAAAACAGCCACCGCAACAAAACCATCCACTTCCATCAACAAACTGATTAAACGCATTCGTCGAGAAACCGGTAAAGCGGTTATCGATTACAATATGATTGAAGACGGCGATAAAGTGATGGTTTGCCTCTCTGGAGGTAAAGATTCATACACATTACTTGATACACTGTTGTATCTACAACGAGTCGCCCCGATTCAGTTTTCACTTGTTGCAGTCAACTTAGATCAAAAACAACCTGGATTTCCTGACCATATTTTACCCAAGTATTTAGAAAATCTTGGCGTCGATTTTCAAATAGTCACCGAAGATACCTATAGTATTGTTAAAAACAAGATCCCTGAGGGTAAAACAACTTGCTCTTTGTGTTCTCGTTTGCGACGTGGTATTTTGTATCGCACGGCTAAAGAGCTTGGCGCAACCAAAATAGCGCTAGGCCATCATCGCGATGATATGCTAGAGACATTATTTTTGAATATGTTTCACGGAGGTCGACTCAAAAGTATGCCCCCAAAATTAGTCAGTGATAATGGTGAACATATTGTTATTCGTCCGCTTGCTTATAACAAAGAACGCGATATAGAAAAATTTGCCCACCATATGGCGTTCCCTATTATTCCTTGTAATTTGTGCGGTTCTCAAGAAAACCTCCAAAGAAAACAAATAAAAGCTATGCTTAATGAATGGGAGCAGCGTTTTCCCGGTCGAATTGAGTCTATGTTCAAAGCAATGCAAAACGTGGTACCTTCACATTTAGCTGACGGACAATTATATGACTTTGCCGGCGTTTCCACACAACCTGGACCGGTTGCTATGGGAGATACTGCATTTGATGAGGCCCCCACGCAAATGCTCAGTGACGAAAACGTACAAGTTATAACACTTTAATACAAGGAATTTATGAAAATCGGATTAGCATTAGGCGCTGGTGCAGCTCGTGGCTGGGCGCATATTGGGATCATTGAAGCACTTGAAGAAATGGGTGTGCAAATTGATGTCGTCGCCGGATGTTCTATTGGTGCATATGTTGGTTCAGCCTATGCAAGTGGTCATCTAGCAGATCTCAAAGAATGGGCCTGTAGTCTGGGTGAATGGCAAATATTAACATTACTCGGCGTAGGGATTAATACCGGGGGGATTGCCTCAGGTAAACGAGTGTTTGGAAAGCTAGTGAATGAATTCAGCGTACCCAATTTTGCACAAATGCAAAAGCCGTTTGCCGTCACTGCTACGGATATGCACACTGGTCGAGAGGTGGTTTTTAAAGAAGGTGAAATTGGTGAAAGCATTCGAGCTTCTTGCGCGATCCCAGGCTTATTTGCACCGGTCCAATACCAAGGTCGTTGGTTAATTGACGGCGCTGTGGTCAATCCTGTACCAGTTAACTTATGTCGTCAATTAGGTGCAGATGTGGTCATTGCGGTCAATCTTGCTGCCGATTTCCGCCCAGAGATGATTGAAAAATTTAGCGTTGAGCACAGCGAAAGTCAGCGTAAAACTGATGAGTTTTTAGCGCAAAACACTTCACTACTCCGTTCTTGGTTTTCTCCCGACAAAAGTAAAGAGCAAGACTCTCCACCGGGGATAATGAGTGTCATGTCCAGCGCATTGGATATTATGCAAGCACGAGTAACACGCTCAAGACTCGCAGATGATCCTCCTCATATTTTAATCGAACCTCATTTGCGCAATGTGGGAATATTAGAATTTAATCGTGCTGAAGAACTGATACAAAATGGTCGAGAAGCGGTCGAACGTCTGTCAGAACAAATTGACTATCAGTTAAGTTACGTTCGTTGACTAACACTATTCGTTATCGTTGTGTCAATGCAGTTATGCGTAACGGCTTTTCGGGAAGTGATAATGTCGTTAAACCTTTGATTTCCTGAGAATCTATGCGCAATACACCCGCAACAATAGAAACGCCGTCAGCGATTGGTTGCGATAATGACTCATCGCTAAAGTGTATTTGTAAACCGGTCACTTGAGGCATCATAAATGACATAAAGCCTCCCATTTCATTAAAGAAATTACGGTATTGCGATAGAATGATGTCTAAGTCAGCCCTAGAATAATTCTGTTTTAACCACTGTGCAGTCGTTTCAAGCTGTACCGACATATCACATTGATTTTTGGGTTCATCCACCTCAATTCGGACCAACGCGTTAGCCATTTTTAAAGCTTTCTCAAAGGGTACTGTAAAACGTTGTTCTGGTGTAATCGCTAAAGGTAGAACTTGCTTATCCGTGATGACATCGCCTTTCGTAATCGTGCAAAGAGATTGCTTCTTTGGCACTTTCAAAAAGCCAAAAGCAAACTGCAACTGCTGCGTATCCTCATTGTCCAGTTTGCGCAAATGACTATAGAGATCTTTATATGCAATTTCTATGGTATCTGCATATAGCCAAGGAGACATTAACACCAAGATGATTGGTATAAAAACATTTTTACTCATGTAGGAACTCACGGTTAAATTCAAGCATATTTCTTAACTCATCAATGTATGCGTCGCCACGTTCTGAATACGCTTTTAATCCGCCGATCATAGCATAAGACAAAGCAAAACTATCATCCGACATTTGTCGGGCGCGAATATCTCGCATCTCACGATATGCTCTGTTGCGATTCAAATTCAATTTATAGCGATACATGGCTTTCGCCAATGAATCAAAACGTGCCACTTCGTGATTCATACCTTCAATACGTTGCTTGGGGATAAAACCGCATCCTGTTTGATAGCACCATAATCCAAAAAAATTGTATCCTTTGCGGGCAAAACGCGAAGTACCCCACCCCGACTCGTTTGCGGTTTGTATTTGCACTAACGGAGTTGGAATAGGTGCAACACGATGCAGCAGGAGCTTAATCATCTCAGGTTGTGGTGCATTTTTTACTCGGTAGGTATGACTCAAATAATTAAATGCAAGTTGTTCAGTGGTACTCAGTGATGGCTTGTTTTGAATAGATATCAAGAATTGGCGCTGGATAATAATAATTTGATTAATGCGTTCAGACATTTGCCCAATGTATTCGAAATAAGTCGATTTCTTGCTTTTAACGTCTGGGATTTGTCCAAATTGAGGAATGGGCTTACCTTGACTAAAATTAGGAACTAATTGAATCTCATAGTCATTGAATACGACACCAAAAGTAGCCTCATTTCCCGCTTTGAGTAATGCGTTTGTAGTATCTAGGTAGCCAGTCTCAATCGTTTTAATTGGCGTTTGGCTAGTTTTTGGAAGATTAATGAACGGGTAAAGCACACACCAAAGCAATATTGCCCAGAATATAACAAGGGCGATTTTATGCCATAAAGGTTTCGTCATCTTTATGCTCTTCTATTTCATCAATGGGATCGGAAATCTCACCGTAACCAAACAAATCCATGTATATTTTTCCTTTTAACACATAAAAAAACGGCACAAAGTACAGTAGCAAAATACCAAAACTCAATACGCTTACAAGCAATGACAGCAACATGACGCCAAATAAGATTATAAACTGACTTATATAACGATTCACCATTTGCACCGATAACTGAATAGCCGCGATGGGACGCATATGTTTTTCTGCCATCAACGGGAGTACAAATCCCGTCGCAAGGTAGAGATACAATCCTGGAATGATTAACAGCATCAGGCCAATACTGGTCAGCAAAGAAATCAGTAAGCCAATCAGTCCCAAAGAAAATATTCTTGGATAATATGACAAAACATCGACCGGTTTAATCGATTTTTTAGCAGCAGTGCGCAATCCCATAAGTAATAGACCAACCGATAAAGGAGCAGCAAACACTGTGGCTAGCACCTCAATTTGCATCATCGTATGATCGGGGACATTGAACGGGTCTGTGACTTCAAATACGCTCAGTAGAATCATGGCAAAGACCATCAACAGGACCAACGCAATAGTCGCTCCACCGAGGATAGGTAACCAATTACGTATTGTTGTTTGATGGGCAAATTGCAGCAACGCTCTGATGTCAAACGCGTATTCGCCACTCAGATTTTTTTGAATAAGTGATGGTTCGTTGTATTGCATGATTTTTCTTAATATAGCGTGGAGTAACAGTCGCCTAAAATAACGATACCAGTTCTTGATACAGCAGAGACACTCCCATAAAAATCAGGACTACCCCCATTACTCGATCAATTTGCTGTCGATAACGCTGTAACCAAACATCAATTTTTGCATTTGATAATAACATACTCAAAACGATAAACCATAATCCCGTCGCAATCGCTAAGTATATGCCGTACATCATTTTTATCGATAATGGTGTCTCAAATGACACCACCACAGAGAACAAGGATAAGAAAAACAAAGTAGCTTTGGGATTTAATCCGTTGGTAATAAAGCCAACGCGAAATGCCTGGACAATAGGCAATTGCTTGGTCACTTCCTTGTTTACTTCTTCAGACTCAGCTGATGTTTCTTGAGCGGAAGCACGCAAAGCCCCAATGCCAATATAAACAAAGTACCCTGCCGCAATAAATATCAAGCCTTGATATAACCACGGAGTGGTTTTGATCAGTAGCCCAATACCTAACAGGCTATAGGCTACGTGCAATAAAATGCCGAAACCAATGCCAATACTGCACCAAATAGCAACTTTTCGACCATGCGAAATGGCATGTCGCACAACGACTGCAAAATCAGGTCCTGGACTGGCAACAGCAATGAGATGCACGCCAGCGAGTGTGAAAAATTCCATCCAATACTCAGACATCGTTGGTCTCTGTTACTGTGTTTTTGTGTTCCTTGGCAAGGAGCATATACAAGGTGGGTAAAGACAATAAGGTCAACAGTGTACCTAAAAACATTCCCGCGACTAATATAATACCTATACTGTAACGAGCCTCCGCTCCCGCCCCAGTAACTAGTAATAAAGGAAGATGACCCAGTACAGTAGCGGCGGTCGTCATTAATACCGGACGCAGTCGAGTTTGAGCCGCTTCGGTAATTGCTTCAAGCTTGGTCGCACCTTGCCTCTGCATATGTTTCGCAAACTCTACAATCAAGATCCCATTTTTGGCCACCAAACCCACTAACGTAATAAACCCGACCTGAGAGTAAATATTAATGGTCGTAAAATCCAAAAAAGTGAACATCAACGCAGCGGATAACGCCACGGGTACTGAACCGAGTAAGACCACAAGCGGGTCGCGAAATGAATTAAATTGAATGGCTAACACCAAAAAGACAAAGACAATAGCTAACATCAGCACATCTTGAAGTTGATTACCGTCACGACGAATTTCTCTCGATTCACCTGCGTAGTCTAGACTGTAATCTGACGGAATGATACGCCTGGCAATCTCTTCTAAGCGAGAAAGACCCGCTTCTTTGGTAATGTCTGGTCGGGTGCCAGCAAAGATCCTAAAAGCATTTTTTTGTTGGAACTTAGACAGGACACGAGGCCCTACTTCCATCTCAATATTCGCAAAATCAGAGAACGTCACAGTTTGCCCTTGACCAATATTGACAGGCAATTGCAACACTTGCTCTAAGGAGCGCTGTGATTGCTCTTCCACCATTGGAATAACGCGATATGCCTTACCTAATTGGTCAAATCGATTCACAAAATTACCGGATAACAAGGTACTCAATTGCTCGGTAACCTCTGCGACGGTTAAACCGTACTGAGCAATTTTGTTTTTGTCAAAGCGGATCCGTGCCAACGGCAAATCAATTTTCAGGTCGGAATCGACGAATAAAAACTCACCGGTCGCGTTGGCTTTAGCGAGGATTTCATCCACATATCGTTGCATATCTGCATGTGAATCGGTGCTTTGCACCACTAACTCTACAGCAAAATTACCTGCCGTAGGCAATGCCGAATCCAATACCGGAAACGCTTTTAACCCAGGTACAGTGTTAAGTAAAAAAAATGCATCCCAGTATATATCCTGAATTTTACGTTCACGTTCGTCTGGCTCAACAAACTCCATACCGCCAAAGGTAGCGCCAGGATTCACCAGTTGCCACATGAAAGTCGAGCCTTCAATGGTGGATAAGGTATCGACTATGGTGTCCATGTGCTCAACACTGTATGCGAGAGATGCATCAGGCGGCGCTTCAACGATAATAGAAATACTGGCCTGATCTTCGGTTGGAGCGAGTTCTTTAAGCGAGATCAAATAAAATGGTACGCTTAAAAAAGAGATAAACACCACCATGAAAATAATTTGGTTCCGCCATGTTAAAGACCATTGCAAATAGCCACCATATACTCGTTGCAACCAATCAAAGCGCAGGTTCACCCAGTTAGTCAGTCGTCCTTCTCTGCCTTGTTCAGGATTGCTGTAGGCGCTCATAATAGGAGATAAGGTAACCGCGACGACGCAAGAGAGAATGACTGCAATGGCAAGAGTGAACGCAAATTCTTTGAACAGAGCCCCCGTTAACCCACCCAAAATACCAATCGGAGCATAAACAGCGGCCAAGACCACAGTGGTGACCACGACAGGTGCAAAAAGCTGTCGTGAGCTAATTAAAGCCGCTTCAATGCGCCCCATGCCATTACGCATGTGACGACCGACGTTTTCAACCACAACGATAGCATCATCAACAACTAGACCTACCGATAAGACAATGGCAAGAACCGTTAACAGGTTAAGACTGAATCCCATCCAATGAATGGCTGCTAAAGCGCCCAAAATGGAAATTGGGATCGTAACTAACGGCACTAATGCTGTACGCAAAGATCCCATCATGAATAACACGACTAAACCAACAATCAGAATGGTTTCGGCTAGAGTGCCTAGGATTTCTGAGAGGGCACTACGCATGTACAAGGTACCATCATAGCCGTCTTTAATTTGCATACCCTGTGGTAAAACTTGATTAATTTTGGCAACACGTTGATACACTTCATCGCCAATTTGAATTTCATTTGCCCCAGGTACAGGCCAGACCGATAGATACAACACCGTATCGTAATCGAGACGCGCTGCATCTTGCCCTTCATCCTCACCTAGCTCAACTCGAGCAATGTCTTTTAAACGAATGATAGAATCATTGCGCTGAGCCACTACCAATTGTTCGAATTCAAAAGTATCCGCGAGATTGGTGGCGGTAACGAGTGATAGGCGCTGTTCATTGTTTTCAATCTGCCCTAAGGTTGCGAGTAAATTATTGGCACGTAAAGCTTGGGCAACTTGTGCTGCACTAATGTTAAGTGCCTGTAACTGATTCAGATTTAGCCATATGCGCATGGCTGGTGCACGAGCGCCTTCAATACCTACTCTTTGAACACCAGGAATCGTTGATAGTTCGGGTACCACTTGTCGAGTTAGATAATCCGTCGCTTCGGTACGAGTGATGCGCTCGCCTGCATCGCTAAAATCCACCGTCAAATAAAACACTGCAAATGGCCGATCCGCACGGACGACTTGTATAGCAGGGTCTTCTGCTCCAGCAGGTAGTTCAAAACGAATTTGATCAATTCGGGCCGATAATTCGGCTAACGCTTTGGCGCTATCAACATTGAGATTGAGCCAGACGGTGACCCGGCTTAAACCAGGTGTTGTCGCACTGTCCACATAGTCCACACCAGGCACCGCAGAGGCTGCGCGTTCAATAGGATCGGTAATAAACCCCTGCACCACTTCTGCCGAAGCACCGATGTATGGTGTGGTGATCTGAATCGAAGCACTGGCAATTTGAGGAAATTGCAACACGGGTATATTGGAATACGCTCTTAAGCCAACCAGGAAAATAGTCAATGAGATAACGATGGCTAAAATCGGTTTGGTAGAAAAAATATCCAACCAACGTTTTTGTAAAAACGGCTGTAACTCTCTGTGGTTCATGGTTACTGACCTTGTTGAGCAAGGTTAACTAATATGCCATTGCGCAATTTAAACGCACCGATATTGGCAATCTGAGTCCCCGCGGGCAAAGACCGTTCAATGAAGCTGTGACGATCACCTTGAGATAACACAACAACGTCTTCACGTTTGGCTCTTAATTTACCGTCTTCATCTGTATCAAGCACAAACACATAACTGCCTAATGCATCATAGCGCAAGGCGGTATTCGGAATGTCATACGCATCTATCACATTGGGAGATTGCAACTTGACTTGAACAATCATGCCAGGCACCCATTCGTTGATGTTTTGTAGCTGTGCTCGAATGGGTAAATTACGCGAGATATTATTGATACTAGTGCTTTGTGAAAAAACGCTGGCAGGCAACGA
Source organism: Alteromonadaceae bacterium (assembly GCA_014872805.1). Lineage (GTDB taxonomy): Bacteria > Pseudomonadota > Gammaproteobacteria > Enterobacterales > Alteromonadaceae > Opacimonas. Next base: position 325,817 of record WKFN01000016.1, read on the forward strand.
GATACTACCATTAGTCACGACGATCGTGTCCTTTAGCCAATCGCGCTTGTTAAGCGGGATTGCAAAATCCACCCACAGCCCCTGCTCCACATTCACCAGTTCAACTAAGGCGGTGTTAGCATCCACAAATTGCCCCATTTCTAATGAGTGCAAACCTAAACGACCGTTAAATGGAATTTTGATTTGTTTTTTGGCAATACGGGCTTTAATTGCTTGCGCTTGGGCTTGTGCCACAGCCAATTCTGCTTTAACGCGATCAAGTTGTTGTTGACCGGTTGCGCGTTGTTCAACTAATTGTTGCGCGCGCTTGACGTCTAAATTTGCTAACTGAATTTGTGCTTTAATAGCATTGAGCTCTGCGACCTCTTGTGCGGCATTAATTTGCAAGAATACATCGCCACTTTGTACCTGAGCATTACTTGAGAAATTAATTCGGTCAATTATCCCGCTAACTTCAGCTGTCAAAACAACCTGTTGTGGAGCGAGAATAGTACCAGAAGCCGTATATTGCTGTGCATACTGAGTTGGCTGAAGAGTAAACTGCGTAACCGTCTCACTCGGCTCAGGAAACGACTCACCGAAGGCGATAGCGGCTTGAATTTGTGAAAGTTTAATGAAACCTAAGGATGCGAATATACCGGCTGCAACAACCAAAGTAATCAGCCATTTTCTGATTTGCATAATAAGATACGTGTTCCGTATAAATATGATGTAACTATATACTAAAACAAGAGAAAAAAGATTATTTTTGATGGGTTCAAGAGGAATTTTGGAGCGGGTAACGAGGCTCGAACTCGTGACCTCAACCTTGGCAAGGTTGCGCTCTACCAACTGAGCTACACCCGCATACAAAATTTAAATAATGGTGCCCGGGGGCGGACTTGAACCGCCACGCTCTTACGAGCGAGGGATTTTAAATCCCTTGTGTCTACCAATTTCACCACCCGGGCGCACCTAAAAACGCTTTATAGAATGGAGGCGCCGACCGGATTCGAACCGGAATAGTACGGATTTGCAATCCGCTGCATCGCCATTCTGCCACAGCGCCATATTGTACCAAACGTTAATTTGGAGCGGGTAACGAGGCTCGAACTCGTGACCTCAACCTTGGCAAGGTTGCGCTCTACCAACTGAGCTACACCCGCATCAATGTCGAATCATGTGACTCATCAATTGAGTGCGTGCATTCTACCTTTCACAGCAAAACTGTCAACAAGAAAACGTGATTTTTTTGCAGTTTGGCTAAAAAAATGAAACGAATGAGGGTATTTTAGCCAAAACGTTGATTTATGCATCACTCGCCCTGTTTTACTGTGTTAATGTTGACCAACCCGCTCGTGCGTATTCCCACATCGACCATACAGACAATATCGCAGCTATGTATAAAAGGCCATAACCCAGTGTCACCCAATACAGAGGAAAACCCATGAAAGATTCTAATCCAGACAATAGACCAATCAACGCTAACATTTGCGCAGTGGTTTTTAATTTACCTAACATACTGACTTTGACTTTATCGGTTGCGCCTTTTTGACTCATCCAATCGCGTAAGGCAGACACAAATATCTCTCTAGCCAGAATGACCATTGCAGGAATTGTGATCCACAAAGTGGCATAGGTATGAGTAATCATGATTAATGCGACGGTCACTATGAGTTTATCAGCGACGGGATCTAAGAATGCCCCAAAAGGCGAACTTTGCTGGAGTTTTCTGGCCAAATATCCATCGAACCAGTCAGTGATCGCAGCCAACCAAAATACAAACGCCGCGAGTTCATGTGCATATTGGATATCCAAAAAATAAATCGTCACAAAGATTGGGATCAAAGCTACTCGAAAGAGAGTCAACATGTTAGGGATGGTCATCATGACGATTACTGCGTATTACTTAATTATGTAGGTGATCATATATAATTTCGGCGAGTTCCGCACTAATTCCTGGGACTTTTTCTAATTCACTGCGACTTGCCTTTTTCAAGCCTTGCAGACCGCCGGTATATTTGAGTAGACTTTGTCGTTTTTTCGGCCCCACTCCCGGTATGGACTCTAATGTCGATGTGGTTTTGACTTTTTGTCTTCGCGCTCTGTGACCTGTTATAGCAAAGCGATGTGATTCATCACGTATATGTTGAATAAGATGCAAACCAGGATCATCAGGAGACATTGGAATGGTTTCTCGACTATAGGCCATAATCAACGTTTCTAGACCCGCTTTGCGACTGGTGCCCTTTGCCACGCCAATTAACAGCGGTTTCTTTGCATAAGGCCATTGCGCAAAATGCGCTTCAGCTTGGCTCAACTGCCCTTTGCCACCGTCTATAAAAACAATATCAGGTATTTTTGTTTCATCTTGCTGTTTGAATTTATAGCGACGACTCAGCACTTGAGCCATGGCAGCATAATCATCTCCGGGCGTAATCCCTTCAATATTGTAGCGTCTGTAATCGGAGGTTGTAGGGCCATCGCGGTTAAACACCACACATGAAGCGACCGTTTGTTGCCCTGATGTGTGAGATATGTCAAAGCACTCCATGCGCTGGATGGGTTCATCTAGTTCAAGAGTTTCCTCTAGAGATAAAACCCGCGCATGTACGGATTTTTGTGCAGCTTGTTTACTGACCAAGGCGTTTTCTGCGTTTTTGTTGGCAAGCTCGAGATATTTGCGTTTTTCCTCTCGGGCTCCCGTATAGAACTTTACCATATGTCCCGCTTTATTTCTTAACGCATCGGCAATGGTATCTAATTCATCCAACTTCATAGGTAACACTATGTGTTTGGGTATGCCTTTATTACCCGACAAATAAAACTGTACCACAAACGAACGGAACACTTCCTCACTATCCAAAATGCTGGGGACTTTAGGAAAATAGGATTTTGAACCCAATAATTTACCATCGCGAATGAATAAGACCTGCACACAAGCATTGCCCGCAATATAAGCGTAACCAAACACATCCATTTCGGTATCTGAACCACTCACCCATTGCTGTTCTTGCACTCGACGTAAAGCACTGATGCGATCGCGATAGCGCGCAGCAGCTTCAAAATTAAGATTGTGGCTCGCATCTTCCATGCGCTTAACAAAATTACTGATGACTTGCTGGTCTTGTCCTTTCAAAAATAACTTCGCCATTAACACTTGCTCTGTATATTCCTCATCCGAAACATGGCCTTCCACGCATGGTGCGGAGCATCTTTGCATTTGATACTGCAAACACGGGCGAGAACGAACTCGATAATAAGCGTCTTCACATTGACGTACTTGGAAGATTTTTTGAAACGATCTTAAGCTTTCTTTCACTGACCACGCACTGGGGTATGGACCATAATATTCCCCTGCAGCCTTTTGTGGACCACGATGCATACCTATCTTAGGGTGCTTGTGTGCTGAGATATGAATAAAAGGATAAGATTTATCGTCTTTAAGTAAGACGTTGTATTTTGGTTTGTGTCGCTTAATGAGGTTATTTTCAAGAATCAGCGCTTCGGTTTCACTTTGCACAACCACAATTTCGATTTTTGCAATATTGGCAACCAGAGCTGCGGTTTTTTTGTTGTCGTAGCGTTTTCGAAAATAACTTGAGACGCGTTTATGTAGGTTTTTGGCTTTACCAACATAAATAACGTCACCCTCAGCGTTATACATTCGATAAACGCCGGGATGATGAGTCAGGTTGTCTAAGAAGGATTGATAATCAAAATCAGTCGACGGCATTACACGAATTCGGAAGAAATCAACTTATAGCGCAAGGCCAAGTGAGTTAATTCTACATCCGTGTTGATATCAAGCTTATCGAACATGCGATAGCGGTAAGTATTTACAGTCTTTGCTGAAATATTGAGCGACTTTGCAATCTCGGGGACACGCTGTCCTTTTACTAACATCAATGTAATTTCGAGCTCACGATCGGATAATTGCTCAAAAGGATTCGCGTCGTCAAAGTCCAATTTGCCAATGGCGATTTGTTGAGCAATATCAGGAGCAACATACTTTTGTCCAGCATGAACCTTTTGGATACAACGGATCATTTCCTCAGGCTCCGCATCTTTGGTGATAAAACCAAAGGCGCCCATGTGCATGACTTTGCTCGGAATAGGGTTTTCGGTGTGCATTGACAGACAGATTACGCGCGTGTTTTCTGGCATGCGCGCGATTTGTTTAGTTGCTTCTAAGCCACCAATGCCTGGCATATTGACATCCATCAATACAATATCCGGTGCATCTTTACGACATATACGTATGGCTTCCTCGCCAGACCTGGCTTCAGCAACCACCTTAAAATTAGGTACTTCTTGCAAAATTAAGCGTAATCCTGCACGAACTAACTCGTGGTCGTCTACCAGTAAAATTTTAACCATGTCCCTCATCCTTAACTGTATACCTTTTAAATATACATATACTTCTCACTCAAATACAGTTTTTTTATATATAAATACGGTTATCGAAAAAAGTTTTCGTTTCAAAATGATGATATCAAGGGTATCTTATGCCAGTTTTCTTAAGGTATATATTATAAAAAAGTAAACTAAGACACACTACACTACTTATTAAAATAACAAGGTTAATTTTCGTGAAATACATATCAGAGCCTCAGCATCTGGGGCACTTGCTCAGAAACATACGCCATTCTTTGGGTTTTACACGCGAGCGGATGGCTGACATTTTAGGTGTCACAGAGCGTACAATACAGAATTATGAAACAGGCAGCACCCGACTGACAATAGAGAACTGGGTGCGGTGTATTGCAATCGTGGAGAGACAAGTCCAAGATGCTGATAGAGCGATTAACCGCAAAAGTATTCCCACAGAAGTCGCCAAGATTGTTGAAACCATTTTGGATGAAGATTGCTACCAATAGTCTTTAAAAACATAAAAGCAATTTAAGTTGCTTTTATTGTATTTGTTGGAACCCACAGGACCTCATCTCATCCCTCAAACCTTGAACACAAAAAAACCCGCGACAATCGCGGGTTTTTTTGTATTTGGCGGAGAGGGAGGGATTCGAACCCCCGGAAGGTTTGACCCTTCGCCTGATTTCAAGTCAGGTGCATTCAGCCGGACTCTGCCACCTCTCCGTAAGAGATGCGCATATTAAAGAGAGACCGAGGCTTTGTAAAGGAAAAATTCATTTTTTTTAATCGTTTGACGAAGAAATGTGCATGTTGCGCAAAATTTCCACTAGACTAGGGCTTTGCGACTTATTTACCATCGAAAAACCTTGAAAAATGAACAAAAGTCTATAAATTTAGTCATAGAAATAGTTCGCTTTAATCCATTGGAGGAAAACATGAACAGAGATACGGTATATAGTGCTTCGCAACCGTCTGTTTTAGAAACAAACAAGGTATTACGCAATACCTATATGTTATTAGCCATGACCATGCTATTTAGTGCAGTATGTGCTGGTGTAGCAATGATGGTAGGGATCGGTCCTATCGCAAGTATTGCCATGACGATTGGCGCATTTGTCATGTTGTTTGTGGTAAACAGCAAAGCAGACAAAGCATCTGGCCTATTTTGGATTTTTGCTTTCACTGGTTTAATGGGTGGCTCGCTGGGTTACATCTTAAACTTCTACGTTGGCCTTGCAGGTGGTCCTTTCATCATTATGCAAGCGCTTGGCGCAACAGCGTTAGTTTTCTTTGCTTTATCAGCTTATGTTCTGACTACTAAGAAAGATTTTAGCTTCCTAGGCGGTTTCTTAATGGTTGGTTTGGTAGTCGTGATAGTGGCAGCCCTGGCAAACATTTTCTTTGCAGTACCAGCTATCAGCATGGCAATCAGCTCTGCTATCGTATTTATCATGTCTGGTTTGATCTTGTTTGATACCAGCCGCATCATTCACGGCGGTGAAACCAACTACATCCGTGCAACAGTAAGTATGTATTTGAATATTTATAACTTGTTCACATCAATTTTGCACTTACTTGGCATCTTTGGTAGTGATGATTAATCACCATAACTAACGTATACTACGCCCCATTATTTGGGGCGTTTTTATTTGTATTGAGATACATTGAGTATGACATTGAATCGCAAAAGCTTGCTCATCACCACTGAGTTAACCCGTCAAAATATTTTAGATTTATTAAAACTCACCTTACATGATGTGAATCAGATCTTTTTTTATGGTCAAGCTCTGGCTTCTATTCAGCATATGTCCTTAGGCCATAAGATCCAATTACATCAATGGGCACTACAAGCGGATACAGTTGGTTATTGTGGTTCGGTGGTGGCTCGCTATGATTGCCATGATATGCAATTACATCATTGGCAAGAGTATGGTTTGACCGAATTTTACGCCAAATTACACGATGCTAACGCATTGGAGCAGTTCTAATGGCAGTTGTATTAGTTAGATGGCATCAGGAAAACGGTTTTTGCCACTGTATGGACGTATTTGAATTTGTCGCAGCAGCTGGCAATGTTGGACATGAAGTAATACTGGTGATTTCAGGTAAGGCACTGCAATATCTTTCAGTGGATTATGTGGATGACGTCTCCGGTAAATCCACACGTAAAATACTCAGTAGCTTACCCTTATACGACGTTGAAAACATTTATCTTAGCGAGTCTGTGCTAGACACGCCTCAATGGATAAAGGTAGGTATTCCAAAAGACTTAAAATTTGATTATGAGGTGAAGTTTTGATGGGTTATCAGTGTGGTGACCAGTATATTGCTACCGATGAGCACGGGTACTTGCTCAATCACACTCAATGGAGTGAAACATTAGCCGAAATCATTGCGCGGTCTGAGAACATTGAACTCACCGATGCACATTGGCAGATCATTCGCTTTGTGCGAGCGTTTTATGAGCAATACGATACTAGCCCAGCCATTAGAGCGTTAGTCAAAGCTCTGGCTAATGAATTTGGTCCAGAAGTTGGAAACAGTCGACACTTACAACGATTGCTTCCAAAGGGTCCTGCCAAATTGGCAAGCAAACTGGCAGGTTTACCTAAACCCGCCAAGTGTCTGTAGACGATTACACCTTTACAGTAATGCGTTCTTGTCCATTCATGTAAGGGCGTAACACCTCAGGTATTACCACACTACCATCAGCCTCTTGGTAGTTTTCAAGCACTGCCACAAGTGTTCTGCCTACTGCCAAGCCTGAACCATTAAGAGTATGCACCAATTCTGGCTTTTTAGCGCCTTTCGCTCTAAAGCGAGCCTGCATACGTCGCGCTTGAAAGTCCAGCATATTTGAACAAGAAGATATTTCGCGATAAGTATCTTGCGCCGGTAACCAAACTTCCAGATCATAAGTTTTGCAAGAACCGAAGCCCATATCACCAGTACACAGGAGTACTTTCCGATATGGTAGCTGCAACGCCTGTAAAATACCCTCCGCATGACCGGTAAGTTCTTCAAGTGCCGCAAAAGAGTCTTCCGGTTTGACAATTTGCACCATTTCAACTTTATCAAATTGGTGTTGGCGAATAAGTCCTTTAGTGTCGCGTCCATAGCTTCCTGCCTCACTGCGGAAACAGGGAGTGTGCGCGGTCATTTTGAGTGGCAAATCCGCCTCATCAATGATGGTGTCACGCACGATATTAGTTAATGGTACTTCTGCCGTCGGGATCAAACACAAGCCCTGCCCCTCTTCGGTAGCAGGCTTGGTATGAAACAAGTCTTCACCAAACTTGGGTAACTGCCCGGTACCGTATAAACTGTCGTGATTGACCAGATACGGCACATACATCTCTGCATAGCCATTAATTTGGGTGTGCTGATCCAACATAAATTGGGTCAATGCTCGATGCAATCTGGCCACATCGCCTTTCATGACAACAAATCGAGAGCCAGTAAGCTTTACTGAACTGCCAAAATCTAATCCGTTGTCTAACGCTTCGCTGATTGCGACGTGGTCTTTTGCTTCAAAATCAAACTCAGTGGGCTCACCAAAACGCGATATTTCCACATTATCCGCTTCATCTTTACCTTCGGGAACACTTTCATGAGGCAAGTTTGGAATGCCGGCTACGATTGCATCAATTTGTACTAGCACGGTTTCAAGTTCGGCTTTGGCAGCATCCAAATCATCACCAAGTTGTCCAACTTGAGCCAACAATGGGGCAATATCTTCACCAGCCGCTTTCGCTTTACCGATACTCTTAGAACGCACATTTCGCTCATTTTGCAATTCTTGGGTTTTGACTTGTAACGCTTTACGTTTTTCTTCAAGGGACGCAAAAGCCACTGTATCTAATTCAAATCCACGTTGAGCTAATCGCTTGGCCGTATTGTCTAAGTCATCGCGCAATAATCTTGCATCTAGCATGTCGTGCTTATCCTTTCATAATGTGAAGCGCTAACCACGTCATACTGAGACAACAGACGAGGTTAAGTACAATGTTAAGTATGGCTTTGCTGTACTGCTCAAGTTGCAGTAATGCAACGGTGTCTAATGAGAACGTTGAAAATGTGGTTAGAGCGCCGAGCACACCAACCATCACAAAGCCTTTGATAAAAGTATCGGAATTATCCGGAAGTTGTTGGGCATAAGCAAGTGCTATTCCCAATAAAAATGAGCCAATGACGTTAACCGTTAACGTCCCAAAAGGAAAATCTTTTCCTAACACAGCCATGACTTGATTGCTGATCACAAATCGCAACAAGGCGCCTAATGCCCCCCCTAAAGCCACCCATACGTATATCATGACGATTTAACCTTTGTTTCTAAATGCTTAAGATATGCTATTTTTTCCAATAGTTTTTTTTCTAATCCGCGATCATTTGGTTGATAAAAATCACCTTGCACCCCTTCAGGCAAATACATCTGCCCTGGCGAGAAAGCATTCGGCTCATTATGCGCATAGCGATATTCCACACCATGACCTTGTCGCTTTGCAAGTGCGGTGGGAGCATTGCGAAGATGCATAGGTACCGGATCGTTGACCGAGTTTGCAGCGCTGTGTTTAGCCTTCTTAAAAGCAGTATAGAGTGCATTACTTTTTGGTGCTAGGGCGCAGTATACACAGGCCTGTGCAATGGCTCGCTCCCCTTCTGCCGCACCCACTCGATGATAGGTATCCCATGCATCCAAACACAATGAAAGTGCTTTTGGATCGGCTAAGCCAATATCTTCTGAAGCAATAGCCAGTAAGCGTCGCATGATGGGCGTCGGATCCGTACTGGCTTGTAAAAACCGAGCGAACCAATACAAAGCTCCGTCGCTAGAGGAACCTCGAACCGATTTGTGAAACGCAGACAACATATCGTAATAATGGTCACCGTCTTTATCAAAATGCGGAATAGCGGCTCCGGCAGCCGCTTGCACATCAACAAGTTCAATGACTGTCCCATTTGCCTTGCCCACAGACGCAAGCTCCAAACACAGTAATGCTTTTCGCGCATCGCCATTGGCAACGTGGACAATGGCAGCTAACGCGCTATCAGCTATCGCCAATGATTGCTCAGATAAAACGGCATCTTGTTGTAACGCTCGGCTCAATAAAGAGCGAATATCCTGTTCTGTTAACGCTTCTAAGACGTAGACTCGAGTTCTCGATAGTAATGCATTATTGCAAGAAAAAGACGGGTTTTCTGTCGTTGCACCAATAAAAGTAATCAATCCCGATTCAATCGCAGGTAAGAACGCATCTTGCTGTGCTTTATTAAAACGATGTACTTCATCAACAAACACCACGGTTGCGTATTGCTGAGCTTGCACAAGGGCTTGACGAATGTCTTTCACTCCTGCATCAATAGCCGACAATTTAATAAGTTGTGCGTTAGCGTGTTGCGCCATGATATCGGCTAAGGTCGTTTTACCTGTGCCTGGCGGCCCCCATAATATACACGAGTGCAATTCACCTTGTTTAATCGCTTTGAATAAAGGTTGGTCTTTGCCAAGAATATGCTGTTGTCCGACATAGGTATCTAATGTATGCGGGCGCATGCGTTCTGCAAGTGGAGCCACAGGTGCAGTAGTCATATCCTAGATACCGCTTTGGTCGTCTACGACAAAATGTTCAGGTGTTGAAAAAACAAAGGTATCAAATGGCAACGGCTGGTCTTCTTTTATGTTATCAAAGACAAACTGAGTCCTATTTTCTTGCCCATCAAAAACCTGTACCTCTTTGAGTTGGTCATTGATAAACACCAATGTGACTACCTCATTTGCACTGCCCTCGTCACGGTTTTTCACAATGAAGGTGCGTGTTGCAATGTGTGGTTCATACTCGACGGTCACTGCAAATTGTACCCACACCTCTGGGTCATTGGTGCTTAGCAACATCATTGGATGATCATCGACTAAGTTGGCTTGATTATAAATAGAGACTTGCTCTAAAAACATATCGGCATAAGTGATTTTAGAACCATTGGCAACCAGAATCGTTTCATCTGGAGTCAGCGCATGCCAACGTAATTGCTCAGGCCTGGCCATTTTAATAGTACCTGTGCTTTGCTGGACTAAGCTGCCTTCAGAGTTTCTGACCTCCTGGTTAAAGTCAGCTTGATATGTTTTAAAACGGTTAAGTACCGCTTGTAGTTGTGCTTTTGCATCTACTAGAGCAGCACTTTGTTTGGAAGTATGCTGTTCTGTCGGACTTGCAAATGCCCCAAACACAGTAACAAACATAGTTATGAAAATAATTTGACCCATAATATGTCGCATGCAATTACCCTTAATCTTTTGGCGCAGGTGCTGCCAATACCTCACGATTGCCATTATGTCCCGGGGCGGATACCACACCGTTAGCTTCCATCTGCTCAACTAAACGTGCAGCTCGGTTATAGCCGATGCGAAACTTGCGTTGCACACTGGAAACTGAAGCTTTACGTGTTTCAGTGACGAAGGCTACCGCCTCATCAAAAAACACATCGAGTTCTTGATCACCGCCTTCTGGCTGCTCCCCAGGCAGCAATGTATCAGAACTTGGCTCACCATTTAATATCTCATCAATGTACTCAGGCTCACCTCGAAGCTTCCAATCCGCGACCACTGCATGCACTTCATGATCGTCTACAAATGCACCATGCACACGCGTTGGTACACCTGTACCTGGTGGTAAATATAGCATGTCACCCATTCCTAATAAGGTTTCTGCGCCCTGTTGATCAAGAATCGTTCTAGAATCAATCTTACCCGATACCTGAAACGCAATCCGCGTGGGAATATTGGCTTTAATCAGACCGGTAATCACATCAACCGAAGGCCTTTGCGTCGCAAGAATTAAGTGAATACCTGCAGCACGGGCTTTTTGAGCGATACGAGCAATGAGTTCTTCCACTTTCTTACCGACAATCATCATCATGTCAGCAAATTCATCTACCACCACAACAATGGCCGGTAACTTGGTCAGCGTAGGTGCCGTTTCATCCATACTATCACCGGGTTGCCACAACGGATCTGGAATGGGCTCACCCGCCTTAATCGCTTCGGTGACTTTGGCGTTGTAACCTTTTAAGTTACGCACGCCCAACATGGCCATCAACCGATATCGACGCTCCATCTCACCGACACACCAGCGCAGTGCATTGGCCGCGTCTTTCATGTCCGTCACCACTTCGGCTAATAGATGAGGAATTCCCTCATAGACCGATAACTCAAGCATTTTAGGATCAATCATGATCATGCGTACATCTTCTGGTGCGGACTTGTACAGTAAGGATAGGATCATGACATTAACGCCAACTGACTTACCCGAGCCCGTGGTACCCGCGACTAACAAATGGGGCATTTTAGCCAAATCAACCACCACAGGTTTACCTGAAATATCCGAGCCCAATACCATAGTGAGTGGACTGGCGTTCGCTTGGAACGCATCTGAGCTGATCACCTCACTCAAACGCACCATTTCACGGTTTTTGTTTGGCAGTTCTAAACCAATGACGGATTTTCCTGGGATGACTTCAACCACGCGCACGCTGATGGCAGACATTGCACGCGCTAAATCTTTTGATAAGGTAGTGATTTTGCTGACTTTCACACCAGGTGCCAAATCAAGTTCAAAACGGGTAATGACAGGGCCCGGATACACGCCTACAACTTTGGCTTCGATATTGAAGTCCGCCAGTTTTGCTTCAACCAATCGTGCAATGCCTTCGAGCTCTTCTTGCGTGATCGGATTTTTGATTTTATCTGGGCGATCTAACAAGTCGAATGAGGGTAATTCGCCTTCGGGTTTTGGCGCATTCGGATCGATGATTTTACTTTTTACAAAGGGCGAGTTGACTGCACCCTTTGGCTGAGAAACGGGGGACTCGTAGAGTTTTTTCGGTGGTTGAGGAGCCGAGCTAATTTCAGACTCACCTGACACCTCATCAATAGTAAGCTCCGCAGCCGTATCAGTATTAATTACGATAGATGGCTCATCCTCTTCAGCGTCAACTTTATAAAGCGTCTCGTGTTTAATGTTAAACGATCGGTCTTCTCCTGAAGGGGAAGCGGGTTTGATTCTAGTTATTTCTAGCTCAGTGTTGCTAACTTCCCCATCTGATTTAATCGGTAAGCGAGGTAATGTTGGAAGAGAAAAGCGCTGAACATGTTCGGGTAAAAGCAATACTTGTTGACCTGACCACAATGTCCCCTCGCCTATCTTATCAATAATATTAAGCCAAGATATGCCGGTAAGTAACGTAAACCCCGTCGCAAAAAAACACAGCAATAATAAACTCGTACCGATAAAGTTAAACTGAGGTGTTAACGCACTCGCGATGATATCACCGAACAACCCACCTGCAGAAAAATAATACATATCATCAAAATTGATGCTCGCAATGCCCGTGCACGCAATAATTAAAAGGACCAAACCAACGAGGCGCAAAGCAATATTTAAGTAATCTAATTGCAGTATATTTTTTATTTGTTTGAAACTAAACCAGCCAAGGAAAGCACATCCAAAGGGAAAGAGATACGCGAGATAGCCAAAACTAAAAAATAACAGATCAGCAACGTGGGCGCCAATCGGTCCCATCCAGTTTTGGATATTGGGTTGCAAACCCGTTTGAGTCCAACCTGGGTCGGCTTGGTGAAAAGACATCAGCGCCAAAAAAATGAACAGAGCCAACATACAAAACACAATCATGAGTGTTTCATAGATCCGCTGTAAACCGGTCATTTTCCCCATTTTTACCTCTTATCTCTCGTCTTTGGAGTTTTTTTCAATATCTTATCACAGCAATACTCAAGATGCGTCACTTGCTATACCTATCGTCGCTTTAAATCTATTTTAATGCGATGACTGTGTTTGACTTCTTCCATCACCACATAGCTGCGCGATTCGCGCACACCGGGTAAACGCAACAAAGTATCGCCCAGTAATTTGCGATAACTGGCCATATCTGCCACTCGTGTTTTGAGTAAAAAATCGAAATTCCCAGAGACCAAGTGACACTCTTGAATATCATCTTGCTGTTGCACGGCGGCTGAAAAATCAGCAAAAATATCAGGAGATGTTTTGCTCAATGATATTTCGACAAACACCAACATGCTGGCTCCGAGTTTGTTCGGATCAAGTTGGGCAAAATACCCTGTGATATAACCCTGCTCTTCGAGCCGTTTAACCCTCTCAAGACAAGGGCTTGGGCTTAATCCGACCTGTTTAGCCAACTCGACGTTGGCGATCCGACCTTGATGTTGCAATGTATTTAAAATATTTCGGTCGATACTGTCTAAGTGTTTTGGGGTTTTTATAAGCATATAAGATATCGCCAACTGGTTATTTTGCCAAATAATATACCGCAAATTAAAAAAATAAGAAATTTAATCACTAAATCATTGCGCTATAATTCGCAATAAGACAGAGCACAATGGATAAACATCATGATAATAGGTGTACCAAAAGAAATAAAAAACCACGAATATCGCGTTGGACTAACGCCCGCTACGGTATTGGAGTATGTCAATCATGGACACACAGTCTTTATTGAAACCCAGGCTGGAGCTGGTATTGGTTTTGGCGATGAAGATTATGTGCAAGCGGGTGCGCACATTGAACAATCTGCTGCGATGATCTTTGAAAAAGCCGATATGATCGTCAAAGTCAAAGAGCCTCAGCCAAACGAATGCAAAATGCTTCGCGAAGGACAAATTCTCTATACCTATTTGCATTTGGCGCCTGACCCAGTCCAAACCCAATTGCTAGTCGAATCAAAAGCCACCTGTATCGCGTATGAAACCGTGACGGATAAGTTCGGTGGCTTGCCTTTGCTTGCTCCGATGAGCGAAGTTGCCGGACGTATGGCCGTTCAAGCTGGAGCTCATTACCTTGAAAAAGCACAAGGAGGTAATGGCACTTTATTAGGTGGCGTCCCCGGCGTAGCACCCGGCAGAGTACTTATTGTCGGGGGCGGTGTCGTAGGCATCAATTCAGCCAAAATGGCCATTGGTTTAGGCGCGGAAGTCATCATCATGGACCGTTCTTTACCCCGCTTACGACAACTCGATGACATCTTTCAAGGTCGGGTTAAAACCGTCTATTCTACAGCTGATGCGATTGCTGAGAATTCCTCAACCGCTGATTTGGTGGTAGGTGCAGTGTTGATTCCAGGCGCAGCAGCTCCAAAGTTGCTTACCCATGAACACATTGCGAATATGAAAAAAGGCGCCGTAGTTGTGGATGTCGCCATTGACCAAGGAGGCTGTTTTGCTACCTCAAAGGCAACCACGCATAAAGAGCCAGTTTACATTGTTGATGATGTTGTACACTATTGTGTTGCAAATATGCCAGGTGGTGTAGCAAGGACCTCTACGATTGCATTGAACAATGCGACCCTGCCATTTGGTCTAGCCATCGCAAATAAAGGGGCAAAACAAGCTATGATGGAAGACTTGCATCTGCTAAACGGTTTAAATGTGCATCGCAGCATGGTGACTTATAAAGCCGTTGTTGATGCATTAGGCGAAGAGCTGAGATTAACCTACACCCCAGCTTTGGATGCATTAGCGTAATTAAGCAATCGAGGCGTTTATTTGCTCAAGGACTGATAGAGGGTCGTCTGCTTGAGTAATCGGACGCCCAATCACCATGTAATCGACCCCAGCTTGGATGGCATCCGGTGGAGTCATTATTCTCACTTGGTCTCCCACTTCCGAGCCAACTGGACGAATACCTGGCGTGACGACGGTAAAAGCATTGCCACAAAGCGCTTTAATGCGCTTCACTTCATGGGCAGAACTCACCACGCCGTCAAAACCAGATTCTGCTGTTAACTTGGCCAGTCGCCCTACTTGGGTGGGAATACTGGTATCCGGCACAACACCTTGAAGTTGAGCTTCATCCATTGAGGTTAGAACCGTCACCGCGATCAATAAAGGTCTATCATTACCCAGAGGTTCAAGTAATTCTCGAGTATGGCTCATCATCTTACCACCACCACTGGCATGCACATTGACCATCCACACGCCCAAATCAGCCGCAGCAAGACAGGCCTTGGCAACCGTGTTGGGGATATCGTGAAATTTGAGATCCAAAAATACTGAAAAGCCTTTTGCGACTAATGGCTTTACCACATCAGGTCCAAAATACGTGAACATTTCTTTGCCGATCTTTAGCTTACACAGTGAAGGATCCACTTGGTCAACAAAATTATGTAAATCGGGTAAATTGTTGAAATCACACGCAACGATGACTTTAGAATCGATATTGGATTGAGACATATTAATTTCTTCTTATTTACTCCCCGTCCAATCCTTTGATGGGTTTAACAACACTCCAGTGTTTGCATGATGGACACAACCAGTAGACTTGACGGCCTGAGAACCCACATCGTGTGCAGCGATATTTGGGACGAGCTTTAATTTGCTCAGAAACCAGTTGTTGTAAAAGATTTAAACTTTCTTTGACATTATTGTCTTGCTGACGCTCAACAAATAATCCTAGCAAGGTATTAAAACCGCGCATAGTTGGGCGTTTTTGTAGTTGTTTTAATAACGTTTCAGACGCGGTTTCATCCCCAACTTCTTTCGCCAACAAAGTCACTTTGGCTAGATAGGAGGTCGCACACACATCCCAATGTGGCTCAATGCTTTGTCTCAACACCTCATCATCAGACAAGGCTTTAGCACACTGCTCTAACAATGGCACCGCTTCAGAAAACCAGGACATATCTCGACCTGGCACTTCATTGAGCGCCGTAACAGCCTCTTGATATTGCTCTTGTTCAATGTAAACGCGTCCTAACATCAACCATGGCCTTACCGCAGTTTTATCGACATCTACGGCTTTACGTAAATACGGGTAAGCTTCAGAAAAATCAGATAATTTGATGTATTGATTGGCCATTTCACAATAAAAATGTGCTAATTGAGTACGTACAAGCTCATTCTCAGACTGAATTTCTAACATATTCTGAGCCAGCTCAATGGCTTTGTCCCATTCTTTGGTCGTCTGATAGATCTCAAAGAGATACTCTTGAGCTTGTGAACGATGCTTATCACTGTCGAGCAATTTGATGAAGGCGTTTTCAGCCCGCTCCAAAAAACCAGCTAACATATAATCACGGCCTAACTCGGCTAAAGCATTTTCTCTTGGAGTGCCCTGTAGCTCATCCCTTGATACTAGGTTTTGATGGATGCGAATTGCACGGTCTAACTCCCCGCGATGCCGAAAAAAATTCCCCATAGCAATATGGGTTTCCACGGTATCATTATTGAGTGAGATCATTTTAATAAAGGTGTCAACTGCCTTATCTGGTTGATCAGACAGCAAAAAGTTCAAACCTTTATAATAATGACGTGAGAGAATAGTGGATTGTTTTCGTTGTGCTTTGCGCACGCTGTTGCGACCCATAATCCATCCATACCAGACGGTCACAGGTAGCAATAAAAACACCAATTCAGGCATTAATTAGTCTTCTTTTTGTAATCTTTTGACTTGGCTTTTAAGGCTACTCACTTGCCATGATAATTTCAACCAATTAAAGAACATTGTCAGCATCCCAATGACAACACCCGCCCCTAATGTAATTGCCATCAAGGTAGATTCACGCATCTCAGATTGCGCAATCAAATAGTTGATGGTAATAACGTCTTGGTTACGTGAGCCTACCACAACAGCAAACACCAAAACCAACACTAATAACAAAAAGGTCAACAATCCCTTCACTTAAATCTCCTTTGCTGAATTGAACACATTAAACTCTATTTTAGTGAGTTTACAGATCAACTCGATCGCGTAATTCTTTGCCCGGCTTAAAATGCGGTACGTATTTACCTTCAAGTTGTACGGACTGTCCCGTTTTGGGGTTGCGTCCGACTCGAGGCTCTCGATAGTGTAATGAAAAGCTACCAAACCCACGGATCTCAATGCGTTCACCGCGCTGAAGGGTTTGCGCCATATATTCAAGTAACTCTTTTACTGCTACTTCAACATCACGACTCTGCATAGATGAAGATACATCCATTAAACGTTCAATTAACTCAGATTTAGTCATATACCGTCTCTCGCACATTGGCCATGTCTAAGCGTTGCAGAAAAAAAGGTGTAACGCAAGTTTAGTTGACGTTACACCTTTGTTTTTTTTACAAGAAATTAGTATTACTCGCCTTTAGCAGCCTTAAATGCTTCTGCCATAGCGTTAGTGCTAACCTCTTCTTGTTGATTGACTTTATCAAGCGCTTCTTTCTCTTCTGCTTGATCTTTAGCCTTAACTGATAAGCTAACAACGCGATTCTTGCGATCGACACCGGTAAACTTAGCTTCGATAACATCACCTATAGAAACTTCTTCTGAAGCGTCTTCGATGCGGTCACGTGATAAGTCTGCAACACGGATATAACCTTCAACTTCTTCTGCTAAGTTAACAGTAACACCCTTAGCATCAACAGCAACAACAGTACCATTTACGATACTGCCTTTAGGCGTTGAAGTGGTGTACGAAGTGAATGGGTCTTCGTCGATTTGCTTAACGCCAAGAGAAATACGCTCACGCTCTGGATCAACTTGTAATACCACTGCAGAGATTTCGTCGCCTTTCTTGAATTCACGAACCGCTTCTTCGCCAGTCTTGTTCCAAGAAATGTCAGATAAGTGAACCAAGCCGTCGATACCACCGTCAAGACCGATAAAGATACCAAAGTCAGTGATTGATTTGATCTTACCAGCGACTTTGTCGCCTTTGTTGTAAGACTTAGCAAACTCTTCCCATGGATTCGCTTTACATTGCTTAAGACCAAGAGAAATACGACGTCGTTCTTCGTCAATTTCAAGGACCATGACTTCCACAACGTCACCTAAGTTAACGACCTTAGATGGGTGGATGTTCTTGTTCGTCCAATCCATTTCAGAAACGTGTACTAGACCTTCAACACCGTCTTCAATTTCAACGAAACAACCGTAGTCAGTAAGGTTAGTAACGGCACCAGAAAGTTTTTGGCCTTCTGGGAAACGCTCAGCGATTTCAGCCCATGGATCGTTACCCATTTGCTTCATACCAAGAGAAACGCGAGATTTCTCTTTGTCGAACTTCAATACTTTAACATTGATTTCGTCACCAACATTCACTACTTCACTTGGATGCTTAACGCGTTTCCAAGCCATGTCAGTGATGTGAAGAAGACCGTCTACGCCGCCCAAATCAACGAACGCACCATAATCGGTAAGGTTCTTAACGATACCTTTAACTTCATGGCCTTCATCAAGGTTAGCAAGCAATTCATCGCGCTCAGCACTGCTTTCTGCTTCAATAACGGCACGGCGAGAAACAACAACGTTGTTGCGTTTCGCATCAAGCTTGATAACTTTAAATTCTAATTCTTTGCCTTCAAGATGCGCCGTTTCGCGCACAGGGCGTACATCAACCAATGAACCAGGTAGGAACGCGCGAACAGTATTGATTTCAACTGTAAAGCCACCTTTTACTTTGCCATTGATTAGACCTTTGATGGTCTCTTTTTCTTCGTAAGCTTTCTCAAGCTCAACCCATGCTTCGTGACGTTTTGCTTTTTCACGAGATAGGATAGTTTCACCGAAACCGTCTTCAACGGCGTCAAGCGCCACATCAACAAAATCACCAACCGCAACTTCAAGGCTACCATCAGCAGCTTTGAATTGTTCAGCAGGAATTGCGCTTTCAGATTTTAGGCCAGCATCGACAAGAACGATGTCTTTCTCAATAGCGACGATCTCGCCGCGAACGATGGCACCAGGACGGGTTTCAAGTTGTTGTAAGCTTTCTTCAAAAAGCTGTGCAAAATTTTCAGACATATAAATGTTTTCTATTTAAGTTATATCCACAATGCATCCGAGTATTGTGGGGTTGTGGTTCAAGGTCCAAACATCCTTATTTGAACATACTAAAAACTAGCCCGGAAAAATTTCCGCGCTAGTTAAAATAGCTTTTGCTTGAGCAAACACTTCCTCTATAGACATGGAGGTCGAATCAAGAATGTGTGCATCAGTCGCAGGCACTAAAGGAGCAGCACTGCGATTAGAGTCACGTTCATCACGTGCTTGTATATCGCTCAAAAGGTGCGCAATACTAACATCATGCCCCTTTGCTTGCAACTGCAAAAAACGACGCTCAGCCCTTGCTTCTGCTGAAGCGGTTAGAAAAATCTTAACTGTTGCGCTGGGAAATACAACGGTTCCCATATCACGTCCATCAGCAACTAATCCAGGGGCCTGAGCAAATCCTCTTTGACGTCGTAATAGCGCTTCACGAACACTGGGAAAGGCTGCGACCTTAGAAGCTGCAGCCCCTACCACTTCAGTTCGAATGGTATCTGTAACATCTTCGCCTTCTAACATAATACGAACATGCCCGTCCTCATTAGGAAAAGTGACGTCTAAGCTTGAAGCCAACGGTGCAATAGACATCTCATCGTTGACTTCAATACCGTGATGTAAACACGCCACAGCCAGTACGCGATAGATAGCACCTGAATCTAGGAAATGCCATCCTAAGTATTCTGCGATCAAGTGACTCAAGGTACCCTTGCCTGCTCCGCTTGGACCGTCCACTGTGACAATTGGGATATCTTGTTGCATTAATTTAATTCGCCTTTGATTTCAATATTTTGAATTTTACTAAAATTTAAGGGGCGTATTATACGCCCCTTATTGATGATTGACAAAGTTATCAACTATTTGTCACAAAAATTTCACTCATTTCCACAAATAGTTGCAAAACGGGTGAAATAATCAGGAAATGTTTTCGCTGTACAACCCGGATCGTTGATGGTTACCGGAGTATCACTTAGTGCAACCAAACTAAAACACATAGCTACACGATGATCATTATACGTATCAATCTGAGCGTGTTGCAGCTGCTCAGGTGGTGTAACTTTGATGTAATCATGCCCTTCTTCAACCACCGCTCCCACTTTGCGAAGTTCGGTAGCCATGGCTGCCAAGCGATCCGTTTCTTTGACTCGCCAGTTATAAATATTGGTCATCACTGTGGTACCTTCTGCGAACAACGCTGTCGTAGCAATCGTCATGGCGGCATCTGGAATGTGATTCATATCCATCTGCACAGCTTTTAACGGCGCTCCGGTAACCGTAATAGAACCAGCGGTATATTCAACTTGTGCGCCCATTGCTTTAAGTACTTCAGCAAATTTAACATCACCCTGTATGGAGTCAGAACCCACGCCAGTTACGGTGACACTGCCACCTTTAATTGCCCCGGCCGCAAGGAAATATGATGCAGAGGATGCATCCCCTTCCACCATGTACTCTCCCGGACTTATGTAAGATTGATTGCCTTTGATGGTGAATACCTGATACTGGTTATGCGAAACTTCAACACCGAATTTTTTCATTATATCTAGGGTGATATCGATGTATGGTTTAGAGACCAACTCACCTTTGATTGCAATGGTACTATCTGTGGTAAGCAAAGGCGCAGCCATCAAAAGCGCCGTCAAAAACTGAGAAGATACTGAACCATCAACGCTCATATCCCCTCCTTTGAGACGTTGCCCTTTGATCTCAAGTGCAGGGTAACCTGGCTCATCTAGGTAAGAAATATCCGCATGGATATGATTCAGCGCATCCACTAAGTCGCCAATGGGGCGCTCTTTCATGCGTGGCTCGCCCGTCAAAATCGAGGTGACAGGAGACACCGCAAGCACTGCGCACAAAGGACGCATTGCCGTCCCGGCATTACCAAGAAACAGTTCATCTACTGGTGATTGGGTAAACACATCACCTAGACCTTCGACTTCACATACCGTGTTGTTCTGTGACAGGCGATACTGTACCCCCAGTTGCTCCAATGCACCAAGCATATACCGAATGTCATCACTGTCTAATAAGTTCGTTAATGTCGTTGTACCTTTGGCAAGCGCTGCTAGCAACAGAGCTCGATTAGATAGCGATTTAGAGCCTGGCACATTGACGGTACCTGAAACCTTAGCAATGGGAGATAATGTAAGCTGTTCCATACTGCCCTCCTTAGCCGTGCTTGCGTGAAAATTCACGCATAAATTCTACCAACGTCATAACGCCTTGTAACGGCATGGCGTTGTAAATACTCGCGCGCATACCACCGACACTACGGTGCCCTTTTAGTGCATGAAGACCGGCTTTTTCGGCTTCAGCCAAAAATAAGCTATCTAAAGTTGCATCAGCAAGCGTGAATGGTACATTCATAATAGAGCGATGCGCATCTGCAACGTTATTATGATAAAAATCATCACTATCAATGGCCTGATACAAGGTTTGTGCTTTAGCGTGATTTAGCTTAGCAATTTCGGCAACACCCCCGCGCTTCTTTAACCATTGAAACACCAACCCAGCAAGGTACCAAGAATAAGTTGGAGGCGTGTTATACATCGAGTCGTGCTTGGCAGCAAGAGTATAGTCAATAAATGACGGAGTCGCTGGTTGCGCCTTACCTAATAAATCTTCTCGAACTATCACCACAGCCAAACCTGAAGGGCCAATATTTTTTTGCGCCCCTGCGTAAATTACTCCGTAATCTTGCACATTGATTGGCACTGACAAAATATTCGACGACATATCTGCGACCAGATCAATGTCGTGAAATCATGGCGGTGTATGTAACGCAACGCCATCGACTGTTTCATTTGGGCAATAATGCAAGTACGCCGCATTGTTTAACACTTCATCCGCTGCATCCCACATTGATACTTCTGGAACATAACGTTTGTTTTCTGCGTTGATAGCATCTTTGGCGACCACATGCGTCTGAGTATATTTTGCTGCTTCACTCACTGCACCTTTAGACCAAGAGCCCGTCACCAAATGTAAAGACGTCTGTTCCGGTGAAGCAATATTTAACGGCGCTGCGGCAAATTGTCCACGACCGCCACCTTGTAAAAACAACACTTTGTAATTCTTTGGTACATTGAGTAATTCACGCAAATCTTGCTCTGCTTGTTGGGCAACCTCGATAAAAGGCGCTGAGCGATGTGAGATTTCCATTACGGATGAGCCACAGCCTTGCCAATCTAGCATTTCTGCTTGGGCTTGTTGCATTACTTCAGCTGGTAGCATGGCCGGACCGGCGCAAAAATTAAAATGTTGCACGATTTTTTCCTAAAACATGGGCTAAACAATATTCCACTACAAACGTGTGTATGGAAAAACAAAAACAGCGACGCCAATAATCTAGGCATCGCTGTTTATTTTTATCAAACATCTGGATAACTTACGATTACTCCTCGCTATTATTATCCGTGGTGTTTTCTTGCTCTGTCACTGTATTGTTATTATTATCAGATGTATCGTTTTGAGCATCACCAGATTCATCATCCAGTTCAGCAACGCCTTCGATTTCATCGATGCGCTGTAATCCTACCACATGTTCGTTTTGTGCGGTACGAATAAGGGTAACACCTTGAGTATTTCTACCCACTGTCGAGACCTCAGCCGCTCGTGTACGCACCAAGGTACCCGCATCAGAAATCAGCATGATTTCGTCTTCTTCTGCAACCTGTACCGCTCCGACAACTTTACCGTTTCGTTCAGACACCTTAATCGAAACCACCCCTTTGGTTGCACGAGATTTGGCTGGGTATTCTTCTAATACAGTGCGCTTACCGTAACCGTTTTCGGTCGCAGTTAAAATCGCACCGTTGCCATGTGGTACAATTAACGAAACCACTTTTTGTTGTTCTTCAAGTCGAATACCTCGAACACCGGTGGCTGTGCGCCCCATCGGACGAACTTGGTCTTCATTAAAACGAACCACTTTACCTTCATCCGAGAATAACATGATTTCGCTATTTCCATCCGTTATGTCCACACCGACAAGGCTATCCCCTTCGTTAAGATTGACAGCAATAATACCACTTGCTCGAGGACGTGAGTACTGGGTTAATTCAGTCTTCTTAACGGTACCGTTCGCCGTCGCCATGAAGACGTACTTGCCTTCGACAAACTCTTGGATAGGCAGGATAGCCGTGATGCGCTCATTTTCTTCTAACGGTAAGATATTCACAATTGGACGTCCTCGCGCATTACGCGATGCCAATGGCAATTGATAGACCTTCAACCAATACATGCGCCCTCTAGTTGAGAAACACAAGATATGGTCATGCGTATTGGCCACAAGAAGCTTTTCGATGAAATCTTCATCCTTCATCTTGGTGGCTGACTTACCCTTACCACCGCGACGCTGTGCCTCATAGTCTGATAGTTTTTGATATTTGACATACCCTTCATGAGACAAAGTGACCACTACATCCTCACGCTCAATTAAGTCTTCAATATCAATATCATGACTTGCCGCAGTGATTTCTGTGCGACGCTCATCACCGAACTCTTCGCGAATAGCCTCAAGCTCTTCACGAATCACTTCCATTAAACGCTCAGAACTACTTAATATATGTAATAATTCAGCAATGACTTCAAGTAGTTCTTTGTATTCCGCAATGATTTTATCTGATTCTAAACCTGTCAATTTGTGTAAACGCAAATCCAGAATCGCTTGTGCCTGCTGTTCAGTCAAATAGTACTGACCTTCACGAATACCAAATTCCGGTGTTAACCAATCTGGTCGTGCAGCATCATCGCCTGCGCGTTCGAGCATTTCTTGAACATGGCCAAGCGCCCAGCCTTGAGCAACAAGCGCTTGTTTAGCTTCCGCTGGTGAGGGAGACGCCTTAATGAGTTCAATAATTGGGTCGATGTTTGCCAGTGCAACTGCCAAACCTTCTAAAATGTGAGCGCGATCACGAGCTTTGCGCAGCTCAAATACGGTACGACGTGTAACGACCTCACGACGATGTAAAATGAAGGCTTCAAGCGTTTGCTTGAGATTGAAAACTTTTGGTTGATTGTTATCCAAAGCAACCATGTTGATACCAAACACCGTTTGAAGTTGAGTATTGGCATAGAGATGATTAAGTAATACTTCTGCGGACTCATTGCGTTTGACTTCAATAACAATGCGCATACCGTCTTTGTCAGATTCATCACGTAACGCTGAAATTCCTTCAACTCGCTTTTCTTTGACCAGTTCTGCGATCTTCTCAATCAACTTGGCTTTATTAACCTGATATGGGATCTCATTAATGATGATGGTTTCTTTCCCATTATCTTCGGTTTCGATATTTGCTTTAGCTCGCAAATAAATCTTACCACGACCAGTTCGATACGCTTCCTCGATACCTTTACGACCACTAATTGTGGCTGCAGTTGGGAAATCAGGCCCCGGGATGTGCGTCATTAGCTCATCTACTTCAATTTCGGGGTTTTCAATTAGTGCGACACAACCATTGATGACTTCGGTTAAATTATGCGGTGGAATGTTCGTTGCCATACCCACAGCAATACCGGATGAACCGTTTACTAATAAATTGGGTACTTTGGTTGGCAGTACCTCGGGAATCTTTTCGGTACCGTCATAGTTCGGGACGAAATTTACCGTTTCTTTGTCCAAATCGGCTAGTAGCTCATGTGCGATCTTCGCCATACGCACTTCGGTATAACGCATAGCCGCCGCAGAATCACCGTCCACCGAACCAAAATTACCTTGTCCATCCACTAACATATAACGCAATGAAAACGGCTGGGCCATACGGACAATGGTATCGTACACAGCAGAATCACCATGTGGATGGTATTTACCGATGACGTCACCTACCACACGTGCAGATTTTTTGTACGGTTTGTTAAAGTCGTTCTTGAGTTCATTCATCGCAAACAACACTCGGCGATGAACAGGTTTTAGACCATCTCTAACATCAGGTAAGGCGCGTCCTACGATAACGCTCATAGCATAATCGAGATAGGAATTCTTTAGCTCTTCTTCGATATTAATCGGTAATATTTCTTTGGCGCGCTCGCTCATAAACTGCCTAGTCCCCTACTTGTTGTTTTAGAAAATCGCTTAGAAGCGCGTTCTCTTTCTTATATGGGTTGTTGATGACTCATAATAGTATCACTTTCAATCTGCAATATATACTAAAAGCCTTGTGAAAAGCATCATTTGCACAAAAGATAACCAAGGTCATATTCGTGCCCATATATAGTAACGTTGTGCAGCCATCTCGACCTCTGGTATTATTAATTGATTAGAATCATCACCAAGCCAATTAAGAGACAGCACAATGAATGTGGACCACAATGAAATCGAAAAATTTTCAGCCATTGCCGAACGCTGGTGGGACCACGATGGTGAATTTAAACCACTGCATCAGATAAACCCTCTGCGCGTCAGTTATATCATCGAACAAGCTGGTGGGATAAAGGCTAAAAATATATTAGATATTGGTTGCGGTGGTGGCATTTTATCCGAAGCACTAGCTAAAGGTGGCGCGACTGTCACCGGCATTGACTTAGCAGAAGAATCACTTCAAATAGCCAAACTGCATGGTTTAGAATCCGGTGTTAAAGTCGTTTATGAATGGATTTCAGCAGAGGATAAGGCAGAACAACAACCACAGCAATACGATGTAGTGACCTGTCTTGAAATGCTTGAGCACGTCCCCGATCCTACCAGTGTCGTGCGGGCAGCTGCGCAATGTGTCAAACCCGGAGGTAAGGTGTTTTTCTCGACTCTCAATCGCAACCCAAAATCGTACTTAATGGCGATTCTTGGTGCGGAGTATATTTTGAACTTGGTGCCCAAAGGGACTCATGACTACAAAAAGTTCATCAAGCCTTCTGAACTGATGCGTATGATTGATGACACTGAGCTGGTGATTGAAGACACCACTGGTCTACATTACAACCCACTCAGCAATGACTATTTTTTGTCCAATCGCAATATTGACGTCAATTACATTGTGAGCTGCTCCATGCCTGGATAGTTTGTGCGTAAGTGTTCACAGTAAGCACAAGATGTAGTATCCAAAAACATCAAATCCTTCCATATATCGTGTTTGCATAATCTCATTCAAATTTTTCATAAAAAAAAATTCCCCATTTTGCGTCACATACGACATTTGCGATCGCTTACAAGCAAGTCGTAGCAAGGCTTACAGCGCAGTGTTTTAAAGAATGTACAGTTTTTAACCATTAAAACACATCATCTTGTGGTTGCATTCCCTATCAAACCACATTATCTTGTGCTTAACTTTCTGTGAAGCACTATTGGGAACGGAACATTTATTTGGGCTTTTAAGGATGATAGTTCGGTGAATACATCTCAGTTCGTCATAGAAGGCAAGTTGTTAGCCCTTGCAATGGATGCAAAAGCTATTTGCACAAATTATAATAAACGGCATCTCTCATTATGAACAAACAATTACAAGTCACCAAGCGCAACGGTGAACTCGAGCAGATCGATCTAGACAAAATCCACAAAGTCATTACTTGGGCCGCCAAAGGACTCAACAATGTCTCCGTCTCACAAGTCGAAATCAAAGCCCATATCCAGTTTTATGATGGCATCAAAACCGAAGACATTCATGAAACTCTGATCAAATCCGCTGCCGATTTGATCTCTACTGATGCGCCAGATTATCAGTATCTCGCCGCTCGTTTAGCTATTTTTCATCTGCGCAAAAAAGCCTATGGTCAGTTTGAACCACCTAAATTGTTAGACCACGTTAAACGTATGGTTGAAATGGGTAAATACGATGAGCATCTTCTCGCTGACTACAGCACCGAAGAATTCGAACAAATGGAAGAGTTTCTAGATCACTGGCGTGATATGAACTTCTCGTATGCCGCGGTCAAACAGCTTGAAGGTAAATACCTAGTACAAAACCGAGTGACGGGAGAGATTTATGAATCAGCACAGTTTTTGTACGTTTTGGTTGCAGCCTGTTTGTTTGCGAATTACCCCAAAGAAACTCGCCTAGACTATGTTAAACGTTTCTATGATGCGGTATCACAGTTTAAGATTTCGTTACCGACGCCAATCATGGCAGGTGTGCGTACCCCTACTCGTCAGTTTAGTAGTTGCGTATTAATTGAAACTGGCGACAGCTTAGATTCAATCAATGCCACTGCTTCAGCAATCGTTAAATACGTATCGCAACGTGCTGGTATTGGTGTGAACGCAGGTCGTATCCGTGCATTGGGTTCTGAAATCCGTGGCGGTGAAGCTTTCCACACAGGCTGTATTCCTTTTTACAAGTATTTCCAAACCGCAGTTAAAAGCTGTTCACAAGGCGGTGTGCGTGGCGGTGCTGCGACCCTCTTTTATCCGATTTGGCATTTGGAAGTTGAATCATTACTTGTTTTAAAAAATAACCGAGGTGTTGAAGAAAACCGTGTTCGCCACCTTGACTACGGTGTGCAGTTCAACAAACTCATGTACACACGTTTGATCAAAGGTCAAGACATCACCTTATTTAGCCCGTCTGATGTACCCGGACTGTATGATGCGTTTTTCGCAGATCAAGAGAAGTTCGAAGCACTTTATGTCCAATACGAGCAAGACGACTCTATCCGCAAAAAAACCATCAAAGCAATGGACCTTGTCACCTTGTTTATGCAAGAACGTGCTTCAACTGGTCGTATCTACCTACAAAATGTCGACCACTGTAATACCCACTCACCGTTCAACCCTGAAGTGGCACCTGTGCGCCAATCCAACTTGTGTCTTGAGATTGCCTTACCAACCAAACCATTAGAGCATGTCAATGACGAAAATGGTGAAATTGCGTTATGTACCCTATCGGCATTTAACTTGGGTGCCATCAAGTCATTAGACGAACTGGAAGAGCTTGCGGAGCTAGCCGTGCGTGCGTTAGACAGTCTATTAGATTACCAAGACTACCCAGTACCTGCAGCATTAAACGCGACTATGGGTCGTCGTACTTTGGGCATAGGTGTTATTAATTTTGCTTATTATCTTGCCAAAAATGGCGTCAAATATTCTGATCACTCAGCAAACGGATTAGTCCATCGTACGTTCGAGGCGATTCAATATTATCTATTAAAAGCATCGAACGAGCTGGCCAAAGAACAAGGGGCGTGCCCTAAGTTTGATGAGACCACTTACTCACAAGGTTTGATGCCGACTGACACGTACAAGAAAGATCTAGATAAAATCTGTGATGAGCCATTACACCTTGACTGGGATGGATTGCGAGAAAGCATTGTGAAACATGGCTTACGCAACTCAACACTTTCTGCGTTGATGCCTTCAGAAACCTCATCACAGATTTCAAATGCGACCAATGGTATTGAACCACCACGCGGTCACATTAGTATAAAATCGAGTAAGGATGGTGTGTTAAAGCAGGTTGTTCCGGATTACGAAAACCTCAAAGACGCTTACGAGTTACTGTGGGATATTCCATCTAATGATGGCTACCTACAACTGGTCGGCATTATGCAAAAGTTTATCGACCAAACTATCTCTGCAAACACTAATTACGACCCAAGCAAATTTGAAGGCGGTAAAGTCCCGATGAAACTGCTCATCAAAGACTTGTTAACTACCTATAAGCTTGGTATTAAAACGCTGTATTACCACAATACCCGTGACGGTGCTGGGAACAGTGATGATTTAGAAGTCAAAGCCGCAACTCAAGGCACACAAGCCCAAGCTGTTGTTGAGCAAGATGACGATGATGGATGTGCTGGCGGCGCGTGTAAAATTTAAGACGCGTCTGCATGCTTCAACGATAACGATAAACTAAGAAGTACTATCACATGAGATACACAACATTTAATCAAGAAAATAACGATTTTATGACCGAGCCCATGTTTTTTGGTAATCCAGTCAACGTGGCGCGTTATGATCAACAAAAACACGCAATCTTTGAAAAGCTGATCGAAAAGCAGATCTCGTTTTTCTGGCGACCAGAAGAAGTTGATGTCAGCAAAGACAGAGCGGATTTCCAAGCGCTGAGTGAAGCTGAAAAGCATATCTTCATCTCGAACCTAAAGTACCAAACACTATTAGATTCGGTACAAGGTCGCAGCCCAAACATTGCGTTCTTACCGATTATTTCTATTCCAGAATTGGAAACCTGGGTCGAAACCTGGTCGTTCTTTGAGACCATTCATTCGCGCTCATACACCCACATTTTGCGTAATTTGTTTACTGATCCATCTTCTGTGTTCGGCGACATCGTGGATAATGAACAAATCAAACAGCGTGCGACGGACATTTCAAAATATTATGATGACTTGATTTTTGCCACACAAGTTTGGCAAACGCACGGTGAAGGTACACATAATATCAATGGTGAGTCAATTACCATCAACATGCGTGAACTAAAGAAAAAACTTTATTTGTGCATGAACTCGGTGAATGCCTTAGAAGCGATTCGTTTTTATGTGTCCTTTGCTTGTACATTTGCGTTCGCAGAACGAGAGCTCATGGAAGGTAACTCCAAAATCATTCGCCTAATTGCGCGCGATGAGAACTTACATCTTACCTCTACTCAGCACATTTTGAACTTATGGGCCAAAGGTAAAGACGATCCAGAAATGGCTGAAATTGCCAAAGAATGTGAAGCAGAAGCTCGCGCAATATTTTTAAAAGCGGTTGAGCAAGAAAAGCAATGGGCAGCCTATCTGTTCGCGAACGGCTCGATGATTGGCTTAAACGAAGAGAT
The DNA here is from genome assembly GCA_014872805.1 of Alteromonadaceae bacterium. Lineage (GTDB taxonomy): Bacteria > Pseudomonadota > Gammaproteobacteria > Enterobacterales > Alteromonadaceae > Opacimonas. The sequence goes on from WKFN01000016.1 coordinate 355,707, forward strand.
TTTATGCCAATACGTAGAATATATTGCGAATCAGCGTATGGCTGCGATTGGTCTAGGCCAGCCTTTCAACATCAGCTCTAATCCTTTGCCTTGGATGAACAACTATCTACATTCCGATAATGTTCAGGTTGCTCCACAAGAAGCCGAAATCAGCTCTTATCTGGTTGGTCAAATCGACTCAGAAGTATCGGCAGAAGATTTCGACGAGTTTGAACTCTAATTCTTTATGAGTAATTCGACAAAAGGTTGTGTTGTGACATTGCGTGACGGCACAACCTTTTCTACTTCTAAAGACACATTACTAGACGATCTTGAAGCGCATAACATCGCGATCGAATATCATTGTCGAGAAGGTTTTTGTGGAGCCTGTCGTTGTAAGATCATTTCTGGAGAGGTCGACTACACAACTGACCCCCTTGCTTTTATTGATGATGACGAGATTTTAACTTGTTGTACTGTGGCTCTGTCAGATTTGACGCTTGATATTTAGCTTCAATATTTCTAACTTCTCGTTGTACTCTACAATACACATCTATCGGCGCAACTATATAAGTTACTGACTATCTTTTAGCCCATCGCCTAACGCACCTGGTGTAACGGCTGCCCCCGCAATTTGCAGCACTCTGCCGATCCCAAAGGTAATTGGAGTTGGGATCACACCAATAATCGTGGCAAATGCACCCAACCCAGCACCTATATTCATCGCTATAGTATTTGAAATAGGATCATTGCCTGTAGACCCTCTAGCATTTCTCCCTCTTGTTCCAGGATTTGAACTACCAACAACAGGTATCAAAGTCTCCATAAATGCTACTGGAAAACGCATCAATGTAAGAAAAAAATAGCTCACTTTTGTAACAGCTTTGCAATCCCCTGCCCCAGACCGTCCAGCGTTAACGGATACATTTGGTCATCAATAATATCGCGAATAATATGTATGGAATGATGATATTCCCAATACGTGTGAGGTTGTGGATTTAACCAAATGCTATGGGTAAAGTGATTTAATAACAATCGTAACCAAAATTCCCCGGTTTGCTCATTCCAATGCTCAACACTGCCACCAGGATAAGTAATTTCATAAGGTCCCATGGTCGCATCACCAACGAAAATACATTTGTAATCCTTACCATACGTTCGCATAATTTCATATATTGATAAGACATTATGCCGCCGAGAGTTGTCTTCCCATACTCCTTCATAGACGCAATTGTGAAAATAAAAATATCGCAGATGTTTGAACTCTGCATGAACCGCTGAAAACAGTTCTTCAATCTGCTGGATATGCATGTCCATCGAACCACCCACATCAAAGAACATAATGACTTTTACCGCATTATGTCGTTCAGGGCGCATCTTCAAGTCCAATAGACCTGCGTTTTTTGCTGTCGCGCCAATCGTATCATCAATATCGAGTTCTTCGGCAGCGCCTGTTCGTGCAAACCGGCGCAACTTACGCAACGCCACTTGCATATTCCGAGATGAAAGACGTTCATCATTGGAGAGGTTCTTGAATTCTCGTTTATCCCACACTTTTACTGCTGAGAAATTTCGATTTTTATCTTGTCCGATTCGGATCCCTTCTGGATTATCTCCATACGCACCGAACGGAGAGGTCCCTCCCGTACCTATCCATTTATTGCCACCTTGATGACGTTTTTGTTGCTCAGCAAGGCGCTCTTTAAGGGTTTGCATCAACTTATCTAAACCGCCTAGCTTTTCGATTTTGTCTCGTTCTTCTTGTGATAAACACTTTTCAATCTCTTTGCGCAGCCAGTCAGCAGGCAATTCATTACTAAAGAGTTCGAGCTGATTGACTCCCTCAAAATAATGTGCAAAAGCTCGATCAAACTTGTCAAAATGCGCTTCGTCCTTAACCAAAATCAAACGCGAAACCTGATAAAAAGCTTCCCAATCAGCATAGACAACCTCCTTGTCGAGCGCATCCAGCAAATCCAAATGCTCTCGCAGTGACACCGGTACTTGATATTGTTTTAAGGTGAGAAAAAACTCAATCAACATGCCGAAAACTCCACTTAGCGACGGGCCATAAATAAGAGCTTTTCAAACAGATGCATGTCCTGTTCGTTTTTGAGTAACGCCCCATATAATGGGGGCATTGCATTTGCGTTATCTTTGTTTTGTAAAACCTCCAAAGGAATATCTTCTGCCACGAGAAGTTTGAGCCAATCAATCAGCTCTGAGGTGGAGGGTTTTTTCTTGATGCCGGGTACGTCTCGAATCGCAAAAAAACGTTCCAAGGCAATTTCTAACAAGCGTGGTTTGAGATTAGGAAAATGCACATCGACAATGCGTTTAAGCTCAGCTGCGGTCGGAAATGTGATGAAATGAAAAAAGCAGCGCCTCAAAAATGCATCGGGCAGCTCTTTTTCGTTATTAGAGGTAATAATAACTATCGGACGGTGCTCCGCACTCACCCATTCTTGTGTCTCAGGCACATAAAAAGACATTTTGTCCAGCTCTAACAACAAGTCATTGGGAAACTCGATATCCGCTTTATCTATCTCATCAATCAATAAAATACTGCGCTTGCTACTTGTGAATGCACGCCACAATGGGCCTTTTTTGATGTAATTAGCAATATCATGCACTTTGTCATCACCGAGCTGTGAATCGCGTAAGCGAGAAACCGCATCGTATTCATATAAGCCTTGTACAGCCTTAGTCGTAGATTTGATATGCCATTGAAACAACTGTGCATCCATCGCTTGTGCTAATTGTTCCGCGAGCATGGTTTTCCCCGTTCCCGGTTCGCCTTTAACTAATAACGGCTTTTCCAAGAGCATGGCAGCGTTAACCGCAAGTTGTAATTCGTCACTCGCAATATAATTATCGGTTCCAGTAAACTTCATATCCGCCTCAAGATTGTAATTTTATTGTTAATGCGTCTATCTTATAACGAAAGAGTACTTTAAAAAAACAACGCTGTGATAAATTATATAGGTATAACTGAATAATATACCTAAATAGCCAATGAGCATTTAGGCCGACACAAACCACAAAAGGAATCATTATGCGCGTATTTGACGATAACGCTTTGGCCATTGGTAACACTCCACTTGTAAAACTAAACCGCGTAACCAGCGGTAACGTTTATGCAAAAATCGAATCACGAAACCCTTCTTTCTCTGTCAAATGTCGTATTGGCGCAAATATGATTTGGGATGCAGAGAAACGTGGCGTGTTAACTGAAGGAAAAGAGCTGGTTGAGCCAACTTCAGGTAACACAGGTATTGCTTTAGCGTTTGTTGCAGCAGCTAAGGGTTACCCTCTTACCTTAACGATGCCTAGCTCTATGTCTTTAGAGCGTCGTAAACTACTCAAATCACTTGGCGCGAAGCTCGTATTAACTGAACCAGCTAAAGGCATGAAAGGTGCCGTTGCTGCTGCTCAAGAAATTGTTGCAACGGATCCAGAAAAATTTGTGTTATTGCAACAGTTCGATAATCCAGCAAACCCTGAAATTCACTTGAAGACTACAGGGCCTGAGATCTGGAATGACACAGACGGTACTATTGATGCATTTGTTGCTGGTGTGGGGACTGGCGGTACGATAACTGGTGTTTCTCGCTATATCAAAGAAGTGCAAGGTAAAGCGATTACCACCGTTGCCGTAGAACCAACTGACTCACCAGTGATTACTCAAGCCAAAGCGGGTGAAGAGCTTACTCCAGGCCCACACAAAATCCAAGGTATTGGTGCAGGCTTTATTCCTGGAAACCTAGATTTGGATTTAGTCGATGAAGTAGAGCAAGTTTCAAACGAAGAATGTATGGAAATGGCCAAGCGCCTAATGAAAGAAGAAGGTATTCTAGCGGGTATTTCTTCTGGAGCAGCTGCTGTGGCAGCCAAGCGTTATGCAGAACGACCAGAAAATAAAGACAAAGTTGTTGTTGTTATTTTGGCTTCTGGTACCGAGCGTTATTTATCTAGCCCAATGTTTGCGGGCGAATTTAGTGACTTAGAAGAAGTTCAGTAATTTCGATCTCACTCGATAAATAAGGGGAGTATTTACTCCCCTTTTTTATGTATAAAACAATGATGAAGTTCATTACATTACGGACTGCCTATGTAGTATTGATGTTGGCTGTTGGTTGCGGTAACAACGAAGGCGGTAGCTTTAAATCATCTATTGAACATTCTGAGGAAATAGTGATTGTATGGACTAGCAAATCGCAGCGATACAAAAAGCAGATTTTTAACTTCGTTGCACAAATGCATCAAATGCCTGTTTAGCCTCTTCGGACTGCATTGCCGCAATAAAAATTTTGAGCTCAGCGTACATATGATCTTTCACCGCAATGCTATTCGCTTTCATTAATTGCTTAGATTGTCTGAGTGCCGCTTGTGGCAGGACTGCGAGTTTTTGCGCCGTTTGCATGACTTTTGCTTTGAGCGCTTCTGTTTCTAGTACTTCGTTTACCATGCCCATGTCTTTCGCGGATTCAGCAGTGACAGATTCACCTAACAACAACCACTCAGATGCTTTTACGTGTCCCATCAAGCGTGGCATGATGTAGCTTGATGCGTATTCCGGTACCAAACCTAAATTGATAAAGGGGGTTTTCAAGATAGTATTACGCGAACAGTAAACAAAATCACAATGGAGCAATAACGTTGCCCCGATTCCAATCGCAAGGCCCTCTACTTGCGCAATAATTGGTAATTCGCATTCCATCAACGCACGCATGAACTGCTCGGTTTCATTGACATCGGCATCGGTTTGCTGAGTCGCAGATATAAAATCATACATATCATTGCCCGCAGTGAATACACCATCAGTCCCCTTGATAATAATGACCCTAGCGTCCTCATCGTGTCCGGCGTAATTGATGGCATTGGCCAGACTCAAATACATGTCTCTGGTGAGTGCGTTTTTTTTGTCTGGGCGATTGATAGTAAGCGTTAAAATATGCTCGTGTTGTTCAATAGCGATTCGTTGCATGAAGGGATCCTGATTTTTATTATTTGTCGCATGTAATTAGAATGCGTATCATATACCAAAAACATCAATATGTTATCTAAATGTTAAAGCACCTACCAATTGATCGTCAACACCTACTGAGCTCCCTTTTGCTTATAGTTGCTGCTTTTATATGTTCTGTACCATTTGCTTACAATATTGATACGTTCAATTTTCAACATGATGCCGTGAATCAAGGTCAGTGGTATCGGTTATTGACACATGCCTTTTGGCATACCAATACCAATCACTTTTTACTCAATAGCGCAGGAGTATTGTTGTTGTGGGCGTTGCACGGTGAGTACTACAACCAACGCAATGTATTAGGTGTGATCGGTTTTGGCATACTGCTGAGCGGCATCTTGGTATGGTGCTTTAGCCCAGATATAGACCAATACGTCGGTTTATCTGCCGCTCTGCACGGATTATTTGTCTGGGGGGCGTGTCATGATATTTGCAAACACCGTCGTTCGGGCTGGCTACTTCTCATCGGTCTTTGTATCAAATTGATACAAGAACAGTTGTTTGAAGACCCGACTACTGCAGAACTCATCAATGCGTCTGTCGCAACAATGGCTCATGTGTATGGTGCGTTTGCTGGCGGATGTTATTTCGTACTAGAAAAAATCTGGTCGCGACACGTTCATCGTGACCAGATTTCAAAACCGTAATTTATAAGTTTTGTTCGAACAATTTGAAGATGCGGCGATATTCATCTAACCACGAACTTGGCTGGACAAAGCCGTGTGGCTCAACTGGATAAATTGCCGTTTCGAAATCTACCTTTTCTAATTCAATCAAACGCTGAACGAGCCTCACTACATCGACAAAAAACACGTTGTCATCGACCATTGGCGCATTAATTAACAAAGGCTTTTGCAAGCCTTCGGCAAAATAAATCGGTGAAGAACGCTCATACGCTATAGGATCGATATCAGGATGGTTGAGGATATTCGACGTATACGGCGTATTGTAATGCGCCCAATCCGATACTGGACGTAACGCTGCCCCAGCTTGGAACAAATCAGGCGCAGTAAATAGTGCCATAAAGGTCATAAACCCACCGTAAGAACCGCCGTAGGTACCAATACGCTCACGATCCACGTTGACATTGGCAACTAGCCAATTCACTCCGTCACGAAGATCTTGTATTTCAGGTGTCCCCATTTGACGATAAATCGCCGTGCGCCAATCGCGTCCATACCCTTTGGAGGCTCTATAATCCATATCTAACACCACATAGCCTTGTTCAACGAGGAAGTTATGAAACATGTACTCTCGAAAATAGCCTGACCAACCCATATGCGAATTCTGTAAATACCCTGCCCCGTGGTTAAAAATCACTGCGCGCTTAGGCTCTCCTGCCAAGGCATCATCTGCCACATACAAACGAGAATAAATCGGTCTATCGACGTGCGAGGAAGGCACCTCAATAATACTAGGAGCCATAAAGCCCAGCGCCAGGTATTCCTGTGAAATAGTATTCGTCACCGCTTGTGCGGCGGTTTTCTCATTCGCAGAAGTCACAAATAATTCAGGTGGTCGAGTCATCGACGAGTGCGTTAACAACAACTGCTCACCGGATGGACTTAGCGCATAATCTGTCATGCCATTCAGTTCAGTTAGTGCTGTGGAGGCGCCACCTGCTACTGGGACTTTGTAAATTTCATAGATCCCCGGGTGCTTTTTATTGGCCTTATAAAAAATATCCTGTCCATCTGGGCTCAATGTGATCTGATCGACTTCATATTGTCCCATAGTCAGCTGTCGTGCACCGCCATCAAGCGGCTTTACATACAAATGAGAGTAGCCATCTTCTTCAGAAAGATAGTACAAGGCCACCTCATCATGCAACCAACCAAAGCGATTAAAGGCATAATTAATCCAAGCCTCATCAGAAAGGCGATGCTGGGTAACGAGTTTTTTCTCGGCAAAATCCACCGTCACTATCCAGCGATCTTTATTATCCCAAGCTTCAAGCATAATCCCTACCTCATTGGCCGTAGAATGCCAATAAATCGGTGATTCACGCCAATACCAACTACTGAACAACGTAATATCTCGAGGTAAGCGATTTACTTCATAGGTCTCGTTATAGCGTGCCGCATTTTCGGTTTTCACCGAAGCCAGCACATCGTCGTTGTACCCTGGAAGTGTTTGATAACTCAAAGCATGACGCGAACCATCGGTTAGATTGAGCAAGTACAACTCATCATTTTGCGGTTTCGCATCCGCCACACGTTGACGCACCGGTTTTGATGCAATGCGTCCATCTTCTTGAATGTAGTGCGGCATGATATCAGTCTCTTCACGCATGGATTGTTGTTCGCGTGTAGCTACAACCGCCCATTCACCATTGGGTGACACACTCACTGCGCTTAAGCGATGCCCGGGTGCAAAATAAAACTCAGGCGCATAGACTCTTGGTTGGGCGAATTGGATGCGTTTTTTGTAATTGGTTTGAGCTTGTCGCTCCTTGCGTTTATTCGCAATATAATCAATGAGTTTAATCTGCTCTTGCGCAATATAATCTGGCGCAGTCTGAACCGCTTGAGGCGGATGCGCAAAATGCCAAGTGAACAGATGTACCTTTTGCAGTGTATCCGGATCCACCGCATACATCGCGTTATCTAATACAAAACTGATGCGGTTATCTTGCATGAAGCGGATCACACTCACACCGTCTTTGTAAGAGGTGAGTTGTTTCACCTGTCCCGTATGAGCATCATGAGCGAATACATAGCCACGATACAACCACGCCGTCCAACGCTTATCATAGCTAACAATGCGATCATTGATTTCAGCCAAAAAATGCTCTTCAAGTGGAAGTTGTGCGCCATTAACATTATCTGAAGATGCGCCATACCAGACATCTCGCACAGGAGAACCCTCTCGCTTGCGATTGTACATGACATTATCTTCGAATGGATGCCAGCGCGCATTTTCAGGTTGGCGGCCCAACCAATCGGGATCTGACATGATTTTGTTTAGAGTGATACTTTGTGACGTCTTGCTCTGCGTTAACGGTAATTCTGTTTGCGCCACTGGCGAAGCAGACAATGCTGATGACAGCGATGGGCTAGAGTTTAGATCAGGTTCTGACGTTGCGGTACAAGCGGTAATCAAACACACACTTGAAACGATTAAAAGATGGGAAAATTGTTTCATTTTATGAACACTCTTTATTATTTTTGCGTATGATAATGGGTATTTACTCAAACTATTCCATCACATTTACAATGTATTTACCACACAAAGGAAATCAACATGAAAAGACTTATTCTTGGCCTGTTACTTGTCATTGGCAGTACCTCATCAGCGAGTGCACAGACTTGTCCTGATGTATTGAAGTTTATGAAGCGTAAATTAAACTCACAAGAAACCGTTAATTTTTGCGAAGCGTATCAAGATAAAGCGATATTATTTGTGAACACTGCGAGTAAATGTGGCTTTACCCCTCAATTTGAAGGTCTAGAAAAACTCTACGAACAATATAAAGATCAGAATTTTGTCATCTTGGGTTTTCCATCTGCGAGTTTTAATCAAGAATATTCAGATGAAGGCAAAACAGCAGAAGTATGCGAGTTAACTTATGGCGTAAACTTTCCGATGTTTGAGCCGATTTCAGTCCGTGGAGACGATGCCGACCCACTGTATCGCAAACTCACAGAAATGGCGGATAAATCACCAAAGTGGAATTTTTATAAATACCTAGTGGATCGCAAAGGCAACCTCGTTGATTCCTATTCATCTTTTACCAAGCCCGATGATGCAGATTTGCTTGCGGACATTCAAAAGGCTATTCAGCCTTAAATCGCCACTTAACTTTCTCCACAAAAAAAGCCCCAGCTTTCACTGGGGCTCTAACACACTCAACTAAACATAGGAACACAAGTCATCACTACTTGCATTATGTATGAGTATCGAAACACTCATAAGTTCAAAATTCGCCACCCTTGATCTAAAAACTTTTTTTTGTATTATTGAAATATGTCTAGAGCTTGGGCAAGGTCATCTAACAAGTCTTGGGTGTCTTCAATGCCAACTGATAATCGAACACAAGCATCTGTAATCCCCATCGCATCTCGCTCTGCCTGATCAAATTCAAAAAAAATGGTTTGCGCTACCGGTAAAGCAAGCGTTCGCGTATCACCTAAATGCGTCGCACATAAAATGGTATTCAGTGCATTGATAAACGCGACTGGCGCCACTCCATTAGCCAAATCAAAGGCCAAAATCGCCCCAGTTGTTTCAAATTGCGAACGCACTAATGCATGCTGAGGATGGCTATCAAGAGAAGGATGATATACTTTAGTGATACCGACATGAGAAGACAAAAAACGCGCAATGGCTTGCGCATTTTCACAGGCTTTGGCGTAACGCAGCGCCAACGTTTCTTGACCTAGCATCACTTGACTTGCCGAAGTCGGGTCAAGGGTTGCGCCGATATCACGCAGGCCTTTTTTGCGAATTTGCGTCAACCCCCACATGCGTGTATCAGCCACTTGATACAAGGCATCTATATGAGGAAAGTATGTCCAATCATAAACGCCCATATCCAATACCGCTCCACCCATCGCTTGACCATGCCCTGATATGTATTTGGTTAATGAAGTAAACACTAAACTAATATGAAAACGCGCGACATCACATATAACATGAGGCGTCATAGTCGTATCCACAGCAAATACAATATGATGCGCCTGACACAGTTGTCCCAACTCATCTAAGTTAGGGACTTGCGTTAAAGGGTTTGCCAAGCTTTCACAAAATACTAAGCGAGTGTTAGGTTGTATGCTATTTTTGACCGCCACCACATTGGTCACATCAACAAAATCAACCGCTATTCCCAAACCTGATAACTGATGAAAAAAACTTCGAGTATTGCCAAATAAAAACTGACTGACCACAATATGATCACCGGCTTTGAGTAAAGCGAGCAATGTTGAGCTGATAGCTGCCATACCGGTACTGAACGTCACACACCCCAAAGCGTTGTGTTGCTGTGTGAGCACTTGTTGTAAAGCACTGGTGGTTGGTGATGAGGAACGGCCATACACATGCGCGACTTTTTTGCCTTGAAAGGCATCGACAATGCCTTGCGCATCCGCAAAATGATACAAGACACCGGTATTGATGGGTGAATGTACAGCACCATCTTGTTGCGGGTTGACCAAGCGGTCTTGATGGACTAATTGAGTAGTTGAACCAATGTTTTTCACGAGTCTATACTTACAAACAAACTTACTTTTGCGCATAATGTACCACAAATAATCGACAAATAAGGCAGACATAGGTTCTAGATTGTGAATTATTTGGAATTAGGTATACTCGATTTATTATCAAACCCTACCTAACGTACACGGATTGTTATGTGTATTTTGTTTATTGCTGTCAAACAACACCCAGATTACCCTTTAATCATTGCTGCAAACCGAGACGAATTTCACGCGCGCATGACCTCGCCCTCACACAGTTGGAATGATAATCCTCAGTTGTTTGCTGGACGAGATGAGCAAGCGGGTGGCACATGGATGGGGATCCACGCTTCCGGACGCATTGCGGCATTGACCAATATCCGAGCCCCACAGCGCGAGCGAATGGACGCCAAAACACGTGGCGAACTCGTCGTCAATGCCCTCGAAGCGAGTGATGACAATATATTTTTAGAGACCTTGCGCAAAACGGCTGATGAGTACAATGGTTATAATTTAGTCTATGGCAATACAGATTCGTTGTCTGTGTTCAATAGTCATTCATTGGAACATCATCAACTTAGCCAAGGCGTTTACGGCTTATCCAATGCTTCCTTAAACACCCCATGGCCAAAAGTACAACTGGGTGTCGATTCATTGAATAAAGCTTGCCAGAAATCAGGGGAATTGGATATAGAAGATTTATTTGCGATTTTACACAATCGTGAGACCGCGTCTGATGAGCATTTACCGGATACTGGCATTGCCAAACCATGGGAAAAAATGCTCTCATCCATCTTCATCTGCTCGCCTGATTACGGGACGCGAAGTTCAACCATATTAACCGTCGATAATATTGGCAAAATGGATTGGCAGGAACGCAGTTACGATGCCAATGGGATTGAAACAGGACGTGTGTATCACCGCGGTTAAACAAGTGGTCGTATATGCACATTTTCAGTTCACAGAACCCAAAAAACTGGCATAATACCCTTTTATTGTAATGTCACATTAGGAATTTACCGTGTTTGAAGTTCTCCCTGCCCTTGCTCCCGATCCCATCCTTGGATTATCTGCCGCATTTAAAGCGGATACAAACCCCAACAAAATCGATTTAGGTGTGGGTGTTTATAAAGATGAAGCCGGCAAGACCCCGATTGTCAAGGCAGTTGCTGAAGCACAAACACGATTATTAGCCATTGAAGATTCCAAAACTTATATCACACCACAAGGTGTACAAGGCTTTATCGATGGCATGCTAGGTCTTTTATTGGGCTCAGCCCACCCTGCGCTGATTGCGGACCGTGTCGCCGCAGTACAAGCACCCGGTGGTTGTGGTGCATTGCGCATTTTGGCTGAATTACTCACTCGTTGTAACAAAGACACCACGGTTTGGGTGTCTGACCCAACGTGGGCCAATCACATTCCATTGATTGGCAATGCGGGTCTTGAATTAAAAACTTACCCGTATTTTGACAAAGCCAATGCATCGATTCGTTTTGATGCCATGCTTGAGCAATTAAAAACCATTCCTAAAGGCGATGTGGTGTTATTACACGCATGCTGTCACAATCCTACCGGTGCGGACTTGACGCAAGCTCAATGGCGTGAAATCACGGCAGTCGCGCAACAACAAGGTTGGGTACCGTTTATAGACAGTGCGTATTTAGGCTTTGGCGATGATTTAGAAACGGATGCCTATGGCATGCGTTATATGACCGAGCATTTACCAGAAGTCATGATTGCCGCGTCTTGTTCTAAGAACTTTGGTTTGTATCGAGAGCGCGTCGGCATGGCAGCGATTATTACGAATGACAGCGCAACAAAGTCCATTGCACAATCGCAAATTCAAAGCGTTGCGCGTGGCATTTACTCTATGCCTCCATCGTACGGCGGTGCACTGGTTGACATTATTTTGCACGATGCAGAATTGAAGCAAATGTGGGTCAATGAAGTCGATGAAATGCGTGAGCGCATGAAACAGCTTCGCGCCATGTTAGTCAGCAAGATGGTTGAATACGGTGCCAACAAAGACTTTAGCTTCGTCAACGAGCAAAAAGGCATGTTCTCTTTCTTGTGTATCACGCCAGAGCAAGTACAAAAAGTCCGTGCTGAGCACAGCGTGTATTTTGTTGATTCTTCGCGTGTGAATATTGCAGGTATCAACCAATCTAACGTGGATACATTAGCCAAAGCATTGGTGAGTGTGCTGTAACCAACAATAAGTGATTTATAAAGCCGAGCGTTTATTGAGACGTTCGGCTTTTTTTTTGCTCTTCTATAAATTAAGCCGTCATCCCCCCATCCAACGTCATGGCATGCCCTGTCATAAAGCTTGACTCATCCGACGCTAACCAGACTATCGCATTGGCAATTTCATCAACATCACCTAAACGCTTCATTGGATTTGCTCCGACAATTGCACGTTGCCCTTTTTCATCCATTAGCGCGAGCGTTCGGCGCACCATATCTGTATCAATAAAACTTGGACATACGGCATTAATGCGAATGTTTTGACGCGCATATTCGACGGCTGCGGATTTGGTGATCCCTATTACCGCATGTTTGGTGGCTGAGTAGGCGGCGATCATCGGTGCGGAACGCAAACCCGCCACAGAAGCAATATTAATAATATTCCCCTGCCCTTGAGCAAGCATTTTGTGTAATGCTTGTTGCATACACCACCATACTCCTTTGACGTTGATATCGAGATTTTTATCTAACATCTCATCACTCACCAAATGCATGGGTGTTGGGATGTGCTCAACCCCGGCGTTGTTGACCAATACATCCACCTTGTCGATGCTGGCAAACACGTCTAATACTGAGGATTTGTCAGCCACATCTAGTACATGTGTCGTGACGTTATCAGAGCCTAGTGTTTGGGCCGTATCCGCCAGTGATTGCGCGTTGATATCGAGCAAAATCACATCATCATCCAATGCCACAAAGTGTTTTGCCGCCACAGCACCGATGCCTGCGCCGGCACCGGTAATGACGATGGTTCTTTTATTTTTAGCCATTTTGCTCACCTCAATTTTTGATTAAAACCACGACACCTGGGTGTCGGCACACGTCGCATTCGCTTCCACTAACAACGCCCAAGCCTGATGCATGGCTGGCATTTCCCAATCTGCATAATATTGCGCAGCTTGTATTTTGCCTTGATAGAAATCATACTTGTCGCCTTGCGCATTATCTCTTGCCGCATATGCCGCATTCGCTTGTCTTAACCACATCCAACCAATGACCAGATGGCCACAATATTTCATCATATTATCGGCATTAGATAAAACCGCCTCTTGTTCCTCAGATTGCAACATCAGGGCAAGCTCAGGTAATCCATCATTAAATTGGGTTAATGCGTCACCTAATTTTTTGGCTAATTTAAGTGAGACATCACCCTGTGCAGCTTGAATATCTTGCATCATACGCTGGGCTAAAAACTGACAACCTGCCCCATTGGCTTGCCACAACTTACGCCCCAACAAATCTAATGCTTGAATACCATTGGTGCCTTCATGAATAGGATTGAGTCGGTTGTCACGCCAATATTGTTCTACTGGATACTCACGGGTGTACCCAGCACCACCCAATACTTGAATCGCCAAATCGTTCGCTTTGGGACCGTATTCACTTGGCCAAGCTTTGATAATCGGCGTCAGTAAGTCCAATAATAAAGCCACGTCTTTTGCTTTTTCAGCTGTGCTGGTCTTTTGCTCATCCAGCAAAGACGCCCCATAAAAACACAAGGCCATCGCGCCTTCGCAGTAAGCTTTTTGTGCCAACAGCATTCGCTTCACATCGCCATATTCCACAATCGCTTGTCCACCCTGCATACGGTCCTTAGCGTATGCTAGTGCATAGCGATAGCCTTGATAACCTATCATGGCCGCGCCAAAGCCCACACCAATGCGCGCTTCATTCATCATCATAAACATATAGCGTAAGCCCTGATGCGGCTCACCGACAAGATAGCCATGACAGTCGTTATTTTCACCAAAGGTGAGCGCGGTCGACGTGGTGCCGCGATAACCAAGTTTGTGAATCAAGCCGGCTAATGTTACATCATTGCAGACCGACCAAGCGCCTTGTTCATCTTGCCGATACTTAGGCACAATAAACAATGAGATCCCTTTAACGCCTGCTGGCCCACCTGGGATTTTAGCTAATACTAAATGCACGATGTTGTCAGTCAGTTCATGCTCGCCACCGCTGATATAGAGTTTTGAGCCTTTGATGCGATAACTGCCATCTTCAGCAGGTTGTGCGCTGGTCGTGATCTCTGCCAAACTTGAGCCTGCATGAGGTTCGGTGAGTGCCATGGTGCCGCTAAACTGCCCGGTTAACATTGGCTCTAGATACTCAGATTGCAAGGCATTACACGCACAATGTGCAATGACATTTGCCGCAGCACTAGTCAAAAAAGGATATGCTGTGGTACTTGGGTTCGCCGCCATAAAATAACTGGCACAAGCTGTCGTAATCGTCTCAGGTAACTGCATACCACCTAAATCGAAGGGAAATTTAGCGGCGATAAAGCCAGCGTCAGCATATTGCTGATAGGCGGTTTGCACATCTTCCAGCATATCAATGCGCTGTCCATCGAACGTCGGTTCATTAGCATCTGCTAAATGATTATGCGGGGCAAAATACTCACTGGCTATGGTTTCAGCTGTGCGCATTACATCATTAAATGTCGCGACATCGTGCTCGCCAAAAGCGTCTGTTTTAGTCAGTTCACTGGTCGCTAGACATTCATACACTTGGAATGGGATCTCATGTGGGTTAAATAGCATTATATCACTCAAAAAATCACTAAAGCGTGAATGTAATTGTGACATAAATGTTAACTAAACCCACAATCATTTTGTTGAATGTATAACTCTTTGTAAAATGAATAAAGAACAAGCGAAATATCCAGAATTGTAGAAAGATTAAGCAACACCTTATATAATTCGCCGGCTCCATATATCAATACAACATTCCATTTAACTTTTAGGTGAATACATGACTGCTTTTAACAAGGCTTCTGTTGCGTTAGCTGTTGCTTTGGCATTTGGCCAAGCACACGCGGACGAAGTAACTAACGACGAATCTGCATTAGAGACCATCACAGTCACGGCGCAAAAACGCACACAATCGATTCAAGAAGTACCGATTTCAATTGCCACATTAAACGGTGAGCGTTTTGAGAGTTTATTCTCAGCGGGTGACGACATTTTATCATTGGCTGTTCGCGTACCGGGTTTGTACGCAGAAAGTTCAAATGGACGAGTAGCACCGCGTTTCTATGTGCGTGGCATCGGCAACACCGATTTTGACCTAGCTGCTTCACAGCCCGTTTCCATCGTCATGGACAATGTGGTGATGGAAAACGTTGTGCTTAAAAGCACACCATTATTCGATATTGAACAAGTTGAAGTCATTCGCGGTCCACAAGGGACACTATTCGGTCGCAACACAACTGCTGGTATCGTCAAGTTTGATTCTGTGAAACCTTCAGAAGATTTTAATGCCTATGCCAAAGTCGGCTTTGCCTCAATGGGCACGCGCAATGTTGAAGCAGCGATTGGCGGTGGCTTAACCGATACCATTTCTGCACGCGTATCTGTTCTAAATCAAACGCGTGATGACTGGATTGAGAACGGTTTCTCGGGTCAAGATGATGCCTTTGGTGGCTATGATGAAATGGCTTACCGTCTACAGTTTTTATATGACAATGGCGATGACTTATCTGCATTGTTACGCGTTCACGGTCGTGACCTTGACGGCACTGCATCGGTATTCCGTGCCAACATCTTATCGCGTGGTTCACGCACACTGAATCAAAACTACGACCGCAATACAGTTTGGTATGATGCCAACCTTTTGGGCAATGGTTTTGACAACAACCCACAAGAATACGAAGGTAACGGCGTTTCATTAACCGTAGAATATGATATGGATGCAGTGTCATTCACTTCAATCACTGCGTTAGAAACGGCTGAAGGTTACTCATTGGGTGACGTTGATGGTGGTGTGGTATTAAACGAAGCGGCAGATATCAACGGTGACGGTTCAGTTGAAACGACGTTCCCTGGCTTTGTGCCATTTGGTGCCGTCACACAAGACTTACTCAACGACCTTGAACAGTTCACACAAGAAATTCGTTGGGCGAGCAACAACGATGGCCCTTACAACTGGCAAGCGGGTGCATTCTTCTTTGATTCATCATTTAATGTAACCTCAGTTGATGGGTTCTTTGGCGCATCAACCGTATTCCACGAAAACACGACATGGGCTGTGTTCGGTCAATCCACTTATGAGATCAATGATAAGTTGACCATCACTGGTGGTTTGCGTTACACCTATGATGAGAAGTCATTAGTCGTTGGTGAGCAAAATGTTGATGGATTTGCAGTAGCGATTGGCGCAGCGAGCGTTCAAGACTACGATGATATCAACGTTGATGATGGTAAATTAAGCTATGAAGTCAGCTTACATTATGCGGTCGATAGCGATACTGCGGTATTTGCACGCTATGCCAACGGTTTCCGCGCACAAACCATTCAAGGTCGTGATGTGGCGTTTGAAGGCGCACCTTCTGTTGCTGATGCAGAAACGATTAACTCGATTGAAGTTGGTTTCAAATCTGATTTACTTGAAGATACATTGCGCTTAAATGCGGCAGCATTCTACTATGTGATTGACGATTTACAGTTATCTGCAATTGGTGGTGGTGCTAACAACACTGCGCTAATCAATGCTGATCAAGCACGTGGTTACGGCTTTGAAGTCGATGCACAATATGTTCCACATGACCAATTGGTATTCACTGCTGGCTACAGCTACAACAACACATCTATTAACGACCGCGCGTTATCTGTTTTCCCTTGTGGCTCAAACGCAACGTTTGCCGGCAACTGTAATGTACGTGATCCACGTACTGTAGATAACCGTGCATTAATTGATGGCAACCCGTTCCCGCAAGCACCTGAAACGGTATTTACATTTACTGCACGCTTTGCACAACCGGTTGGCGACAACGCAGAAGTATTTGTCTTCACCGATTGGGCAGTACAAGGTGAAACCAACTTGTTCTTATACGAGTCTGATGAGTTCAGAAGCGATGAAAACTTTGAAGGTGGTATTCGCATCGGCTATCAAGATTTTGAAAACAACTACTCTGTAGCGCTGTTTGGTCGCAATATCACTGATGAAGACAATCTTAAAGGTGGTATCGATTTCAATAACCTAACGGGTTTTGTGAACGATCCTGCGGTATGGGGTGTTGAATTTAAAGTTGAGTTCTTCTAAGGCTAAATAATTTAACAATCGTATATTAGAAAAAACGTACATACTGTTGTGGTGTGTACGTTTTTTATTTTAATCTAGTAACTTGTTTTAGCTGTTATTGTTTACGAATAAAAAAGCGAGTAATGCAAATACATTACCCGCTTTAAAATTAAATTTTTAATGATGAAATTAAATGCGCTGCTCAGTCATCTCAGCCTGTCTCTGTGCCGCGTAGCTTTTACTGAAAAACGCCTTGATATCATCCAAAATCAAATACAGCGAAGGTACTAATAACAAAGTAATCACTGTTGCAAACAAAATACCAAACGCTAACGATATGGCCATGGGAATGACTACTTGCGCTTGTAGTGAGCGTTCAAAAATAATCGGTAACAATCCCATAAAGGTGGTTAACGAGGTCAACACAATGGCTCTAAAGCGCTGTCCTCCAGCTTGCATGGCTGCTTCAACCAGCGATGCGCCCTCTTTGCGCGCGCGATTCACAAAATCCACCATAATCAAGCTGTCATTCACCACCACACCAGACAGGGCAATAATGCCACAAATAGATAGCACGCTTACCGCTTGGCCCAAAAGCAAGTGACCAATGATGGCGCCGACCATACCAAACGGAATCACCGACATGATGATCAACGGCTGCGAATACGATTTTAATGGAATGGCCATCAGCGCATAGATTGCAAATAACGCAAATAAGAAGCCTTGTAATAACGATACCAGTGCATCTCCCTGCTCCTTGGTATTGCCTTGCAGTTTAAATTCTACGCCGGGGTAACGATTGAGATAATCCGGGATCGCCTTGGTCATCAAATCCTTCACAATCGTATTGGGCTCAATAATGTCTGGATTGACCTTTGCTGTAACGCTCACTGCACGTTTACCGTCTACTCGATTAATACTGGCATAGCCTTTGCCAATGTCGATGTCCGCTACCTGGGCAAAAGGAATTTCTTCGCCGTTGGTCGTGCGCACGCGCATCGTTTCTAGATGGCCAATCGAGCTGCGTTCTTCTTTTGGATAGCGCACCATGACTTTAATTTCTTCATCATCGCGCTGTATGCGCTGTGCCTCTGCCCCATAGAAGCCATAGCGCACCTGTTGAGCTAAAGAAGCCAAAGATAACCCTAAGGCTTCGCCTTCTGGACGAATGTTAATCTGGATCTCATCGCTACCTTGGCTAAAACTATCATTGATATCCGACACCCCATCGTACTGCTCCAAAAAGGACTCAAGCTCTTGTGCCACTAAGCGCAGCTGCTCGACATCTTTGCCGCTGAATTCAAAACTCAAGTCAGAGCCACCGCCCGGCCCACCGGGATTACCGAGGTTGAGCGCCTTGACTCCGGCCATTTCAGGAAGGTGTTTACGCCAAATATCCGCCAATTCAGTATCCTTGATTTCTCGTTCTTCCCCTTTGGATAATTCGACAAACACCTGTCCACCGAGGCTGCCCTGATCAAAGGCAATCGCGTGTTTGACCGCACCCTCACCGGTTTGCTCACGGACTTCGCGGTTCATTTCATCCAAGCCATCTAACAACATGCGAATCGCTTGGTCTCGCTGTTGCAAAGTCGAACCTTGCTCAAGCTCAACCGAGGCAAACATAAAATCAGATGGTATCGATGGGAAAAACACAAAGCGCACGATGCCACCTTGGAATAACCCGATGGTAATAATAAATGCGCCAACAAAACTCGCTAATGTGGTGTACCGGTATTGGATGGCTTTTCGCAAAAACGGCTGATAGGTATTGCTGATAAAGGACTTGATGCCTTCTGCAAAGATGTCACGAAAACGCTGAAATGCATTAGCTTTATCCGGGTCATAGGGTTCCAATTTCATGTGTGCCAAATGCGCAGGCAAAATTAATTTGGATTCAATGAGAGAGAAGATCAAACACACGATCACCACGCCACCAATGGTTTTCCAAATCACTCCAAACGTACCCGAAACCATCATCATTGGAGAAAATGCGGCGATAGTCGTCAGTACGCCAAAGGTCGCTGGCATGGCGACGCGTTTGACACCCTTGATGACGTTATCCACCGAATGCCCATCTTTATCAATTGCTGAATACGCAGACTCCCCCATAATAATAGCGTCATCCACCACGATCCCCAGCACCAAGATAAAAGCAAAGAGTGAAATCATATTGATCGATACACTCAAAAACTCCATGGGCAGTACCGCGAGCGTCCCCATAAAGCACACCGGCAAGCCCCATATCACCCAAAACGCCAAACGTATTTTTAAAAACAGGGATAACACCAAAAACACGAGCAAGGCTCCAAAGCCCATGTTTTCAAGCATCATATTCAAACGGTCTGCCAAATAAAATGAACTGTCTCCCCACGTATCCGCCTGAATATTGGGTGGGAAGTTTTCTTTTTGCTCGGCGATATACGCATTGACGGCTTTAGAGATTTCTAATGAATTTTGATCGCCAACTGCTCTTACCCTAATACTGATCGCAGGTTTACCATCAAAATAGGCAAAATTATTGTCTTCAATAAACCCGTCGTTAATCGTCGCAATATCCCCAAGATACAGCCGTGTACCATCGGCACGTGAGATTAATACCAAGTTGGCAAAATCATACGCATCATAGGCTTGGCCTTTGGCTCTTAGTAGAATATTGCCGTTATCTGAACGAATGGCACCACCAGGGACGTCAATGGATGAGCGCCTAACCGCACTCACGACTTGTTCAAAGGTCAAATTATACTGCTGCAAGGTCGCTTCAGAGACTTCAATTGCCACCTCATAAGGACGTGCACCGAGCACCTGAACATCCGATACCCCAGGTAGGTTGGCAATATCATCGCGTAAGCGCTTCGTAAACTCTTTTAATTCTCGCTCGGTCGCGTCGCCATAAGCAGACACCCATAAGACATCTTGCGGAGCTTTTATACGATAAACCACAGGCTTTTCAGTATTCGCTGGAAACGTTGGAATCGCATCGACCTGTACTTTGACTTCATCGAGTAAGGTTTGCACATCATAATCGTCTTCGACTTCGATGGTAACCGTGCCGAGCCCTTCTACCGCTCGTGAAGACAGTTTTTTGATGCCTTCGAGATCTTTAATCGCTTCTTCTAATTTTAAAATCACTCCTTGCTCAACTTCTTCAGGCGCCGCACCCAAATATGGGACACGTACCGAAACGATATTGAGTTCAAAGGTGGGAAAGACTTGTTTTTGAATTTGAATGATCCCAAATACACCACCAAACAACAAAATCCACATCAACAAATTAGCTGCAACATTGTTGCGCGCAAACCACGCGATGATCCCTTTGTGAGTATTTATCGTTTCCGCCATCACTTACTCCACTGTGCTATTCGTTGAGGCGCTATCAGACGATATTGCCTCACCAGCTAGGCGCACCGGCATTTGTGCATAGGCATTCGGAACAGCACTGGTAATAATTTGCTCTCCAGGTTGTAAACCAGCACTGATATAGATGTCGTTATCATCTGCGCGCTGTACTTCCACATCACGGATTTCAATGCGATTGTCTTCATCAACCAACAACACGGTACCGTCTAAACGCACAAGGTTGCGCGGTAAGACCACCATATTGTCTGCACTCAATCCTGTGATTTCTGCTCTGACAAAGGTGCCATACCGCAATACTTTATGCGCGGTATCTGCGTTACGTGCATAAGGGTCGCGCACTTCTGCGATGGCATAAATCACGCGATTTTGGCTGTTCAGTACCCCTTCATCGCGAGTTAAATTCGCAGGCCACTGTGTTGGTCGCCCCCCTACATTGGCACGCAAAATCACATTACCATCAGCAGAAGCATCCAGATTCAAATACGCTAAATCGCTATCGGTCAGAGGCAAACGTACTTCAGCCACATCAGTACTGGCAATTTGTGCTAAGACCATTCCGGTATTAACAAACTGACCTACATCGACATTCTTTTGCATGATCATACCGTTATAAGGGGCTCTAATGACAGTTCGCTCTAAATTGCGCTTGGCACGTTCAAGATTGGCCTTTGCAGCCTGAAGGTTGGCTTTTTCACTGTCTAACTGGGGTTTACGCAAACCCAAATCTGGCGTGGTAGAAGGACTGCGCCCCACACTACGCCATTCTTCTTCTGCCACTTTACCTCGTGCAAGTTCAAGTTCATAAGCTGCTTGCGCACGTGCAAGTTCTGCTTGCGCGAGTTGCAGTTCTGTTTTGCGATCCGCTTGCTCTAAGGTGATTAGGATATCTCCTGCTTGAAACATCCCACCGGTGACAAATACGTTCGATACGGACTCGATAATCCCTGAAACTTGACTGGTTAATGCACTTTGCACTTTGGGTATCACCGAGCCTTGTGAACGAACGGTATACGTAATGTCAGTGATCTCAACCGGCATAACATCAACTAAAAACGCTTTTTCTTCGACTTCTTTGATATCAGGTTTGGGCTTGTTCATGATCAAAACCACCATGATAACCACAGCAACCAGTAAGATAAGAATAGGTAACCCAACTTTGCGAATAAAACTCATAAAAACTCCCAATGCATTGGCTTTATTTTACAACGAGGCATAACCTGTGAATATCATTTATGAGGGCTAAACTTGTTAGCAAATGTAAACAAAATACATACCTATTCAATGAAATTTAATTACAAAAAGATTGAGATTCCGAGCAATATATCTACAATTAATGTAGCAAAATTACATAAGGACCGTTATTTATGCCATTAAAGAAAACCTATCTCAAATCCAAAGACGAATGTAAGGTCACCTTTCGTTTACCCAAAGACCAAGCTGCAACAGCACAAACCGTAAAACTTATTGGTGATTTTAACGATTGGGAAACCCAAGTAAACCCAATGAAAAAACTCAAATCCGGAGAGTTTACGCAAACTATCAATTTACCTAAAAATAAACGCTATGCATTTCGCTATCTCGTAGATGATAAAGAATGGCAAAATGATTGGGCAGCAGATGCCTACATTCCCAACGAGTTGACCTTTGATGATAACTCTGTGGTTGAAGTGTAAAGGTTGACTTTGGACTCACCAATATTCTTAAAAAGACAAAAGGCTCATCCACCGATGAGCCTTTTTAATGACTAAGGAAGATATTACAAAGAATTCTCTAATTCGGGCAATATCTCAAACAAAGACCTTACCAGTCCATAATCAATTATTTAACGCCTCATGGCTCTATAATGAGTTGTATCGCTATAGAAATTATGACTCTTTGATTCACAAGTATGGAAATCTGTTAGGCGGTGCCTTAAATATATTTGAGAAAAATTTATTTAAAGGAAAAACACCTTTAAATATTTACGATCTTGGTTCTGACCACAAATCACTGAAACCCGCAGAGCAATCGAAGGTAATTGAGTACCCAAAACCAGATAATAAACTAACGTTTGATAAGCTTTCATCTGTTTATATCAGTAATGCCAACCACGAAGAAGACCAGCCATGTCATTTTCTGCTCATTGATCCAGATTTACCTGTATCATTTACGCTTAAACACTATGCAGAACCTGCGCAACGATATTGTCCTGCTGGCGTATACGAAATCATTAAGAATGAGAGTGGCAAAGATGAATTTAAAATTAACAGTCAAAATTGCATTCCTTGTATAACATGCGACATAAAAGAGCCGAGTCAAAATATTTCATGGGTGCCACCTGAAGGTGGCGGAGGCCTAAATTATCCTAACATGTAAAAAACATTGAAATTAAAATTTTAATTACTATAATCCATTTTGTTAGAGTGTTATATATAATAAAACAAAAGGAAAATTAAAATGAACGATTTTGTCAATATTTTGACTCATGGACGTCGCTTACAAGGCGCAACAAAATCACTAAGCCTTGATGAATTATTAGATGTTCAAGAAAAATTGGCATCAGTTATCGAAAAGCGTCGCGAACAACTTGTTGCAGAACAAGCTGAGCTTGAGGAGAAAAAGGCTAAAATTGAAGCGATTCGTCAACAAATGATCGAAGCGGGTCTCGATATTTCTGACTTCGATGCTGAACATAATTTAAAACCAAAACAATCACGTCGCAAAGGGCAAAAACGTCCTGTTCGTTATGTAATAACCAAAGATGGCCAAGAAACTGAGTGGACAGGTATTGGTCGTATGCCATTAGTATTCCGTGACGTGTTAGAGTCCGGCGGTTCTTTGGAAGATTACGCTGTTTAGTTTTTTTGATAACAATCTTTAAAATGCGCCAATCAATGCATTTATGTCATACCCAAACAATGACCCATTCGTCATCTGATGAGTGGGTTATTCTTATTCATGGATTATTTGGGGATTTAGATAATCTAAAAAATCTCGGCAAAGAGCTCAATCGATTTGCAAATGTATTATTAATCGACTTACCAGATCATGGTCAGTCTCCAGCGACTGATTCGTTTGATTTTGTGGTTTACTCACAAATGATTGCTGATACTATCAAAGCTAAGAATATTGATCATCTGCACATAGTCGGTCATTCATTAGGTGGCAAAATAGCCATGGCCATGGCATTAAATAATAGGTTGGACATCCAGTCATTAGTTGTTGCTGATATTGCACCAGTTGCCTATCCGCCTCGACACGATACCGTTTTCAATGCATTAAACCAAGTAGAACTCGATGCAGTGCAAAACCGTTCAGAGGTAAAAACCCTATTTGATAAGGCCCTACAAGACGAGGGCACGAGACAGTTTTTACTTAAATCCCTCAAACAAAAAGACGGCAAGTGGCATTGGGCATTTAATTTACCCCTTTTACAGCGCGATTACGCCAAACTAATTGATTGGCCGTTCACAGGTTTGCATGCTGCTGTGCCAACACTATTTATCAAAGGCAGTGATTCTGATTACATACAACCCTCCATGCAAAGCGCTATTATTTCTAGTTTCCCTAATGCCAAAGCACATATCATTGAGGCTGCAGGTCACTGGTTGCACGCTCAAAAACCCGTCGTATTTAATCGGGTTGTTGCGAGATTCTTACAGTCATAAACTTGATTTAGCACAAGTTTATCTTCATTAAGTCCAACATATAGTGCGAAAACGTCCCGCCTTATGCTAAAATGCTCTTAGAATATTTAACTATTTATCACAGATGTTAGCAGAACATTTTGAATTAATTGAAAGCGTAATGATGAACTTGGGTTTGTTGATCCTGTTTTTGTTAATGGGATTTGCCGTTCATGATGTACTCAAAAAAAACGACGTCCCATTTATCGGCCGAGCCGTTGCCTATGGTGTGCTTGGTCTTGGTGCATTAGGTTTTGTCGCAAAAGGGTTGATTCAAATATTCTGGGTATCCAGTGGTGTCAATTAAGTCTTGGAGTAAATAATGGCAAGTGTCGGTTTATTTTTTGGTAGTGATACGGGCAACACTGAGCATGTTGCAAAGATGATCCAAAAAGAGCTAGGAAAAAATCTAATTGAGGTACACGACATCGCCAAAAGTACCAAAGAAGAGATTGCTGAGTTTGACTTACTTCTTTTTGGGATTCCAACTTGGTATTACGGTGAAGCTCAGTGTGATTGGGATGATTTTTTTCCAGAACTAGAAGAAATTGATTTCAATGATAAGTTGGTTGCGATTTTTGGTTGCGGTGATCAAGAAGACTATGCTGAGTACTTTTTAGATGCGATGGGCATGGTAAGAGATATTGTAGAAGCTAAAGGTGCTATTTTGATCGGACAATGGTCCACCGATGGATATGATTTTGAAGCATCAAAGGGAATGGCAGATGACACCCACTTTGTTGGTTTAGGAATTGATGAAGACCGGCAGCCGGAGTTGACAGAAGAACGTGTCAAAAACTGGTGTGCGCAGATCCGTGAAGAGATGTGTTTATCTGAATTAGCTTAAACTCTATGCAAAGCTTTAAAAAGGCACGGGTTATCCTGTGCCTTTTTATTTTATGGGTGAAATTTGTTGTAAGTTTGCTTATACTCTTTGTCAAAATCAGAATTGGGATTGCCATCATGGATCAAAATAAAGAACTAAAAAAAGCAGGCTTAAAAGTCACTCTCCCCAGACTTAAAATCCTTGAAATATTGCAACAGCCCAACAACCAACACATCAGTGCTGAAGATGTTTATAAGATTCTTTTGGAACAGGATGAAGACATCGGGTTGGCAACTGTTTATCGTGTTCTCAACCAGTTTGACGATGCAGGGATTCTTATTCGACACCATTTTGAAGGTGGTAAATCAGTATTTGAAATCAGTCAAAAAGAACACCATGACCATTTGGTATGCTTAACTTGTGGTAAGGTGGTTGAGTTCGAAGACCCATTTATTGAACAACGTCAAATCGAAGTTGCCAAAGAGAACAATATGTCTCTTACACATCACTCATTATATTTATATGGTGAGTGCAATAAAGACAACTGCGAAAATAACGACTAATTTTTCGTTTCTAATCGATCTTTGTCCTGCGCCAACTGCACATGCCATTTGCTGTGCGCAGTTTCTGGTTCAGTCCATTCAAATGTTAACTCGTCATTCATTTGTACTAGTTGCGTAATACTCAAACGTGACAAACAGCCAATGATTGGGTAACCTCCGGTGGTTTGCTTATCCGCAAGTAACACAATTGGCAGTCCATCTTTTGGAACTTGAATCGCACCTAATGCAATCGGTTGGGACTCTGTAATGGTAGGCGTTTCAAGCAGTGTTTCAGATTTTAAGCGATAGCCCATTCTGTCAGCTTTACTGGATATTTTGTACTGTGCTGAAGTGAATTTCATCTTATTGACCACGTCAAATTTTGTATATTGATATGCTGGAATAACTGATAAATTCGGATTCAGAGTGTTTTGCCAAGCTGGAGTGAAGTGCATGTTTTTGTAAGGCAATACTTTAGGCTCAATCATCGCACAAGAATACGGCGCTCGTAACATCTTTCCATCGAGGTATTCACCACCAAATTCTTCTCTAGCCACACAACATGTACTGTCTAATACTTTCGGTAATGAAAATTGCGTACTAAAACATAAATAAATTATTTTCCCGCAATTTGGCAGGCCAACTGTCACGGTTTGCTTAGGTAAAACAGGAATGATTTCGTAGCTTGAATAGATCTTGTCTGCAACATTTATATCTACTGCAGCACCGGTAATACAAAAACTTACAGGAGCATTTACCGTAAATTGAAGCCCCCCGCGACTTTCGAGTTGTACTTTTGCGTATTCACCGAGAAGATATTGGTTGTGACGAAAACTCAACTCATCTAATGGCCCAGATAAAGTAACTGCCATATTCCCTACCATACGACGATTGCGGTCGACCCACAGCGAAGGCGTATTGATCATGGAAAACTCAAGCATGACGCCCCACAAATTTAAAATGAACTGTGTCGCCTAATTGCAAAAGACTAGGAGGTTTTTGCATCACGTCAAATAGCGTTTGCTCACAATGTCCAAGTAAATACCATCCACCTGGTGATACTTTGGGATAAATGGCGGCGTATTCACTTGCAATGGCAAAACTACCTGCTGGTACGGCTGTTCTTGGAGTGGCTTTACGTGGGAGATGCAATGATTTAGGCAGACCAGACAAATACGAGAAACCCGGAGCAAAACCATTGGCACTGACCACAAATTCAATATTACCTAGCGCGTCATAAAGCGTTTTTGCATCCATTGCAACGTGTTTAAGTACTTCATCAAGATCTAGTGCACACTCTGTGTCAATTGTGAGTTGATGATGCCTACTTGTTTGCGTGTGTCGGCCAATCAAACAAAAAGTTTGGGCGATTGAACGGCGTATTTGCCATGGGTCAAACTCGTCTTGGGTGACTAACATGACACTATTTGAAACCATGACGCAATCGCGTAACCAGTCAGGGGAATGAGTGGTCAATCCCCTCACCCATTCAGTCACTTTCAGAGATGAATTACGTGGCGTGCAGAGCCAAGAGTTTTCATTTAGACGCTCTATAGCTAAATCCGTTATCTGCATGCGCGATAGACAGCTTTTATTAATTCTAAGGCATTCGGGGTATCAGAATGGACACATAGCGTATCTGCGTGTAGCACCAATTCATCGCCTTCAACCGTAGTAACAGGTAAACCGTTTGCAACGTTTTGGGCTTGAGCTTGGGCCTCGATAAGTGTCAAAACCGAATTCTGTTGAGAGCGTGCCACTAGTTCTCCAGTATTGTGATAAGCGCGATCAGCAAACGCTTCAAACTGCAAATTTAACCCAACCTGTTCAGCATCTTCGACCATTTCATTTGATTTAATAAACGCTGGCACCATGCAAGATAAATCCTGTTCGAAGTCTTTAATAGCTTGAAATAGCGTTTTGCGAATTTGGGTATCACTCACCATGTCATGATACAGCGCACCGTGAGGTTTTACATAGCTTAAGGTGCACTCATAGCGCTGACATAAACCGTGAAGCAACGCAATTTGATAGGTGATACAATCAGCCAACTCAGATGCTGACATTCGCATATGGCGACGGCCAAATCCCTGTCTATCGGGGTAACTTGGGTGCGCTCCAATCGTCACATGATGCTGTTTGGCTAATTTAAGGGTGTGAATGGTTTCGACTGGATCACCTGCGTGCATACCACATGCAATATTTGCTTGATCAATATACGGCATAATGGCATTAGTATCGCACAGCTGATAACGACCGAAGCCCTCTCCTAAATCACAATTTATCTTCACGAGATTCCCATTAATAAATAATTTCAGGTAATATAAACGATTATATAAATCTAGACCATAAGCATAATGTATGAGCCACCCATTTACCCCTCTTGTCGGAACCATCATCCGACAACCCGTAAAACACATCACTGAGTTTGGTGTATTTTTAGCTATGGATGAGAACGAGGATTTACTGATCCCAGAGCGACATTTACAGCAAGCTGTGAACATTGGAGACATGCTCTATGTCTACGTATTTTATGAGGACAATACAGATCGTATTTTGGGTAGTACGAAGCTATCACATTACCTACCTGAACTAGACAAAACGGGGGAATTTGCCCAGGGGCAAAGTGTCGTTTTGCACATATTTGCTGCTTCCGATTTAGGCTACAAAGTCATCGTTGATGGCACGCATTTGGGATTGTTATTCAAAGTGGATGCATTAGGCAGCAGACGGATTGGTGACGAATGTCAGGGCTTTATTAAACAGGTTCGAGAAGATGGTAAAATCGATGTTTGTTTACAGCTTCACACACCCGACGCGCGAAAATCTCTAGAAGAACAAATTTTGGATGCGCTCGAGTCACATAATGGGCTGTTGACTATCACGGATAAAAGTAGCCCTGAAGAAATCCAGCACGCTTTTCATGTCAGTAAAGGCAGTTACAAAAAAGCCATTGGCGCACTATACAAACAAAAGAAAATCATTCTTAACCCAGAATTTATAAAACTCGTATAGGTGCATAAATGCAAGCACCTGTTAATTTGGACTTAACTGTAGAGTTTTTTATACAAAATATTTTTTGTGATCGGTAAATATCATTCTAATTAACACAATTAAGTATACGTTAATAGACAATATAGATTATAATTCTACGTGAAGCTGATTTGGTGGCAGATAGTACGAGATTGAGACTACCGTCACAAGATAACGGCCACTTAACGTGCCTCATACTATCTGCCATTGTTATAATTAACTATAGTTAATAGTTGTCAATTTGATATTAGGCAAAAGTTTAAAATTACACTCAAATTGAACTTTAAAAAAAACGCACTGAACTACAAAATTCGGTGCGTTTTATTTATGTGTTTAAATTAGTTTTTTTCAGCGATTTTGACTTTCCAAATATCCGGTCCGATCGCATGTGCATTTTGCCCTTCAGAATCCACGGCAACCGTGACTGGCATATCTTCTACTTCGAACTTGTAAATGGCTTCCATACCCAAATCTTCAAACGCTACCACACGCGCTTTCTTGATTGCTTTTGACACGAGGTAGGCAGCGCCACCGACAGCCATTAAATAAGCTGATTTATGTTTGGCTATACTTTCAACTGTTGCTGGACCGCGCTCAGCTTTACCAATCATACCTAGTAAACCGGTCTTCTCTAGCATCATGTCAGTAAATTTATCCATCCGTGTTGCCGTGGTCGGGCCTGCTGGGCCCACTACTTCGTCACCAACGGCATCTACCGGACCAACGTAGTAAATAAATTTATTCGTTAAATCTACACCAGCTGGTAAACCTTCACCATTATCAAACATAGTTTGAATACGTTTATGAGCGGCATCACGTCCGGTAAGCATTTTACCATTTAGTAATAACGTTTCACCGACCTTCCATTCTTGAATGGCTTCTGGAGTCAACTCATCTAAATTAACGCGGCGGGTATTTTCACCTACTTCCCAAGTCACTTCTGGCCAGTCTTCTAATTTTGGTGGCTTAAGTTCAGCTGGACCTGAACCATCTAAATGGAAATGCGCATGACGAGTAGCCGCACAATTTGGAATCATAACAACTGGTTTAGAGGCAGCATGTGTTGGCACAGATTTGACTTTGATGTCAACGACCGTAGTTAAACCGCCTAAGCCTTGGGCCCCAATACCTAATGCATTAACGCGCTTAAAGATCTCAACTCGAAGTTTTTCTTCAGTCGTTTCTGGGCCTCGCTCAATTAACTCATGAATATCAACGGGATCCATTAAGCTCTCTTTAGCAAGTACTGCCGCTTTTTCAGCCGTTCCGCCAATGCCGAGCCCCAACATCCCCGGAGGACACCAACCTGCGCCCATGGTAGGGACTGTTTTGGCGACCCACTCAGCAATATCATCAGATGGATTCAACATCACCATCTTAGATTTATTCTCTGAACCACCACCTTTCGCAGCAATCATCACTTCTACCTGATTACCTGGTACCATATCGATGTGAACCACTGCTGGTGAGTTATCTTTGGTATTGATGCGTTTTCCAGCGGGATCTGCCACTATTGAAGCTCGCAAAGGATTATCTTGATTGTTGTAAGCTTGGCGAGTACCTTCATCGACCATTTGTTGAACAGTCATATCGTGTTTGTCCCACTGCACTTCCATACCAATTTTGACGAAGCAGGTCACAATACCTGTGTCTTGACAAATAGGACGTTTGCCTTCTGCTGACATACGAGAATTGATTAAAATTTGCGCCATAGCGTCTTTAGCTGCTTGGCTTTCCTCGCGATGGTAAGCGTCCTCAACAGCTTTGATATAATCTAATGGGTGGTAGTAAGAAATAAACTGCAACGAATCAGCGATGCTTTCAATAAAATCTGCTTGGCGAATGACCGTCATTGTAACCTCAATGTTAAGATTTAAATTGGAATGTATTAGGTTATAATACTATTTTGTTAAGACAGTTACCAAGCCAAAAAGCTACAACTTTGGCCTAGGCTCTAACCTAAACAGCTATTAACTAATTTGACTATTATTAAAAGAGTGGTATGAAACGCACCTTATTTATTGAGCCATTACCCCAGCTGAATCACCTCACCCCACAGCAAGTATTTGCCCAGTTTGCACATCAGCCTTTTCATATGCTGTTTGATAGTGCACAGCACCCTAATGCAGGATTTGATCTAATATTATTTGCGCCAGAGGCGGTGCTCACTGCACATGAGCAACAATTACATTTTCAGCCTCTCAAAGCACAAGACAGCACATTTACACTGCAAACGTCTTTGTTTGAAAGTCTTACCAGCCTGCAAACACATTATTTTGCAGAAACAGACATTGAAATCCCCTGCAAAATACTGCCTATATATCAAAAGTTACCTTTTGTCGTTGGTATTGCTGGCAGTTTTGGTTATGAGCTCAATACGTTTCTAGAAACGCTTCCCACGCCTAAGAATCGTTATCAAACTCCAGATATGATTGCTGGGGTCTTCACTCAATCGATTATTTATGATCGTACAGAGAAGTGTTACTACCATTGTTATCTCAGTCGTGTTCCACTAGAGGCACCAAAAGTTGAAGATGTAACACGTGAACAGTCAGAATTTACACTCACCAGTGATTGGCATGCTGACAAAACGCAAGCACAATATATAGAAAGCATCAATGCGATCCACGAATACATTTTGAGTGGTGATTGTTATCAGGTAAATTTTGCGATGCGTTTTGCCGCTCGTTACAGCGGAGATGAATATGCGGCATATTGTTTGTTAAGTCAGCATAACCAAGCACCGTTTTCGAGTTTTATTCGCACTGAACAAGGGGCTATTTTATCCATTTCTCCAGAGCGCTTTGTCCAAATTAAAGATAACCAAGTCAATACCAAACCGATTAAAGGCACTATGCCACGCTTTGTCGACCCGATAGATGATCAAGCATCGGCTAAAACACTGCTCGATTCGGAGAAAGACCGCGCCGAAAACCTCATGATTGTCGATCTGTTGCGCAACGATTTATCCAAACACTGTGAGCCGCACAGTGTCAAAGTACCAAAGTTGTTTGCATTAGAATCTTACCCTGCCGTACACCACTTAGTAAGTACGATTGAGGGACAACTACAAGATAACGTTCATCCTTGGCAACTTTTCTCCGGTGCTTTCCCTGGTGGATCGATCACTGGTGCACCCAAAGTCCGTGCGATGGAAGTCATTCACGAATTAGAAGCTACCGCACGTCACATTTACTGCGGCAGTATTGGCTACGTGGGAATCAAAAACGACATGGATAGCAACATTGCCATACGCACCTTATTATGCGAACACGGACAAATTTATTGTTGGGCAGGTGGAGGAATTGTACTTGATTCAAATGCCCAAGATGAGTATGCTGAGTTACACGCTAAGGTCAGTAAAATACTGCCGCTCTTGAAGGAACAATCACTAGGTGCAACCCGCTGAATTTATTGCACGGTTTCAATCACCGACAACCCTTTTACCACAGCGAGACTTTCCCGATTTGCCAATTACCAGGCAAGCTGCAGTGATGATCAACCTTGTTTTATTATCATCTCCTGATGCATCATCCAAAGACCAAGCAAAACCAACACTTCACGCTTTATTCACACGTCGCTCAGCACATCTTAAACACCACGGTGGCCAAATCAGTTTTCCTGGTGGTAAATACGAAGGTTCTGATCTGAGCTTAATGCATACAGCAATTAGAGAAACTCATGAAGAAGTTGGCTTTGCTGTTGCTGAGGAACATATTGTCGGATCCTTATCACATTACCCTACCATTTCAGGTTTCAGTGTGACACCCTTTGTGGCCATTCTCGACACTGTACCCAACATAACTATTGACCGTAATGAAGTCAGTGAATCCTTCTATGTCCCATTAGAATACCTATTAAACCCGAATAATTATCTCTCACATTCAGTTACGCGTAACGGCTCAAAGTACCCAGTCTACTTCCTGCCATGGCAAAATACCTATATCTGGGGAGCCACCGCGGGTATGCTAATGAACCTATGTTCTGCTACGTATCTCCCCTAAGATATTGATAAATAATTTTTATCTATAAAATAAAATTTAATCAATTGTTAAATGTATTAATTTGTCTCATCATGATCTATGGAGTTATCAGGAAGTATTTTCATGATCAGTGTTTTTGATATGTTCAGTATTGGTATTGGCCCTTCAAGTTCGCATACAGTTGGCCCAATGCGAGCAGCATTTGATTTTGCGCAATCACTTGAAGACAAACTTAAAGAAGTTACCCATATTCACGCTGAGTTATATGGTTCATTAGGGCAAACCGGCGTCGGTCATGGTACGGGTAAAGCGATTATTTTAGGCTTGTCAGGATATCAACCTGAGCAAATTGAAGTCGAGATGGTAAAGCGGATTTTAGAAGATGTTGCAGCCACACAACATCTGAGCCTCATGCAACAAAAGCGCATCGCATTTCAAAGCACTGGCGCGATAATATTTCATCGTCGTAAAACATTACCGCGACATTCTAACGCGATGACCATCAATGCCTATAACAACGAGCATTTGCTCAAAAGCGAAACGTATTACAGTATCGGTGGCGGCTTCATTATCAACGACAAAGATTTTGTCGATTTAGCATCCGATCACATGGCGCGACAGACAACCCGGCCGGTTTACCCATTTGATACTGCAGAACAACTCATTGCTCAATGTCAGGCAAACGGACTCACTATTTCAAGCCTAATGCTGGCTAACGAAGCGCAAATTCGCACAAAAGAACAAGTCATACAACAGTGTGCCTATCTTTGGCAAGTGATGCGCTCCTGTATTGAGCAAGGAATACAAAACGAAGGAATTTTACCTGGTGGTTTAAAAGTCACGCGCCGGGCGCCTGCTCTCTATCGTCGCCTGAAGACAGAAAAAACAGCCGATCCCATGGCTGCTATGGACTGGGTGAATCTGTATGCTTTAGCCGTAAACGAAGAAAATGCGGCTGGCGGTCGGGTAGTCACGGCGCCAACCAACGGCGCTGCGGGTATCATTCCTGCCGTATTGAGCTATTACGATAAGTTTATCGAACCCGTCACAGATGACATTGCTATGCGATTTTTGTTAACTGCAGCCGCGATTGGTATCTTGTATAAGAAAAATGCTTCTATCTCTGGCGCAGAAGTTGGTTGCCAAGGTGAAGTCGGTGTTGCCTGTTCCATGGCGGCCGGTGCGTTAACCGAAATCTTGGGGGGGACCGTACAGGCTGTCGAAAACGCAGCCGAAATTGGCATGGAACATAATTTGGGTTTAACCTGTGATCCTGTGGGTGGTTTAGTTCAAGTGCCTTGTATAGAACGCAACGCAATGGGGGCCATCAAAGCGATAAATGCCTCACGCTTGGCACTCCGTGGTAATGGTCAACACAAAGTATCATTAGATAAAGTGATCAAGACCATGCGTGAGACGGGCCGAGATATGAAAAACAAATACAAAGAAACCGCTCGTGGCGGCCTCGCTGTCAACATCATCGAATGCTAAGTTATTTGACTGGAAGCGTTAAGTCTTTGAACATACGCTCAACATCTTCATTGTTTTTTTGCTGGATGGCTTTTTCCACCACGGCTTTGGTCAAATGTGGAGCAAAACGCTCAATAAAATCATACATGTAACCGCGCAAAAAATTGCCTCGACGAAAGCCAATCTTAGTGGTTGAGTATTCAAATAAATGAGAAGCATCAAGGCGCACCAAATCGGTATCCACTTCTTCGTCAATCGCCATTGATGCTACCACCCCAATGCCTACGCCTAATCGTACATAGGTTTTGATGACATCCGCATCGGTTGCCGTAAAGACAATTTTGGGCGTTAAACCAGCTTGGTTGAACGCATGATCCAATTCACTGCGTCCAGTAAAACCAAAGACATAAGTCACTAGAGGATGCTTAGCAATATCTTCAATCGTAATCGTGTCTTTTTGAGCCAGTGGGTGGTCGTGTTTAACGATTACAGAACGGTTCCAATGATAGCAAGGTAACATCAACAAATCGTTATACAAATGCAGACTTTCAGTCGCGATGGCAAAATCTGCCTCACCTTTGGCGGCTAAGTCACTGATTTGCGATGGTGTACCTTGGTGCATGTGCAGAGAAACATTTGGAAAGCGTTGCATAAACCCTTGAATAACCTGAGGTAAAGCATATCGAGCTTGCGTGTGAGTCGTCGCAATATTAAGTTTGCCTTGATCCGGTAAGTTATGCTCCCGTGAGACCGCTTTTATACTTTCAACCTGCGCCATAATTTTGCGAGCAATATCAATGATTTCTTGTCCGGCATCCGTAACATGCGTCAGGTGTTTACCGCTTCGCCCAAAAATTTGCACACCCAACTCGTCTTCAAGCATCCGAACTTGCTTACTGATCCCAGGTTGTGAGGTAAATAAAGACTCGGCTGTTGCAGAAACGTTGAGATTGTTATTTTGAACTTCGACGATGTAGCGCAGTTGCTGTAGTTTCATAGGTATACGGCAGGTTATATAGATATTCAATAAATTTATAATGGGTAAAAAAAATAGCAACTGATTTAACATTTTTTTGTAAATGACGACATAAGAACCGGTCATCAAGGTATTATTCATGCTACTCACCATCATGAGGACGACCAATTTGCGACTAAAACAAAGTGGTAGTGACTCGTTGTTGCATAAACTGCCAAAACGCATTGCCTAATACTGATAAACCATGGTGTTTAGACCTCACCATCCCCATCTGACGAGATATCTCACGCTTAGGTAAACTGACACAATGCAAACCCAAATCCAACATATGCTGGCGCGCCAAATCGGGCAATATGGAAATACCTAGTCCAGCTTGAATCATGTGCCCTATGGTTGCGATTTGACTAGCTTGGGCAATTTGATTCAACTCTATACCTGCATGATCCGCGGCTTTATCTACATAAACACGCAGGCTTGCTTGGTGATCCATCGCTATAAATGGTTCATCGGATAAGTCTTTAAGATGGATTTGAGTATGCTTTACAAAACGATGCCCAGGAGGAGTGACCACCATAAATCCATCATTAAACAAAGGTAAAAATACGATGTCTTGTACTGTCTCCGGCTCAAACGTGAAGGCGATCTCCACTTTTTCGGTTAACACCGCATTAATTGCATGTTCAACGACCATATCTTGAATGTGCAAATGGATGTTGGGATAGAGCTCAAGAAACGCCTTTAGATGTTTAGCAAGCCCCCCCTGAGCAAACGACGGGATACAAGCAAAATGCAACATACCTTGTTCTTTAGCGAACATTTCTTTGACGTGTTGATTCAACCCGACATATTCCCGATAGTACTGTAAGGCCTTTGGATAAAACCACTGACCTTCTTTGGTTAAAGAGACTTGACGAGTGGTTCTATCAAAAAGCTGGCCACCGAGCAGCACCTCACATTTTTTTATCGTAGCCGATAATGCAGGTTGAGATACAAAGAGTTTTTCCGAGGCAAGGGCAAAACTCTGGCACTCCGCAAGGGTAATAAACGCTTGGAGTTGTTTTAATGAAAGCATAACATCAACATTATTAACAAAAAGTTATTAATACATAAATTAAATCAATTTTACAAATAATTAAACCTTTTTATACTAGAGTAAATGACCTTACAGCTTGAAGGAGCAAACATGGCTGGTTTTGATAAAGTAGTAACAAGTTACGCCGATGCAATGGCGGGGCTAAACGACAATATGACAGTAATCGCAGGTGGATTTGGGTTATGTGGGATCCCTGAAGGACTCATTACACAAATCAAAACAATGGGCACCTCTGGTTTAACGATTGTTTCAAATAACTGTGGTATTGATGATTTCGGTCTTGGCATTTTGTTAGAAGACAAACAAGTCAAAAAAATGGTGTCCTCTTACGTAGGCGAAAACGCTTTATTTGAGCAACAACTTCTCAATGGAGAACTAGAAGTCGAATTAACGCCTCAGGGCACATTGGCCGAAAAGATGCGCGCAGGTGGTGCAGGTATTCCTGCGTTTTACACCGCAACTGGCTATGGCACACCTGTTGGTGAAGGCAAAGAAGTCAAAGCGTTTAACGGCCGTCCTTATATACTCGAAGAAAGCATTACCGGTGATTTTGCAATTGTCAAAGCGTGGAAAGCAGACCGCTATGGTAACTGTATCTATCGTCATACCGCACAAAATTTTAATCCAATGGCCGCAACAGCAGGTAAGATTACCGTTGTCGAAGCCGAAGAAATCGTTGAGCCAGGCGAACTTGACCCCGCTCACATCCATACCCCTGGTATTTACGTTGACCGCGTCATTCTAGGCACATTTGAAAAACGCATCGAACGTCGCGTCTTGGCTAAATAAGGAGAATCACTATGGCGTTAACTCGAGATCAAATCGCAACACGTGTCGCAAAAGAATTCAAAGATGGTGATTACGTAAACTTAGGCATAGGGATCCCTACCCTGGCTGCTAATTTTGTTCCTGATGGTATATCGGTGATGCTCCAATCAGAAAACGGTTTACTTGGCATGGGACCTAATCCGACTGAGGAGCAGATAGATGCGGACATGATCAATGCCGGCAAGGAAACCGTCACCGCGGTAACCGGTGCCAGTATATTCAGTTCTGCCGAGAGCTTTGCCATGATCCGTGGCGGTCATGTCGATATTACGGTATTAGGCGCTTTTGAGGTTGATGTAAATGGTAATATTGCTTCGTGGATGATCCCCAATAAACTCATCAAAGGCATGGGCGGTGCGATGGATTTAGTGGCTGGTGCTAAGAACATTATTGTCACCATGACCCACGCTGATAAACACGGTAATTCAAAACTTCTGGCTGAATGTACCTTACCGTTGACTGGCGTGAACTGCATCACCAAAATCATCACTGATTTGGCTGTGTTAGAAGTCAAAAATAAAGCTTACTATTTATTAGAACGAGCACCTGGTGTAACCGTAGAAGAAATCAAAGAAAAGACTGCTGGTGAGTTGGTCGTGCCAGACAATGTGCCTGAAATGCAATTCTAATTAGGTCGCTACGCGTGTTTTTGATACAATTAAGTTTGTTAATTATATCAGAGACACGCTTTTGTTATTTTCCGAACTTGGCCTAGACACCCGTATCGTTCAGGCACTTGAAAACCAAAAATTCACTGAAACCACCCCTATTCAGCGTCAAGCTATTCCTTATGCTGCACATGGACGGGATATTCTTGGCTGTGCTAAAACTGGTTCAGGCAAAACCTTAGCGTTTGTCATTCCTATCATTGCCCGTCTTATCTCGCAAAAAGCGATGACTAAACGCGATCCTCGGGCGATGATTTTGGCACCGACACGTGAACTAGCCAAACAAGTTTTCCAAGTCACACGAGATATGGCTCGTGCTTTAAATTTAAAAACTGCGTTAATTGTGGGCGGGGATAACTATAACGACCAAGCCAAAGTATTGCGCAAAGATCCGCATATTCTTGTCGGTACCCCAGGAAGGATTGCCGATCACTTATCCGATCGCAGCTTTTTTCTGAACGGCTTAGAAATTCTAGTTTATGACGAAGCCGATCGTATGTTGGATTTGGGCTTTAGCG
Source organism: Alteromonadaceae bacterium (assembly GCA_014872805.1). Lineage (GTDB taxonomy): Bacteria > Pseudomonadota > Gammaproteobacteria > Enterobacterales > Alteromonadaceae > Opacimonas. The sequence goes on from WKFN01000016.1 coordinate 394,126, forward strand.
AGCAATTACTGGCCATTCATCGACAAGCAGATCATCGCAAACGACAAACGTTATTATTTTCTGCCACCTTGGATGATCCAAAACTTAGACATTTGTTAGACAGTCTGTTGAGTAATCCGCAAGAAATTATGCTCGATGCCAGCTATGAACTGCATGCTGATATCACCCAGATTTTATTTTTTGCTGATCATATTGAACACAAACAAGCTCTTCTCAAGCACGAACTAGAAACACGCCAGTACAACCAAGCCATTGTATTTGTTGCGACCAAAGCGGATGCCGATCAACTATCGACGCGGTTACAGCAAGCGCACATGAACTGTGTCGCCTTGCATGGTGATTTGTTGCAAAACCAGCGAGCTCATGTCATCAACGCCTTTGGGAATGGGCAACATGATATTATGGTATGTACTGATTTGGGTGCTCGTGGATTAGATTTGCGGAAAGTCAATTTAGTCATCAACTTTGACTTACCCAAACATGTTGAGGAATTTGTTCACCGCGTTGGCAGAACTGGTCGTGCAGGAGAAAAAGGCTCGGCTATATCTTTTGTTGGCCCGCGTGATTGGCAAAGTTATCGTGCTTTAAGCAAACACATTACTCAGGAATTACAAGTTCAAACTCACCCGGCTCTCCCAGGCGAGTTCAAAGGAAAAGCCGCAAAGAAGAAGATTTCAACAGAGCAAACGAAAACGTTTAAGAAAAAACCGACATCAAAAGCACCCAAAGCTCACACAAAACGTGTCGATAATACTTCTGGTATGGACATAGGACATGTCCCTATTAAACGAAAACCTCGGCCAGAAGCCGAGGATTAAGAGTAAAACACTTGGTGTGGATGGTGAGATTAATACTCCCACCAGCCTTCCTGCCACCATTTGACAAACTCATCAAAGTCAATCGAGCCATCGTGGTTCTTATCAATCAGAGAAAAGCCTTCTTCAACCGCTTTGACCTTGGTTTTAGGGCTTAACACCGTTAGGAGCTCAATAAACTCTGGTAACTCGATAAGACCATTGTTGTCTTTATCAAAGAAGTTGAATTCTTCCTTAATACTAGCCAGTTCCTCTGGCGATAGGGCAACTTTTGACATACTTACTTCCTTCACATACTTTAATAAGATATTACAGTAAATTGAGATTGAAGCAACTAACCCAAAGTACTAAATTTTAGCTATATTAGTTATCTTGTTGATTCTTTGCTAGTTGTCTTTCGCGTTGCGCTTGGGCTTTAGCAAGTCGACGTTGTTCCGTCACATCACGTGCCTCACTGCCCATATGGGCCTCTTGGCGTTCTTTTGCTAGCTGAACCTGCTTTTCTCTTTCACGGAATCGCTCGAGTTGGTCATCAGAATGTGTACCGAAACATTTTGGACACGTTACGCCCGCTTCATATTGAGGTGATTGTTTATCTTCTTCCGTGATTGGTAAGCGACAGCCATAACACTGGTCGTAATGACTTTTTTCCAAGTCGTGATTAACGGCGACACGATTGTCAAACACGAAGCAGTCACCCTCCCATAGACTCTCATCCTTAGGCACATCCTCGAGGTATTGCAAAATACCACCTTCAAGGTGATACACCTCAGAGAAACCCTGTTGTTTCATAAAGGCAGTGGATTTTTCACAACGAATGCCCCCAGTGCAAAACATAGCCACTTTTTTGTGCTTTGCTGGATCCATATTTTGGGCGACATACTCCGGAAATTCACGAAATGTTTTGGTATTTGGATCCACTGCGTGTTTAAACGTGCCTATTTCAATTTCATAGTCATTACGAGTATCGATGACAAATACTTCAGGGTCGCTTATTAACGCATTCCAGTCTTTGGGTTTGACATAGGTACCAACCGATTGATTCGGGTCAATACCCTCAACTCCCAAGGTCACAATTTCTTTTTTGAGTTTGACCTTAGTGCGATAGAACGGTTGCTCGTTGTGTAATGATTCTTTATAGGAAATCGGGTTTAGGCGCGCATCACTATTGAGATAGGCGAGTAAGGCGTCGATGCCTTCTCGAGGGCCTGAAATCGTGCCGTTAATGCCCTCCGATGCGAGTAACAAGGTACCTTTTATGTGATTGTGTAGCATTACATCGAGCAGTGGCTGACGCATTTCTTTGAAGTTTTCGAGCGCAACAAATTTGTACATTGCGCAAACAATATATGGTGTCATGTGTTTTTCCTTGCGAGGCTGGAACGCAAATCCAGAGCAATAATAAAGCACACGATTATACTTAGATTTCTATTTAAATGCGAACAAAACCACAATTATTTTAAGGGAATAAACATTTTGATAAGAGCAAGGGGCCTGACTGAAAAGACTATTCACTTTAACTCAAAGTGCTGATTTTGGCTCCCTTCCCTACACCTTCAAACGCCATAACGGTGACCTTGGCTTGACCACTTCGAGCTTGCTCTTCAGTCAACACATACTGAGCCAGGCATTCAACGGTAGTATCTAACTCGATGACTTCACATTCACTCCGTGGGATAGCTAATTCAAAATCACCTTGCGACGCGGTATAGCGAAAAGCAACATGGGTTGCATCACTTATCTCTGGGTAATGTTGCGACAATTGCTCACATTTTACTTCATCTTCACGTGTACCAATGTAAATGTCAGCCCAACGAGAAGCCCAATGCGCCTCAGCTTCTGGCTGATTCTGATCATTGTAATAAATATGGATTTTGGAGCGGTGACCATGGGCGATGCGCTGGCAATTACCGTCGTGCTTTTTTAGTCCATGCGTATAATGATAGAACGCAGTTGAGATGTGTTCAGTTCTCAGCGACAAATTAATTCCAGCCACGTTATTGGGTAGATGAATCGCTAAGATATCTTGCAAATATTCGCCGACAGATGTCATAGTAATAGTATTTGCATAAATGAACGCATAAGCATCAGCAGGACATGTCAAATGTATTGATTTTTGTTCTGGTCGCACAAAATCTACCCTGACTAATTCGTCTGGTAAATCCCTAACAACCTTGGTAAATTCATGCTCAACTGGGATAAGGAGCTTATGATCAACATATTGATCGATTAATGACTTAAGCTGCTTTTTTACGATTGCAAAATCTTGGATCATGCTTTCTTCGTTCAAATCACCATCTAACTCGACATCAACGATCCAACTCTCACCCACCATTCCTCGCTCTGGGCACAGGTACGAAAAGTCCATCACCGTTAAGTCGTTCACAAATAATTGCATGGTCTACCTTAATCTTGCGCGTTAGTAAGTTGATCTTTCAAATTGGGTGGAATGCCTTTGATCACCAATGTATCAGTTACCGGGTCATAGTGTACCTTATCTCCAAGTAACTTGCGGTCAAAAGCAACCGTTACGCCACCACCTTGTCCAGAAAAACGCGCCAGCTTTCGAACTGCTGCACCATCTGGCTGAAACTCAGGTTCTAACGGAGTTTCAAGATGCGCAGCAAAGACACTAAAATCGGCCACTTCGTTTTCGTCTGCTCGTTTTGGCAGCACTTCGGCAAGGTCCGAAACTTTTATATTATTACCACTGTTGATTTGCTTTTTGTAGTAGTCTTGGACTTCAGCTAGTGACGTATTTTTTTCATCAACCGACAGCGACTCTTCGGCCAGGTAACTTTCAACTGTTGTTAATAACTGTTGATTTTGCTGTTTGACATCGACTTTTTCTTCACATTGTAAGAAACGCATAAAAAAGTCAGACACCTTGCGCCCCATACGACCTTTGATAAAACTGATGTATCGCTCTTGTTCTGGTTGGACTTTCCAAGCCGTCAAATCTATGCGCACCGCAAGTTGCATTTTGGCTATATCCAAATGGTCCGAATACAACAATTCCAAGTCTTCACTCACTTCCACATGTTGCTTAGTATTGATTATGCCTATAAACAAATATTCTGTTGCTAAAAACTCGTAATGACTGAAGACAATAAAGCCGGTCTCAACGATATTATCTTGTGCCATTGTAGTGATCAACGTCTGACTAGCTTGAGTCGACATGTGCAAAAAAGCATCATCTGATGCAAAAGCGTTGCTTAATAATTCAACAAACGGGACAAGTGCTTCAGGTGGGGTTCCTTCATCTTCCACATCGATTTGCGATTCTGCTTCTACAAATGAACCAATACCCTTGCCGGGTTTACTCGCAAACACTTGCTGAATCTCTTGCGCTAAGGTAGTTGTGGCTCGGTTTAGTGCAACACAAGATGCGTTTGGAACCAAGCTCATAGCTCCCTTCTCATTGGCTCGCAATTGATGCATTACAAAATGATGGATCAAAATACTCATAGATGTCGTTATTCGCTCTTTAGTTTTGTGACATTATATAAAATTTATCCTTATATGATGGAGTTTTTTGTATTATTCTCTACATATTCTGTGTCAAAGAGTAAAAAAATGCCGGTCCAATCCCAATACAATGACGCTCAATATAATGAAATACTTGAGCAGGTCCTCGCAGTACTTGAACAAAACAACGTTAAAACCGACCTTTCATTAATGGTTTTAGGTGATGCACTCACACACATTTTTAAGCAACGCGTCGATGCGAAGGTAAGAGAAAAACTCGCCACACAATTTTGTGAAGTGCTCGTTCGCACGATTAAGGAATAGTTTTAATATGCTTCTTGGAGAATCTCCTCGCCGTCAGCGCGTCTCTCGCTTAGTCAGTTGGGGACATTGGTTTGCCTTTTACAATATTCTAGTGGCTTTAGTCATAGCCTCTATGTATATCTTTGCTGAACCATTACCAGAATCTCTCCTTGGACAAATCTACTTGGTGATGAATTGGCTCGGCCACATTAGCTTTTTGACCTTTATGGGTTTTGTGATCGCCATTATTCCCTTGTGCTACATGATCAATAACAGTCGTTTAGTCAAAGGATTAAGTTCAACCATTGCTGCCCTTGGACAAGCCATACTTGCTTTTGATGCACTACTCTACCATCGCACTGGATTACACATATCGTGGCAGGAATCGGAGCTGGTGGTGGACGAAACCGTACAACACGTGGCAACCTTTGGCACGGAGCAGCTTTTATTCTTCGGCTTATTGTTTGCGGTTTGGTTGAGCTTTCAGTTGCTCATTGCAAATGCTATCTGGCAACGAATTGACCGTTTCAGTCGACAACGTATTGAGCAGTCTGTTATTGGTATTTTTTTGGCTTGTTTTATCGGTGCACATGGTTTGCATATCTGGGCTGATGCTAAACTGTATCAACCTATTGTACAGCAGGATAATATGTTTCCATTATCTTATCCCGCAACTGCAAAAACGACTTTATCCCGTTATGGATTATTGGATATCGAAGATTACAACCAACGCAAGTCAATCCAGTTTGCCTTTGCCATTGATGCCTTGAATTACCCCACTCAACCCATTTACTGCCCGGTTGCTATCGATAAGCCTTGGTTAGTATTTTTCGCAACGGAACATTTAGCGGCCGATTCACTACCGTTTAGCCTCAATCAGGCGCCCTATTATCGCTCGAGTGCATCGCCTGAAAGTCAGATCAAAACAATGACCTATGGCTTACCTAACCTCTATCATCAATATTTACGAACGACTAATCCGGTATTGTTTGATTTGCTCTTTGGTTTTGGCATAGATGTCTATATGGATGTCCCAGCCGACACCTATCTTGCTACCCGTAACATTCGATCTTTTTCCCTTGAGGAGACAACAGAATTTAGTAATGCTGTATATATTATATACAGCGATGCACTTTCTATTATCACAGCATTGCAAGAGTTTGACCGTGAAAGCGTTAATGTATTGATTTTGAGCCCATCGAATGATAATCAAAAGCTTGGCTTTGCTTATAGCACATTATCGATGAATGCTGCTTTGGTACTTAACGAAGATATACCTGCAACGTTGATGAATAGTATGGGCTGTAATGTAGCATCAGATACTTATTCAACCGGTAAACCAATACAAAGTGAACAACGTCCATGGCATGTGACAACCGAAGATAATCGCGTTGTCATTTTTAACGACGATTCCATCTCATACATCGAAAGTAATGGGGCGAGTTATTCCGTTTCAAGTCAAACTGGCGCTTTGATTAACCAAGAGCTAAATACGCAGATATTCAATCGCAGTATGAAACACCTCAGTCAATTCGCAAGGTAGCTAAAATACTCGATACAGTCGGCACGATAGTAATCTGCGTGTCGGCTTGATAAGCCTCTTTGGTGTAATGCAAACGTTCCAGCGCTACCGGGTCTGAAGTGCTCGTTACCCAGATTGCCTGTTTTAGATTGGCGATTATTGCAGCTTCAATATCGCGCTCACTATCACCAATCATAATGGATTGGGTCAAATCAATGTCGTGTTCTACCGACGCAAAAAACAGCATACCTGGCTGTGGTTTACGACAAATACACATACGAGTATTTGATGTGTCTCCTGCGCTTGGATGATGTGGGCAAAAGTACACATCATCAATGATAGCCGCATCAGAAAGCAGAGTATCCAACATCCATTGAGTTAAGCGCTTAAATTGCTCAACGCTATACATTCCTCGGGCGATGCCAGATTGATTTGTCACAACAATACACTGTAACTTTTTGCTATTAATATGGCGTATTAACGCGTGAATACCATCGACAAACTCAAAATCATCGCTATCGCTGACATACCCTTTATCGATGTTGATTATGCCATCACGGTCAAAAAAAACAGCTTTGTTTCTCACCTGTCAGACTCTCTTATGCGTTATATCAGTTGTGTAAGTTGATAAGTTCGATATTAGGATGTATACGTTATAACCAGATAATGTTACCACGACCAGTTTGAATTGGTTATATGTAATTTTGAGTTTAGTAGTGACAAAATACTACATGCTCATTGCTGAAACATCACCCAGAAATAAAAAGTTATACGCATATTGGGGACACGCAAATCGCACAAAAACTCAACGCAGATTTGCCAGTCCGATTAGATAAAATTACTCGTAATTACGCTCGCGCTTGATTTCTATCGTATCAATGTAAGCATGCCACGACGCATAACCAATCAGCGGCATCAGAAAGATGAAGCCTAAGAACCCTGTAACAAAGCCAATTGCAACGGCAGAAAAGATAATACCTGACCAAATAAACATCGGCATTTTATTTAACCAGACGGCATTGATGCTCGTTAATACTGCAGTCGCTAAGTCAACTTGACGTTCCATGAGAATCGGTTGTGTAAATGCGGTAATGAAAAACACGATGGCGGTAAACACTGCCCCCACGCCCACACCCAGAACTAAAAAGGGTAAAAGATTAGTAAAATTAGGATCTAAGTAGGCGGGATATAAGGCATGAATAAGAGAGGCTACGCGAAGCCAAAATACCATAAAGATCATGAGCATCACACCAAATGCCCACTCATTCACTGTGTTGCGGCGAATTGCGCGGAGCGAATGACGCAGCGAAGGCTCATGTTGCTTTTCGATTTCCCAGCTCACATCATATAAACCAGCCGCAAGAAACGGACCAATCAGCATAAAGCATACTATGGCAGGGAGGATCACAAGGTGCCACCCAGTCATTGCCACCCAATAGGTTATCACCCAAGGTATGAACGCAAAAATAAGCCCATAAAAGAGTGATATTATGGGAGCTCTTTGCCAGTCTTGCAAAGCCAAAGAAAGCCACTTTATCGGGTCGCCCAGCTCGAGTTCTTTACATGGAATAACACGAGATATCCCGCTTTTACTTATCGCCGTTTCCGGCATTTCATCAAAATGTCTAGACATCTGAACCTCAGCTGTTAACTATTAGTTTACATTCAATTAACATTGTAACGGCAAATTGAATAATATCCTAATAAAAATCGATATTGCTCCCTAAGCAAACGTATTGAGTTTTGTCGGCTTGCTTGAGTGGCTAACGCGCCTAGGGCCAAACCTGCAAAATAAATTGGTCACATAATACCTGCTATTAGGTAAGACTGTTCTGCACTAGAAAAGTTTCTACTGTCTTTGAAAAACACTAGTGAAATCAAGTGATGTAAGGTATTCTTTCCGTATCAGAAACAAGAGCGAAATAATTGTGTTAGTAAACAAATCCAGTAAATTGGATAACGTCTGTTATGACATCCGAGGCCCTATTCATGAAAAAGCCAGAATCATGGAAGAAGAGGGTCATCGTATCCTCAAATTAAACATCGGTAACCCTGCTCCATTTGGTTTTGAGGCACCCGACGATATTTTAAAAGACGTCATCTATAATTTACCTTCCGCACAAGGCTACTCGGAAGCAACGGGGATTTATGCAGCCAAAGTAGCTGTAATGCAATATTATCAACAAAAGGCTGTAACGGGCATTTCGGCTCAAGATGTCTTTATTGGTAATGGCGTCAGTGAAATGATTATGATGTCAATGCAAGCTCTACTCGACACTGGCGACGAAGTGTTGTTGCCTGCACCAGATTATCCTCTGTGGACCGCGGCGGTCAGTCTTTCATCTGGCACACCAGTGCACTATCGCTGTGATGAGCAAGCTAGTTGGTTCCCAGATTTGGAGGATATCCGCGAGAAAATCACAGCCAACACGAAAGCTATTGTGTTAATTAATCCAAACAACCCGACCGGTGCGGTGTATTCCAAAGAATTACTATTATCGATCATCGATATTGCCAGAGAGCATAACTTGGTAATCTTTAGTGATGAAATCTACGACAAAATCTTATATGACGAGGCGCAGCATACGTGTATTGCATCGTTAGCAGATGACTTGTTTATGGTCACCTTCTCAGGTTTATCAAAGAATTATCGCGTTGCGGGTTTTAGGGCTGGCTGGTTAGTGGTATCGGGAAATAAGCGAATTGCTCGTGAGTATATTAACGGTCTTAATATGCTATCTTCAATGCGTATGTGTGCAAATGTTCCTTGCCAACATGCTATTCAAACGGCTTTAGGTGGTTACCAATCGATAAATGATCTGGTGCACGATGGTGGGCGTTTATTACAACAGCGTAACATGGCGTATGACAAACTCAATCAGATCGATGGTATAACATGCGTTAAACCAATGGGAGCTTTGTATGCATTCGCTCGTGTCGATGCTGAAAAATTCAGAATACGCAATGACGAACAAATGATTTTTGATTTACTTCAAGAAGAAAAAATGCTTTTAGTCCACGGCGGAGCTTTTAATTTGAATGAAGGATGCTATTTTAGGTTAGTGTTTTTACCACATACTGACGTCTTAACTTCCGCTTTTTCTCGACTTGAACGTTTCTTTTCTACTTATCAACAAGGTTAAGTAACATGATGAAGCAGCAAAGTGCTTTTTTAGCTTGGATTTTGCGAATGCCATTAATCAAGCGTTGGGCATTGATGCACAGCATAAAGTCTGAGAATGTCGCAGAGCATTCACACCAAGTTGCTGTGATTGCGCATCTGCTTGCGGTCATCCGTAACACGTATTTCGGCGGTAATATTAATCCTGACAAGGTCGCAACAACCGCACTCTACCATGAGGTTTCAGAAACCAAACTTCAAGATATTAACCACGTAACCAAATACCATAATCCTGCCCTCACTGCTGAATTCAAAAAACTCGAAGCGCTTGCTGAGCAAGAATGTCTGGCAACATTACCCCAAAAATTGCAACCGTTATTCGATTCTTTATTGATTCAAAATAATGTGGAGCCAGAATACAAACAAATTGTTAAAGCAGCAGATTTACTCTCAGCTTATCTCAAAGCAAAAGACGAACTTCGATTTGGTAATCACGAGTTTGATCATGTCGCTGAACGCTTATCAATAATGATTCAAAACTTTGCTGAAGACATGCCTGAAGTCGAGTTTTTTCTTGAAACGTTTGCCGAATTATGTGCGGTAAGCGTCGATGAATTAAGTCATAATTAAACATACACGCAAATGGATTTAATGCAACCTCGATCACAACTCAATAGGTTCATAGAAGATTCACAAAGACTGGGTTCCTTTGAATTTAACTATGTGTCTGGTGAGATGTTCTGGTCGCAAGGAATGTATCAAATATTTGACTGTGATATTGAGAATTACTCCCCAGTCATCGAACAACACTCGATTTTTTTCAATGCCGATGATATCGAAAAAATCACTAGTGCCTTAAAACAGTTGGAAAGATTTGAAAAACCCTTTGCACTGATTACCACAATCCGCACAGCAAAAAATAAACAAAAAAAAGTCAAACTGTCTATGACCGGTGAATTTGTCGATGGCCTAATCCAGAGACGATTTGGTACGGCTCAAGATGTAACATTAGAAATAAAAGAACAAGAAGACAGTGCGTTTTTCCGTGAACGCGTAAATCTTGCCCTTTACGCATCTAATACCGGCACTTGGGATTATCATGTTGCAAGCGATAGGTTGTATTGGGATGATTCTATGTTTGTGCTTTTTGATGTCGTCTCAGCTCATGATATTCGAGGTTTTAGTTCATGGGTGGATATGATCCACCCAGAGGATCGCAAGGAGTTCATTGATAATTTTAACCAGGGTAGTAAAGGATTGTTAGAAAATAACACCCTCCTGATTACCACCAGAATAATGACTGCACTCGGCCGTATCGCATTTATCAAAATCAACGCTCGGTTTTACATCGATGAAGCTGGGCAAAATTTTCGTATCGTCGGAACCTGTGTAGATACCACTGAAAGTGAAATAATCCAGCAAGAAATTATCAAACAGGCTACGATTGCACAAGAAAATATGATTAAGGCACAGGATGCGACGAATGCTCGCACCCGTTTTTTAGCCAATATGAGTCACGAAATTCGCACTCCAATGAATACGATTATGGGTGCATTACAAATCCTACAAAGTTATGATTTGGATGCAGACTCGCAAAGTCTCATCGAAATGGCCATGCAGTCGTCAAATGATCTCCTCACGCTGATTAATGATATTCTTGACTTATCTAAAATTGACTCCCATGAAATGGCACTTGAAAGTATCGCTGTCGACATTAGCGAATTAGGCAAAAAGGCCATTAAGAAGTTTAAATTACAATTACAAAAACCATTAAAGCTCGATATTGAAATCTCACCAGGCTTTAACCCTAAACGCAGTACGGACCCCGTCAGGATCAACCAAGTTCTCAATAACTTTTTGGCAAATGCCATCAAGTTTACTCAAACAGGTGCCGTTTTATTGCGTATTTCTGGCGATACAGAACATGTATCCTTTAGTGTAAAAGATACAGGCATTGGCATCCCCGCTGCCAAGTTGAATTCGATTTTTGAACCCTTTAAACAAGCTGATGAGTCAACCACTCGCAACTTTGGTGGGACTGGATTGGGTTTAGCGATTTGTAAAAGTATCGCAGAATTAATGGGGGGTGAAATCAAAGTTTCATCGATAGTTGGTGTAGGTTCGACATTTATCTTTACCGTCCCCATGGCGATCGCAACGCTCCAAAAAATTCCCACTAATATTGAACATTGTGACTATACTAAACAATAATTAAAAGGACACTCCATCATGTTATTTGGCGATGATTACCCGACGCTGCTGGAATACTCCATGATGTTACAAGGCTGGGATGCCGCTGTAAAAATTAGAATATTTACTTCCTAAATAGTGAATGGTTTATGGTCGTGTGCTATTTTAAATACATAAACTAAAAGATGAATTATGGATATATCGATGCAAGATGAATCTCGTACAGGAAACACCCCTTCTCACATTGTCGCTATTGGGGCTTCTGCTGGTGGTCTCGAGGCTTTAGAAAGTTTATTCGATGTGACCTTCTCCCCAAAAATAAAACCATGACTTTGATGAGATTTCCAATAAACTATATGCAATGGAGATCGAATCATGAAGAAGCGTTATACCGAAGAA
>WKFN01000006.1:0-125364 GCA_014872805.1 Alteromonadaceae bacterium
ATCTGAGCCATGATCAAACTCTTCAATTAAAATATATCGAAATATGAATTGTCGTTGTGACACTCTTAATGAGTGCCCACACAAATTGTCTTGTTATCTGATTGTTAAAGAACGTTGAAGCCGGAGCTTCGTGCTTGTTGAGGCGTTCCTCTCAAGCGGGATGCGTATGATACGCTTTTGATTTTCAGTGTCAATCTTTTTTTAACGTTTTTTGTGATTATTTTCACTCGAAACAGATTGTCCAAAAATCCCGCAAACCCTGATAAAATCTAGTTTTGCTGTCGCTTTAAGTGGTTACCCCCTCAAGCGAGATGCGCATTGTACAGACTTAAATTATGTCGTCAACTAAATATAGTCATTTTTTTGCAATATTTCTGACTTTTTTCTGTCACACACGCAAATAGTCTAATTCACAAGCACAACTCCTTAGTTTTCTTTACAATGATTACTGTTAGTTAACAACCACAAGGATTTTATTATGCTCAAACCGTTCGATGGCATTACCCCTACATTAGGTAAAAGGGTCTTTGTTGACGAAAGTGCAGTTTTATATGGAGACATTACTTTAGGTAATGATGTCAGTATATGGCCATTAGTTGCTGCGCGCGGCGACGTCAATCATATCCGTATTGGCGCACGCACTAACGTACAAGATGGGTCCGTGCTTCATGTGACTCGTAAAACTAAGTTTTTAGCGAATGGTTTTCCGCTTATTATTGGCGATGATGTAACTGTAGGCCATAAATGTATGTTGCATGGCTGCACCATTGGTAACCGCGTGTTAGTTGGAATGGGCGCTATTGTCTTAGATGGTGCTAAAGTGCAAGACGATGTATTCATAGGAGCTGGTTCAGTCGTTCCTCCTAACAAGACGCTAGAGTCGGGCTACCTTTACGTCGGTAACCCCGTTCAGCAAAGACGCCCTTTAAAGGAGAGTGAAATGGCATTCTTAAAAGAAAGCGCCGAGAACTATGTCGCTTTAAAGGATGTCTACTTAGGTAAAACTACCGATTAAGCTCTAAGCGCAAAGCATCTAATACTGGGGTAGTGTTCACGCGCTGCCCCGTCCATAATTCAAAGCTCTTTGCCGCTTGGCCAACTAACATACCCAAACCATCACTGCAGGTTTTTGCACCGGCTTTCATCGCCTGTTGCATGAATGCAGTTTGTCCTGGAAGATATACCATATCGTATGCCATCTCAATATTTTGATAAAGATTTTTTGGCACATCAGGAAGCTGTTTTTGTAAGGATAAGGTAGTCGCATTGACGATCACATCGTAGGTCTCGTTGCGAACACTATCAAAACCACCGGCTGTTAGCGTCTTATGTGAAAACACTTGAACCAGTTCACGAGCCCTTTGCACATTGCGATTCACTATGTGAATAGATGCAACATGTTGATTGATCAGAGGCATAATAACACCACGTGCTGCTCCACCAGCTCCAATCAATAATATCCGCTTGTCTTTTAATGCCTGACCCTGACGCAAAATATCCTGCATCAAACCCGGACCATCCGTATTGTGTCCAACTAAACCATTAACGGTTTTATATAAGGTATTCACCGCCCCTGCCGTTTTGGCTTCATCGGTTAACACATCCGCAAGCGCAAACGCTTCTTCCTTAAATGGCGTCGTCACATTGAGGCCAATGTGATTTTCTTTACTGAAAAAATCCGCCACAGCCTCTTTAAACAAATGCTTTTCAACAAGGATTGCATCGTATTTAATCTCCACACCAGCATGAGCTGCAAACATGTGGTGAATAAAGGGGGATTTAGATTGAGCAATGGGATTTCCCATCACAGCAAAGTACTGCATCGCATTATACTCCGTTCAACAAATGCCAATGGTAATGCCCGTACTTTACCGTAATTGTTACTAATGAACTATTAAAACTTATAAGCTAATGACAGAGTATAGACCATAGGATCAATCGAAACGGTTTCGACATTACCTGCGTTAAACCTGGCTTCTGTTTCAATGTCAATATAGCGAACAGAGGCATTTAAGCCCAAGTTATCGCTGAACATATAATCAAAACCGACCTGAGCCGACAAGCCAAACGATGCATCCAATTCCAGTGCATCCACACCTAATGCATCTTGGTTAGCTTGCGTAAATTCTTCATCAAAAAAGATTGTGTAGTTTAAGCCAACTCCAGCATATGGCTGGAATACAGCTGACGGCTCAGCAGAGAAATAATTCACTGTCACCGTGGGGGGTAAATGCGTGACTTCTGCTAATTTAGCGCCATTAGCAGTTAGGTTTACATCGTGCTTAAACGGCGTCGCAGCGAGTAGTTCGACATTGATGTTATCTGTGACAAAATACGCAACGTTCAGACCAATTTGAACATTACTATCAACTGCCAATCTAGTATTTAAAACGCTCGCGTCGCCACCAACCAATACTGGAGAAGATGAATCGTCTGGGGATACTTGTGTCACGCCAACACGCACAAGGATGTCGCCTTTTTCATAAGCCAATGCCGGAGCAGTAAAAGAAGATGCGGCTATTAGAGCAAGTGGCAGTAATGTAGTTTTCATAATATGTGTTCTCTATGTGTAATTAAACTAAACACAGTATGCTAAAGAACCCATATTTTGATTTGATCTAGAACAATGCGCAGTATGCGCTGCGTATTAGCGGCTCCAAAGATTGATATAGATCAGGTATTGTTTGACGATAACCAATCTTGTGGGGTCAAAAAGGATGATAATTTACCCTGTGCAGAATCTGGAGCAGGCTGATAATTATACTCCCAACGCGCCAACGGTGGCATTGACATCAAAATGGATTCGGTGCGACCACCGGTTTGTAACCCGAATAAGGTACCGCGGTCGTAGACCAGGTTAAATTCCACATAGCGCCCACGACGATAGAGCTGAAAATCGCGCTCCATTGCATCGTATTCACAGCTCTTGCGACGCTCAATAATCGGAATATACGCATCGAGATACCCCTTGCCAACCGCCTGCATATAAGCAAACGATGAAGCAAAATCCGGCGCATTGAGATCATCAAAAAACAACCCACCTACCCCGCGAGTTTCATTGCGATGTTTAAGATAAAAATAATCGTCGCACCACTTCTTGTATTTTGGGTACACATCCTCACCAAACGGTTCTGACAAATCCTTGGCTACCGTATGCCAATGCACAACGTCTTCTTTGAATGGAAAAAAGGGGGTCAAATCAAAACCGCCCCCGAACCACCAAATAGGATCCTCGCCTTCTTTTTCAGCAACAAAAAAGCGTACATTTGCATGAGAGGTTGGAATGTATGGATTGTGTGGATGAATCACCAGTGATACACCCATTGCTTGAAAATTACGCCCAGCCAGTTCAGGACGAGCGGCCGTTGCCGACGCGGGCATTTGCGAACCAAAAACATGTGAAAAATTCACTCCGCCCTGCTCAATCACGGCGCCATGGGTAAGCACTCTTGTTCGCCCCCCCCCACCTTCTGCGCGCTCCCAGTTATCCTCTTTGAAACTGCCTTTACCATCTGACAATTCTAAGGTTTGACAAATATCGTCTTGTAACTTGAGTAAAAACGCTTTGACTTGTTCGATCTGTTGGGCAGTCACCGCTTGCATATTCTTTCCTAGCTTTGTGTTTAATCGCGCAGCACCACACCGGTGAGAGCATCCGTTATCTTACTTGGTCTGGCGGTACGATCAACCTCTCCGTCGACTTTATAGACTGAATCACCAAAGTAGTCTTTGATTTGGGCCAGATCTCTTGCGGGTTCTTTCCCTGAAGGATTGGCACTGGTGGACACCATCGGTTTATTTATCGCGTCACACAATACCTTAACAGTTGGATGAGCCGAGACCCGAACGGCTAAACTGTTGCGTCCACCGCTTAATAACTCCGATATCTCTGGTCGTTTGGGAATGATCCACGTATATGGACCAGGCCAAGTATCACAGGCCGCTTGCCATTGTTCAGCAGTCAATTTATCTTTATCCACATACGCTTCTAGCTGTGCAAAATGACTGGCGATCAAAATAACGCCTTTGTCTTGAGGGCGCGTCTTGGTATCCAACACTCGTTGCACCGCATCCAAATTGTCTGGATCACACCCTAGCCCAAACACAGCCTCAGTCGGATAAGCAATCACTTGCCCGGACTGAAATGCGTCACAAAATTCAGATAAATTGAAATCTTTCATAGGTATTATGGTTGTTGATTGGTTATATGGTCACATTTTGGATACTCACTACATCCCCAAAAGGTTTTGCCTGATTTATTCATCCGCGCAACATAATGGCCCGTTTTGCATTTCGGACAAAAAACCTGAGTCTCTGCTGAGTCAGCTGGTGGGTTGAGTGAGCCAATATAATGGCAATCAGGAAATGCGGTACACCCTAAAAACATACCATACTGACCTTTTTTGATTGCCAAATCACTGGCACATTCCGGACAAGGAGTGCCTGACATCACTTTAATCGTGCTGTCATCATCACTCTTTGGGTTATGAATGTATTCACACTGTGGATAATTGGAACAACCGATGAAAGATTGTTTTTTGCTGAATTTCTGCTGTAACGGAGCATTGCACTGAGGACAATCACCATAAGCTTGAGCCACCGCCTGACTCGGCATGTTGCTAAAGAGCGTTGTGTCTATTTTACTCATGAGCGGTAATGTAAGTCCCCAAAATAGCGCTTAATGTACTGGCCCTTCGGCAACATCGAACAGCAGGTTTTCCATTTGTGCATAAGCGGTTTCACGACCCGGGGCATTGAACAACACCATCAAAATAACCCATTTAAGGTCTTCTAGACCAAAATCTTTGCTTTCGATTTCCATAACCCGATCAATAACCATCTCACGCGTAATATTATCCAAAACATTAATCTGTTCTAAAAACATAATAAAGCCTCGAGCTTGGGCATCCAAAACCGCTAATTCCGGTTCGCAATACACACGTGTTATGGCTGTATTATTAGTACCAATGAGATAAGGGGTTTGCTCTGATTCTTGTAAGGCTGCTAGTTTCTCTAACCACAATAACGCTTTGTAAATCTCATCGTGATGAAAGCCGGCTCTGACGAGTTCTTCGGTCAGTTCTTCTTGGTCATAATGAAATTCCGACTCATTGTGAATCAGACTTTCAAATAAATACATCAAGATATCAAACATGATTGCGCCCTCTTATTCTGGTATAGCCACCGGCTCTTTGCTGTACGTATCCAGACAATTCTAACGTGCTTAACTGACTCAACACTTCGCCAATGGGTAATTGCGTTCGGCTCACAATGTCGTCCACAGACGTTACATCTACTCCTACACTATCTAACAATAGTGGATTTGCCAAGTCTTGTGTGAGTGTTTTACTATTTTCTTCTCTAATGTCAATATTGGGTTTCGCCCTTAGGTTTTCAACATTTGGATAAAAAGAGAGCACATCGTCAACATGATTCAGTAGCATGGCACCTTGTTGAATAAGTTGATGACAGCCCCAGTTCTGCTGATCCAGCACGTTTCCCGGCAAAGCAAACACATCTCGATTTTGCGCGATGGCGTGTTGCGCTGTCACCATCGTGCCAGAACGCAGGCCAGCCTCAATTATGCAGACACCATGAGATAAGCCACTGACAATGCGATTACGCCTTGGGAAAAAATAAGGTTTGGCAGATTGATGCGGTAAAAACTCACTGATGACGCATCCCCCTTTTGCTGTAATTTCTTGGCGAAGTGCTTTATGCGCTTGTGGATAAGTATAATTCATCCCATGCCCTAAGACCGCCACAGTTGTCCCACCAACCGATAACGCGCCACGATGGGCTGCTGCATCTATACCTTGAGCAAGACCAGAAACAACGACCCAACCTCGTTTGGCCAATCCTTGAGACAATGTCTCACTCACTTTTCTAGCCGGTTCGCTTGGATGACGATTGCCTACCACTGAGATGGCCGCCATTTCTAATACTCGCACATCACCTTGCACAAAAAGAAATAGAGGCGGATCACTGATTTGTTTGAGCCAGCAAGGGTATCGACTGTCATGTAAGGGCACAAAATGTGTGTCTTTTGGCAACTTACAAGGTATTGGGGTACCCGTTACGTAACGCTTAATGCAATGAATCTGAGAGTGAGCCAGTCCCATATTACTCAAGCGCTCATCCGCAACGAATGCTAATCGATGCACTGGTTCATCAAGCAATTGCGCCAGTTGATAAATCGTGGCTAAACCTATATTAGGACATTCGTATAAGCCCAAATACGACGCTATGGATGTGTTATATGTATCGCTCATGGTAAGACTCCAAATAAATGAAGCCTTTATGCTCGAGCCGACCACGTTTTTGATTCAACTTATGGACGGCCTGAAAGCGCTCCGATGGATATAGCAGATTGTGCATTGAGCACATAGCCATAACTTAAATTCGCTTGCGAATGCACGATGACCACCTCGCCTACTTTGAAATCAGGTTGATGCATACCGCCACGCACTAACCAACTTGATTCATCCACATAGATTGTACGTTGCACAGTGTGTTGAATATCCGGTCCTGCTTGATACAGTCCCATAATTAAACCCAAGGACAAAGGCTCAGTATGTTGCACAATCACAATATCTCCTTGTGCGAATATCTCTCTTGGCTCTAGACCACCGATCACAACACCCACCTCTTCTTGCGCTGCATGCAAGAACAAATCTTCTGGCAGTATTGTCTGAGAAGGCAACAGCCAGTCACCTTGCATGATTTCTTTGTTTTGCTCAACGACGCTCACCAACCCTTGTTGTTTATTATGCAACTCAGCAACTTCAACATCTGCAATATGATGGGCCACTGTGGCCAGTGGCTTACCATCAATAGAATAGAGTATATGTGACTCTCGCACCGCATGAAACTGACCTACCGACCAGTTTTGGGGGAATTGCGCAAATAGTGTATCGGGTTTGGTAAATAATAAACTGCCGTTTTGATTGCCTAATATTCGCCCGTGTCCTCGTTCTGATAAATTGAGTAGCCGGTCTTGGTTAAGTTGCGCCAGAACTTTATGCCAATTAAAATTCCTAATTGGCTCAGGCATTTTGACTGTGCGCTTTCCCTTAGGTGTTAACGTCAGGCTCGGTTTTGCTCGTAGGATCTGTAACTGAGGTTTTCCATCAATATAGTGAATGCGAATACTGTCACCCGGATAAATCAAGTGCGGGTTAATGATATCGGGATTATCCCGCCAAAGTCTTGGCCAGAGCCATGGATCATTGAGGAACAACTCTGAAATATCCCACAGCGTATCGCCTTTCACTACGTTATAAACCGTTGGCGCATCGCTGCGAATTATGACCTTAGTTGGACGAACTTGCGCCGCGAGTTTAAACGCCATAACCCCACCTATCAGCCATAAGATTATATTGTATCGCCATCTATTATTTGGCATAACCGCGCACCTATCTGTTCGCCTATTTGTTTTGAATGGTGTTAGAATAGCCCAAAAGCACAATACGGAAAGTCCAGTTTTTTATGCTTGGTTATCCAGTGTTATACTTTAATTAATTTACAGTGAAACCAATTTGAAGGACGGAACATGGCGGTATTAACAGTACTCACCTTCCCTGATGAACGCTTACGTACGGTTGCCAAACCAGTTGCGACAGTCGATGCAACAATCCAAACGCTTATCGCTGACATGTTTGAGACCATGAAAGAAGAGCGCGGAATAGGCCTTGCTGCAACACAAGTAGACGTTCATAAGCAAGTTATCGTGATGGATGTGTCTGAGGCGCAAGACGAGCCTAGGGTATTTATCAATCCTAAGATCATTGCTAAAGAAGGCATCATGATCAATGAAGAAGGCTGCCTATCTGTACCTGGAAATTATGCCAAGGTCGAACGCGCAGAGCGCATCACGGTTGAAGCGCTGAACGAAAAGGGCGAAACCTTTTCATTAGAGGCGGAAGGTCTCTTGGCAATTTGCATTCAGCACGAAATGGATCATCTCGCAGGTAAGTTGTTTGTGGATTACTTATCCCCTCTCAAACGCCAACGCATTATGAAAAAACTTGAAAAAGAAGCTCGGCTTGCCGCTCGAGCAAACCCGTAATTCATTACAGGAACTCTTAGTGACACCTTTAAACATCGTTTTTGCGGGAACGCCAGAATTCGCCGCCGATCATCTAGAAGCGCTACTGGATTCATCACACAATGTGGTTGCAGTCTACACGCAACCCGACCGCCCCGCGGGACGAGGCAAAAAGCTCACCGCTAGTGCAGTCAAAAGCCTCGCTCTACAACATGATATTGCCGTATATCAACCGGATAATTTTAAATCACCAGAAAGCATCGACGAGCTAGGTGCACTCAATGCCGATGTCATGGTTGTGGTCGCATACGGGTTAATTTTACCCAAAATCGTTTTGGACACGCCTCGGTTTGGCTGTCTCAATGTACACGGTTCACTACTACCTCGATGGCGCGGTGCCGCCCCTATCCAGCGAGCCATCTGGGCCGGAGATGAGGCCACTGGGGTCACTATTATGCAAATGGATGAAGGGCTTGATACCGGCGACATGTTATTTAAGACCCATTGCCCTATAGACGCCAGCGACACCAGTGCAACCTTATATAACAAGTTGGCCAAACAAGGCCCTGAAGCGCTGGTTCATGTATTGAACAAACTCAATTCATTGAGTCCTCAACCACAAGACGATGCGCTTGCCAACTACGCAAAAAAACTATCCAAAGCCGAAGCCTTGATTGAATGGGAACAGAGTGCTGAACAGTTAGCCCGCAATGTGCGCGCGTTTAATCCATGGCCGGTTGCATTTTTTGAATGCGCAGATCAAGCCATCAAAGTATGGTCTGCAGAAGTAGAATATAGTTCGTCTACCGCACCACCTGGTTCGATTTTGAGTGCGGACAAAACTGGCTTAGTCGTGCAAACTGGGGATCAAGCGTTGCGTATCACTCAGTGCCAGATCCCAAATAAAAAAGCCATGCCCTTTGCCGATGTTTTCAATGCCAGACAAGATTGGTTTGCGCCTGGAACCATATTATGACGCCCGGAGCGAAACTGCGCGCCAACAGTGCCAAAGCCTTATTCGATATCTTAGAGCAAGGACAATCTGCTCGTCAGGTGTTACCCAAATACCAACAAGCACTCAATCAAAAAGACAAAGCTTGGTTACAACATGCCGTTTATGGGGTTTTGCGTGAATTACCTCAGTACCAGCATTGGGTCAGAACCAGTCTCGATAAGCCGCTCAAAGGTAATAAAAAAGTCTTAGAACACTTGCTTATGGTTGGGTTTTACCAGCTCTATGCCATGCGTGTAGCGGATCATGCAGCCGTCAGCTCAACCGTTGAAGCGACTTCTATTTTAGGAGGGCAAGGGTTAAAAGGATTAATCAATGCGGTTCTGCGGCGCTTTGTCCGAGAGGATTTAGCCCAACAAAAAGTCAGTGGTGATGCCGCACAAGCTGGATTACCCAAATGGCTCTTCAAGCAACTACAATCGCAATATCCTGAACAGCTAGAAGATATTCTCAAAGCAATGCAACAGACCGCACCGATGTGGTTACGCATTAATCCTCGCTATGTTTCAGTTACGAAATACCAACAAATGCTCACAGACCGAGGCATCGATAGCACCACAATAGATGCATTACCTCATGGATTGTGTTTAGCTACACCAGCGGTCGTGACAGAGCTTCCCGGTTACCATGCCGGCTGGTTTGCTGTGCAAGATGGCGCAGCGCAATTAGCGGCGCACATTTTACAACCTAAGCCGGAGGAACGAGGCTTGGATGCTTGCGCCGCACCCGGTGGGAAAACTGCGCATTTATTAACGTTGCAACCCGATTTACGCCAACTCGTTGCCTTAGATAACGATGCTAAGCGTCTTGAGCGAGTATCTGATAATTTATCTCGACTAGGTCTTGATGCGACTTTGTTATGTGCCGATGCAGGTAACCCTCAGCAGTGGAGTGATGAGGCCAGTGGGCAGTATGATTTTATCTTATTTGATGCGCCGTGCTCTGCAACAGGGGTGATTCGCAAACACCCTGACATTCGCTGGCTACGTAAAGCCACAGATATCGAGCAACTCGTCGTCACACAGCAGCATATTCTCGAGCAACTTTGGCAGGTCTTAAAACCTGGCGGGCGTCTTTTATACGCCACCTGCTCTATACTGCAAAGCGAAAATGCTGAGCAGATCCAAGCCTTTTTAGGCCGTCACTCAGATGCGACGCTGGCAGCATTACCGACTGAAATACTTAACGATTTTACTAATTATGGGGCGATAGGATTGCAAATTACCCCCAATACGGCACAATGTGATGGATTTTATTACGCACTACTGCACAAACACAGTGATGCATGACGTATACAACATGGCGTAAACTGGCATGAAAATAATCATTCTTGGCGCAGGCCAAGTCGGTGGCACCCTTGCAGAGAACCTAGTCGGCGAAAAAAACGACATTACATTAATTGACGCAAATGAAGGTGCGTTGAGTAGCCTGAAAGATCGACTGGACATCCAAGTCGTGCAAGGCATAGGGTCGCACCCAGATGTGTTACGCCAAGCGGGGGCCGAAGACGCGGATATGCTGATTGCGGTAACGAATTCGGATGAATCGAATATGCTCGCCTGCCAAGTTGCCCACAGTATTTTTAGTACACCAACCAAAATCGCCCGAGTTCGCTCCGAACAATACGTGGTCTACAAAGACCAGTTGTTCAAACATCAAGATATTCCCGTTGATCACATTATTGCGCCCGAACAGCTAGTGACCAAAGCCATCAAACGCTTAATTGATTATCCTGGTGCATTACAGGTCGTTGAATTTGCAGAAGGAAGGGCCTCGTTAGTTGCAGTAAAAGCCTATTACGGTGGTCTATTGGTTGGTCATGCATTATCGGCCTTAAAAGCGCACATGCCCAATGTGGAAACCCGAGTTGCCGCGATTTATCGTCGTGGGCGCCCAATTCGTCCATTAGGGACAACTGTCATTGAGGCCGATGATGAAGTGTTTTTTATTGCGGATACCAAACATATTCGCGCAGTCATGTCTGAGCTACAAAAGCTCGAAACCAACTACAAACGCATCATGATTGCTGGGGGCGGCTTGATTGGCGCTGGTCTAGCTCGACGTTTGGAGCACAATCACTACGTCAAACTGATTGAATTTAATGAAAAACGCGCTAAGTTTTTGTCCGGTAATTTGGACAATACGATAGTACTCAATGGCGATGCTTCGAGTTTTGAATTATTGGATGAGGAAAACGTAGACAATATCGATGCTTTTATCGCGGTGACGGATGACGATGAAGCCAATATCATGTCGGCCATGTTAGCCAAACATATGGGCGCCAAAAAAGTCATGACGCTTATTCAAAGGAGCGCGTATGTGGATCTCGTACAGGGTGGCGATATCGATATCGCGTTTTCACCGCAACAAGCCACTATTTCCGCGTTGCTGACACATGTGCGTAAAGGCGATATCGTAAATGTTTACTCACTTCGGCGTGGCGCGGCAGAGGCCATTGAGGCCATCGCCCATGGCGATGAAAAAACCTCAAAAGTGGTTGGCAAAGCCATCGGTGATATCAAACTCCCACCGGGAACAACCATTGGCGCGGTGGTTCGAGATGATGCCGTAATCATTGCTCATTCAGATACAATCATTCAAGCGGATGACCATGTCATCATGTTCTTAGTGGATAAAAAATACATTCCAGATGTGGAAAAGCTGTTCCAACCGACAGCATTTTTCTTCTAAGTATTCTGACTATACGAAAAACGAATTTACGAGCGCCAAAAGGTCGGAGAAAACAGAACCAGTAAAGAGAATATCTCTAAGCGGCCGAACAACATGGCCAAAACTAGGAGCCACTTACCTGAATCGGTCACACTCGCATAGGTGCTTGCCACTTCACCTAAGCCTGGCCCCAAATTGTTTAGCGTCGCCGCTGTAGCGGTAAATGCAGTAATGTCATCCATGCCAGTACCGAGCAAAGCAATCATAATCACGACAAACACAATTGCATAGGCAGCAAAAAATCCCCACACCGCTTCAATCACGCGATCAGGCATCGCCCGCTGACCAAGTTTGACAGAATAAATGGCTTTGGGGTGAATCAAGCGATTCACCTCACGCTTACCCTGTAGGTAGAGCAAAAACACACGGATCACTTTGAGACCACCACCCGTTGAACCGGCGCAGCCACCAATGAAACTCGAAAATATCAATAACAAAGGCAAAAACACCGGCCATGCCGAGAAGTCCGTCGTAGCAAACCCAGCGGTGGTGCTAATTGATACGGCTTGGAACATGGCTTGGTCAAAGGCAATTTCGGCAGACTCATAATAACTGTGTTGTATGAGTACTAGGAAGCATACCGCAATGACGGCAAATTGAATGACAAAGAACGCTTTAAACTCCGGATCACGCCAGTAGTGTTTGAGAGAGCGACCTGAAACTGTGGCAAAATGAAGCGCAAAATTCAGCGCGGCGATCCACAAAAATATCACGCACACAAAGTTTATCAGAGGCGAGTTAAAATAACCTAAACTCGCATCATGCGTCGAAAAGCCACCAATGGCAATCGTGGAGAACGCATGACATATGGCATCAAACCAATCCATCCCCGCCAGATAATACGCTATCGTACAAGCCGTCGTTAAACCTAGATAAATAAACCACAATTGTTTGGCGGTTTCAGCAATTCGCGGGGTCATTTTCGTGTCTTTAACCGGTCCAGGGGTTTCGGCGCGATACAGCTGCATACCACCCACACCTAAAAGCGGTAAGATAGCGACCGCTAATACAATGATCCCCATACCACCTAGCCACTGCAGTTGCTGTCGATAAAACTGCATCGATTGAGGTAAAAACTCGATGCCTTCAATCACGGTCGCACCGGTTGTCGTTAATCCGGAAAAGGATTCAAAAAACGCATCCGTAAGTGACATGTTTGGCTGTTCAAGCAACGCAAAAGGCACCGCACCAAAACTACCTAACACGATCCAAAACAACACCACGATCAAAAAGCCTTCCTTGGCGCGCAAATCGCGTTTGTGATGGCGGTTCGGATACCAAAACACCAAGCCGGTAATAATACAAGTGAAAAAAGCAAGGACAAAGGGTAAACCTGAGCCATCTTGATAAAATAAGGACACAAATGCAGGAGGCAACATCGTCACACTGAATAAGGCTGCGAGCAAACCTAAAATTCGAATAATAGACTGATATTGCATATTTGTGAGTAGTAATAATGAATTTTGTCTATTATGTGCCTGTCGACACAAAAGCGAAACCCCTTACCGGTATTTTTTTCTAATAAAATGAGAACTTTAGAAAATCTTCTGAATTTGTAGTTGTGTTTTAATTAATAGCTTGCTAAGTTTATTAAATAAATCAGGATGATTATGTAATACTTTTCCGACGGGAATTTCCTCGTTTGGCATCGCAAACCATCACATTGCGCGTATTATAACCACTAGATTCACCTTTACATCGGACCGTAATTTAATTTCTTATTTTTCGTTTGTTCATAATAATTGAACTCTTTTATATGCCTAAAATTCAAGTTTAACAACAAAGTTATCCACAGCTTTTAAATCTAAAAATCTTCCCCTATAGCCAATAAAATCAAGGTGTGGCATCATGTAGGCATACATCATTACTATAAGTATTCACATGTCAGACAGTCCTGCTCCATTCATTCTTGTCGATGGTTCATCATACCTATTCCGCGCATTTCACGGCATGCCGCCAATGTCCAACTCGCAAGGACAAGCCACTCATGCCATTTATGGTGTGATCAATATGCTCAAAAGTCTTCTAAACACCTATCAGCCAACGCATATTGGGGTGGTTTTTGATGCTAAAGGTAAAACATTCCGCGATGACATTTACCCTGAATACAAAGCGAACCGACCTCCTATGCCAGATGACTTGCGTAGTCAAATTGCGCCATTACATGCAATTATAAAAGCAATGGGGTTACCCTTGTTAGTAGAAGAGAATGTTGAAGCAGATGATGTGATTGGCACCTTGTGCAAAAAAGCTTCGGCCAAGGGGATCCCAACCCTTGTAAGTACGGGTGACAAAGATATGGCACAGTTGGTTAATGAGCACGTTACTCTAGTCAATACCATGACCAATGTCGTGATGGATCCAGCTGGCGTTGTTGAAAAGTTTGGCGTTGGTCCAGAACTCATTATTGATTTATTAGCATTACAAGGTGATAAGGTCGACAACATTCCAGGAGTCCCTGGTGTAGGAGCCAAATCTGCATTAGGTCTATTGCAGGGTATTGGTGGGATTGAGGATATTTACAACAACTTAGATCAAATTCAGACGTTGGCGTTTCGCGGGGCCAAAACACTTGCACCTAAGATGTTGCAGTATGAAAAAGAAGCAAGATTGTCATACGAGCTTGCCACGATCGCAGTGGATCTTGACCTACCTTACGAGGTGACCGATTTAGATATCAAAGCACCGGATAATGATGTGCTTGCTGAGCTATATCAGACATATGAATTCAAGCGCTGGTACAAGGAAGTCAGTGGTGACAATTTCACTCCCAAAGTAACCTCACCAGTAATCGCAGTGACTTCACCAGATACCACCCATGCCGATACCTCTGCTCCGACCGTACCAACGGTAGAGCAACCACCAATCAATCGCGATGCGTATGAAGTGGTATTAAGTGAAGCACACTTACAACAGTGGATTGAGCGCTGTGAGCAAGCGCCTTTATTTGCCATTGATACGGAAACCACATCATTGCATTATCGCGAAGCTGAACTTGTCGGTATTTCTTTGTGTGTTGGTCCCAATCAAGCCTGCTACATACCCGTTGCGCATGATTATCCTGGAGCCCCGGAGCAATTGCCAAGAGAGCAGGTTTTAGCACAGTTAAAGCCATTACTGGAAAACCCCAAGCCACAGAAAATCGGGCACAACATCAAATACGATCAAAATGTACTAGCCAATTACGACATCGCTCTGTGCGGTGTCACCTTTGATACCATGTTGGAGTCTTATGCACTCAATAGTGTGCAAAAACACAACATGGATGATTTGTCGTTGAGCCAGCTTGGTCATCAAACCATTAAGTATGAAGATATTGCCGGCAAAGGCGCGAAAGCCTTAACGTTTAATCAAATTGATTTAGAGGTAGCTGCGCCTTATGCTGCAGAGGATGCTGATATTACATTTCGCTTACATCAAGTGCTCTGGCCTCAGCTGGTAGCCACTCCAGCACTAGCGAATGTGGCACACAAACTCGAAGTGCCATTGTCTAATGTACTTGCGCAAATGGAACAAAACGGTGTGTTGATCGACTCACAGCGCCTAGCTCAACACTCACAGGCTTTGGCAGTTCGAATCATGGAGCTCGAAAAACACGTACATGAACTGGCTGGGGAATCATTTAATTTAGGCTCTCCAAAGCAACTTCAGCATATCTTATTTGAAAAGATGGGGCTGCCCGTTGTCAAAAAGACTCCTAAAGGTGCCCCATCTACCGCTGAAGAAGTACTTCAAGAACTGGCATTGCAGTATGAACTGCCAGCAGCCATTATGGAGTTTCGTGGCTTAACCAAGCTCAAAAACACGTATACCGATAAATTACCACAGATGATCGACCATCGCAGTGGACGTGTGCACACCTCATATCAGCAGGCCGTGGCAGCTACTGGTCGCTTATCTTCCACGGAACCGAATCTGCAAAACATACCCATCCGCAATGAGGAAGGACGAAAAGTGCGCAAAGCCTTTATTGCTCGTCCAGGTTACAAAGTGGTTGCGGCAGACTATTCACAAATTGAATTGAGGATCATGGCGCATTTATCACAAGACGAAGGGTTGTTGAATGCGTTTTCCAAAGGGCTTGATGTGCATAGGGCTACAGCTGCCGAAGTATTTGGCGTGGCATTAGAGGATGTTACAACCGAACAACGTCGTGCGGCAAAAGCCATAAACTTTGGTTTGATCTACGGTATGTCCGCATTTGGACTGGCTAAACAACTCAATATTCCGCGTGGTGAAGCAGGTCAATACATCAACACCTATTTCGACCGCTATCCTGGTGTAAAACATTACATGGAATCGACACGGGAAGGTGCGAAAACTACAGGTTATGTGGAAACAGTTTACGGCAGACGTTTATACTTACCCGCCATCAAATCCTCCAATGGCGCACAACGAGCAGGAGCTGAGCGTGCCGCAATCAATGCACCCATGCAAGGAACTGCTGCGGATATTATTAAGTTATCGATGCTCGCGGTGGCCGATTACATCAACCGATTAGACAACCAAGACGTCTACATGTTAATGCAAGTACACGATGAATTAGTGTTTGAAATCAAAGAAGATTCGCTCGATAAGCACGTTCCTAACATCATTCGAATTATGGAGAATGCAGTATCGCTCTCTGTCCCCTTGATTGTGGAGGCCGACGTGGGTGATAACTGGGACGAAGCCCATTAATAGAGTGCAAGATGACAATATAGAAAAACATCAATGAATGTCATCATTGTTGTAAATTTATCAACATAAAATGTTGCAAAGACACAAATTCAGTCTTTTTTTGATGGTTTTTTCGTAATTTTATTACAAAAAACTTGCGTTACGTTTAATTTCGTTTAAACTTGCTTGTGTAGGGTACAGAGGTTTGTTTAAACCTTTGCTTTAAGCCTCAGCGTTTGCTGGGGCTTTTTTTATGGATTAACGTTTTGTTCGAATGGATTTACCGCTTCTTCACCTGCGATGAATAGTCCTATGCCGGCTAAGATAGTACCAGATACCTTGTTTTGAATAATTTGAGCCTTTGGGTTGTCCTTGATCCAACGTGTCATCCTTGTAGAAAAAAACGCAACAAGCAAATCACATGGTATTGCAGTAACGACGACGATACCTCCTAATATCAACAATTGCGTTATAATTGGATTGGCTTCAGGAACCACAAATTGTGGCAAAAAGGCCAGAAAAAATAAGGCAGTTTTTGGATTAGAGACCTCTACTATTACACTTTCAAAAAAATGTTTGTTCGTTTTTTTTGGGCTAAATGTCCTTCAGAAGAAGGAATAATGTCACTGACAGATTTATACAAAAAATATTGAGTACCGAGATACACCAAATACGCGGCACCTAGAAGTTTCATTGCCATATAGAATGCTGGAGAGTATTTAAAGAGGGCTGATAAACCTAAAACCGTTGCCACAACATGCACTAGAGCTCCGACTGCAAGCCCAACTGTAGCAGCAATTCCACCAGAAATACCTTGAACAATTGATCGCGCCATAACATATAGATTGGATGTCCCTGGTGAGATATTCATTAAAAAAGCAGCAACAATAAATGGAATTAGCATTTCAATCGCTAGCATATCGCTGTCCTTTCTAGTGAAAAAAAATTTAACTCGATGGAACTTATACAAATAAACACACTCTATCTATATAGTTTTTGTGTGTTTCTCTTTGTAGTATGTCCAAACCCCTAGTCTTCTGCTAGGGGTTTTTTTTGGCTATTGGCGCGACATCCAACCAGGAATTCAACGTCTTTTCAAGTTCAGGCAGGCCCAAACGGTTAAGTGATGAAAAGGCATGAACCGTGACATCCCCCATAAACGCCAAAGCAGCCTCGCGAACCATCATCAGTTGAGCTTTGCGTTTACCGGACTTGAGCTTATCGGCCTTAGTCAATAAACACAGAACCGGGATCTTGGCAGAAACCGCCCAATAAATCATATCCTGATCTAGATCTTTGAGTGGATGACGGATATCCATTAAGACGACCAACCCTTTTAGACATTCTCGTTTTTCTAGATACTCGCCAAGCGCCTTTTGCCATTTGATTTTCATGGCCAGCGGCACTTTAGCAAAACCATATCCAGGCAGATCTACCAATCGCTTACCATCTTCTAATTCAAAAACATTAATCATTTGGGTGCGACCAGGTGTTTTACTGGTCCTGGCTAGGTTTTTTTGTCTGGTTAACGTGTTTAATGCACTGGATTTGCCAGCGTTGGAACGCCCGGCAAATGCAACTTCAATACCGCTACTTTGGTCTAAATGACGAATGTCAGGTGCACTGGTTAAAAACTTGGCTTTTGTATAATAACTCATTGATCTCTTTTGAATTTTGCTAACGACGAACACTAGGTTGCCGACATAGTATGTACCAAATATCAGAATTTCATGCTAATATTCGCGCGCAAATGTTTTGTATCGAAAGCTAAGCGTGTAATATATGCATAATAACACGGCACATTAACCATGCGTAGTGGCTGCGTAATTTTTAATTTTATCGTTTTAAGAGAAGCAATATGAAAAAACTAGGTTTGTTCTTCTGTTTATCACTTGTTAGTGCTTTCGCAACCGCGAACGATGCACCGGTAGGTGATGCAGAAGCAGGGAAAGCAAAAACTCTTGTGTGTGCGGCTTGTCACGGTACTGATGGCAACAGTTCTATACCAATGAATCCAAAATTAGCAGGACAACATGCCAACTACATAGTGAAACAATTGCAAGAATTCAAACTTGCCATGCAAACAGGTGGCAAAGAAGGTCGTAATAATGCCATTATGGGTATGCAGGCTAACGTTCTTTCTGAACAAGATATGTTAGACATTGCTGCGTATTACCAAAGTCAAGAAAGCAAGATCGGCGCGGCTCCTGAAGATGTCATTCCTGCTGGTGAAGCCTTATATCGCGGCGGTGACGCAGAACGCAAAATCACAGCGTGTATCGCTTGTCATGGTCCACGTGGTAACGGAATGGGCTTAGCCGGTTTCCCTGACATCAGCGGTCAACACCCTGAATATACCGCAGCACAACTTAAAATGTTCCGTTCTGGCAATCGCAACAACGATATGAACGCCATGATGCGCGACATTGCTAAGAAGTTAACTGACGAAGATATTGAGATCTTATCTAAATATCTGGCTGGCCTGTATTAAGTATTGATTAAGAAAACAACATTTTTTGCAACTTTTACATTTTTTTTACAAAAAAGCTTGTCATTGTGAAATTTTCGTGTAATCTGTCATTCCATTGACGGATGATTACGATAAAGCGTCTAGGAAGACCCAGAACAACAAGCTATACTCTGTCAAAAATAATAAAAAGAAGAGTTGCAGGTAGCACCCTTACCTTTGGGTAAATACGGGAGAAGTGTTGTCTAGCAAGTTTACAAAGGTGATAATTCGTTATCACCTTTTTTCTTGGCCGGAAAAAATATTATCATGCTCTGCCCTTTATGTTCATCGCCCCGTTCTCATCTCTTCCACCAAAGCAGTAAACCGCTTAAACGCGATTACTATCAATGTAATGATTGTGAATTAGTATGGGTGCCAGAAAAGTTCCACGTGGAACCACAAATCGAGCGCAATGAATACGACTTACACACTAATCAAATCGGTGATCTGGGTTACATGCGTTTTCTCAATAAAGTGGTACCGCATATTGCTGCGCATTTCAACGTTGCGCAACCAATCTCTGAGGCTTGGCTAAAAAACGTTACGGAAAAACACGCCAACACCACCATCGCGCCTAAATATAGACAGCCTACATCTAACATTGATGGCATAGATTTCGGTTGTGGGAAAGCACCAGCACTTGCAGTACAACTATATGAACTCGGGTTTACTATGCACGTGTATGATAAATTTTTTGCTGCATACACTGACAATCTTGAACAAGAACATGATTTTATTGTCAGTACAGAAACTATTGAGCATATCTATGAAGCTAAAAATACATGGGCTCTGTGGCATACTATGCTCAAATCAGATGGCTGTTTAGTCGTCATGACCCAAAGAGTCAAGAGCCGCGATGCATTTGCCACTTGGCGCTATATTCACGACCCGACTCATATTTGTTTTTATTCAGATAACACAGCACGTTTCATTGCTCATGAATATGGCTACCATCTCAAGCTGATTCAGCAAGATATCATGTTATTCACTCGGTAAAAAAGTAACAGTCGAGCTGGACTTAAGGTATAATACTTTTGTTATTCACTGATATAGCACCACATGGCACATAGTAAAAAATCACGTAAACCAGGTAGTATAGGTGTTGCCAAATCACACACCAGCAAACCTACACGCAGTAAAAACGCTCCCAAAGTTAAAAAACCCAAGGGAAATCAGCCAGGATCTAGACATTCTGTCGCGCAACACCAGCAAACAACTGTTAATAAAGGTAAAGTTGATCCTCGTATTGGAAGTAAAAAGAAAATAGATTTAACACCTAAACAAGCCTCAGCACCAAAACCAGTGAAGCCAAAATATGCAACACCCGCGCAAGAACTTGCTGCGTTAGAGGCTGATCAAAGATTATCAGCGTTACTCGATCAGGTCGACACTGGAAAGGTCCTCAATAACGACGACCAACAATATCTAGATAACTGTATGTCTCGCCATCAAATTTTATGTGATTTGCTTGGTATTAATAACGATGCGGAAGATGAGGATACGAATTCTGATGATCCCTTTGCACAGTTTAATGCTATTGATATAAATGATTTTAGATAAGGGAGTAAAACGTGCTTGAAGTTGCTATTGTATTGGGCTTACTGATCATCTTAGGATTGGGGTTTTATGCCGGTAAGTTGTTATTTCAACTCCAACAACAACACAGCAAACAAGCGAAGATGCGTACCGAACGTATCGAAAACATAATGGTTTCAGTAAGAACAATTGCTATGGCCATGGCACAGCAACAATGTGACCTGTCTGAAGGCGTTATACGCTTAACGAACTTGTTAAATGCTTTACCAATATTACCTGCACCGGATTTTCGGAAAGAATACCCAGCCATTTATACATTGCATGATGAAATTGCACAGTTTGCTACCCATGAGAAACGTTCGGCACTGAGCAAAAAAGAAAGACGTTTAGAAGACAAGGCAAGAGAAGCTATCGAAGCGCAATACGAAAGTAAAATTATGGATGAGGTTGAGCAGCTACAAAAATATTATCCACAGCCATAATTCGTGCATTTTGTGAGCTTTCTCACACATTTAGGCTACTCAGATAAGTCACTTCAAGGTATACTCTAGAGCTAATTTTTTAAGAGCAACACATAGATTATTACCTGTTATGTCTCAATATGATGTAAAAACTTTTCAAGGCCTCATTCTCGCCTTGCAAGATTATTGGGCACGTCAAGGATGTGTCATTATTCAACCTTTAGATATGGAAGTCGGTGCCGGGACATTTCATCCTATGACATTTTTGCGCTCACTTGGTCCAGAACCAATTTCCAGCGCGTATGTTCAGCCCTGTCGTCGACCGACAGATGGCCGTTATGGCGAAAATCCAAATCGTCTACAACATTACTATCAGTTCCAGGTGATGTTAAAACCCTCCCCGTCTAATATACAAGAACTGTATCTTGGTTCGCTAAAAGAACTTGGCTTTGATCCACTGGTACACGATATTCGTTTTGTTGAAGACAATTGGGAGTCTCCAACCCTTGGAGCGTGGGGCCTAGGCTGGGAAGTTTGGCTTAATGGTATGGAAGTTACGCAGTTTACCTATTTCCAGCAAGTAGGTGGTATTGAGTGCAAACCGGTGACGGGTGAAATTACTTATGGACTAGAGCGGCTAGCGATGTATGTTCAGGGCGTCGATAGTATCTACGATCTCGTTTGGACAGAAGGTCCATTTGGCAAAGTAACCTATGGCGACGTTTTCCACCAGAACGAAGTAGAACAATCGGCATATAACTTCGAGCATGCTGATGTGGAGGCGTTGTTTGCTGGATTTGACCAGAACGAAAAAGACGCTCTGCATCTCATAGAACAAAATCTACCTCTGCCAGCTTACGAGCAAGTTATGAAAGCCTCTCATGCTTTTAACTTGCTCGACGCACGTCATGCTATTTCGGTTACCGAAAGACAACGCTACATATTGCGTGTACGCACCCTCGCCAAAGCGGTAGCAGAGAATTATTATGCGGCGCGAGAAGCGCTTGGTTTCCCAATGTGCCCAAAGGACGATGCCTAATGTTAACCAATACCTTACTTGTTGAAATCGGCACAGAAGAACTTCCACCGAAAGCATTAAAAAATCTAGGTTCTAGTTTTGCCCAACATTTTGCTCAAGCAGTTAGCGATGCCGATTTCACCTATCGT
This sequence comes from Alteromonadaceae bacterium, assembly GCA_014872805.1. GTDB lineage: Bacteria > Pseudomonadota > Gammaproteobacteria > Enterobacterales > Alteromonadaceae > Opacimonas. Next base: position 22,122 of record WKFN01000006.1, read on the forward strand.
GAAATAAAATGGTATGCAGCGCCACGTCGCTTAGCCGTTCAATTATTTGATCTTACCGAACAACAACCCGACAAAGTTGTTGAAAAACGCGGTCCAGCGTTGAGCGTCGCATTTGATACAGACGGTCAACCAACAAAAGCCGCGCTAGGTTGGGCTCGTGGCAATGGCATTGACGTGTCTGAAGCAGAAAGATTAGTTACAGATAAAGGAGAGTGGCTGTTACATAAAGCACAAGTGTCAGGGCAACCGATTGCAGCACTGATTGAAGATTTAGTTAAACATGCCGTCGCAAAGCTACCCATTCCAAAACCCATGCGTTGGGGCAGTTCTGATGTTCAGTTTATTCGTCCAGTCCATACTTTCACGGCCATGTATGGTGATAAGGTTTTGCCTGCTACCGTTTTAGATATCACCTCGGATAATACAATACAAGGTCATCGCTTCCATGGTGAACCACTCTTTACCCTTTCTCATGCAGATGCATATCAAAGCGAATGTGAAGCGCATTATGTCTATCCAGACTTTGCAGCGCGTTGTGCCACCATTGCAAATGGATTAGACGAGCAAGCAGCATCACTTGGTTTACGCGCAGATTATAATCAAGATTTGCTAGAGGAAATTGCATCGCTGGTCGAATATCCTGTTGTCATGCAAGCCTCTTTTGAAGCTCGATTCTTAGAGGTGCCGAAAGAAGCATTAATTTATACGATGAAAGACGACCAAAAATATGTTCCTTTACTGAACGAAGATGGTTCTTTGTCGAATACCTTCTTATTTGTCAGTAACATCGCTTCAAGTGCACCTGAACATGTTATTGAGGGCAATCAAAAAGTCATTCGTCCTCGCCTAGCAGATGCAGAGTTTTTCTTTAATACAGATAAGAAAAAATCACTAGCGGATCGCTTGTCTGAACTGGAAAGTATTTTATTCCAAAAGCAGCTTGGTACTATGGCTGAGAAAGTAAATCGTATTAGTCAACTTGCTGAATTTATTGCCTCAGAAATTGAAACCAATTCAGTAGATGCTGCTCGTGCAGGCCTTCTATCTAAAACCGACTTGATGTCGGAAATGGTCATGGAATTTCCTGATGTTCAAGGTGTTATGGGCAAGTACTACGCCCTGCACGATGGAGAATCAGAATTGGTTGCGTTAGCCATTGAGGAACAGTATCTACCTCGTGGTGCGGGTGATGTGATTCCTTCTAGCGATGTGTCTGCTTGTGTAGCATTAGCTGATAAACTTGATACCTTAGCGGGTATCTTTGGTATTGGTATGTTACCTAAAGGTGACAAAGATCCTTTTGCATTACGTCGTGCTGCAATTGGCGTGCTGCGCATCATTACTGAGCGCAATTATGCTTTAGACATTGCGGTTTTACTTGATAAAGCCATTGCACTTTATGGTGATAAATTATCTCATGCGAACGCGTTACAAGATGCTACAGATTTTGTGATTGCACGTTTCCGAGCCATATATCAAGACCAAGGCTTCTCCACAGAAGTAATACAATCCGTTGAAGCACGTAATGTAACCAAACCAGCCGATTTTGCTGCACGAGTGGCGGCGGTTGCACAGTTTATTACTTTACCAGAAGCGGCTTCACTCGCCTCAGCAAATAAACGAGTTGCTAATATTTTAAGCAAGCAATCATTTGCTGGCGGTTCAATTGATCCGATGTTATTAGAAGAAGAGGCTGAGCACGCCTTGTTCTTAGCGATACAAGCACAGCAGTCTAAACTAAATGATTCAGCTGATTATTCTGAACTCCTAGCGTCTCTTGCCACGTTGAAAGCGCCAGTAGATGAGTTTTTTGATAATGTTATGGTAATGGCTGATGCGGAGAATTTACGCAACAATCGACTTGCCTTATTGCAGGCTTTACGTGAATTATTTTTGACTACTGCAGATATCTCTTTATTAGTACAAAAGTAATATGGTTTAGCTATGATGATGAAAAGCATAAAATTGATTGGCTTACTTTCAATTGCCGCTATAGCATTAGTTGGTTGTAGTTCTTCACTGAACATTCGTGAATACTTACCATTGCCAGTGGAGTCAGATACTCGTGATTATTCGTCCATGTATTTACGTGGTGTGTTTAATTGGTGGGAAGCTGACGCAAAACATCAATTACGCGTATCGGAATCAAACTATATTGTTGATATTGAATTGATTGCAGATGGCCAACCTTATGACTTCAAGCTGGCGGACGCAGTGTATTCTAGTGAACATAATTGCGGCTCGCTTTCTTCTGTAGGTATTTTAACTCCAAACGAGGCATTCACGTTACATTGCGGTGAGGCTATTTATAACCTTCAGTTCACCCCCAGTGAAACGGGGACTTATCGTTTTACCATCAGTCCTGGTGTTACGCCAAGTATCACGATTTCACAACTTTAAGTCTTAATAGTCAATTTTACCGCGCAAGCTCTTTGTAAGGCCTGCGCGTTTTTTACTATCTAGCCTTTTTTTTCTAGCGGTAAAACTAGGTTTTGTCTCCTTTCTGATTTTCTGCTCAATTGTCACTGAACTTATTAGTGCCACTAACCTTTTTATTGCTTCTTCTTTATTACGTTCCTGAGTACGTTTCGTTTGAGCTTTAATGATAACAGTACCGTCTTTTGTAATCCTTGAATCACTCAGTTCCAGTAAGCGCTTTCGATATTTTTCAGGTAATGAGGAGTTATTCACATCAAATCGCAAATGGATCGCAGACGATACTTTATTGACATTTTGCCCTCCGCTACCCATCGATCTAATGGCAGAGAATGCTATCTCATCTTCACTAATTTCCAGGTTGGGCGTAATTTTGATCATGTATCACCTCGATAACTAATCACAATGATAGAACAATTTTGGCAAAAAAAACTGTGCAATCGCACAGTTTTCTTAATCAGTTTAAATAATCAAACGTCAAGATTTTCAACGTTTAATGCATTTTCCTCAATGAAGTTGCGACGGGGTTCAACTTGATCTCCCATCAGAGTAGTAAATAACTGATCGGCACCAATCGCATCTTCAATAGTAACTTGCAGCATACGACGAGTCTCGGGATCCATGGTAGTTTCCCATAACTGCTCTGGGTTCATTTCACCTAAGCCCTTATAGCGCTGAATATACTGACCGCGTTTAGCTTCATTCAGTAACCAATCCACTACCTCAACAAATTCAGATACAGGCTTGGTTCTTTCTCCACGTTGCACATATGCTCCCTCACCCATCATCCCATTTATAGCCGCATTCAACTGTGCTATTTTTTGATACTCACTCGATTCAACAAAATCTTGACCAATGTGATAGGTGTAATCTATTCCATGCATACGCATAATGATGGCTAAATAATAGTTATTTAATTCTTCGTCTTTACCCACCTCAGCTAAATAAGTTGCTCCATCAACTTCATCTTCAGTTAACGTATCAACAAGATTTTTACCAAAAGATAGTAGTGTATTTTCATCTTTCAGATCCTGGGTCGTTAGCACTTGGCTGTAGACAAGCTGTTTCAAGATGGCAAGTGGCATTTTGCGATGCATACGCCCAATCATCTTATCAACACTTTGATATTGTTTAACTAACGTTTCTAGGGCAACACCTGAAATGCCCGGGGCACCGTTTTCCGTGATTAAGGCTGCGTTGTCCACCGCGATAGCAGTAAGGTAAGCATTTAACGCATCGTCGTCTTTAAGATATTGCTCTTGTTTGCCTTTTTTGATCTTATAAAGGGGTGGTTGTGCAATGTAGACATAGCCACGCTCTATGATTTCGGGCATTTGACGATAGAAGAAAGTTAATAATAAAGTTCGAATATGCGAACCATCGACGTCTGCGTCAGTCATGATAATAATACTGTGATAACGCAATTTATCAGGGTTGTATTCGTCTCGGCCAATTCCACATCCCAAAGCGGTGATTAAGGTTGCTACTTCTTGTGAAGATAGCATTTTATCAAACCGCGCTTTTTCGACGTTCAGGATCTTTCCTTTTAACGGCAAAATAGCTTGATTTTTACGGTTACGACCTTGCTTAGCTGAACCACCCGCAGAGTCACCCTCCACTATATATAGTTCTGATGAAGCTGGATCTTTTTCTTGGCAGTCCGCTAGCTTACCTGGAAGACCTGCTAAGTCTAAGGCGCCTTTACGACGTGTCATTTCTCTTGCTTTGCGTGCAGCTTCACGAGCACGTGCTGCATCAATAATCTTACCAACAATCGTTTTGGCATCATTTGGATTCTCAAGCAAGAATTCTGTCAGCAACTCTCCCATCGCCGTTTCTACTGCAGATTTCACTTCAGATGAAACAAGCTTATCTTTGGTCTGCGATGAAAATTTAGGGTCCGGCACTTTCACACTGATTACTGCAGTTAAGCCTTCACGAGCATCGTCACCGGTTGCATTCGTTGCGTTTTTGTTTTTCTTGTTGAGCCCTTCTTTTTCCATGTAGTTATTAAGGGTTCTAGTTAATGCGGCTCTGAAACCTGCTAAATGGGTTCCACCATCCCTTTGTGGTATGTTATTAGTGAAACAGAAAATACTTTCTTGAAATGAATCGTTCCATTGCATCGCTACTTCAACTGCTATGCCATCATCTCGCTCGCTATTAAAATGAAATACTTTTTGATGTATTGGAGTCTTTTTATCATTTAAATATTCAACGAATGCTTGAATACCACCTTCGTATTTGTAGTGATCGCTTTTTCCATCGCGTTCGTCTTCTAGAATGATTGAAACACCAGAGTTTAGAAATGATAATTCCCTTAAGCGTTTCGCTAGAATGTCGTAATGGAATTCTGTATTGGTGAAGGTATCAGGACTCGGCCAGAAGCGGATTTCAGTTCCTGTAGATGACGTTTCCCCTACCACAGCTAATGGTGCTACTGGCTCACCATGCTTGTATTCTTGCTCGTGCGTCTTGCCACTGCGCTTTATGCGAAGACGTAGTTTATGTGACAACGCATTCACAACAGAAACACCCACTCCGTGTAATCCGCCAGATACTTTATATGAGTTATCATCAAATTTACCACCAGCATGCAAAACTGTCATGATAACTTCTGCTGCGGACACGCCCTCCTCCGGGTGAATTTCCGTTGGAATACCACGCCCATCATCGCTTACCGACACAGAACCATCTGTATGAATCTTTACCTTAATATCACTACAATGGCCAGCTAGCGCCTCATCAATTGAGTTATCAACTACCTCAAACACCATATGATGCAAACCTGTACCATCGTCTGTATCACCAATGTACATCCCTGGACGTTTACGTACTGCATCGAGACCTTTTAGGACTTTGATACTGGACGAATCATAGTTATTTTCTTCAGACATATGCTACGGCTCCTCTTTCACCTGGCCATGTTCCACGTGAAACATTTTTTTATCATTATATTTATGTGTAAAGGAAAGTTGGTCTTGCTCAATGGCGGTTACAAATAATTGTGTTTCCGTTTTGAGTAGTTCGTCTATGAACAATTCGCGTTTTTGTACATCAAGTTCAGCACCTATGTCATCCAACAAGAATACGCCTTGCTTTTGACTATGATGATTCAAATGTAACGTTTGTGCTAATTGCAGTGCTGCGACTAGCATTCTTAATTGACCGCGAGATAAACGTTCGACCGCGTTTACTCCATCTACCAAAACTTTCAAATCAGCTTTATGCACACCCACTGAGGTGTACCCGATCTTTTTGTCATATGACATTCTACTGTTAAGCGCAGTATGCAAATCTATCGACTGATCCCATCCAGGATTATACGATATTTCAACCAAAAACTCAGGTAAAAATTGCTTTGAAATGCGAGTAAAATCGCTTTTTATTGAATCTATATAGCCCTGTCTGGCTACATGTACTTTTTCCCCGTACTGAGCCAACTGCGCATTCCAGTAAGCAAATTGTGTCTCATCGGTGGAGTTCGATTTTTGTAGTTGTTTTAGTAGTGCATTGCGTTGTTTTAGAATTTTTATATAGTGTAAGGATATAACATAAAAGGATTGTTCCACGTGGAACAATCCCCAATCCATATAGCGACGCCTTTGATTTGGCGCACCTAATAACACATCCGAAGATTGTGGCGTAAATATTTGAACGGGTATATAAGAAACTAAGTCAGCCAAACGCTGAGATTTTTCCCCATTAATCGAGCATAAAAACTCATCTTTTTGATTTCGCAATAGGCCAATTTTATGCTGATTCTCATTTTCATCAACGCATTTGGCAAACACGGAAAATTGTTTGGTTTCTGATTGAATGACAGACCGATGCTTAGTAGTTCGAAAAGAACGGCCATATCCAAGATAATGAATGGCTTCAAGAAAGGAGCTTTTTCCAGAACCATTCTCACCGATAATAATGTTTAACAAATGAGATGGTTGAACGTGAGCTTGAACAATATTGCGAAACTGAGTAAGTTGCAGTTGTTCCAGTTTCATTTTGATTTACTCAATGAAATACGAGTACACCGAAACAGTATCCAATTCATAAAATTGGGCAATGCCAATGCTATAGGCGCATTGGCATAATGACGTACAAAGCATCAGGATTATTTGCAGATTCAATCAATGCACTTGCGTTTGAATCGGATAAATGAAACTTAACATGGTCAGTTTCAATGTTATTCATCACATCTATTAAGTATGCGACATTAAACCCAATCTCTAATTCCTCGCCATCATAAGTGACATCTACTGCTTCTTCAGCTTGTTCTTGCTCAGGGTTGTTAGCGGTGATCTTCATTAAACCAGATGCTAAATTTAAACGAACACCACGGAATTTTTCATTTGATAAAATAGCAGCGCGACTAAAAGCTTGTTTCAACTCAACTTTGTCCGCAACGACTTCTTTGTTAGTTTCTTTCGGGATAACACGACGATGATCCGGGAAGCGCCCATCTACAAGCTTACTGGTAAACACAAAATGCGTTGCTTTGATGCTTATGTGATTAGTACCAATTTTAATTTTTATAGCAGTGTCATCTGCCTCGATCAAGCGCGAGATTTCCATTACCCCTTTCCGCGGAATAATCACTTGGCGAGCCGGTAATTCTGCAGTTTGATAATCTAGGTTACATAAAGCCAAGCGATGTCCATCCGTTGCAACGGTGCGCACTAAATGCGATTCCGTTTCTAGAGACATGCCGTTGAGGTAATACCGAACGTCTTGTTGTGCCATAGCAAAGCTAGTGGAATCAATCAAATGCTTGAGCTCTTTTTGAGAAATCACAAACTCAACATCACCCGACCATTCCTCAAGATTTGGGTAGTCATTTGCACTCAAAGTAGAAAGCGTATATTTACCACGACCGGCTTTAATCAATGCTTTGTTATCTTTAACCGAAAATTCAATCTCAGCGCCTTCAGATAATCCACGACAAATATCCACGAGTTTCTTGGCAGGTACTGTGATTTCGCCTTCCTCAGCGTCCTCAGACAAATCAATACGAGAAATCAATTCTACTTCTAAATCAGTACCCGTTAACCACAATGAATTTTCATGAACCTTTAATAGGATGTTAGATAGGATTGGAAGAGTATGACGACGTTCAATAGCACCAGAAACAAGTTGTAGTGGTGTTAAAAATTGATCACGACTGATGCGAAATTTCATTGCAGGTTCCCTAAATTACCTAAGCATTATTGTTATTTATGAAGACAAGGTGCGAATTAAATTCTTATAGTCTTCCTTTATATCATGATTTTCTTCTTTAAGCTGTTCGATTTTTCGACAAGCGTGCAATACGGTAGTGTGGTCACGGCCACCAAAGCGATTGCCAATCTCTGGCAAGCTGTGGTTAGTTAGCTCTTTTGCCAACGCCATAGCGATTTGGCGAGGACGAGCCACACTGCGACTTCTTCGCGCTGACAGAATATCAGATATTTTAATTTTATAATACTCTGCAACGGTTTTTTGTATGTTTTCAATCGTGACTAATTTGTCCTGTAAAGCCAGTAAATCACGCAAGGCTTCACGTACAAAATCAATTGTGATCTCTACCCCCATAAAATTAGAATTAGCGATAACTCGATTCAATGCGCCTTCTAATTCTCGAACATTTGAACGCAACCGCTTTGCAATAAAAAAAGCAACTTCGTCAGCTAAGTTGATCTTATTCTCTTCAGCTTTGCGCTTGATGATCGCGACACGAGTTTCTAATTCTGGTGGTTCGATTGCAATCGTTAACCCCCAGCCAAAACGAGACTTCAATCTATCTTCAACCCCTTCAATTTCTTTGGGGTAGCGATCTGATGTCAATATTATCTGTTGATTACCTTCTAATAAGGCATTGAAGGTATGAAAAAATTCTTCTTGTGAACGATCTTTATGGGCAAAAAATTGAATATCGTCGATTAATAACGCATCCACAGAGCGATAAAAACGCTTAAAATCTTCAATGGCATTATTTTGTAGCGCTTTTACCATGTCCTGCACAAACCGTTCAGAATGCATGTAAATAATTTTGGCAGAAGGCTTCTTTGCAACAATACCGTTCCCCACTGCATGCAATAAGTGAGTTTTACCTAAACCCGTCCCACCATAAATAAATAGTGGATTATATGCACCGCCTGGATTTTCAGCTACAGAAGAAGCTGCAGCTCGCGCTAATTGATTAGATTTACCTTCGACAAAATTTTCAAATAAATACGTCTTATTGATATTACTTTTGTGTTCGGCTGCGATGGGCTTGGCAGGAGTACTTGGTTTCTTTAATTTAAACGAAGAAACGGAAACGCTAGATGCCTTCGGTGGATCAATAGAGGTATTGACTGAGGCACGCACATTTGAATCATTAATCGGCATCGTGCGTTTTGGGAAAACATCGAACAAGATCTGTGGTGCATTACTACCGCGAAACTCTTCCAACAATCCCGCAATCGTGTCCAGATAGTTATCTCGTACCCAGTCTAATACAAACCGATTTGGAGCAAATAATGTTATCGCTTCGCCTTTTGGCGTGACAGATTCCTCTGCCCGAAGCGGTCGGAGCCACATATTATATTGCTGCGCGCCAACCGTATCCTGGAGTCTTTGTAGACATTGCTCCCATAAATGCATCGTGCAAGGGCCTTGTTTGTGCTAACGTAATCAGTAAAGTATACTCATGCTTGGATAAGCTTCAATAAAAAAATCAAAATTAATTATAAGTACATGATTTAAATATATTTATCCTAAATAACGCCTGTGAATAACTTTCATCCAAAACGGTTTAACATAGGCTTTTTTTGGCCGTTTTTCAGCTCTATTACAAGACATCCTGTGGATAAATCTGTTAATAAACTATGAGTATCACTGTATACCTATAAAAATCTGTTTAAACACAGAAAAAGATTGACACACAACCGATTCATCTCTATTATTCTGCGTCCTTTAATTTTAACTATCAAAAGGTGTTGGTCATGAAAAGAACATTTCAACCAAGCAACTTAAAGCGTAAGCGTTCACACGGTTTCCGTGCGCGTATGGCAACTAAGAATGGTCGTAAGGTCTTAGCTGCTCGTCGTGCTAAAGGTCGTGCTCGTTTATCAGCTTAATGTGCCGCACAGACCGTTACTAAAGTGGGTCAGTTTGCCTACCCAAGAGCATTGCGTTTATTAACGCCTGCCCACTTTAGCAATGTGTTTGCTGATGCAATCCCTGCTCCATCAGCAAAAATCACCCTCCTCGCTCGCATCAACCCAGAGCACAATCACCCTAGACTCGGCGTGACAATTGCCAAAAATCGTGTGCGCAAAGCACATGACAGAAATCGTTGTAAACGGATTATTCGAGAAAGTTTTCGACTACATCAACACACGCTACCAAATATTGATATAATCGTGATAGGTAAAAGTGGTTTAGACCAATTATCTAATCGTGAAATGCATCAACAGTTGGAACATTTATGGCACAAACTCGTGAAACGCTGTCGCAAACATGGCGCACTATAACCACTTGGCCATTAGTTTTACTGGTAAAAATATACCAATTAGTATTATCGCCTTTTTTAGGTCATAATTGTCGCTTTCATCCAACGTGTTCAAGTTATACAATACATGCGTTAGAAAATCATGGGTGCATCAAAGGCTTGTGGCTAGCCATAAGACGTATTAGCAAATGCCATCCATTTCATCCAGGTGGGAACGATCCTGTACCTGAAAAACATAATGATAAAGATAGTAAGTAGATAATCGTATGGAATCCCAACGCAGTTTTATTCTTATCGGCCTGGCCTTGGTCAGTTTTTTATTGTGGCAAGAATGGCAAAATGCCTATGGTCCTCAGCCTGTGGTCAGTGCCGAACAGCAAGTTGAACTGCCAAGTAATGCCGTCGCCTCAGTCGCGGGGCCACAACCACTTGGCCAAGACGTGCCAGTAGGTGCAGATGTACCCAAGGAGCTTCAAACGCAAGCCAGCGCTTTACCTGCGGCAGACGCAACGCAAACGCAGAATGATCGTTATATTAACGTCATCACTGACACATTATCTTTGCAAATCGACCGCATTGGTGGCGATGTGGTTAAAGCGGATTTATTAAAATACCCAGTTGAGCAGGGTTCTGAAGAACCATACAGCTTACTCAGGCCAGGTGTCGATGGTCATTATGTGGCGCAAAGTGGTTTAATTGGTGCCAACGGCCCCGATGCCAACCCAGAAGGTCGTCCTTTATACAATGCACAAGCAAACAAATATGTATTAGAAGGCGAAACATTACGCGTACCGTTAACTTGGGTGGGTAATGATGGCATCGGTATTACCAAGACGTTTATATTTACTCGCAACAGCCATGCTATCACGCTTGAGCAAAGCATTATTAACAATACCTCTGGTACCGCAGTCGTCCAACCTTATGCGCAACTAAAACAAACTTTTGATATGCCAGAAGGCTCAGCGATTATGCCGACCTATCGCGGTGCAGCATATGGTACAGAAGAAGAGCAATACACCAAATATTCATTCTCAGATATTGAAGATGAAAACTTGCGTGCTGCGACCCCTGCAGGTTGGATCGCTATGATCGAACACTACTTTTTATCCGCATGGGTCCCCCCGCAAGATAAAACCAACACGATTTATACACGTGCGATTGGGACTGACTTTGCGACGATTGGTTACACGTCTGAAGCAGTCAGTATCGCTCAAGGTGAAACCGCTGTATTAAATAATATTTTATACCTCGGACCAAAAGACCAAGATACATTAAGAGAGTTTGCCAAAGGTCTTCAATTAACTGTGGATTATGGTTTCTTATGGTTTATTTCAGAATGGTTATTCTGGTTACTGCAAATCATTCACGGATTTGTCAATAACTGGGGTGTGGCCATTGTCATTATCACCATTATTGTGAAAGGCCTGATGTATCCGCTGACCAAAGCGCAATATGTATCTATGGCCAAGATGCGTGAACTGACTCCTAAGATCCAGCAGTTAAAAGACCGTCACGGTGATGACCGTCAGAAGATGTCTCAAGCCATGATGGAAATGTACAAAAAAGAAAAGGTCAATCCGATGGGTGGTTGTTTCCCTCTCTTGTTACAGATGCCGATTTTCTTAGCGCTTTACTGGGTATTCTTAGAATCAGTCGAGTTACGTCAAGCTCCCTTTTTCTTATGGATCACGGATTTATCGGTAAAAGATCCTTGGTTTGTCTTACCGATTTTGACAGGTGTATCCATGTGGGCGTTGCAAAAATTACAACCGATGACTATGACCGATGAGATGCAAAAGAAAATCATGCAATTCATGCCTATTATGATGACCATCTTCTTTATGTTTTTCCCTGCAGGTTTAGTTCTTTATTGGTTGATCAGTAACATCATCACCTTAGTCCAAGCAAAAATGATCTATGCCGCTATGGAAAAGAAAGGCTTAAAATCAAGCTAACTTATTTAGAAAAATAATACGAGGACAAAACTATGCCATCATTTGATATTGTTTCAGAAATTGACAAAGTAGAAGTCGCCAACGCGGTAGAAAACGCGAAACGTGAGCTTGCAACGCGTTTTGATTTTCGCGGCGTCGAGGCGTCATTTGAATACAATGATGGCGTAGTCAAAGTCAAAGCCGAAGGTGATTTTCAGATCCAACAGATGATTGATATCTTGCGCAACAACTGTGTTAAGCGGGGCGTGGATACTGCATCAATTGAACTCAAAGACAGCGACCACACTAACAAAACCTACACGCAGAATGTCGTTTTCAAGGAAGGCATTGAACAAGCAGTTGCCAAAAAAATCGTTAAACTCGTCAAAGACGCCAAAATAAAGGTACAAACGGCTATCCAAGGTGAGCAATTGCGAGTAACTGGTAAAAAACGTGATGATTTGCAACAAGTTATGGCGTTGGTCAGAGAATCTAATCTAGGCCAACCATTCCAGTTTACCAACTTTCGCGACTAATTCAGCATGGCAAATTTGCCAGAAAAACACGATACCATAGTTGCCCAAGCCACTGCCATTGGCAAAGGTGGCGTTGGGATCGTGCGTGTTTCTGGACCACTCAGTCATGACGTTGCTGTAGCGATTCTAGGCCACTGCCCTGCACCTCGATATGCCTACTATGGCGATTTTAAAGATAATGATGGAACGGTGCTCGACCAGGGCATCGCTATTTTTTTCCGTGGTCCGCATTCTTTTACTGGTGAGGACGTCATCGAGTTTCAAGGGCATGGCGGTCAAATCATTATCGATTTATTGCTCAAGGCGATTACCGCACACAATAAAGTAAGACTAGCCCATCCAGGTGAATTTTCTGAACGCGCATTTCTTAATGACAAATTAGATCTCGCCCAAGCTGAAGCCATTGCGGATTTGATTGATGCATCATCTGAGCAGGCTGCACGTTCTGCCTTGCGCTCACTGCAAGGGGAATTTTCCTCGAGAATTCACGCACTAGTTAACGATATTATTGCACTTAGGATGTACGTCGAAGCGGCCATTGATTTTCCAGAAGAAGAAATTGATTTTTTATCCGATGGTAAGGTGCAAAAGGATATGGAGACCATCCTAGACGCTTTTGCCGCGGTGCAACGCGAAGCCAAACAAGGGGCTATTTTGCGCGAAGGGATGAAAGTCGTGATTGCTGGTCGACCCAATGCCGGCAAATCCAGCTTACTCAATGCCCTAGCCGGTCGTGAAACAGCGATCGTCACTGATATCGCTGGCACGACCCGAGATGTGTTATCTGAACATATTCACATCGATGGTATGCCTCTTCACGTGATTGACACCGCAGGTCTGCGAGAGAGTCCAGATAAAGTGGAACAAATTGGCATCGAACGCGCTTGGCAAGCCATCGAAACTGCGGATAGAGTCTTATTCGTAGTCGACTCAACCGAATCACAAGCTGCTGATCCACATGAGATTTGGCCAGAGTTTATGGCGAAACTCCCACCGAATATAGGAGTCAGTGTCATCCGTAATAAGGCTGATTTAAGTGGTTTACCCGTCGAGCAAACCGAAGTAAACGATTATCCTGTACTGTCGCTCAGCGCAGCCAATAAAGCGGGTATCGATTTGCTTGCCGAACACCTAAAAGCCTGTATGGGATTTGTCACCAATACAGAAGGACAATTTTTAGCACGCAGACGTCATATCAACGCCCTTGCGGTAGCTGGTGAACATTTGCATATTGGTTATGACCAACTGATGGGACATTTTGCCGGCGAATTATTGGCCGAGGAATTGCGTTTAGCACAACAAGCACTTAATGAAATCACCGGAGAATTTACTTCTGATGATTTACTTGGCAAAATCTTTTCATCCTTTTGTATTGGTAAATAAGGTTTATCACATGGCGCACATTACCTCTCCATTTTCAATCATCGTTGGCTCCATGTTGGGCGCAACCGAATATGTTGCGGATGCAATCAAGGCCAAATGCGATGAACTAGGTTATGCCGCTGAAGTGTATTTTCAACCTCAATTGGCCGAAATCGATCGCAACACCACTTGGGTAATCTGTACTTCTACACACGGTGCAGGCGATTTGCCAGACAATATTCAGCCTTTTCACGATGAGCTTACTAATATTACGCTAAGCAATACCTACTATGTGATAGGTTTGGGTGATTCGTCTTATGACACTTACTGTGGTGGTGCTGAAACCATGCACAAAACCATGCAACAATGTGGCGCATCGGCATTAGCCCAGCCCAAACTGATTGATGTGTTACAACACCCGATCCCTGAAGATATTGCAGTGGATTGGTTTGCTGAGCAACTCGCCTAATGTTAACTGATGCAGAATATGCAGCATTATTAGATGTAGAATCCAATGCTGCGCGCAGTTTATATGTGTTAGGTTTACGACCTAATGCGCATGCAGTGACTGGAGCAACACAACCGATTCACTATCCTTCTTTGTGCAAAATCGTTAGCACCAAAGACGAGCCTTTTACCCAAGGTCGGCAAATCAATCGATTACTCAAACACTTGCTCAAACAAGGACTAGTTAAACTCGGCCTTGAACAAAATATTGAGCATACACTGCGCGAACAACGCATCGTATTGCCTATGATGATCGTTGCTAACGAACCCTATATCGAATTGCACACGAAACGCTTTGGTATGCACATGCAGTGGCTGCCAGATGAGCGTTTATTTTCAGAGTTAGCGCAACTTGTTGGATTGCTTGATAAGCATTATACCCAAGAAGATATAGGTGATTTTATTAGTTATTGGATGGGTCGTCCGGATAAGCAATTTAGTCAATTTCAATGGACGCAAAAATTCGTATTGCAACGCAAAACCAAAATGGGCCAACAAGCTCAGCCAGCAACGCACACTGTGGGCTATCAAAGTGTGTCACAAGATGGCAAAATACATATTGATAACAAAACCAAAGCGTTCATCGAGCGTTATAAAGACAAAACAAATAAATGAGGGTCGTGTGGACAATTTACAAGACAAAATCGCCAGTCTCGGCAAGCGTTTAGGTAAACTCACGACACCGGAAACCGTCACGCCATATCAAGAGCTTCGAGCACAATATCAAGCGCAAGCTAATCGTGACATTGCTGCCTTACAAGCTCAGAGTAAACAACAACGCATTGCGTCTATTTTTGGTCAAGCAGACCTCAATCCCAATTGGCGCTTTGATACCTTAGTCAATGATGCCGAAGATATGAGTGAAGCCATTAGTTTTGCACAATCCTTTATCAGTGCCTATGACGACCCGAACTTTCGTAAACAATCGTCGCACATGTTTATTTTTTATGGCGATTACGGGCGTGGCAAATCACATCTAGCTGGGGCTATTGCACATCATTTGATTGAACACTTTGAAACTAGTGTGCTGTATCGTCAACTGTCGAGTTTGCTTGAAATGCGTTTTTATTCTTATGACTATGATGCCAAAGACGGTGTGGCTGAGCAGTTCAGAGAGATCCAACAAGACTTACTCAATGTTGATTTGCTCATCCTAGATGAGGTTTGTGTGAATGAGACCATGCTCAAGAAAAATGCTCAAAGCTGGCTCGGAAATTTGTTGCGTTTACGCCAAGCTGCTAAGAAAAACTGCATCCTGATCACCAATCATTCACTTAAAGATTTGAGCATTGCCCTGGGCAAATACTGTACCGAATCCATCAAAGAATATGATACCTATAAGATCCAATTCCACGGCCCTTCCCGACGAGAGGAATTTGTAGATGATTCGATCTCGCATACACCCGTCTCAGGGTATCAACCTAACCAAGTAAAATAACATTAAGTCTACTATTAAGCGCCGGTGTCATTGCTCATTACATTTATCAAAGCTATGAACTAAAACTTGTACTGCGCACCTTTGGTGGCAGTATTAAGATCAAAAAAAGTTAATCACAAAAACGGATCAAAGTGGCTATCAACCTATACCGACTTACCCACAACTCATACAGTGATGTGGATAAGATCGGTATTTGTTTGGGATTATGATCGGTATGAATCGATCATAACTTTATAATAAAATCATCTTGTGGATAACTCATGTTTTTATACACAGGATGTACGCAGTTACAAACTGATCTTAAGTCTAGTTATGATCTCTGTAATAAATTGTTTTTATTAAAAAAAATAAGCTTATCCAAAGAAAATCAGTCACTTAATAATAATAATAATAAACTAAGATCCATAAAGTATGTTTTATATAATTATCCTCGCTCTTCGCACAAACCGGCTTTCTCTTTTGCAAAGACAAAAAAATTAGGCACAACATCACCTTTAGGCTAAAATATACCCGATTAAAAAATTCAAGGTATCCTTATGTATTATCAACAAGCGTATGACGTTATAGTCGTGGGTGGTGGCCATGCTGGTACCGAAGCTGCGCTTGCTGCCGCACGGATGGGCGCAACTACTTTGCTTTTGACCCACAATATGGAAACACTTGGACAAATGTCTTGTAATCCAGCCATTGGTGGTATCGGAAAAGGTCATTTAGTCAAAGAAATCGATGCGTTAGGCGGAGTTATGGCACATGCCATTGATAAAGCTGGGATACAATGGCGTACCTTGAATGCTTCAAAAGGCCCAGCGGTGCGAGCTACACGTGCTCAAGCTGATCGCAGTTTGTATCGCAATGCCGTTCGATACACATTAGAGCATCAAAACAACTTGACTATCTTTCAGCAATCTTGTGATGACTTGATTGTCGAAAATGACCGTGTCGCGGGAGTTGTTACCCAAATGGGGTTAAAATTCAAAGCCAAAACGGTCGTATTGACTGTTGGTACGTTTTTGGGTGGTACCATTCACATAGGGCTAGAAAATTACAAAGGCGGTCGGGCAGGTGATCCACCATCCATCGCTCTTGCTGAGCGTTTAAGGGCTTTACCATTTAGAGTGGAACGTCTCAAAACCGGTACTCCAGCTCGCCTAGATTCACGCACCTTGGATTATTCCAAGATGCAAGAACAACCTGGTGATACACCACTTCCGGTATTTTCATTTATGGGCAGTGTTGCCGATCATCCAGAGCAAATCCCATGTTACATCACGCATACCAACGAAAGGACTCATGACATTATCCGTGGAGGACTGGATCGCTCGCCAATGTTTACGGGTGTGATTGAAGGAGTTGGTCCACGTTACTGCCCAAGTATTGAAGACAAAATCACCCGTTTTGCAGATAAAAATTCGCATCAGATTTTTGTTGAACCAGAAGGTCTCAACTCGATAGAAATTTATCCTAACGGGATCAGTACTTCCTTGCCTTTTGATGTGCAGTGTGACTTGATTCACTCCATTGCTGGATTTGAAAATGCACACATTATTCGCCCTGGATATGCGATTGAATACGATTTCTTTGATCCACGCGATTTGAAACAATCACTCGAAACGAAATTTATTGATGGCTTGTTCTTTGCAGGTCAGATCAATGGCACTACAGGTTATGAAGAAGCCGGTGCACAAGGTTTGCTTGCAGGTGCCAACGCTGCGTTACAAGCATCTGATAAAGAGGCGATTAGTTTACGACGCGATCAAGCATACATAGGTGTATTAATTGATGATTTGGCGACATTAGGTACTAAAGAACCGTATCGGATGTTTACTTCACGTGCTGAATACCGCTTGCTATTGCGTGAAGATAATGCGGATCTGCGTTTGACTGCCCTTGGCCGAGAAGTTGGCTTAGTTGATGATGTGCGGTGGGCGGCATTTAATGAAAAAATTGAATTAATCGAGCGTGAAAAACAACGCTTAAAAGGTCAGTATATCCATGCTAAACACGCTTCGGTAAGTGAACTCAATAAAGTATTGCGCAATCCTGTGACGCGTGAACATTCATTAGAAGAATTGATCCGTCGTCCTGAAATGACCTATCAAACGCTGATGGGCATTGAGAGTTTAGGTCCTGGTTTGAAGCATGTTCAAGCAGCCGAGCAAGTTGAAATACAAATCAAATACGCCGGATATATTGAGCGTCAAAAAGACGAGATTGCCAAAACTCAGCGTCATGAGGAAACTTTGTTGCCAGCGGATTTTGATTATAGCCAAATCTCTGGGCTATCCAACGAAGTGGTAGCTAAGCTGAGTGAATCCAGACCGGAGACCATTGGCAAAGCGTCTCGTATTTCGGGTGTCACCCCAGCGGCGATTTCATTATTGTTAGTGTATCTCAAAAAACACAACATGTTGCGCAAGAGCGCATAGACATGGAAAAAGCACAGTTACTCGACCTTCTTGATTCGCTCATTGCTAAAACAGACCTTGAGGTGAGTGTTTCTCAGCGCGATGCCCTCATAGAGTATGTATTGCTCATCAACAAGTGGAATAAAGCCTATAATTTAACTGCGGTGCGTGATGTCAAAGAGATGGTCGTCAAACACATCATGGATTCCATTATGGTGATGCCGTATGTAACAGGTCAGCAGTGTATTGACGTTGGCACTGGACCGGGTTTACCTGGGATTCCTTTAGCCATTATGTGCCCTGATAAACAATTTACATTACTTGATACCTTGGGTAAGCGAGTGCGTTTTTTGAATCAAGTGGTTTATGCATTAGGTTTGACCAATGTCACACCTGTTCAGGCAAGAGTCGAAGAATATACCGAAAATAACGAATTTGATGTCGTGATTTCACGTGCGTTTGCTAGTCTTAAAGATATGTTGCACTGGTGTGCACATCTGATACATTCTAAGGGTGAGTTTTTGGCATTAAAAGGCCAAGATCCTGTTGATGAAATTAATGAGTGCCAACATGAATATGAGGTTTCAAGTAAGTATGCGCTTACTATACCAAATTTAAATGCTGAACGACATGTGCTCATAATTCGTCCAAAATAAATATAAATCACAGGTAGTGACATAACAGTGGCAAAAATTATAGCAATTGCAAACCAAAAAGGCGGTGTCGGCAAAACCACCACCGCTGTGAATGTGGCTGCGTCGATGGCAGCGACAAAACGTCGTGTATTGCTCATTGATCTTGACCCACAAGGCAATGCGACCACAGCAAGTGGGATCACCAAACACGATGCCCCGGCTACCTGTTATGAATTGCTTATTGAGGATATGCCGGCCAAGGACGTCATCATTAAAGAAACGACTGGCAAATATCATTTAATTGCTGGCAACAGTGATAATACTGCTGCAGAAGTAAAATTAATGGAGCTTTTTGCGCGCGAAGTGAGATTGCGCAAAGCATTAGAGCCGGTACGAGAGCATTACGACTATATTTTTATCGACTGCCCTCCCTCTTTGTCACAGCTGACCGTCAATGCGCTTGCCGCAGCAGATTCGGTGATTGTCCCGATGCAATGTGAATATTACGCATTAGAAGGGCTAACAGAGCTAATGGGCACCATCGAAAAACTCGCTTCTGTGGTCAATCAAGATTTGTGTATTGAAGGCATTTTGCGCACTATGTACGACCCTCGAAATCGTCTGGCCAACGATGTCTCAGAACAACTAAAACGACATTTTGGCACGCAAGTGTACCGAACTGTGATCCCTCGCAATGTCAGATTAGCAGAAGCGCCAAGTTATGGTGCCCCTGCTATGTATTACGATAAGACTTCTACCGGTGCAAAAGCCTATCTGGCACTGGCCGGTGAGATTTTAAGACGAACTCAAGCAGCCAATAAACAATCTGCATAGGTGTATAGGTAACTATTATGTCAGTAAAAAACAAAGGCTTAGGACGCGGATTGGACGCGTTATTAACTGCGTCACGTGCAGCACCAGCACCGACTAGCGAATCTCCATCTGATAATAGTGACTTAACGTCTTTACCCATCGAGTGGTTGCAACCGGGAAAGTATCAACCGCGCAAAGATATGTCACCAGAAGCACTAGAAGAGCTTGCCAGTTCCATTACGGCACAAGGCGTTATTCAGCCTATTGTAGTGCGTCCGGTTGGAGTTGAGCAATACGAAATCATTGCTGGTGAGCGTCGTTGGCGAGCATCGCAGATGGCACAACTGCATGAAGTCCCCGTCATTATTAAAGATGTACCAGATGAAGCGGCCGTAGCCATTGCCCTAATTGAAAATATTCAACGCGAAGATCTCAATGCGATGGAAGAGGCTCAAGCGTTAGATCGTTTGATTCTGGAATTCCAACTTACCCAACAAGAAGCGGCAGAAGCCGTTGGCAAATCACGTTCTACGGTCACTAACTTATTGAGGTTAAATTCATTAGAAGGTGAAGTTAAAACCTTACTTGAACACGGTGATATTGAAATGGGTCATGCCCGAGCTTTACTCTCGCTTACCGGTGAGACTCAGATCGACGCAGCACAACATGTTGCCGGTAAAGGGTTAAATGTCCGTGAGACGGAAAACTATGTACGACGTCTCAATGAGCCCAAAAAAGACAAACCCATTCCTACCGTCGATCCAGATGTTGAAAAATTACAAACGCGTTTATCTGAACAGCTCGGTGCAGCAGTAAAAATTAGTCATAATGCCAAAGGCAAAGGTAAGTTGACAATTGATTTTGGCAATCTTGACCAACTGGATGGGATTCTGGCTCACATTGCTAAATAGCCCAGATGCGTAGCAATTTTGTTAATGACTTTTTAGCAAAACATTACATGTAAACATCTGTTTAAACCCCCTGTTACGACTTTGGCACTAAGCACTTGGTAGGAAATCTGAATAGCGATGGTCCCTTAGCCTATATTCTCCCTAGATCATTCACCAAAACAATTAACCCTATAACTTGTATACAGAAATGATTATTGTTGCAAAAAAAATCCTGACAAGTATACTCATGAGCGCTAAACATAGGTAAGAAAGAAAGAGACAAAAGTGGCTATCGCGATAATCAGTAAGGGCGTCGTACTAGCCAAACGAGCATTGATAGCTCAGAGCGCAATAGCACTACTAATAGTAATAACAAGTCTGCCTTTTTTTTCATTTCCCACAATACTGAACTATGCAGCAGGCGCATGTATCAGTATTTTACCTAATCTAGTGTTTACCTATTTTGCGTTTCGTTATAGTGGCGCAACCAAAAAACACTTAGTCATGAAGAGCATGAGCCAGGGCTCCAAATTAAAACTGGCAGCAACAATAATATTATTTGTGATGGCATATCAGCTATTACCTACCGCCCCAGTGGCATTACTTGTAGGCTTTGCGATCACAACGGCGACTCACACCATCTCTGTCATGTGGTTGAGCGCAAAAGGATGAATTTTAAATTACATATGGGTTAAACAATGGCATCTGAATATAGTACTACCGATTATATCAATCACCATTTAACTAACGCCGTGATGTGTACCACTGAAAATGGCATTGCCTTTAATAAAGCGTGTAAAGACGCTGGATTTTGGGCTTGGCACGTGGACACCTTAGCATGGTCGATTGGTTTAGGGGTGTTGTTCCTTTGGATTTTCACCAGCGCCGCCAAAAAAGCCACCACAGGTGTGCCGACAAAAGGCCAAGCGTTTATCGAATTAGTGGTTGATTTTGTTAATCAAAACGTGCGCGATACTTTCCATGGTAAAAGTTCCATCATCGCACCACTGTCCCTGACAATTTTTGTTTGGGTACTATTAATGAACTTGATGGATTTGGTTCCTGTTGACATCTTACCGACGATTGCTGGTTTGATTGGGTCTACTTTCTTTGGTATGGACCCACATGACGTATACATGAAAGCGGTACCGACAACGGATTTGAACCTGACCTTCGCCCTAGCGATTGGTGTGTTCTTCCTAATCCTTTATTACTCTATCAAAATGAAAGGCGTTTCAGGTTTTATGAAAGAACTAACGTTACAGCCGTTCAATCACCCTGCGTTTATTCCGGTGAACTTCATCTTGGAATCAGTAACGTTACTTGCACGTCCTGTGTCTCTAGCACTGCGTCTGTTCGGTAACCTGTACGCGTCTGAATTGATCTTTATTTTGATTGCTACTCTTGGGTTCTTCCAGCTTCCGCTGCATTTCCCTTGGGCAGTATTCCACATTTTGGTTTTACCATTACAAGCGTTTATTTTCATGATGTTGACTATCGTGTATTTAAGCTTGGCATGTGAAGACCATTAATTTTTTTAACTTTTAATTTTTTAACTTTAACTTAACTCGGAGAACAAAATGTTATATATCGCAGTTGCTCTATTAATCGGTATGGGTGCTTTAGGTACGGCAATCGGTTTCGGTTTATTAGGTGGTAAATTCCTAGAATCTGCTGCTCGTCAACCAGAACTAGCGCCTCAGTTACAGGTGAAAATGTTCATCGTAGCGGGTCTTATCGATGCGATCGCAATGATCGGTGTTGGTATCGCGTTATACCTATTATTCGCTGTTGGTGCTTAATTTTTTTACGAACATTCTTTAGCGAATTTAAATAGGAGAGCGGTCAAATGAATATCAACGCCACTCTAATAGGTCAATTAATTGCGTTTGCGGTCTTTGTATGGTTCTGTATGAAACATGTATGGCCACCACTTTTAGGCGCAATTGAAGAGCGTCAGAAGAAGATAGCCGATGGCTTAGAAGCTTCTGAAAAAGCTGAAAAAGACCTAGAAGAAGCTCAAGCACAAGTTGCTGAGCAATTAAAAGATGCCAAAGCGCAAGCAGCGGAAATCATCGACCAGGCCAAGAAGCGTGCGTCTCAAATCGTAGACGAAGAAACGCAACGCGGCCATGCAGAGCGTGAGAAAATCATCGCTCAAGGCAATGCCGAGATTGAAGCTGAACGCAACCGTGCCAAGGAAGAATTGCGTAAGCAAGTCTCTGCGCTAGCCGTTGCAGGTGCTGAGAAAATCTTAGCGCGCGAAATCGATGAAAAAGCTCAAGCCGACATTGTTGCAAAACTTGTCGAAGAACTATAAGGGAGTCTGAGCCATGTCTGAATTGACTACAGTTGCTCGCCCTTATGCCAAAGCGGCTTTTGATTTTGCAGTCGACAAAGGCGTCGTAGCACAATGGCAAGAAATGCTTGTGTTTGCTGGAGCCGTTGCCCAAGATGAAGCAGTAAATAGCATTATCACCAGTGCAATGAGCGCAGACAAACTGGCCGAAGTTGTCATCGGTGTGTGCGGCGAACAAGTCGACGAGAACGGTCAGAACTTAATAAAAGTTTTGGCAGAGAACCAACGTTTACAAGCATTACCAGCAATCGCTGAGTTGTTTAACGAATTCAAAGCAGATTACGACAAAGAAGTAGAAGTCGATGTTAAATCAGCCTTAGAGTTAGACGCTAATCAGCAAAATACGCTTGGTAAAGCACTAGAAAAACGATTGGCACGTAAAGTGAAGCTTAATTGTAACGTGGATCCAAGTGTTGTGGCAGGCTTAGTCATTAAAGCCGGCGACATGATCATTGATGGTTCCGTCCATACTAAATTGAACCGTCTATCAGACGCGTTGCAAGCATAACGGGGATAAGAGCATGCAACTTAATTCCACTGAAATTGCAGAACTGATCAAAAAACGAATTGAGAAGTTTGAAGTAGTAAGTGAAGCTCGAAACGAAGGTACTATCGTTGGTGTAACCGACGGTATCATCCGCATTCACGGCCTAGCCGATGTCATGCAAGGTGAGATGATCGAGCTTCCAGGTAATCGTTACGCTATCGCACTTAACTTAGAACGAGATTCTGTTGGTGCAGTAGTGATGGGTCCTTACGCGGACCTACAAGAAGGTACAAAAGTTCAAGCAACTGGTCGTATCTTAGAAGTACCTGTTGGTAATGCATTGCTAGGTCGTGTTGTAAACACCCTAGGTGCACCCATCGATGGTAAAGGCGCGATTGACGCAGACGGTTTTGAGCCAGTTGAAAAAATCGCACCAGGTGTAATCGAACGTCAATCAGTTGATCAGCCAGTACAAACTGGTTATAAGTCTGTTGACTCGATGATTCCAATCGGCCGTGGTCAGCGTGAGTTGATTATCGGTGACCGTCAGACAGGTAAAACAGCCTTAGCGGTTGATGCCATCATTGCTCAGAAGAACACAGGCATTAAGTGTGTCTATGTAGCGATTGGTCAAAAAGCATCAACCATTGCCAACGTAGTACGTAAGTTAGAAGAACACGGTGCGTTAGAAAACACCATCGTGGTCGCTGCTTCTGCATCAGAATCTGCAGCCCTTCAGTACTTAGCACCATATTCTGGTTGTACTATGGGTGAATACTTCCGTGACCGCGGTGAAGATGCGTTGATCATTTATGATGACTTATCTAAGCAAGCCGTTGCGTATCGTCAGGTTTCGTTGCTACTTAAGCGTCCTCCTGGTCGTGAAGCATATCCTGGTGACGTATTCTACCTCCACTCGCGTCTACTAGAGCGTGCAGCTCGTGTTAACGCAGACTATGTTGAAAAATATACTAACGGTGAAGTGAAAGGTAAAACAGGTTCATTAACTGCATTGCCTATCATTGAAACGCAAGCGGGTGACGTATCTGCGTTCGTACCAACTAACGTAATCTCAATTACCGATGGTCAGATCTTCCTAGAAACTGACTTGTTTAACTCAGGTATTCGTCCTGCGGTTAACGCTGGTATTTCAGTATCTCGTGTTGGTGGTGCAGCGCAAACCAAAATCATCAAGAAACTTGGTGGTGGTATCCGTTTAGCACTTGCTCAGTATCGTGAATTAGCGGCGTTTTCTCAATTTGCATCAGATCTTGATGATGCAACACGTGCTCAGCTAGAGCATGGTGAGCGCGCGACTGAATTAATGAAGCAAAACCAATATGCACCTTTATCGGTTGCAGAAACGGCTTTCTCATTGTTCGCGATTGAAAAAGGTTTCCTAAAAGACATTGACTTAACCAAAGTCCTAGACTTTGAAGCAGCTCTACATTCATATATGAATGCAGAACAAGCTGAACTAGTTAAGACTATCAATGAAACCGGTAACTATAACGACGACATTGAGCAACAAATCCATGCAGCGATCACTAAATTTAAAGAGACGCAAACGTGGTAATCAATGTGCCTTTACGCGGCAACGTGTAAAGGCTAATCGTTTAGTAACGGAGAAATAGTCATGGCTAGCGGTAAAGAGATAAAAGGTAAGATTGGGAGTATCAAAAATACTCAAAAGATTACCAGTGCGATGGAAATGATGGCTGCGTCCAAAATTAAAAAGGCGCAAGACCGGATGGCGGCTACCCGTCCCTACGCACAAAACATGCTAAAAGTGATTGGTCATATTGCCAATGGTAGTTTGGAATATCGTCATCCTTATATGGACGACCGTGAAGTCAAGCGCGTTGGTTATATTGTAGTATCGACAGACCGTGGTCTGTGTGGTGGCCTCAACTCTAATGAGTTTAAGTTGGTCGCTAAAGATGTTGCAAAATGGCAAGAACAAGGTGTTGAGGTTTCTTTTGCAGCGCTTGGCGGCAAAGCAGTGGGATTCTTCTCGCGCTTTGGTGGCAACGTGTTAGCAGCGGAATCGGGTTTAGGCGACAAGCCTAAATTAGCCGACATCGTGGGCTTGGTTCGCGTGATGTTAGACGCATATGATAATGGTGATTTAGATCGCATTTATCTGGTGTATAACCACTTCGAATCTACCATGTCACAGGTACCTGTGGCCAATCAGTTATTACCTTTGCCAAAGTCGGAAGACGAAGATTTACAGCATCGCTGGGATTACATCTACGAGCCAGATCCAAAAGAAATTTTGGAAACATTAATGGTTCGTTATATTGAATCTCAAGTGTATCAAGGGGTTGTTGAGAATGCTGCAGCAGAACAAGCTGCCCGTATGGTGGCTATGAAAGCCGCAACGGATAACGCAGGTAATCTCATCGACGAATTACAGTTGGTATACAACAAAGCACGTCAAGCGGCAATTACTCAGGAAATCTCTGAGATTGTTGGCGGCGCGGCAGCGGTGTAGGCAAGGTTTATTAAGGTTTAAAGAGGACAAATTATGAGTCAAGGTAAGGTCGTCCAAATCATCGGTGCGGTTGTGGATATTGAATTCCCACAAACTAACGTACCGCGTGTATATGATGCACTAAAAGTGACCGATGGTGACTTAGCGGGTCTAACCCTAGAAGTGCAACAGCAACTAGGTGGCGGAGTTGTCCGTGGTATCGCACTAGGTACTACTGATGGTCTACGTCGTGGACTTACTGTAGAAAACACGGGTAAAGCTATTCAGGTGCCAGTGGGTACTGCCACACTAGGCCGTATCATGGACGTATTAGGTAACCCAATTGATGAAGCAGGTGACATTGGTGAAGAAGAGCGTATGTCTATTCACCGTGAAGCACCAAGCTATGAAGATCAATCAAACGCGGTTGAACTACTAGAAACTGGTATCAAAGTAATCGACTTGGTCTGCCCATTTGCTAAGGGTGGTAAAGTTGGTCTATTCGGTGGTGCGGGTGTTGGTAAAACCGTAAATATGATGGAACTCATTCGTAACATCGCGATCGAGCACAGCGGTTACTCAGTATTTGCTGGTGTAGGTGAGCGTACTCGTGAAGGTAACGATTTCTATCACGAAATGAAAGATTCCAACGTACTAGACAAAGTATCACTGGTATACGGTCAGATGAATGAACCACCGGGTAACCGTTTGCGTGTTGCTTTGACTGGTTTGACAATGGCAGAGAAATTCCGTGACGAAGGTCGTGACGTACTTTTCTTCGTTGATAACATCTATCGTTATACACTTGCAGGTACCGAAGTATCAGCACTATTAGGTCGTATGCCTTCTGCGGTAGGTTATCAGCCTACTCTTGCTGAAGAAATGGGTGTACTTCAAGAGCGTATTACGTCGACTAAAACTGGTTCAATCACATCAATCCAAGCGGTATACGTACCTGCGGATGACTTGACTGACCCGTCACCAGCAACGACGTTTGCTCACTTAGACGCAACCGTAGTACTTTCACGTGATATCGCATCTTTGGGTATTTACCCTGCGGTTGACCCGTTAGATTCTACTTCACGTCAGCTTGACCCATTAGTTATTGGTCAAGAGCACTATGATACAGCACGTGGCGTTCAATCAGTACTTCAGCGCTATAAAGAACTAAAAGACATCATCGCGATCCTTGGTATGGATGAATTATCTGAAGAAGACAAGCAAGTGGTATCACGTGCTCGTAAGATTCAACGTTTCTTATCTCAGCCATTCTTCGTAGCAGAAGTCTTTACTGGTTCTCCTGGTAAGTACGTCTCTCTTAAAGACACCATTGCTGGCTTTAAGGGCATCCTAAACGGTGATTACGACGATTTACCAGAGCAAGCCTTCTACATGGTTGGTTCAATCGAAGAAGCAGTAGAAAAAGCAAAAGCGTAAGGCTTTTGCTTAACTACTGACACCACGTATAAGGGGGTTATATGGCAACAGCAACAGTACACTTGAGTGTGGTATCGGCGGAAGGCGCTATCTTTCACGGCGATGTCTCTGCAATTCAAGTGACAGGTAGTGAAGGTGAGCTAGGTATTCATCCTGGTCACGCGCCACTATTGACAGCCTTGCGCCCTGGAATGGTTCGTTTAGTTGAAAACGGTGCAGAACAATTTATCTACATTGCTGGCGGTACCTTAGAAGTACAACCGCAAGCTGTGACGGTACTGGCTGATACAGCGGTACGTGCAGAAGATCTAGATGAAGGTGCAGCACAAGAAGCTAAGCGTCACGCAGAAGAACAAATTGCGAATCCGGGTGCTGACTTCGACCATCAAACTGCAGCACTGCAGTTGGAAGAAGCCATTGCGCAGTTACGTTTGATCAAACAGATGTCTCAATTACGCAAATAAGCTCGACAATATTGATAATAAAAACCCAGCTTTGTGCTGGGTTTTTTATGTTAATCACTAAGAAAAAGGCTTAGAGATAAAATAAAGAAACATATTTAGAATGTAAATCTAATTTTAAAATAGGTTTACAATGAAATATTTAGTTGTCTATATTTTCCTTTCTTGGTTTTTGATATTTTCTACTCCTACCTTAGCCAATAATGTGCCTGTTGGTTATAATTTGGTACGAACTGTATATTCTGGGATGCCTTTAACAATAAGGTTGCTAGGAAAAGATGATCATGGTGATGCGTTAATTTATCAAATTGTCACCCAACCATCTCATGGCATTGTAACCATTGAGAATAATATTGTAACGTATCGCGTCAATGACGATTACTCAGGTGAAGATAACTTTACGTATAGTGTGTCAGACGGTATTGCGCAAAGCGAGCCAAAAACAATTACTATTAAAGTCATTAAATAGTGTATTAATCTAAGAAAAAAGCTTAGATACCGCTATTGAATTGCAGATTCAATGATTGTTATTATAAAACACTGTTATCTATTTTTAGGAAAATGATGTGACCTCAGTGGTATTAGTTGACGATCATCAAATGGTCAGGGATGGCTTTCACCAATTAATTGATATTGAGCCAGGTTTTGACGTGGTCGGAAGCTATGGCAGTGTGGAGGAAGCAATAGCATCTGGTTATTTAGACAAAGCTGAAATCCTTATTACAGATATCTCCATGCAAGGTGATGACACTGGGTTTACTTTGGTTGAATATGTCAATACTCATAACAGTTATTGCAAAACCATTCTGGTTAGCATGTACGAAAATACTCACTACGTCAATCAAGCTCGTAATTTGGGTGTGAAAGGTTTTGTGAGCAAGCGCGAGGCATCAGATACTCTCATCTTTGCACTACACCAAATTAACCAGGGCGGTGTCTATTTTAGCAACGACATCAAACAATTAATGCCACAAGCTGAAGCAACATTGCAACAGTTCAATGAGTTGACTACCCGTGAACAAGAAGTATTTTTGGCTTTAGCCAAAGGGTATGAAGTAAAACATATTTCGAGTATCTTAGATATTGCCGTCAAAACAGTTCATACCCACAGACGTAACATCATGAACAAATTTCAATACAATTCTACTTTTCAAATCACCAAATTTGCTCTAAAACACGGAATTATCCAGCATACTGAATTATGTTGATATTCAATCAACACATCAATGGCTGAGTAATGCGGACGCTAATATACCCAATTGCACTTTTTATTTTCGGTTGCCTGTTTGGCTTCATCGGTTATTTCATCACATTACAATACGAACTTATTCCAGGCATGGTGAGTTGGTATGTGCCTCATGGAATAAAGCTCGTTGCGTTGTTTATTTTGCCATTTCGCTATTGGTTAATCTTTTTACTGGGGTGTAATACCGGAGACAACACCTATTTATATATGGTTGTGGATGCCGCCGCAAACTCTATGGTGACGTTGTTGCAAGGCGTAATAAGCTTTACCTTGTTGGAGGTGGTTACCGGTTTCATCATCAGTAAGTTAGCTAGATATTTTGTCAAAGGTTCATGGTTTCATTTACACAGCATTATGTGGCTTATATTGCTGACGTTTGCCTATCGGTTGATGTACCTTTCAGCGGCAGCACTGTTGGAGCTTGGATTTTATGCCAACATCCCTAGCAATGTGTACATGGAATACTTTATCGCGCAGCAACTCTCTGGGTACTTGGTAGGATTTTATTTTTTCACTTGTCATCTCCTTTGGTTGTGGCATTCACAATGCGACGATACACGACATCGCACCTCACAAAAAAACGTGATTTTTGTTGTCAGTGTCTTGGGGTTATCTATCCTGGGCTTTTTGCATATCACGCCGCACTTAGATTATCTGTTACGGATTGCGTTGTTTATTCCACTCATTCTGATGGCGGCACGGTTTGGATGGTATGGCGTGATGTTGACCTCAATAGTCGTTAAGACCAGTCTATTGGTGTTTTTGTGGCAAGCAGAAGGGGCTTTGCTGATTGAATATCAGCCTTATATGCTCACTTACAGCTTGGTTGCCTTACTGATAGGTGCAGTATTATATGAAAAGGATAATGCGCAGTACGCATTAGAAAAGCAAAACAGCTCGTTAGAACGAATGACTGAACGCCTTCAAGTGTTAGGGCGTAATATTTTGAATAATCAGGAGCGGGAGAGGCAGTTTTTATCGCAAGAGCTGCATGATGAAGTTGGGCAAAATATAATCGCATTGAAAACCACCATTCGGATGCTAGAGGTAGACAACCTGCATCCCGAAAAAGCCATTGATACACTCAAGGTCCGAGCAGATGATATCTACAGCAGTGTTTATCATCTAATGCATTGGCTTAGACCGGTCGTCTTAGATGATTTTGGTTTGTACAACACGTTAGAAGGAACCTATTTTAGTGAAAAATTAGACAGTGTTGGCATTGAATATCAAGTCGATCGTCTCGAAGAGTTCGTATTATCTGCATTAATGGAAACCGCTATTTTTCGTATTGTACAAGAGGCGATTACCAACACGATTAAACATTCTAATGCAACGACCTTTAGACTGAGTTTGTTTCAAGAAGGTCACACCGTTCGGTTGATATTAAAGGACGATGGCGATAAACAACATCTTTCGAGTGCCTCAAATATGGGTAAATTTGGTTTAGAAGGTATACATAGTCGTGTCGCAGCACTCAATGGCTTTTGCATAATCAGTGATTCAGATGGCTTTTTGATTGATGTCCAACTACCATATGAAATTAATATAAAGGAGAATAAATGATTTTATATGGCGATACACGCTCGGGTAACTGTTACAAATGCCAGTTAACTGCGGCAATGTTTAGGCGAGAATATCAATGGCGTGACATTGATATTATGGCAGGAGATACTCAGCGCCCAAAATTTTTGAGTAAAAACCCATTAGTCAAGGTTCCATTGCTTGAATTAGACGATGGCAAAATACTCAGTGAATCCAACGCAACTATCAATTACCCCGCGCACGGCACATCGCTGTACGCTAGCGACCCTTGGCAACAAGCTCGGATTCAAGCCGCTCCAGGCTTTGCAGCAATGCATGGCTAATTTACCCATCACTCCCAAACTACCAAATATCTGTCAAACGCTCGTCAAAGAGCGGCGTTTGGTATTAAGTGCGGAGCCTGGAGCAGGTAAATCGACCCAAGTACCACTGGCATTGTTGGCCGAGCCGGAGTTTGGTTCACAGCAAATTATCTTGCTAGAGCCACGCCGAGTTGCGGTCAAAGCGTTGGCAGAATATCTCTCTGCAAGTTTAGGTGAAACGGTCGGACAAACAGTTGGCTATCAGGTACGTAATGAAGCGAAGCACAGTTCGAGTACACGCTTGCTGATTGTGACTGAAGGGATTTTGACGCGCAAGATCCAATCCGATCCCGAACTAAAGGGTGTCGCTTGTATAATCTTTGACGAATTTCACGAGCGCAGCGTGCATGCTGATTTAGGGTTGTTGTTGTGCCGTGAGATCCAACAAGGTCTCAGAGATGACTTGGCGGTACTTGTAATGTCAGCGACATTAGACAGTGAACAGGTAAGTCAATATCTTGATGATGCGCCAGTTATTACATGTGAAGGGCGAAGTTTTCCCATAGACATAGAATATCAGCCAATCTCATTAGATAGTCCTCCCTCTCCGCAAATAGGCAAAGTCATCGCCGCAGAACTTAGTCGTACTTCGGGCGATATTTTGGTGTTCTTAGCAGGTCAAAGCGATATTAGACGCGTACAGCAATGGTGTAATGATAACCTTACTGGTGAGGCTGAGTTTTATGAGTTGTATGGTGCTATGGACCTCAAGGCGCAACAGAGATTGATGAGGCCCGCAAAAGAATCTGCTCGGCGGGTGATATTGGCGACGAACATTGCCCAAACCAGTTTAACGATCCCCAATATCACGAGTGTGATTGATACAGGGCTGCACAAAATGGCACGGTTCGATCTGAAAAGCGGATTGACGCGCTTGGTGACACAAAAAATCAGCGCTGCTGATGCGACGCAAAGAGCGGGGCGCGCTGGGCGTGTCCAAGCAGGTCGCTGTGTTCGCTTATGGGCGCAGTCGCAACAGCTCGTGCCATTTACACCGGTAGAGATTGCGCGTGTTGATCCGACCGACTTAATGCTTGAGTTGACGGCATGGGGGCATCGAGTATTATCCGATGCACCATGGCTTGACGTAGATTGGCTTGATGCGCCGCCGGTGCATCATTTGGGATATGCTCGTGATGGATTGAACAGAATTGACGCGATTGGTCGCAATGGACAGATCACCGCTCACGGTCAAGCGCTATTGGGTTTTGGTTTGGATTGGCGCAGTGCTCATATGATTTTGCGCTGCTTGAACCGATCATCGGAAACCGCTGTGGCTGCCGTGATGTTGGCTGCACTCCTAGGAGAGCGCGATGTATTACTCCACGCTGATACTGTGGATATTCGTTTGCGGGCTGCGGCGGTCATGGCGTTCTGTCATCACGAACCAGTGATGAAAAAATATCATCATGGGGCGATGCAGAATGTTGCGCGCACGGTACAGCGTTTATGCCAAAAGTTGTCACTAGTACTTCCTAAAGAGTTGGCCGATGGTGCGGTTTTGGAAGCCTGTATGATAGGGTTTGCAGAGCGGTTGGCGAAACGATCAGGCATGGGGTATACGATGGCCATGGGACGAGGCGTCGTACTTGACGATTTGGATGGTGTCAGTCGTTTTACATGGTGTATTGTGCTTGATGCGGATGCGCAACACAGCCATGGTCGAGTGTTTTTAGCAATGCCTGTAATCGATGACTCGATGTTAGCGAGCCTTCCTGTGCACACGATTGTGCAGGCTAAATATTCTAACAAAACATTGAATATTATTGAGCGGACGCGTTTTGGTACCTTGACCATACAGGACAAAGTGATTGCTGAGCCCAATCCTGAAACCTATCAAAAAGCCCTATGCGATGTTATTCACACCCAAGGACTAGGGTTTTTACGCTGGGATGACGCTTGTGAGCGCTGGCTGTCACGGGTCAAATGGCTAGGCATAACCTGCCCTGATAGATTCCCTCAGATTGATGAAGCGTATTTACTACAAAACATCGATACTTGGTTGTTAGCGTATCAAACGCCAACTATCAGTATCAAAGCCTTACAGAAAATCGCATTGATGCCCTTGTTAAATGCCGTGTTGGAGTATGAGCAACAATCTCTATTGGCAAAAGAGGCGCCTGAATGTTATCTTGCTCCAAGTGGTCAACAAGTCAGTATTCGCTATAGTCATCAGCATGCACCGACGGTGAGCTTGCCACTGCAATGGGTCTTTGGAGAGCTTGCTTCACCTAGGTTGGGGTGTAACAAAGTTCCGTTGAGATTTGAGCTCTTGTCGCCTGCTCGCAGACCGATTCAGACCACGCAAGACTTGGCGGGGTTTTGGCAATCGTCTTATCAAGACGTCGCAAAAGACATGCGCGGCCGTT
The DNA here is from genome assembly GCA_014872805.1 of Alteromonadaceae bacterium. GTDB lineage: Bacteria > Pseudomonadota > Gammaproteobacteria > Enterobacterales > Alteromonadaceae > Opacimonas. The sequence goes on from WKFN01000006.1 coordinate 55,291, forward strand.
ATCCTAAGCATCGTTGGCCAGACGATCCGTTATCCGCCACGGCAGGGGCGTCGGTCAAACGCCGCTAACACTTTGCCAATATATATCACTCACAAGTAAACCAAACTCGCCTGGTTGCTTATCCGTTAACATGAAGCTCATTTGTTTGACATCTTTCCAACGCAGAGGTTTTGCGTCAGGGACCGCTTGACCTCGCCAAGAGGCTTTGAAATCATCAAGAGATAAAATATGGGTCACGGTTTGATTGGGGATGGTATCAATACGTGCAAAATAGGCAATGGCATTCCATTGTGTTGAGGTACGAAAACGAACTTGATAGGTACGCCCATCACCCGTGACGGTGAGTTTTAGTTGTGCGTCTGATGGGACTTTATCGGGTGATAAATAGATTTCACGACGAATGGAGGCAAAACCACCGTTGTTTTTAACGGACATTTCACCCAAAAACAGCAACTCAAAATTGTCATTGGTTGCGATATAACTTTGTGAGATACCACCCATAACGCGATCGTCAACGCTAAACCATGGCATATTCTTGTCAAATAAATTCAATTGCCATGCTCCAACTGTCATTACAGATAAGAATAGATAAAGAGGAAGGTTCATGTTGTTTTTACGCGAACCGGAAAAATAAGTTCATCGATGTCTGAAATAGACGTTTAGAAAAGAGATTTAAAATGAAATTTCGGTACTCAATCCAAACACGAGCGCTTCCTTGGTCGAAAGCGTACTGTGTTGCGGTTGAATATACTGAATTTGCGGTTTGACTAGATAGCGACTGTGCCACTGTTGTTGATAGTACAATTCATAAATGACTGGCGCCTCTTCTATGATGGGGCTTAGTGTTTCTAGGTACGAGGCTTCGACACCAATGATGCTTTCTGTGGTTGGCGTGTCAATGATCTTCCACTCTCCTGCCCACTGCACAGCACTGTGATGCAGCCAATGTTGAATGTTGGCTTCAGACGTGCCAGATAAAGAAAAATCAGCAAGAGCAGGTTCCACGTGAAACGTGGTTTGTAAGTCATCAGAATCTGTGCTGAATGCATGAGCGGGCGAAATCCATACGCCACACAGCAAGCACACAAAAAGCCGTGTGCGCATATCCATTGCCTAGTGTTAAGTGAGTGTTAAATCTTATCGACAAAACCAGTGTAGTATTAAGAGGTTGGCGTGTAAATAGCTTTTTTCTCAGACTAATCTAGAACGGTATATCATCCATATCGTCGTCAAAATTCGGTTCTGACACTTGATTGGGTGGCGTAGAAGTTTGCGGCGGATAACTTTGTGATGGTTGCGCACTCTGTCCATTGTTTTTTTGCAGTTTCCAGCCTGTGAGGTTGTTATAATACTTGCCGTTGTACTCGCGACCACGAAGATTAAATGACACAGTCACTTCATCGCCCACACTGAGCTCGTTGAGCAAATCAGCTTTATCTTTCAAAAATTCCAGAGAAATATCTTGCGGATAATTGCCATCAGGCACAGTCACAATTAACTCACGCTTGGTAAATCCACTAGCAAAGGTCTGTGGATCTTGAATGATTTTAACTGTGCCGGTTAATTCATAGTTCATTGGAGAGCCTTTTAACGTCTTATTGATCGATATAATCAATTGATTATACATCGAATTCCTCGACTTGCCAGAGATCGTAAGTTGCTTGTTGGTTTAACAAGATTTAATCAAAACCCCCACCTCTGAAGCGCTTCCCGATTCGCCACCATCACCTGTTTCGCTTTACCTATTTGTTGTTTATCCTCTTTACTCAGTACCTCAAACTCTGCTTCATCTTGTGTTGAATCTGGGGCGTCATCGGTTAGATTAAGCTGCAACATCTTTAAAAGGTAGGTCAACAAAGAGGCTCGCACCGTTAATACGCGCTGTCCATCAGTCATGCCATAATCCCGAGCTACGACGGCTTGTTGTGCTTCGGTCAAATACGGATGTGGAACAATTACTACGCCTACCATCGTATGCCAATTGATATCCTCAGTAGAGTCGATTGTGGCGGGTCCTTCTTCAATCACTTCTCCGACAAATCGCGTTAATACAAAATCCCGAAAATCTTGATTTTTTTCACAATACGCCCGCACATGCCAACGCACTCCCGAATGGGCAATGGCGTGTGGCACGATGATTCGACCATCTTTATTGGGCGCGTTGACTGAACGATAATCCACATCAATACGCAAGTTATTGGCAATGGCGCGATTGATCCCTTTAAAAATCTCAGGCTCAAGCGCAAAGCGAGGCATGGGCAGAAACTCTGCATTTGGCAAACAAAATACGTTATGCACGGCTGTTGTGTTGTGTGCACTTAGGCGCTGCACAAAATCAAGATACTCATCTACTTTCCCTTGGGTCAGATAAGGCGTAAACGATGCGCTCGCGAGGTGACGTTTGCGCGTATTGCAATACGTAAAATTCGTGTCACTGATATCGTTTTGATAGGATTTGACGATTTTAGATACTTGAGGACGACCTAAACCGAAATACTCACACAAATGATTACTGCAAAACTCGCCTTCCCATTGCAGCAAAACTTCGATGAGCTGATAGCGTTGGAGTGTTTCAAATTTGGTCATGGACGGCATCCTTGATGGTCTGATTGCGGTTTTGCGTAAGGTATGATGAAATCATTCTATGAATTAATCAGCCCACAGACAACCTATGAAAAAATTGCTTGCCGAACTCTCCCTTTATCCACTCGATAATCAGTACATTCCGCCCATCAAAGATTTTATCGAGCGACTCAATCAATATCCTGAGTTGTATGTCAAAACCTCAGCCACGAATACACTGGTCATGGGTGAACATCAGCGGGTGATGGACGTGATCAGCAAAGAGCTGGCAATGACTCATGAGCAAACTGATCAAGCAATTTTGGTGTGTAAGTTTTTAAAATGTCCGGAAGACTTTAAAGCGGATTAGTATTTCTATGCCACACACTCCACCTCCAAACGACTTCCCTGACTGTCTTTGTGTACCAATATTTTGTTGGGGAACTGGTCTTTCATATGCTCAACATGACTGACCAACCCAACCGCGCGTCCACTGGCCTGTAAGTCACTCAAGACATTGATCACCAACTGCAAAATGTCACTGTCCAATGAGCCAAAGCCTTCATCAATAAACAACGTTTCCAGCTGAATACCCCCTGCGTACTCTTGCACCACTTGAGACAGGGCAAGCGCCAATGCCATCGACGCAATGAAGGATTCGCCACCAGAGAGTGAACTCACCTCACGCAACGTACCGGTATGATTGTCAAACACCCCTAAGTCTAATCCTTTGCCACCTCGCGCTTTGCTGTCTGTGAGTCGCTCAAAATGAAATTGTCCTCGCGTCATCTGGGTCAGATGATCCGAGGCGACACTGAGCACATCGTCCAGCATCACGCCTAACACATAACGATGCAGGCTGACTTTGTTGTCTGTATCGCCATTGGCAATTTTGGCCAGTGGCTCGATGGCATCGAGCTGTATACGCAGATTGTGATTCGCCGCATCTAGCTTTTTGAGCTCCTTTGCGACGTGAGTTAAGCGTTGTAAATCACGATTTGCATCATCACGTTGCGCTAATGTTTCAGTCACTTTAGCCTGGGCATTTTCCAATATTTGTTGCAGCGCGACCAAGTCTGGGCGCTGTTTATCCTGTAAAAGTTCATTGAGTTGAGCGAGTAATACCATATTGGCAGTAATTGCGTTATTGTGTGATGTGATATGTCCCTTCAGTGTCTCCAATTGTTCAGTTTGCTGAATCGCCGCTTGATAAGCCGCCTCATTAGATAACGGACTCTGAACAAGTTGGATTTCCCATTCATGCAATGCGCGATGCGAAGCGTCTTGTTCTTTTTCGAGCTGTAGCTGGGCATTTTCCGCGTTAGCTTGTGCGGTAGCGAGTGTATTAGTTGCATCTTGCTGTGCTTTTTGTGCTTCACTAAGCGCATGTTCTAACTTAGAAATAGTGCTTGTCACGGTTTGCAAACGCGCATTGACAGCAGCGCAATCACGTATCGAATCAGGTACTTGCGTTATCAACTCATCGTGATCCTGTCGTAACTGGGTGAGCTGACCATTTATTCTTTCTATTGTATTCACCGATGTTTGCATGTGCGAACGTTGGTTATTGATAGTGTGCTGCAACGTATTTGCCTGGTTTTGTAACGTCACAACAGACTGACCAGCTTGTAGTGCTTGAGTGATGTGCGTTTGGCTCAGAGTGATTGTTGTGTCAATCTCAGATTCACTCATCGAGTGATGTTCACCTAGAGCATTCAGAGATGTTTGCAGTGAAGCTTGTGCATCTTCAAGCTGAGTCTGCAAAGTGTTAAATCGATTGTGATACTGCTCTAATTTCACACGAGCGTTTTGTTCCACTTTCAATGCATCATCAATGGCATCTTGAGATACATTTGCTACTCCGACTAAGGCTTTGGCTGGTTCAGGATGCTCTGTACTCCCACAAACCAAACACGGGGTATCGGACTGGAGGGTTTGAGCCAAAACAAACGCTTGGTTTTGGTGCCAATGCATTTGCAAAGTTTGTCTTGCCTGCTCACCCCTTGACACCACTTGCTCTTGATCAGCAATAGCCGTTTTCCCTTTGGCAATATTGGCTTCAGCATCTTTTATGTTTGTAGTTGCCTTATCCCGCTCGACAATGTGGGTTTTGAGCTGTTGCGCAGTGTGAAGCTTAGTTAACCAGGATGACTCAGTCTTCGCTAGATCTTGTTGGGCAGTAATATCACTTAACAGCTTGGTCAAGTGTGCTTCATCTGCTTCAACTTGTTGCGTGGCTTGCGTAAGCCCCTGTTGTAGTGATGCGATTTGTTGTTGCTTAGCGGTTTGCTGAGTGACGATTTGCTGCAGTTGTGAAAGTTGTTTTTGCGCAGTTTCTAGAGCGGTTTTTTCGGTACTAAGTGCAGTGATTTGCTCGGCTGCTTGTTTGGCTTGAGTAAGCACGGACGTTGTTTTTTCAAGTTGTTTTTGACGAGCCACAAGGTCAGCTTGTTTCTGTTTATTGTCGCTCAAAGCTCGGTTGAGACGTTGATTCGCTTGGACATGCTGTTGCGCAAATGGCGCTAAATATTGCGCGGCTTCAATTTGTGACACTGTGTGTTGATGTTGTGCAATGGTTGCTGTGGATTCATTGAGGGTTGCTTGTTCTGTTAATGCCTGTTCATGCTTGGTAAATTGTTCAGCAAGCGCACTGCTTTTATCAAAGTTTTGTTGCGCTTTGGTTTGTTCGGCAAAAGCCATTTTGTATGCATTATCGGCATCCTGTTGCACAGTCGTCGCGGCTTGTATTTTCGTATTGAGGGCGTCCTCATTTTGCACCTCGACACTGGCAAAAAGATTCGCTCGCTGAGTGAGTCCATGCGCATTGTCTGCTTTTAGCTTTTTGTACTGCTCAAGAAGGTGATTCGTAATATCTTGGTACATGGTGGTGCTGAACAAGGTCGCGTAGATTTTTTCACGTACTACGGATGACGAGGTGATGATTTCGCGAAATTGACCTTGAGGCAATACGATGACTTGCGCAAATTGTTCAGCGGTAAGTCCAATGATCTGTTTTATTTTGAGATCGGTTTCTCGTTTTTGCTCGGCAAAATCCGCCCACTCACCCTCATCATTCAAGATTGCAAATTCAACGGTTTCGGGTTTTTCATTTTTGAGTTTAGGTGGATGATATTTGGGTTTTCTGATGACCCGATAGGCTTGTCCACGCATTTCAAACATCAATATCACCGAGGCAGTGCCATCAGGAATACAATGATCACATAGCAAGCGTTTATTCTGACTCGTGTCGATACCTGCTTCACCATAAAAAGCAAATGTAATGGCGTTTAAAATAGTGGACTTACCCGCCCCTGTGGGTCCTTCGATCAAAAAGATCGGATTGTGTCCAAACTTTGTAAAATCAACAATTTGCTCATCTGCAAAAGGACCAATGCTACGTACACTCAAGGATAACAATTTCATACTAAATCCTCTGTGTTCTCAGCATGTGCCAGTTCTTTTGTATCATCTTTGTTCCCTGATCTAACTGTATTAATCGCGTTGTTGAGTAATTGGGTTTGCGTATCATCCATGTTTATAAGCCCCTCACGGGTATAAAAATCTTGAACGATGTCCTGTGCGGAACGATGTTTGATATTGGCAACTTGAGTTTGGGCATGCCTGATAGGTAACTTACTCTGCTCTAAACCGGTGTTACGCAGCTCCACAATATTAGGGTAATACTCACGCAAGCGACTCAATGGATTGTGTACGCGTTTGATATCCGTTAATTCGATGCGAATAAAATCATCGTGATTGGGATCGCTTGGCGCATCTTTTAGGATGTGCTCAAAGGTGTTTTTGATGACACGGACATCTCGCAAAGGGGAGATGGGGAGCAGATCATACTGCATTTCGCTTTGGGTGAGCGTCACCAAGGTTACAGATTTATCATGGTTAGCTTCGGATAACGAATATTTTAAAGGAGAGCCACAGTAGCGAATATGCTCTGCGCCTTTGTGATGAGCGCTGTGCAAATGCCCTAGCGCGACATAAGCAAAGTCCATCATTGGATCGGCACTTACTTGATCGCTCCCCCCAACGCTCAATGTGCGCTCTGAATCAGTTACTTTGCCACCTTGTACAAAGCAATGGCTGAGTAACACTTTGGGCGCGGATGATGTATGCGCTGCTTTGACTTGCTCCACCAATAGTGTATGCGCTTCGTCATAGGTTTTGACTGACTCACCTGTTGCAGTTCGCACGGATGTCGGGTCACAAAAGGGGATCCCATAAAAATACACTGGCTCATCGTCGCCCAATATAACTGGCTGGGTCACATCTTTTAAGTCAGTTAGCAAATACAAATTGGCACGCCTAACAGCCTTCTTGTTCATACCCAAACGCACGGGACAATCGTGGTTACCAGAGATCAATACCACAGGGATGTTGAGCTCATCCCGGCACCGGTCGAGAAACGATTCAAACAGCGCAATCGCTTCACGAGCCGGTGTTGAATTGTCGTACACATCGCCAGCGATAATCAGTGCATCAGCTTGTTTTTGTTCACAATATACCAAGATCTGTTCGAGCATGTGCGCTTGCTCATCATGTAAGCTGATGTAGTTGAAGTGGCGCCCAATGTGCAAATCTGAGGTGTGAATAAATCGAAACATGCTGATCCCAGTAGTAAGAGAGCGTTAACTATAGCATGAGATATGAGGAGTAAAAGGACTGAAAATTTTGAGGCCAAAAATGTGTTGCTTTACGCAACAGATAATTTGATTATCCTATCCGACTGTCTTGCTCCATGATTTTGCGCAGAGCCTCTTTGACAGGCACAAAGTCCTCTTTTTGGATGAGTTCTAAAGCCGACTGATTGCCAAACTCCTGACGAGAAACTGTTAGCCACGCGGCCATATCTTGTAAATTATCCCCCATCACCATGATCAGGTGATCAATAATGGGAGACAAATAGATGATCTCGTTTGGTTCCAGTAAAGCGTTAAGCTGTGTAATAAAATTGACTCTTGTCATGAGTTTATTTATGGATAATTTTGTATTTATAACAATTTGGTCCATGTAAAGATCACTTAGCATCAATTAACAAACCGCTCTGCGTAACTATCCGTATACATCGTATGAATGTATACAAACCCCTATTCTTAATATTTTTGTGCTTAGCGTGTTACATTGCTTGCTTACCATACACTGAGCATTCGACTACGCCTTTGTATAGCTCTAACCAAGCACAGGCCATACAGCAATCACTGCACCAAATCGCTTTTTTGCCCGAGGACAAACGTTCTGTGGCTTTGGTCGCGGGTGTTATTCAATGTGACGATATGGAGATTGGCAAAGCTGTTAGGCGCAAGCAACCCAATAGCGCCATTGCGGAGCTGATGGCACTGATTGGTTACACTTTGACGGGGCAAGCAACAAATCAGCTTCCTAGTGCCGTAGAAGATTTTCAACAGGCGCATCAAATTTTTGGTTTGGTGGAACCTGAGATTTACCAACTTGATGAAACAAAACAGTTATTTGGCTATGTTTATAAAACACCCAATGCGCGATTTTATGTGATAGTCAATTTGTCCTTTGATACTCATCAAATCCCCTTCCCTCTGGGTTTTATGAGTAGTACCAAAGTCAGTATGTGGCACAGTGATACTGAAGAGTTTGCGACGTTTGTCATGCAAAGGCCATTAAGCATACAACCACTGACGCTGGTGATTGTAAAAGTATAAAACTCTATGCCAGTAAGCCCTTTTGACGCATACTCGATGCAAACCACAGTAACAAAAAAGCCACATCAAAAATTGTGATAGTAAAAGCTAACGCGGCGCCTGAATACAAATACGCCAAATGCCTGAGCAATGTTTGCCCAGATGGGGAAAGATAGAAAATATTCACGCTGTTCTTCAGTGAACGCCGCTAGATAGGCTTCATTTTGCGAGTGGGTCATCGTGAAATCCATCACGCCTGTGGCCACATAACTAGAATAGCAGCAATGGCGACGAGCATGAGCGCAAGCATATCTTTTTTGGGGATAGGGGTTTTGAGGTACACGACCGAGACCAGCATCATAAAAAATATCTCAACCTGTCCGAGCGTTTTGACCAAAGGAACGGCCATTAATGCCATGGCATGGAACCAGCCAAACGACCCGAGAAAGCTCGCCACACTGGTAAACACAACCAATTTCGGGCGACTGAACATCAAGGCCAAATCGGTGCGTTCACGTAGCCACATATATCCGACCAAAACCATCGTTTGAAATAGGATTACCACGAGCAATACCCATGAGGCGCGCAACAAAAAATGTCCCTCTAGCACTAAACTTGCCTCGCGAACCCACAAAGAGGTCAATGCAAACGCGGTACTTGAGGCTAAGCCAATGCCAGCGGTTTTCCAACTGATAGTTCGAATCCCACCGGACAGCGAAAACATCATGACCGCGATGCCACCTATCACGACACCCACCCAACCGTACAAAGACAACGTCGTACCAAAAAACAAGATCCCCAATACGGCCGAGACGGGCGCCTCGCATTTGGCAAGCCCTGCCCCAATGGCAAAGTTTTTTTGTTTAAACAGCACCACCATAAGCCCCGTCGCGACAATCTGCATGACCCCAGCCAAAGCACAAAACTGCCAAAAGGCAAACGGGAATTCACGGATGACACCAAGCTCTGTTTGCTCAAGAGCGATGACATAGACAATCGCAAGCGGTCCTGCCCACAAAAATCTGGCCAGTGTTACTCCACAAACGGATAAAGTACCGCTGAGCTGGCTTTGAAAAGCGTTGCGCCACGCTTGGCTAAACGCGGCAAGAAAGGTAAAAAAGACCCAAGTCACATCAGGTCAACTAGCTATAATGTTGACGCAAGTAAGCAATGATATCGTTTGATTCGTACATCCACTGAGTGGTGCCATCGGCTTGGTCGATACGCAAACAGGGCACTTTGATGCGTCCCCCGCCTTGTTCGAGTTCAGTGCGATAAGGGGAGCCTTCGGTGACAGATTTTTTGGCAATGGGAAGACTGAGTTTGAACATCGCCCGGCGTACTTTAATGCAAAATGGACACGCGCGAAAATGATACAAAGTCAGGTGTGACGTTTGCTCTGCAATGGCATTTTGTTCTTCGACACTGCGCTTACGAGGCAAGCCTCGAGTCAGCAAATCAAGCAATACAAACACGTAACCCAGCGCATTGCGCACTATTTTGACCAACATATCTCGCCTCAAACGACCTCAAAAAGAGGCCGTATTATACACGCACAATCAGGATTAAAAAAACTGTACGTTAGTCTTGAGGTCTTCGCGTGTTGTTCGCGCTTGATTGGCTGGCGCATCCGGGTCGGCATAGCCAAATGACATACCAAATAACACTCCACGCTCATCGGGTAGTGCAAACATGTCGCGAATGGGCTCAGGGAACTGCCCTAACGCCCCTTGCATGCAATTGCTGATTCCGTGCTCTTGCATGATCAAAGACAGCGATTGCGCATAAATGCCCATATCCACCGCGCCCATAATGTCGAGGTACTTATCCATGGTAAAAATCGCCACGTGCGGCGCATCAAAAAACTGCCAGTTCCGGAGCATCGCCATTTGTCTTGCGCGTTTGTCTTCTCGAGCAATGCCCATTGCACCATATAAGGCATTCGCTGAGCCAAATTGACGCTCTCGATGTTCATTTTGATAAGCAATCGCCCAATTAAAATCTGGATTCGGTGGTTGTTGTTGCAGCACCGCATTGACCAACGCATCCCTGAGAGCATCTTTTTGTTCTCCGGAGACTACCAGCGTTTGCCAAGGTTGCACGTTGCAGTTGGACGGCGCGAGCTGTGCTAGAGCAAAAATCTGTTCCAACGTCTCAGCTGGTACCGGTTTGTCTAAAAACGCGCGACAAGAGTATCGCTCATTGAGTAGGGAATTTATGTTCATGTCGTTAGGCTTCTCTTTATTATTGTATTGACTGCATTACCACATCAAATCGTCGGGCACGACAAAGTCTTTGTATGGGTCATCTTCATCTACTTCGTCCACTGCATCTTCGGGTGCAGGGCGGATCACAAGGTCTGGCATGCGCTCTTCAATTTTGCTGCCCACACCACCGGGGATCACCTTGTACACATCGTCAGCCACAACAATAACCAGTTGGCCATTGAGCAGCGATTTGCGGATGGCTTCGGTTACGTAGATGGTTTTGATTTTGCCATCGACGACGAAGTTGTATTTTTCATCGCCTTTGTGCGCCACGATATTCACGTTGATCAGTTGTTTGATTTGCGCAGCGATTTCGCGCTCGCGGCGTTCAGCCTGTTTTGCCTCATTAAGCGCCTTGGAGCGTTCGAGCTCCGCTTGACGTTTGGCTTCAACCTCCGCCTTGACTTCATTGGCAAGGGTACGGGATTTTTTCTTCTTTTTGGCGGCCTTGGTGGCTTGCTTTTGATTGACCAAGCCGGCCTTTAATAATTGGTCTTTTAATGACACAGGAAAACTCGCTTATTTTTTAAAATCAACATCGAACTCGCCGATCAACGGATAACTTGGCGCGCCCAAAAACTTCAAAGGATGATCGAGCATTAAGTCTATCACAATCGGGACTAAGCATTCCAAAATCGCCACCGCGTCAGTGATTTGCGCTCGATTCACCTGACCATTCCACGTCGCGCCACCATGCATCAACTGATTGCGAAGGGTATAGAGACGTCGCAAAATAATACTCAACACTTTGTCCGTACGCTCTGTGGATAGGGCAACATTAATCAGCCCCTTTTCTTGAGCAAATTGGCGTTGCCAAGCGCTCTCTTCTATTTTACCTTTTTGAAACTCCCAAAAAGGCTGAAACACGTATTGATTGTCGAGCAGTACACGGATGTGTGAGGAAAATTGCTGCCAGGCTAATTCATATAAAGCTTTGTTTTTATCCAACTCGACTAATTTAGCGATGAAGCGACTGAATAACTCGGTTTCGTTGTTGTAGAAGTTTTCGTGCTCCTGACCATAGGCCGCATTGAACGCAATCCACAAAAAGATAAACTGACTGTCTAAATCCCCATCACTTTGCTCAGCCCGATCGAGCCAGCTCAACGCTCGGTGGATGCGGGTGCCCACCGCACTGGGAAACTTGTCACGCTCTTGGCGCTGTTTGGCTTTTAACGTTACGTGTCGAATGATCATACGTTCCATCCTTATCCGTATTATGAATATACAATAAATCAAATCACAAAAATGTCATACATTTTTTGTAGTCTCTACAATGGTTTGTTTCATTAGGGGGCATTATGCGCGCGATACTTCTTTTATGCTTGCTCGGGTATATAGCGAATGTTTTTGCACAACCGGTGGTTATTGCACATCGTGGCGCATCAGGGTATTTGCCTGAGCACACTTTGGAAGCTGCAGTTTTAGCGTATGCGCAAGGTGTCGATTACATAGAACAAGACTTGGTTTTAACAAAAGATGGTCAGCTCATTGTTCTGCACGATATTGTGTTACAAACGACGACCAATGTGGCCCAGGTGTTTCCAGATAGAGCGCGCGAAGACGGGCAATTTTACGCGATTGATTTTACTTTGGCGGAGATCAAGCGACTCAATAAATTCGAGCGTCAAGACGCTCAGCTGCAACAAGTGTATCCGCAACGATATCGCGCCAAACAAGGTTTCCAGATCAGCACTTGGGATGAGCAAGTCGAATTAATCACTGAGCTCAACCGTCAATTTGGCCGTCAAGTAGGTTGGTATCCCGAACTAAAAGCCCCCGCTTGGCATGCTGAGCAGGGCCAAGACATCCTTAAAATATATGTAGAGTCATTAAATCAAGCTGGCATGAATACAAAGGAAGCACCAGTGATTACGCAGTGCTTTGATTGGATAGCGACTCAAGCTTTGCGACAGCAATATGGTTTGCAAACCAAGTTGGTTCAGCTTATTGCCGAAAATGATTGGACGGAATCGAGCACCGATTACGATGCGCTAAAGACGGAAGAAGGTGTTGCTCAAATGGCGAAAATCATTGATGGAATCGGACCGTGGTTGCCACAGTTGTACGATATGGATACACAAAAGCCAACCGCTTTTTGGAGCGCATTACAAACAACAGACTTGGTGGTTCACCCGTATACCCACCGCGATGATGCGTTGATTTTGGCAAGCTCACCAAAAGAGCAGTTACAACTGATATTTGCAACGCTTAAAGTGGATGGTGTGTTTACCGACCAACCTGTTACGACGGTACAATTTCTAAATAAATAAGCTTACACTTGTCTGGTTAAGTGACTGCAACAGATGTTTGGGGACGCTCTTTCACCGGCAAGTGAATCAGAGCTGAGAACAAGCCGACCGCGATCCCAATCCACCACACCATAATATAATCGCCGTAATAATCATATAACGCGCCACCGAGCCAAACGCCTAGAAAGCCGCCGATTTGGTGGGATAAGAACACCAAGCCATACAAGGTGCCCATGTATTTTAGGCCATAGATATGACCGATAAGTCCAGCCGTCAAAGGCACCGTTGCTAGCCATAGTGCACCCATCAAAATCGAGAACAAGACGACCGCTTCTGGGGTGATCGGATTCATAATAAAAATTACAGAGATTAAAGTACGCAAGGCATAGATTGATGCTAGAAGATATTTGCGCGAATAGCGATTGCCAAGCCAACCAGCTAAAATGGTCCCGCCAATATTGGCAAGACCAATCAAGGCAATGGCCATTGCGCCCAAGCCCGATGTCGTAGTCACACCCAAAGACTGAATCAAGCTAGCAGGACTGATCGCTGAGCACATTTCCGTGATTAATGCTGGAAAATGCGCGGTGATAAACGCCAGTTGATACCCGCAACTAAAAAAGCCCACAAACAAAAAGATAAAAGTCGGATCTTTGACGGCACGTTTGACCACTACACCAAGAGGCTCATCCGCTGCAGTATTGGATGCAACTGTGGGTTTGGGTACCTTAAGCCTCTTGACAAAGAGCAAGGTTACCAAAATGATCCCAGCAAACACCATAAAGACCTCTTGCCAAGGCATACTGGCAAGCAGCGACTGTGCAACCGGAGGGCCAATCAATTGACCGACAGAGCCCGCAGCAGTGGTGATACCAAGGGCCACTGAGCGATGTCTATCTGAAGTAGCCCGTCCTACAATCGCCAAAATCAAACCAAATCCAGTCCCAGCAATACCAAAACCTATGACCATTTCCAGCAGCTGATGTTGCCCAGGAGTAATGGCAAAAGCAGACAAAAACAAGCCTAAGGCGTAACAAAAGATGCCTGCAACGATGGCTTTGCGATCCCCGTATTTTTCCGCCAAGGCCCCAAACATCGGCTGACCAATACCCCAAAACAAATTCTGGATGGCTATGGCAAGTGAGAACTGGCTGCGCAACCAACCGAACTCGTCTGCGACTGGTATCTGAAACAAGCCAAAAGAAGAGCGGATCGCAAAGCTGATCATAATAATCAAACAGCCTGCAATAAGGATGGGGTGCATTAAGCGGTCATATTGATACGAGGTGGTTGAAGTCGTGCTCATGTAAATATCTAGATGAAGGTGTATAAGCTGAGTATATCAGTGCGCTGGGAGACTGCAATGAATCGTGAATTGATACAACCAGATGGTGTTATCTGTGAGATCTACCAAAGGGTGCAAGACGCTCTACAGAATTTTGGGGCATGTACAACTAAATTTAACTTTTCAATAAATATAGTTGATATCGCACAAAAGACACAAAAAAACCTCGAGAAATTCGCATCGCTCGAGGTTTCTAAGAGGATAAAAGCTTATTCTACGCCTTCAATCATATATTCAATGGCTGCTTTAATGTCGTCTTCAGAACATGAGCCACAGGTACCCATTGGCGGCATTGCATTGATACCATTGATGGCATTTTGCCATACTGTATCAAAGCCTTTGGCGTCTAAACGAGGTTTCCAATCCGCCGCATCTTTAGTCTTTGGGGCGCCTAAGACACCACTAGAATGACAGGCAGTACAGGCTTGGTTGTAGATATCTTTACCTGAACGAGGACCTGCTGCTGCCGTCGCAGCAACCGCACCAGCAACTTTTACTTGGCCATAAGGTTTGATGCGCTCAGCAACGTCTTCATTGGCTTGCACCATGAATAAAGTACCGGCAGCAATCGCGATGGCTAATAACTTTTGAACTTTCACGAGCTTCTCCATAAATACGGCAATAAAACGAATAGTAATGCCGAAAAAACAAACTTTCACCATTATAACGACAATTTTGCGTTGAACAATAGCTTTTAGTTGTAATCTGCGGATGGTGACCTTCCTTGATGCGGATCAATCCATTCATCCATAAGGTGTCCTAGACTAAAAGTACATAGCAGTCACAGCAATGATACAGCAAGACAATTATGGAGAACCGATAATGTCCGTTTCAACCAACCTTATTGTCACAATTAATACTGAGCATGATGAACATCCATCTCTCGTAACGGCAAAAAGATGGATGCAAGCGTTTTCAGGACGAGTGCACTTGGTGACGTCCGTCTACGATTCGATTGCACAATATGCGGAATACTTGTCTGATACCACCTATGCGTCACTTGAGCAACAGCTTATGCGTTATCAAGAACGCAGGCTGGATGCCATTCAAGATGAGTTAGAAAAAGACGGTATTTTTGCTCAATCCCACGTGCGTTGGGCGCCTTCTATTGCGCATGCTATTCACGTACTTACCCAATCCATGCAACCATGTGTGGTGATAAAGCGGTGCAGTGAAGATGTTCAAACACACAATCCATTTGCCACAGCCATCGACCGGCAATGTCTGCGTTCGGCGTATGCCCCGATGTTATTGGTCAAAAGACCACAATCTGATTACCAAAAAATCATGGTCGCAATCAATCCGTTCGTCATGAGTGCACAGCAACAGGCTCAACTCGATGCCTTGATTGAACAAGCTAAAACTATGCAACGGGCATGGGGGTGTGATGTACAGTTTGTGCATTTTTACCAATCGCCGATGCAACTCGATGTGTTAGATATGGGCGCTCGGGATTATGCTGAATTTATGACAAATGTCGACGCCCATCACGAATGCCTAATGACCAACTTTGCCCAGCGTTATCAGATCAACCCGTTTCAATGTCGCGTGTTTGCAGGGGATGTTAAGCAAGGGATTGCTGAATATTGCACGGAACAACACACGGATTTACTGATGATTGGCACGGCGTCAAGGCAAGGGATTGATGCATGGTTACATGGTAATACCGCTGAAGAAGTCCTGCGCAAAGTCGATTGTGACATATATTGTGTGCCTGTGCCGCAACGAGCTGAGCGGCCACCATTGGTTGCCTAAGCAAAGTGTGCTATGTTTTTGTGTATATCCCAAGGAAATACAGCGATTCTGCATGACCCAATCTGTCCAGTTTGACAGCACCCAAGCCGAACTTATATCCATTAATTTTGGCAAGCATTTTGTGTCCGCGCCCCCTGGTGCGGGCAAAACCGCCATGCTCACAGCAAGGCTGAACACCGCAACCGAGTACTTTGCGGACAACGACATTGCTTGTCTCACCTTCACGGTGCGTGCGGCCCTAGAAATGCAACAGCGCGCTGAACAAGTGCTTGTTGAGCGCCATCCATTTATTGGTAATTTTCACGCCTATTGCATGGAGTTACTCCGCACGACTGGTCATCCTAAATTTCGTTATTTGCGTTTTGCGACTCTGCTGCCCGAAGATTATTGCAAAGAACTCGTGGAACTCGCAGTGGGTGAGACCAAAGATATCGTACCGGATTATACGAATGTACCGGAGGTAATGTTCGAGCTATGTGATGCGCAAGCTATTGCGTCGAGCAATGTTTATCAGCCTAGTTGGAGCAAGGTTATGCGCGGGGCGTATACGGCACTGGCCTTGCTGACTCGACCTGAACCAGAGGCGCAAGCTATTGGTCGCGCGATACTGGCACCCAAAATGGCGCAGTACTGCGCCGATATCTGTCGGATCACAGGCATTACCTTTGGCAATTATGAGCATGCGATTATTTTGCTTTATCGAGTGTTTCAAGCGTATGCGAAGCAAAAACGCGCGTCGAACGCGATCGATTTTGATGATCTATTGGTGCATGGCTTTGCGTTGCTGTTGAATGAGCCCAAAACGTTGAGATTTGTGCAAGTAGATGAAGTGCAAGATCTCAATCCATTGCAATGGGCAATTTTGGATACGCTGTGCGATGAGACCACACATGTGTTTGCGGTGGGCGATGAACTGCAGTCGATTTATGCTTTTTTGGGTGCGGATGTTGCGCATCTGCATGCGCGTACCAGTGCTTTTACGTCGCATAGATTAGTCAACAATTATCGCGCTCAGCCTCCCCTAGTTGATATTCTCAATGCTTATCGAGCACAACACTGGCAACTGCCACCGATTCAAGCTCAGCAATCCATCACTGATCCGGCAAGTACCTTGTTGATTGGTGCGGCGAATGTGGCCGATGAGGTGGATATGGCTGTGCGTGGTATCTCTCAGATTTTGGCTGATCCGACGCGCAATATCGGTATGTTGTTGCCTACGAACAAGCTAATTGATATGTATTGTGGGCGCTTTTTATCGATGGGACTGGACTTTTTTCGGGTAAGTGAAAATGATTTAATGCAACAAGTAGCGCTGCAAGATGCCTTTTCACTGCTTCGTATCATTAATGGCTCGGGTCAGAGAGTGGATTGGTGGTCGGTGGTGTATCGTCTGACTCGATTCGGAGCGGGGTCGCGCTATACGCGCAAACACATCATTGCGATGGTCAATGCGTTCGCCCAAAAGCGCTTGCCCCTCGAACACGTGCTGCTCGGTGAAACGGAAGTCTTTAAGTACCCCTATCAACAACTGCTGCACGCGAGTGAAACCGGCGTAGTGATCTTTGATACCGAAACTACGGGCTTGGATTTTATGTCTGATAAAATCATTCAGCTGGCCGCGGTCAAAGTGGTCAACGGACAGATAGTGGCGGAATTTGATGAATACGTCAGTATTGAGTTTGGAGGTAACAATTCCGATCTACAGCAGGCCTTTTGGGACAGTCAGCACGTCCATCATATCACGCTCGAACAGATGCAAAATGGCGATACTTGGGCGAATGTGCTGGCGCGGTTTATCGCTTTTGTTGGTGAGTGCCCACTCATTGCACACAATCTGAAATATGATGCCGAGATGCTCAAATCTAATAGTACGGATTTGAGTTTATTTGGCACACTTGAGCATGATTTGTATCGCATGTTGCGCCGTCCATGTTTTGATACCTTGACCTTATCCAGAGTGCTTTTACCCAAGCAGACCAGTTATCGTTTGGAATCCTTGCTCGATGCATTTGGCTTAGAGGGCGTGAACAGCCACAATGCGTTGGATGATGTGAAAGCCACCGCATCTTTATTTAATCTGCTGATGACCTATTTGCCAAAACATCTTGCTAGTGCAGATGCTTTATTGGATCAGTATGCCGAGATTATCAAACCGTTTCGCCATGCATGGCAAAATTTGTCCCAAGAGGTAATTCAAATCCAGTATTTATCCTCTGATCTGACTTTGTCGAAGCTCATCGATGGTTATCTAAGTTATGCCAGTCGACAAGACCACTGGTATCAGCCAGAATCCTTGGCCAATGTGCAACAACAAGCGCAGCGCAAGCTCTATCCTTGGTTGGATAAACACGGTTTACAAGGTGTGTTATCACATCTCATTGATGTCAATATCTATGCTAATGCGAGACAACGATTCCACCAACAAAAAGCGCTTATGGTGGCTCAGCTAGGGACGTTAAAAGAAACCGATTTAATTGACCCAGAACGCGATAAGTTAGTCGTATCCACCGTGCATCGCGCCAAAGGCTTAGAATTCGATACCGTGTATTTGCCCTGTTGTGTGGCTAACCAATATCCACGCTGGATGCCCGATAACCTTCCTCAAGCACAGAGAGAAGCATCAATTGCCGAAAGTAAGCGCTTGTTATATGTGGCGCTGAGCCGTCCCCAAAACAAACTCATCGTCAGTTATCATCAATATGATGGACGCTTTAACCAAAGGTTGACGGACTTTTTAGCCAATAGCGTAGCGCACTTTGCATATCAGCGATAAGTTGGTATTCTTTTTATATGATTGATGAGCAATAACAATAACAAGACAGGAAGGCATCATGAATACTGTAACCAACCAATCCACGTGGGTCATGCGTGCGCTTGATAAAGTCGAACGCGCAGGTAATAAGTTGCCCGATCCCGCCATTATATTTGCCATTTGTTTGGCCGTGGTCTGGGCATGTTCGGCTATTTTTTCTGGGATGACCTTTGAGGCCATCGATCCGCGTTCTGGCCAGCCGGTTGAAATCAATAATCTGTTAACCGGTGCTGCCTTAGCGGATTTCATGAGCAGGATGGTGACGATTTTTACTGGGTTTGCGCCATTGGGAGTGGTCCTGGTAGCTATGCTAGGTGTTGGCGTGGCTGAACATTCTGGCTTTATCAGCGCTGGACTCAAACGCATTTTAGACTCGACGCCGCGCACCTTACTCACACCGATGGTCGTGCTTGTCGCGATTGTGTCGCACACGGCAACTGATGCAGGTTATGTGTTAGTGATCCCATTGGCTGGTGTGATTTTTTATGCGATGGGGCGACATCCTCT
This sequence comes from Alteromonadaceae bacterium, assembly GCA_014872805.1. Lineage (GTDB taxonomy): Bacteria > Pseudomonadota > Gammaproteobacteria > Enterobacterales > Alteromonadaceae > Opacimonas. Next base: position 74,457 of record WKFN01000006.1, read on the forward strand.
CGCGGGGATAGCGGCGGCCTTTGCTGGGGTCAGTGGTGGTTTTTGTGCCAACTTCATTCCGTCGGCGATTGACCCCTTGTTACAGTCATTTACGCAAGAAGCTGCACAACTCATTGACCCCAATATTCAGGTCAATACGCTCAACAATTACTTTTTTAACTCAGCGTCTTCGCTAGTGATCATTGGGGTTGCTTGGTATCTCACGGACAAAGTGATTGAACCGAGGTTAGCCGATACCAAGGTGGATGGCGACCCGAATGATATTCCTAAATTTGAAGAACTTGATGCGACACAAATCCGTGCGTTGCGCTGGGCGTCGTTTACATTATTAGCAGGTCTGGTGGCATTATTCGCGATCCTCTACCCTGAATCCTCCCCGATGCGTGACACCAACGGCTCTCTCTCGACCTTTGCCGCACCAGTGATGCAGTCGATAGTGCCGATTATCTTCTTGTTATTTTTGCTACCGGGTATTGTGTACGGCTATTTGTCGGGGACGTACCAAAGCACCAAGGACATGATTGATTCGATGACCAAAGCCATGCAGGGAATGAGCTATTACATCGTAATGGCGTTTTTCTGTGCCTTATTCATTGATGCGTTTGGCAAATCGAACTTGGGCGTGTTGTTGGCGGTGAATGGCGCGAATTTCTTAAAAGGGCTTGCATTACCGGCAATGGTGACAATTGTTGGGATCATTTTGTTGACGGCGTTTGTGAACTTATTTGTGGGTTCGTCCTCGGCAAAATGGGCACTGTTGGGGCCTATTTTTGTCCCCATGCTGATGCAGCTTAGTATCTCACCCGATTTGACGCAGGCGGCATATCGCTTGGGTGACTCCTCATCCAATATTATCACCCCATTAATGCCCTATTTCCCATTGGTCGTGGTGTATTGTCAGCGCTATGTCAAAGGTACTGGGATTGGAACATTACTCTCCCTAATGCTTCCTTATAGCATATGTTTGTTGGTGTTGTGGACGTCGTTCTTCCTCATCTACTGGAGCCTTGGTATTCCTTTGGGTGTGGGCGCGAGTTATGAATACCTATCGTCATAATTGGCGGTAATTAATTTTTTATAGTCAAAAGTTGGAACAACCTTTGCTCTAGTGATGTTGGTATAACAACAAGAGCAAAGGAAACATGACTATATGTGATACTGCATCACGGATGATGCCCTACAATAGTGCAAAGAAACACGTGCTTGCCCAGATCAAGCGCATTTATTCTGATTCTGGTCTATCAAAATCCGTTCCCCTAGAACAAGCTCATCATTTGATTTTGGCGGAGGATGTGATTTCACCCATGTCTGTGCCTCCGCACGATAATGCAGCGATGGACGGCTATGCCTTGGCCCAACGCAGTCAGTTCTATAATCCCTTAGAATACATCGTGATTGAGACCGTCTTAGCGGGCGATGTGCCACAAAAAGCCTTGGAACCTGGGCAGTGCGCTCGGATCATGACTGGCGCTATGCTGCCACCCAATACCGATTCAGTCGTGATGCAAGAGTTAGTCGAGCGCACTGGAGATATGATCCGGCTCGAGAGTTTTCCGCGACAAGGGAATAACATACGTCGTTGTGGCGAAGATATCGCATCTGGCGCCCCAGTTTTTGTGAAAGGGCATCAGTTATCTTCTGTGGACATTGGGCTGTTAGCGTCATTGGGCATTGCTCAAGTCAATGTGGTAGAGCCAATAAAAGTCGCCCTGTTTGCCACTGGTGATGAATTGCAAGAAGTTGGCAGACCTCTGGCGGAAGGACAGATTTATGATACCAACTCCCATGTTCTGTGCTCAGCATTAAAAGCTTTAGGCTGTGAAGTCCTGAACTATGGGATAGTCGAAGACGATTTGAATGTGATCAGAGAAATGCTGATGGAAGCAAATCGTCATTGCGATGTGATTATTACCTCTGGTGGGGTGTCGGTCGGCGATGCCGATTTTGTTAAGACGGCATTGGCGGAGCTGGGTGAGGTGGACTTTTGGAAAGTGGCCATGAAACCGGGCAAACCTTTCGCGTTTGGGCACTTGAGCAACAGTGTGTTTTTTGGCTTACCAGGCAATCCAGTGTCTGCAGTGATCACGTTTCAACAACTCGTCATTCCAGCGCTTGAAATGATGCAAGGCAAAACACCGACCGAGTTACCCTCGTTTTGGGCGACTGCCAAAGAGCGCATTCGCAAACGAGCAGGACGCAAAGATTTTCAACGTGGGTATTATGAAGTTCACAAAAACGGGCATCTGCACGTATCGGCGTTAAAGGGACAAGGTTCGGGTATTTTATCTGGGATCAGTCGCGCCAACTGCTTGCTGTTACTCGAATCTGACCGAGAGGACATTATGCCCGGTGAACAAGTACAGATTTCGTTATTTCATCCGGCAGTACAGGGCTAATGGAGAAGAACGAAGTCTTATGTGACTCTGAAATACTGCGATATTCGCGTCAGATCATGCTGCCATCGTTTGATCTCGAAGGGCAAGAGCGACTGTCACAAGCACATATATTAGTTGTTGGCTTAGGCGGGCTAGGCTGCACCGTTGCACAGTTTTTGGCGACCTCAGGTGTGGGCCAGTTGACGTTGCAAGATTTGGATGACGTTGAAGCGAGTAACTTACCCAGACAAATTTTGCATCAGCCCGATTCGGTTGGACAAGCTAAAGTGGATTCTGCCAAAAATACGCTCAAGGCGCTCGCGCCAAGTTGTCACATCAAGGCTATGCATATGCCATTTGTTTCTGGGCACGACGTGACAGAGTATGATTGTGTGGTGGATTGCACTGATAATTTGGCGACGCGCAACGCGATCAATACAGCTTGTTATCAAGCGCAGGTGCCATTGGTGTGTGGCGCGGTCATACGTTTTGAAGGGCAATTAGGTACTTTTTTTACCCGTGATGATTCGGCGTGTTATGCCTGTATATCGAGCTACTTTCGTGCACCAGAGATGAGTTGTAGTGAAGCCGGTGTCTTATCTCCAATGGTTGGGATCATCGGCTCGATGCAAGCGACGGAGGCGCTCAAGATCATCAGTCAATGTGCTATACCACTACACAATCAATGGTTGTTATTTGATGGGGCGACCATGCAAAGTCGCATTTTTGATATATCACACCACCCTGAGTGTCTGGTGTGCTCGAAGTGACACGCTTTAATTTTTAGGTGTCGTATCTAGAGCCTCTTGCCACTGTTTTGGGGTATTGGTATTGAGCCAAATGCTAGGATCTAATACTGGTAAAATCATTGCCTTGGCCCAGCGACAAAAATCCCCCAGACGATACTGATGTTTGCTTTGCTGTGGTTGGGTGAGTCTTAATTCTAATTCGTACATTACGGCAATTTGCATCGGCAACCAGATAGGTAAAGGTTGCTGATCAAAATGCACGACATGGTGTGACGACTGACCTGCTCTTATCAGCTCTAACAAAGGCTCAGTGGTCATTAGCGGCTGATCGATTGGAATACATAACAGGGCATCTGTGCGGTGCTGTAATGCTTTCATCACCGAATGCAAGCCTGATAGCGGACCGCACTTGGGATAGTCGTCACCTATCACCTCATAGGGTGTGTGGTGTGATACATTGGCATTGATCACAACATCTTGAATAGGCAGTGCATGTAATAATTCACAGCCAAAGGCCAACATCGATTGTCCGTTGCGCTGCAAAGTCGCCTTATCCTGTCCCATGCGCTGGCTTAAACCACCTGCGAGTACCACACCGGTAATATGCATCTTCTATTTCAACTCCAGTCAATTACCCGCCCAGCATGGCGAGATGTTTGGTTGCACCCACTTGTTGTTCGTGTAACTGGTGGGCTTTTGCTTTGGTGAGAAGTTGTTGTCTGAGCCAGTGTTGCAAGAGTGGCTGTTGCGAATCGTCTTGCAATAAATGCCTCAGAGAGTGCCCTTCATCCGCAAACAAACAAGGATGCATAGCGCCACGCGAAGTAACTCGTAAGCGATTACAACTGGCACAAAAATCTTTGCTATATGGCATGATAAAGCCGATGGACCCCACGTAATCTGGATGCGTCAGCGTCAGGGCTGGCCCCGTTGTGGCGGATTTGGCTTGGAGTGACCAGCCACGTGCTTGCAAACGCTGATAAAAATGCTCTGCATTGACATGGTTATCATGAAAATATTTCGTATTGTCGCCGGTTTGCATCAGTTCGATAAAACGCAAAGAAACCGGCGTCGTTTTGATCCACTGCAAAAACTGATGCCACTGACCTAAATTATATTGAGCCAACATGACAGTATTCACTTTGCAGGGAAGACCTAACGCAATGGCTTTTTGTAATCCATCCATGACGCGTGTAAATTGACGAGAGCCGGTAATGAGCTGAAACTGCTCTGGTATGAGACTATCAATGCTGACGTTGAGTTGGGTCAATCCGGCACGTTGCCAAGTTGCGATATTGTGTTTTAGGTTAAAGCCGTTGGTGGTTAAAGCGATTTCTTTTATCCCTGGAGTCTGCGCGATGACTTCTATGATCTTTGTCAGATCTTTGCGCAGTCCCGGCTCTCCACCCGTAATACGAATTTTACTGACGCCTTCAGCAGCTAAAGCACTCACCAAACGCCTTATCTCGGCCACACCTAAATCAGCTTGCTGTGCACAACCAGTGCCATGGACTTTATTATCACTGCGGTCGTAGCCATCCGGTAAGCAGTAATTGCATTTAAAATTACATACATCAGTGATTGATAATCGCACGTAAGCAAATTGGCGCTGATAGCCATCAACAAGCATAAAGGGCTTCTTAAATAAGGTTGTTCGTATTCATCTGATTGGCCTTTCAATAACCATACCAATGTAGTAAACCCATATAAAACAATGAGATAAATAACCGTACCATGAATTTTTTTACCTAAATGACAAGAAATGACCTAGTAGAGTGCACTCAATGAAAAATCTGCCCCATTTTGTTTCAAACTGCACGAAAACCAACAATATATTTTGTAAACACATTGTTTAATATCAATAAAATCAATGAATTGCCTTATTGGTATGATACTTGATTTATCAAGGCACCCTATTTTATTTAATCAGACAGGATGCCTAATGAGTCAACCCACATGCGTACTGGTATGCGCCGAAGATGAGCTGAATTTGACCCAATTATCTGAAGCATTAACGACTTCACTTTATCGCGTAAAAACTTTTGCAGGAGCCAGTGCTGAGATGTTGAAGGCAATACAGATAGAATCGCCAGACGCTTTGATGATTGCTTCGGATACTGACCTGGGCAGTGCATTAGATGCTTTGCACATCTTACGTGAGTTACACCCTATTCCTGTGGTGATATTTGCACGACAATACAACGCCGTGCTGATGGAAAAGCTTATCGCGCTTGATATCAGCGCCTATGTGACAGGCGATGACGAATGGCACCGCGCACCTGATGTGTTAGCCACCGCCATCGCTCGGTTTGATCACGCTCAAAGCTTGCACAAGGAACTTGCAGATACGAAGGCCGCTCTAGCGTCGCGAAAATTTGTCGAGCAAGCCAAAGCCATTCTAATTGAGCAAAGAGGGATGAGTGAAGCCGAGGCCTATAAAACCATTCGCAAGATGGCCATGGACAAGGGACAAAAAATCGAAGAAGTGGCCAAAACCATTATCGATATGTCGCACCTTTGGCTAAATCAATTTAAGCGTTTGGGTTAACCAATGACAGCGCACTTTAAGCAATCGGTACAATGCACCACATGTCCTTATTGTGGCGTTGGCTGCGGGGTCGATGCAACGATTATAAATAATAAAATTACCGCTGTAACCGGCACGCAAAGCCACCCTGCGAATCGTGGCAAGCTATGTGTTAAAGGCACGCATCTGGCCGATACCGTGGGTGGAGATGGCCGATTATTGAATGCGGTTGTCGATGGCGAACCGGTCTCAAACGAACTTGCAAGCCTTGCGGTTGCTGAGCGATTTAATCAAATCATTCAAGAGCACGGTCCAGATGCAGTGGCCTTTTATGTCTCTGGGCAAATCCTGACAGAAGACTATTATGTCGCCAATAAGCTGATGAAAGGCTACATTGGATCAGGTAACATCGATACCAATTCTCGTTTGTGTATGTCATCTGCCGTGGCCGCCTATAAGCGCAGTTTTGGCAGTGATACGGTGCCTACTTGCTATGAAGATATCGACCTCACCCAAATGCTGGTGCTCGTGGGCTCAAACGCCGCGTGGACGCATCCGATCTTGTTCCAGCGCATGCAACAAGCCAAAGCGAACAATCCTTCCCTCAAAATTGTCATTATCGATCCTCGCGAGAGCGCCACGTGTGACATCGCTGATTTGCATCTCCCGATCAAGCCAGGTAGTGACATTGCCTTATTTAACGGTTTGCTGGATTTTATGATTGAAAATGGTGCTGTGGATGATGCGTTTGTTGCGCATCACACCGAGCAGTTCACGCAGGCTGCAGTGTATGCCTCAGCTTACTCACTGGCCGAGGTCAGTGCGATATGTGGAGTCAGTCAAAAGGCGATAAGACAATTTTATCTATGGTTTGTGGAAGCTCCAAGTGCTTTGTCTTTTTACTCCCAAGGCGTCAATCAGTCCGTACAAGGCGTGGACAAATGCAACGCCATCATCAATTGCCACCTCGCGACAGGGCAAATCGGCAAGCCCGGTGCGGGGCCTTTTTCAATCACTGGTCAGCCCAATGCCATGGGTGGACGAGAGGTCGGAGGATTGGCGAATATGCTCGCCGCGCACATGAATATTGAAACCACACAACATAGAGATTGGGTGCAGGATTTTTGGCAAGCTCCGACAATGTGTCACAGCGCAGGATTAAAAGCGGTGGATTTATTCGAAGCCATCGGCTCAGGACAAGTCAAAGCCGTGTGGATCATGGCAACCAACCCTGTGGTGAGTCTGCCCAATCGCAACGCCATCGAACAGGCTTTGGCCTCATGTGGATGCGTGGTGGTGTCTGAGTGTTTTACCCAAAACGACACCCTAGCATACGCCGATATTATATTACCTGCGTCCACCTGGGGTGAAAAAAACGGCACAGTGACCAATTCAGAACGATGTATTTCGCGTCAACGCGGATTGATTGTACCTCCTGGTCAGGCGCAACACGATTGGCAATGGATTGTACAAGTTGCACAAGCGATGGGCTTTACGGAAGGGTTCGACTATGCTCATCCGCACGAGATTTTTGTTGAACATGCTCGCTTATCTGGGTGGTGTAATGGGGGCGATTACCCACGTAGGGATTTTGATATTTCTGGGTTAGCTGAGCTTACTCAAGCCCAATATGATGCCTTAGCGCCCATTCAATGGCCGGTGAATCAAGAGCATCCCTATGGTACACAACGCATGTTTGCCGATAAGCGTTTTTTTACCGAGACTGGCAAAGCCAGATTCATCCCAGTGACGTTGCAACAACATCAAGAACCAGCGGATAAGGCATATCCTTGGATTTTAACTAGCGGTCGGTATCGCGACCAATGGCATACGATGACCCGCACTGGCCGAAGTGCAACCTTAGCGGCGAATCAAACTGAGCCAATGCTCGCATTAGCTTCCAAAGATGTTGAGGAGTTAGGGTTTGTCGAAGGCGATTTGGCCCAGGTTAAGAGCCCTTATGGCCAGATACTATTGCCATTTACCGAAGCCAAAGGACAACGACAAGGAACGTGTTTTGCTCCGATCCACTGGACGGGACAAACGGCGCCGAGTGCCAATGTGGCGCGTTGCTATAGCTCTCGCCAAGACGCGGTCTCTGGGCAACCCGACAGCAAATACGTACAAGTGAGCATTGCACCAGTCACCCCCACTCAGCATTGGCAAATATTATCACACCATGAAATCAGTTTAGATTTGCCTTATTGGGCAAAACTGCCAGTTGCGGAGTCGGGTATTGGCTATGTCGCGGCATCAATCGAGGCCGTAGAACCGGTTTCTTTTATGAATACTTTATCGAGCGATGGCGAATGGGTACATCTATCAAATCAGCCCAAGGGGCAGTTTAGTGCAGTGTTGCTAAAAGACGGACAGATCCAAATGATGGTATTTGGGCAACCCAGCAAAGACCTTCTGCCGTGGCCATGGCTCTCCTCAGTTAGGCAAGCAGGGATATCAGCAAAAGAGGCAATAGGACCTTTATTGTTGCGCGATGTACCGCTCGAATTCAGTCAGGGTCAAACCATTTGTTCCTGTTTTAAAGTGGGCGAAAACACCATCACCTCGCATGTATCACAACACCCCAATGCCACCGTAGAAGACTTGGGCAAAGCGCTACAATGCGGTACAAACTGTGGCTCGTGCCGTCCTGAGCTCAAACAAATTATTGAACGTGCAAAGGCACCTAGAGTTAGCCTTGAATACATTATCCACACCACAAACACCTTGGTATAACGTATGAATCCCTTTACTCAATACATCAAAATCATCGGCCGTGGGCAACGCGCGGGACGTTATCTGACGATGCAAGAGGCGCATGATGCTTATGCGTTGTTGCTCTCGGGACAGGTCACACAGGCTCAAGCGGGCGCGTTTTTGATGTTATTACGCATGCGAGAGGAGAGTGAGACTGAACTCGCTGGATTTGTGTCCGCGGCGCGGGCCATGGTGAGTCCACATCTCAATCGCTTGGATGTGTCGTTGGATTTGGGAGGCTATGCAGGTAAACGACGTCACCTGCCCTGGTATTTATTGGCAGTGTGGTGTTTGGCCCAAAATGGCTATCGAATATTTTTGCACGGTCATACCGAACCGGCATCACAGCGCTTGTATGTTGAGTCAGTATTTGCGCAGTTGGGCTTGCCGATTGCTAATAATGCGTTGGAAGCACAACGCCAGCTTGATTTCAGTGGATTTTGTTATATGCCTTTGGGAGCGATATTGCCCGAACTGTGTGAGGTCATCAGTATGCGCGATGAGTTAGGCTTGCGCTCTAGTGCGAATACGATTGCGCGGATGCTGAACCCTTGTCAGGCGCCCGTAAGTTTTCATGGGGTACATCACCGACACTTTGATGCACGGCATGTAGCGACGGCCCAGCTACTCAATGATGCTCATGTAGCGTGTATTCGCGGCGAAGGTGGTGAGCCGGAAGTCAATCCTGAGCGGGTGACGGAACTGCATCAGTTTTGTGCTGGAAAAATCACTCAAACCGATGTGCCAGAAACACTTAGTCAATGGCAAATCAAGCCACGACACATGGAAGTAGAGAACTTGCTAGATGTGTGGCAGGCTGAGCACAGTAATGTGTATGCTCACGCTGCGGTGTTAGCGACATTAACGCAATATCTCATGTGTTTGGAACAACTTAACGCTGAGGAGGCGAGATTGCGCGCGAACGCAATGTGGCATGCCCGTCAACGCCATTTAGTCGGCTGTCACCCAACGAGTACCTTGCGCGGTGATTTCTTTTTTCCAGAACGGAGCGCTTGATTTGAGCGTGTCCATGATCCATTGGCAAGCGGCAAACGCATCTTTTCTATGAGGGCTTGAGACTCCGACAAACACGATTTGATCGGCTAAGCGCAACTCACCGACGCGATGCACAATACTAATGTGATTAACTGCAAACCGCTCAACCGCGGTTTCAGCCAGTTCGCGTAACACCGCTTCGGTCATGCCAGGGTAATGTTCTAGCGCCATCGCTTTGATATCATGCCCTTGATTGAACTCCCGGACTCGGCCAACAAAGGTGACAATCGCCCCGTCTTGAATATTGTCTTGGGTGAGTTGTCGATACAAAGCTAAGGTATCAAAATCTTCTTGTTGCACAGCAATATTGAGCATTTAACCTCCTGTTACGGGTGGAAAAAAAGCCACTTCATCTCCGGCGCGCACCGGATGTTTTGCTTCGACAAGGGTTTGGTTCACCGCCATCATTAGTTTGTCATCGGCAAACGCATCGGCCCATTTGGGATCCCTGTCTTGTAGTATAGACAATAAATCATGCACGGTTGTAATGCGTTGTGATGGCATGCTCAGCGAGCGGCATTTTAAGATATCAGCTAGTTGGCCAAAAAATAATACAGTAAGCATAATCGATTCCTAGTCAGAGTGGCGCCAAGCGCCGGTTTTGCCACCGGTTTTGCTGATGACTTTGATATCGCGCATGACCATGGCAGGGTCAGCGGCTTTGACCATATCAAATAAGGTCAATAAGGCGACGTTAACGGCTGTGAGCGCTTCCATTTCGACGCCGGTGACTCCCTGTAACTTACATAAGCTATCGACCTTAATGCGTCCTTGTTCGGGTTCACAAGTGATGTTGACTTCCACTTTGGATAAAGCCAGTGGATGGCATAATGGGATCAAGCTCGCGCATTGTTTGGCGCCTTGAATACCGGCAATTTTGGCAATGGTGAGCACATCGCCTTTGCGATGATTGGCTTGCATGACATCCTCTAGAGCCTGGGCATTGAGGTAAATAAAGCCTTCGGCTGTAGCGATTCGCAACGTACTGGATTTGTCACTGACATCGACCATATTCACTTCAGATTGGGCGTTGAGATGGGTTAAGCTCATGGTTTTTACCCTCGACTAGTACACTGGTCTACAGGGCGTAAATGCGCCACAAAATTACACGGGCGATGGGTGGCATCGAGTTGTGGCGCGACCAATGACCAACCGGTACGGCACGCACCAGTGCTGCCAGGTAAACAAAAGATTACCGTGTGATTGGCAAGCCCCGCTAAACAGCGAGACTGAATGGTACTGGTCCCAATTTCAGCAAAAGACTGCTGACGAAACAGTTCACCAAACCCTTCTATGGTTTTATCAAATAATACTTGCATGGCCTCTGGCGTCGAGTCTCGACCGGCAAAGCCTGTGCCTCCGGTGGTGATGATCACATCAATGTCGGGATCCGCTATCCACTGTGAACTCACTGCGCGAATTTGATAAATATCATCTGGTACGATGATTTTGGTGGAACAGTGATGACCTGCGCTCAAAGCCAAATCCACCAGTGTATTCCCTGAAGTATCGGTGTCGTCATTGCGGGTATCGCTAATCGTTAAAATGGCGATGTGTAATGGTATAAATGTTTTGGTGGTGGGCATATTGTTTATCTCTTTAGGTGTCTGTATCTGGTTAAAGGGGGCCAAAATAGGCATCAATGTCACTTTGCACATTCAGATCTAACGCTTCTAACTGTTTTGTCATGATCGATGCGACAAAATAGCTAGTCTGATGGGTTAAAGTGACATAGGCACAATGGTCTTCTTGTTGTATTTGGGTCACAGTCATACTTAGGCGGTTGGGAAAACAAGCTGATAAATCTTGGTTGCTCAAGGTGATTTTGTCAGCAGCAAGTTCTGCTCGACCGGTTTGTATGGCAATTGTCGAGCTGACAAAAAGGCCAGTGCTTGAATCTTGCAGAGTGATTTCTCTTCGTTCCTCGTCTTTTGTTAACAACAAGCTATTGCTGCGGGGCAATTGCATGTGAGTTTGAATTTTTGCTAAGTGTTTATGCGTTGGCCCATAAGCCAATATTCGATGACGATCTAAAAACAACACCGTGGCGCAGAACTGCACAATATCACTGAGCTGATGGCTGACCATGACAATGCGCCGACCATGTGTGTGTTGCAATTCATGTAAAATACAAAGTAAGCGTTGGCGTTGCGTATGATCAAGCGCCGTAAATGGCTCATCCAACAATAAGATTGGCTTACCGCTAGCCAGTGTGCGAGCTAAAGCAAAGAGCTGTAATTCACCGCCAGAGAGTTGGTCATAGGTCCGATGTTTAAGGTGTGCTATGTCTATCAGGGTAATAATCTGTTCAAGGCCCAGGTTGTTCGGCCATTGCGTGTGCCGCATCACAGTGGTTAAGTTTTCAAGCACGGTTAAATGCGGCAACATGGTGATCTGTTGTGATAAATACACACAAGGGTTGTGAGCTATGTCGGCTGGGGTATGGCTTTTGTGTCCGACGCTTAAATGAATTAACTGGCCTTTGCTGAGTCCTGCAATGGCTTTGAGTAAGGTCGATTTACCTGCACCTGTGGTACCGAACACCCCCATGATCCCAGGTTCCAAATCCCACTCGAGACTGATCCCTTCGTTTTTGGTTATGGCTAATCGAGCTCGTATCATCATAGCTTGACCATCGAATGTTGGGGGGTTAACCAATACAGTAGCCATAAGCTCAAGGCGCTGGTCACCAGCAATAATAGGGCACTTTGATGCGCACTGGCATAGTCTAACACCATGATTTGGTTATACAGCTCAACAGATAATACTCGCGTTTCACCGGGGATATTGCCCCCAATTAATAAAATGAGGCCAAACTCGCCCATGGTATGAGCAAAACCTAACGTAGCAGCGGTGATAATGCTGGCTTTGCAGACGGGCAGTACGTGGAATAAGATGCAGCGCCAACGTGGCACTCCTAGACTTTGCATTACCTGATAATAAGCCAACCCCGTTTGTTGTAACGCTTGAATTAAGGGTTGCATGACAAACGGCAAAGAATAGATCAAAGAGCCTAGTAAGATCCCACTGAAACTAAACGCGAGTGTTGAGCCGGTGAGCGCTTGCCATAACTGACCTAAATAACTTTCAGGTGCAAATAAAACGAGTAGGTAAAATCCCAATACTGTTGGCGGTAAGACCAAAGGTAGAGTGATTAAGGTTTGCAGTAGCGATTTGGCTTTGCCCCGATATTGTGCAAACCACCACGCAGTAGGTAGGCAGATGATTAACAAAATCACCACCGTACACACAGCAAGTGTGAGGCTCACAAGTAAGGCAGAATGCGGGGTTGCCATGATATTTCTCTACTGTTGCGCGTATCCCATGCGATACAAATATGCCTGTTGTTCAGGCGCGAGTAGAAAAGTAAGAAATTTTTGTGCCAGTTTGGGCTGTTTGCTGTTTGCGACAATGGTCGCACCTTGTTCAAGAGAGGGATGATGCTCGGCTGCGATCACGGTGAAATCTTCGATGGCACTAGTTGCGTTACCTAGGGCTTGGGCGAAACTCAGCTGACTTAAAGCAATATAGCCGCCATCTGCGTGCCCGCTATCGATTAATTTAAATGCATGATTAATATTGTGTGCGCGAACAATACGCAGATTTGGATCGTCTTGGTTGGAAATGATAGCGTGCGCCGCTCGTCCATAAGGAGCGAGTTGAGGATCGGCAATCACTAAGGTGGTGGTTTGAGTTTGGCTTACAAGCTGACGCCTGGGCGTCCATAAAACAAGTTGCCCAACGGCATAAATCTTTGGGGTTGAAGCAAGTTGTCGATCACTCAATGCCCGAGGATAAGCCATATCAGCAGACAAAAAGACGTCATAGGGTGCACCTTGTTGGATCTGAGTATATAACACACCGCTTGCACCCGGGATCAGATCAACTGCTATACCGTGTTGCTGGGCAAATGCTTCGCTTATTATTTGCGCGGCTTGTTGAAAATTGCTTGCGACCGCCACTTTGAGTGAGCGACCGCAAGCGTTCCCAGCCAAAAGGAAACTGAGGGAAAAGGCAATAAAAAGGTTACGCCACATTAGTCTTTTTCGCGTCTGTTGCTTTCTTTTTCGATGCAATTGGCTCCACTTTACGCTGCTTTTCATACAAGAAGGTTAATACCTCTGATCGATAGTGGTTGTATTGCGGATCTTCGGCTAGCGCCAAGCGCTCACGTGGTCTAGGCAAATCAACATGCAGGATCTCCCCGATTGTCGCTGCAGGACCATTGGTCATCATGACAATGCGATCGGATAGTAATACCGCTTCATCCACATCATGAGTGATCATAATCACAGTATTATTCAGCTCTTCTTGAATTTCCATTAACGAGTCTTGCATGTGCGCCCGCGTTAACGCGTCTAACGCGCCAAACGGCTCGTCCATTAATAACACCTCGGGTTGCATCGCCAAAGCCCGAGCAATCCCAACGCGTTGTTTCATACCGCCAGAGATTTCATCTGGGCGTTTGTGCATGGCGTGATCCATGTGTACCAACTTAAGATTGTGCTCGATCCAGTCCTTTTTCTCCGCTGGGGTTTTGCTGTTGGCAAACACTTGGTCTACGGCGAGTTCGACATTTTGATAGGCGGTTAACCAAGGCAATAACGAGTGGTTTTGAAAGACAACCGCCCGGTCTGGACCAGGTTCAAGTACTTCACGACCACTTAAAATCACGCCGCCTTTGGTTGCGTTGTACAAACCCGCGACGACATTGAGCACGGTCGATTTGCCGCAACCTGAGTGACCAATTAACGAGATGAACTCGCCTTTTTGGATTTGTAAGTCAACGTCTTTCAGAGCGGTAAAATCACCTTTAGGTGTGGGAAATACCATGTCGATTTTGCTGATATTCAATAATGGTTCCATGATAGTCTCCTAGCGAATTTGAGTTGATTTGTCCCAAGACAACCAGCGTTGTAACAGGAGCATTGAGCGGTCGAGTATAAAACCGATGATGCCAATCACAATGACGGCAGTCATGATGCGACTCAGTGACGATGAGCTGCCGTTTTGGAATTCATCCCAGACAAATTTGCCCAAGCCTGGGTTTTGCGCAAGCATTTCGGCGGCAATTAGCACCATCCATGCGATTCCAAGCGATAAACGCATCCCAGTAAAAATCGCCGGTACCGAAGCCGGTAACACGATTTTGCGAATATGAGTCAAGGTTGGTAAGCGCAACACGCGAGACACGTTGGTCCAATCTGAGTTCAGTGAAGCAACGCCCACCGAAGTATTCATCACCATAGGCCACAAACAGCACAAGGTTACAGTGATCAACGACACGATGTAGGATTTGGCAAACATCGGATCGGCACTGACATACAAAGCACTGACTACCATGGTCACAAGTGGCAGCCAGGCCAAAGGGGATACGGGTTTAAATATTTGAATGATGGGGTTAATCGCGGTGTTCAACGATTTGCTTAAACCAATCGCAATGCCAAGCGGAATAGCAATGATGGCAGCAAGTACAAAGCCACTCAAGACCGTGACAAGACTTGTTCCGATTTGGTCAATGAAGGTCTCTTTACCGGTAAACGTTCGAGTTTTGGGAACATAGTTGGGATCTTTGGCCAAGCGCTCTGCATTGCGTTTTTTCTGACGCTCGTAAAACGCGGCCTCTTTGGCGCGTGAAGCTTGGTGCTCATCAATGAGATTCACAACTTGTTCGGCCACGGCTTGTGGCCCGGGAAATTTACCTAACGAGGTGTCGATTTTGCTTGCCCCTGCTGACCAGAGCAAAATAAACACCGCCAGGCCCAAAATGGGCAAACTGACAGCTTTGATGAATGTTTGTAACACCGGTGGCAATTTTGCCTGAAAGCCCACGTCGTAACGTGAGGTCGTAAAATCAGAAATAATATTTGGCATGGGAATTCCTCACTGCTTGAGCAAGTGGGTGCTAGGCACCACACCTGCTGTCAGTTTGTTACAGTTTTTGTTGTGACTTTAAGCCGATTGAAAACTTATCGATGTATTCATTCGGTTTCGTCCCGTCATACACAATGTTGTCGATAAAGTGCGTTTGCGGTGCTCTAAAGCCTGTCACACCGTCAAGGCTGGTAAACATAGTCGCTGGTACAATGTCTTCGGCAATTAACGATGCAACAGCTTGCATATAGATGTCAGGACGATAGACTTTTTTGGCTACATCTAAGTACCACTCGTCCGATTTGCCTTCACTGATTTGGCCCCAGCGACGCATTTGTGTGAGGTACCAAATCGCATCGGAATAGTATGGATAGGTCGCGTTATAACGGAAGAACACGTTAAAATCAGGGACAGCGCGTTTGTCGCCTTTTTCGTATTCAAACGTCCCCGTCATTGAGTTCGCAATCACCTCATAGTCGGCGCCCACATATTCTGATTTGGCGAGAATTTTGACGGCTTCTTTGCGGTTGGCGTTGTTGTTTTCATCTAACCAAATGGCGGCGCGGATCAACGCGCGAGTTAAGCGAATCGTAGTATTGGGGTATTTTTCAGCAAAGGCTTTGGTGATGCCGAAGACTTTTTCTGGGTTGTCTTTCCATATCTCATAATCAGTCACGACGGGTACACCAATCCCTTTAAATACGGCTTGTTGGTTCCACGGCTCACCCACACAGTAACCGTATATAGTACCCGCTTCTAAGGTCGCTGGCATTTGCGGTGGGGGGGTTACGGATAATAAAGCTTGGGCGTCAATTTTGCCTGATGTGTCGCCTTTGTGCGGCGCGTAATAACCCGGGTGAATGCCACCCGCTGCTAACCAATAACGCAGTTCATAGTTGTGTGTCGATACCGGAAAGACCATGCCCATGTTAAAAGGCTTGCCGTTGTCTATGTATTTTTGTACAACTGGTTTGAGCGCATCTGCTTTGATTGGGTGAACGGGGCGTCCGTCGTCCATTTTGGGGATGTTGGGTTTCATTTCTTCCCAAATATCATTTGACACTGTTATGGCATTGCCGTTTAGGTCCATTGAGAACGGTGTAATGATCTCTGCTTTGGTGCCATAACCAATCGTGGCGGCGATGGGCTGGCCGGCAAGCATGTGAGCACCATCCAAACGCCCATCAATGACACCATCTAAAAGCACTTTCCAGTTGGCTTGCGCTTCGATGGTGACGTACAAACCTTCGTCCTCAAAATAACCATTTTCATAAGCGACCGCGATCGGCGCCATATCGGTAAGTTTAATAAAGCCAAAGGTCAGCTCTTCTTTTTCAGGGTAGCCTAATTCAGCGTGTGCGCTGTACGACAAGGCAGCGGTGACCAGTGCAACACTGGTCAAAAGGTTGCTGGCAAGCTTGCCAACTCGAGTATGGTTGAGGGACATGGTTATCTCCAATTGCTAAATTTGTCTGTGCCCAAAACAAAAAAAGCCACTCCCCGCAGATGCGAGAAGTGGCGACTTTGCCTGTGAACACAACACTGTGTTTTGAAACTACAATAGGGTTAGCAGATATGGTGCCATGTTGTAACAGTTTGTTTTTATTGTGTTTTGTGGCTAGGAGATATGGGACATCCTGTTTGTTTGAGTCCTGCTGGGGCAGGTGTGCACTGTTATGGGGCGAGGGTTTACGTGGGTTACGTTGACACCTGCTTCACGGTCATGGTCAATGTATCGTTTTGGTAAGCAGACCTACCGTTTTCAATTAATTCAACCGCACCCACGCCCACACTTTTTTTGAGGTGTTTAAACTTGCTAAATGATAGTTTGTTTTGGCAAATCGAATTGAGATCATTAGCGAAACGCTTTTTAGTTTTGGACGGTAATGCTAAGAATTCTTTCTTGGATTGGTTATTGATAAATTTGAATGTTTTCATTACCGATAGTTAGGGGCGGCAAAATTAACGACAAAATGTTATCAAATTAAGTTGTACTTGTATGCTGTTCTAACGATCGGTAATGAGGTTTATCTGCCACTCACCTAACCTGCACGGCCCCATTCTCTAGGCGTACCGCAAAGGTTTTTAGGCTGGTCTCTGGATCGTCTAAACACGCCCCAGTCACCAAGTTATATTGCTGTTTGTACAAGGGGCTGGCCACGACGATTTGCTCGCCAACGGTGCCAACTAAGCCACGTGATAAGACGCTGGCTTTACCGTGAGGGCAGTAGTTCTGCACTGCATACAGCTGCTCTCCTGAAGTGCGAAAAACGGCAACTTGTTCCTTACCGACAAGCGCACACACGCCAGTAAATGGCGTGATGTCATCTAGCGTGCATACAGTTTCCCAAAGGTCGTTTTGTGGTGAATTAGCTAACATAGTTTGGCTCCTTAATGTGTTTGATCCAGGCGTTATTTGGCAACGGTAATTGGAATCAGCTCTGCAACGGGTTTAGTTGCAATGCGCGCTTTATTCTGACCGCGGTCTGGTTCATAGGCTAAGCTATCATCGGTCGCATCCGAGTTAATAAAATGGGCAAAACGCTTTAAACGCTCAGGCGATTGCAAAGTTTTTTTCCATTCACATTCGTAGGTGTCAATGACACGCGCCATGTCCGCCTCTAACTCAGCACCAATAGCCAATTTATCATCGATGATGACACTCTTGAGATACGCTAAGCCACCTTCCATATTGTCCATCCAGGTAGAGGTGCGCTGCAGACGGTCCGCAGTACGGCAATAAAACATCAAGATGCGATCAATGTATTGCAATAAGGTCGTGTCATCGAGATCGGACGCAAATAAATCAGCGTGACGGGGTTTCATGCCGCCGTTACCGCAGACATACAAGTTCCAACCTTTATCCGTGGCGATGACACCAATGTCTTTGCCTTGGGCTTCGGCGCATTCTCGGGTGCAACCAGACACCGCCATTTTGAGTTTGTGTGGCGAGCGCAAGCCTTTGTAACGCATTTCTAATAACACGGCCATGGAGACTGAGTCGAGCATGCCGTAGCGACACCAAGTACTGCCGACGCACGATTTGACGGTGCGCAGTGATTTGCCATAGGCATGACCGGTTTCAAAACCTGCATCAGTCAGTTCTTGCCAAATCATCGGGAGTTCGTGCAATTGCGCACCAAAAAAATCAATGCGCTGACCGCCGGTGATTTTGGTGTAGAGGTCGTATTTTTTGCCAATTTCACCTAGCCTGATCAAACCGTCTGGGGTAATTTCTCCAGCAGCAATGCGAGGCACGACCGAATAAGTACCGTCTTTTTGCATATTGGCTAAAAAGATATCGTTGGTGTCTTGCAAATGAATGTGATCATCCGCTAGGACATACTCGTTCCAATAGGTTGCCAGCATCGACCCTACTGCAGGCTTGCAGGTCATACAACCCATGCCTGAACCATATTGCTCGATGAGTTCGGCAAAAGTGCGGATTTTTTTGGTGCGAATAATATCGAACAACTCTTGGCGCGAATACGCAAAGTGCTCACAAAGGTGATCATTGACTTCGACCCCCATTTTTTCTAATTCAGCGTTGAGCACTTGCCCCATCATAGTGACGCAACCGCCGCAACCGGTGCCGGCTTTGGTGCAAGATTTCAAACTGGCAACGTCGGTTGCGCCATCGGCAACGGCTGCCGCGATATCGCCTTTGGAGACATCGTGGCATGAACAAATTTGCGCGGAATCGGGCAAGGCGGCCACACCTAGTGCGCTATCTGCACCTTCTACAGCTGGTAAAATCAATGTTTCAGGTTGTTCCGGTAAGTCCATGCCTTCCAACATCATGGGTAATAACGTACCGTAGTTATCGGTATCACCAATCAATACTGCACCAAGTAATTTGGAGTTGTCCGGGGAGACCACAAGCCGTTTGTACACCCCTTCCGGTTGATTAAAATAGGTATAGGTTAACGCGCCTTCAGTGCGCGCGTGGGTGTCACCGATACTGCCCACATCCACGCCCATGAGTTTGAGCTTAGTACTCATATCGGCACCTTGGAATAGCACATCGCCACCGGTAAGATGAGAAACGGCGGCTTTGGCCATACTATAGCCTGGGGCAACGAGACCGAAGATCCGATTCTGCCACAACGCACATTCGCCAATCGCATAAATATCGGGATCGGAGGTTTGGCAATGGTCATTGATGACAATGCCACCACGCTCTCCCAGCTCAAGATCGAACTGACGGGCTAATTCATCTTGCGGGCGAATACCTGCAGAAAACACAATCATATCGGTTTCAAGATGCGTGCCATCGGCAAAGTTCATGCGGTAGCGTCGAGATTCACCCGCAACAATCTCTGTAGTGTTTTTGCCAGTGTGAACACTCACCCCTAAAGCTTCGATTTTTTCTCGTAAAAGAGCACCTCCCCCTTCGTCTACTTGTACGGCCATTAATTGTGGCGCGAACTCCACGACATGCGAGGTGAGTTTGAGGTTATGCAAGGCATTGGCACACTCAAGCCCCAGTAAACCACCGCCCACAACCACTCCGACTTCACTTTGTTCAGCGGATGCGGTGATGGCTTCGAGATCTTCAATGGTGCGGTACACCAAACAGTGTGCTTGGTCTTTACCCGGAATCGGCGGGACAAATGGAAACGAACCGGTCGCAAGGATGAGCTTGTCATAGGGTTCACAGATTCCGTTGGCCGTCTTGATGATCTTAGCGTCGCGGTCGATGAACTCGACCTTGTCATTGATTAAATATTTTACCCCGTGCTCGTCATAATAGTCCTCTGAGGTCATCATCAAGTCCTCGACTGTCTTACCGGCAAAATAACTCGATAATTGAACTCGGTCGTAAGCGAGACGTGGCTCTTCAGAAAACGTCGTCACCGAGAAATGAGCGGCTTCAGGGCTGTTCACTAATGTCTCAATAAACTTATGGCCGACCATACCGTTGCCGACGACGATGATTTTTTGTGTGGTTTGTTGTGAACTTGGTTGTTCTTTATTAAGTGATGCAGACATAGCAACACGTCCTCTTTTTATCAGGGGCAAAAACGTGTCATTACAAGCGATATCGGCGTTGATAAAGCGGTCTTTGTTTAGATACCGGCGTTGGTACGGACAAATGACAAAAGAATTTAAATGTTATTTTATTCAAAATAGCAAAGCTTGTGCCAAAGATTATGTGATTGATTTTATGAGTATTTATTCTGGGTTGTGTGGGTGATACTGCACTGTTCTTTGGGCAACTGCACCAGTTTGATGCAGGCAGATAAATATTTTACCAACCTACCAAGGGACGGATTTTGGTGGATGGGCAGGATTTGGCTCAGGTTACGATAGGCAGTTATCGCCAGCACATTGCCTTGGTGCCACAAAAAACCGCACTGTCCTTTGGTAATATCGCAGAAAATATTGCTTATGTAATGCCAAATGCCGACTATACTTTGAACCAAGAGGCAGCAAAAAAAGCGGGTTTGCGGGTTAAATTACGAATTGGCAGTGGCGAGCATCCTTTTAGACAGTGATGCATTGAAGCAATAAGCGAAAGGTCTTGCCAGTGAGTAATCCTATTAACCTCCTTCCGGTTGGGGGGCTTTCATCCTACTTATTTTGTTTGGTACGATACTTTACATTTTGAATTCAGAGCCTTATGTACAAACCTTATGTTTGTCTTTTGTGTGTGTAAATACGTTAAACTTGGGGATTTTCCCGTTTAAATCGACATTAACCACATTACAGGAAGGTTCTGGTTTAAGCCTGTGGCAGCGCAGATGGCTTTCATCACAACTGTGGGTCATATTGATAGGTGCTTTTTGTATAGGACTCGTTTTAGCATAGAACTTATTTAGAGCATTACGAACATTTAGACCAGAAAATTCTATCCAGCTGATGTTTCTTAGATTCGCATTATTTGTCTTCTTTTTGCCAAACAAAGCCAGATGTGCCGCACCAACGAATCCCACTAAGTACCCACCTCAATCCGTCCTGGACTCTCAACAAACTATTTGTTCAGCTCATCCTCGCTAAAATACCGCGCCAAATAATCTCTTGCATCTCCCAAGTTTGGTGAACGCTCACCCAAATTACGCGCATCCGAGGCAATGGTAAACACGCGATGATGCGGCCTGAGATATTGCACCGCACAGCCTTGGTCAACGGCTTTTTCAAGCATGGCAAGCGCGGTCTCGGGGTTCTGCGCACCATCCTCTACCACAACGCACCATCATCTAGCGCCTAATCCATCTCACAACGCACGCTCAACCATCCTATTCCACACAAAATCAAGCACTTATCAAATTGGCACAAAGTGTGAATATCTTAACATCGTTATGAGTGCTTATACGGCATAAGCACTGCAGCAGAGAAGCTCATCAACACACGCATACTCTCTCCCCGTGGGTATGGCGTGAGTGATGAGCTTTTTTGTTGCCTCACATTTTTACAAAAGCTTATTTACCAGTAACAATTATTAGGAAAACACATGCAGAAACACCGTCCTTCAAACATCACGCTTGCCACAGCTATTATGCTGTCACCTGTGGCATTGACTACCGTCCATGCCGATACCATCGAAAACTTCTTAAAAGATGGCACTGTCTACGGCAACCTCAATCTGCGCTATGAATCGGTCTCCCAAGACAATGCACTCGATGACGCTAGCGCATTGACATTAAGAACGCGCGTGGGCTACAAAACCAAAGCGGTAAATGGCTTTTCTGCACAAGTCGAATTTGAAGATAGTCGCATTGTGCTTGGACAAGGGGAGTTTTCTGTCCCGCCAGTCGGTTATCAAGCCGGTGAGTACTCGGTCATTGCCGATCCTGAAACCACCGAGCTTGACCAAGCTTTTTTGCAATACCAAAGCGATGCGGTCACAGTAAAGCTTGGCCGTCAGGTTATCGCCTTGGATAACCAGCGCTTTGTGGGTCATGTGGGCTGGCGTCAAGACCGCCAGACCTTTGATGCGGCCACTGTGATCTACGCGCCTAACGACAAACTCAACATTACCTATAACTATGTTACCCAGCGCAATCGTATCTTTGCGCAAGCTGCGGATCTAGATAGCAAAGACCACCTACTTACCGCCAGCTACAAAACCCCAATCGGTAAACTCACTGGCTATAGCTATATGCTCGAAGTCGATAATGATACCGACAACACGCTCGATACCTATGGTGTAAGCTTGGATGGCGCAAAGACTGTGGGCGATAACAAGCTAGTGTATCGCGTGGAATTTGCCAGCCAAACGAATGAATCGGGAACCAACGAATTTGATACGAGCTATACCTTGCTCGAAGCAGGCTATGTGTTCTCAGGCATTACCGCCAAGGTCGGTTATGAAGTGCTCGGCTCTGATGATGGTGCAGCAGCATTTGCGACCCCTTTAGCGACGCTTCACAAATTCAACGGCTTTAGTGATCAGTTCCTCGGCACACCAGCACAGGGTTTAGTGGATACATATTTTATGGTCAAAGCCAAAGCCTTAGGCGGCACATGGACTGCCAAATACCATATGTTTGAGGCAGATGAAGCCGGTGATGGAGGCGATGATTTTGGGGATGAAATCAATCTTGTGTACGTTAAGCCGATTGCTAAGCAAACTAAAATTGCACTGAAATACGCTAACTATTCAGCCGGTGATATCAAAGTCGATGCAGAGAAATTGGCGCTGTGGGCGACGGTGGCGTTTTAATCTTTTTTGATGGAATCAACCTCCCGATAGCCGTTAGGTGCATCGGGAGGGATGAGGCTTGCGCAACCTAATCATCTGAAGAGTATCTGGATGAAAACATATTAACAATCAAAACTTGCGTTCGACAATGCATCGTTTTACATTGTCTTTACAAGAATCAGAATAAAGACCATCACGACCATGAAAACATCTTTTTTTGTCAAAACACTCATTGCCTCCCTCTTTATCGCGCCACCCCTCTCGTTCGCATCCCCCGCGGATGATACTGTGGCTCAAAAAGCCGCAGCGATTGAGGACAAAGTCATTGCTTGGCGTCATCATTTGCACGCCAATCCCGAGCTGTCTAACCGCGAGTTTGAAACGGCTGCGTATGTCGAAAAGCACTTGCGTTCATTGGGACTTGAGGTACAAACGGGTGTTGCCATCACTGGCGTGGTGGCTGTCTTAGATTCGGGCAAACCTGGCCCCACAGTGGCACTGCGCGCGGATATGGACGCATTACCCGTTAAAGAAATCAATGATTTGCCGTACAAATCTACCAAAACCGCAGAGTTTGAAGGTAATATTGTCCCGGTGATGCATGCTTGCGGGCACGATACGCATGTGGCCATGTTGATGGGCGCAGCTGAGATTTTGACAGGTATGAAAGATCAGCTACATGGCAAAGTGAAGTTTATCTTTCAGCCAGCCGAAGAAGGTGCGCCACGTGGAGAGCGCGGCGGTGCCGAAGTGATGGTAGAAGAAGGTGTGCTCAAAAATCCAGATGTGGATGCGATATTTGGACTGCACATCAGTGCCAATACCGATATTGGCAAAGTCAGATATCGTCACGGTGGCATTATGGCGGCAGTCGATCCGTTCAAAATCGTCGTCAAAGGCAAGCAAGCCCATGGTGCATATCCTTGGAAAAGCGTCGATCCGGTGACCACCTCTGCGCAAATCATCATGGGCCTGCAAACCATTGTCAGTCGCGAACTGCGCTTACTCGATGATGCCGCAGTCGTCTCAATCGGCTCCATTCACGGTGGCAATCGCTCCAACATCATTCCGATGGAAGTCGAGATGGTGGGCACTATTCGTACCCTGAACGAAAAAGCGCGTCAGCACATGTATGAAGCCGTGCCCCGCAAAGCCAAAGCCATTGCCGAAAGTATGCGCGCAGAAGTCGAAGTCACTTTGCCATTAGATTATTCCTATCCGATTACTTACAACGATCACGATTTGGTCGATCAGATGGTGCCGACGCTTGTGCGCACTGCTGGCGAGGATAATGTGATTTATTCCGAAGCGGTAACGGGTGCGGAGGACTTTTCGTATTTTCAAAAAGAAGTCCCTGGCTTATACATGTGGATAGGCGGTAAACCGCTGGATGTGTCGGTCGAGGATTCGCCTGCGCATCACACGCCGGAGTTTTATGTGGACGATGAAGGGATGCAGTTGGGCGTGAAGTTATTGACGAACTTGACCCTGGACTATATGGAAAAGAATATGCAAAAGAATATGGAAAATACCCAATAATGCGCACCATTGGCCTCATCGGGGGCATGAGCTGGGAATCCACGGTTAGCTATTACCAAGCGATTAACCGCTTGGTTCAGGCGCGTTTGGGTGGCCTTCACTCGGCTAAGATTGTTTTGGAAAGTGTCGATTTTGCGCCAATCGCCCAGATGCAAAGTCATGGGGAGTGGGATAATGCCGGGCAAGTTCTAGCCGAATCCGCCGCGCGATTACAAACCGCAGGTGCCGATTGTGTCTTGATTTGCACCAATACTATGCATAATGTCGCCGAACAGGTAGAAAATGCCATAGATGTGCCGCTCTTGCATATTGCTGATGCCACCGCCCACGCGTTGAAAACCGATCTCATTGGCAAAGTGGGTTTGCTGGGCACGCGATTTACGATGGAGCAGGATTTTTACAAGGGCCGATTGACCGAACAGCACGGCATTGAGGTGATCACACCTTGTGACACGTCGCGCACCATAGTCCATGATGTCATTTACAACGAATTGTGTTTGGGGAAGATCCGCGATGACTCATACCAGCAATACCTCAAAGTCATTGACGAGTTAGCCCAAGCTGGCGCTCAAGGCGTTATCTTAGGCTGTACCGAGATCGGGCTGTTAGTCAAACCGACGGATACCGCGATGCCATTGTATGACACCACGGCCATTCATGCTAAGGCGGCGGTGGATTTTGTGTTGAGCAAGCCTTAATTTGCTAACTATTAGCCTTCACAATCTGTCTTAGCACCATTGGCAAGATCCCTTTGTGTCTAATTTGCTCCAGTTCTGAAGACGTATCGACTCGTGAACTTAAGGTCAGTTGATGCACATTGCCATCAGCCCGATGGATTGTGAGCTCGACTGAACCCCTTGGCGTGAGCTGGTCAATGCCTTCAATATCAAAGGTTTCTGAGCCATCCAAGTTGAGTGATTTGAGGGTAACATCAGCCGGGAGTTGCAACGGCAAAATCCCCATCCCAACCAAGTTTGACTTGTGAATGCGCTCGAAGCTTTCGGCAATGATGGCTTTTACTCCTAACAGTGCAGGTCCTTTGGCCGCCCAGTCGCGAGACGAACCGGTGCCATATAATTTGCCACCAAACACCACCGTCGGCGTATTGGCAGAACGGTACTTTTGCGCTGCGTCATAAATCGACATTTGCTCCGGACGTTGTCCCGATTCATGGTAGTGTGTCACGGCCCCTGTTGACCCCGGCACCATTAAGTTTCGCGCTTTGACGTTACCAAAAATACTGCGCAACATCACATGGTGATTGCCGCGACGTGCGCCTAATGACGTGAGATCACTTTCCGCGACTCCAAGTGACATCAGATACTCTCCCGGAGGCGAGTCCGGTCTGATGCGACTCACTGGCGAGATGTGGTCTGTGGTGGTGTTGTCATCACACATCACGAGCATTCGGGCATGGTGAAGGTTTGAAAGCGCATCGTGTGGCGCCTCTAGTGAAAACTCATCAAAGAACGAAATCTCTTGAATATACGTCGATTGCGCATCCCACTGATATACTGGACCTTGTGGGGCTTCTAGGGAGCGCCATGTCTGGGGACCTGAGAGGGCATTTTCATAGGTTTGTCTAAACGCCTGTGGGTCAAGGCATTGTTTGAGCGTGTCTTGGATCTCTTGATTCGATGGCCAAATATCTTGCAAAAACACATCATTTCCTTGAGCGTCTTTGCCTAAGGCATCTTGAGTGGGATCGATTAATACGGTTCCGGCTAACGCCATTGCCACGACTAGCGGAGGAGACATCAAGAAGTTCGCATCCACATCCGGATGGACTCGTCCTTCAAAGTTACGATTCCCTGATAATACTGATGCGGCGACAATATCATGCTGTTGCAATGCTTGCTCAATACTAGGCGCTAAAGGCCCTGAATTGCCCACACAAGTGGTACAACCGTAGCCTGCGGTATTGAATCCCAGCGCATCAAGATGCTGTTGTAATCCGGCTTTGGTCAAATAGTCAGTTGCCACTGGAGAGCCCGGAGCAAGGGAGGTTTTGATCCCCGGTGGGACTTGCATGCCCAATTCGTTGGCTTTTTTGGCCACAAGGCCAGCCGCGACCAGCACACTCGGGTTGGATGTATTGGTACAGGCGGTTATGGCGGCAATGACAATATCACCGTCTTTTAAGGAGCGTTCTTTTTGCGCAGTAAACACCCCATCTGCATCGGCCTGCATGGGAGTAACCATGGCGGTTTCAGGTGTGCGCTGGGTATCATCGGATGCGTTGTCTGCAAATACTTTACCGATTTGTGATAACGAATGACGGTCTTGTGGCTTTTTGGGACCGGCCACTGATGGCTCAACAGTTGATAAGTCCAAATATAGAGTATCGGTGTATTCTGGTAGTGGTTGCCCAGGTGTCCAGGTCATCTGCTGTGCTTGGTGGAAGGTAAAAGGCACATCGCCATCACGACCGGTTGCACGAAGATATTCAGCGGAAACCTCATCAAACGGGAAAAAGCCCATGGTCGCCCCGTATTCAGGTGCCATATTGGCGATGGTGGCTCTATCTGGCAAAGACAGACTCGCCGAGCCTTCACCGATAAATTCTACAAATTTACCGACTACGCCTGCTGGATATTTGCGGAGCATCTCAGTGATGGTTAAAACCAGATCCGTTGCCGTCACCCCTTCTTGTAGCTCTCCGGTGAGCACGACGCCTACGACCTCTGGAGCCAGCATCTGCATCGGTTGACCGAGCATGGACGCTCCCGCTTCAATACCGCCAACGCCCCAACCAACGATACCAAGGGCATTGGCCATGGGCGTATGGCTGTCCATACCAATCAAGGTATCAGGGATCATTAAACCGTCCATTTCCAAATAACCTTGTGCTAAATATTCCAAATTGACCTGATGGACGATGCCGGTTTGCGGCGGAATAATACGGATGGTGTTAAAGGCTTGTGCCCCCCATTTCAAAAAAGAATATCGCTCAACATTTCGAGCCGCCTCCAGCTCACCATTGATGCGGAGTGAGGCGGGGCTGCCAGTATTGTCCATCGTCACCGTATGGTCGATGACCAAATCAGCACGGACTAAGGGTTCAATGATCGCAGGATCTAATCCCATGCGCTGCACCGCAGAACGCATCGCTGCAAAGTCGACAATCGCAGGCGTACCGCTCAAGTCATGCATAATGACCCGTCCGGCGGCAAAAGGGATTTCTACTGGCTGAGTACCTTTGTGTTCAGGCCATTGTCCGAGCGCTTGTAGCTGTTCTTCGGTGACGCCATGTTGGCCAACATGGCGGGCAATCCCTTCCAATATTGGACGTAGCGAGTAAGGTAGTCGCTCTAGCTTGATGCCTAGGGCCTCAGCCGTGGCTGGTAGACTGTGGTAGGAATACGCGGTACCGCTTAACGTTTTGACCGATTGCGCAGGAGAAAAAGCCGTAGAATGAGACATGGATGAGCACCTTGTAGGGATAAATGTATTATTGTCGACAATAATAGCTTTTTCAGGAGCCAATGCAACTAGATTAAAGTATTATTATTTTAATTGTCGACATTTTTACGGCCGTAAAAGTGTAAAGTTGGCATCAGCCTTGGGTGCGTATCCCCAAATTGAGTGCCTGAACAATGTCGCTAGATTCAAATTGGATCGGACAGTGCAAAATCATCATTTGCCTCCAGATGAAACGCAGCCGATTGGCCTCGGAGGTCAGCCAAAAGGTTTTAGTCTTGTTGATAAACGCTTTTACAATATCAATATGCCCATCCTTATATAAGTGCCTGACCAGTGAAAAGTCGGGTCCAAATGCACTCAATAGCAGGGGATCTTTGATATCCAAAGAAGCCATGAGTGAGTCTTGCGTCGCGTCTATATCACCTTGTCGATAAGCGATCCAAGCGCGAGCCATATTAATCGCGTGATTCTCGCTGCTGAACTCGTCGAGTACCAGACCAGCGATGCGTTTTTCCATACTTAAGGCTTCTGAATACGATAATAGAGCATCAATTTTTAGCCCCACCTCCTCAATTGGATCAAGCTGCGCACTGTAAGTTAAATGCCGGGTTAAGGCGCTGATACGCTGAAATGTATTGTCTCGTGTTGCTGAGTCGGTTTGCTCAATACGCTGATATTCACGCAAGGTTTGCGTATACATGCGCTTATTGTTTTGCGCAAAAGTAGCGAATTGCGAATGGATGTAGGCGTGGTATTTGGGATCTTGGCAGCCTTGAACATACATCGCATGGCTTTGCGGTGGCAGCGCAACCAAAACTAGCAATAACAATATTAGATGCAAGATGTTCATGAGTGGATACTGAGCGCATTAGGTGTATGGTGTAATCATGTAAGTTTAAACGAAGGCTATGCAAAAAAGTTTTTTACTAGGTTTATTCAATAAAGGAATGTGTGTCGTATTTTTTACTGGGCTCGCGATTGTGGAAATTAATTTTGATTGGAAATTATTGCCGTCCCCAATTTGTTCCACCCATTTGCACCAGCCGAGATGCGGCTCTGCGAAAGGAAAAAGCGAGATCATTGGCGGACGAAAATTGTGCCAATGACACGCCCACTCGCCCCGTCGCGGACCACTCATAATATTCTCCTTCTTTGGTGCGAATCATGGTCGTCGCAAAGGAACTGGAGTTTCCCCCCTTTTCATTAACTATCAATTCTCCATCTCCATCACAACTTTCGATTTGCGCTTCAAAATCAACAAATAATTCGTCGAGCGGGACGAGTGCACTCAGCACCAAGCGAGTGCGAGATTCATAACACGCATCAATAAGGGTCACGAACCGACGTGCTTCGTTGAGGCGATTGGCGTCCAGTTGGGGGACGCGTTCTATGATGATCACCTCAAATCGATTGCACAGTGAAATATAATCAGCCGCCCCAAGGGGTTGGTCGCACAGCTCGGAGAAGTCAAACCATGCGCACCGGTTATTCAAACGAGTAACCTGGATGGTGCGACCAAAGCCAACAAAAATATTCTCGGTCTCCGTTCTAGATGCTGTGCCACCGAATATTGCTTCCAACTGCGTCTGCCTATTATTATCATCGCCTTGAACATCCGTATTTGACCAAAAATAAGATTGACCATCCGCCCGATTTTCGCGTCGATAATCTTTGTGGGAACTCTCCATGGAAATGATGTCGGACGTGTCTTTTAACATTTCTATGAATGGCAAAAAGAGGGAGCGGTTAAGACCTCCCTCATACAGAGTGTCAGGGGATCGATTCGAGGTGGCCACCATCACGACATTCGAGTCCAATAATAATAAAAATAATCGCTTTAAAATCATTGCATCGGCAATTTCTGTTACTTGGAATTCATCGAAACAGAGGAGTTGGGCTTCTTGTGCTAATTGTTGTGCGATGACGGGAATGGCATCCCCTCGCGGATGCTCCTTTTTGTACTCAAAGATACGACGATGGACGTCAAGCATGAATTCATGAAAGTGGACGCGGCGTTTGTTTATTTTGGTGCGTTTGTGGCGGTCGTTATCACTGCAGGAATCATCATTAGGAGCAGAAACCGAGGCGTAAAAAAGATCCATTAGAAAGCTTTTGCCGACCCCAACCGGTCCATGAATATACATGCCTCGCGGCGGTGGACCAAAAGACCACAAATGAAACTTCTTTCGAAGAACAGACTGAGCGGATGCCAAGCGGCGTGCCAGTGACCGCAGCAGTGGACTGCTTGTGAAGCGATTCTCTGTCGGTTTGTCACTGCGCACTGGAACTGGTGGCAGGGAGTTAAGAGCGTCATGCAGGGCGTCGAATTTTGCCGCTAGAGCCACTTGCGCATCATCTCGTTGCACTTCCCCCTTGTCCACTTTGAGTTCATAAGCGGCGGTCACGGGGCCTGTAGAGAAGCACGATTGAGTCACGCGATGCTGCGCGCGCAACGTATTGATTATCGTCATGGTTCTTATTCGTTTACCAACATGATAATGTTGTACGTTGAATTTCTGTATTGGTATCAAATGGTTATTTTTTTCGCTTGAGATATCCTTCCTTGGAAAATTTTCTCAGCTAAAGTTTTAGGGATATCCCGAGTATCGAGTAGAAAGTTATCTTAAAACAATAAGTGATCTGCTTTCACCAGTAGAGTATGAAAAGCGGCATAAAGAACAACTGAGAAGTATCTAGATTATTGGTGTCGATTCAGCTACTAAAAATGGGGGATTACAATTGGCTGTGACTTTTTAGGATAAGTTTACGATTACAGTTGCCGAAATTTACCTGGGCTCACTCCGGCCCATGCCTTAAACGCACGGTTAAAATTGCCAGGGTCTTTGAAACCTAGCTCAAAACTGATTTCAGAAGCTGTTTTTCGCGTATGTAAAAGTAACTCTTTGGCAATTTGAAATCGAGTTTGGTCAAGTAAGTGTTGATAGGTTGTATTTACCTTTTGCAATTCTCTTCGTAGTGTTCTTGGTGACATACACAGATAACTAGCAGCATCGTTTAGTGACGGGTAACGCTCACCTGAATTCAATATCACCTCCTTGACGGCGTTGATAATGTCAGAGTCGTTTTCAACGTTTTTCAACCTTTGTTGACAAATCTGGGTTGCTGTTTTTT
Organism: Alteromonadaceae bacterium; assembly: GCA_014872805.1. GTDB lineage: Bacteria > Pseudomonadota > Gammaproteobacteria > Enterobacterales > Alteromonadaceae > Opacimonas. The sequence goes on from WKFN01000006.1 coordinate 105,531, forward strand.
CGATATCCATATCTGCTGAAGGTAATGGATTGTTTAGTAATATTGAATCTAAAAATATTTTGGTTGACTGCGCACCAAATTCAATCGAATAACCAACTGAGGGAGCATCTTTGAGTCCTTCTGCTGGAGTATCACAAGCAAACTCTACCCGCTTAATGATTCTGGCGTTGTGGAGTAATGTTTTAAACACATTTTCAAAAGCACTCACAATAGAAGACAACATAAAATAGCGAATGTCTGTGAATTGAAAAGTCTCATCAATTCGCAATATCGACTCTTTATTACCTTCTTCTTGCAAATATAGCTTATAAGATGGGGCTCTTAATTTGAAAAACTGAGTGAGCGTTTGAACGGCAGATACTCCACTATCAGACGCCATAATCGCATATCCAAGTACGCCAAGAGCGGTAATATCAATATTTTGACCAAACCTCCAGCCAAGGTGAGAGTCTTTCGTTACGGCTAGAGCATTTTGAATAAACCGAGTATGCTGCTCTAACGTGAGTGTAAACTCCTCGTTATCAAATTGACTGAGTTTTATATCTAAGCCTGATAATAAATCTTTTGCATCGAAACCACTATTGATCAGTGACCGCAATAATATTTTTTGAAAATATATAGGAACAGATGCATGTCGGGCAGTGTTTAGGTCTTTCACCATCAATATCTCATTAAGTATATAAATTTATATTATCTTAACGGCTAACATTTGGCCATATATGACAAAAAATAGTCCAATATCGCCATTCCTTCCAGTTAACTAAGTATTAAAATCTAATTTACATTTTTGTGTGTAAGTGAATTCGATGATTGTTCTTTATTTGCAAAAGATAATAGTTATTGTCAGCCTTGTTTTGGTAACTGTGCTTCCCCAAACAGCGGCCGCAGGAGAAGTAAAGCCTAATATCCTCTTAGTGTTACTCGATGATGTTGGTTTTATGGATTTCAGCGCATATGGAAGTGATACTGCCACTCCCACTATTGACCAGTTGGGAAACACTGGAGCTATGTTAACTCGCTACTATACCTCGCCACTTTGCGGTCCAAGTAGAGCATCACTTATGACGGGTCAAAGTCCCCATCAGGTTGGCGCAGCAACATTGACCGAAGTGTTAACTGAAGAAATGCGAACACTACCGGCTTATAGTATGACTTGGTCTGACCAACAACAAACTATCGCAACTAGACTGAAATCAGCCGGCTACCAAACCTTCGTATCAGGCAAATGGGGAATTGGTGACATCGGGGCAAACCTGCCTCACCGTTTTGGTTTCGACAGATCTTGGGTATTGGACTCCACAGGTTCAAGCAACTATCGGGCAAAGTCCTATTTGCCACACTATCTTGACGTGGAGTGGTATGAAGACGGAAAACGCATTTCGTTACCCGACGATTTTTATTCGTCCCGTAACATTGTCGATAAGATGATTCAATATGTAGACGAAGCCGACCCTTCCAAGCCTTACTTCGGTTATCTGTCTTTTCAGGCTATCCATATCCCCCTTCAAGTTTCCCAAGAATTTATTGACAAATACAATGGCGTTTTTGATAGAGGTTGGGACGTTATGCGCAAGGAACGCTTGGAAAAAGCGATTTCGCTTGGTCTCGTCCCTGAAACAACAACCTTATCCGATGGCGCTTATAACGCTCGTGATTGGGAGAGTCTTACACCAAAACAAAAGGCTTATTGGGCCCGTGTGATGCAAGTCAATGCCGGTATGCTTGAATCGGCTGATTTTCACTTAGGCCGCCTGGTTGACCATCTCGATGCAAAAGGACAATTGGATAATACAATTATTATAGTCACATCAGATAATGGGCCTGAGTTCAATACACTAGGAAAAACATCAAAGCCCGCTGTAAAGGCGTTTGAAAAATTCTGGATGACAATCGAAGGTTGGGATGTCAGTTATGAAAATTTAGGACAAGTGGGTAGCCTCGCTGCCATCGGCCACGAGTGGGCATCCGTATCCGCAGCGCCTTTTCACTTGTTTAAGTTCAACGCGTCAGAAGGAGGTTTGCGGGTCCCTCTTGTGATTTCAGGTCCAGGCATTGCAAATAGCGGGTTTTTGGATAGCCGCTCTCAAGTCGCTGATATCACGCCAACATTGCTCGATTTTGCTGGTGTCAATTATAACCCAGATGATTTTTACGGCAGAAGTTTAAAACCAGTACTCACAGGGCAGACAAAAAACGTGTACGGTGAGAATGATGCTTTTGCGTTTGAGGTCAGCGGTACGGCCGCCTTGTACAGAGGGAATTGGAAAGTGACCAAAACACCTCCACCACATGGTGATGGCAAATGGCACTTGTATGACTTATCCATAGACCCAGGTGAAACAAACGATGTCGCAGCCGAGCACCCTAATCTATATCAAAGTCTGATTGATGAATATGATGCTTATGCAACCGAGGTGGGTGTGTTTGAGTTACCTCCGGGAGAGAGTTCACGCAAACAGCTCGTTCTCAATGCAGTTAAAGGGACCGCAAGTAATTATTGGCACATCTTTGCAGGCTTGGCAGCGTTCATTTTGACAGTACTTTACTTTTTGTTTGTTTTCGTAAAACGCTTATTTTGGCGATAGGTAAAGATAAATGACAGCACAAGCAATACCGGAGAAAAACGAGTTGATGAACTGTTCGAAGCGGTTGGTGGGATATCTTCTCTGCATCAAGACGGTGCCATCGATTTAGGCTTAACTGAGCAGTTTCAATTACCTAAGAGGAATGAATTAATGATTTGGTGGAAAGTGTTATTAATCAGTATACCCGTAATAGGAATCGTTATATGGCTAGGGCTTCCGTGGCTACTGCACACTATCGGATTGCACCCGAGTTATGACATACCAAATTACGACCTCAAAGGAAAACGGGCCTTAGTGATCACGACCAGTCACGACACACTGGGAGAGACAGGTAAAGCAACGGGCGTGTTTGGTTCAGAAATGACGGTGCCCTATTACGCTTTTTTGGATGCGGGTTTAGAAGTGGACATAGCGTCAATCCAAGGTGGCGAAATACCAGTGGAACCATTTTCGATGGGCTGGCCTTTAGCCACACCAGAGGACAAACGCTTCACGCAAGATGTTCACGCGATGAATAAGCTAAAAAACTCTATCCCGATACATCAAATTGATCCCGATGAGTACGATGTTTATTACATGGCAGGCGGATGGGGTGCTGCTTATGATCTTGCTCAGTCTGATGAATTAGCTGCTTTGATTACAAAGGCGAATGCTAATAACAAAGTCATTGGCTCAGTCTGCCATGGCGCATTGGGATTAGTCAGTGCAAAAGCGGTTGATGGCAACCCACTGATTGAGGGGAGAAATGTTACAGGCGTGACCAACCGTCAAATCAAGCAGTTAGGCATTGAAGTGACACCCAAACATCCTGAAACCGAGATGCGAAAAGCAGGTGCTAATTTTGAATTCCAAACAGCCACTATTGAAATGCTGGCAACCCATGTGGTGGTAGATGGCAATATTGTGACTGGACAAAATCAAAATAGTGGGTATGAAACGTCGCATCGTATTTTGGAATTGATTAGCAAATAATAGAGATAGCAATAGGTCATATCATATGCAGCCCTTGTCTAACCGCACCATTTTTATTTGGTTTGTAATCATCTGTGTAGTGGTTACGGGCATCACTATGTCACTTTTAGCAGATAAACCGAGAGAAGAAATCGCACCTTGTCAGTTACCAGACCATGTTATTAATAGCTTTATTGATGTTAATGGCGGAGGGTTTGTTCAAGGTGCCAATCCAGTTTATTCAGAAGAGGGTTCACCCAAAAAAGTATTTGTCTCTCCATTTCTATTGCAGGCGACCGAAGTCACAAATGATCAATTTGCTGAATTTGTTGCACAAACAGGATATGTAACAGACGCTGAAAAAGGTATAGGTTCTGCACAGTTTTCAGAATCTGAGACACCGTGGGTAATGTCATCATGGTGGCGCTTGGATAATAATTCGACTTGGAGAACACCAGATGGTACAGATAGTCATTTCAAAGATAAAGGTTCTTATCCTGTTGTGCACGTCACATTAAATGATGCCAGAGCTTATGCAAAATGGGCAGGGGGACGTATTCCGACAGAAATTGAATGGGAATATGCTGCAAGTCTTGGTTTATTTGACCCACTTGATCCCGAGTCAGGTATGCGAGCCCCTGATGGCTCTCCCCGAGCCAACATTTGGACCGGCAATTTCCCTAATATGAATACACAAGAAGACGGTTATTCCGGCACTGCACCAGTGGGTTGCTTTATGGCAAATCGTATTGGTGCGTATGACATGATTGGCAACGTATGGGAATGGACGGAGAGTCATTTTGGGGCACCCAAGCCGAGATATACAATCAAAGGTGGTTCATTTTTATGTAGTCCAAACTATTGTCGTCGATATCGAGGTGCAGCCCGACAAGGTATGGAACAAAATTTTAGTACGGCACATTTGGGTTTTCGTATTGTTAAAGATATTTGAATGATTAAAATTAGGCTAACCAATGAGTGAAATTACGAAACAATCGGGCGCGTCAAGCAGCACACCAACTTCTTTTATGCGTTGGTTTTCATCAAAGTTGATGAACTACGTTGGCAGTGAAAATCGACAAGAAGCTAACCGGAAAAAACGAGAAGCTAAACGTCGCAAACAAGGTCGTAAACATGTCATTGAGTATTTTCACCAAGTAGATGATGGTTATTCTCATCTCGCCATACAAGCATTGCCCAAATTACAAACAAAGTATGATGTAGATATTATCGTCCATTACATACCAAGCACACATGATGATAATTTCCCAGAGCCAGAGCTATGGAAAGAAATGTCACGCACTGATGCTAAACACATTGCATCATATTACGGTTTTGATTTTGACAGTGCCGATTCCCATCCAAACGATGAACTTGTGCAACTCGCATTATCTATCTTATGCCGTTTAGACAATAAAGAAAGCCTGACTGTTGGAGTAACAGTAAATAATTGTGTTTGGAAAAATGACAAAAAAGCGTTAGATACGCTAGCAAACCAATATGGTCGGGCATCACAACAAGACATCGATGAGCGATTCGCGTCAGGCCTCGCCCGTCGACGAACGTTAAAGCATTATAATTCAGCAATGTTCTTCTATGAGGGAGAATGGTACTGGGGCGTGGATCGGCTTTATCATCTTGAACAAAGGCTCAACTCCCTAGGGGCAGATAGTGCCGTTCACTTACCAATGGTTGCACCTCGTCCCGTTATCCCAACTCAGTTTGGTAAACGTGCTGCAAACATGACTCTCGAATTTTTTGTTTCTCTACGCAGTCCCTACACCGCAATTGCGTGGGAACCAACCATTAAATTGGCACAGGATTCTGGGATAAATCTTCAAATAAAACCTGTACTGCCAATGGTCATGCGCGGTGTACCTGCGACACAGGAGAAAAAACTATATATTGCGATGGATGCGGGCAGAGAAGCTAGGACGATGAAAGTGGCATATGGTGATTTTTATGATCCTATTGGAGAACCGGTGTTACACGGCTATAGCCTATATATGTGGGCGCAAAACTACAATAAAGGGAATGAGGTATTAGGCGCGTTTTTAAAAGCTGCATTTGCAGAAGGTATCAACTGTAATTCGCAACGTGGCCTACAAAAAGTTGTTCAAATGGCAGGACTTGATTGGCAAGAAGCACGTCATCATCTACATGATACATCTTGGCAAACATTACTCGAGAATAATCGCCTAAATATGTATGAATATGGTCATTGGGGTGTCCCTAGCTATCGATTATTAGATGAAAACGGGACTGAGCAGCTAAGTGTTTGGGGGCAAGATCGGATTTGGTTGATTGCAAAAAAAATTAAAGAACTAAGCCAAGTAGACTGACATCGACACAAATATGAATAATATGAAGCTCTGCAAATGCAGGCGAGTGTCATAAAGACATCACAAAACTGTCAGCAAACCTTAATTTTTCAGACACCTACTTGTAAAGAATGCCCCATAAAATCCCGCTAGACTAAAACTTACATATACTCACCAAGAATAAGGGAACACATGATTAATAAGATTACACTTGCGCTAGCAATGGCTGGCCTATCTTCAATGGCGCTTGCCGACCAAACTCCAACAAAAGCCGAAGCAGCACAAAATGACCAGGTAGAAGAAATTACCGTTGTTGGTCAACGCGGCATGCTTTCAAGTGCGCTTGCTGCACAGCGCGCGGCAGAAACGGTTGCTAGCGTTGTCACCAACGCGACTATTGGCAATATGCCTGATCAAAACGTGGCTGAAGCGGTGCGTCGCCTCGCCGGTGTGAACGTGCTTGATGATCAAGGTGAAGGTCGCTTTATCTCTGTCCGTGGTCTCGATCCAGAACTCAACGCAGCGACTGTGAATGGCGTACGCTTACCAGCACCAGAAGCTGATACGCGCGCGGTTGCGCTTGACGTGATTCCATCAGAACTCGTTGAGTCGATTGAAGTTATTAAAACCCTTATTCCTGAAATGGACGCCGATACCATTGGTGCGACCATTCAAATCAACACCATTAAAGCCTCTAATCGCGAAGATTTTGTGAAGGTCTCTGCAGCAGCTGGATATAACGATTTAAATGAAGAAATTTCGCCAGAATACGGTGTGGATTTTTCTCGTAAACTGTCTGACCGCATGGGCATTGCTGGTGGTATCAAAGTGTCGTCACGCAAAACTGCCACAGACAACATGGAAATGGACGGCTGGAACACCACTGATGATGGTACAGTATATGCTGAAGCCGTTGAGTATCGCGACTATGACGTGACGCGTGATCGCGTGGGCGCCACCATAGGACTTGATTTTGAAGCATCAGATAACACCGAGCTGTTTGTGCGCACGATGTTTTCTAAATTCGATGATTTTGAAGAGCGTCGTCGCCTCGTCTTTGAAATGGCTGAAGCGCCTTCGTCATCTGATGGCAATACCGTGACATTTGATTCTGCAGACGGTGAAATCTCTGTACGTCGTGGCCTGAAAGACCGCTACGAATCACAAAAAATCAATACCTTTGAAATCGGCGGTGAAACCGAGCTGGACAATGGCTGGGAATACGAATATTCAGCGTCTTACGCAAAAGCATCTGAGCATGAATACCGCACACAAGATCCTACCCGTTTCCGCAGAGATTTCGACCAAGCGGGCGATTTGATTGTGAATTTTGACTACTCAGTACTGGAATTAACGCCATATGCGGTCGGCTCAGCGAACTTTGATTTTAACGATCCAAGCATTTATGAGTTGAACAAACTTGAAGTGGTCGACGGTATAGCGGAAGAAGAAGAAACCACCTTTAAGTTTGACGTTGAGCGTGAATTTGATTATGCAGACGGCGAGTTGGATTTAAAATTTGGTGTGAAATACCGTCAAAAAGAAAAATCATCGGATGTTGAAATCGTTGAATACAGCGATTTTGATGCCTATACCCTAGCAGAGGTTGCCGGTCAGCAAACTTATGGTTTATTTGATTTAGGGCCGTTACCTGATTTGGGTCGCACACGTGCATTTAACAACGCAAATCTCGATCAGTTTGGCGATTCTGAATTGCTTTTCACTGACTCAAACCTGGATGACTACACGGTCAACGAAGATGTATTTGCTGCGTTTGCTCAGGCAAAATATGAAACGGACAAGTTCATGATTGTTGGGGGTCTACGTCTTGAGCAAACCGACACTGAAACCAACGGTAATATAGTTGATGACGATGCTGAGACGCTGCAGCGTTTGGACGTGGCGAACGACTACAGCAACGTGTTGCCATCGGTGGCTGTGAAATATGATTACAGCGATGAATTAGTGATCCGCGGCGGTCTGTATCAGTCTATCGTGCGTCCTAAAATGGGCAAAATTGCCCCGCGTTTAGAGACCAACGAAGACATGGAAATCGAAGCGGGCAACCCACTGTTGAATCCGTATGAAGCAACCAACCTTGATTTGAGCGTTGAGTATTACTTTGCACCAGATGCGGTTGTTCAAGCAGGTATTTTCTACAAAGACATTGAAAACTTCATCGTTGATCAAGAATTTGCACCAGAAGATGCACCTTACAACGGTGTTTACAACGGCGTGGCGTTTGAAGAAGCGCTAATCCCTCAAAACGGCGAAAGCGCAACGGTATCTGGTTTTGAATTTGCGTATAATCAAGCGTTTGATTCTGGCCTGATTGTTGGCTTTAACTATACTTACACAGACACAGAAGGTGACATCGGTACCCGTACCATCGTATTGCCGTCAACCTCTGAAGTGACTTACAACGCGATTCTTGGTTATGAAGTGGGTGAGTTCTCAACGCGTTTGACGTATTCATACCGCGATGATTATTTAGATGAGCTAGGTGGCGATGCGGATGAAGATCGCTTCGTGCTTGACCAAACCAAGATTGATTGGACAGCAAGCTACAACTTTAGCGAAGATGGTAGCGTGTTCGTGAAATTTGCTAATCTGAACGACACCGATTATGTGGCTTATCAAAAAGGCCCAGGTCGCGCGCGTTTATTGCAATACGAAACGTACTCATGGACAGGTAAAGTTGGCATTAAATACGCGTTTTAATAGTTTGCCATATATAAAGGAAAATGTATGAAAATGCGTAATATATTGTTTCCCCTCAGCGCGATGTCCATCACTATCGCGTTGATGGGGTGTGGACAAGTTGACCGCAATCATCTTGAGTATGCCGATCAGGCGGATGTCACAGCAATGTATGCGAGTGTTGAGACTACGCCTGTTGCGACCAATGATGATGCGGCCGATGATCCGGCGATTTGGCTACACCCGACCGACCTGAGCAAAACGCTCATTGTCGGTACGGACAAAAAAGCGGGTTTAGGCGTCTATAATTTACAAGGTGAACTCGTGCAGTTTGTCGATTATGGTGAGCCAAACAATGTCGATATTCGCCAAGGGGTGATGATGCAAGGCGAGTTGATGGATGTGGTGGCGTTTTCCGATCGCGCGACCAACACTGTTGGCTGGGCAAGCATCGATGAGCAAGGCGTGACAATCTTAGAAAGTTTTGCATCTAATGAAGAGCCCTATGGCTTTTGCTTAGGCTATCAAGACCAGAGCGTATATGCGTTTGTTACTTACAAAACCGGACTCATCGAACAGTATCAGCTAGATACGGATGCTCAAATGAGCATGCCTTTGCGAGCGTCATATCAGCTACCGAGCCAGTTGGAAGGCTGTGTGTTTGATGATTTGACCGGTGATTTGTACGTCGGTGAAGAAGCCAAAGGCATTTGGAAGTTTAGCGCCGTTGCCAGTGGCTTTGCTGAGCCACTGTTGATTGATGAAGTCGGCAGTGCGTCAGGCATCGTAGCAGACATTGAAGGCATGGATATTTATCGTGGAGAAACCTCTTTACTGGTGGTGTCCTCGCAAGAAAATGACAGCTATGCACTGTATGAACTTGCTCCGCCTCATCGCTTTGTGAAACGCTTTCGCGTATTATCTGGTGAAACCGTTGATGGTGCACAAGAAACCGATGGTTTAGCCGTGACCGGTACGCCGTTACCTGGATTTCCAGACGGGTTGCTGGTGGTACAAGACGGGTATAATGATGATGGCTTGCAAAACTTCAAGTTGGTGAACGCGGCATTTTAGTCCGCGTTTTGCCATTGTTTTGCCTGTATTTTAGTGACAGGTTTTCAACGCTACAATAAAGATAAAAGGATGCTTTGATGGTCAATCGCAGACAGTTTTTACTGGGCGCGACTGCGTTAGCTTTTCTAGGATTAACGCGCACTGCCTTGGGTGAAATTAAATCGCACAGTCACATCTTTGGTGCGCTAAAAACTGATCCCAAGCAACTGCTCGATTTACCCGATGGTTTCTCTTATCGCGTGATTTCTGAATTGGGCGCGCCGATGAGCGACGGGCTTGCCGTCCCAGACCGCGCTGATGGCATGGGCTGTATTGGCTTAGATACCCAGCGGGTTGCTTTGGTGCGCAATCATGAACTTCACCCGAAGCATTTATCAAAACAACCTCAAGCATTGCAAATGTATCGCTCAGAAAACGCTTACGATACGTTTCGCGATGGCGTGGCACTGCCTGGTGGCACGACGACAATTATCTACAATACGAAAACGGGTAACGTTGAGCGTGAGTTTGTCAGTTTAATCGGCACGATCCGTAACTGTGCAGGGGGGATCACCCCTTGGAATAGCTGGCTTTCATGCGAAGAAACCGTGATGCGCCCGGATAGCATGATTGGTCAAGATCACGGGTATATCTTTGAAGTGCCAGCCAGTGCCAATGCACCCGTGCAGCCAGTGCCGTTAAAAGCAATGGGGCGGTTTAATCATGAAGCCGCGGCTGTTGATCCTAAGACAGGCTATGTCTATTTGACCGAAGACCGTCATGACAGCTTATTCTACCGCTTTATTCCCAACGAATATGGTCATTTGGCCGCAGGTGGGCAGTTACAAGCGCTGGTCATCAAATCCAAGCCGCAGTTTGATACACGCAATTGGCAATCTGCATCGATGCCGGTGTTTGGTACATATGATGTTGAGTGGGTGAATTTGGATAACCCGGAAAGCCCCGATGATGATTTGCGTTATCAAGGCTATGAAAAAGGGGCAGCTTTATTTGCTCGCGGCGAAGGGATCCACTGGGGCGAGGATGAATGTTATTTTTGCTGTACGAATGGTGGTGCGCTGAAACATGGTCAAATCATGCGTTATCAACCCTCTATAGCGAACAAAGACCAAGGACAAATCTCGTTGTTTTTTGAAAGCGACGATCCCAACATGTACGACTTTGGCGATAACTTAACGGTCACTCCTCAAGGACATCTGTTAGTGTGTGAAGACCAAAGCGGTAATAATCAAGACAACCACTTGCGCTGGGTGACACCGACCGGACAAGCGCATGCGTTTGCACACTTACACGCCGATACTGAGCTTGCTGGGGCGTGTTTTTCACCAGATGGCCAGACCTTGTTTGTGAATATCTACTCACCGACCAAGACCTTAGCGATCACTGGACCGTGGGACGAAGTGCTGTAGGTCAGTATCGACAGATCTGGCAGAGCCCTTGTTCGACTGCAATAGTTTTTTAGCGCAATCACGGCTTAGCGCGTAGGCGGCGCAGCCAGTAATGGTCTTTCGGGTGATAGTGAGGTTAAACGTATCTGTTTTCGGATGAGAAAATGCTATCGTACGTTTTGAGTCTTGATAGTTTGAACGCTTGATCATATCCCATGTAAACGGTAGGTATTGTTGAGATTTTTATTTAAAAACATTTTTTCAGGAATGAATATGCCCACATCACAATCAATTATAAGTTCATTAGATAGTGCTACTTCACTTGGCTTAGTCTTCGCGGGCATATTATTTTTAGTTGGCTTACTGACAGGCATATGGAAATTTCAACAAATGATGGTCTCCAGAAATGGACTGGCCCATCGTTATGTCGATATTGCACATCGCGCAGCACTGACCTATAGCTTTGCCTGTATCTTACTTGCTGTTTTTTCTTTAGTGTCTCAATTAGACGAAACTATCGAATTTTATGCGATGTTGGTACTGGTGGTTTATTTTACGATTGCTGTGGTTAGCTATATCAGTGAAGGTATCAAGCAAAAGACAGATAATGTGATAGCAGCAAAGTCACCGTTAATTTCAGTTTTCATGGTTTCTTTGATTATTGCTGAAGTTGGGGGCTTTACTGTATTGTTTTATGGCCTGCTCAATGCACTATTTTAATTAGTAAACGTGCGCAGTAAGATGCAATTAATCATAAGAAAATCTACTAGTTATATCATAGTGTGCTTTCTAATCAGGTTATGGTAGACATGATGTAAAGAATCCAATTGCTCTCTAGAAACGGCTCCATTGTCTGAAAGTAATTGAATTTGTTGGTCAAGTTGATACAAAATTTCTCTTACATGAGTGTCTGGAACCAGACTTTGCATCCAGGTTATTGCGGCTAACCTAGTGCCTGAAGTGACTGGAGTGACCTTATGCAAACTACTGCTTGGATAAGTCACCGCATCACCGGCTTTGGGCTTTACTTTCTGCTCACCAAATTCAGTCTGGATAACCAGTTCTCCACCTTCGTATTCTTCTGGCTCCGAAAGAAACAAAGTCATCGACATATCTGAACGCAGAACTTCACTGCAGTTTGGAATGCGCATAATTGAACCATCGACATGAAAACCGTAGGTTTCACCGTTAGTATAGCGATTAAAGCAGGGAGGGAATATCTTGTAAGGTAAAACAGCAGAAACCAGTTTGGCTGTCGTGCCGTATTTGGCTAACAATGCGTTAGCCAATTTCTTCACTAATTCATTTTCAGCATCGGCTTGAGCATTGTCCTTGACCTCAGCAGACATGCCCATTGCCGTACCTTTACCATCAAGCCAAGGTACTTGATTAAGTGATTTTCGATATTCAACAACTTCTTGTTTAGTCAATAATTGCTCAATCAGTACCATTGCTTTGCCTTAAAATTGATAAGTAAAAGTTGTTCTTAAAGACTGTCGGTCACCTATATACATAAACTTGGGCGCTCGATAAGTCGATGTATAGTATTCATCGTCTAAAACGTTACCGAAGTTCACACGCATGAACAAGTCTTCTGAAAATGAATACGATGCGAACAGGTTAAACACCTCGTAAGACGGAACTTCAGGTCCGTTAGAACCCGTGTCTGGTTGACCGCCTGTCATTTTGTCTTTATAGGTAACATCACCACCAAATGCAAAGTCATCAGTCAATTGATAACGTAATTGAGCGTAAAAACTGTTGTTGGCAAAAAGTGCCAATGGCAAGCCGACAGAATCCGGATTAGAAGCAGATTCTATTATCTCTGAATCCATGGATGCGGCGCTTACTTGAATGCTCAACTTATCAGTAAGCTGACCGTTCATGGCAAATTCAACACCTTCAACTCGCGACTTACCGGAATTAAGGGAACCCGTTACATCATAGCCTCGGCCTGCTGCTTCCATAATTCCGTCTTTTTCTAAACGAAACGCAGCTACTTGAACAAACAGTGCTTCTTCAAGTAGTGACATTTTTGTTCCGATTTCATAGTTGGTGACCTCTTCTGGCTCGGAACCTGCGTTGCCTTCAGAATCGATACAGACTCCTCCATAGCCACAGTTAGCCCCAACATCTGATTCACCGCCGTTTATAGTAGTGGCAGTTCCATAAGAAGCATAAAGATTGATATCATCTAGAACCTCGTATACCAAACCAGCATGCCCATTGGTCAACGTATCAGAAAACTCATATAAGGCTTCTCCCTCACGGCCAGAGGCTAAATTTGAATAATCATAACTGTCCAATCTCAACCCTAGAAACACCATTAGCTGTTTTGTTACTTGCATGGTATCCATTATCGAAATAGCACTCACTTCGTATTCGTAATTAGCACTGATGTCGCCCTTGTATGCCCCAGAACGGTCTATTGCACTATTTAAACCTCTCGCAATGTTGCCATTAGAATCTAAACCACAAAAAGTGTTAGATACACCTCTCCTCCCAGCAGACCAACAGTTGGGAGTATTTACAGAGCCAGTTTCAGCGTATCGTCCATTTACAATACTATAATCGGCATATTCGGCACTAATTAATATCTTGTGTTCAATTCCACCAGTAGATTGCTCTGTGATAAGGTTCCATTGAGTAGCCACGTGGTCAATGTCCTGCCAAGCACTATGGCTGCCTAATGTGAAGGTTCCGAAACCATTCACTCCATTGGTTGCATCTTCTTCTGTAGCGTAACCAGTCGTACCACCAGCACTAGTTGCAACGTAACCGTTTTCGGTTTCACCTATTCGAGTAATACCATATAGCTTCCAGTTGTCATTGAACTCATACTCTAAACGTAAAGTGCTAGAGAATGCTTCTGATTTCAAAAAATCATCATTTTGGATATATACCGGAATATCTTCGTATATATCGCCATTTATGACCGTTGATCCTAAATCAGCTTTATCGTCTGCATTTAAATAATAAAAATCTAACCATACTCTTAAGTTATCAGTATCATCGTATAGACCAGATATAAGTGCGCCTTTTCGCTCTCTATCCGCACCATCTCTTTTTGGAGCATGTTCTGTAGACGTCATAATATTGGCTCGAACAGCGATATTATCATTAATAGGCGTGTTCACATCTACAGCAGCTCGTACATACTCATCTGTACCTAGGCCAACGTCTAAGCGACCAAAATCATAGGCAAGAGAAGCTTGTTTGGTAATACTATTAATTGCACCGCCTGAAGAACCTTTACCTGCAAAACTTCCACTTGGCCCTTTCGTAATTTCTATCTGTTCGACAGAAAAGCTTTCTCTGGTGTTCATACCAGGATCTCGTAAACCATCAACAAAGACGTCAGAACGAGCTTCTTGACCTCGAATGATAAAACGATCACCAAACGCGTTTCCGTTCTCTCCTGTTCCTAACGTTACGCCTGCTTGGGTGGATAAAATTTCTTTCAAGTCGGAACGACCAGACTCCTCGATTTGATCTTTGGTCAACACTGTAATGGTGGTAGGAATATCTACTAGATCCGTAAGCCTTCTCGCATCACCGGATTTTTTTACATTATAAATAGAGTTTTGTGCACCATGAATTTCGATAAGCTCAATAGATTCTTTATCATTGTTTTGTTCATTTTCATTGTTTTGCGCATAAACAGAATGCGCAGTCAAAGAAATAGCCGACATTAACGCTACTGAGCCTAATTTGTTTGTTGACATTGTTTTTCCTAAATTCCCACATCAATATTAAAAAACAAATGATAATTATTATCATTTGCATTAAATGATATGCTTAGCGAATACTCGTGTCAAGCAAAAGTTTATTCAACACTCAACATCCTTTTTTTAAATTCAGGGCGATATGAATACCTTAGGTTTAGATAATCATCTAAACATCCCTGCTTATAGAAAGCTTCGTTAATTTTGTTGCAAAAGGTTCCTATTCTTAAACATTTGAATTATGCTTTAAGCCCGTTTACAAAATATTAACAATGCATTACTCATGAATATTTCTCGCTTAAATTTTGCGTTTATGTGTGGTTTGTACTTACTACACATCCATACCGTTGTTGCTGAGGAAGCGGTAAAGCTTTCTAGCTTAAAACCAGCCTCATCACATACCGTCATTCAGCAAAATAAAGTCAAACAAGCCCTGCCCTTTGCTAATAAAGAAGATTTTATACTAGCAGAAAAAGGCTTAATCGTTCGCCCTGAGCAAGTAGAGATATTTAATAATGATGGGACGTTAGCTTGGGAGTTAGGGAGCTATCAGTTTTTACTGGATGATCATGCGTCGGTTAATCCGAGTTTACTTAGACAAGCTCGCTTAAATTACCAATATGGGTTATTTAAGATCACAGAGAATATCTACCAAGTCAGAGGCTATGACTTATCAAATTTCACGGTCATAAAAGGAGATACAGGCTGGATTGTATTTGACCCATTATTAACTCCGGCAACGGCCAAAGCAGCCTTGAAATTAGTTAATGATACTTTGGGACAAAGACCTGTCACGGGGGTGGTGAATAGCCATGCGCACGCGGATCATTTTGGTGGGGTTTTGGGTGTTGTCACGCCAGAGCAAGTGAAACAACATAATATTCCTATTATTGCGCCAAGTGGTTTTATGGAGCATGCCATTAAGGAGAATGTGTTAGCAGGTAATGTCATGACCCGTCGAGCTACTTTCCAATACGGGAATATCCTACCTAAAGGTCCTACAGGACAAGTTGATGCAGCAATTGGTAAAGGGCTTTCGATAGGTGTGTTTGGTTTGATTAAGCCGACAATCGAAATTGATGAAAATGAGCGTGTAATGACCGTGGATGGCGTGGAGATGGTGTTTATCAACACACCAGGCGGCGAATCACCTGCAGAAATGAATACGTATTTCCCAAAAGATAAGGCGTTTTGGGCGGCAGAGAATGTAATAGGGACAATGCATAATGTCTATACACTCCGTGGTGCCGCTGCCCGTGATGCTCTCGTCTGGAGTAAATTCATCAATGAAATGCTGTATGGCTACGGGCAACAGGCAGAAATCATTTTTGCGTCTCACTCATGGCCGCGCTGGGGTAATGAAGAGATTCAAATATATTTAAAAAAACAGCGTGATATGTATGCATATTTACATAATGAAACATTGCATTTGGCGAATCAAGGCGTGACGATTAACGAGATCCACAACGAAATCAGTGTGCCTGATAGCTTACAAAATGAATGGTATAACCGGGGGTATCACGGCAGTTATAAGCATAACGCCCAAGGGATCATGAATAAATACTTAGGGTATTTTGATATGAATCCAGCGAATTTAGACCGCCTGTCTCCTGCGGATTCGGCACCTAAGTATGTCGCAGCAATGGGGGGGCAGAAGCAAGTCATGACACTAGCACAGGAAGCGCATGACAAGGGTGAGTATCGTTGGGGAGCAGAGCTGCTAAACAAACTTGTATTTGCTCAGCCTAATTACATACCAGCTAAGCGTCTATTGGCGAAAATGTATGAGCAAATGGGCTACCAAGCGGAGAGTGCGGGTTGGCGAAATACCTATCTAACGGGTGCTAAAGAATTACGTGATGGTGTGCAGCCTACGAGCAATATTACCCGCCCTGGGCCATCATTTTTACAAGCGATGGATACTGGGTTGTTGTTTGATTATTTGGCGGTCAAAGTGAATGCAAAGCGAGCCGAGAGTGAAGCATTTAAAATTAATTTTACGTTCACGGATGAGGGGCGGAAGTACTTAGTTGAACTGAGTAATGCAACGTTAACCAATATTGAAGGCGTGACGGTTCAGGATGCTGATCTTAGCTTGACGATAAGTCGTGAAGATTGGACGCTGGTTATACTAAAACAAGTGGCGCTGCGCGATTTACTCGCGTCAGGAAAAGCTTCTTTTACAGGGGATATCGGGATATTAAATCAATTATTTAGCTTACTGGATGAGTTTCCATTTTGGTTTAATATTGTGACACCATAGTTAGTTTATCTAACTATGGTGTCGAGTAATTGGTGTCGATTCACCGGGCTGGGATCTGTCAAAAATTGTATAACGAGGTGACATATCGAAATGGCTAGTGGTTAACGCTGACCTAAAGCTAACATTAACCTGTGTATAGGTGGCTTACTTATATTCTGGAATAACCGCTTTCAATATTTCGATATCTGAATCAGAAACACCGCTCTTGCTGAAATAGGATGGCCATTGTGACGTTAAATCAATAACCGTATTTGCAATCGTTTCTGCTTTTCTGCTATTCAGCCCAAATCGCTTTACCTGCGACATGGCATTTTCAATGTTGCCTAACCTTCCTTGTTGACCAATGCCAATACCATGTTGCCTAGAATTATTAATTGGTAACACATCATACGCTTTCGATAAGCGCCAATGCCTATTCTTGAAAGAGTATAAAAATGCATGGTTTCGCGAATGATCGTCGGTATTGCCCATACAAATATTAAACACCATGCGAGCAAACAGCTCATGAGAGTCTAGCGGCTCAGCACCGTACTTCATGTTAAATTCAGCTAAAGCGCCGTAGCTATAGGTTGTTGTGGTCGATTGCTCTGTAACCTTCATTTTATTAATTAATGAATTTGCACTTAAAAAATGGTGAGAGGGTTGATAGTTTGCACAGTCAAAGCGCTCTACCAGCAAAATATCTTCATTGTGATTTTCAATCAGCTTGGTATTTGCGACTCGCACATGCAGGTCTTTTAATTCTGCCAACATCTTCATACATGCATACTCAACACGACATACATTAAAGAGGTCGTCATTGCGATTAAACTTAGCTAAGTAACTAATTCCGTCGTCTTCAACAATGGTTTTGGGTCTTGCCCCGCCCATACTAGAGCCGAATTGAAATGCCTTCTTTACTTCATTGGGTATGTCTTGATCGGCCAATATCGCTTGTTTACCTTTCAATAACATTGGGATATCACCAATGGTATTTTTATTACGTTTGGGTTTGCTGGCTGTTCTCGACAAGCTAAAAGTGAGTGCACCAACGCCCATCCCAGAACCAGCTAACACCAGCTCTAAGTCATCTTTCGGTTTGGTAGTATGTAACGAATATATTAACTTTTTACCCCAACTGTCGGCGCCCGCATCTAAAATAGCGCCAAACATACCGTTGTTTACGCGGGTAACAAGCTGTTCATTAACAAGAGGTAAATGTAACGGATCCAGAGGGAAGGCATCGTCACGCTGCAAATAAGACTTACCGTAACGAAACTTACCTACTTTGGCGACCGGGTCAAGCTCGACAATAGCACAAATTACTGGTTCGTCTTCTAACCCACCCATAAACACATACGCACTAGAAGTCATTCGGCAGCTCCTTTTCAATTTTAGACGTACTGCGTTGAGGATTGTTTTTAACTAGCTCATATTGCTGCTCAATGGTTTCTAAAATTGGATCGAGCAGATCTAAGTGTTCTAAAACCATTAACAAGGTATCAACATTAACCCCTTTGCCAAGCTCTAAACGGCTAATGGTGTTTTTACTCGCCCCCGTTCGAAGCGCCAATTCATGTTGATCCATACTCAAAGCTCGGGTTTGTTTAATCAGTTGCCCAAGTAATATTTTGGTATGCTCTACCCTGTTCATAAAACACCATAAATTAGTAATTAACATCTAATAACTAAATTATAGTGTATTAACTCAAAACCACAAATAAAAACTCAAATTTTGTCAATTAAAGACCAAATGCCAATATTTGGTTATTTATAATCAAGGGTGAAGGTTTGAGAACGTAAATGTATGAGTACACAAGGGCTGAAGTTCTACTTTTCTGGAAATGGCTTTTCCATTGTCATATCGTTTTGGATTTGTGATCAGAAATCCTCAGAATTGCAAAAAGCGAGTGATAAAACGCGATTCAATCAAATTACCAAGCTGATCTTCACGCGTTCGATAATCAATTTTATGAACAAGCGATAACAGATCTGGAAACGCACAGCTTACACACTTTTAACGGCACTAAATATTAAAAATCCTAGCCGTGAATTGATTGATGAAGCGATCAAGCTTATGTCGGCAGAGCAAGCAGAATGGGAACACCTTCAACAGGTACTCAAAAGTAATGACGGTAATATATCAGCAACGGCTCGACATCTTTCTATGCATCGACGTACTTTGCAGAGGAAGTTAAAAAAACGCCCTAGCTTTAACTAGGGCAAAACAGAGTAGGCTTTCGTCTATGCGGAATGAGTCGACACCAATAATCTAGACACTTCTTAAACGAACTTGAACTGTCTACTTTTGCCATGCTGTTGATATTGAATAATCTAACTTACTTTTACTGGAAAACCTTTTATTCGATATTTTGGATCTTAATATTGATTGTTGTTTATAACCTTAATAATAAAAGGGGTTTGAGATATATATTTCGTGTTTTTGTTGAAATAACCCACCGTAATACCCACCAATAAGTTTCCACATTAAGATTATTTTGTATAAGATAGATGCTTAAAATAATTTTTAACAAAAATAATAGCAAGCTTATATAGGAACGCACATGAAGAGCTGTGGCCTAAATTTATCAGAGTTAAGCACCGTTGAATTTCAATTAGGCGGTGACTGGAAAAAAGTTATCAAAAAGGCACTACAGAATAATATAGATCTTTTTATATGTCTAAAAAAAGACTTAAGTGTCAGTTATGAAAAATTAGACTATGACGAATCTTATGACGGTACTCCACTTGTAATCCCCCCGAAAAAAGAGAGCAGTTTTAACTAGAAAATTCCGCTACACTATTAGCAAAGGAGTTTTCGATGAGAAAATCAAAATACAGCGATAGC
>WKFN01000010.1:0-105707 GCA_014872805.1 Alteromonadaceae bacterium
AGTCTAAAATGAAAGGTAACCCAGCTCCACAAGCCATTAACTGCGAGGGTTGTGGCGATTTATGTTACTTTAGAGGGGAAAATCCCTAGAACCCCATAAAGCTGCAACCGTATTGGAATTAGCGGGTGTGATTGACGGAAAATGCGCCCATCGAATTGCGGTTTATTTGATACAAAATGACTACCTTTCAATTAACCGAATCAGAGCAAGTGGAAAATATAATGTAAGCGCTTTCATTTTTACTTTTCATTAACTTATCTTTGCTGTATCGTTAAGGTGTTTTAAATAAAAGAGCGTGATATGAAATTTTTTGTAAAATATTGGTTGGTAATGGTGTTTTTGCCATTCTCAGCACAGGCGGGTTGGGAAGTCACATGGATCGAACGCTTTGATGGCACGTCTGTCAATTGGAACAACTGGACGGCGCAAACCAACGCCAATTACAATAATGAAGTGCAGTGTTACACCGATGATGAAACATCTGCTAACCGTAATTATGAAGTATCAGACGGCACATTAAAAATTACCTCTCGCCGCATGAATATCAATTGTCCTGGGCAAAATGGACGTTTTCGTGAATGGACTTCAGGTCGTTTGAACTCCAAAGATAAGGCAGAATTTTTGTATGGCAGAATTGAAACGCGTTTGCGTTTTGATGATTTACGCCATGGCACTTGGCCTGCATTTTGGGCCTTAGAAAATCGCATACAAGAACAACCCATCGCGGGTGATAACGACAACATCGGTTGGCCAAATCGTGGGGCAGGTGAAATCGATATATGGGAATGGCACGGAAATAACGGTAACAGTTATATTACGGCATTCCATAACTCGACCCGCTATGCTGGCAGTGATGCTTGTGGTGCTGTCGCTTATTATAACTACCCTAGTGGTGCTCCAGATGTACAGGATTTTAATGTATATGCAATGGAATGGACTGCTGATAGCATTAGTTTTCATATAAATGACACCGAAGTAGTGCGTTATGATATGCGCAGTTGTGATTTTTATGAAGAACCGATGTTCCTTCTGCTCAATGTCGCGATGGGAGGTACTTTAGGCGGTGCGATAGATTCATCTTTGGATACATCTACGTTGGAAGTCGATTATGTTGCGCGTTGTTTACCAACGTCCTCAAACCAAGCGTCACGTTGTAACGAAACGACTCCATTGGCACTTGACGATGACAATGATGGGGTGGCCAATAATGAAGATCAGTGTCCTGCGACGCAAGCCGATGCAAACGTCGATTATCGAGGATGCGTAGTGGTTCCGCCTGAGCAACTACCGGATGCACCCGAAACAGCTGCACCGATACCTACAGTAGATGCCAATAACGTGATTTCTTTGTATTCGGATGTATATGAAAATATTACTAATATTGATTACAACCCAAACTGGAACCAAGCCACTCAAGTTGAAGAGCTTTTGATTGAAGGCAATAACACGCTGGTTTATCGTGGTTTGAATTATCAGGGCACGGATTATGGTGACAATAAGCAAGATGTCAGTGATTATGACTTTTTGCATATTGATTATTGGACCAAGGACGCAGCCTTCCTCGAATTATACCTAATCAGTCCAGGTCCTAATGAAACCCCAGTTAACTTACCTATCGAGCGTGCGCAGTGGCAAAGTGCGGTGGTGCCACTCAGTGAATACGAACAAGTCGTTGATTTAACAGATACATTTCAGCTTAAAATAATAGGTTCCGGAACTGTTTTTATTGATAATATTTATTTTAGTCGAAGGGCTGATGATGGGAATACCGACCCAACAACTCCAACCAATCCATCTAACCCAACTAATCCAACCCCATCAAACAATGCGCCGACTATTAATTTGCTTGTCGCCCAAGCATCACAAACGATTTCTCGTATTGATACAACCGATGGCAATGTAACTGTGATTGCTCAAGTTCAAGATAATGATAGTAATGACTCACAAACCATTGTGTGGAGTATTAGTGGTGTGTCCAATCATAATGTAAATAATGCACAACTCACATTTTCTCCAGCTGCAATCACTGCAGATCAAGTGATCATCAGTGCGACGGTAACGGATTCAGGCTCTCCGGGATTAAGTGCCACAGCGACGAGTACCTTAAATGTATTCACCCCTGCAACAACCCCTTCGACTCCAGTAAATCTGGGTACTAATGATTCAGGAGGGTCTACAGGTGGTATTGTAAGTGCCTATTGGATGGTGGGACTTGGCTTATTGGTTTTATGGAGAAGAAAAAACCTTTTGTACAGGTGACACCAACCAGACATTCGTGCATACTTTAATTTTTGAAAATTAGATTTCTATACGGACATGATACTGCTGTTAGTTTACATTGGTGTGGCATTGGGCTTTTCTTTTTTGTGTTCCATTGCCGAAGCGGTTATTTTGAGTGTGTCGAGCGCACATATCTCGGTTCTCAAGAAAAAGCGTAACGCCAGTGGCCAGATCCTTGAAGATCTCACGCAAGATATCAATAAACCGCTTTCGGCGATATTAACCCTCAATACTATTGCACATACGATGGGCGCAGCAGGCGCTGGTGCGCAAGCGGCAAAAGTATTTGGGGATGCGTATTTAGGGCTCATTTCTGCGGTGTTGACGCTGTTGATTTTGGTGTTCTCTGAAATTATACCCAAGACTCTTGGCGCGACGTTCTGGCGTCAACTGGCTCCGGTTACTGCGTATTTTTTGAAGTATTTAATACTTGTACTGTATCCATTTGTGGTCATGTCCAAAAAGCTCACCTCAGGTTTTACTGAAGAATCACCATTAAAAGGACTATCTCGAGAAGAACTTCACGCGATGGCCGAAGTCTCAGGGCAAGAGGGACAATTGGCTGCGCATGAAGCGAATATCCTCAAAAGTCTTATGTCACTTCACGAGATGACTATCCGTCAAGCCATGACGCATCGCAAGGACGTATTTTCTGTCCCTCAAGATATGACGGTGGATGCTTTTTGTAACGAGCATGCGCATGTGCAGTTTTCGCGTATTCCGATCTTCGAAGAAGGTGATGCCGAAAAAATTGTTGGATTTGTCATGAAAACGGACATATTAATTGCTCAGGCTCAAGACAAACCGCATTATCCCCTCATCGATTTCAAAAAAGACATGCCTGCACTGCTCAGCTCGATGCCGTTATCGAGTACGTTTGATAAATTCTTATCACATAAAGTCCATATGCTACATGTGATAGACGAGTACGGCGGCTTAGAAGGCATTTTGACTATGGAAGATTTGTTAGAGGCACTTTTAGGTGTGGATATTCAGGATGAAACCGATGAAAACATGAGTCTACGACAAGTTGCTCAAGCTTTGGCAAAATCGCGCAGACAAAAGGTAGTTAACAAAGAAACCTAAAATGATTCTACTTTTTAGAATTAAAAGCGCGATTTTTTGCGCTTTTTTTATATTTAATAGAAGATAATATATTTCTTGTAACCTTTACTAATCAGGAGATATGTTATGCAACAGTTTCAAAAAATCTTAGCAACACAATCAGAATTAGCACCACTCGTTCTACGCATCGTCGCTGGAATTATCTTTGCGGCATACGGAGCACAAAAGTTATTTGCGTGGTTTGGTGGATACGGGCTTGAAGGCACAGGCCAGTTTTTCGATTCAATTGGCCTTTCACCTGGCTATTATCTTGCCATGTTGGCAGGCAGTGCAGAGTTTTTCGGTGGCTTAGCCCTGATAGTTGGCGTGTTGGTGCGTCCAGCAGCGTTGGCGCTGACATTCACTATGATCATCGCGATTGTGACAGTACATTTAGAAAACGGCTTGTTTATGGCTAATAATGGATATGCGTTTGCATTAACGTTGTTGGCGATGAGTTTCGCACTTGTGTTTACCGGGGCAGGAAAGTTAGGGGTTGATGGATGGTTAAATGAACGTTTATCGTCACTTTAGACTAGTTGTTCAATCATTTCAGCTGATATAAAAAAGAGCGCCGAAGCGCTCTTTTTTAGTGAAGTACATCTTCACTATAGAAAAACTTATGCCACATACTCAAATGCTCCATAAAGCGTGACTTAGTCGTCGCGCTTACTTCAGCCACTTGGAGTAGGTCATCGGGGATCTCCCCCAATATTCGCCAAAAAGTTAATGCTTGAGCCCCACAGGCAAGAACTTGGGCACAGTTTGCGTTTGCATTGCCATTTGCCATATAGGTTTGACTTTTAGTTACCAGATCTGACATTTCAGCAGGCATCTCGTCAATATCGTCTAAACTACTTTTAAATATATCCCGCAATGCAACCCAGTGCTCATTATCATCTGATACATCCTTCTGCGTAGTCATGACATGACTTTGCACAGCATTAATATGCTGCAAAATATCAAAATTGAGTTGATGCAATTTCTGAAAAAGTGGCTCTTTTTCAACTAACCTTGGATCGATAAATCGTTCTTCTGACATGGTTCCTCACTTCATTTTTACAAGGCTAACAATCATTTAACAGCAATCATTATGCAAAATAGGTATTATTAATAGTGAAAATGGTCTTGCAGGCGTTGATAAATAAGGGAAATGTCAATTTGCTCCCTTTTCGACTACCAAAGTCTAATTCAGATACTAGCATAAATGGATACTCTTAGTAGTAGATTATTGTTTTTAAGGTAAATTTTATGCGAACTTTCACACTCCTCATGACGGTGTTGTTGACTGCGTTTGCCCCAGCTGCGATGGCTGGAGGTGGCGGCGGGCTAACAATAGACCTCACAACAACGGCTGCAGGCTTTTTGGCAATCGGTGTTTTCGTTGTGGCTTATACAGCGGTTATATTCGAAGAACAGATTCATATGCGCAAGTCCAAGCCAGTTTTATTTGCCGCTGGCGTGATTTGGATCATTATTGCCTTTGTCTACATGGGGACGGATAAACGTCACTTAGTAGAAGAGGGGATTCGTCATAATTTCCTTGAATACGCAGAACTCTTTTTCTTCCTACTTGTGGCAATGACTTACATCAATGCTATGCTTGAACGCGGTGTGTTTGATGAATTACGCAATCGTTTAGTGAGACGTGGATATAGCTATAAATCACTGTTTTGGTTGACTGGCGTCTTGGCATTCTTTATTTCACCTATTGCCGATAACCTAACCACGGCGTTGGTGATGTGTGCGGTGATCATGGCTGTAGGTCGTGATAACCCTAGCTTCATTGCGCTTGGGTGTATCAACATTGTGGTCAGCGCTAATGCGGGTGGTGCGTTTAGCCCATTTGGTGATATTACAACCTTAATGGTCTGGCAAAAAGGCATTTTGGATTTCCATGAATTCTTTGCTTTGTTTATACCATCTGTTGTGAACTATTTGATCCCAGCAACAATAATGTCCTTTGCGATCCCCAAAGGCAATCCACCACCATTGGCAGATGACAATAATGGCCCTGCGATCAAGCGTGGCGGGATGCGTATTGTTGGTTTCTTTTTATTAACCATTGTGACCGCGGTGAGCTTCCATAATTTCTTACATATTCCGCCTGTGTTCGGCATGATGTTCGGATTGGTGTATTTGAAGTTATTTGGTTACTACCTCAAAACCGTCGAAAAAACCTACGCAGCATTGAATGACGCGATTCCAGGTGCGGCACCTAAACGTGCAGCGGATGGAAAAGACAAGTTTGATATCTTTAACAAAGTCGCTCAGGCCGAGTGGGATACCTTATTCTTCTTCTACGGCGTAATCTTAGCGGTCGGTGGTCTTGGTTTTATGGGCTACTTGGCATTGGCATCTGAATTTATGTACGTACAACTTGGTACCACTACAGCCAATGTTCTGGTCGGTATATTGTCTGCTATCGTGGATAATATCCCCGTGATGTTTGCGGTATTGACTATGCAACCTGAGATGAGCCACTCACAATGGTTATTAGTGACCCTCACTGCGGGGGTTGGCGGCAGTATGCTGTCGATTGGTTCTGCAGCGGGTGTTGCGCTAATGGGACAAGCGCGTGGTTACTACACATTTTTTGCCCACCTCAAATGGACTTGGGCAATAGCCTTAGGCTATGCAGCAAGTATTATGGTGCACTTGGCGATTAACTAAACCCTAAGCATTTTAAAAAAGTAAAATCAACAAACCCGAGTCTTCACTGTTAGCCTCGGGTTTTTTTATGTAAAATAAACATAAATTCACATGATTAAAAACTATGTTTGCACTCGATATAAACGCACTTCAAAAAACCTACAAAGGCGGTGTTCAAGCCCTAAAAGGGATTGATTTACAAGTACAACAAGGTGATTTTTTTGCTTTGCTGGGGCCCAATGGCGCAGGTAAATCGACAACCATCGGTATCATTTCAGCTTTAGTCAACAAAACTGCTGGTTCGGTAAAGGTGTTTGAACACGACTTAGATAATGCACTAGACAAAGCGAAATCCTGTATTGGCCTAGTACCACAAGAATTTAATTTTAACCAGTTTGAGACAGTATTGCAGATCGTGGTCGATCAAGCCGGGTATTACGGCGTACCGAGAGCGATCGCTAAAGAGCGCGCTGAAAAATATCTGAGCAAACTCGATTTGTGGGAAAAACGCAATGCTCCTGCGCGGACATTATCAGGCGGTATGAAGCGTCGTTTGATGATTGCACGGGCTTTAGTACATGAACCTAAATTATTGATTTTGGATGAGCCGACTGCTGGAGTGGATATTGAGATCCGACGTTCAATGTGGACGTTTTTGCAAGAGATCAATGCGCAAGGTGTGACCATCATTTTGACCACCCATTATCTTGAAGAGGCCGAGATGCTCTGTAAGAACATTGCTATCATTGATAAAGGTATCATCGTTGAAAACACGACAATTAAAGCACTTCTCGCCAAACTCAATATCGAAACCTTTATCTTAGATGTGGAAACAAACACATCAGAGATTGTGCTCAATGGCATTGAATGCCGTTTTAAAGATGGCGAGTTAGAAATTGATGTACCCAAAGAAGCAGGACTAAATCCTGTGTTTGCTCAGCTTAGTGAGCAAGGTGTGCAAGTGTTGAGTATGCGCAATAAAGCAAACCGTCTTGAAGAGTTATTTGTGCGTTTAGTGGAAGCAGGTCGAGGGGATAATAATGAATAATATGATTTTCACTGCGCTCAAAACGATCTGGATCAAGGAATGTACTCGCTTTTTGCGAATTTGGGTGCAAACCCTCGTTCCGCCCGCGATTACGATGTCTTTGTATTTTGTGATTTTTGGCAACTTGATTGGCTCTCGGATTGGTGAGATGGGTGGCTTTACCTACATGGAGTTTATCGTGCCAGGACTCATTATGATGTCGATCATCACAAACTCGTACGCCAATGTGTCGAGCTCATTTTTTAGTGCTAAATTTCAGCGCAACATAGAAGAATTATTAATTTCACCTGTTCCTACATGGGTCATTATCATGGGGTTTGTTGGGGGCGGTGTCGCGCGAGCCATGCTAATCGGGATCATTGTGACTACGGTATCGTTGTTCTTTGTTGACGTACACATTCACAACGCCCTGATTATTATGATCACTCTGATTTTAACCGCGACGCTATTTGCGACAGCAGGTTTAATTAACGGTGTCTTCGCCAAAACATTTGATGACATATCAGTGGTACCCACCTTTGTTCTGACGCCTTTAACTTATTTAGGTGGCGTGTTTTACTCCCTTAGTTTATTACCAGAATTTTGGCAGATGGTGAGTAAAATCAATCCGATAGTATACATGGTCAATGGTTTCCGCTATGGGTTTTTGGGTTACAGCGATGTTAATTATGCGTATTCACTAGTATTGTTACTTGGTTTTAATGTGGTAGCCTTTGCAGTTGCTTATCGTTTGATTCAGCGTGGCACAGGTATCCGCAGTTAATGGCACAAGGCAACTCACGAGTTATTACGACGAATCAAACGGGCGTGCATGACAAGTTAATTGATTTGGTGGCTAGGTACTTACACTCACCAAATCTCAAACCAATCAATGCACATACTCAAATTGCTTTTGCCGAAGTCAGTGATTGGTTAGACGGTTGGCAAGGTGACATTATTTTAGACAATTGCTGTGGGGTCGGGGCTAGTACAGCCAAAATTGCTAAACTTTATCCCGAAGCCAAAGTCATTGGGATTGATAAGTCTGCCCAACGTGTAGACAAACACGCGCATTACGCTATAGCCCAAGACAATTATATTCTGGTTCGTGCCGACCTAAATGATTTTTGGCGATTGGCGCGAAAGGCGCAATGGCAATGCGAAAAGCAATATTTGCTCTATCCAAATCCATATCCCAAATCGACACAAGTCCAGAAGCGTTGGCATGGTTCACCTGCCTTTTTGGATATGTTGGCATTAGGTGGTGCATTAGTGCTGAGATCAAATTGGCGTTTATACCTTGAGGAAGTCGCAACGGTTTTGAGTTATCTAGGCACTTGCTCATCCATCAAAGAGGTGAACGATGCTGAGCCAATGACGCCTTTTGAAGCAAAATATCAAAATAGCGGCCAAGTTTGTTGGGAATTGTGTACGATGAAGGTTTAGTCGTGTATTGCTTGTCCCAGTATTAGAAAATGCTAGTATTTGCAATGTCATAGTTATAATATGCGCATCTCGCCTAGGATGGCGGTATTAAATGATAGATAGACAACGATTTTTGGAAAGCCCGTGAGTAACGCTGAAGCAAGTTTAGAGCATTTGTTCCGTGTATTTACGATGCCGGAGCACCAAGACTCCACTTTGAGTCAGATTGAAAAGAATTTATCGGATAATTTATCTGACTTTTTGTCGCGCCATGTTGTCGCTAAACGCCATTCTTTAGAAGATATCGAGCGTGATTTTGCTTATGCCGAGATGCCCGAGCGCCCAGAGTTTGTTTCAGCGCATGCGCAAAAACTCCTTGATACGCTGGTTGCCCATTCCGTCAACACCTACGCGCCGACTTTTATTGGTCATATGACCTCAGCGTTACCTTACTTTCATTTATCCTTATCTAAGCTACTGGTTGGTCTTAACCAAAACCTCGTCAAAATCGAAACGTCCAAAGCGTTTACCCCCCTTGAACGTCAAGTTTTAGGCATGATGCACCATTTAGTATTCGCAAATGAGCCTCGATTTTATGACGCTCACTTGCATTCTGCTCAACATTCTTTGGGTGCGTTTTGCTCTGGTGGGACGGTTGCTAATATGACTTCCTTGTGGGTGGCTCGAAATGCTAAATTAGCGCCAAAACTCGGTTTCAAAGGGGTGTCCCAAGAAGGTATTTTTGCAGCGTATCAAGCATATGGTATTTCAGATCTGGGAGTGATTTGCTCGCCACGAGCACATTACTCGGTTGGTAAAGCTGTTGATTTATTAGGTATGGGACGCAAAAATATTCTGCACAATACTGATTGTAATCACTTACTAACCCCAAATGAGGCATTGAGGATTGGGCGGGAATTTCAAGCCAAAGGCAAAGATATTTTGGCGATTGTCGGTATTGCTGGCACCACAGAGACTGGGCATATTGATCCACTGGATGAATTGGCCGATGTTGCTAAAGAATTAGGGTGTTGGTTTCATGTGGACGCAGCATGGGGTGGGGCAACTTTGTTTTCAAAGACCCACAAAGTCAAAATGCAGGGGATTGAGCGAGCCGATTCTGTAACGCTTGACGCGCATAAACAAATGTATGTTCCGATGGGCGCGGGAATGGCATTGTTCAAAGATCCACAAGCTGCCAACTCCGTTCGCCATCATGCACAGTACATTTTGCGTCAAGGTTCAAAAGACCTTGGCTCAACCACGTTGGAAGGCTCTCGTAACGGCATGGCCATGATGGTGTATTCGTCATTGCATATCCTTGGACGTGAGGGGTATGAATTACTCATCGACCAAAGTATAGGTAAAGCTCAACAATTTGCAGCTATGATTGATGGCGATACAGATTTTGAATTGGTAACTCATCCAATATTATCTTTATTAACGTATCGCTATGTTCCAGCAGCAGCCCAGAGCTTATTATCTGACCCCACGCATTATCATGCGCTTAATGAGTTATTGAATCGTCTGACAAAAGCGATTCAAAAATCACAGCGTGAGGCGGGCAAGTCTTTTGTTTCAAGAACCCGTTTTGCGGTGGATAAATATTCTCATGATGTATTGACGGTTTTTCGTGTGGTGATTGCCAATCCGCTAACAACCGTGAATCATTTGCGTGATATATTGGCCGAACAAAAAGCCATTGCGCTTGAAACGGAAGCTTATCAAGCGCTAATGGAATATGTGACACAGGCTACGGCAACTCAAGCGGTAGGTTATCAATAAGGCGTGTTTTCCCTAAAAAGGCAGCGCCTAAAATCACGAGTTTCTTTTCTGCAAATCCCGCTGGTTGCAAAGTGTGTGCATTGCGGATTTCGATGTAATCTGGTTTAAAACCAACATCGGTTAAACGCGCATTGCCCTCGATAATAAGGCGGTTGTGGTCTTGCTCTCCGTCAAGTAATGCTTGCTTGATATCAGATAAAACGCGATATAGGGTCGGTGCAATTTGTCGTTGTTGCTCATTGAGATAACCGTTACGGGAACTCATGGCGAGCCCATCATCATGACGCATCGTCGGTACTGAAACGATATCAAGATTCATGGATAAATCTTGGACCATGGCGTTAATAACTTGTACTTGCTGATAGTCTTTTTCACCAAAATAAGCAATATTCGGTTGCACCATATTGAACAGCTTAGTCACGACCGTTGCAACACCTCTAAAATGGCCAGGACGAGATGCGCCACAAATCATATGAGATATGCCAGGTACTTCGACAAAGGTTTGTTGCTCAAGACCGCGAGGATAAATGCTTTTGGCTGTAGGAGTAAAAATGACATCAACGCCAAGTTCGGCTAATTGAGCAGAGTCTTCGGCAAGAGTACGAGGATAGTTATCTAAATCTTCTCCTGCACCAAATTGCATCGGGTTAACAAAAATTGACACAACTACGATATCAGCGTCTTTTTTTGCGGCTTCAACTAAGCTTAAGTGACCCAGATGTAGATTACCCATGGTTGGTACAAAACCAATGCGCAGGCCTTTTAATTGCCATTCACGTCTAAGGGCTCGAAGTTCAGCAATATCTGATATGGTTTGCATGCTCACTCCGAAAAAGTATGTTCAGGGCCTGGAAATGTGCCAGATTTTACTTCGTTAATATACTGTGTCACAGCATCTTGCAGTGAGCCAGCTTGGGCGAGGTAATTTTTTGAGAACTTTGGCATGTAGTTAGCACTTACACCCAGCATATCATGCATAACTAAAATCTGTGCATCGGTGACATTACCTGCTCCGATGCCTATTACAGGAATCGTAAGGGCATCTGTTACACGCTTTGCCAAGGGAGCTGGAACACATTCTAGCACTAGGGCTTGAGCACCAGATGCTTCGAGTTCCAACGCGTTATCTATTAATTGTTGCGCTGTGTCAGCCTCTCGGCCTTGTACTTTGAAGCCACCAAAAACATGCACAGATTGTGGCGTTAAGCCTAAGTGACCACATACCGGTACACCACATTCGGTTAACCTTGTAATGGTTGGGGTAAGCCAAGCCCCCCCTTCCAGTTTGACCATACTGGCGCCAGCCGCCATGAGTTTTGCTGCATTGGCACACGCTTTTTCGGGCGAATTATAGGTCATAAACGGCATGTCAGCCATGACGAAGCTGCGCTGAATACCACAGGCTACAGATTTTGTGTGATAAGCCACTTCATCAATAGTGACTGCCAGCGTATCCTTTTCGCCTTTGAGTACCATCCCCAATGAGTCACCAATAAGCAAAATGTCGACACCCATAGAGTCGAAGAGTTTGGCAAAACTAGCATCATAGGCGGTTAATGCAGTGATCTTCTCACCATTTTGCTTCATTTTAAGCAATGTTGCAGTTGTAACAGATTTCATAGGATGTCCTTGCTAATAATCTGTAAAAATCAAAAAACGGCACTATAAAGCGAAAACTGGCAAAATACTAGTTTTCGAATCAATTCATTAGCCTTGTAAGCGAAGTTAAATCACACTCTCTCACCCAGTGAGCGATGGATTGATTATCAGGCATGATCAAGTCAGGTTGAATTTCAAAGAGAGGTACTAAAACAAATTCTCGACCTTTTATACCGTAATGCGGCACAGTCAACTCATCTGTCTTGATGTATGCATCGCCGTACAATAATAAGTCCAGGTCTAAGGTTCTTGCCCCCCAGCGTTCCGCCTTTCGTACTCTACCATACTGCTGCTCAATAGCTTGTAGTTGATGAAGTAGTGCTAGAGGTTGTAAGTTTGTACTTACTTTGCAAACGGCATTGACATAATCGGGTTGATCTTTTGGTCCCATAGGTGCACTGGAATAAAAGTGAGAACGCTCTAATAACTTTATCTCAGCATGGGACGCTATAGCGGCAAGCGCATCGGTTAATTGTTGGACTGGGTTGCCAAGGTTGGCACCTAAACCAATGAAGATCCCTGGGCTTGGATTGTATTTCACGACTTTTTCCGCTTACGACGATAGCGGCCTTTGCTAGGTGAGCTTTGCCTAAGATCATCGAGCATGGTTTTACGTTGTTCGTTATTAGCTTCTTGGAAATCCGTCCACCACTGTGCTAATTCGAACAAATCACCGCCTTCAATTTGGCCCCGTAATAATAAAAAGTCATATGCCGCGCGGAATCTAGGATGAGCAAGCATTTGGTAAGCGCGACGCCCATAGCGCTTGGAAAGGCGATGTTGAAAATGCCAAATTTCACGCATAGGGATACTAAAGCGTTTGGGGATCATTATCCGTTTGAGTTGTGAGCTCAACACACTGCTACACGCCATACTAAAAGCATCAGCAGGAGATAAGCCGGATTCTGTCTGATATTGTGCTGTCGCCTCTTCAATGGGGTACCAAAGTAGAGCCGCATAAATAAATGCTGGGGTCACCCTTTGGCCATTATTGATACGATTATCGGTGTTGATAACGACTTGTTCGACAAAACGAGCTTCTCTAGACCCGACTATTTTGGTCAAATTAGCGGTTTGTGGAAATAGCTGTGCGAACAGGCCGAATTTTTCAAGCAGTTCATAGGTAAGCAAACCTTGTCCATTAAAAAGCAGCTTGAGTACTTCTTCAAACAAACGTGCCGGTGGAATATTTTGTAACAAACCGGCATGGTGATGAATCGCATCAGAGCTTGGTTCGTCGATCTCCATATTCAGCTTTGCGGCAAAGCGCACGGCACGTAACATTCGCACCGGATCTTCACGATAGCGAGTCTCTGGATCACCAATTAAACAAAGACGTCTCGCTTTGAGATCTTGTAGCCCACCAACAAAATCGATAACTTTGCCATTGTGCACACCAAAATAAAGCGCATTGATAGTAAAATCACGTCTTACTGCGTCTTCTTCTATGGTGCCATACACATTATCTCTGACCAGCTGGCCTTGTTCGTCAGCTTTGGCAACATCATTGGTTTGTGAGGGGGCTTGCTCACTATTGTGTGGGCCACGAAAAGTTGCAACTTCGATGATCTCTCGGCCAAACACAATGTGCGCCAAACGAAAGCGTCGTCCTATGATGCGACAATTGCGAAATAACCCTTTTATCTGTTCAGGTCGTGCGCTGGTGGCAATATCAAAGTCTTTAGGTTGTTTACCCAACAGGATATCACGCACACAACCACCAACAAGATACGCTTCAAAACCAGCCGAGTGTAAGCGCTCACAAACCTTTATAGCATTAGAGGAAAGTTTATCTAGCGAAACCGAATGTTCGCCAGGAGTAAGAGAGACAGCTCTGTGAGATACCGAATTAGGCATGAAATAGTATGTTCTTGGTTTATATTATTCGAATTATCTATACATCATAAGGGTTTATGTGTCGTTCGACAATCATTTCCTGTTGAAATTCAGGCGTGTTAACACGCCATTGTTGAATACCATCGGCGAGTAATCCATTGATCGATGTTGCATTTGAATGCAAACCAAGTAAGGCAAAAACGTTTCTTAAATTGTCTAATGGCTTTGTGTTGTCGAGTGCTGGTGCGTGATTTTGTTTACTGAGTTTTTTTCCTGGCTTGGTAACCAGCACTGGGCAATGTGCGTAGTTAGGTATGGACTGTTCAGTAAGGCTCTCCCACAAATTGAGTTGCAACAAGGTGGTCGGAAGCAAATCAGTGCCCCGAACGATATGAGTAATGCCTTGTGCAATATCATCTAATACAACGGCAAGGTTATACGCGACCAATCCATCTTTACGCTGTAAAACACAATCTTCAAAAGCGGAATGTTCAATCAGCGTTTGGTGTGGCATAGTTTTTTTTACTTGTTGTAAGCCGTGCCAGCGATCAGTAAATTCAGTGATAGTAGTTTCATTATGCCAGCGAATGGCGCCAAAGTTGTGATGAGCCTGGCGACATTGTCCTTGATAAAGTGGATGGTTTGCTTTGATTTGTGATCGGGTACACTGACAAAAATAGGCTTTGTTTTCTCCTAAAAGTGAATCAAGCGTTGCGCGATAAGCTACTAGGCGTTCATGCTGCCAAAAAACAGGTAAGTCTGACACCATGCCATGAATTTCAAGAGTCTCAATAATGAGTTGAGAGGCACCGGGCACTTCTCGTGGTGGGTCAATGTCTTCGATTCGCAATAGCCATAAACCATCGTGGGCTTTGGCATCAAGATAACTCACCGTTGCGGTAAACAATGAGCCAAGATGAAGAGGGCCGGATGGGGACGGAGCAAAACGTCCCACATAAGCTGACATGACTTAACCTAAGAGTTGTTTCTCTTTGATTTCTGCCATGGTTTTACAATCAACACATAAATCGGCCGTAGGACGAGCTTCTAAACGGCGAATACCGATTTCGATGCCGCATGAATCACAGAAACCAAAGTCATCATCATCAATGCGCTTGATAGTCTTTTCGATTTTTTTGATAAGTTTCCGCTCACGGTCCCGAGTACGCAGTTCAAGAGCAAATTCTTCTTCTTGAGATGCGCGGTCAACTGGATCTGGGAAATTTGCAGCTTCATCCTGCATGTGATGAACAGTACGATCAACTTCTTGTCTGAGCTGATCGCGCCATGCAGTCAATATTGTCCGAAAGTGCGCCATCTGCGCGTCGTTCATATACTCTTCGTCTTTGCCTTCTTGGTATGCTTCAATACCAGCAATAGAGAGTAATCCTAATGTTTTATTATTTGTAGTGGTCATACCACGTCTCCTTAACAACACTTTACTGCAGTGTTGACACTATTCAACAAGTATAGTGTGTGTTTGAGTAATTTGACAAAAACCTAACATTACAGCTCAGATAATATGTTGGCTGTTTTATTGATTTTCAATCATTAAGACACCTAAAAAATGTAAGCTAATGATTTTAAATCGATTTTTGAATAATGCTAGTTCTTGCGCGCAAGATTATGGTCACATTTTGGGCATTTGCAAGCTTTTTATAGACGCTAATCAATAAGTAATTGATACTATAGATATAAAAAAGGTTAGACCTAAGGACGACAGAACGGTTATGACAGCTTTTACTTTACATTTATCCCAACAATCGCCAGTTGCTCCGTATGCATCGAGTGCCTTATTTAGCATCTTTGACAATACAGTAACGATTCATCAATCTCTGAACGAGCCACAACGCAGTGTGCAAAAAGCCGCGCGTCAACTTGCTCCAATTATCGGCCAAGAAGTTGAGTTTGATGGATCTTGGGATGCGCTGACACAAAGACTATTTATACAGGCGCTAGGTGCAAAAAATATTTCGGTACAATGGTCTAAACAAGTTGATGCATTGGCCTTAGATCAGCAAATAACAGCTTTGCAATTTGCTCAACAACTCATTAATGACACGCCGGAAAATATGTCGCCAGAGCAATTGGCTAAACAAGTTGCGCATTATTTGGAAGGTCTGGCGCCTGAATGTGTTTCAGCAAAACACATAGTCGGAGATGCGTTGCTTGATTTTGGTTGGGTCGGGATACATGGAGTTGGCAGAGGCAGTGAACGCCCACCAGTCTTACTGGAATTGGATTACAATCCGACAGGAGATCTCGATGCACCAGTAAGCACGGCGTTAGTCGGTAAGGGTATCACCTTTGACAGTGGCGGTTACAGCATCAAATCTAGCGAAGGGATGTTGGATATGAAATGTGATATGGGAGGTGCGGCGACCGTCGCAGCAGCCTTGGGTTTGGCAATCAGCCGTGGTGTAAAAAAGCGTATTAAGTTGTTTTTGTGTTGCGCTGAAAACTTGATTTCAGGACATGCATACAAACTTGGGGATATCCTGACATACAAAAATGGCGTCAGTGTTGAAATCGTAAATACGGATGCAGAAGGTCGCTTAGTCTTGGCTGATGGGCTTCAGGCTGCAAGTGAGTGCTCACCATCGTTAATTGTAGACGCTGCGACTTTAACCGGTGCCGCGGTCATGGCTGTCGGGACGGATTACAATGCCTTGTTTACGCAGTTCGATGAGCAAGCCAAACAATTGATGGCACTTGGAGATGCCAATGCAGAACCTTTCTGGCGTTTGCCTTTGGCTGATTTTCACGTCGATATGTGTCCGTCACCGTTTGCGGATACTGCAAATAGCAGACCTCAAAAAGGTGGCGGTGCGGGTGGTGCATCGAATGCAGCAGGGTTCCTAAAACGCTTCGTTGACCCCAATATTCCGTGGCTACATATTGATTTAGCCGCTGCATACACACGCAATGCTTCAGAGCTAAGACCTGCAGGGGCAACCGCTATGGGAGTCTTGAGTATTGCGGATCTCATTGGCTAATGGATACGTTATCTGCTGCAGTAATGCTCTTTTTGATCATGGATCCTCTCGGCAATATGCCCATTGTCATGTCTGTGTTAAAAGAGTTTCCTGAGCGACGCCGAGCGATCATTCTGGTAAGGGAGCTGATATTTTCGCTTCTTATCTTACTTGGCTTTTTGTTTGCCGGCGAAAAGATCCTCATCTTCCTAAATATTGAGCAGGAGACGGTGAGTATTGCGGGTGGCATTATCCTATTTATTATAGCTCTGAGGATGATTTTTCCGACTCCTGGTGGGGTAATGAATCTGCCAAAAGGCGAGGAGCCGTTTATTGTGCCGCTGGCAATCCCGATGATCGCTGGCCCATCATCAATGGCGGCGCTGATCTTACTCTCCAATCAAGCACCAACCAGAATTATAGATTGGTCGTTGGCATTGTTGGGGGCTTGGGGATTGACTGCTATAATCTTGCTCAGTGCTAGTAAATTATATCGTCTGCTCGGTGATAAAGGGTTGGCTGCACTAGAACGATTGATGGGAATGATCTTGATCATGCTTTCAATACAGTTATTATTAAATGGGATCAAAAATTACCTCGCATGAAAAAGTTATCCACCTTCCAACGTATTCGAGAACTCAAGCCTCAGTTAGCGATCGTATTTGCGGCATCAGTATTATCAAGAATGACACCACACTATACATTGTATTTTGATGCCAATGATGATGCTGAACAAGCTCCACTGGCACAGCACATCCTACAACTAGTTTGGCAGCGACTTGCTGATCCTAAGCAGAGTTTTAATTTAAATGTGCAAATCGAAAAACTCGAGGCTAGCTTACCTGATCCTGCAACAGACACTACCTTTGGAGTATTACCTGCAGTGGATGCTGGTTTGGGCCTTATTGCAGTGTTGAGATTTTGGCAAAATGTACAAGATGATGCGCCGGTCATGGTCGCTAAACTCGCACAAGGAGGTGTCGAAGCGTTTTTATTAGCAACGGATTTAGCAGAAGAATATGCCCAAGTGCAAGCTATCACCGATGAAGAAGAATATGACAAAGCGAATCGAGTCTTGAATCAACATATCAAAGCACACCCTTTGATGATGTTTGAAACAGAATGGCAAAATACGTTATTAGATGTTTTGCAGAACAATAAGTTATCCAACCAGGATCTCGTTCAGAAGTGCCAGCGAATGGCACATGAAACCGGGATAACCACATTGGGAATTGAGTTATAAATTTGGGTAAAACTGAACTTAGCTGTTTAGCTGATAAAGTCCGTAGATGAAACCACTGGTTTGAGCTGATTTTACAGCGCTAAGGTTGAGTTCTGCCCAATCAACGATTAAATCAGGCTCATGCTCGCAATACACTAATGTGTGTACATTAATGAGACCTTGCTCGAATAAGTGTTGCAAAAAGGAAACTAATAATCCTTGATTGAAGGGAGGGTCAACAAAAACAATATCGAAAGGCCTAGTAAGCGCTAAATTTTCAGCTTTAATTTTTAATGCATCACTTTCATAGACTGAAACTGTCTCGGCGAGACCAAGGATGCTGATATTTTGCTGAAGTTGCCGACAAGCTTGACGATTTAGCTCACACGCGATGACCTGACGTGCACCTCGCGATGCTGCTTCAAACGTTAAACTTCCACTGCCTGCGAAGGCGTCCAAGCAAACGGCATCCACAATATGTCCTTGTAACCAGTTAAATAACGTTTCTTTAGTGCGGTCCGTCGTGGGTCTAAGACCAGATGAGTCTATGACCGCTAGTTTTCGGCCACGATGACGACCACTAATAATTCTGATTTGTCCCATCGCAGACGGATTTTTTTGCTTTTTGTGACGCATTCACGCTAAACCTTAAAGTAATCTAGTGGTATGATAACAAAATTAATTTATTAGCAATATCTGCTTGTCGCCAAGGTTTGTTTTTCGATGTTTAACTTGTTTAAGAAAAAGGACACAAAGCCCGATTCAACTCCCCCCGAATCCACTCAACCTAATGCGCAACAGACAGAAAAAAAAGGTCTGTTTGCGTCACTCTCCGAGCGTCTATCTCGGACTAGAGCAAACATTGGTAGTGGTTTTAGGTCACTTTTTAGTGGTCGAAACATTGATGATGATTTGTACGAAGAGCTCGAAACCCAGCTTCTAGTTGCCGATGTTGGTATGACAACTACCCAAAACATTATTGAACATTTAACTCAACATGCTGATAAATCGGCATTAAAAGATGCTGATGCCCTTTTTGTTGAACTCAAATCTTATATGGCAGAATTACTTACAAATGTAGAAGCGCCACTTGATACGCAAAACACAGAAGGTCCATTTGTTATTTTGATGGTGGGTGTCAATGGTGTGGGCAAAACCACGACGATTGGTAAGATGGCGAAACAATTTCAAGCACAAGGCAAAAAAGTCATGTTAGCTGCCGGTGATACCTTTCGTGCTGCTGCTGTGGAGCAACTGCAGGTCTGGGGTGAACGCAACGAGATCCCTGTGATCGCTCAGCAAACCGGTTCTGATAGTGCTTCAGTTTTATATGACGCCTTAAATGCTGCACAAGCACGTGGCACAGATGTTCTGATTGCTGATACCGCGGGTCGCTTGCAAAACAAAGATCATTTAATGCAAGAACTAGAGAAAGTTGTGCGTGTGATGCGCAAACTAAATCCTGACGCACCACACGAAATTATGCTCACATTGGATGCAGGGACTGGACAAAACGCCATTAGCCAAGCGAAGTTATTTAATGATGCGGTAGGTCTAACAGGTATTAGTCTTACCAAACTTGACGGTACTGCTAAAGGTGGGGTCATTTTTCCCATTGCTGAGCAGTTCTCATTGCCTATTCGTTATATTGGTGTGGGTGAAGGGATTGATGATCTGCGTCCTTTCCATGCACAAGAATTTATTGACGCTTTATTTGATGGTCCTGAGTCAGCTGAGGAAATCGAAACGCAATTATGATCAAATTTGCCAACGTCAGCAAAACTTATAGCGGTGGGCAAATTGCCCTACAAAAAGTCAATTTTGAGGTCAAGGCCGGAGAGATGGCATTTTTGACAGGTCACTCTGGCGCGGGCAAATCTACCATTCTTAAACTCATTAGCTTAATGGAACGTCCCAGTGTCGGCGAAGTCTTTATCAATGGTCATGATCTCAATCAGTTACGTCGCAAAGATATTCCCTATGTGAGACGAGATATTGGTATGATTTTTCAGTCACACCAATTACTGATGGACCGTACAGTATTTGATAATGTCGCATTGCCGCTCGTGATTGAAGGATATTCACGCAAGCACATTGTACGACGGGTATCAGCTGCCCTTGAATTAGTAGGCTTACGCAATAAGCAAGAGCTATCGCCGAAAACGTTGTCGGGTGGTGAGCAACAACGCGTTGGTATCGCTCGAGCTATCGTTAACAACCCTCCATTATTACTAGCTGATGAGCCGACGGGGAATTTGGATCCTAAATTGTCTTTAGAAATTTTTCATTTGTTCGAACAGTTAAATAACCGCGGCATGAGTATTTTTATTGCGACGCATGATTTGGGATTAATTGCACGCATGAAGCATCGCACGCTTACCCTAAATCAAGGTCGTATGATTGAAGATGCTTTACAGGAAGACATGTTTGGGGTGACCACTAAGTTGCCAGGTGACATGCGATGAGCTTGCTTTTTCATGGTCGCGAAACGACACCAAAAGTTCGCAAGCAATCTTTGTGGCAACGCATACGAGGTGGTTTTACTAATCATATTAGACAAATTTTGGCTTCATTAGGGGAATTATGGCGCACCCCGCTGGCATCGATTATGACTATTGCTGTGTTGGGATTGAGTATCACTTTGCCTAGTACGTTGTACATCTTAGTAAAAAATAGCTCTCAAGTGACGGCGGGTTGGGGGCAAGCAGGTGAAATCTCACTTTATCTTAAAGAACAAACGACCTTAGAGCAGGCCAATGGTACCTTGCTCAGTGTGCGTTTGATGACAGAGATTGCAGACGTAGAGCTGATCACTGCGGAACAGGCGCTTTTAGATTTTGAAGCACAATCAGGATTAACCAACACCCTTTCATATTTAGACGAAAACCCGTTGCCTCATGTACTGGTTGTCACACCCAAACGTGAACATCTAGCACCGACGGCAGCGGAACATTTGTTAGAGCGCTTAGAGCGTTTAACGCACGTGGATTTTGGTAAATTGGATATAGAATGGTTAAAAAGACTCACCGCTATTTTATCTATTGCCAGTGACATAGTATGGATTATTGCCCTATTGCTCTGCATTTCCGTCGTGTTGATCATTGGTAACACTATTCGCTTGAATATATTGAACCAGCGCGAAGAAATCATCGTAATGAAGCTCGTTGGTGCAACGGATAATTTTATTCGTTTTCCTTTTTTGTATACCGGTATTTGGTACGGATTACTAGGGGGGTTAATGGCGTGGTTCCTTGTGGTATTTATTTTATGGTGGATACAATCTGGAATTGAAGCGTTAGCAGAACTTTATCAGGCAGATTTTGTGCTTAGCGGTCTCGATCTCACGGCACTCACTGTAATATTAGGACTAGCCGTGATGTTGGGATTACTCGGTTCCTATATTTCAGTGCAAAAGCACATTAAAGACATTGAACCCAAATAGTGAATCTAAACTAAGACTGAACAGGTCTCTTAAAAAACAGAGCATTTTGACGATATACCGATAAAAAGTTTTATTCTTCAGAATTATTTGCTATATTTTTCGTAATATTTATGAGAGGTTTTACAATGACACAATCAATGCAAATGACCTTAGCATTACCACAAAGTGGAAGCATTGAAAGCTATGTACAATCTGTTTCTACTATTCCAATGCTCAGCGCTGACGAAGAGCGTAATTTAGCTGAGCGTTTATATAATGAAGGTGATTTAGAAGCCGCTCGTCAACTCGTTATGTCGCATTTGCGCTTTGTCGTGCATATTGCCAAATCTTATGCTGGCTACGGTTTACCTCAAGCGGATTTGATCCAAGAAGGTAACATAGGCCTGATGAAAGCGGTCAAACGCTTTGACCCTAGTGTCGGTGTGCGTCTCGTCTCTTTTGCGGTACATTGGATTAAAGCAGAGATCCACGAATTTGTGCTTAAAAATTGGCGCATCGTGAAAGTTGCTACGACCAAAGCACAGCGTAAGTTGTTCTTCAATCTTAGAAAAGCCAAGAAACGTTTAGGTTGGTTTACGCATGAAGAAGTTCAAAAGGTAGCAGAAGAGCTCGGTGTAAGCGAAAAAGAAGTGTTACAGATGGAGGCTCGAATGGGCTCTCAGGATGCTGCATTTGACTTAAGCGACAGCAATGACGACGATAGCAATTTTGCTCCAGCTCAATACCTAGAAGACAAATCAGCAGGCGTAGAAGAAACTGTTATCAATGCGGATTACGATGCCAATGCGTCTAAGCGCTTGTATTCAGCAATTAAAACGCTTGATGAGCGTTCGCAAGAAATCATCGAAACTCGTTGGTTGGCTGATGACAAGATGACGTTACAAGATCTAGCTGCTAAATATAATGTTTCTGCAGAACGTGTTCGTCAAATTGAAAAGAACGCAATGAAAAAGATTCAGGCAGCCATGGCATAAAATACTGTACTTACTCCAAAAAAGGTCGCGGTTTGCGGCCTTTTTCGTTTATTAGATATGGCATCTATTCCTTTACTGGCAACACCCAATACACGCCTTTAAATTCTGCTACTGGTTGCTGTCCATCTAGAATCTGTACAGATAATTCAATCCGCGTCTTATCGCCTTTCGATAAAGGGCTAAAATCACCGTGTAAGGTATCCAAATCGGCAATACCTCTTGGCTGTGAAGTCACTGGCTTGTGATAATGAATTTGTCCATCACCTAACACAATATCGCCTTCAAGTGCATTTTGTTGAAGTTGCAAATGGATTAAGCCCCAGCCAGTGAGCGTGGCGAGTGAATAAATACTTCCTGCAAACATACTGCCGTGTAAGTTGATATTCTTGTTGAGCGACGCTCGTACTTCAAGGGTCAACCCATCGTATTGATAGACTTGAATACCCATTTGCTCACTGATGGGGATCGTTGTCTGCCATGTGTGTTGCAATTGCTCACACCATTTGGGATGCATTAAAATGCGTTGGGTGGTGCCAAGGTGTTTGACCATTTGGATGCGTTTGAGTTTGATTAAATCCTTGGGCGCAGATTCTTGTTTTTTGTACCCACATGAGGCGAAAAACGCTTCTGAAGTTTCCAAGCTATTCGTCACGGCTCTTACCGCACCTTGGCTGATTGCGTAATTTTCTAACGCAGCAATGATAACTCGCCCTAGACCTTTACCATGAGCGGCAAAATCGACCGCAATATGCCGGACCTGCACTTCATCCGCTGAATTAAAATGCAGTCTACCGACGGCGACGATTTCATTATTAGCATTGATGACCATGCGATGATGAGCCACAGCGTCGTATTCGTCTTTTTCTGAACCAAGAGGGAGATTAAAAGGCTCACGTAAAATTCGCCAGCGAAACTGAAAATAACGTTCGAGCAGCTCATCGCTCTTTGGGGTAAGTACCTTGTACATGTCTATTCCATGTTGAGTGTAAATGTCACAGGGCCGTCGTTGACCAATGCAACTTGCATATCCGCACCGAATTGACCGGTTTGTATTGTACACTGAGTTTGTGACTTTATGGTAGCTACGAAGTGATCGTAGAGTTGTTGGCCTAACTCGGGTGAAGCACCTCGCGAAAAGCCTGGACGATTACCTTTTAGGGTGTCGGCTACTAAAGTAAACTGTGAAACGATCAGGATATCTCCTGAAATTTGTTCAATGTTGAGATTCATTTTGCCCTGTTCATCACTGAACATACGAAATTTAAGGATTTTTTGTAGCAGTTTCTCTGCCGTTACTTCTGTATCAGTCGCCTCAACTCCGAGTAAAATCAACATACCGTGATTGATTTGCGCAATGCGTTTTGTAGCAACGGTTACAGACGCGTTTTGTACTCGTTGAATCAGTGCAATCATGTCATTCCTTGCGTAATAATCAGTTAAATAAGTTTGGCCATAAGATCCGTTGCATCTTTTAATGCTGCAGCAATGTTAGGCTCTGAAGTACTGTGACCTGCATCAGGAACGATATTCAGCGTACTGTTTGGCAAAGCTTGCTGTAACAAATATGACGCTTCGAGTTTGCAAATCATATCATAGCGCCCATGGACTATATAAACAGGTAATTCTGAAAGGGTAGCAACGTTGTGCAATATATAGTTTTCAGAGATAAAACAATTGCTTTTTAAATAATGACATTCAAGTGTGGCGAGGCTGGAGACTTGCTGCAAATCATAATTGGTTAATGGGTCGACATAAGGGTGTTGAATTCGAGAGATACGCTCTTCCCAGCCATACCAAGCGCGTAACGCATCGGTTTGTAGGAATTTGTTTTTTTGGTTAAAGCGCGCTTCAAACAACTCGCACACCTCACGGGTTGAAGTGGTTTTATCAATTGACATGTCTTGAGTAAAGGCTTCATAGTGTTCTGGGTAAAGCTGCGCTGCACCACCTTTGGGAGAGATAAACCAGTCTATATCTTCTTCTCGCGCTAGAAACACACCACGAAGTACCAAACCTAATACGGTTTTTGGTGTGCGAATCGCTGCTAATAAAGCCAAAGTTGCGCCCCAACTGCCACCAAATAAGAGCCATCTATCCACATGGCAGTGCTGCCGAATTACTTCGATATCTGCCAGTAAATCTTCGGTTGTATTATCACGTGTCTCGGCTAATGGGGTTGATTGGCCGGCACCACGCTGGTCAAACGCAATGATCCGGTAAATATCAGGATTGAACATCGATGAATAGTTTGGGC
Organism: Alteromonadaceae bacterium; assembly: GCA_014872805.1. GTDB lineage: Bacteria > Pseudomonadota > Gammaproteobacteria > Enterobacterales > Alteromonadaceae > Opacimonas. The sequence continues at coordinate 24,636 of WKFN01000010.1, forward strand.
TTAACCCGCCACCAGGACCGCCATGGAGATATAAAACTGGGATGCCATCGGGATTACCCGTTTCTTCAATATGCAAAGTATGAATATCCGAAACTGCTAAGGTGTAGCTTTTATAGGGTGCAGTAATCGGATATAAGTAATTCATTGCTATTGTATTTTTTATTGTTTTGGACTAATTTTAAGTCACGCATAATGATGCACAAATCATATTAAGGAAATTACTATGTCACAACAAGGTTCAGGGGGCAATGTTATCGCCGCTATTTGTAATGTTTTCATTCCTGGTTTAGGTCAACTGGTACAAGGAAGACTTGGCGCAGCGATTTTATTTTTTGTCGTATGCGCAGTCTGTTATGCACTCAGCGCGACGTTAATTTTAATTTTTATGTGGCCTATAGGTGCTCTGTTTCACCTCTGGTCAATAATCAGTGCAGCTAGATACAGTCCCAATCATATATGATTGACTCACTTACAAGGACGTTAATGAAAAACTAAGTGTTTTTCTCTTTGTTCTCATCGAGGTCAAGGAACTTGGCCTCTTTGACTGAGCAAGTGAATTCCGCACCAATCAACACCACCATCCAAGACAAATAAACCCAGACAAACAAAATAGGAATGACCGCCAGGGCACCATAAATCAGCTCATAGGAAGGGAAATTTTTGACGTATAAAGCGAATCCCTTTTTACTAAGCTCAAATAAAAAGGTAGATAAAACCGCTCCAGCCAAAGCGTGTTTGAATTTCACGCGAGTGTTAGGCACCAACATAAAAATGATCAAAAATGCTAGCAACGCCAACAAACTGGGTACCCATTTAAGCAAAAAAGTACTCAACCCTGGTGTATACTCCTCAGCGACTGCGGCAAAACCTAGCAAGTAAGTACTTACGACCACACTGGCTCCCATTAAAATTGGCCCAAGTGTAATCACCATCCAGTATATTGCAAAGGTAAAGACCGCTGGTCGAGTCTTGCGGGTACGCCAGATTACATTCAATGTTTTATCGATATTGCTGATCAAAAGCAGTGCGACGACAAGTAGAGAGATGATGCCAATTGCGCCCATTTCACTTGCGTTACTCACAAATTCAGTGACGTATCGTTGCACAACATCGCCAGAAGTGGGCACAAAATTGTTAAAGATAAAATCTTCCAATACTTGGCGCACACTAGTAAAAGCTGGAAAGGCACTTAAAATGGTAAAGAACACCATGATGAATGGTACCAGTGACAACAAAGAGACGTAGGCAAGGTGTCCAGCTGAAACCGTAATCTTGTCTTCTTGACAGCGTTTAACAAAATAACTAAGAAGATTTTGTAATTTAGGAAATGTCGTGCGTTGTAAAAGCATCCATGCTTTTTGCCATGTGTTCATTATTTGACTTAAAAATTCATCGATTAATGAATAGCTTAGCAGACATCTCTGCTAAGCGACAAACACATTACACAATTCTTTTATGCGCGTAAGCCGAGCATATGGCAAATGGCATAACTCAATTCACTGCGATTGAGGGTATAGAAGTGAAAGTGTTTTACGCCTTCACGAGCGAGGATTTTAACTTGATCCATCGCGATACTGGCGGCCAATAAATTGCGGGTCGTTTGGTCAGCGTCATCTAGGCCATCGTACATTTTGTGTAACCAGTTAGGTACGTGCACATTAGTAAAGTTGGCAAATCTGAGTAACGTTTGATAATTAGTCACAGGTAAAATCCCTGGGACAATATCAATATCAATTCCAGCGGCGGCAGCGCGGTCGCGGAATCGCAAATAATGAGAGGAATCAAAAAAGAACTGTGTTATGGCTTCAGTTGCTCCCGCTTCCGCCTTGCGTTTTAAATTGAGCAAATCAAATTGTGCATTAGGTGCCTCAGGATGCGTTTCAGGGTAAGCGGCAACGGAAATATCAAAATCAGCTACGTCTTTGAGTAAAGCAACCAAATCTGATGCATACATATCTGGCTTATCCATACCATCGGGCAAGTCACCGCGCAGTGCCACGATGCGTCTGATCCCGTTGTCCCAATATTCTTGTGCGATTTGGGTTAATTCTTCACGTGATGCATCCACACAAGTCAAATGCGGCACGGCCGCAATTCCCATGTCGTTTTGAATGCGTTTTACCACATTGTGGGTTTTGTCACGTTCTCCACTGTTAGCACCATAAGTAACGGACATATATGATGGCTTCAACGGCGCCAGACGTTCGACAGACTTCCATAGCATGGTTTCCATCTTCTCGTTACTCGGTGGGAAAAATTCAAAAGACACCTGAATATCACGTAATTCTGACAAAGACTGGTTGAGAAGATCTATGCCTTGAGCATAAGAAACCATGAGGGAACTCCAAAAAAAAGGGTATACAATAGACGTTTAGACGTCTAAACTACGAGATATTAGTGGTTCGGTCAAGCAAAATCATCCGTTGTTAGACTAAAACCGTATTCTGAAAATATATAATAAATATAAAAACACGATAAGGCAGTATGATGGCAACTTGGAATGGTAAATACATACACCCCTACGCAGAGCACGGTAAGAAAGCCGAGCAAGTCAAAAAAGTTACGGTCTCAATACCGATTAATGTGCTTAAAGTGTTGACCGATGAACGAACCAGACGTCAAGTAAATAATTTGCGTCATGCCACTAACTCTGAGTTGCTATGTGAGGCCTTTTTGCATGCGTTTACTGGGCAGCCACTGCCCAACGATGATGACTTAGCTAAAGAAAATCCCCATCGCATTCCAGCTGAGGCGAGAACCTTGATGGAACAAATGGGAATGCTAGAGGTGGAGGAAGTCGAAAAATAATCGGTTTACTCCATATAGCCTTCAGGTAATTCTTCTAAGAATGCGACGCCTGAGTCAATTGCAGCTTGGGCAACTGCTTTAGCGATACGTGCGCATAATCTCGGATCCATTGGTTTAGGAATAATGTAATCGCGACCAAATTCTAAAGAAGCCGAATTACTTGCTAGCAAGACCTCTTCAGGAACCGGTTCTTTAGATACTGCACGCAAAGCTTCTACTGCAGCAACTTTCATTTCATCATTAATGGCATTAGAACGAACATCTAGTGCCCCACGAAAGATAAACGGAAAACACAATACGTTGTTGACCTGATTGGGGTAATCAGAACGGCCAGTGGCCATAATTAAATCAGAACGCGTGGCATGAGCGAGTTCAGGTTTGATTTCCGGATCTGGGTTTGAGCATGCAAATACAACTGGATTTGGCGCCATTAAAGAAAGTGTTTCAGCTGGTAAGACATCAGGCCCTGACAAGCCGAGGAACACATCAGCTCCGTCCATTACATCTTCAAGCGTTCGTTTGTCAGTGTTATTCGCAAAAGCAAGTTTGTGCTCAGGTAAGTTCTCACGACGGGTGTGGATCACGCCATTGCGGTCAATCATGTAAACTTTTTCACGTTGCGCACCACACTTGATCAATAGCTCCATACATGCAATCGCAGCTGCCCCTGCGCCCATACATACAAAACGTGCGTCTTCAATGGCTTTGCCTTGGATCTCTAATGCGTTGAGCATACCTGCAGCCGTAACGATAGCGGTGCCATGCTGGTCATCATGAAAAATTGGGATCTTACAACGTTTCTGTAATTCGCGCTCAATTTCAAAACACTCTGGGGCTTTGATATCTTCAAGGTTAATGCCACCAAAGGTATCTGCGATATTTGCTACCGTGTTAATGAATTCTTCGGTGGTGCGGTGATTGACCTCAATATCTATCGAGTCCAATCCTGCAAAGCGTTTAAATAACAAGGCTTTACCTTCCATTACTGGTTTGGATGCCAACGGCCCTAAGTTCCCTAATCCCAAAATAGCGGAACCATTTGAAATGACCGCAACCATATTACCTTTGGCCGTGTATTTGTAAGCCAAATTTGGGTCGTCGGCAATTTCACGAACGGGCTCAGCAACACCTGGACTATAGGCTAATGCTAGGTCATTGACCGTTTCAGCTGGTGTAGTTAATTCAACGCTAATTTTTCCTGGAGTAGGGAGGGCGTGGTAGTCTAACGCCTGTTGACGGAAATCCGACATCTCGATGGGCATCCTTATATAGGGTATTGAGAAATAACGCCTTGAGGCAAATAACGTATTATTTTTATTGTTGTATAGGTAAATGTAACACACCCAAAACAAAATGTAAGAGGCAAAAAACAGTCAGCACAAAAAAAGCGTCATAAAGACGCTTTTTCTGTATAAGACATTGGGCTTACTTAGATTTAAGTGCACCAAAACGCTTGTTGAAGCGGTCAACACGACCACCTGTATCAACGTTACGTTGCTTACCAGTATAAAATGGGTGACAAGCTGAACAAACGTCCAAGTTTAAGTCTTTACCAACCGTAGAACGGATTTTGATGACGTTGCCGCAAGAACAGTTTGCAGTAATTTCTTCGTAGTTAGGGTGAATACCTGTTTTCATGGGTTACTCCAATATAGAAGCCGTATCGCTATAAGATCTAGGCATACCTAATCAAACACCATACGCTAATAAAAATATGACAAGCAATTAAACTTGCCGTTTAGGGTCGCGCATATTAAAGTAATCTGTCTTTTGGATCAAGTGTTTATTCAATGCACATCTATGCAGTAGCGATTCCGGTTCCCTTGTATAAAACGTTTCACTATACCAGTACTGAGACGCTTGTTGTGGGTGCGCGCGTGGAAGTGAACTTCGCCAATCGTCGCATGGTCGGGATTGTTTGGCAAGAGACCGATGTCCATGAAATCGAGGCAACCATATGTAAAAAGCTTAAACCGATTATTCGCTTGCTTGATCAATCCCCTATTTTTGATACTACTTGGCGTACATTATTGCAATGGTTAGCAGAATATTATCAACACCCTATTGGTGAGGTATGTCAGACAGCACTTCCTGTTGCGCTTCGCAAGCCGAACGGAAGTAGTCAATTTCCCGCACAGACTTATCTAAAGCTTACTGCAGAATTTCAAGCGCAATGGGACGATATTGGGGATGCGGAGCCGATTTTCAAAAACTCCGGTCATCGAGCTGCTAGCCAGCAACAAGCACTGTTTAGCGAAATAGCTCAAGGCGCAAAAGTACTGACAGACATTCGTCAATCTTATACCAAACCAACTCTGGATGGTCTTAAGCAAAAAGACATGATTACAGAATTTGCAGCGCCGGTCGTTGCCGGCGTCTGGCAACGTTCTACTGATTATTGGGAAAACTTATCACATGCCCGAGCAAATGTTGAACAAGCTCTTGTGATCACGGGGATAACCGCGCAATTGGAACAATATGGGGCGTTTTTACTTGAAGGCATTACCGGCAGTGGTAAAACGGAAGTGTATTTGCAAATTATTGCCCACGTTCTAGCGAGAGGGCAGCAAGTGTTAATCCTGGTACCAGAGATAGGGTTAACGCCACAGACGGTTTCACGTTTTGAACAGCGCTTTGGTATCGAAGTAGGAGTAATTCATTCAGGCTTAACTGACGCAGCTCGTTTAACCGTCTGGCAAAAGGCAAGAGCTGAGCAAATTGGCTTGGTGATAGGTACACGCTCAGCGATTTTTACCCCTTTACCTGCTTTGGGAATGATCATCATTGATGAAGAACACGATGAATCTTTTAAACAACAGGATGGTCTTAAATATCACGCTCGAGCACTAGCAACCATGATTGCGCATAAACGCAATATTCCTTTATTGCTGGGGACAGCCACCCCAACGGCTGAGACACTGCACAATGCGCAAACGGGAAAATATCAGCATTTTACCTTGCAACAACGTGCTGGTGGAGCGGTGCCTGCGACCTTGCGTCTGGTCGATACCTCGCAAGTTACTTTAACTTCAGGCTTGGCGGATGAAACGCTAAAAACCATGCAGCAGCATCTCAATGCAGGGAATCAAGTATTGGTATTTCTCAATCGCAGAGGCTATGCGCCAGCCGTGGTTTGCCAGCAATGTGGATACGCTCAAGAATGCCGCTCCTGTGATAAACCATTTACTTATCATCGCGCCAAAAGCAAGCTGATTTGTCATCATTGCACGGAACAAGTCAACCTATACCAGACCTGCATGCATTGTGGACATCACACTATGCAAACTGAAGGGATCGGCACTGAGCAGTTGACTGCGCAAATAGATGCGTTGTTTCCCCATTACCGAACCATACGAATAGATTCCGATGCGATGCGGGGAAAAGATGTATTAACTAACACACTTGATGCAATTAATGCTAACGATTATCAAATTTTGGTGGGCACTCAGATTTTGGCCAAAGGACATCACTTTGCCAATGTTACTTGTGTGGTGATCATGGATGTCGATACGGCGCTTTTTTCGCCTGATTTTCGTGCCACTGAAAAATTAGCGCAGTTGATCACACAAATCTCGGGACGAGCTGGGCGCGCAACCAAACCCGGAGAAACTCTGTTGCAGACTGCGCAACCAGGACACCCGCTCATCCAAGATTTATTACACAATGGGTACGGTCATTGTATACGCACGATTTTGCATGAGCGTCAGGCGAACCAATTACCACCCTTTACCCATCAAGCATTGGTTCGAGCGGAAGATGCAGACATAAGTAAGTGTTTGCGTTTATTGCATTTTGCAATGCAACAATGCGAACAACTACAATCGCTGATGCTTCTTGGGCCATTACCGTGTTTGATAGAAAAACGTCAGTCTCGGTATCGGTATCAATTGTTATTACAAGCTGAGCAACGAGGGTACTTGCAAGGTGTGTTAAAACAATTAACGCCTTCAATTCAAGCGCTTGCACAAGAATTGCGCATTCGCTGGTCAGTTGATGTGGATAATATAGATTTTAGTTAAGAGGTTGGTACAATACCTAGGTCTTTCACAATGTGAGCTGTAACTTTTATGGCGACTCGAGATTACGTCAACCGTCAACCTAAACCGCGCAAACCTAAAAATAATCAGCAACAACAGCGAAAAGTTTCAATAATACGGATCACGATGACCTTTTTGGTATTGTTTGGGTTTATTGCTGGATTATACTGGTTGAGTCAACAACCTCTTGGGCAAGGCATCGCTGATGAGCCTAATGAAACTTCTGTTCCCAAGCAATCGCTTGCAGAGAGTTCGGTGCAGTCTGTTAACGACGAACCGTTACCTGAGCTACCCCAAGAAGAGTGGGAATTTATCAAAATTTTGCCAGGCTATGAGGTTGAAGTCGATGTTGAAGCGATCACATCCGATAAGCTATTTTTGATGCAATGTGGCTCGTTCCGACAATTCGAACAAGCTGATTCGATGAAAGCGACGATGGCCTTAGCTGGTCTTGAGCCTCAAATACGCGGTTCCAACAATGGTTGGTATCGAGTAATACTAGGTCCGTATGATTCCAGACGTGATGCTGAGAAAGACCGTCACAAACTGCAAGGCGTCAATATTCATAGTTGCAAGATTTGGTTATGGAATTTGTAACTTAAACAAAACTTGAAAATCTGATAATCATCCTTACTTAATACAAATAGTTCATAAGTAAGGAATCAATGTGACCACAATAGTATCGGTAAGACGTGGCAATCAAGTTGTCGTTGCTGGTGATGGGCAAGTATCTCTTGGCAACACGGTAATGAAAGGCAATGCGCGCAAAGTTCGTCGCATCTACAGAGACAAAGTTATCGCAGGTTTTGCCGGAGGCACGGCGGATGCCTTTACTTTGTTTGAACGTTTTGAAGCAAAACTTGAATTGCACCAAGGTCATCTCATAAAAGCGGCTGTTGAATTGGCCAAAGATTGGCGAACAGATAGGATGTTGCGTCGCCTAGAAGCGATTTTAGTGGTTGCTGATCACAGTGCATCTTTGATGATTACTGGAAACGGCGACGTGATCCAAACCGATCATGACCTGATCGCTACTGGTTCAGGTGGACCATTTGCGCAAGCTGCTGCAACGGCATTATTTCACAACACAGAATTAAGTGCACAAGACATTGCAACCAAAGCTCTTACAATCGCAGGTGATATTTGCGTGTATACCAATCATTCTCAGACGGTTGAAATTCTCGATTATTAATTCAGCCATCTACTTTTACAGGAAACCTAATTATGTCAGAAATGACTCCGCGTGAAATTGTTCACGAACTTGATAGCCATATCATTGGCCAACAAGACGCAAAGCGCGCAGTATCTATCGCTCTGCGTAATCGCTGGCGTCGAATGCAGCTTCCATCTGAACTTCGCCAAGAAGTCAGCCCAAAGAATATCCTGATGATTGGTCCAACAGGCGTCGGCAAAACCGAGATTGCTCGTCGCTTAGCTAAGCTGGCCAATGCGCCTTTTGTCAAAGTTGAGGCGACCAAATTTACGGAAGTCGGTTATGTGGGTAAAGAAGTTGAGTCGATTATTCGCGATTTGACAGACATAGCAGTAAAAATGGTCAAAGAGCAAGCGATGCAAAAGGTACGTTTTCGTGCCGAAGAAGCGGCGGAAGAAAAGATTTTGGACATTCTGATCCCACCCCCAGAAAATATTTTTGGTGAAAAAGAAGATGTGGACAACAACAGTACACGTCAAACGTTTCGAAAAAAATTACGCGAAGGGAAACTAGACGACAAAGAAATCGAAATTGATGTCGCGCTACCTCAAGTTGGAGTCGAAATTATGGCTCCTCCAGGTATGGAAGAAATGACTAATCAATTACAAGGTATGTTCCAAAACCTCTCTGGCGATAAGAAGAAAAAGAAAACACTCCCCGTCAAAGAAGCCTTGAAGTTATTAGTCGAAGAAGAAGCGGCGAAACTCGTTAATCAAGATGATTTAAAACAAGATGCAATTGATGCCGTTGAGCAAAATGGCATTGTGTTTATCGATGAAATCGACAAGATATGTAAGAGTGAAGGCAAAAGCAGCGCTGATGTGTCACGTGAAGGTGTTCAGCGAGACTTGCTACCCATTGTCGAAGGTTCCACGGTTTCAACAAAACATGGTATGGTCAAAACAGATCATATTTTGTTTATTGCATCCGGTGCGTTCCAAATGAGTAAGCCTTCTGATTTGATTCCAGAATTACAAGGTCGTTTACCCATCAGAGTTGAGCTATCGGCTTTGAGCGTAGAGGACTTTACTCGCATCTTAACTGAACCGAATGCCTCGTTAACTGAACAGTATATTGCTTTGTTAGGGACCGAAGGCGTCAAGCTCAGTTTTGATGAATCTGGCATTCAGCGTATTGCCGAAGTCGCTTGGCAAGTTAACGAAAAAACAGAAAACATTGGTGCTCGTCGTCTGCACACTGTGATGGAGCGGTTAATGGAAGAAATCTCCTTTGTCGCGAGTGAAAAGGATGGTGAATCTCTGTTAATTGATAAAGCCTATGTCGATGAGCATCTAGAAATGCTTGCGGATAATGAAGATTTGAGTCGCTACATTCTATAGCAATAACGAGCATCTCCGAGATTGGTGAAACCGCTGATGACGAAAGTCTGAAGCGGTTTTTTGTTAACAAAACTTGAAATTTATTTTTCTCACGGTAAACTTAAACGATTAAGTTTTGTCGTGAATAATTATGAAATACCAAAATAAAGTACAGCTAATTACTTATGTTGATCGTTTAAGTGGCGGCACGGTTCAGCAACTGCATCAAATGTTAAAAGAATGTTTCCCTAATGTGTTTGGTGGAATTCATTTACTGCCTTTTTACAATCCCATTGACGGGGAAGATGCTGGGTTTGATCCAATTGATCACACATCAGTGGACGCTCGATTGGGAAACTGGGATGATGTGCAAGCTTTAGGACAAGACTTTGATTTGATGGCTGACATGATTGTCAATCACATGTCAGCCCAATCTATACCGTTTCAGGACGTCTTAGCAAAAGGTAAAGATTCCACCTATTGGGATTTGTTTTTAACCAAACAAAAGGTGTTCGGTGATAAGCCACACCCCGATGATATTGCAAATATATTTCGTCCAAGACCAACGTCACCTTTCACCAAGATGACCTTAGGCGATGGCTCAGAAGCTGACTTTTGGACAACATTTACTCCAAATCAGATCGATATTGATGTTGATTCTGAACAGGGTAAAGCCTACCTAGATGCGATTTTGACGACGTTTTCGCGTAATAATATTAAGCTGATTCGCCTTGATGCTGCCGGTTATGCAATAAAACAGGCTGGCACAAATTGCTTTATGATGCCTCAAACGTTTGCATTTATTGAAGCATTATCTTCTCGAGCAGAAGCATTGGGTATGACATGTTTGGTTGAAATCCATTCCTACTACAAGATCCAATGCGAAATCGCCAAGCGCTGCTCTCTAGTTTATGATTTTGCCCTACCTCCTTTGGTTCTGCATGCAATGAATACCAAAGACCTAGCACCACTTGCAACGTGGCTTGAGATGTCCCCACGAAACTGTGTAACCGTATTGGATACCCATGACGGGATTGGCATTGTGGATGTCGGTGCCAATGGAGATGAACCTGGCTTATTAACTCCAGAACAAATCGATACATTAGTGGAGAGTATTCATGACCAATGTGCTGGAGAAAGCCGAGCGGCCACAGGGTCTGCGGCAAATAACGTCGATTTGTATCAAGTGAATTGTACGTATTACAGTGCGTTAGGCTGCGATGATTATCGTTACTTATTGTCTCGTGCGATTCAGTTTTTCTGCCCAGGGATCCCACAAGTATATTATACAGGGTTATTAGCACTGCCAAATGACATGGACTTGTTAGCCAAATCTCAAGTTGGACGTGACATAAATCGCAGTTATTTGGACTTGGCAAAAGTACAACAACACGCGCAAAAGTCAGTCGTGCAAGCGTTACTTAAATTAATTCAAAAGCGCAATCAAAACGATGCTTTTTCTGGCGAGTTTAGCCAAGTTATGACAGATCATCGCTACTCCATGCTGTGGGCAAATGGAACCCAGGTTGCTCGGCTGGATATTGATTTGGCGACGCTGAATGCGCATGTCGCTTTTGATAGCGAAGTGATTGAATTACGCAGTTGGCTGTAAGTTATCCGTTGGTCGGGCACGAATCGCCAAAATGCAGGGCAAAGGGTAGTAATTGGGACTCTTTGCTTTGCTTTAACAGCATGATGGCAGCACGTTCACCTTTGCTGTCTGAATTTTGTACCACGGTAGTTAGATTAGGGTGAAAGCGTTGGCCTTCATTAGTTCCATCAAAGCCTACTACTCTAATATCATCCGGTACTGATAATCCCATCTCAATCGCTTCGCGAATAAAATAGACCGCAATTAGGTCTGACATACAGTAAACAATGGTGGGACGAGGCTGATTAGATAACACTTCTTTGGCCGCCCGAACGGCAAAGGATTCGATATTTTCAGGGATACTCCACAGCTGTCCATAATTAAAATCAACGCCGCATTCTGCAAACGCTTTTTCGTAACCAAGTAGTCTGCGTCGGCTGATGGATGTGACTGGATCAATCATAGGCACATCATAGATCCGACAAGTCAGCTGAGTTTCAATTAAGCGCAAGCCAATGACGGCGACCACATCATCCGGTCGAATGGTTTGTTTGACTAATTGATAACACGCCTCAATATTATCGATATTGACGGATGGGTAACCGTCAATATTAAAGTCCACAGTAATGACTGGCTTAGTCGTTTTACTTAAGGCATCAATTAAATTTGGATTGGTAGGAGAGCCATAACACAAATACCCGTCGACAAAATCGTTGACGTTATTGAGATCATCACCGGCACCCGAAACCAACAGAAGCTGTTGACCGTTGGTCTCTAAACACTGGGATACACCGCTAATAAAAGTAGACGCAACTGCATCATTAACGGTATACGAGATACTGTTTGCTAAAACTAACCCTACAATACCGGTTTTTCCTCGGCGCAGTGACCGAGCTGCTTTATTTGGTCCGGTATAACCAAGCTCTTCACAACGCTCGAGGATTTCTAGTCGTTTAGCCCTAGATAGTTGATTGGGTTTGTTGAATGCATTGGATATGGTCGCGGTAGACACACCTAATTCTTCAGCTACAGATTTTAAGGTGAGTTTTTTCACGAGACGAACCTTGTAGTAAATAGGTTAATTGATTAAGAAACACAAATGCTATTATGTAGCAGATTTAACTTAATCTCCAGTGTTAAATTTTAGTTAATATAATTAACATTGATGTTAGCCATTAGGTAGCGCATGCTAAGAAAAGTTGCAGTGATACTTATCATACTCTAGTATAGTTTAAGTAACATCATCTACAAGTACCGTACCATGCAAGTTAAAGTACGTTCTTTCACTCCTCATTCGGACTATTTTTGTGGTAAATTTGTTGCAATGTCCACAAGTTGTGAAGTTTTGATTGAAAGCGAACATGAAGACCTCGCACAAGAAATTGCTGAGGTAATCATCCGTGAGGCCCTTCGCGTCGAGCATAAATTCTCACGTTATCGCACCTTGTTGATACCTGTTATGAGCTCAGCGATGGTTTATTTGATATCACCGCAGGCGTATTGAATAAGGTCTGGAGTTTTTCCCCTGATGCGATACCACCAAGTGAAGGGGCTATTAATGAAATGCTTGAGTATGTTGGATGGCATCGTGTGAATTTACGAGAGAATACGATTACTCTGCCAGAGCACATGGCAATTGATTTAGGTGGAATAGCCAAAGAATACGCAGTTGATAGATGCAGTGAAATCTGTCAAGAACGTTGGCCAGATATTTCGGTGCTCATTAATTTGGGTGGGGATGTTGCGGTGTCTAACCCAAGGCATAAGGCGAGTTTCTGGCAAGTAGCAATACCCTCTATCGATGCTTGTATTGATACCCCAAGGTTCATTCAATTGTGTAAAGGTGGCATAGCAACGAGCGGAGACTACAAGCGCTATTTCATGCACAATGGAATACGTTACTCGCATATCCTAAATCCACAAACCGGTTATGCCTTAACTAATGCTCCTAGAGCCGTCACAGTGTGCGCGGATAATTGTGTTCAAGCTGGTTTATTATCAATGATGGCGGCCTTAAACGGACCCAACGCACAGGCATTCTTACTCGAACAAGGCGTAGCGCATTGGGTCGTGGATTAACCTGATATTAGTGGCTCCAATGATAATGCTCGGCCTTAGCATGAACCGCTTGTTCGGTGGCTTCTGGCATAAATCGTTTATTCGCATCTTGGAAGAAAAACGGTTCGGCGCGAAACTCTCCATTTAATTCTTGCATATCTTCGCTGACAAATACTCGCCCATTAATTACTGTATGGGTAACATACTCACTGCGTTTGATATCACTTAATACATCGCCATCAATAATGGCTAAATCAGCCAATTTGCCCACTTCGATGCTGCCAATGGCATGATCCATACCCAATGAAATCGCACCATCAATGGTGCCACCACGAATTGCTTCCCACGGCGTAAAACCGCCTTGAACCATGATCCACAATTCCCAGTGCGCAGACAATCCCTCGCGTTGACCATGAGGACCGATGTGCACGCGTACGCCTTCATCACGGAGTGCTTTGGCGTATTTGGAAACTTCTATATGATTGTAGAATGCTTCTGACGTCGTAGGGCGGCGCACGGCACGACGGTCAAGTAGGGTATGTGGTGTATAGCGTAATAATCGCTCGTTTTCCCATACATTGGTTTTGTCATACCAGTATTCTTCCCCCATCATACCACCATAAGCCACCACAAACGTAGGTGTGTAACCCACATCAGATGCGCTCCATAACTGGGTCATATCAGAATATCCACGGGCAATCGGCAGGGCATGTTCAAGGACGGTATGACCATCAACAATCATTGATAAATTTTGTTGAAATTTACCGCCGCCCTCTGGCATGACCATCATCTCAAGCTCTTTAGCTGCTTGCAGCAGCCATTGTCTTTGATCTCGACGCGGTTGGTTGTAGGATTTTACTGAAATCGCCCCTTGTTCTTTAAGGCGATTAACATGAAAATAAGCATCCTCAAAGTCATTGATAATCGCTTTATAGCCAATCCCTTCTGCACCATACAATATTGTACCGGTCGAGAATAGACGAGGACCAACACGTAAACCGGCACGCTGAAGTTCTGCTGCGGCAAAAATCTCTGTTGTATCATTTGATGGATCGTGCATGGTGGTCACACCAAAGGCGATGTTTGAGAATTGGATCCAGTTTTGTTCTGGAATAATCTCATTGCGCCCTTGTGAACCATGTGCATGTGCATCCACTAATCCTGGAATAACCGTCTTACCCGTGGCATCCAATATCAACGCCCCTTCGGGTATTTGAATGGCATCAGCGGGTCCCACTGCTTCGATGATATTGTCTTTGATCAACACAGTACCGTTATTAATGATTTCTTCTTTGCTATCTGCATCGCGCATCGTCACAATAGTGCCACCGACAATAGCAGTGTACCCTTCGGCTTTTTTACTCGCCACATTAAAACTTAAGTTTATCCCTTCAGTCACTGGTTCAGCGGCTTCATCGTTGCTACCGACAAAAGCAAACGCTTCGTCCAGACTTTGCTCATATAAAAACGGACCATGAAACCACGTTAATTTGTCATTATTTGGTGACCAATTGAGATATTCTCCAGCACGCGCACTGATTTGTGTAACGGGTAAGGACGTCATGTTAGGCCCAATGGAAATTCGTTTTCCATTATCGACGAATGGTACAACATAGGTATTGTATTGATATACAAAAGCAAGCCATTGCTTGTCATGCGAAAGTCGATATTCACTGACTTTATCTGCGCCATACGCGTGTTGGCGCAGATCGTCACCTGCCAGATTAACACTCACCAATTCGGTTTCGGTATAAGGGGTCCCAGAAACGAATCGAGTAAAATAAATTCGCTCGTTGCCACCAGCAAAATGTGGTTGCATACCTGATTGACTAACGCGTTGCGTCGTTTGTTTCTGGAGATCCAGTACGTATAAACCAGGATCAACCGAGTGTGCCGGATCAAGTAAGTAACCGCCGGTAAATTTACGATATGCAATTAACTCACCATCGGGAGAAAATGCAGGTTCAACATAATGGCCAGGAGCAGTGGAAACTACTTTGCCTTTGCCGCCACGAGACGATACAACTCGAATTGTGCCCAAAGCCTGGTCGTCCCAGGTGGTGTAAACAATTTGTTTACCGTCATTAGAAAAACGCGGATAAAACTCATCATGATCATTTTGTTTGGTCAGACGTCGAGTTTTACCATTTTGTAGATCACGAATATAGAGTTTGCCAAGCGCTTGAAATAAAGCGGTTTTGCCGTCTGGAGATTGTTGTGACCAGCGGATCATTTTGACTGGAAATTCATCACTGGCCATATCTACTTTAAAGCGGGCTGCCTTTGCGTGTTGAACCTCGGTTTTTACACTAATATCCAGTGTATTTAATGCTTGAGTCGAGACCGTTAAACGATGGATTTTGCCACCTGTCCAAAACACAATTTGCTGACTATCTGGTGTCCAATCAAAGTAACTGAAGTAGCCTTCAGTGCCAAAACCCTCTTGCATATCACGTTCAAGGCCAACAAAGATTGGCTGTTCTGTACCATCCTCAATGTTTTTGATAAATAACGCGGTTTGTTCGCGAATGCGTCGCACAAATGCAACGTGCTTTCCATCAGGGGAAGGCGTCGGTACTACTGCACCGCCGGTACCTGAAATATAACGTTCTGTCTCACTAGTTTCGCGGTCAAAGCGAGTGATGGCAAAAATCGATTTGAGCGGGTCGCGATTGTAGTCAAAGCGAAAACCGCTAGTGATGTCTTGAGTATAATAAATGTAGCGACCGTCAGGTGAAAATGCAGGATCAGCGGTATTTTTTTGGTCGCGTTTACCATTACGACGTTCCTGAATGACTAATCCTTCTCCACCGGTGTGATGATACATCCATACTTCGCCTGCGGGAATACTTCGTCCTGACATAATGCCTTTCGTCACTATAAGATATTGTCCATCTGGTGACCATTTCGGGGCGTGGATCAGATTATTTTTTTCTTTGGTCACTTGGCGCAAATTATTGCCATCAATATCCATGATCCATAGATTGGACAATCCGTCGCGGTCAGAAATAAAAGCAATTTGTGTACCATCTGGACTGACCGCAGGATGGATATTCCAAGCATAATCTTGAGTCAACGCCCGAGCCTGACCGCCTTCCAACGGCACAATAAAAATATCCCCAAGTGTATCAAAAACAATGGACTTCCCGTCTGGCGTTACATCTAAGCTGGCCCATGTGATTTCATTAGTGTCAATGGTGATCTTTTCACGCGCATAAGGGGGATCAGTGACGTCCCAGTCAGAGAATCGTTTTGTGTCGGTTGTATCAGCGAAGCAGAGATTTATGCTCAAAAAAAAGAAAGCGCAAGTCCGCTGTAAAGACTTATCAGGGATTTTTTCATCGGTTTTTCCGTCGTATTGTTATTTTGATTAAGTAAGTGTGACATATTCTTCAGCGCTGGTAGGGTGAATTGCTACGCAGGCATCAAAATCGGCCTTGGTTGCGCCCATTTTAATCGCGACACCAAAGCCTTGTAAAATTTCATCCATACCATGCCCTATACCGTGAATGCCAACCACTTTTTCGTCAGCTCCGGCGCAGATCAGCTTCATTTTGGTCAGTTGTCGATGCCGAGTGACAGCAGTATACATGGCGCCAAAACTGGAATTATAAACTTTGACGTTGGGTTCGCCATATTGGGCGATCGCCTCCGCTTCGGTCAATCCCATAGTGCCAATCGGTGGATGTGAAAAGACCACTGTTGGGATTAAACTGTAATCCATCTTAGCATGATCTTGGCCATTGAATAATCGCTCAGACAACAATCGTCCGGCTTTTACCGCAACAGGAGTCAAATCGATTTTGCCGATGTTATCGCCTAAGGCATAAACACCATTTGATGTGGTATTTTGATAATCATCGACTTGGATGTGACCTGAATCAGTCAACTGAACTTGGGTATTTTCAAGCCCAATATTTTGGGTGGCTGGGGCACGACCAACGGCCCAGATTAAGCTATCTGTGACAATGCGTTCACCATTATCGAAAGCGACGGTGAGAGAACCGTCAGCGTTTTGGGTCACCTTTGTCACCTGAGTATACGTCATTAACTGAGGACCGTGCTCTGCCATCATTTCGGTAAGCGCAATGCCGATAGTTTCATCAAATTGACGTAATGGGCGATTTTTACGTACAACCAGCGTCGTTTCAGTACCTAACGCATGTAATACTCCAGCAAGCTCCACAGCAATGTACCCAGCACCAACTACCACGGCACGTTTAGGTTGCTCATTAAGAGCAAAGAAGCCGTCGGAAGTGATCCCCAATTCTGCGCCTTCTACTTCGGGAATAATGGGATAACCACCCGTGGCGATACTAATGTGTGGAGCGGTGTAAAGTGCTCCATCTACCTCGATCGTATGATCATCAATAAATCGACCGAAGCCATTGATGACGGTGATCCCATTGTTATCCAACACTCGGTCGTAAGATGCATGAATGCGTTGGATATAGGCTTCACGGGATTCAATGAGAGTTGCCCAAGAAAAATTATTAACGGTGATATCAAAACCATAGTCTTGGGCATACAAATTGATGGCTTCTGCAACCTGAGCGCCAAACCACATGGCTTTTTTGGGTACACAGCCCACATTTACGCAGGTACCGCCAATGTGCTTTGCTTCAATCAAAGCGACTTTTTTTCCATGTTTTGCAGCGCGGTTTGCCGAGGCAATACCACCACTTCCACCACCTAAGCAGATGTAGTCATATGTGTGCATGTCGTTACCTTATGATAAATGTATGAAATTAGAAAATATTCGTTCTAGGTTCAATATGAACGGTAAGTGTAACTAATAATTACACCAGAGATCAAAAAAGTAAAAGAAAAATGATTAAGCGGCTTCTTGTACAGATGATAAAGTATTGAGCCATTGTGCAAAATGTAAAAAAGTATATTGTGCTCCACGAACCATCTGATCCGCTTCGGTTATATTGATCCCCTGATTATCAATTGCTGTAATTGTACTGATAAACTGATGTTTGGTGTCAGAGCCATAAATATTAAGGTAGTTAATAATATCGTTTCGTTTGAGTTGTTTGACGATGTTGTGACCAGTATCTGGGGCGTTGATCAATAGTGCCTCTGACGCAAATACCAGACCATACCAATGAGTTTTCGTCCATGAAATGTGCTCGCTTGCAGAGAAGTATTCTTGATATTTGGAGCGGTATAACGAGATTTGTGGATAATCAAGATGCGCAATGTCTTTTTGAATCGCTGGGGTTTTAAACTTGTAGCCAAACATATTGAGAGTGCGCACAGATAGATATTTGGTCAGTTTCAACTCCATATTTAAAAACCAGTAATAATGAGCCAATAAAATACTGTGGTATTTTGGAGCATCTAGGCTAGGGCACATAAGACCTGACACAAGCTCATGTTGCAACAACGCTTTGTGTTCGGATTCTGTATTATCCGAGAGTAACTGGTATAAAGACATAAAACTAAAACTGCCAAAGATGAGTGGGAAAATATTTTTCTCTTAAGTTATAGCATTTGATGCCACATTTACAATGGAGTAACAGCAAAAGTAAACTTTAGTCTAAATATGTCTACCCCCTTGTACCTCGGTAATTTAACCCCACTTAAGAATCATAAACACTTTAATTTTTTTAAGGACTCAAATATGTCGGATCCCTCTTTATCTCATGCGCAAAAATGGACGAACCGCCAAGGTCTTCCTGCGTTCAACGCCATCGAACCGAACGCAATCGTTCAAGTCATTTCAGATGCTATTACTGAATGCAAAAGCAATGTGGAACGAGTGGTCGACAAGCAATCATCCGACTTTGATGAGGTTGTTTTGGCGTTGGACGAAGTTGATACACATCTGAGTAATTTATGGTCGCCTATTTCGCATATGAATTCTGTTGTTTCAAGCGATGCATTAAGAGAGGCTCATGATTCGTGTTTACCCCTGCTTTCGGAATACGGAACCTGGTTAGGTCAGCACAAAGGATTGTATGAGTGTTATCAAACAATCGCGAATAGTGACAACTTCGCACAATTAAGCGACGCCCAACGTAAAGTTGTCACCAATGCGATTCAAGGGTTTGAATTATCAGGTGTCGCACTGCCACAAGTAGAACAGACAGAATTCGCTAAGATTCAATCAAGACTATCGGAATTATCCAGTGCTTTTTCCAATAATGTACTAGACGCAACCATGGCGTATAGTAAACACATTACGGATGAGGCCTTGTTAGCGGGTTTACCCGATTCAGCGAAAGCGGCTGCAGCACAAGCGGCAACAGAAAAAGATTTGTCTGGTTGGCTATTTACCTTAGATATTCCTAGTTATCTGCCAGTGATGATGTATGCCGATAATGCCGAGTTTCGAGAGGAGCTGTATCGCGCCTATGTGACTCGTGCCTCTGAACAAGGACCCAATGGTGGTCAATTTGATAACACGGATATTATTGTTGAAACACTCGAGCTACGTCAGCAAAAAGCGGATTTACTTGGGTTTGCAAACTATGCCGAGCTATCGCTTGCGAAGAAAATGGCTGACAATTCGGCTCAGGTTGTCGACTTTTTACAGGATTTAGCAAACAAGTCTAAACCTCAAGCAGAGGCCGATTTAGCTCAGGTACAGGCGTTTGCTTTGGAGCATTACGGGAAAGAAACACTCGAGGCTTGGGATATCGCGTATTATTCTGAAAAGCTAAAGCAAGACCAGTACGCAATTTCGGATGAAACGCTGCGTCCGTATTTTCCTGAGACCAAAGTAATTCCAGGATTGTTCAAAGTCGTCGAGAAGCTCTATGGTTTAGTTATTTCTCAACGCAATGATGTCGATGTATGGCATGACGACGTCAAATTTTATGATATTCATGATGCGCAAGGTGAATTACGTGGCAGTTTTTATCTAGACCTGTATGCCCGAGCTAAAAAACGCGGTGGCGCATGGATGGACGAATGTCGCGTGCGTCGCACTTGTCAGGACGGTTCACTGCAATACCCAGTGGCGTATCTGACCTGTAACTTTAGTGGTCCGGTGGATGGCAAACCTGCGTGCTTTACCCATGATGAAGTGGTGACTCTGTTCCATGAATTTGGTCATGGTATTCATCACATGTTGACCAAAATTGATGTGGCAGGTGTATCTGGAATTAATGGTGTGGCTTGGGATGCGGTGGAACTGCCTAGTCAGTTTTTAGAAAATTGGTGCTGGCAACCTGAGGCATTACAGTTTTTGTCGGGTCATGTTGAAACCGGAGAAGCACTGCCGCAAGAACTTCTGGATAAAATGCTCGCCGCCAAAAATTTCCAATCGGCGATGCAAATGCTGCGTCAGTTGGAGTTTAGTCTGTTTGATTTTACTTTGCATATGCAAACACAAAAGGTGGATGTGCAAACGTTTATCAACCAAGTACGCGATGCCGTGAGCGTCCTAAAAGCTCCGGAGTTTAATCGTTTTCAAAACAGTTTTGGGCATATTTTTGCTGGGGGCTATGCGGCGGGATATTACAGCTATAAATGGGCGGAGGTTTTATCGGCAGATGCATTTGCGTCATTTGAAGAAAATGGTATTTTCGACCGTGAAACCGGCAGTGCGTTTTTGCACAACATTCTGGAAATGGGCGGTTCTAAAGAGCCAATGGAATTGTACGTTGCCTTCAAAGGACGTGAGCCTACTGTAGATGCTCTGTTGCGCCACAGTGGAATTGCCGCTTAAACTTTGATCAAAGCTAGGATACACAGCGTAAAGGTTCTATAGTTAAACAACGGTAGAACCTTTTTTATTTGTCATGTCATTAGAATCATACCAGGCGATTTATGCCCGAGCTCTCAAACGCAAACGCAGTGAAGGCATCCTTGAAAGTTTACTCACTGAACCCTTGCACACTCGCCAAATCGCCCAAATTGGCGATGACCGATTTTTAGCTGAGTTCACCAAAAAAGTGTTTCAATCCGGTTTTGTGTGGCGCGTGGTACGCAACAAATGGCCTGATTTTGAAGAAGTCTTTTGGGGCTTTGACATCGAGAAAATCTTGATGATGCCAGAAGACATGCTCGAGAAGAAAGCCACTGATCCGAGAATCATCCGCAACTATAGTAAGGTCAAAACGATCAAAGAAAATGCTCTGATGATCCATGACATCGCCGAACAGCATGGGAGTTTTGGCGAATTTGTCGCGCAATGGCCAAAAAACGATATGGTCGGATTGTGGGATTATTTGAAAAAACATGGCAAGCGACTCGGCGGTAATACAGGTCCCTATGCGTTGCGTTTTTTGGGCGTTGATACATTCTTGCTATCCAAAGACGTCGAAGATTACTTCACTCAACATGGCATTATCACCGGTTCAGCTCGTTCAAAACGCAGTTTAACCGCAATCCAAGATGCGTTCTTAACTTGGCAACAACAATCAGGACGTTCCTTGACTGAGTTAAGCCAATTAGTGGCATATAGTTGTGGGGACAATTATGTGGGTGTGCAATAACGTGCTTTTTGATACAATCTTAACCCTATACATTCATAAGGAATTGCTATGAGCCAAGACACGACCACCAACGCCGACGTTACTGATGGGAAAACCCATTTTGGCTATCAAACCGTTGCGGCAGATCAAAAAGAAGCGATGGTCGCGAAGGTCTTTGACAGTGTTGCGGCCAAGTACGATATCATGAACGATGTGATGTCGCTCGGCATACATCGCTTGTGGAAGCGCTATACCATTGATATGGCCGGCGCAAGAAAGGGCATGCAGGTTCTTGATTTGGCTGGTGGCACGGGTGATTTGACGGCTAAATTCTCTCGAATTGTGGGGCCAACCGGAAAAGTCGTATTGTCTGATATCAACCCTTCTATGCTGGAGGTGGGTAAAGATAAGCTGCGCGACCAAGGATTAGTACAAAACATCGAATACGTTGAAGCAAATGCCGAGGACCTACCGTTTGCTGATGACCAGTTTGATATCGTAACCATGGCATTTGGTTTGCGCAATGTGACCAATAAAGATAATGCACTTGCATCAATTTACCGAGTCCTCAAACCAGGCGGCCGGCTATTAGTGTTGGAGTTTTCTAAACCAACCAATCCCGGATTGGCCAAAGTATACGATGCGTATTCGTTCCATCTGTTGCCCAAAATGGGAGAGCTTGTAGCGAATGACGCAGAGAGTTATCAATACCTTGCCGAGTCTATTCGCATGCACCCCGATCAAGATACTCTGGCTCAAATGATGCGTGATGCTGGGTTTGATAGTGTCGATTACACCAACTTGACTGGTGGTATTGTTGCCTTGCATAAAGGATTCAAATTTTAATGCTATGGCGTCAATTTTTGGCTGAATGTTTGAGTCTTGGCACAAACCAAGTTCTCAATCTTGAACCTGAACAAAGCACGGCCTTTGCCTCATTATCAGGACACTCATTACAAGTTGTGTTGTTGCCTATCGAGTTCCCAATCGCCTTATATTTTACCGATAAAGCGATTGATATTCAGTTGCCAGCGGAGCCATTAGTTGATGATGCTGTGGATTGTACTGTCAAAGTAGCTTTAAGTGCCTTAGATAAAATTCGAGATACCAGTCAGTTAACGGCATTAATCAAAGCGGATAAACTGGATATTCAAGGTGACTTAGGGATACTGCAAAAACTCAATACGGCGATGCAACAGGTGTCTTTGAATTGGCAAAGCGTGTTAACACCAGTGTTTGGTGAGACATTAACTTCTCAACTACTCAACTTTCATGAAGCCCGATTAGCTGAATTTAAACAGCACGTTGAAGCGGTTCAAATCACCTTGGCTGAAGGGCTTGTCGAAGAAAAAAAACTCATTGCCCCAGCGATATTTGTTGCTGATTTTTGTGATGAGGTCAGTCAGATCCGCATTGATGCCGACCGCTTGCAGGCGCGTATCACCCGCTTAGAACAACAACGGAAGACCAATGGCGAGTAAACGTTTTTATCAAATCACCAAAGTCATTTTGCAATACGGTTTGGATGATTTAATTCCTGCCCATTGGATCCCTTGGTATGCGAGGATCGGCCGCCACAGCATTTTTTGGTTACGCAATCGCCACAAACAGCGCAGTCGTGGGGAACGGTTGCGGCTTGCACTTGAATCTCTAGGCCCTGTGTTCATAAAGTTCGGGCAAATGTTGTCCACAAGACGCGATTTGATTCCGTTAGACATAGCCGATGAACTGGCGATTTTACAAGACAACGTGTTGCCGTTTGATGGCCAAATTGCCTTGCAGTCTGTGTTAAAAGAGTTAAAGCTGAACAGTGTGGATGAGCTGTTTAGCGAGTTTTCGATTACACCAATGGCTTCCGCTTCGATTGCTCAAGTTCACGGTGCCAAACTGAAAGCTTGTGGTACCGATGTGGTGGTCAAAGTCATTCGTCCCAATATTGCTCCTATTATTGAATCGGATGTAGAATTGTTGCGTGCGATTGCTGCGGTGGTACAAAAGTGGTTGCCAGATGGCAAGCGCATGCGGCCAGTTGAGGTCGTTGAAGAATACCAAAAAACCATTTTTGATGAGCTTGACTTGGTCCGTGAGGCGACCAATGGCATGCATATCAAACACAATTTCAAAGATTCACACTCTTTGTATGTACCGCATTTTTATACTGATTATTGCACGCAAAATGTCATTGTTATGGAACGCATCTATGGCACACCGGTTGCAGATGTTGACTCGCTGTTAGAGCAGGGAGTTAATATGAAACTTCTTGCGGAGCGTGGGGTAGAGGTGTTTTTTACTCAAGTATTTCGCGATAGTTTCTTCCATGCGGATATGCACCCCGGGAATATTTTTGTTGGCTTAGACCGTCCACATGATCCGTATTATATTGGCATTGATTATGGCATTGTGGGAACGTTAAATGCACAAGATAAACATTACTTGGCCGCGAATTTTATTGCATTTTTTAATCGCGATTATCGCAAAGTAGCTGAACTTCACGTCGATTCGGGGTGGGTGCCAAGCGATACGAATGTGGATGATTTAGAGGTTGCAATCCGTGCGGTGTGCGACCCCATTTTCCAAAAGCCACTAAACGAAATCTCATTTGGTCATGTTCTGTTGCAGTTATTTAACACTGCGCGACGCTTTAATATGCAGGTGCAACCGCAACTGGTGTTACTGCAAAAAACCTTGTTGTACGTGGAAGGGCTTGGGCGACTGTTGTATCCACAACTCGATTTGTGGGCGACGGCCAAACCGTTTTTAGAAAACTGGATGAATGAGCAAATTGGCTTTAAAGCATTCTTCTCCAAAGTTCAGCAAAATGCGCCTTACTGGGTAGAAAAATTTCCAACTATGCCCGATTTGTTTTTTAACACCTTACAGCAACTCAAAGGCCTCCCAGAACGTGAGGAGAAACTGTTCCTCAAACAGCGCCGGCAACAGCGTGAATACCAAAAATCGACATTGTATGGGATGTTAGGTTCAACGTCTTTTGTTTTGGCGTTATTATTGTTTATTAATGATAAGTCTTGGTATTACGATGCCAGTGCGGTAGTAGTCGGGGTGTTATTTTGGCTAAAAGCTGCAGTGAAAACCCGATTTTTGGATGATGATTAGGTTTTAGAACTGAAAATTAGCATTGTCGCCAAAGAACCCCTCAAAGCGCAATGCTAGGCCATAGGAGCGACGAAAGTCTTCTTTTTTTAACCAGAGCACAAACGGCTCAATTTCAAAAAATAACCAAGGGCGCAGCGGGTTACTGCGCAGTTTCGCACTCATATATATATGTTCAGTATGCATGTTTGGCCTAGAGAAACCCTGGGCATAAGCATTCAGTACAAATGTCGATTGAGCCGACAAGCGATAGTATCGCTGAGCTTCAACGTTCCACTTGAACCGATTGGTCTTATCCTCAAAATACCAGCGATGACTGAATCGGTCTAACTTAGTACCAGTGCGCTCTAATAACAATGAAGCCCCTGCTTCGGTACCCCAACCATCTCGGTTATAGTAATAGACTCGACCTTCATATAAGAGATTTATTTTTGGTGAAAAGCGATGATGGTCTTGGTATGTACTGCGGGCAAACACTTGGTCATGTCGTCCAAACCCCACCCGATAGCTGATTTTGTCATTGCGTGGACTAAAGAACCTTAATGCGAGAGTCGTGTTATCTTTTTGAGTTTGCAGTTCTCGACTAACATTCAATGCGTCATCTAGGTAATTATCCTCATCATCACTGAGTAACACATCCACTTTATGCTTCAATGATGGCAGTCGCAATCTTATTTTGAATCTCGGTTCGATATTGCTCCAATCTCCGCTGCGTGGCTCCCAGCCTAAGCGCACCTTACCGAAGGCACTTGCTTTATCACTAGGTAGGTCGGTTGGAGAAAACCAGGCATCTAACGTCTGAGCATGTAAATGAAAGGTTTGGGTAATATTGCGTTGCCATTCGTCAAACCATTGTTCATCGGTGTTCGATAAGTGGGTGATAGGCGTTTCTGTGAGGGAAGACTTGGCTGGACTCTCATTTGCCGAAGCAGAGTTAAAAACAACACCAAACACGCAACACGCCAGCACATTGATGCAGCGCAAAAGCTTTATTGAGGTAAGACATGTTTTGCAACGATTCATATTAATACTATATCAGTCGTAACAATTGAAACATAATGTTTATTTCACATGAAATCTACCGATAACTCACATATAATCATAGCAATTCAATTGTTTAGAGGGATCCGACATGGGCGGAATTAGCATATGGCAGTTACTGATCATCGCATTAATTGTGATTTTGTTATTTGGAAGCAAAAAGCTAAGAGGCTTGGGCGGTGACCTTGGTGACGCTGTGAAAGGTTTTAAAAAAGCGGTCAATGAAGACAATAATGATGCTGACTTCACGCCGGAACAGATCCAAGCGCAACAAAAACAACAAGCAGAAACAACCAAGAAAACTGAGCAAAAAGACTAGTGTTTGATATTGGTTTTTGGGAGCTTCTTGTCATAGGTATTATGGCGCTGTTGGTTTTAGGTCCACAGCGTTTACCCGGTGCCATCCGCAGTACGTTAGGGACGGTTCGAAAAGTCAAACAGGCAGCATCAGGATTTAAATCTGAAATGGAAGAACAATTACGGATCCATGATTTGCACGAAAACCTGCGAAAAGCTGAAGAACAAGGCTTCAAAAACCTCGATCCTGAACTACAAAAAAGTGTTGATGAACTCAAAGCCGCGGCTCAATCTGTACAACAACCTTACAAACCTTCTACGGTAAACCCTCTCGAGCCCAAACAAGATGACAGAAAGCAATAACCTCATCGCCCATCTTATTGAACTCAGATCGCGCATTTTGAAAATGCTAGTAAGTGTTTTAGTGGTCTTTCTGGCTCTGGCATATTTTGCGCAAGACATCTATCACTGGCTCGCCAGTCCTTTACTTGCGGTGATGCCAGAAGGCAGCAATATGATTGCCACCGATGTGGCATCGCCTTTTTTTACACCGTTTAAACTGACAATTGTAGTGAGTTTTTTTATTGCAATCCCATATATTCTTTATCAGTTATGGGCGTTTATTGCACCGGGACTATACCGTAACGAGAAGCGACTCGTCGCACCTTTGCTACTTACTTCCACACTTTTATTTTATGGCGGGATGGCCTTCGCATACTATATTGTATTCCCTTTGGCCTTTGCGTTTTTTAGTTCAGTGGCACCGGAAGGTGTCGTTATCAGCACCGATATCAGTAGTTATCTTAACTTTGTTCTCAAAATTTTGTTTGCGTTTGGTGTGTCGTTTGAAATCCCAATTGTGATTGTTGTCATGCTATGGACTGGCACTACAACAGCGGAAAATCTTCGTGCCAAACGTGCCTATGTGATTGTCGGTGCATTTGTAATCGGTATGTTGATGACGCCACCGGATGTTATTTCGCAAACTTTATTGGCCGTACCCATGTGGTTACTCTATGAATTAGGCATCATTGTTGGTAGCATCTATACCCGAAAGGTGTCAGATACAAGCGACACCCAAGACGCCTAAGATATGATAATAATAACCTTTTCAGACTAGAAAAAAGTGAAAGAGCAGCTTATGTTACGCAAACCAATTATTCTAATGACCATTGCATGGTCAACTCTCGTTTTACCACAATCAGTTTATGCTGAGCAATCCGTTGCGCAAGCAGTAAAACAATGCGCACAAACGCAAAATAGTTTACAACGATTAGTGTGTTTTGATGGCATTGCTTCGCGTCTACAAGATTATTCAGATGATGTTTTACCACAAACTCGAGTAACGCCCAATGCCCCTGCTAATGTAGCTGCCCAAGCACCATCTGCGGCCTCAGCAATGCCAACAAGCCCTACAAATGCGGTAGATTTACCATTTGAACCAAACAATAGAGTGGAGGACTTTGGTCGGGTCGAAATCGTCAAAGACACTTTGTTAGCCTCAGTTGCTGCGTTGACATACGATCGTAATGATTATTTTACAGTAACACTCAATAATGGCCAAATGTGGCGCCAAACCGAAGTCAGTCGGATTAAAATCGATGTGGGTGACCGCATTGAAATTGAAGAAGGAGTCTTTGGCAGTTATATTTTAACTTCTGAGACTTCGAACCGGACGGCGAGAGTGAAGCGAGTTAAATAGTTCATGGCTGTAAAATTGACCTTCCCCAACTCGCGTCCACGTCGTTTGCGATTAAATGACAATATCAGAGCGTTAGTGCAAGAACACAGTTTGTCGGTAAGCGACTTTATCTATCCCATGTTTGTCAGAGAAGGGGAAGGTGAAATTGAGCCAATTACGTCAATGCCGGATGTGTATCGTTATTCTATAGATACTTTGTTAGTTCGCCTTGCCGATGTGGTGGCACTTGGTATTCCTGCGATTGCTTTGTTTCCAGTTACGCCTTTGTCAGCTAAATCATTGGATGCCGCAGCAGCGTTTGCTGCGGATGGCCTTGCCCAACGTACAGTTCGGGCCATTAAGGCTAAATTTCCAGATCTTCTGGTCATTACCGATGTAGCATTAGATCCGTTCACTACCCATGGACAAGACGGAATTATTGATGACTCAGGTTATGTGCTAAATGACGAAACAACCGAGACTTTGGTTAAGCAAGCCCTATCTCATGCCCGAGCCGGGGCCGATGTCGTAGCACCTTCCGATATGATGGATGGGCGAATTGGGGCGATTCGCGATGCCCTAGAAGCTGAACGCTTTGTTCACACCAATATTATGGCTTATTCTGCCAAATATGCCTCTAGTTATTATGGGCCGTTTCGTGATGCGGTCGGCTCTGCTAGTAACCTAAAGGGTGGGAACAAATTCACATATCAAATGGATCCGGCTAATTCAGATGAAGCTTTGAAAGAGATCGCGTTGGATTTGCAAGAGGGCGCGGATATGGTCATGGTCAAACCGGGTATGCCATATTTAGACATCGTTCGTCGTGTAAAAGACGAATTCAAAGTACCAACCTTTGCCTATCAGGTAAGCGGTGAATACGCCATGCACCAAGCCGCTTTTGCTCAAGGCTGGTTGCAACGTGAAGCAGTAATTCTTGAATCACTGCTGTGTTTTAAGCGCGCTGGAGCGGATGGAATATTAACGTATTTTGCAGCCCAAGCCGCAGAGATATTACAAAATTAGGATCATTACACCGCTGCGATTTCATTGCTTTCAATAGACAAATGCCATTTTGCTTTGTGTTGTAACCAAGCTTCGTTAGCGAGTTCAGCTTGCACAAGTTTGTTGTTGTTTAGCCATATTTGGTCAATCTGAATGGTCCAACTATCGTCTTGTATGGCCAATCTGATGTTGGCATCGTGGAGCAAACTCGGGGCATGATTGCGTTTTATATGTAATATGGTCGCAAGCCTTAAGATTCTGATCATTGCCAGTATGTCTTTACTCAAACTCGCCGGAAAACCATCGCTACAAACAAGGTTAACATCGCCTTTGTGATTACCAATGATTACGGCAATGCATTCTTTTTGTAACTTGGTGAATCCGGCTAATTCATGGTGCATTAAGATATATTGAGCATGCACTTGTTGGTCTTTGTAGCCTATGTGCAAGCCAATCTCATGTAACATGCCAGCGGTATACAACAAGGTGCGGCTGTCGAGGGAGCAGATATTACTTTGTTCACAAAACTGTTGATATAAGCCAAGGGCGGTATGCGTAACTTGTTGCGCTTGTAATGGTTGAATATGAAATTGTTTGACGCAACGTATTATGGTTTGATTGCGGCGATCATCTAAAGGTTGGTCTTCGATCATTCCGTAAATCAGTCCTTCTCGAAGAGCTCCACCTGCTAGATTCATTGAATCAATATCCAAGCTTTCAAATAAGGCAATCAAAATGGCTAGGCCACTAGGAAAGATAGCTTGTCTAGACTCAGCTAAACCGGTAATTTCTAGCTCATCTAGGTGATTATATGCTGTACACTGACGCCTTAGTTCATCTAAATAGTTAAGGCGTATTGCATCTTTATTACCCTGTCCTTGTAATATCTCGACGATGGCTTGTGGAGTACCAGATGCCCCTAAACACAAGTCAAAATCAAAACATTTAAATGATGCTAGATGAGGCTGAAGGATTTTTTTGGCTGAATCGATGGCTTGTGTAAACGCCTTACCACTGATTTCACCAATGGCAAAATAACGTTCAGTGAAAGTGACACAACCCATGTCGAAGCTGTGTAAGTGAATGGGAACCGTATCTCGGCCAAGGATCACCTCAGTACTTGCACCTCCAATATCAATGACCAAAGTGTTACCCTTGGTCGCAGAGGTAAATGCTACCCCGCGATAAATTTCTTCAGCCTCTTCAAGCCCAGAAATAACGTTGATTTTGTGTTCGAGGATCTGCTCAGCTTGAACCACAAACTGTTGTGCATTATTAGCCAAACGCAAGGTGGCGGTTGCGACGATTTTGATGTTTTGCGCAGGTATGTCTTTTAAGCGGTCTGCAAAGGTGTATAAACAGTTCCATCCGCGTTGCATAGACTCTTCTGACAACATATTCTGAGCATTGAGTCCTGCAGCGAGTTGGACTTTTTGTTTTACTTTGGAAACGATTTGCACATTGCCGTTTACCACGTGAACCACCACAAGATGAAAGCTATTCGAACCCATATCAACGGCAGCGAAATATTCACCTTGAGGTTGTAACGTGGTCAAATCTTGATGTCGCATAAGCTTTCTTTTATTTTTTGAAAGGTTATTTGTTAGACCTTGGTTTGCGATGATTTGGCTTTCCATGTCGCTTCCTTGTCGTTGGTTTGGGTGCTTTTATGTCCGTTAAAAGCATTTCAGCATCATATTCACTAACTGGTATTTGATGCTCAATATACTCCTCTATAGCGGGTAAATTCAAGGCGTATTTTTCACAGGCAAAACTAA
Organism: Alteromonadaceae bacterium; assembly: GCA_014872805.1. Lineage (GTDB taxonomy): Bacteria > Pseudomonadota > Gammaproteobacteria > Enterobacterales > Alteromonadaceae > Opacimonas. The sequence continues at coordinate 55,004 of WKFN01000010.1, forward strand.
TGGCGTGTCCAGTTTCTCCAGCACGACCTGTACGACCAATGCGATGCACGTAATCTTCCGCATCATCAGGTAGATCATAGTTAAAGACATGGGACACTTTGTCTATATGAAGTCCACGAGCCGCCACATCGGTAGCGACTAAAAAGTCCAAATGTCCTTGAGTAAATTGTTGCAGTATTTGTAAGCGTTTCTTTTGTGGCACATCACCACTAAGTAAACCTACTCTGTGCCCATCTGCTTTGAGCCAAGCGGTGACATTTTCACACTCGTGTTTGGTATTGGCAAAGACGACGGCACGATCTGGCCATTCATCTTCGATCAGCGTCAACAGCAAGCGCATTTTGTCCTGGCCTGACGGATAGAATAACTCTTCTTGAATGCGTTCACCGGTTTTTTGTTCTGGTGCAACCTCAACATGAGTGGGGGTGTTCATATGCTCATATGCGAGCTCTTGAACACGAAAACTTAAGGTTGCTGAAAACAACATACTCAAGCGTTGCGAGGGGTTTGGCATACGGCGAAACAAAAAGCGAATATCTTTAATAAAGCCCAGGTCAAACATACGATCTGCTTCATCGAGAACGGCAACTTCGATATGCTCTAAGCTGAAAGCCCCTTGTTTGTAAAAATCGATAATCCGACCAGTTGTCCCAATAATGATATCAACACCGTTTTGTAATTGTTGACGTTGATTTTCGTATCCTTCGCCACCATATATCAAGCCACAAGATAGGCTAGTTTCTTGGCTAAGTATTTTAGCATCATTGTGTATTTGGACAGCTAACTCACGAGTTGGAGCCATGATGATTGCTCTAGGCTTGCCATGAGTTGTCTCTTTTTCGAGCAATCTATGATAGGTTGCGACTAAAAAAGCAATGGTTTTGCCCGTTCCTGTTTGCGCTTGACCCGCAACGTCATTGCCTGCTAACAATGGGGGCAGCGCCATTGCCTGAATCGGTGTGCAGTTTTCAAAATTAGCTTTATTTAAAGCACTTTGTACCTTAATATTAATCGGTAAATCTTGAAATCGAGTATCTGTTAAGTGAGTATTTTGCATAATTTGTTATGTTTTTGACCTTGCATTTTAATCAGATTCTTATAAAACTATGGTGAACATTTATCAGTTCATCTACATTGGAGAAAAGAATGAGCGACAAAATTATCACATTGTCTGATGATAAGTTCGAAGCAGATGTTATTAATGCTGAAGGCCCAGTCCTAGTTGATTTTTGGGCTGAATGGTGTGGCCCATGTAAAATGATTGCCCCTATTTTATCTGAAATTGCTGAAAGTTACGACGGTAAAGTCACAGTCGCTAAACTCAATGTCGATGAAAACAGTGAAACACCACCTAAATATGGTATTCGCGGTATCCCAACCTTGTTGTTATTTAAAGGCGGTAGCGTTGCAGGAACCAAAGTTGGCGCATTATCTAAAACTCAACTAGAAGAATTTTTAGCAGAACATATTTAATGTTTTAATTCTGCAAAGTTCAGTGAAACCCCTCGTGCATCGAGGGGTTTTGCATTTCTGTTACAAAATACTTGTACACACATAAATTAAGTGTTAAGTTTATTTTCATAACTCAAGCAAGAGTTACACAGTTACATCCTTCAACGCCTGTACTGTGCTATTCCCTGTTCTTAACCATAAATACTTTCAAGCTTATTAGCTAACCTACTTGCAGACCTATTCAACTATGAATCTTACCGAATTAAAAAATAAACCCATCAGTACCCTTGTTGCCCTTGCCGAAGAAATGGGCATTGAAAACATGGCGCGAGCTCGCAAACAAGACATTATCTTTTCAATCCTTAAGACGCATGCTAAAAGCGGAGAAGATATTTTCGGTGATGGGGTATTAGAGATACTGCAAGATGGTTTTGGATTTTTGCGCTCGGCTGACTCTTCGTATCTAGCAGGTCCTGACGATATTTATGTTTCACCTAGTCAAATTCGTCGTTTTAACTTGCGCACCGGTGATACGATTTCTGGGAAAATTCGTCCTCCAAAAGACAGTGAGCGTTATTTTGCATTGCTCAAGATTCGCGAAGTCAACTATGACAAGCCTGAAAACTCGCGCAATAAGATCTTGTTTGAAAACTTGACGCCGCTACATGCTAATGAGCGTTTGACCATGGAGCGTGGTAACGGTAGTACCGAAGACATTACTGCACGTGTACTAGATTTAGCATCGCCGACCGGTAAAGGTCAACGTGGTCTGATTGTTGCGCCACCTAAAGCGGGTAAAACCCTTTTACTTCAAAATATCGCGCAATCTATTGCAGCTAATCATCCTGAGTGCACCTTAATGGTGCTATTAATTGATGAGCGTCCGGAAGAAGTCACCGAGATGCAACGTCTGGTACAAGGTGAAGTGGTAGCATCAACGTTTGATGAGCCTGCTAATCGTCATGTTCAAGTGGCTGAAATGGTTATTGAGAAAGCCAAGCGCTTAGTAGAGCACAAAAAAGACGTCGTTATTTTGTTAGACTCGATAACTCGCCTTGCTCGTGCTTACAACACAGTAATACCTTCATCAGGTAAAGTCTTAACGGGTGGTGTGGATGCAAACGCATTACACAAACCAAAGCGTTTCTTTGGTGCTGCTCGCAACGTCGAAGAGGGGGGGAGCTTGACTATTATTGCAACGGCATTGATCGATACCGGCTCTAAGATGGATGAAGTGATTTACGAAGAGTTTAAAGGTACGGGTAATATGGAATTACACCTGAACCGTAAGATCGCTGAGAAGCGAGTCTTCCCGGCAATTGATTTCAACCGTTCTGGTACTCGTCGTGAAGAACTACTGACCTCTCAGGAAGAACTGCAAAAAATGTGGATTTTGCGAAAAATCGTGCATGAAATGACGGAAATCGATGCGATGGAATTCCTTATTGGGCGCTTAGCGATGACCAAAACAAATGATGAGTTTTTTGAGGCCATGAAGCGTCAAAAAGGTTAAGTTATTTATTGTATAACCACAAAAACCAAAAAAGCCCTTCACAATGAGGGGCTTTTTAGTTGTCTAAATAAGTTAAATTTGAGCGTTTTGCTGTTGTCCGACAATTTGCAGATGAGATTTAAAAGCAGTTAATACCCCATTAGATGGGCGACTCATAACTGTAACTGCATGCCAGTGACTGACAAGAGGAAAATCAATGATGTTGAGTTCTTGAACTCGATGTTTGTCAGTTTGCACAATGGTGTGTTCTGAGAGCACCGAAATACCAATACCAGAATGTACAGCGAGTTGAATCGCTTCATTACTTTCGATAACCAATACATCTTTTAAAAGGACATTGTTTTGTTCGCAATATCGATTGAACGTGGTAAAGGTATTTGAACCTTCTTCACGCAACAAAAATGTTTGCTCAGCTAATGCTGAAAGGTGGCAGTGATTAGGGCCACTATATTCTGGCGGTGCAACCACTTTCAACCGGTTTTGCATAAATGGCGTCACCTCAACTTCCAAGTTCTCAGGAACATTGGCAACGATGTACAGGTCATCTTGCTGTTCACTCATTCTTGCTTCAATTTGTGATGAATTTCCGACTTTTACTTGAACATAAACGTCAGGATATTCTTTGCAGAAAGTCTTGAGAATTTGTGGCACAAGGTATTTGGCCGTAGATACCACTGCGACCTTAAAGGTGCCAGCTTTTTGGCCTTTTAATGCATGAATATGGTTCTGTAAACTGCGCTGTGATTCCATTACGGAAGTGGCACACTGATAAACCGCACGACCTGCATCGGTAAGCGCGATTGAACCATGGTGAGTCTCGAGTAGTGTTATGCCATAAATCTCACTAAGTTTCTTCAATTGCAGAGAAACGGTTGGTTGCGATAATGACAGTGCGGTTGATGCAGCGGTAATTGAACCACTTTCAACTACACATTTAAACACTTCGAGTAATCTAAAGGTTATATTATTCATATGATTTATTATTATTGCAACCATCATAAAAGTAAACAGTATATTTCTTAAACACCCCTCTTTTTTTAATCAAATTGGGATTTTTCGTGACAAATATTTCAATTCCCTCTTTATTCTTGATAAAATATCGTGCTTTCAAACATTGCCATTGTTGCGTTCAGTGGTAACTCAATAAGAGATAAGATATGGCACAAGTTGCTATTGTTATGGGTTCTACTTCAGATTGGCCCACCATGCAGAAAGCTGCAGAAATGCTCGAGTCCTTTGGCGTATCCTATAAAGCACAAGTGGTTTCGGCACATCGCACCCCTGAATTATTAACTGAATTTGCTAAAACCGCAGAAGCGGAAGGTTATCAAGTCATCATTGCTGGTGCGGGCGGCGCTGCACACTTACCTGGGATGATCGCAGCACACACGCATCTTCCAGTGTTCGGTTGCCCTGTACGTTCTAGCCAATTAAATGGTGTGGATTCTTTACTCTCAATTGTACAGATGCCCAAAGGCGTTGCCGTAGGTACCCTTGCGATTGGTGATGCCGGCGCGGCTAATGCCGGATTACTCGCAGCGCAAGTCATTGCATTGAACAACACCGCAGTAAGACAAGCCATTATTGACTTTAGACAGCAACAAACCGAGACCGTACTCGCCAACGGGCAACTGGAGCTATAACAGCATGCAAGTTCTAGTATACGGCTCAGGTCAATTGGCGCGGATGATGTATCTTGCCGGTGCGCCTTTATCAATAGATGTCAAGGCCGTAGATGTCGCGACTAAAGCGGTTGTCCACCCAGTCAGTAAGGCCGTGTTGAGCACTGATTTAGAGCAATGTATTGCCGATGCGGATGTGTTGACGGTTGAATTCGAACATGTGCCAGAAGATTTGTTAGTGCAAGCCAGTGCATCTGGGAAGCTTGCTCCGAATATGCCTGCTATTTTGATCGGCGCTGACCGAGTCAGAGAAAAAGCACTGCTCGACAAATTAAATATTCCGAACTGCAATTATGAAGTCATCACAGATGTAAAACAGCTTGATGGAATCGAATCTCGTTTGGGTGAGAGAATTATTTTTAAAGCCTCACGTGATGGTTATGATGGATATGGACAGTGGCGTGCCAAATCTGCAGCGGATTTGCCATTACTTGCCCCAAAATTTGCTCAATTGGATCTACAGTCAGTGCCAATTATTGCGGAACGCATGTCCGATTTTTCTCGTGAACTTTCTTTGATTGGAGCGCGAAACGCCTCTGGTAACGTGGTGGTCTATCCTTTATCAGAAAACACGCACTACCAAGGCCAGTTACACCTATCCGTCGCGCCTGCTCCTGAATACACGGATGAGCTTTCTGAACAAGCGCTGTCTATCTTTACTAAAATTGCCAACGAATTGGATTATGTCGGTGTGCTGGCAGTGGAGTTATTCCAGGAAGAAGACACACTTTTGGTGAATGAACTCGCACCACGAGTTCATAATTCAGGGCATTGGTCCATGCATGGAGCGCATACCTGCCAGTTTGAAAATCATTTGCGTGCAGTGTGTAACTTACCACTAGGTTCGACTCAAGCAAGGGCGATGAGCGCCATGATAAACATCATTGGTTGCGACAATCTTGGTACAGCTGCATTAGAGATGGAAGATGCACATCAGCATTGGTACGGCAAAGCAGTGCGAGCAAAGCGCAAAATGGGACATATTAATATTAATGCTGATTCGTATGCCGACTTGGGGCAAAAATTACTAAACTTGAACGGTCAGTTTCCTTCAGAATATTTTCCTGAACTTGGCCCACAGGCTCAATTACTGCTGGTAAAGTAATGCGATTCATTGAGGTTCGTAAGTTAAGTCTTTCACAAATAAGGGAAATAACATGTCAAGATTACTATATTTTATAAGTATACTGTCGGTTGTCACATTGGCAGCCGCCTGTTCCCCTCATCAAGAATCACATTCTCACGCGCAGCCTTCACCGCAACATCATTCGCATCAAGCAACAGCCGTTGGGGATGTGTCGACACTGCCCGAAGGACTTACGCTCTCTGATGCACGAATTCGAGCCGCATTTTCAGGCGCAACAACTGGAGCTGCGTATGTCACTATCAACAATAACACTGAAGATGATGTGCATTTAATTTCAGTATCTGTTAGTGAAGATATCGCAATGAAGGTAGAAATCCATGACATGCGTATGGAGGGAGAAATGATGCAGATGTTTGAACTAGAAGACGGAGTCATTATCCCTGCAAAATCTCAACTTCAGCTACGTCCAGGTGGAAAACACATCATGTTGATGGGATTAGCAACTGAATTGAGTGAAGGCAAATCGCTTGAAATGACATTGAAGTTTGCACAACATCCAGCTCAAACAGTTTTGGTTCCAGTAGTGAGAATGTAAACTCAGACTTATTGAGAAACGTATAAGAATAATACTACTACGATAGGACAGATAAACGATGCGATTCATTTATTTTTTGTGTTTATTAATGAGTGGGCTCACAGTGGCTGCACCAGAAGTTACCACAAAAACCATAACTGATGGATTGGAACATCCCTGGGGCGTTGCGACTTTACCTGATGGACGGTTTTTAGTCACAGAACGTCCAGGTTACATTGCCTTAGTTGATCGAGATGGGGCAAAAACGCGTTTGACAGGTGTGCCTGAGATCACTGCAGAGCGCCAAGGTGGCGCATTAGGCATCGCCTTGGATCCCGATTTTGAAAAAAACCAAACGTTTTACGCATGCTTAGTGATTGCGGATGCCTCGGGCGCGACATCTTCAGAAATACATAAAGGACAGTTAAAGGGAGCACAATGGGTAAATGTGGAACCTATTGTGATTGCACAACCAAAAGATAAGTCTGGTTTCCATTTTGGTTGTCGACTTGCTTTTGCAGAAGATGACTCTTTGTATGTTGGCTTAGGTGATCGCTGGGTTGGTATGGAAAAAACCCAAGCATTAGATAATCATTACGGTAAAGTATTAAGAGTCACAAAAGATGGCAACCCCCATCCGCAGAACCCTTATCTGGATAGTGCTGTGCCTGAAGTATTCTCAATTGGTCACCGTAATATCCAGGGTATGGCATGGCACAGTAAGTACTTACAAATGTGGGCTCACGAGCATGGACCGAAAGGCGGAGATGAGATCAATATTTTACGAGCAGGCGCTAATTATGGCTGGCCAACCATCACCTATGGCGTCAACTATAACGGTACGCCGATTACTGACAAGACCAAGCAAGAAGGTTTAGAGCAGCCCTTACATTATTATGTTCCTTCCATTGCTCCAAGTGGAATGGCGTTTTATAAAGATGATTTACTGATGGGCTCTTTAAAGTTTCGCTACCTAAATTATGTCGAACTCAAAGACGGTAAGGTGATTGCTGAGCATGAATTACTCAAAGACCTGGACGCTCGTATCCGCGACGTAGTAGTTCATAATGAGCAAGTTTTTGTGGTAACTGATGAAGTCAATGGGCGTTTGTTGGAAATAGTCTTTCAATAAGCTTTCTAACACACAATTGCTTGAACGCTTGCAGGCTCATCAGCAAAAGAATGTTTGGATGTGAATTCAAGCCATTCATTCGTTGAAGGGTGTTTAAGCCCTAACTCAGCCGCATGCAGGTGCATTGTTTCAATCCCAATACGGCTGGCTTCAGATGAATACAGCCTATCGCCCAAAATCGGATGTCCCAAACTGAGCATGTGTACTCGTAACTGATGCGAGCGACCTGTTTTGGGTTCAAGCCGTACTAAACTGGTTTTATCATCACGACTGATCACACGGTAGTGGGTAAGCGAGGCTTTACCAGTTTGGTAACAAATTTTTTGCTTAGGGCGATTCGGCCAATCCACAATTAAAGGCGCATCACATACCCCTTCATCTTCAATGGGATGACCTAAAACCCGTGCGTAATATATTTTATGAGTTTGCCTTTCGGCAAACTGTTTACCAAGGTTGGTACTGGCTGTTTTGTGCATAGCAAGAACCATTAGCCCAGAGGTTGCCATATCCAACCGATGAACGATATACGCTTGCGGGAAGACGGTATTGACACGTTTTTGGATACTGTCTTGATGTGCATCACCACGCCCACGTACCGATAAAATCCATGCTGGTTTATCAACAACTAATATATCATCGTCTTGATAGATGATCTTCAGATAGGGCACCATCGGTGGTTGGTAGTTAAAAAAAGCCATGACAGCAAACTCGTTATTATGGGTTATTGACAAGGACACGTATCGAGTCAAGGTTGACTGGTGCGTTTTCGATTTGCCAGCATGCCTTGCGCAACTGTGCCTCTAATATACTTATTTCTTCAGGTCTTACGGCGGGGTTGATGTGTTGCAAATAGTGCAAACGTTCCAGCTCGGTTCCGAGTGTTAATTGCATGTGTTGGAGAGCGTTATTCTTAATGTGTACTGCTTGTTCTGATGCAGTATTTTCGCACGTCCTTATGGCTTGTTTAATTTGGTCTGCCAAGGCAGTGATCAGTTTGGCTGCGACGACTTTTTTGACTCTGTGTATCGACTCAACAGTATCATTGAAGATTTGATTCGCATGATCACAGCTCACAATAAAACTTTGCGGTGTCAAATAGGGGTTGTGCTCAGCTTGAGATGCTGCTTGAATCACGAATTGACATTGCACAATAAACGCCCCAACCGGTTTATTACTATCTGAGAATAGACCGATGCTGGCTTTCCCTGTGTTATCACTGAGTAATGTAGCCATTAGTTCACGCACGAATGGATGTTCAAAACTGATAAAATGATAATCTTCTCTAGCGGTGGCTACGCGTCTTGAAAATGTCACCGTCATACCTTCATCCGGCAAGGTTTGTAATGGGTATAACAAATCTTCTGTAGGTTGTATGACATAGCTCACGTGGTCATTGATGATAAATTTAAAGCCAACCACATCTGCCATAGAGCTTAAATACTGATAAACCTCTTCACCTTCAGCTTCATCATCAAGTGCGGCGATAATGTCTGCATGTTGGTCAAAACCTTTGGCATTGAGTTCGAGTAGTTTGTTTCTGCCTTGCTCTTGTGCCGTAACTAAGCTTTTGGTGAGTGAGGCAATATTCGGTAATTCGGCATCAAAGTCAGGATCTTGTATCAGCTTAGCCAAAGGTTGCCCGAGTTCCGTTAAGACTTCATTTCCGACAGTACAGGTTTGGTTAAACGCATTCAGACCGACATCAAAAAATCGGAAAAGGCGTTCTTGCGCACTATTGCGATGAAAAGGCACAATAATTTCGACCTGACTGGTTTGCCCGATGCGATCTAGGCGTCCAATGCGTTGTTCTAACAAATCTGGATTGAGCGGCAGATCAAATAAAATAAGTTGCTGACAAAACTGGAAATTTCGACCTTCTGAGCCAATTTCTGAACACAATAGCATGGGGGCGCCATCTTCGTCATCGGCGAAGAAATGTGCCGCTCGATCTCGCTCACTAATACTCATTTGTTCATGAAATACAGGTAATGAAATACCTCTCTTGATACGGATATGTTCTGCTAATTCAAGAACGGCCCGAGCGGTACGACAGATTAACAGCGTTTTACCTCGAGCATTTTGTAAAAATTCCAAAAGCCAATTGCCCTTTGGATCCTGTTCAAGCCAATCTTTTACCCAATCGGTATCTTCATGAATGTGGGCAATTACACTGTCTTTGATTGTCGTGTATGCTTCAGGACAATCTAGCGGGTGAGCAATCACCTGTCGAGCATTAGCATGGCCAATGGCCTTGCGTGTGTTGCGATAAAATAGTCTGCCCGTACCGTGCCGATCGATGAGTTCTTGAATTAATTCAAAGACACTTTTGTCAGCAATATCTGAAATGCTTAATTCGGGTAAAAATTCATGACAACGGGCAATTAAATCGTGATCCAACTGTGTGCAAGACAATAAGCCATCACTTAAATCCGCAAGGGCTTGATAGCTAGTCTGTTCAGAATGAAATTGCTTGGCACTAGTAAACCGATTTGGATCAAGTAGCTGTAATTGTGCAAAATGGGCGTCGCTACCTTGTTGGTCAGGAGTCGCAGTGAGTAGTAACACACTTGGGATGAGTTGACATAGTTTAGCAATCGCCTCGTATTCGCTATTGTGAGAGCCTTGCTCGGTGAGATGGTGTGCTTCGTCGACAATTAAGCAGTCCCAAGGCGTTTCACACAGTTGTTGCAGAGCCTGAGGTTGCGCTTGTAAGGTACTCACATTGGTAATGACCCACTGTGCACTTAGCCATGGATTGTCATTTTCATCGCTCAATGCTTCAAGTCGTTCTTCATCGAACAAAGAAAACATCATATTGATGCGGCGATGCAATTCAACCAGCCATTGGTGTTGCAATGACTCAGGGACGATGATCAAAGCTCGTTGGCAGCGACCCAGCAAAATTTGTTTATGCAAAATCATCGCCGCTTCGATGGTTTTACCCAAGCCTACTTCATCAGCAAGTAGCACTCTTGGGGCAAAACGCTGGCCTATTTGCTGAACAATATTTACTTGATGCTCCAGTGGCGTCATCCGTGCACCCAATAGGCCTATCCCAGGATGAGTGTTGTGTTTGTATTGTGCTTGGTAGGTTTGATGGCGGACATCAAACCAAGCGGTATGATTGATCTGGCCATTGAATAGGCGTTTTTCAGGTTGATTGATTTGTAAGTGATGCGCGATTTGGGTTTCAAAGAGAGTGGTACGAGCACCGTTTGGATATTCTACCTCATAGCTCATCAGTCCATTGTCTTCGTCACAGCTTATGACCTCAAAGGTAAGGTTATTGATGTCTTGAGCACATTCACCGACTTCTAAGGTGAAACGCAATAAAGGAGCCGATTCGCTTGCATAGCGCGCGTCGCTATCAACAAGAGGAAAATACAAAGCGACTTGGCGTCCTTGTACTTCGGTTACTAAGCCTAATCCTAGCTCGGGTTGTTGGCTGTTAAGCCAACGTTGTCCAGTCACATACATATTTTAAAACCAAATCTTTCTTATGTTCCTATTATGACATCGAACGTCGGGCTTAACAAAAAAACGTGCTTTTTGTGCAAACTTGCAGTAGGGTTAAATTTGAATCTAAGTTGAGGAGTCACGGATGTCAAAAGACGCTACCAAGATTTATATATTAGATACCAATATCTTATTACACGAACCACTCGCATTTTTATCTTTCCAAGAACACGACGTCATGATCCCAATGACGGTTTTAGAAGAACTCGACCATATAAAAGACACTAAAAAAGACGTTGCTAGAGACGCTCGAGTGGCTATCCGAGCAATGGAAAATATTCTGGCAAATGCCTCACCAGAACAAATGACCGCAGGAGTCAGCTTGGCTGGACAGGGCTCCAAAGAACATGGGCCAAGTGGTCATTTATCGATTTATACGGATTTGTTGATGGAAGCCAACAAACAAGTATTTACCAGTAATGAAAACGATAATCGCATCATCAATGTTGCGCTTGATATGCGAAAAACACATCCACAACGCGATGTCATTTTGGTCACAAAAGACATCAATATGCGCCTAAAAGCCAAAGGCGCAGGGATGAAGTTTGTTGAAGATTACCGTACGGATCAGCTCATTGACGATATAAAATACTTATCCACAGGGTATATCAAAGTGGATGGGCGCTTTTGGGATGCTGTGAGTGATGTCGAAAGTCATACTGAGGGACGAGATACGATTCATCGGATTGCACTGTCACAACTCCCAGAGTTGTACATTAATGCATTTATTGTCGATGAGGTGAATGAATTTTGTGGCGTAGTTGAAGCAATCGATGAGACCCATGCAGAGTTGCTCGATCTAGGTGTAGAGCGCTTGATGTCCCGACAAGCATGGGGAATTCACCCCAAAAATATGCCACAAGCCATGGCATTACATGCTTTGTTAGATCCACATATTGATTTAGTGATTTTGACCGGTCCAGCGGGTTCAGGTAAAACAGGTATTACTGCAAGCTTTTTTTTAATATTTGTGCAGACCTATCTACAGACCTTATTCTTACTGAAGAAATTGAGTATTTATAACAGGCTAAGATCTAATCTCTCTAACATGTCATTAAGTGTGACTTAAAGAATAGAACCATTAATCAATAAATATAAATAACGGATTTAACCTGCAAGAAGGCACAAACAAAAATAATAAAGCTAAGGTAAATCTAAAATGCTAATTAATGAAAATCGTTCTCAAAGGAGAACTAAAATGAATAATCCAAGTGAAAATAGAAATCCAAGAGTATTAGATACATCGGCACTAGTTCATGATCCAAAGTCATTGCTTGCTTACAGTGAAGATGTATACATCTGTCTAACAGTCTTAGAAGAATTAGATAACTTAAAAGAGAGAACTAATAAATCGGTAAGTGCTGATGCTCGTGTATGTATCCGTATGCTTGAAGACATTATAAACGGGCATAGTGCAGAAGAAATGGAAGCAGGTATTCCACTGCCTTCTACTGAAACAGCTAAAAGAGGCAAGTTGTTCATTGGTATTGATACTCAATTGGACATGGCAAAAGAGTTAAAGCACACGATTGGTAGCGATGCTGACAACAGAATAATTAACTATGCACTACATCTTCAGAAAGAGTTAGATAAAGACGTTACCATCGTTAGCCGCGACATTAATATGCGACTAAAAGCTCGAACTGTTGGTGTTATGGCTGAAGATGTATCCGTTGATAATCAAATCGCAGATATAGATTTGTTATATACAGGAGTACAGGCTTTTGAAGGTGATCTTTTTGATCGTATTGAATCAGATAAAGATTTCAAAGTCTCAGGAGAGGTTTATACATTCCCTATAAGCTTGTTCAACGATGAAGTTCAGCCAAACATGTATTGGTACGATGAAGCTGGACATATTGGGCGAATTTCAGAAGTAACTGATACTGAAGTTTACACAAAGTTATTGCCTCGTAAGCAAGAAAAGGTATGGGGAATATTGCCAAAAAATCAGCGTCAAGCGGTAGCTTTAAGCCAATTAACAGACCCTTATTATGACTTGAATATCATCCTTGGCCCTGCTGGCTCCGGAAAAACTTTTTTAGCAGTTGCTTCGGCGCTGCATCAAGTATTGGAGTTGAAAAAGTACAAAAAAATTGTTGTGGTGCGCTCCAGAGATTTTATGGACGATGATCCCGGATTCCTTCCGGGGGATTTAACTGAAAAATCAATGCCTTTGCTCGCAGGTATTACAGACGCACTTATCTCGATGCACTCAGATGATAATCATGAAGGAAATATTCATGCAACAGTTGAGCATGTGATCGAAAAAGCCAATATAGAATTTACTAGTATGGCTTACTTTCGGGGCCGTTCAATAGACGATGCTGTGTTGATCATTGATGAAGCTCAAAACATGACCAGAGCGCAAATCAAGGGGATGTTAAGCCGAGGAGGCAAAAATTGTCGTACAATCGTGTTGGGCAACTTAGCTCAGATTGATGATAAATTTGTCACACCAGCATCTTCAGGTGCTAGCGCGGCTGTTAACGTGTATAGAAACTATGAAAAAGGCTCGGTGTTGATATTTGATGAAGTAGAGCGTAGTAGCTTGGCTGAATTCACTGAAAAGAACATGTAGACATCAAACTACAATTCACATTTCCTTATAATATTGCGACAATAGCCACTGCTTTTTGCAGTGGCTTTTCAGAGAAGCCAGTTTCCACAAATGCGGACGAAATGGATTTACTCTGGGTTTAAAAGATTAATCATACATTGAAGATGTAATGACTTAGGTGCTGTGGACCTTAGTTGTTATGTTTTGGTGTGCGTATGTCTTTTGAATCAGAAGCGCTTATAAGCAATGTAAAGCGTCAGGCAAAGAGGTTGTCAAAAAAATTATCACTTCCCCTTGGACAAGCCCAAGAAGGGCTAGCTATTTGTCTTTACGGCTGTGACAGTTACAGCGATTTACTAGTAAAAATGAAAGCTGAATCCTTTGACAACCCATTGATAGCACTGTCTGCTCTCTCACCAAACTCGGAAATATTTTTAGTAAAAATATTAGCTAGCCACCTAGATAGCATCATTGGAAATTTTGAAAAAAAATTTCCCAGCTCCAATATAGATGAAGAATTGGTCATATCCCTTTTTGGACTTAGCTTTTCAGAGTTCAAACTCAAAATATCTACCTAAAGTTGTACAAATACGTAAGTTGTCATTTTGTTTTTTGGCGATATTATAAGGTAAAGGCTGAACGGACAGCCTACGCCTACGCATGTTTTTCGCCTTGAAGAACGTGAACAGTGAAGCGGAGCATCCGTAAAAATTTGGTTGTTTGAACAATAAATAAAGCAATGTGTTGGTAGGCCATTGTTTATTTGAAAATTGTTTGGAGAACTAAATGATCTCACTTTATCAATTAAAGAATAAGCTTAACAAACAAGCAAAAGAGTTTGCTGAGTTATTAGAGTTTCCTGATCTTTACGCCCAAGGTTTGTGGGCTAGAGGTGTATATAACAGCCCTCACTTTTCTGACACTCATAATTGTCTCTCTGAGGTCTTTGAACAGAAAAAGCTGGACTCAATTCTAAAGCACGATTCCCTGAAATACTTAATGATCAACGAATATGATGATCAAGAAATCATTGAGTCGCTTCATAAAGAAATTGAGTCAATGGCAAACCGTATTGAAAGCCTGATGCTGGTAGATATCGAAACGTTAGAGTTAGTTTCAGTGATATACCAAGTCTTAGGGCTACCTGATGACGCTAAATTTGTCATAAATACGGGTCCTGATTTCCGTCTAGAATGGCGACCATATTTTGATGCGTTTGATGAACCATTGATAGTTCAATATGCAGATTTAAAAGTTCATAGTTGTTATTTCAGGCTCATCGCTTCGAAATTTCCATTTGAGCAGCTCACCATTGATAACATCAAAAAGTACATGTATATCAACCACGTTAATCATGACGGTGAATTCGAGGGCTGCATATCCCAAGGTAATAGCTTCTCTAAGCATGAACATTGGTTGATGTTGACACTTGAACTATTCAGTAGTGGTAAAGTTAATAAAGCTCAGTTCAATCCAACAATCTTCAAAATCGAGGGGATGCGCTATCTGGTGTATGGCTTCCCGCTGATTCCTTCCTTTGTATCTGATTGGCACAAACCTGATTTATGTCTACGGGTTAAAAATCTAGATGGTGATCAAAAGTTCATTGTTCGTATTGATCAACAAGCTCTTGTTTTCCAAGCACGTCGTGTCGATACCAACTTCTTTAATACCATCGATTACGAAAAATACATTTCATTGTATAAGTCTAGTGTTCTGTCTCACTTTGATGCTGATAACCAGTTATTGGAAGTTGATGGGGTCAAGTACCTCAGTTTTTTCCGCCCATTTTGCCTAGAAGATAACAAGGGAGCACAAGCATGAAACCTAGAATTAAACTAACTAACGCAACACTTATATCCATTCAATCAGATTCAGAAGAACAGGTTGATCAGGTGCTTTATGCAACTTTTTCTGAAGATAGTGAAAGTGGTAATAAAGGAGAAGCTTTGTTCACAACAAAAGTTATGGCAATTAATGGACTTGAATATAGAACTTTTGGAGCTGACTTCTATACCTTAGATGCTGAACCCAAAGAGTTTGATGTAAATGTATTTGAATTCAATTTAATGCATGAGTGTATGTACTCTCCTAATGAGTTATTAGAGCTGAGAGAAATGCTCCCTGCTGGCTATTAGTAGGGAGTAACAAATGGACAAAACATATTTAAAGGATGCCTACATAGTATCTGTTTACGACTTTAAAGAATTTAAAAAGCTATTTCTCGGCGATTTTCTATCAGGTGTTGTTATTGACGACGAAACATTTAGATTTCGGCCATTTGAGCAAATCGTGACTTCAAAGATTGTTAGCAAATCTGATGTCGAGGATAAATTAGAGATCATCACACATAGTGGAAGTTGCTATGTGATTGATGCTGACTATAAGTTAATTGATATTTCGTTTGTTGAGCTGGTTGTTATGAGAGCAGGAGCTTATTCAGCAGACCGAGTTTTAGAAATGAGGGAGCAACTTAAGTCTCGAAATAAAAGTCATTGAATCACGAAGATAAAAAGACTGACGAGATTATTATGTGTCACTTATACCGTTGAAAAATTTGACGATAATCAAATATTCATAAATTTTTATACAGCATCAATTTACTTAGTCAAAAATTTGCATTAGTATTAGAGCTGTATATTTGTAAGAGAATTTTATGTCTAAAGCATTTTCAAAAGTCTTAGTAATGACGCTTATGCTGGTTGCCTTTGTAGGGCAAGCATTTGCGTATTCTGCTATGTCTTGTGAAATGTCATCAGGTTCTCACGAATCACACATGAACATGGATCATTCCAAAATGAGTCATCATGAAGGAATGAATCATGGGGATATGAATAAAAGCAGTAATGGTCAATCAGAAGATTGTTGTGATGTTGAATGTGTTTGTCCTGCAAATGCTTGTTCATCTACTACAGTCCTAAATTCCAGCATTGATTCGACAGATATTCAAATATTCAGTGAATCTGTAGCTGCTCTGCAATCTAAACAACCTCATTCAATTTCCACTTCCCTTTATCGTCCACCAATTTTTGCCTAATACAGGATTAGTGCGTCCAAATTTCGCACACATGTAATTAATTTTTCTGTTAGTCAATATAGCGTCATAGCGCTATAGATATTTTCCAGCAATGTCTGGGGGCAAAAATGATCAATAAGTATTTAAAAATAGCAGTTGTAATGCTGCTTTCACCTGCGTTTGCAAACGCAGGTGAACATAAACATGTACACAATAACGATGTAACACCTTTGGAGTTAATCGTTTATAAAACCCCTACTTGTGGGTGTTGTAAAAAATGGATAACTCATATTGAAGACGAAGGGATCGTTGCACATTCCAAAGATTTCCGAAACATCAGCAATATCAAAACTAAGTATGGGATCAAACCTAATTACCGTTCATGTCATACAGCGGTTAGTCGAAATGGCTTTGCCTTTGAAGGACATGTCCCCGCTAAATTTATTCAGCAGTTCTTGACAGAAGAACATCCAAATGCCATTGGGCTTTCAGTTCCAGCAATGCCAGTTGGCTCTCCCGGTATGGAAGTCGGTGACCGCTTTATGCCATACAACGTGTTAATTCTATTAAAGGATGGAACGAGTAAAGTCTATGCAAAAGTTAAGACATACGAGGAGCAATTCTAATGAAATTGAACGCTTCAAACCTTACTTCACTTTCAACTGCACTAATACTCGGCTTATCTGTATTCTCAGCTCAAGCTGAGAAAGTAGTGTCGCTTGAACAAGCTATCACCTTAGCTCAGCAAAATGATCCTTGGCTTCATGGTAGCCGATTGAAACAAAGTGCAGTTGAAAATAGAAGTATTGCTTCAGGTACTTTGCCTGATCCGAAAGTATCGCTAGGGATAATGAATTTACCAACAGATACTTGGGATTTAGATCAGGAAGGAATGACTCAGCTAAAGGTTGGCGTCTCTCAAATGTTTCCGAGAGGCGACAGTCTAGAGATCAAGCAAGACCAGTTACAAATTGAGTCCACGAAATTTCCACTGCTACGAGAGGATCGTAAAGCTAAGTTGAAAAGCCAAGTGTCACAACTTTGGTTAGATGCTTACTTAGCCCAGAAAACTATTAAATTGATTGAAGATGATTGGTCTCTCTTTGAGCAGATGGCGGAAGTGGCTAAAGCTAGCTATTCAAACGTTGTTGGTAAAACTAGACAGCAAGATGTTATTCGTGCTCAATTGGAAATAGTGCAGTTAGATGACAGATTAACTTCGCAAAAGCAGAAACTAGAAACGACAATCGCTCGCCTTAATGAGTGGCTTCATATTTACGATGCTGACCGATTGAATGAATCATTCAACTTTGACGCGCAACCACTAGAGTTTAGCGTCTCAAAAGAATTGCCTTCGATTCAATTGAATAATCCAACAGTCCTAAAAGCATCTAATTACTCAAGAAATCTATTGGCTCAGGCTCTTGCTAATCATCCAGCCATACTTGCAATTGATGTAAAACGCAAATCTTTAGAAAAAGGTGTTGAATTAGCTAAACAGAAATATGAGCCGCAATGGGGTGTTAATGCGAGCTATGCCTATCGTGACAATATGCCTTCTGGTGATAGCCGAGCTGATTTATTTTCTGTTGGTGTAACGTTTGATTTACCGTTGTTTACCGAGAACAGACAAGATAAGCAAGTTGCAGCTTCTATTGCAGATTCAGAGGCTGTTAAAACCGAGAAACTATTGCTGACAAAGCAAATGATCAGTGCGGTGGAAAAGGAGCTTAGACAGCTTAAACGCTTATCTGATAGACAATCTATCTATCAAGAACAACTCCTTAAACAAACTCATGACCAAGCGGAAGCGTCTTTGACGGCATACACCAACGATGATGGTGATTTTGCCGAAGTTGTTCGAGCAAGAATCGCAGAATTAAATGCCAGAATATCAGCCTTAAGAATTGATGTTGATGCCCTTAAAACAGTTGCTCGCATCAACTATTTCTTTGCGCATACTCAATCTAAATCAAATGCTGAACATAAGTCGATGCACACTTCGTACAAAACTAATCAGCACTTATCCAGTCAGCAATTTGGAGAAAAATAATGTCAACGAATACTAAAACAATTATTGCCGTCATCATTGGGGCAGCACTAGGTGCTGGAGCATTAAGTTTATATCAAGGTACAGGTTCAAGCGGTAATGGCAATGAAGCTACATCAGCAGAGAAAAAACCGCTGTATTGGGTTGCACCGATGGATTCTAATTACCGCCGGGACAAGCCCGGTAAGTCGCCTATGGGGATGGATTTAATTCCTGTTTATGAAGAAGAATCATCTAGTGACGACTTTGGCCCCGGAGCAGTAAAAATTGCGCCTCATGTTGTGAATAACCTTGGGGTTCGCACTGCACCTGTTGAACTGAAAAATATGCATACTGAAATATCAACGGTAGGTTACGTTCAATATGATGAAGATAAGCTAATTCACATCCACCCACGTGTTGATGGTTGGATTGAAAAACTCTATGTCAAAGCCGCAGGTAATCCTGTAGAGAAAGGGCAGCCTCTGTACACACTTTATTCTCCTCAGTTAGTTAACGCGCAGGAAGAGCTGTTAATAGCGTTAAAGCGCAATAATAGTTCCTTAATTTCGGCGGCGAAAGATCGCCTTAAAGCGTTACAGCTTTCATCAGACTTCATTCAAAAGCTAGAAAAGACACGAAAGGTTCAGCAAACCATCACCTTTTACTCCCCTCAGGCCGGTGTTGTTGATGGCCTGAAAGTTAGAGAAGGCTTCTACGTCAAACCGGGTAATACTCTTCTAAGCATTGGTCAGTTAGATCAAGTTTGGGTTGAAGCAGAGGTGTTTGAACGGGATGCCGCCCTGATTAAAAAAGGTCTGCCAGTATCAATGACACTTGACTATTTACCCGGTGAGGACTGGGCTGGTGTCGTTGATTATGTCTATCCAACATTGAACAGTAAAACACGCACACTCAGAGTGAGACTAAAGTTTGACAACCCAAACTATCAATTAAAACCAAACATGTTTGCACAAGTCTCTATTCACGCTAATCAAGCTGATAGCACCATACTCGTACCTAAAGAAGCCGTCATTCGCACAGGTAAACAAGACAGAGTGGTAATTGCCTTGGGGGATGGGCAATTTAAGTCTATTGAAGTGACTATTGGTCGAGTTGATATCGACAGCATCGAAATATTAGACGGCTTAAATGAAGATGACGTTGTGGTGACATCAGCTCAATTCTTGATTGATTCAGAATCAAGTAAAAACTCTGACTTTAAACGCATGACTCATGATGAAGTGCCTAATTCTGTTTGGATGGAAGGTGAAGTTAACAGCGTTATGGCTGGACATCGCATGGTCAATATTACTCACGGTCCTGCTGAAGCTTGGGATTGGCCTGAGATGGTTATGGATTTTACGGTGGCTGAAAAAGTTGACATTGACTCATTAAAGTCTGGTCAATCTCTGCACTTTGAAGTGAGTAAAACCGAAGACGGTGGATATGAAATTACTGGAATTCATATCATGAGTGAGCCTGAAATATCATCAGCAACAGTATCAGGTTTAATCAATACGATTGATATTGATACACGGATTCTAAATATTAGCAGAGGCCCAATAGAGAAATGGGATAGACCTGCTGCGACGATGGACTTTATCGTCGCGGACAATATAGAAATAGTTGATTTCAATGTTGGTGATAACGTCACTTTCACTTTTGAGGTTAGAGATGACTTAGTTATCACTGAAATTTCCCTTGAATCAGATGAGCAACACGGCAAGGAAAATAAGCCTGTAGTTGATCACTCTAATCATTAAGTAGGGAGATAAATGATGATTGAATCAATTATTAGATGGTCAATCGGCAATCGTTTCTTTGTATTGCTGGTTACCTTAATTATTGCGTTTGGTGGTTTGTATTCTTTGCAAAAAACGCCTGTAGATGCAATTCCAGACCTTTCAGATGTACAGGTTATTATTAAGACAAGCTATCCGGGACAAGCGCCACAGGTTGTGCAAGATCAAGTGACTTTCCCTCTTACCACAGCCATGTTGTCTGTACCGGGAGCGCAAACTGTTCGTGGCTACTCATTTTTTGGTGATTCCTACGTCTATATCATTTTTGATGATGATACTGATTTGTATTGGGCTAGAAGCAGAGTGCTTGAATACTTAAGCCAAGTAGCATCAAGTCTGCCTGATTCAGCGAAGCCTCAATTAGGGCCTGATGCAACAGGTGTTGGCTGGGTATACATTTATGCTTTAACAGATAAGTCAGGTAACCATGATCTAAGCCAATTAAGAAGTATTCAAGATTGGTTTTTAAAGTATGAATTGCAAACTGTTCCGGGCGTATCAGAGGTTGCAGCCGTTGGTGGCATGGTTAAGCAATATCAAGTGCAAGTCGATCCAGACAAGCTCAGAGCTTATAACGTGCCGTTAAGTCATATTCAAATGGCACTTAAACGAGGCAATAAAGAAACTGGCGCATCCGTTGTGGAAATGGCGGAAGCTGAATATATGGTTACTGCAACGGGATATATTCAATCAGTTGGTGACATAGAGAAAATTCCACTTGGCATTAACGAGCAAGGTACACCGTTGCGTATTGGTGATGTTGCTACCGTTAATTTAGGACCTCAAATGCGCCGTGGTATCGCAGAGCTAAATGGTGAAGGCGAAGTTGTTGGTGGTGTTGTCGTTATGCGCTTTGGTGAAAACGCACAACAAACCATAAATGGTGTAAAAGAAAAGCTAGAGTCGTTGAAATCTTCTCTACCAGATGGGGTGGAGATTGTCCCAGTTTATGACAGATCGAAGTTAATAGATCGTGCTGTTGACAATCTTTGGACCAAGTTGCTTGAGGAGCTTGCAGTCGTTGCTATTGTCTGTGTTGCATTCCTATTTCATCTTCGCTCATCAATTGTGGCAGTAATTACTCTACCATTAGGCATCTTGGTGTCTTTCATCATCATGTATATGCAAGGCATCAATGCCAATATTATGTCTTTAGGCGGTATCGCTATTGCGATTGGTGCGATGACTGATGGCGCAATAGTGATGATTGAAAATATGCATAAGCATATGGAGAAAACACCATTAACAGATGATAATCGCTGGCAAATCGTGGCTAAGGCTGCGAGTGAAGTAGGACCAGCTTTATTTTTTAGCTTGCTGATAATTACAGTCTCATTCTTACCTGTATTTATCTTGGAAGCGCAAGAAGGAAGAATGTTCTCACCGCTCGCCTATACAAAAACCTATGCAATGGCGGCGTCAGCAGGCTTAGCGATAACATTGGTGCCTGTTTTGATGGGCTACTTTATTCGAGGCAAAGTTGTTTCTGAAAAGAAAAACCCATTAAACCGATTGTTGATTGCTATCTACATGCCTGTTTTAAAGCAAGTTATGAAGTTTCCAAAATCGACAATAGTAGCAGCAGTATTAGTTACTATCGTTGGCTTTTGGCCTGTTGACAAAATTGGTAGTGAATTCATTCCGCCTTTGGATGAAGGCGATCTCATGTATATGCCGACTACCTATCCGGGTATTTCAATTGGTAAAGCAAGAGAGTTATTACAGCAAACAGACAAGCTTATTCGCACTGTGCCAGAAGTTGAAACTGTGTTTGGTAAAGTAGGAAGAGCTGAAACTGCAACGGACCCCGCGCCTCTAACCATGATTGAAACCTTCATTCAATTGAAGCCGCAAGAACAGTGGCGTGAGGGAGTTACAACAGAATCTTTGAAAGCCGAGTTTGATAAGTTGGTTAAGTTTCCGGGCTTGACGAATGCTTGGGTTATGCCAATCAAGACCCGAATAGACATGTTAGCTACAGGTATAAAAACGCCTGTGGGCATTAAAGTTGCGGGACCAGAGCTTGATGTGATTCAGGATATCGGCCAACAAATAGAACAACTCTTGCCAGAAGTGACAGGCACAGCGTCAGTTTACTCTGAGCGAGTTGCAGGTGGACGATATATCAAGGTTGATATTTCACGCGATAAGGCAAGTCGCTTTGGGCTAAATATCGAAGATGTCCAACAAGTTGTTTCTACTGCGATTGGCGGTATGAATGTTACACAAACGATAGAAGGACAAGAACGCTATCCCGTTAACTTACGCTACCCTCAAGATTATCGAGACTCACCTGAACAACTATCACGACTACCCGTTGTAACGCCAATTGGACAACGTATTGCACTAGGTGATGTAGCTGATATTAGAGTAGAGAACGGTCCACCGGGTATTAAGAGTGAGAATGCCAGAATCAATGGCTGGACTTTCATTGATATCGATGGCGTTGATGTTGGTACTTATGTTGAAAGTGCAAAAAAACACTTAGCCAACAATCTTGTATTACCAGCAGGTTATTCGATTACTTGGGCTGGTCAATACGAATATATGGAAAGAGCAAAAGAAAAGCTCACCTATGTATTGCCTTTAACACTCGCCATTATTGTTATTCTGCTTTACCTGAATTTCAGAGCATTTAGTGAAGTGGCTATCATTATCGTTACCTTGCCGATGGCAATGATTGGTGGCTTATGGTTGATGTATCTGGAAGGGTTTAATTTCTCAGTTGCCGTTGGTGTGGGCTTTATTGCGCTGGCTGGTGTTGCGGTTGAGATTGGCGTGATCATGCTGGTTTACCTCAATCAAGCACTTGCTGAGCTTAAAGAAAAAGCCGAAGAGCGAGCTGAACTTATATCAGATGACGCTTACCAAGAGGCATTATTACACGGTGCTGGCTTACGTGTTCGTCCAGTAATGATGACAGTTGCCACAATCATTATCGGCTTAATGCCTATTTTATATGGTACAGGCACTGGCTCTGAGGTCATGAGTCGTATTGCTGCACCTATGGTAGGCGGAATGACAAGTGCTGTCCTGCTCACTCTTATTGTACTTCCTGCGATTTACTCAATCGTTAAAAAGCCTGAAGTAAATGCCTTTAACAAATGGCTTTCTAACTTGGAGCAAGATAATAATGCTTAGTAGAGTTAGAAAATATCACAAATGGCTAATGGCATTTGTCGGAATACAATTTCTGTTCTGGTCTATTACTGGTGTGTATATGGTGACTATGGATATTCACTATATACATGGCGAGTCCTTAGCCAAGAGTGAGGAAGCCAAAATAGATTTAGCTAGTGTGGATTACTCCATTGCAAAGCTCGCTGGGGATTACCCTCAAGCTAGTCAAGTCATGCTTACCCAAAGCATGGGTGAGCCTTTATATTCTTTTCTTAATGGAGAAAAGGGTAAAGTAGTAATTGATGCCAAAACTGGTCTGATTCGACCTCTCGTTGATGAAGCCAAAGCTAGAGAAATTGCGCGATTTTACTATAAATTCGAGCATGGTATCGACAGTATTAATCTTATTAGTTCAGCAGAAAGTATGCCTGCTGAGTTGTCCCCAAGGCACTTGCCCGTTTGGAGAGTAACGTTTGAACAATTCGCCACACCTACATTTTATATAAGTCAACAAACAGGGGCAATTGTAGCCAAGCGACATGATTACTGGCGATTGTTTGATTGGATGTGGCGTTTCCACATTATGGATTACGATGATGGTGAAAACGTTTCTAACTGGTTTTTGTTTTTAGTAGCCACATTGGGTCTGCTGGCGGCTTTGGCTGGAGCAGTGCTGACTTACTTTCGTGTGCTTTCTCCAAAGAAAGAGGAAGTAGTTTGATGCGACTATATAAACTAAACACTTCAGTACACAAATGGCTTTCTTTATTTGTTGGTTTACAACTGCTTATTTGGTTGGGAACGGGTCTTTACTTCAATCTGATGGATCACAGTAAAGCCAGTGGTAATGAGCTTAGAGTTCATTCTCATCATGAAGGAAACATTACAGACTTTAGCCTTACTCCCATTAAAGATATTACGAGTGAAGCACCTCAAGAAGTAAAACTTATATGGATTTTACATCAGCCTTACTATCATTTTGTATTCGATAAGGGCCAGCATAGCTACCAAGAACACCACTCAAAGCTATTTGATGCTGTAACAGGAAAGCAATTTAATCTGTCTGAAGAACAAGTACTAACTTTGGCAAAAAACTCCTACTCAGGTGAGGGTAAGTTAACTACTCCAGTGTTATCTCTGCCTCCATTTTCTGATCACGTAAGGCAGCAAAATCCTATGTGGCAAGTTGTCGTTGAGGATGAGAATAATACAACTATTTATTTAGATAGTATTACAGGCCAAGTGCTTCGCCATGCCAATGGTGATTTCAGATTGAAAGATCTGATGATGAAGCTTCACTTTATGGACTATGGCAATTCTGGAGGATTTAACCATTGGTTGATCATTGCATTTGCTTTTGCAACGCTAGTCCTTTCAGTTACTGGTGTTACTTGGCTGATACAGCAGTATCGAAAAGGATTGTTGAAGCTAAGTTGGGGCAGCGACAGGCAAAAAGTGGCAGTGACATTTTCCAGTGCAAATACTATTACAGATATTTCAGCACTTGGCAGCTCAACGGTATTAGAAGGACTTGCTAGTTCACATGTATACCTTCCATCAAGTTGTGGTGGAGGTGGTTCATGTGGCAAGTGCATATTCTTAAGTACAACTCAATTACCTATCACACTTTCTGAGCAGGAAAATTTATCAGATGAGCAGCTAAAGGAAGGCTATCGGTTAGGGTGTCAGCATCGGTTCTCTGAAATTACTTCGATTGAAGTAAATACGGATCGCAATATTGAAAATCATGAGCTGGTTGTTGTTGCAACTAACTTCATTACTCCTTTTATCAAGGAAGTGAAGTTTAAGGTGAAATCGGGTAGACAATTGGCATTTAAAGCTGGTGCATATATGCAATTTAACGTGCCAGCAGGGATGAATAGCTTACGCCCAGATGATATGCCAGAAAACTTTGAAAAATACTGGGAAAGTTATTCTCATGGAAGATTTTCTCATGACGGTGTAACTCGTCACTACTCATTAGTTAACTTTGACGAGGAATCAGATGAGTTAACGTTTAATATCCGCTGGCAGACCGCTAAGGATGGTTTTAGAGCAGGTGTAGGTTCAAGTTATTTAGGTTCACTCCAAGTAGGTGAAACGATAACCGCAAAAGGTCCTTTTTCTGATTTTTACGCTACTTCAGATAAAAAGGTTCCTCGCATATTTATTGGCGCTGGCTCAGGACTTGCACCACTCAGAGCTATCATTTTTGAACAGTTGAAAAAACGCCAAGATGAAGGTGACTTGACTCTCATCTATGGTGCGCGAACTGAAGATGATTTGCTGTACCGCGATGAGTTGAACTCATTGAGTGAGCAGTACAAAAACTTTTCTTATATTCCTACACTTTCTAACCCTTCAGAACAATGGCAAGGGCATTCTGGCTATGTACAGCAAGTACTTCTGACGTATTTGAGCCAGAAAGTAAAATTCCTGTCTACAGAATTTTACTTGTGCGGCCCAGAAGCAATGATGAGTGAAGTGGAAAAAATAATTACAGATGTTGGCATACCCAACAATCAAATTTTCAAAGATAAATTTAGTCGTTAATACATACATTAAATAGAGGTAAATATGAAAACACTAATTAAATTTTTAAGCGTAATCAGTGTCGTTTTTAGTAGTGCAGTATTTGCACATGTGCATCTTGAAAAAAGTGTACCTGCTGATAATGCGATGCTAATGAAGACTCCAGAAGAGTTATCGTTGGCATTTAGCAAAGATGTTCGTGTAGTCAAAATTACATTGAAAAATAAGCAAGGTAAAAAGATCAAGTTTGGCTTCAAACCTACTAAAGAAACCAGTACCGAATATACGTGGAAACTACCGAAACTAGCACCTGCTAACTATGTTGTTGATGTTACTTTCTTAGGTAAAGATGGGCACAAAATGAAAGATAGCTTTGGCTTTATGGTTCACTAATCTAATGGAGTGATTGCTATGGAAATGTATATCTGGAATACAGTCATTGTACTGTCAAAAATTGTATTTTACGTCGGTTTTGCCTGCATTGCTGGTTATACATTTTTCAAGCAAGTTTTTGAACAAAGTGAGTCTCATAATAACTTGGCAATAGCGAACCTAAAATGGATAAGAGGTTCAATAGTCATCGCTTTGCTTGCAAATGGTCTTTGGTTCTTCGCTAGTACTGGTGCGATGGCAGAAGAAGGCATTCAAGGTGCTTTTGACCCTGATATTTTAGACATAATGTGGGATTCTCCTATCGGTGATGGAACTTTACTTAGAGGTCTTGGGTTAGTTCTAGCGATATTCGCGATAACGTCACACATTAAATTCAAATCAGTAGTACTGAGCAATTACCTAAAACAAGGCATTTTGGTATCTAGTTTATTTTTACTTGCATACACCTTTACCTTAATCGGCCATGTATCTGAGCTAGGAGTGTTCGAAAAAGTATTGCTGATGCTCCATGTGCTTGTTATGGCTTGGTGGTTCGGAGCATTGTTTCCGCTTAAACAGGCTTGCCAAAAACTAAGTTATGCAGAGCTTCATTTGTTGATGGAAAGCTTTGGCAAACAAGCAAGTATCGCTGTGAGTCTATTGTTAGTTGCTGGCCTTTGGTTAGCTTTTCAATTAGTCGGAAATGTTGAAGAGCTGTTTAGTTCAAGTTATGGGCAAACACTGCTACTTAAATTAGCTCTCGTGACTTCGATATTGGGCATCGCAGCTAAGCATAAATTAAAACTCGTCCCACAACTTAAAAATAACGATGGCAGAGAAGCGCTATCTAAATCTATCTCGATAGAAATGGTAGTCGCTTTTGCCATTTTATCTGTAACGGCTGGGCTTACTAGTGTTGTTGGCCCTGCAAATTAAAACCTAAAAGAGAGAATGAAAATGAAAACAATAAATATATTACTCGTTTTATTAATGACGTTTAGTTTCGTAGCAAACGCTCATGGTGATAAGAACAAAGACAAAGGTTTGTTTAAAGGTATAGATACCCCTGCCGCAAAAGTTGTTTTGGCATTTCATCAAGCACTAGAAACGGGTAATAAGGAGCTAGCAAGAGCACAGTTGGCTGATGATGTGACCATCTACGAGGGTGGCCGTGTTGAAAGAAGTGCTGATGAATATGCACATCACCATATGTTGGCCGATATGAAATATTTAGCAGCAGTGAAAACTAAAACGCTAGAGCATCAAGTGACTATTCTTGGAAATGCCGCTATCTCAGCGTCACGCAGCCATACTAAAGGAACATACAAAGGTAAAGACCGTGATTATCAGGGCATGGAAACGATAATACTCGAAAAGCAAAACGAAGAATGGAAAATCAAGCATATTCATTGGTCACACTAGATCTAAAATAATTATATTGGGCTTGACCTGTGTCTTACACACAGGTCTAAACTTAACTCAGTTAACCCATTTATTAAGTCAGGATAGCTTATGAAAGTTACTGAATTAGCCAAAGAGTTTGGTACAACACCCGATACTGTCAGATACTACACTCGATTAAAATTACTCAATCCAACTAAGTCTGAAAACGGATATAAGTACTACCCCCCAACAGAAATCTCTAGACTGAAGTTTATTTTAAGTGCAAGACAACTGGGGTTTTCAGTATCAGATATACAACACATTGTTGATGAGGCGAGTCTCGGAAAAGCTGCATGCCCTCTAGTTAGGTCTTTAATTAAGGAAAGGCTAGCTGAGACTGAAAAACAATTTCAGGCAATGTTAGCTTTGCGTAAAAACATGAAAGATGCGCTAGCACAATGGGAAGTCAAGGAAGATAAAGCACCAACCTCCACTATGGTATGTCACCTCATAGACAGCTTTGAACCTATAGAAAACAATGGCGGCTCCCATGAATAATATTAAACCTGATCATCAGCTCATTATAGAAGGTGCTGGCTGTGCAAGTTGCGTCGGTAAAATTGAGGGGGCGCTGAAAGGAACCAATGGTGTAGTTAGTGCTGAAATGAATTTTGCTGATAGGACTGTTCAAGTCACAGGAACCGTGAAAACTGAAGAGCTGATTAAAGCTGTTGAATCTATCGGTTATAACGCTAAGCCAATCGATGATAGTTCAGCAATTGATACGCTTGACGAGAAAGAGGCAGCAGACTGGAAGTATTACAAAAAGCTAATACGAGATACTTTTATTGCGCTTTCACTTGGCGTTCCTTTAATGATCTACAGCATTGTTGTTGGAGAAATGACGGTTGAAACAAACCTTGAACGCATGTCTTGGCTAGTTGTAGGCATTTTAACTTTTGGCGTTATGTATTTTTCAGGTAAGCATTTCTATGTAGGAGCATGGAAAAGCTTTAAAAATCACTCTGCTAATATGGACACCCTAATTGCTTTAGGAACAGGCACGGCATGGATTTACTCAATAGCTGTTGTATTGGCTCCAGACGCAGTGCCGTTGATGGCGAGACATGTTTATTTTGAAGCGACAGCCATGATCATTGGATTGATTAATTTAGGTTTGGCACTAGAACTAAAAGCCAGAGGTAAAACCTCTGAAGCCATCAAACGTCTTATCGGGTTACAAACCAAAACAGCAACAGTAGTTCGTGATAGCAAAGAGGTTCAGATAGGTATCGAGCAGGTTTTACTTAATGATGTGGTGAAGGTAAAACCGGGGGGGAAAATTCCTGTAGATGGCACTGTATTAGAAGGCCACACATCTATAGACGAATCAATGCTTACGGGCGAACCCATGCCTGTTGAAAAAGCCAAAGAAGATGAAGTTGTTGCAGGAACGTTAAACAAGTCAGGCATGATTTTGTTTAGAGCGACACGCGTAGGCAAAGACACGGCGCTTGCGCAAATCATCAATATGGTGAAACGAGCGCAAAACTCTAAACCACCTATTGGCCGCTTGGCCGATGTGATTTCCGCTTATTTTGTTCCTGTTGTCATGATCATATCTATATTAAGCGCTCTAGCATGGCTTAACTTTGGACCAGAGCCAGCAATTGCTTTTGCCATCGTTTCAGCAACTACCGTACTCATTATTGCGTGCCCGTGTGCTTTGGGTTTAGCAACGCCTATGTCTGTCATGGTGGGAGTTGGAAAAGCGGCAGAAGCTGGAGTGCTTATTCGCAATGGCGAAGCTTTACAAACCGCCTCTAAAATCACTTCCATGATTTTAGATAAAACGGGAACTATTACTGAAGGGGCACCAAAGGTAACTAATATTGTTTTGGCAAAAGCGACTGACGAGAAAGAAGTGTTACAGCTTGCGGCAAGTTTAGAAAGTAGCTCCGAGCACCCTTTGGCACAAGCGATTGTTGAAAGTGCGTTAGATCAGGATATTGAGTTACTAAAAATAGAATCGTTTAACGCCATTACGGGTTTTGGTGTAGAAGCAACCTGTAACAACAAAACCTTACTTTTTGGTAACGATAAACTAATGAAAATTAAAGGCATTGACCTTACAGGTTTCGTTGGAAAAGCCCAGTCTTTAGCAAAAGAAGCTAAAACACCAATGTATTTTGCTGTTAATGGCGAGCTGGCAGCAATTATTGCTGTTGCTGATCCTATTAAGTCAGACTCAATTTCCGCGATTAAACGGCTTCAGACCAATGGGATTCGCGTCATTATGTTAACGGGCGATAACAAGGATACAGCCGCCGCTGTTGCCAAAAAAGCGGGAATTAGTGAGTTTTTTGCTGAAGTGCTGCCAGAAGACAAAGCCAACAAGGTTAAAGAGCTACAAGACAGCGGCGAAACTGTTGGTATGACAGGTGATGGTATTAACGATGCTCCTGCACTTGCGTTAGCCGATGTTGGTTTCGCCATAGGCACAGGGACTGATGTAGCAATCGAAAGTGCTGATATAACCCTGATGCGTGGCTCACTTCATGGCCTTGCTGATGCCATAGCGGTAAGCAAGGCCACTTTACGAAAAATCAAACAAAACTTATTTGGCGCGTTTGTCTATAACGTAGCTGGGATTCCTTTTGCTGCGGGGATTCTATATCCCTTCTTTGGAATTCTGCTTAGCCCTGTAATAGCTGGGGCAGCAATGGCGTTTTCGTCATTGACCGTGGTGTCAAATGCGAATCGACTTCGGTTTTTTAAAGCCCAAAACTCATAGAAAGTAAGCATTAAGGAGACGCACGATGATGTTAATTAACTTATTAGGCTTAGTGTTGATCGCGCTGATTGTTTGGTGGTTTTGGCTGTACAAACCTAACAAAACAATTGTGCAAAACAGAGAAGTGTTAATTGAAGGGAAAGATGGCGTGTATTCCCCATCTTCAATTCAGGTGTCTGCAAGCCAACCTGTCACCTTGAAGTTTATGCGTAAAGATCAATCCCCCTGCGCTGAAACAATCCTTATTCCTTCATTGGATATAAGCGAACAGCTTAAATTGAATGAAATTACTCAAATTACCTTATTGAACTTGTCACCGGGAGAGCATGAGTTTCATTGTCAGATGCAAATGTATCGCGGCGTCTTAAAAGTAATTTAGTTTTAAATAGATCTTTTTACGCACCTGAGTGAGCAAAAGTAACGTAATAAAAGGCTTCTCTAAATAATTACGAGAAGCCTCCAAACTAAAGTTAAGATTTGAATTTGTGATAAACAATTCGATAAAGAACAGGCAATACAACTAAAGTTAGTAAAGTTGAGGAAATAATTCCCCCAATCACCACCGTCGCTAATGGCCTCTGAACTTCAGCTCCAGTTCCAACATTTAACGCCATAGGAATGAATCCTAAACTAGCAACGAGTGCCGTCATTAATACAGGACGTAGCCTTACCGTTGCACCGTCGATAATTGAGTTAATTAATTCTCCCGTTTCAAGTAATCGCTGTTTAATGAATGACAGCATCACCAGTCCATTTAATACAGCTATCCCTGAAAGAGCGATAAACCCAACAGCAGCAGAAATTGAAAGAGGCATGTCTCTTAACCACAAAGCCAGTACGCCGCCTGTAAGTGCTAAAGGCACACCACTAAATATGATCAGGGCATCTTTTATTGAACTAAATGCTATGACTAGCAGTGTCAAAATTACAAACAATGTGGCAGGTACTACGATGGATAATCTTTGCGTTGCACTCTCAAGTTGCTCAAATGTTCCGCCGTACTCAAGCCAATAACCAGCAGGCAATTCAACATTTTGTTGAATTTTTTGCTGTGCCTCTTGTACGAATGAGCCTAGATCTCGGTTTCTAACATTTGCTGTAACTACAATTCGTCTCTTACCATTTTCTCGGCTGATTTGACTTGGAACCGTCGTATAATTTAACTCTGCAACCTCACTCACAGGTACAAACTCACCACTTTCTGTTGCGATTGGCAAATTTCCTAACTGATCAAGGTCGGTTCGCAACAGCTCTGGGTATCTAATTACAATTTCAAATCGACGATCACCTTCGAATATTAACCCTGCACTTTCACCTGACACGACAGTTTTTAACCAAAATTGTAAATCGCTTATATCTAACCCGTATAATGCTAATGCTTCAGGCTTGGGATTAACAGTAAAAATAGGCACATCATCAACTTGTTCAAGCCTTGCATCTGCGACACCTGAAATTGTATTGAGTGCAGTTAAAATTTCTTGTGCTGAATTAACAAGTTGGGATAGGTCATCACCGTAGAGTTTAATCCCCAAATCAGCTCTTACTCCACTAATTAATTCGTTAAATCGCATCTGAATTGGTTGAGTAAACTCATAATTATTGCCGGGAATCGAACTGAGATCTTTTTCCAGCTTTCCAACAAAATCCGCTTTCGTTAAATTGGGGTTGGGCCATTGCTCTCTAGGCTTTAGTATAAGAAAAGTATCAGTCACATTTGGCGGCATCGCATCTGTCGCCACTTCTGCTGTGCCTGTTTTTGAAAACACCGTAGCAACCTCATCATATTTCATAATGTGTTGTTCAAGTATCTTCTGCATTTCTACAGCTTGGTCAATACCAGTGCCCGGAATACGCATCGCGTGCAGTGCAATGTCACCTTCATTAAGTTGTGGAACAAATTCAGATCCTAACTTACTACCAAGTAATATGCTAAATGTCACAAGTAAAGCAGCGCCACAAACAACTAGCCATCGTAGTTTTAAAGCCCACTTCAAAACCGGACGATATACTGACTTAGCACCGACAATGATCGGACTTTCTTTTTCGCTGATTTTGCCTTTCAAGAATAACGCAACTGCTGCGGGAACGAGCGTGAAGGTAAATACCATTGCAGACAATAGAGCGATGATCACAGTTGCAGCCATCGGATGAAACATTTTGCCCTCAACACCCGATAAGGTAAACAAAGGCACATAGACGATGGTTATAATCAATACGCCAAAAACACTAGGCCGTATCACCTCATTGGTTGCAGCATAAACAATATCTAACCGCTCCTTGAGGGAAATGACTGAACCATTTCGTTTTTGGCTTTCTGCTAAGCGCCGAATGCAGTTCTCAACGATGATTACCGCTCCATCGACAATTAATCCAAAATCCAAAGCTCCCAAACTCATTAAATTCGCAGAGACCTTGCTTTGAACCATGCCCGTGATTGTTGCCAACATTGCCAAAGGAATGACTGCGGCAGTAATTAGAGCGGCTCGTATATTACCCAGTAATAGGAACAATACGAAGATAACTAACAACGCGCCTTCAATGAGATTTTTCTGTACGGTGCTAATTGCTTTATCAACCAGAGTTGTCCTGTCATATAAGGGAACTATTGACACTCCTTGAGGTAAGCTATTTTGAATTTCACTAAGCTTGTCGCCAACAGCCAAAGCCACCGAGCGTGAATTTTCTCCTACCAGCATCATTGCTGTGCCAATCACACTTTCCTTACCTTCCTGTGATGCAGCACCAGTTCTTAGCTCTTTTCCTATCGCAACTTCGGCAACATCTTTAACTTTTACAAGTGTGCCGTCATCGCTTTTAATAATGACGTTTTGAATGTCTTGAATAGTTTGCAATTGAGCTTGTGAACGAACAAGAATTTGCTGTCCGCTTGTTTCTATAAATCCTGCCCCTTGATTAGCATTATTTCGCATTACTGCTTTTGATAACGCATCACTGGTAATGCCGAAGTGCAGCATCTTTAAAGGATCTGGGTTGATATGGTATTGCTTTTTATAGCCACCAATTGCATTGATTTCCGTAATCCCTTTAACCAATGAAAGTTGTGGTTTCACTACCCAGTCATGGATCTCCCTTAACGCCATCGCGTCATAGGGTAAGCCATTATTCTGCTTTGCACTCTCGTCGGCAGTTATACTGTACATGTATATTTCACCGAGGCCCGTAGCAATTGGCCCCATTTCTGGTTCAATACCTAACGGTAGTTGCTCTTTAATTGCGCTAAGCCGCTCATTGATTAGATTTCTGGCAAAATACAGATCTGTGCCTTCTTCGAACACAACTGTTACTTGTGACAGACCATATCGAGAAAGTGAACGGGTATAATCGAGCTTAGGTAAACCCGCCAAGCCCGTTTCGACAATAAACGTGATCCGTTGCTCTGTTTCCAAAGGTGAATAACCTTGAGCCTGCGTGTTTATTTGTACTTGTACATTGGTAATATCAGGCACGGCATCAATAGGTAGCTTTTGATAATTCCACATTCCTAAAGCGATGATAAACAACGCCATTAGCAACATAGTTCCACGTCGGCGGATAGATAATTCTAGTATCCAAGCGATCATATTTTCACCTCGATAATATTGAAGCTAATATGAAGTAAATAAAGACTTCGGAGTTTAGTGTTCATGCCCAGCCTCCGATTTTTTTAGATCTGCAACTAGCAGGTAGCTGTTCTTAACAACCACACTTTCGCCGACGTTCAAACCCTCGATGATAGCAATATTGATAGCGTCTGAAGCGCCAGTTTTTACGGCGCTAGGGTGGTATTCATTGCCTTCCTTAATAAAAACAACATCATTGCCTTCAAACTCTTGAATGGCTTCTTTTGGCACAACAATTGGAGCAGAGTGTTGACTAGTTGTAACCGCCCCTTTAATTGCTGAGCCAAGCGGCCAGTTTTTCGTTTTGTTATTTAATTTTACATATGCCAACGAATAAGGCTTGTCGTTTAGTGATGGTGTTAAATAGCTAATTTGCGCACTTTGATTAAATTCCGTGCTATGAATTAGCACCTGCTGGTCAACGTTAACCTTACTTAGCTGAGTAGGAAACACTGATAGTTGTGCCCAAACCACGTCAAAGTTGGCTATTGTCAGCAAGTTTTCACCGTTTGTAAGCTCGCCAATATTTGCTTGCCTAGCGACTATACGCCCAGACATTGGTGCTTTTATCGAATATTGGTTTAAGCTTTCATTGGATTCGATGACTACCAACGTTTCACTTTTTTTAACCTCTTCGCCGAGATTAACTTTTACTTCCTTAATAACACCATCGAATCTCGCATTAACATGTGCAAGAGAGGCAGGATCAGCGACAATTTTTCCGTAAAGAATCTCTTCATTGCGAATAACTCCGCTGGTAACAACAATTGTTTCAATACCGTTTTGTTTAGCCATTTCAGCAGACATGGACACGAACTCATCAGCATGTTCTTCACTGGCTGAAGTCGTGACGGAGGTGAAACCAATTACAGCAACAAGCATTAATTTGAAAAGACTGATTGGTACATTTAATTTTTTTATATTTTTCATGATTAATTCTCGATAAAGCTTGAAAGTTGGCTTGCTGTATTGCCGAAAGAAATTAATGGAATGCCTGATAAGGACTCGATGGCGGCGCTTTGTTTGTGAACCTCACTTGCGGCAAAAATAAGCGCGTATTGCATCTCAATAAGCTCTTTTTGAACTGAAACTAGTTCCAAATAACTAAAGCGCCCGTCCGAGTAGGCTTTTTGCACTAATGACAAAGCACTTTCTTGTGGTGGAATAATACTAGTTTGTAAGGTTTCAACCGTAAGGCGAGCCTCTTCCTGAGCCGAATAAAATGTCGCTAATTGGCTGTAAATTGCTCGCTCACTGGCTTTCTTTTGCTGCTCACCTTCATCGAGTATTGCTTTTTGGGATTGATAATTGCCTCTGTTTCTATCACTCGTAAATAGAGGGACGCTAAACCCTGCAACCAACGCAGTGTCATTGCTACCTTCAAGTCTTTTTACTCCTGCGCTCCACGTTATATTAGCGTGGCTTTGTGTGTTGATTGATTGTAATTGAGCTTGCTGAATTCTCGATTGCTCTGCATAAGCTAATATATGAGGGCTTTGAGAAAGTTGAGCCATGATGTATTCGAGCGATATTGTTTTGGGAAACGCAAATAAATCGCCTGATACACGAGAGAATTGCGGTGATTGCTCTCCCCACATAATAGCTAACTTACGAACACTGGCCTCTAACTGCTTGGAAATGGTTAGCGTCTTTAGTCTAGCTGTTGCTAAAGCTGCTTCTGCTCGCTTGCGCTCTGATGACGGTGCTGAACCAACACGAACTTTTTTCGAGACGGTTTGATAGGTTTCTCTTGCTAGCTTTTCTGCATTTTCATTGACGAGCATGACTTGTTGCAAGGTTAAAACATCGATATAGCGAGCTGCTACTTCACCCAAAATATCGAGAGTTTGTATTCTTTTATCAACAGCTATAGCTTGCTGTTGGGCATTAACATAAAACTTTCTGCTATTTACTTTATCACCCAACTCCACTACGGAAGATATCGACAAGGTTAATTCAGCGTCGTTGAATCCAGATACATCACCTGTACCTGCAAAGTTTTCCAATTCAACACTGATGTTATATTCAGGTTTTAATCCTGCGGTAGCTAACTCGCCGTCTAAGCGCTTTTGTTTGTATTCAAAAGCCGTTAACTGTGGGTTGTTTGCAAGTGTTCGTTGTATCGCATCTGATAATGAAACTGAATCAATGGATAAGCCATTTGCAAATACGTTATTGGTTGTCACTAAAAATGACAACAGAAGCAACCGTTTTACTTTCTTCCAAGTAAGCACGGGAGCCTTAAAATAAGACATATTCATATTTTGTCCTGTTTATTTTATGAAACGAGCGTTGGCTTCACCGCCTAACGCGCCAATTAAATAAAAGGACTAACTTTTGGGAGGTCGAAGTAATCTGGAAGGGGGAGCTTCAATGACTACTTTTAAATAATCAAATACCTGACTTGATTTGAAATCAATGTCTCTACTGATGTAAACATGCGTAGCAAACTGTACATGCGAGCCATTGCAGTGTCCGCAATGATGACAATCAGCGGGGTTGTGTTGGTCATTATCTGCTGATGATTGTATTAATTTTTCAGAAGAAATGTGGTCATCTAAAGCATGAACATGCTCGGTTTTTATATGCTCGGAATCAACAATATGAACATCAGCAACTTTTGCCACAGCAGAAAATGACTGAAGTAATATCAGCACTATCATGATGTATGCAGGGAATTGTTTAATATTCATTTCGTTTCAACTATCTCTTAGTTATGCCAATGTTAACACTATCGTTTAGCTTGCGTCACGACATTGCTCGTCTATGAACTCTATTTCAATTGTTGTATGAGCAAAATCAAACTCTTTAAGCTCCTGTCGCAACTCTAGCTTGTACGATTTCAGCTCTTCGTTAGATATTTCAGTGTTTAAAACAATATGGGCGGTTAAAACGTTGTGTTCACCATCAAGTGACCAGATGTGTAAGTGATGTACTTCACCCACAATGGCTTTAGAAACTATTTTCGATTTAATATTTTCAATAAGATCAATATCTGGTGTCGCTTGCAAGAAGAGCATAAGTGTCGTTTTCAGTGTTCTTACAACATTAAATAAAATAAAAAGGGTAAACCCAATTGATAAAATAGGGTCGAGTATGGGCCATTCAACAAACATCAATACGATTGATACAATAAATATAGCTATCCAACCTAAAACGTCTTCAAGCAAGTGCCAGTTTAAAACTCGTTCATTTAAGGTCTTTCCATGACTTAGCTTATAGGCAGCGTAACCTTTTACCACCATGCCAAAAATAGCTAATAAAAGCATTCCTTCGACTTGAGGCATTTCGGGGTTAGCTAATCTTGGTATGGCCTCAATTAGTATAAAAACAGAACCAACAGTTAATACCAAACCGTTAATCAATGCGCCAAGCAATGAAAAGCGCTTGTAACCATATGAAAACTGGCTAGAGGCAGGCTTGTTACTGAGCTTATTTAATCCCCATGCGGTGCCTATGGAGATGCTATCTCCTAAATCATGGATAGCATCTGCCATGATTGCCGTACTATTGGTTAACCAACCTCCGATAAATTCGATGATGGTAAACGTGAGGTTTAGAAAAAAAGCCCAGCCAATGCGTCTCGAAGCGTCCTCATCATTGTGAGGGTGATCATGACCGTGAGAGTGGTTATGCATGTTGAGCCTCGGCGGTTACATTTTTTCTTCTAAGCCTTTGTACATTCCAATTAATGATATGACGGATAAAGTTTTGGTACGCCCAACGTTTAATACCCGTTAGATTGGTTCCCTGCTCAGCATAGAATTCATCGGGTGAGTCATAAAAGCCAAAGTCGTCGTGTATGCCTTCTTTTTGAATATAAGTATCTTTACCAACCCAGTTCGTCTCTGGGTTACTTATGCAGGTAGTAGCTATTCCATAACCACAAAAATTATCTTTAGCTTGACTGAATTTGGATTGAATTGAACTTAGGTAAGCTTCGTCGAGAATGAAGCCTTCTAAATTGATCCACTTACCTTCATAGAGCACTTCTACCCAGCTATGGATAATGGATTTTGGGGCAAGCCAAAATACATAAGAAGGAATAGCGCCTTTCTGAAGCTGTTGGTCAATCGTGAAACCATGAAATCGGCACTGAATACCAAGCGCTCGGAATAGAGCCATTAACAAGTTTCCCTTGGTATTGCACTGTCCATAGCCATCCGCTAAAACTTCACTCGCAGATATATCATCGCTGCGGTTGTAACCAAACTGAATCTCATCTTTAACAAAGGTGTAAGCAGCTCCTATTGTGTTGTATTCATCCATTGTATTCCAATTCCGATCTGCTATTAGAGATTGGATGCTGTGATCATCTAAGTCTAATATTTGTGTTTTCTCTAAATAATTAGCACTCATTATCCATCTCCTTTAAGAACATGATTTTGATTTACTTCCACTACAGCTATTGTTTTCGCTTGTTAACTCTGCGTTGCTCAGCTCTTTCTTCGCATCAGTAATAATCAGGTAAGCCCCTCTTAAAATTAGGGTTGCAATCACACTACCAATCACAATGTCAGGCCAGCGAGAATCAAGTAGCATCACTAAAACACCAGCAGCAATGACCCCCAAGTTTGCGATCACATCGTTGGCTGAAAATATCCAGCTTGCACGCATATGGACTTCACCATTGCTTTGCATTCTGATTAAAACTAAACAAATGACGTTTGCTATTAATGCTACAAAACCAAAGCCGATCATGAACCAAGAGTGAGGCTCACCTTCTCCGAGTCTTCTTACTATGTCAAAGATTACCAGTATTCCGAGTGTCAGCTGAAAGTAACCGCTGATAAGGGCTGCATTGGCTTTATGCTTTAAAGATCGGCTCACGGCATATAGAGCAATACCATAGACAATTGCGTCAGCCAGCATATCCATTGAATCTGCTATCAAAGCCGTTGAGTTTGCATATAGGCCCACAGTAATCTCAACGCAGAACATAACCGCATTAATACCTAGCAACCAATACAGCACATGTTTTTGTTTCGCATCTTTTAGTTCGACTTCGCAACCACAACCACTCATTGCACGGCCTTAGTTATTTGCTTGATAACTTAACTATAAAGTCTATAGTGACTATAGAGTCAAGATTTAGGACTAAAGTTTTATGAAGATAGGTGAACTTTCAAAAACGACAGGGTGTTCGATACAAACAATTCGGTATTACGAGAAAGAAGGGTTGCTTTCAACTCCTGAACGTACTGAAGGGAATTACAGGTTATACGGTGAACGGGCTTTAAAAGAATTAGAGTTTATAAAGCATTGCCGAAGTTTGGATATCCCTCTAACAGATGTTAAACGCCTTATGGAACTGAAAAATAAGCCAGAAGAAAGCTGTGCAAGTGTTAATAAGCTCATTGCTCAACAATTGGCCTTAGTTAACAATCGAATGAGAGAACTCAAAGCACTAAAAGCTGAGCTTCAACAAATGGCAAGTTTGTGTACAACTGAAAACACCATTGAAGCGTGTGGAATAATTAAGTCACTTGATAGTTAGAATTGTCATTCATTTTCTATCCGTGTTGTGTACGAATAACTATATTTTATTACGTTCATGTACGAAATTTATTTAATGTACTTTCGTTCACTTGATTGTTAAGATGTACGAAAGTTACAGGTTTCGTATATATGAAAGTTGGTTTTGCAAGAGTTTCAACTAAAGAACAAGATTTAAATGTTCAACTGTCCAAGTTGGACGCTCAGGGCTGTGAAAAAATATTCCAAGGCAAACAGTCTGGTGCTTCGATTCGAAATGAAGAAAAGCTTTAGGAACTCATCGACTTTATCAGGGAAGGTGATGAAGTTATTGTTACTCGCCTCGACCGTTTGGGACGGTCGTTAAAATCTATTCTTGAGGCAATTGAAAGCATCCATAAGAAAGGCGCTTGTTTGAATATTATCGACGGCTCTCTCAATACCAAAAATGATAATCCGTTTGCCACTGCCATGATCAACCTATGTGGAGTATTTGTGACTGTGCATAATGATTGAGATTGATCTCATTTTAGACTGAAAGGTTTTAAAGGGATGCCGCCAATCTCTCTTTTTATGAAAGTATGATTTTTTAATCATAATATCTGAGACTCAATCAGTTATATTACGATAATTTGATGCTATTTGCTAACGGCAGCTCCTCCGACATTGCGGACATTAGCATCAATGAATACCTTATGACTTCACTTAGCCAAAAGCGGAAGTTAGCTTTTGAGTTATTAACGAAAATTCAGAGTGTAAAGCAGACGTTGAAGAGTCAATAATAAACTTCAATTTAAACACTCTAGTGCATTAACGGCTGCAACTAATTTTGTCGTTCTAGAATTGGCGGAATTTTGCTGTTCCATATGAGAAGTAAACACACCAGTCACCATTCAATAGTTTGGCAAAACCTTGTGTGACTCATACTTGTGATACCGCTGACATGAATTTGTCAGCATTTCTTCCGTTTTTATCTGTCCACATTTAGGACATGCAATAGTCGATTAATGTTCTATATTCTGCCCGTATGCCTCTAACAGAGTTAACTATCTAGTGACTTAATGATCCCGCATGCTTCAATAGTATTGTT
The DNA here is from genome assembly GCA_014872805.1 of Alteromonadaceae bacterium. Lineage (GTDB taxonomy): Bacteria > Pseudomonadota > Gammaproteobacteria > Enterobacterales > Alteromonadaceae > Opacimonas. Next base: position 95,756 of record WKFN01000010.1, read on the forward strand.
CGAACCACAAGCACTAGCCATCTGTTGTAATTCAGCTTTAAGCGCCCTTAATTCTTTCATGCGTTTATTCACTAGTGCAAGTTGCTGATCAATTAATGCATTAACGCTAGAGCAGCTTTCTTCTGGCTTATTTTTTAATTCGATAAGACGTTTAATATCATTGAGTGATATATCTAGGCTGCGACAATGTTTTACGAACTCCAATTGTTTAAGTGCTTTACTATCATACAGCCTGAAATTACCTTCTGAACGGTTTGGATTTAACAGTAATCCTTCTCTTTCATAATATCTAATTGTTTGTATAGAACAGCCCGATTTTTTAGACAATTCGCCTATTTTCATCAATTTCCCCCAGACATTTGATTCTATAGTTACTATAGGGTCTGTAGTATAAGTATGCAACGAAAAGGATATATAAAAAATGACCGAGATATATTTAAACAATACGAATATCGTTAATTTTGAACACAAAGATATCCAATCCCTGATCGATCAGCGAGGATGGCAAAGCTTAGACGATTTCAACAAAATTGGAGCAGCATACCAATTTGTGAAAGATGAAATAATGTTTGGCTATAACAAGAGTGATGATATAGCAGCAAGCGATGTACTAGCAGATGGTTATGGGCAATGTAATACTAAGGGTAATCTGTTAATGGCGCTATTGCGTGGACTAGGTATCCAGTGTCGTTTCCATGGTTTTACCATTGATCAGCAATTACAAAAAGGGGCTATACCTAGCTATGTATTTTGGTTAGCACCTAAATACATCATTCATAGTTGGGTAGAAGTTTATTTCGATGGACGCTGGATAAACTTAGAGGGCTTTATATTGGATGAGCAATACTTAAGCTCACTACAGCAGAAATTTAGCCAAGCAAAAGATGACTTTTGTGTCTATGGTGTTGCAACAAAGTGTTTCTCTTCACCAAACACAAATTGGTGCGGCCAAGATACCTATATTCAAAAAGAAGGTATTCATGACGACTTTGGGCTTTATGATTCCCCTGATGAGTTTTATCTTGAAAAGGGTACTAATTTGTCGGGAGTAAAACGTTGGATGTATCAAGGTGTGATTCGCCATTTGATTAATATGAATGTATCAAAAATTAGAAATACAAAAGCACTGGAGGTACAAAATGCACAACCATAGTCACAGTCATCAGCATTCTAAAGATGATCGTATTGGTTGGGCATTTTTTCTGAATGTGACATTTACTATTATCGAATTTATAGGTGGTTGGCTCACTAACAGTACTGCGATAATGGCAGATGCAGTTCACGATCTTGGTGATAGTCTTTCAATAGGTTTTGCGTGGATTTTAAGTCGTTTTTCAGATAAAGAAGCATCAGATAAGTTTAGTTATGGTTATCGTAGACTTACTCTCTTTGGCGCATTGATAAACAGTATTGTTTTAATCATTGGCTCAATTTGGATTTTATTTGAAGCAATTCCAAGGCTGTCCAATCCTGAAATGCCTGTAGTCGAGGGGATGTTAGGGCTAGCGATACTCGGCGTTGCCGTTAACGGATATGCGGTATTAAAATTAAAAGCGGGTGAAACATTAAATGAGAAAGTGCTGACATGGCACCTTCTTGAAGATGTACTTGGATGGGTTGCCGTTCTTATAGTCTCTATCGTACTGTTGTTCGCTGAACTGCCGATATTAGATCCCCTTTTATCAATAGGGTTCACGCTGTTCATCTTGTTTAATGTTTTCAAAAACCTGAAATCAACACTCGTTTTATTTCTTCAAGCTGCACCCGATAAAGAGACTCAAAAGCGTATTAAACTATCACTAATGGAATTTCCTGAAGTTAATGGTATCCACCACATGCACTTTTGGTCACTAGATGGTGAAAGTCACGTTTTAACAGCGCACCTTGAGCTGAGTGACAACTTTGACGTTAAAGAATTAATTAGGCTTAAACAAGAAGTTGCAGCTAAATTATCTTCCTATCATTTATCGCATACAACGATAGAGTTTGAGTTTTTAAATGAAAATTGTCGGGATGAAGCGCAGTAAGCTTTATCAATAAAATGTTGGGCATACAATATAAAAAGCAGCTTAATTAGGCATAACCTATTAATTAAGCTGCTTTTTGGGCTTTAAATTTCGTCAGATTACTGTTTGTTACTCTCAGAGCCATGCGCCCATTGATATAAAACAGGTAATACAAACAAAGTTAAAATGGTAGAAGATACAATACCGCCGATAACGACTGTTGCTAGTGGTCGTTGTACTTCTGCACCAATTCCAGTGTTTAGCGCCATTGGAATAAAACCTAAACTAGCAACCAGTGCCGTCATTAAAATAGGTCTTAAACGAATGATGGCACCTTCAATGATCGCTACATAAAGGTCGCCTTTTTCATGCCAAAGATCTCGAATAAAAGCCAACATAACCAAGCCATTTAATACGGCGACACCTGACAATGCTATGAAGCCGACACCTGCCGAAATTGATAAGGGCATGTCTCTTAAATAAAGTGAAAATACGCCCCCAGTTAATGCTAAAGGCACGCCACTGAAAATGATTAATGCATCTTTTAATGAACCAAATGCGATAACCAAAATACCTAAGATTACAACTAATGTGATCGGTACAACTAAGCTTAATCTTTTACTCGCTGACTCTAGTTGTTCAAACGTTCCACCATAATCAAGCCAGTATCCTGCTGGGATTTCTCCTTCCTGATTAATTTTAGCTTTCACTTCTTTTACAAAGCCGCCTAAATCTCTGCCACGAACATTGACGGTAACCACAACTCTTCTTTTTCCGTTCTCACGGCTAATTTGAGCAGGTAAAGACTCTGATTTAAGCTCTGCAACTTCTTCAAGTGGCACATAGTTACCACCCTCAAGTGGAAGCGGCAGGTGCTTCAAGCCATTGATATCTGTTCTTGTTTGCTCGGGTAGGCGAACAACTAACTCAAATCGTCTGTCACCTTCATAAATGATCCCCGCAGATTCTCCACCAATTGCAGTAGCAACCCAGTCTTGCAGTTCTGAAACGCTCAAACCGTATCGACCAAGCGCTTCTCGTTTAGGAATTACTGATAAAGATGGAACACCTGTGACCTGTTCCATTCGGGCATCAGCAGCACCGTCCACGGTTTTCACAATATTTAGAATATCTTTTGCGGTAAGTAATAATCGATCTAAGTCATCGCCAAATACTTTGATGCCCACATCAGCTCTAACGCCAGAAATCAATTCATTGAAACGCATTTGAATAGGCTGAGTGAATTCATAGTTGTTGCCCGGAATGTTTTTCAGTACTTCTTCCATTTCTTCAACTAATTCACTCTTTGGCTTTGAAGGTTCGGCCCATTCTTTACGTGGTTTTAAAATAACAAAGATATCAGCAATACTCGGTGGCATTGGATCAGTTGCTACTTCTGGTGTGCCGATGCGCGAGAATACTTTATCAACTTCAGGAAACGCTTTAATACGTTGCTCAAGTACTTCTTGCATTTCTACTGATTGCTCTAGGCCGGTAGAAGGTATTCTTAGCGCTTGGACTGTTATATCCCCTTCATTTAGCTGTGGAACAAATTCACTACCCAGCGTTGTTGCTAACCAAAGGCTATACCCCATTAAGAGCGTCGAAAATGAAACGATAACCCAACGAAATTTCAACGCCATTTTTAGCAATGGTTCATAAATAGACTTGGTTGAACGAATAACAACACTTTCTTTTTCGCTGATTTTACCTTTCATAAAAACAGCTACAGCAGCAGGAACCAGTGTAACTGAAAGGATCATTGCGGAAATTAACGCCATAACGACAGTTGCCGCCATAGGGTGGAACATTTTCCCTTCAACGCCAGTTAGCGTGAAAATGGGGATGTAAACAACAGTGATAATTGCCACACCAAACAAGCTTGGACGTATCACTTCTGAAGTGGCTTCAAAAACGGTATTTAGGCGTTCTCTTAAGTCTTGCCTATGACCGTTGTGTTGGGCCTGTGCTAACCTACGGACAGAGTTTTCAACGATGATGACAGCCCCGTCCACTATCAAGCCAAAGTCCAATGCGCCGAGACTCATTAAATTGGCAGATACTCCTGCTTGCACCATACCTGTGATTGTCATTAACATGGAAATAGGGATAACAGCAGCGGTAATGAGAGCTGCACGTAAATTTCCAAGTAGAATAAATAACACAACAATAACTAAAAGCGCACCTTCAACGAGGTTTTTGGTAACGGTTGCAATCGCTTTATCTACTAACGTTGTTCTGTCGTAAACAGGCTCTGCGGTAATGCCCTTTGGCAGAGATTTTTGTATTTCGCTGAGCTTATGTTCCACTTCTAAAGCAACGGTGCGAGAATTCTCACCAATCAGCATCATGGTTGTACCAAGCACTGTCTCAATGCCATTACGAGTAGCAGCCCCTGTTCTAAGTTCTTTGCCTATAGCAACATTGGCAACATCACTTATTTTTACAGGAATACCATCGTTCTTTTTGATGATGACATTGAGGATCTCATCTATTGTCGCTAGTTGCCCAATGGAGCGTACTAAAACTTGCTGTCCGTTTTGCTCGATATAACCCGCGCCACGGTTATCATTATTTTTACGTAATGCATCAGATATTTCTTCAAAGCTCACACGATAAAAAAGTAATTTTTCAGGTTTCGGTGTTATGTGATATTGCTTGTTGTAGCCGCCGATACTGTTGACCTCAATGACGCCTTTAACTTGAGCCAATTGCGGTTTAATGATCCAGTCTTGTATTTCTCTTAAGGCAATAGCGGTATAAGGCTCTCCATTAGGCATTTTAGCATCAGGAGAAGCTTGTACGGTATACATAAATATTTCGCCAAGCCCTGTCGAAATAGGACCCATTTCTGGCTCTAAGCCAGAGGGAATAACGCCTTTTATCGCAGCTAATCTTGCATTGATTAAGTTGCGAGCAAAATAAATATCGGTTCCCTCTTCAAAGATAACGGTTACTTGAGATAATCCATATCTTGACAGGGAGCGGGTGTGAGACAGCTTTGGCAATCCGGCTAAGGCTGTTTCTACAGGAAAGGTCACCCTTTGTTCCGCTTCCAAAGGTGAATAACCGGGGGCAGAAGTGTTTATTTGTACCTGCACGTTTGTTATATCTGGAACAGCATCAATGGGAAGTTTTTGATAACTCCACATACCAACGCCGATGATTACCATCAGCAAGCTTAATACTAAGTAGCGCCTATTTATTGCAAGACGCAAAATTGATTCAATCATATTGCGTCTCCTAATCGTCGTCTTCTACTTCAGATTTCAATATATCTGCTTTTATCAGATAACTGTTTTTGTTTACATATTCAGTGTCTTTACTGAGGCCACCAATAACCTCGATATAGTTCTTATCTGAACGTCCTAATACAAGCGGTGCAAATTCGTACTCTTCATCTTCTTTAACAAATACACCTAATTGTCCCCCCAGTTCTTGGATAGCAACTTTCTCAACGGCTAAATCCACCTTGAATTGATTTATTTTGACGTTGCCTTTTAATAATTGACCTGACGTTAGCTTTAACTCAGTGTTGTTTAAACGTACACGTGCTAAAACATAAGACTGATCTTTAGCTGGAATTATATTGGTGATGGTTGAGTTGAATGCCTGTTCACCATGCTCAATATCAACAGGTTGACCGACTTTAATTTGATTATATTGGCTGGTAAACACCTTAAATTCAGCCCACAAGGTGTCAAAATTGACGATTTCAAACAAGCTAGTGTTTTGCGTGATACCGCCAATATTTCCATTTCGCTGTAAAACAGTCCCAGAAACAGGCGATGTTATTTTATAAGTATTTAAGCTCTCATTAGATTCAATAACGGCTAATAGATCGCCTTTTTTTACCGTATCACCAACAGTGGAGTTTATTGTCTTTATAACGCCGTTATATCTAGCGCCAACTTGAAATAATTGTTCAGCGCCTATCGTCGTAGAGCCGTATACAGGGATAGTTTGGTTCAACGTTTTTGAAGCTAAATAGGCTGTTTCAACACCAACCTTTTTTGCCATGTTATTGTCGATTTTGCTTATGCCTTCTTCGCCTTCATGTTCATCTTCACTAGCGAAAACACTTTGAATGGGTGACAAATACCCAATAAAAATCAATAGTGCGAGTAAATAGTTTTTCATTTTTAAATCCTAAACGATTCAGTTAATAACTGAATCAATAAATTGTTATTAAGCTTAAAGTGATGCTTTTTTTAGAGTGACAGCGCTTCGTTTGTTAGTTTTTCTATCTCTGCGCCATAAATTAGGGCAGCAGATGCCGCATCAATGAGGGTTCGCCGAGCATTTAACAGCTCTTGTCTAGCCGATACATAATCAAGATATCCATATCGACCTTTTTGATAGGCGTCTTGAGTATCTTCCAGTGCATCTTCAAGCATTGGGATAACCGACTGCTTTAATGAATTAGCTGTTAATATGGCTTGTTTTCTATTGGAGTATGCTCGTAGTAAGTGATTTCTAAACCTCAACTTAGTCGCCTCTTTCTCTATGGCAACTTGGTCACGCTCTGCTAGCGCACTAGCGATTGCACCAGAATTTCGCTTTTCAGCAAACAAAGGTAAGCTAAAGCCAGCGACCAGTGCCGTATCATTGGCTTCTTGAGAGCGCCTAACACCAACAGACCATTTGATATTGGCCGTTGACTCTGTTTTAGCTAACTGTATTTCAGCCTCTTTTAGTCGCTGTTCACTTGCATAGATTTGAATAGCAGGGTTCTTCTCTAACTTCGCAAAAAGGCTGTTAAAGTCACTATCATTGCCAAACTGAAAAAGATCCCCTTGTACTTCAGAGAAGGTTACAGAGTTTTCCCCCCAGTAGGCTGCTAATGAGAGCTTCAAATATTCCAAGCGCTTTTGTTCAGATTGAAGGGTGAGGTTAGCCTGAGCAATAACTGCTTTTGAGCGTTTCACTTCAGCCTCAGGAGTAGCACCTGCGCGGTTACGCTGAGATACAATCTCTAACGTTTCTTGTGCTAAGCTCAAAGCATTTTCTGCCAATATAACTCTTTGTTGGGCTGCAAGTACTTCCACGTACTTCTCAGTGACTTGAGCCATTAAATTAAGCGCAGAGACTTCTTTCTCAGCATTGAGTAGTGCTCTTGATTTTGAAACAAGTCCAATCCGCGCTGAGCGTTTATCTCCCATTTCGATAACCGAAGATAGAGCGACTGTTAATTCAGCACTGTCGAATGCATTAAATTCACCTGAGCCTGCAAAGTTCTCAGCTTCAACTTCTAGTTCATAAGCAGGATTTAAACTTGCTGTTTGTTCTTGTCCTGTTAATGCGGTTTGTTTGAAATCAAATATTTTGAGTTCAGGATTTTGTTTAAGCGTCCACTGAATTGCCTCTTGAAGATTTAACTGCTTTTCAAAGGCATAAACATTAAATGTAAAAAGTGACAACGCGAGAAACGCGATATATTTAAGCCGAGGTGTTACACACCTCAAAATTGCTATCTTGCGATGCACACAGGTATTAAGTGCCATGTATACTTTCCTATAAATTTATATGTTTTTTTCGGTCATTAACATTTGACCTTTCATAATTTTCTATAAAATTTAGGCGTATTTAGGTGGGCGGAATGGCACCGAGATATAGCCTTTTAGCTCAGGAGAAACTAAGGCGTAGGTAAGGAAATATTCTATTGCTTGGAAAATGTTACAGGAAGAATCAGCATTTAAAAATAAGTGACAACAGCAACAAAAATTACAATTATCAATTGAAGAGTTGCTATTATTCACCTCAAGCATATTGGAGTCTTCTGGAGCTTTTAGCGGGGTAATAGACTTAGTTAGTGATGAACTAAAAGAACTTTCACTTAAGTTTATTTCAAGCTCTTCTAGCGAAAAAAACACAGACTGCACCGCGATTAAAATCATTATCACGTATGATATATTTGATTTGATATACGATGAGTGCATTATTTTCATTTCTCTGCTTAATACTTTAGCTGTAAGATGCGGCGAGCACCGTTTAAAACGACAAGAGCAATTATCAAACCAATCACTAAATCTGGATAACGACTGCTTGTTGCTGTAACTAATAAGCCAGCTAAAATTACACCAACGTTTGCGATAACGTCATTTGCGGAAAAAATCCAACTCGCTTTCATATGAGCGCCGTCTTCTTTGTTGCCAAATATCAAAAACAGACAAGCAACGTTAGCGATTAGTGCTATTCCACCAAATATCATCATTAAAGAAGAGATCGGTTCACTACCGTAAACAAAGCGTCTTACGACTTCGCTCAAAGCACCTAGCGCTAGAATAACTTGAAGCACACCAGATATATGTGCTGCTCTAAGTTTCATGCTAATACTTTTACCTACGGCATAAATAGCTAAACCATACACAGCAGCATCAGCAAACATATCTAATGAGTCTGCAATTAGGCCAGCAGACTGTGCAATAATCCCAGCAATTACTTCTATAAAAAACATGACTCCATTAATGGCTAACAACCATTTTAGGGTTGATGCTTCTTTCATCTCATTTTTTTGGGCTAAGTCTTTTGCTTTTGCAGCTTCTGTACTGCAACTTTGTTTAGTTGACTCTAACTCTGCACCGAGTTTAAGTTGTTGTAACTTTTTTGTTATCTCATCTAAATTTTCATCATGAAAAACTTTGACTAAGCGATTAGGAATATCAAACTGCAATCCAACTGAAGGCTGAATTGAGTCAAGTGCTAATCTGATCAATCTCTCTTCTGAAGGACAGTCCATTTGAGGCACTTTATATGTACTGACAAACGCGCCACTATAGTTATCTAATTGTGTATCAATTTTTACGTCTTCGTTGGTAGGAGATGATTGACACTGACCACTACATTTTTCTGACATATTTAACATTCCGAAACAATATTAAAATAAGTATAAAATCTATAGTGGCTATAGAGTCAAATAAAAAGTTATTTAATTTGAAAAGATTGGGAAGTAACTCAAATAGCTATTCCAAGAAAATAATTGTTGGGGGGTAGTGACAGCAAACACTGCTAACATTATTTGGACTGCCCGTTTTATACCGATGTTTATCAAAGATAAAAAATAGAAGAGCTATCTAGATAGAATAAATTAACCGATGATCCTAATTCCACATTAAAGTCGCGTTGGTGTGTTACTAATTGTACAGAGGATCTAAAACAAGATTTAAATTTAAAAGTAAGAGCAACGACTATATTGTTGGAACACTTGTCATGAGATACGCTAAGCCTAATGTCCGGTTTCGTATCAAAGTGAATTTTAGCTGAAGTAATTTTGTACCATCGTTTACGACTGCTTCAGGCTCAAATCTGACGAAGATTTCCTAGTACTCACCCAATCTGGCTTGATGAGAAATAATCTCAAACATTATGCGTAGCCACATATTCGCTCAACTTGAGCGGGATCTTATAAAAGCCAGAACCACAGAAGGTCGTGAAGAGGCTAAAGCTAAAGGCAAATGTAATCCCCCCATTTCAAGAAGCAAAAATAACTAGACTATCACGCTGCTTGTAATATGGTTCTTGGTGGTACACCACCAATTGCTGTATTGGGACGTTCGTTATTGTATGTCCAAAGCCATTTTGTTGCTACATCTTGTGCATGTGCAACACTTTCAAATTCATGCATATCTAGCCACTCATGTCGTGCTGTGCGATTAAACCGTTCGATATATGCATTTTGAGTTGGCTTCCCAGGTTGAATATACATCAATGTGATATTACGTTTGATTGCCCAGGTAACCAATTGATTGCTTACATATTCTGGGCCGTTATCACAGCGGATCATTGCTGGTTTACCTCGCCATTCCATGATTTGCTCTAGTGTGCGTATGACTCGTAAGCTTGGCATTGATAAATCCACATCAACTGCAAGGCCTTCACGGTTATAGTCATCAATAACATTAAGTGAACGAATAGCGCGACCATCTGCTAGTGCATCGGACATAAAA
>WKFN01000005.1:0-141316 GCA_014872805.1 Alteromonadaceae bacterium
AACCACCTGACTCCATCCCGAACTCAGTAGTGAAACGTATTAGCGGCGATGGTAGTGTGGGGCTTCCCCATGTGAGAGTAGCACATCGCCAAGCTCCTATTTACACAAAAGGCTCACCCTAACGGGTGGGCCTTTTGTGTTTCTATTTAACAAGTTTTTTGTGAATGTTATAAACTTAAATATTTCGCGTTGTGTGCGGATATATTATTACTGATATTTTAAATATGAGAGTGATATGGATATTGTTAATGCACACACTAGCCACTCCAACACTGACACAGCATTGTCGGATATTATTAACCAGCTTAAGTCTCAGCATGATGACTATGACTTGTTGATTGTGTATTTCAACACAGATCACAATGTCAGTTTGATAAGTCAGTATCTTTTTAAAAATTTTTCAGGTCCGATTGCACTGTCTTCGTCATGTCAAGGAGCATTAGGCATTAATAAGTTTGAGGCAGATGCGAAAGCGCAAATTGTGGTTTTTGGTATTTCTGATCCTTCTGGCAGTTATGGTGTTGGGTTTGCTGATGTATCTTCAGATAATCCAAGAAAAGCAGCCCAGGATGCGTTAACTCAAGCGATAAGTTCTTCCGCACACCCTTATGAAACGCCCGCGCTTATTTGGACCATCATGCCTCCAGGCCAAGAAGAAGAGCTGATTCAAGGTTTTGCTGATATTGTTGGCCCAAACGTTCCCGTATTTGGTGGTAGTTCTGCTGACAATGATGTATCAGGACAATGGCAGCAAGGCTCACATACCAACAATGGTACATCATCGGTCGTGGTTGCGACATTACAACCAAGCCGTGCCATTGGTTATTCTTATAGCTCAGGTTATGAACCAACGGATACAACCATTATTGCTCAAGATTGCTCAGAACGCGTCGTTGCAATGTTTGACGGTCAGCTTGCTGCTAAGCGCTACAATGAACTGACAGAAGGGGCCATTGAGCACGCTATTCTTGGTGGAAATGTGCTTGGCAATACCACTCTTTTCCCATTAGGCAGAGCCATTCCCAATACCATAGGAATACCTGAATATCTTTTATCGCATCCCGATTCGGTGACGACCAAAGGTGAATTAACTTTGTTTTCGCATATTGATGAAGGTCAAGAGTTAACATTAATGACAGGAAGTGTAGAAGGACTCGTACAAAGAGCAACTGTTGTTGCTAAGAACGCCATTGATTTATTACCAGAGGGGAGTGAATGTGCGGGTGTACTCATGATTTATTGTGGTGGATGTATGCTTAGCATTGGCGATAATGTATGCCAAATGCAAACCGTCTTAGCATCATTTTTACCTAACATCCCAATTTGTGCAGCCTATACATTCGGTGAACAAGGTGCATTTTTGGATGGTCAAAATAGACATGGTAACCTAATGATTTCAGCGGTAGCTTTTGCACGATGAGTCTTGAAAAAGAGTCCTTGCTCGAAAACCTCAATTTGATTTATCGCTTGAAAGAACAAGCAGAGTCGCTGCGTAAAGAAAGCGATATTTTGTTGCATGGAATGCGTGATATTTTAGAAGCGTCATCACGTGATGAAATCTATGACAAAATGTTCGGAATGTTTGGCAAAATTATCCCAAATTGTTACTGTTTTATTCTTGTGCCATCTGATTTAGATCAGTTAATTTGTATGCATACCACTGATATCCGCTTTGCCGAAACCGTATGGCAGATGGATCCAGTGTTAGCATCGGTGATGCAAGGTAAGCCGAGTGCTATTTTTAATATTGGGAACCAGCCAGCTTGGCAAAATCAAGATATTTATCATAACGACATTAAGTCAGTTATGTATTGTCCGCTGAAAGAAGAAGGACACACCTCCATAGTAGTATTTTGCGCGACAGAGATTGGCTTTTATACTCAAGAACACGTCAGCATAGCGACACGATATCGCGACTTTATAGAGCAGACGATTTTGTCTGTCAAAGCAAAGCTAGAGGCTCTGGCCACAGAACGGTTAAGAGAAGAGAAAGCCCTTGTTGAACGTTCGATGTTTCAATCTGAACGAATGGCTTCTTTAGGTTTGCTCGCAGCCGGCGTTGCGCATGAAATCAATAACCCCATCGGGTTTGTCAAATCCAATGTGGAATATCTAACCAGTTACGCCCCTAAATTAAAAGGCTTTTTTACAGAGTTGCATCGAATTTTAAAGGGACATGATTCGGCTGAGAACAAATTAGAACTTATTGAAAACCTCTTTCCATATTTTCAATGCGATGAATTGATGGAGGAATATGATGATCTGTGTGAAGAAATGGTGGATGGTGTGGCACGGGTGAAAGATATCGTCGATAGTCTGCAGTCTTTTGTGCGCCAAGGTGACGATAATGATGCCCTATTCATAGACATAACCCGCTGCATCAAAGATTCATTGCGTGTGGTGAACTCTAAATTTCAAAATATCGATGTCATCTTGAATTTGACGGATGAGCTGTTGGCAAAAGGAAGTGCGGGATCATTTAATCAAGTGTTGGTGAATTTATTTGTGAATGCTTCACATGCTATGTCTGGGGAAGGTGAAATGACCATCACTACAAGCTCCCTAGACGGTGAAGTGTGCATTTCTGTCAGTGATAGTGGTTGTGGTATATCAGAGGAATCTGCCGCGCGAATTTTTGAACCTTTTTACACAACTAAACCACAAGGCGAGGGCACTGGTTTAGGTTTGTATATTAGCTATAGTTTAATTGAAAGCTTTGGGGGACGAATTGAAGTCAACACTGAAGAAGGTGTTGGTACGACTTTTTATATTTGGCTGAAGCAGATAAAATAATATGTATGAATATATTCCCGATAGATTCCCCCTGTTTTGATGATTGTCGAAATTTATTACCCAACCCCGAGGTTGATTGGCCGACTGCCTTAGAGCTGGAAAAGATTTTCACATTACCATTGAGCTTAATTGATGACCCATCACCTCAGAGTGAAAATGGTATATTATTGCAAAAACTTGGCTACGAAGGCTTCATCGAAAAGACGCGTAGCGTGCCAACCCGAAGTAATTACCACGATTGGTTTAATGCATTTATTTGGTCTCAATTTCCATCCACTAAATACCAACTTAATCAATGGCATGTCCAAGACATTGAAGTCAATGGATTGCACCCTCGTTCAAGATACCGTGATAGGATTACTCATTGGGATGAATGTGGCGTAATCGTATTGCATACCAAAGGATGCAACATACCAGAGTTGCTTGCAGAGCATGAGTGGGAAGATGCATTTTATCGCAATAAAACGCAGTGGGGAGAGCAATGTAAAGCGGTGATATTTGGTCATGCCATGTATGAAAGTTTGCTCAACCCGTTTATCGGTTTGACGGCGAAATTCATTCCAATTGAAGTGCCACAGAACGTGATTACTGAGTCTACTTCATTACATTTGACAGACATTGACCGTCGGCTTTTGGTTCATTTATCCAATTGGCAATTTTCGACCAAAATGTCCCCATTACCGATACTTGGTGTACCAGGTTGGTACCCTGATCAAGATGCTATATTTTATCAAAATACTCAGTATTTTATGCCGAAACGTTCCCAACAATAATGATACAATCGCCTTTCAATTACGATGAATTTCAAGAGACATATTGATGAACTATTCCGGCCCTGTTGCAAAAATGCTCACTTCAGTCGATTCACAACATATCGCACAGTACACTTTGCCAATCGGTGCCGAACACGTTCCCATGAATCAATTCATTGGCAAACAACTCAATGTTCAATTCGAACAGACAATCACTTGTATTCACTGTGCACGTCCAACGTCCAAAAGTTTTAATCAAGGATATTGTTATCCCTGTTTACAGCGTCTAGCACAATGCGATACCTGCATCGTAAAACCCGAATTATGCCATTACCGCAAAGGCACTTGTCGTGAGCCACAGTGGGCAGAAGCGCATTGCTTTAACGATCATATTGTTTATCTATCTAATACGGGTACCGTTAAAGTGGGCATTACGCGGCAACTTCAACAGGGCGTGTCGACACGATGGATCGATCAGGGGGCGACTCAGGCAGTCGCTATGTTTAGAGTCGCTAATCGCTTGGTTAGTGGGTTAGTGGAAACCGCTTGCAGGCAATATGTAGGCGATAAAACCAACTGGCGCACCATGCTCAAAAACGAATACGAAGCACTGAATTTGGATGCTTTGAAAATCGAAATAATGAAAAAGGTGCAACCTGATATTGACAATATTCATGCTCAATATGGTCTGCTAGCCGTTACATCAATTGAGAGCCCTGCGGTAGACATTCACTATCCAGTGCAACAATATCCCACAAAAGTCAGCTCAATTAACTTGGAAAAAGAAGGCGGTTTTGCCGGCAGGCTTCTCGGGATAAAAGGACAATATTGGTTACTAGACAACGATAGAGTCATCAATATTCGTAAATATGGTGGTTATCATTGGCATATCACTGTGAGTGAATAGTCACATCACGAGAATATTTTACTTTTTGACCCCAAAACCGAAATTCAAATCCAGAGACAGATGCGCCTAAATTTTCGACACCGTTTGGATGCCTTACTGCTCTTGCACAAAATCGCACCAAACGCATATTGATGAGCATACTGGCAAACACTGCGGCGGATTCCGCATCGGCTATAAAGCGCAATAATTTCCCTTTCAACGCTATCAATCGAGCAAAGTTTCCAGTAAACTTTGCTCTTTATTTTTGTACTCTACAACAAGTTAGGAAGTCGCAGTATGTCTAACGATGAAAATTTCAAAGACCCATTTAACATTTATTATCTTTTAGCAGCAGCAGGCGTTTTAGTGGCAATGCCGTTATTAAACGTATTATGTGGTTGGTACGTATTTTATTTTTCTAAGTAAACACATTTAAACGAGGTTAACCTTGCCGGGCGAATACATAAAATCAGTAGTAAAAACCATCCCAGACTACCCAAAACCTGGGATCATGTTTCGAGATGTGACAAGCGTACTTGAAGACCACAAGGCCTTTTCACAATGTATTGAACTACTTGTTGAACATTACAAAAATAAAAAATTCGACAAAATTGCTGGTACTGAAGCCCGTGGTTTTCTATTTGGTGCGCCACTTGCACTGGCTCTCGGCGTCGGTTTTATTCCTGTGCGCAAGCCAGGTAAATTACCTCATCAAGTTATCAGTGAAGCGTATGAGTTAGAGTATGGTACGGACAATTTAGAAATTCATACTGATGCGGTTCAAGAAGGTGACCGTGTACTCTTAGTGGACGATTTGCTCGCAACAGGTGGTACTATGGTAGCGACTGCTAATTTAGTTCGTCGTCTTGGTGGGGTGGTTGAAGATGCTGCATTTATTATTTCATTGCCAGATATTGGTGGTGAAGATAAATTAGCCGAAGCAAACATCATTCCTTATGCATTATGCGAATTTGAAGGCGATTAACTAATCTATGAGCTATCAGGTCTTAGCACGTAAATGGCGGCCAAGTAAATTTGCCGAACTCGTAGGGCAATCTCACGTTGTCTCTGCTATTTCTAACGCGCTAGACAATGATAGATTGCATCACGCTTATTTGTTTACCGGTACTCGAGGTGTCGGTAAAACGACCATTGCGCGGATTTTTGCCAAAAGCCTTAATTGTGAAACCGGGCAAGGTGCTAACCCTTGTGGTATATGCGGGACTTGCCAAGAGATTGACCGAGGCAGTTTTGTTGACTTGCTCGAGATTGATGCCGCATCACGAACCAAAGTAGAAGACACTCGTGAGCTACTTGACAATGTGCAATATCGCCCGACTCGTGGTAAATATAAAGTTTATTTAATTGACGAAGTGCATATGCTTTCTAAGCATTCATTTAATGCACTATTGAAAACGCTGGAAGAGCCTCCGGAGCACGTCAAGTTTTTATTAGCGACGACTGATCCACAAAAACTGCCTGTGACGATTTTGTCACGTTGTTTACAGTTTAATCTCAAAGCACTTTCTCGCGAGCAAATACAACAACAGCTTTCTCATGTATTGAGCCAAGAACAGATCACTCACGAACCGTCAGCCTTAGCGCAACTGGCACGCGCAGCTAATGGCTCAATGCGTGATGCGCTCAGCTTGACCGACCAAGCTATTGCGCAGGGTAATAACCAAGTTACCCTAGAAACGGTGATTGCGATGTTGGGCTTGCTCGATAAGTCACAGTTGCTCAAAATTCTGCACGCGATATTGGAAAATGACTCTGAACGTGTGATTGAGCTTGTAAATGACATCGCAGTGCAGTCTCCAGATTATCAAGCGGTGTACGATGAATTGTTATCGCTGCTGCATCAAGTTGCATTAACCCAACTAGTGCCCAACGCCTGTAAGCTCGAAACTATTAGCGCTAAAGCCATTTATACTCTGGCAAAAGCCTTCTCACCAGAACATGTTCAGTTACTCTATCAACTTGTCATTCAAGGCAAAAAAGACCTACCTTATGTGGCAGATGGTCGTTTAGGTCTTGAAATGACGTTATTGCGGTTGTTGTCATTCACTCCGGCAACGCCGACGCCTGAAATGGAAGAGGCGATTCGTTCTGGTATGGCGGAACACCGTGTTGAGATTGATGAGCAAGTCGTGTTTGCCAATGTACAAACGCCAAAAGTGCATTCGACTGTTGTGGCGGAACCCAAAGTATACCAAGAGCCTTCAGCTCCAGTAGAGCCTTCAGCTCCGGTAGAGCCTTCAGCCCCGGTAGAGCCTTCAGCCCCATTAGAGCCTTCAGCTCCTGCTACTGATTATTACGCGTCAGAAAGTAATAGCCTTTGGAATGCTGAAAACGAGCAAGCTCAAGATGATTTAGCCAATGACGAAGAGGATGACGCGCCTAAACGAGAAGATCTTGATACTGTCATTGATGATATGTTTGCTATGCCTGCAGAGCCAGAGCCATCTACAGAAATTGAATCCGCTCTTCCAATTGAGCCGGTATCAGCACCGACACCGGCTTATATGGATGAAGTCTCATCGCTGGATGACGATTCGGATAACGCGTTGATGTACGCGGAGCAAGATGAGATTTACGCTGAGGCTGAACAGCAACATCCCAATGCTTTTGAATCGGAACCGGTTGCAGAGAAGCCTGCTACGGATGACTTGTTAGGTGCTTTGGACTCACTCAAACACATCAGAGCCAGAAAAACGGATGAAGGAAATACATCTGAATCTTCAGCTAAGCAGCCCCCCTCTTTAGAATCAGACGCAGCTACCAGCGCTGAAGTTAAAACAGAAACAACCCAAAATTCGGTCAGTGAGTTTGTGCCGAGTGAAGAAGAACTCGCCGAAGCCGAAGATTTTGTAGAGCCTGAAGCTGACTTTGAGGAAACTGAAGTGGTATCACCTACCGCTCAAACGTTAGAGCCAACTAGTCAGTTCGTACCATCTGCGCCAATATTACCTGAGACAAATCCTTCACAAATGGGATTAGGCACAGATAATCGAGCGCAAGCGCATTCACTTGTGCCTGGAGTTACGCCAGATAATTTGGTCGCTGAGTTACCTAATGGCGATACGCTGACGCATGAGGCGCAAATTGATGAATGGTCAAATATGATAAGCCACATCAAGCCACAATCGTTTATGCAAGTGGTGATGATGCATTCTGCGATGCAGCGTTCAGGCAATCAAATCACGTTAACTGTTGAAAATGAACAATCTCATTTGCTCAGCGATACGTTGCATAACAAGATCCAAGAGGCGATTAGTAAGCATTTACAGCAGCCTATTGAATTGCAGATAAAAGTGGGTGTTGCGCAGAACACGCCGATGCAAATCAAACAGAAAATCAAAGCATTTAGGTTACGACATGCCAATCAGCTATTTGAAAGCGATCCGGATATGCAGAAGTTGATGAATACGTTTAATGCGCAAGTCAAAGACGGTTCTATGCAACCAAAACCGTAACCATTTATAATACACATATTACACACGTTTATATCAAAGGAAAAAATCATGTTTAAAGGCGGAATGGGAAATATCATGAAGCAGGCGCAGCAAATGCAAGAGCGCATGCAAAAAGCCCAAGAAGATTTAGCTAATATCGAAGTAACCGGTGAAGCCGGTGCTGGTATGGTTAAAGTGACAATGACTTGTAATCACAACGTACGTCGTGTTCACCTTGACGACTCATTAATGGAAGATGACAAAGACATGATTGAAGATTTACTTGCAGCTGCTTGTAACGATGCCGTGCGTCGTGTGGCTGAAACCAGTAAAGAAAAAATGTCAGACATCACTGGTGGTATGCCGTTGCCTCCAGGTTTTAAAATGCCGTTTTAAATGAAATATTCCCCTCTCATCAGCGATCTTATTGATTCCTTACGTCACCTTCCAGGAGTGGGTGCTAAGTCGGCACAGCGTATGGCGTTTCATCTGTTGGAACGCAATCGAGAGGGTGCGTTAAGTTTATCTGAAGCGCTTGCTGCCGCAATGGCCAATGTGAAGCATTGCAATGAATGCCGAACGTTTACCGAAAGCGAAATGTGTCATATTTGCGCAAATGATGCTCGTCAAACGAATGGGGTATTATGTATTGTTGAGTCTCCTCAGGATATATTAGCGATTGAGCAAACTACGCAATTTCACGGTACTTATTTTGTGCTGATGGGGCACTTATCACCTATCGATGGTATTGGTCCAAATGAAATTGGTTTAGACATTCTGGCTAAGCGTCTGCAAGTTGGCAACATTAATGAAGTGATTTTGGCAACCAACCCAACCGTTGAAGGGGAGGCGACTGCGCATTATATTGCGCAAATGTGTCAGCAACACAATATCACGGCCTCTCGTATTGCTCATGGTATACCCGTGGGTGGCGAGCTAGAATACATTGATGGCAACACTTTGGCACACGCATTCAGTGGTCGTCGCCAACTTTAGAATCAATGGATTTACACAACTACTCAAAAATACCCTTGAAAAAACCACGGTCATCCCTACATAGCTAATAACGAAATTTTTGTCTTTCAACATCATTAGCTAGGAGACATGTCAAGATGACTGATACTGTGGAACCTCAAGGCACACAACAAGAAACACACGGTTTTCAAACCGAAGTAAAACAGCTTTTACAACTGATGATCCACTCTTTGTATTCAAACAAAGAGATCTTTTTGCGTGAGTTAGTTTCTAACGCCGCCGACGCAGCGGATAAGTTGCGTTTTAAAGCATTATCGAATGACGCGTTGTACGAAAACGACGGTGATTTGCACGTTAAAGTTTCTGCTGATAAAGACGCTGGTACCGTCACCATTGAAGACAACGGTATCGGTATGTCTCGAGATGAGGTCATTGCCAATCTAGGTACCATTGCCAAGTCAGGCACTAAAGAATTTTTCTCTAATTTATCGGGCGACCAAGCGAAAGATTCTCAGTTGATTGGTCAATTTGGTGTCGGTTTTTACTCTGCATTTATTGTGGCTGAAGAAGTCGTTGTACGCACTCGTGCCGCTGGCGCAGATGCGTCTGAAGGGGTGGAATGGACCTCAAAAGGCGAAGGTGAATTCACTCTTGCACAAATCGACAAGCCTACCCGTGGTACCCAAATCATCTTGAAATTGCGTGAAGCAGAAAAAGACTTTGCGGATGATTGGCGCTTGCGTTCAATCATCACCAAATATTCTGACCACATTTCGATTCCGGTACAGATGTTTAAAGAAGAAGTACCAGAGCAAGATCCAATTGAAGAAGGCGGCGAAAAAATCCCAGCGGTACCTGCGCATTGGGAAGCCATCAACAAAGCCGAAGCACTGTGGACTCGTGACAAAGGCGATATCTCAGAAGATGAGTATAAAGAGTTCTATAAACACGTTTCGCATGATTATAGCGATCCATTGACTTGGTCACACAACAAAGTGGAAGGTAAAACGGAATATACGTCATTATTGTATATCCCAAGTAAAGCACCATTTGATTTGTACAATCGTGAGCATAAACACGGCTTGAAACTATATGTGCAGCGCGTGTTTATCATGGATGACGCTGAGCAATTCATGCCAAGCTATCTGCGCTTTGTCAAAGGTCTATTGGATTCTAATGACTTGCCATTGAACGTATCGCGTGAGATTTTACAAGATAACAAAGTCACGCAATCAATGCGTCAAGGCTGTACTAAGAAAGTATTGCAAATGCTTGAGCGCATGGCGAAGAATAATCCAGAAGACTACACCAAGTTCTACGCAGAGTTTGGTAATGTACTCAAAGAAGGCCCAGCAGAAGACTTCTCGAACAAAGAGAAAATCGCTGGACTATTGCGTTTTGCCTCAACACATACTGATTCTGATGCGCCAACGGTATCGCTTGCTGATTACCTTGAGCGAATGGGCGAAGATCAAGATAAGATTTATTATGTGGTGGCGGATTCTTATCAAGCCGCTAAGACCAGCCCGCATCTTGAAATCTTCAAGAAGAAAGGCATTGAGGTCTTACTCATGTCTGAGCGCATCGATGAATGGTTGATGTCGCATTTGACTGAGTTCAATGAAAAGCAGTTCAAATCCATTGCACAAGGTTCATTAGATGAGTTGGATTCTGAAGAAGATAAGAAGGCCAAAGAAGCAGCTGAAAAAGAAGTCGAAGGTGTATTAGATCGCATCAAAACCGCTTTAGGCAGTAAAGTCAAAGAAGTCAAATTTACTCATCGTCTAACGGAATCGCCAGCTGTGATTGTCGCCGATGATAACGGTATGACGACGCAAATGATGAAGTTAATGCAAGCGGCGGGTCAGCCAGTACCTGAAGTTGAATATCACTTTGAACTGAACCCTGAACACGAATTAGTCAAATACATCGCAGATGTACAAGATGAGGAACTTTTCAAGCAATGGTCTGAGGTGTTGTTTGACCAGGCAGCTTTATCAGAGCAAGGTAGCTTAAAAGATCCTGCTAGCTTTGTGAAAAACGTCAATAGCCTCCTGCTAAAAGCAGCTAAGTAAGCGACGTTTGATCCCCCTTGAGCGGATGTCTTGAAAAAGGCATCCGCTTTTTTGTTACCGATTAGTCGTAAGAATGCGGATTGATACCCACTTAGGGTTGCAACCATTCCGTTAGTTGGGTAACTTTACCCTTATTATTTTTTAAAATTACAAATGGAGGATGCACCATGCGCATCGTATTATTAGGCGCACCTGGCGCGGGTAAGGGAACTCAAGCTCAGTTCTTAATGGACAAATATGGTATTCCACAGATTTCAACGGGTGACATGTTGCGTTCGGCTATCAAAGCTGGCACAGAAATGGGGCTAGCGGCAAAGAAAGTGATGGATGCGGGGCAGTTGGTATCGGATGACATCATCATCGGTTTGGTCAAAGAGCGCATTGCACAAGAAGATTGTGCCAATGGTTTCTTACTTGATGGCTTCCCTCGCACTATTCCTCAAGCAGATGCGATGAAAGACGCAGGCGTAGCGGTTGATTTTTGTCTTGAGTTTGATGTACCGGACGATGTGATTGTTGAGCGCATGGGTGGTCGTCGTGTTCACGCAGCTTCTGGTCGCGTTTATCATGTCGTGTACAATCCACCTAAAGTGGAAGGTAAAGACGATGAAACCGGTGAGGATTTGATGATCCGTGATGATGATAAAGAAGCGACTGTGCGTGAACGTCTTGGTATTTATCACACTACCACTAAGCCGCTTGTAGAGTATTACACAGCTGAAGCGGACGCAGGTAACTGTAAATACTTCAAGCTTGACGGTACGCAACCTGTGGATGCAGTCAGCCAACAGTTAGCAGAATTACTGGGTTAATTATTTAATTAATCATAAGTCAAAAAAAAGAGCCGTCTACTACAGATGGCTCTTTTTTTGTGGGTGAATGATAGGCAAAACCGTTTTTCAAGTTAACTGGCTCTCGGACGAAACTCCAAAACCGTCGCATTAATGCAGTAGCGCGGTTTGCCATCAGGGCCATCATCGAACACATGACCTAGATGAATCCCTGATTTAGCCGCTTTAATTTCATTACGGACCATGCCGTAGGACAAATCTTGATGATAGGTGACGCTATCCTTCACTGCTTCAGTAAAAGACAACCAGCCAGACCCCGAGTTAAATTGATAATCGGTATCAAACAGAGGCGCTCCGGATAAGGTATCGATGAATACGCCTTCACCGACATTTTTAAACTCTTCATATTGTCGGCAAAAACGCGCATCTGTACCTTTGTTAAATGCCACATCAAACGCCTCACTATCGCCTAGCTTAAAGGCTCCGAGTAATTGATAAAATTTATCCGGCGCGACATAGCCTTGAACGCCGTGGACTTCCTTACCATCTTGCATAAATAGCAAGGTCGGTGTCGCCCAGGTTGGGCTTTTAACGGTTAAGCCTTCGAGTTGTTCAGCGCGACGGAAATGCATCGGTATAGAGCCCTGATACGCATCTGCGACATCCGCTTTAAACTTATCACAATACGGACAGTCGGGAGAATCAATGACAACAATGTGTTGTCCTAGTAATAAGGCTTGGTTATCTATTTTGGCAACGTGCACGGCGGTACCGTCAAAGCGCACGCCGGTGGAGTGATCTGGGCAATAGCCATTTGGGTTTTTGGCAATGTAGTCTTGGTGGTATTCTTCAGCAGGGTGAAACGCATCCAGTGCTTTGATTTGCGTTTGAATTGCCCCATAACCCGCAGCAGTGAGCAAAGGTTGAAACGCTTGAGTGACCTCAGAGGCGATAGCTTTTTGCGCCTCATTGGCATATAAAATGGTCGAGCGATATTGGGTACCTATGTCATTACCTTGGCGATTTGTCTGAGTCGGATCGTGCATTTCATAAAAGGCTTTGAGCAAGGTTTCCGCGCTGATTTGCGAGGGGTTGTATTCGATTTGAATGACTTCCGCGTAATTGTCTTCATTAAATCGATGTTTTGCTTGTGTGATGTTGCGATAGGTCGGAGCAAAGCCGCGACCATCTGCATAACCAGAGACGACATTAATCACGCCTGGCATAGCCTCAAAGCGCTTCTCCGCCCCCCAAAAACAGCCGAGTCCCAGTACTAAGGTGTCGGAGTCGATACTCATAGGCAAATCAGTGTCTATGGTGATTTGCTTTATTTTTGAAGCGTCGTGGCTTTGTGCGTTCATAGCAACAGAAGACGTGCTTTGTGCCGCTGGTATGCTTAACCATAAGACAAACACAGCAGCCACTGCGATGAATAGAATGAATAAAATCTTCTGCATATCAAAATTCCTCTACTAGGTTTAATAGTAAAGACAGTTGTAAATGGTCTTTTATTTCATTACAGTTCAACAAAATAATAAGATCGCAATTGAAGGAAAATCTATGTCACTTCCCATAACCGGCTTTTACACTAGTATCTTAGGTATCGTCCTCGTCTATTTATCCATCCTCGTGATTCGCGAACGACGCTCTGGCCGTGTCAGCCTTGGCGATGGCAATGTGGAAGAACTACCTTATTTACAACGCACCTCCAGAGCCTTCGGTAATTTTACCGAATATGTTCCGATGGCTGTGTTATTGCTGGCAATTGCCGAACTCAATGCAATCAATGATTATGTTTTGCACGGCTGCGCCATGTTACTCGTATTTGGACGCTTAGCACACGCTTATGGTTTGCGTCATCACCCAGGGCCATCATGGCAACGTGTGTGGGGTATGCTAGCGACCTTTACCTGCATTGTGATATTGGCTATAGGTAACATAGTTATATTATATTGATCACTCATAGGTGTAGCGACATTTTGCTACGCGATAGGAGTAGCCTAATGGTGACTCTTCGCTTTGTGCAATAAGTAAAATCGAAAAATCATCGAGGATAACCGTTCGTTCATTATCTGCTTTTTGACACATACTATTAGGATATGCCTCGAGATGATAGATAAACGTAGCGATCGCTTGATCAATGAATTGAGCTTTGGCTTGAATGTCCTCAAGTTGCTCTAATCCGACCTCATCTTGTTCTATATTGGCCAGAGAGAGCTCAACTGGTTGCTCTTGCTCAGTGCCAATCTCGAATTGTATTCCATTGGTATCTAGGGAACTTGCGAGGTATGGGGTGATGATGGTTATCAGTCCGGATAAAACAATCGGAATCAAAATAATGCGAAACAGCATGGTGATCACCGCATTTTGGGTGTCTTCCCAATGGACTTTTAACTGAATGCCAAACAGTTTGAGAGGCAAACTCAAAAAGAGCCATAAATTGGCGAGTATCAGACCCACTAAAAATATCAAAATTTGACTCACTGCGATCCAAAATGGCATCAATACCAAAGTGGTAAAACCCAATGTAAAGACAAACGGGGTAGGTTCGACGCCTGTGATTTGATTGATTTTGAGTGCGGCGAAAGCCAGAGCGAGATTTGCGGTACTGGCGTATAAAATCAAAATAAGGCTTTTACCAATGGTCGTCGCCCAAACTTTTTGAAATAGGTTGAGAAGCTCTCGAATCAATCCAGTAAACGCAAATAACATGGTTGCGATGAGAGTGCTATTGCCATCATCAAAGATAGACAGCACTAGGCATATCATGGCTGAAAAATACAATAGTTGAGACGGCGTATATTGTTTTGCCCAGCGCACAAACGACAAGTCGGCGATAAACAGCTTGATGTGCGTTACAAGGTCAGTCAATCGCTCCTGTAAGCGGCTCAGCCATTGAAAAGATGGAGTAGGAGATGACGGTTGTGGCAACATGATTTTGTTCAAGCTTTTATTTTTATCCATCATAACATAGGTTGGGATGGATAAAAAAATGCCCGCATGAAGCGGGCATTGATTTGGGGGAAACATACATGAATGTGAAGAGTGTTTAGTTCTCGATTAAGCGCGAACCAATCTCGATTTTGCGTGGCTTTTCAGCCTCAGGAATAATGCGCTCTAAGTCAATGTGTAATAGGCCATGTTCCATATCCGCAGCTAAGACTTTGACGTTGTCGCCAAGTTGGAACTTGCGCTCAAAACTGCGCTCTGAAATGCCTTTGTGCAAGAATTTACGTTCGGCTTCGTCTTTTGGCGCGTCGTTTTTGCCAGAGACGATGAGTGTATTTTCTTGTACAGTAATCTCAATGTTGTCTTGACTAAATCCAGCAACGGCCATCGTGATGCGATATTTATCATCACCCAACAATTCAATGTTGTACGGGGGATAGCTGGCTTGTTTTTCGTTGCGAGTTGCAGCATCTACTAATGCGGCTAAGTGGTCAGAACCGATAAATGAACGGTAAAGTGGAGATAAATCGATGGTTCTCATAGTCATATCCTTCCTATTAAGCAATATGTAAAGTGTTAAATTGTGTGCCCCGGTGTGTTAACCACGTCTCTTTTAAGACCTATGTGCGCTAACTCGGCGGCGTTTGTTACCATGTTGGTAAGTCGGCCTCTGTTGAGCACCGACAATTACTATTTAGGGACTATGAAAAATTCTTCAAGGGGTTTCTGTGATTTTTTTTGCAAAAAATGTGTGTTTCACTTTTAGAGCCAGAATAATACCGGCTAAAGTAAAGGTGATCACGTTTGCGATAATCATCGGCCAATCCATTAATACCACGCCGTAGAGTAACCAGCACAACACGCCAAAGGTAAAGACCGAATACATGCCGATCGACAAACTTTCAGTGTCGTTGGTTTTGATGACTTTGATTGCCTGTGGCAAGAAAGACATGGAGGTACAGGCTGCGGCAACATAGCCGATGTAAAAGACGTATTCTGACATAAAGTGTCCTCAAATATAAATCGCTTAAACGATTAAGTTAAACGCTATTCATCATAGCGCATTTTCTATAAGTCGTCATTAAATGCTGTGAATGAATAGGTATTCAGATACAATTCCAGTATGAAAATTGAAGACATATCATCATTATTGTCACGTCGTTTAGGTCTTAACAAGTCGCAGATTCGAGACATAAACATCGTACAAAGCCTGTGGAGTGGCTACGGGGCGATTGTGCGTTTTGTGCAAAATGATACACCTATCATAGCCAAGCTCGTCAATACCCAAGCTATGCCGCACCACCCCCGCGGATGGGCAGGGCAAACCTCGCATGAGCGTAAGCTTTCATCGTTTATCAACGAGCAGACCTTTTATCAAAGCCACGCGTCTGACTTGCAAGACGTTGCTGCTGTGCCACAGTGGTTGGATACCATGAATAGTGCTGAGGCGATGGTAATGCTGTTGCAAGATGTCGATGCTGCTGGATATGACCAGCGCTATCATCAACTGAATGATACGCGGTTTACACAATGCCTAGATTGGCTAGCCAGTTTTCACGCGTATTTTTTGCTGCATCCGTGGGAGCAAACATTGTGGTCGCGCGGCAATTATTGGCACCTCGCTACGCGTCAAGATGAGTATGCCACTATGGTTAAAGGTGAATTAAAACAAAAAGCACAGGCGTTAGATAATGTTCTTATGAATGCACGATACCAAACGCTTTTACACGGTGATGCCAAAGTCGCGAATTTCTGTTTTAGTGATGAAGATTGTTTAGCGCTTGATTTTCAATATGTGGGCGCGGGCGTTGGCGTGGTGGATGTCATGTATTTTCTTGGAAGTTGCTTGACGGAAAGCGAGCTTGAGGTGACAGCTGACGCTGCGTTTGATACGTATTTCGCGGCATTAAAAAATGCCTTGCCTGAACAATACATCGTCAACCACTGGAACACGCTGGAAAGTGAATGGCGCACTTTAATCCCCATCGCTTGGGCGGATTTTTCGCGCTTTTTAGAAGGGTGGTCGCCTAGCCACCCTAAGTTGCATGGTTACAGCGCTAGGCAAACACAACAGGGACTGGATGTATTAGTTCATTACTCCATGCCGTAGGCGCGGATCATGGAGTAGGGATAGCTGTCCGGTAAGGTCGAGACTTCATCCAACGCTTGCCACTGCGCATGAATGGTCTTTATGGTATTCAGCTTCGATCAGGCAACTCATTACTAATATTCAACAGAGCCAAGCGTTCAGTCTCATGTTCGGTAAACGGCGCGTCGTAATTTTCTTTGTTCAGACAAATTAAGTGGTCTTTGTTTTGGCTAAAGCGTTTGTTAATGGCTTTTAGCTGTGCAAAATAATCCGAGACTGATACGTCAAAATAGTTAAACACATTGGTTTGATTGGGTAAAAACAACAAGTCACTATCAAGGTTTGCCATTAGGTCGGCGTGTTTAAAGACCGCTTGAGATTTGCTGAAACAGGGGGAAGTACTGCGCAATACGGCGGCATTCGGGATCGCCATCGCGCGCAGTTTGCCGTTAAAGGTTTGCCAGGTAATGCCACACAAGGTAATGCGAATTTCTGCAGTTTGCTCAGCAGTCTTTTTGAGTGTCATAGAGGGTGAGTTGCTGCTGGCAATGTCTTGCAAAATATCATGCACATCCTCGATGGAGAGCTTTTCATAGGTTACGGGACCACGCTGACTTTCAAAGCTTAATTTAATCGTATCGAACAAATACATTACTTCGCCGGTGTCTTGCCATAAAGACTTGTAGTGACTTTCCTCGTAGGCTTTGGCGAGTATATCCGACGTATCTTGGGTTCTTGTGGCAGGGGGGAATAACTTGCTGAGTAGTTGCTTCATACTGGCTTAGTTTCAATTTGAATTAATTTATATACGTAAGAATGTCCGAAAATGAGCAATCGCAAACTAAAGTCTATATGTCCTCATTGGACTCTATTTCAGGCGAATGTCAGCGCTAGGTTTAATTTACCAAAATAAGATTAGAAAAATAAACTACTACAAACCCTAACAACTGTAACGTATTAATCGCGACCGTGGTCATGTGATATATCTTAAAGCCTTTTGTATCCCCGTTATCGGTGGCGCGGTTGGCAAGAGGCATTAGTACCTGTCTGGATATAATAAACCCTACTAAAGACGCCGCAGACACGATGTGCAGCAAGCCGTTCTCTGTGAAATAGCTGATGCCCGTTAATAGTAGAGCAAGTAGACCAAAATACAGGTAATACCAAGGAAAGAATGCCCGAATAAACGGACGGGCAATACCAATGTCGATTTTGATAAATACCAGTGGCGCAAACAGTAACTGAAAAGTCACCATGCCGCCGAATAAAACAGCAAGCAAAACAGCTTCAATTGCCTCAAACATCACAATTCCAATAAAATAAACATGCTGCTGTTTAAACGACTATATCCGCTATTTAGATCGCGTTGGCTAATTCCGCCCCTTGTCGAATCGCCGCTTTAGCATCCAGTTCAGCGGCGACATAAGCTCCACCAATGACATGCAATGGAATATTGAGCGCCAGCATCTCGCTTTCGAGTTCACGCAGCGGCTCTTGGCCCGCACAAATCACCACGTGATCGACATCGAGGACTTGCTGTTTTTCATTGATCGTAATGTGTAATCCGTCATCATCAATGCGATCATAAGAAACGCCGTTGAGCATTTTAACACCGTGATTTTTGAGCGAGGTGCGGTGGATCCAGCCACTGGTTTTGCCAAGCCCTGCACCGACTTTGCTGGTTTTGCGTTGTAACAAATAAATATCACGTATAGGCGGCTCATGTGCAGCGACAGCTAATGCACCGGCGGTTTGATATTGTTTATCAATGCCCCAATGCGCCAGCCATGCGTCCAAATCCACGGTCAGACTGCGCTTATTTAACAAATATTCACTGACATCAAAGCCGATGCCACCCGCGCCAATGACGGCGACTTTTTGTCCTACCTCGACTTTGTCGCGCAGGACGTCCAGATAACTCAGCACTTTGGGATGATCGATACCTTCGATGGCGACTTTGCGTGGGCTTATGCCTGTTGCAAGGATAATTTCGTCAAAATCGCTATCTGCTAGCGTCTCACGAGAAACACGTGTATTGAGGTGCACATTAACACCTGCTTTTGCCATGCGCTTATCGAAATAGCGCAATGTTTCATAAAACTCTTCTTTTCCTGGTATTTGTTTGGCGTAATTAAACTGACCGCCGATTTCACTCGCACTATCATATAGATGTACTTCATGGCCGCGCTCAGCAGCATAGCTTGCAAAGGATAAGCCAGCGGGGCCTGCGCCAACTACTGCAAGCTTTTTAGGCGTCACAACTTGTTTAAATAATAGCTCGGATTCATAACAGGCACGTGGGTTAACCAAACACGAGACGCGTTTCCGGTCAAACGCATGGTCAAGGCAGGCTTGGTTACAGGCGATACAGGTATTGATGAGCTCAGCTTCATTGCGCTTCGCTTTGGCCATGAACTCGCCATCTGCTAATAGGGGTCTTGCCATTGATACCATATCCGCTTCGCCTTTTGTCAAAATCGACTCGGCAATTTCTGGGGTGTTGATGCGGTTTGTGGTGATCAACGGAATGGATACCGCTTGTTTGACGCGTTCTGTGATCCACGTAAATGCGGCGCGCGGAACGGATGTTTGAATCGTTGGAATACGCGCTTCATGCCAGCCAATGCCGGTGTTGATAAGCGTTGCGCCAGCTTGCTCGATGGCTTTCGCCAGATACACGACCTCATCATACGTCGCACCACCTTCGACCAAATCCAGCATAGACAAACGATAAATAATAATAAAGTTGCTACCGACTTTTTCGCGTACCTGACGCACAATTTCTAAGGCAAAACGCGCGCGATTTTCTAATGAGCCACCCCAATTATCAGTGCGCTTGTTGGTGCGCTCACAGAAAAACTGATTAATTAAGTAGCCTTCCGAGCCCATGATTTCAACACCGTCATAACCAGCTTGCTGGGCATAATAAGCACAATTTGCATAATCCTTAATGGTGCGTTTAATCCCGCGCTCAGATAAAGCTCTAGGTTTAAAAGGCGTAATCGGAGATTTGACTGCTGAAGCTGATACATTTAGCGGATGATAGCCGTAGCGACCCGCATGTAAGATTTGCATGCAGATCTTGCCACCGGCTTGGTGCACGGCATCGGTGACGACACGGTGTTTTTTGGCATGGCGCATTGAGCCCATACGCGCAGCAAAAGGCCCTAGCCAGCCTTCAATATTGGGGCTAATGCCACCGGTGACAATGAGGCCCACTTCCGCTGCAGCACGTTCTGCGTAAAACGCTGCAAGCTTATTAAAGCCACCTTTTTGTTCTTCTAGCCCAATATGCATAGAGCCCATTAGGCAGCGGTTTTTTAATGTGGTAAAGCCAAGATCGAGTGGTTCAAAGAGGTGAGGGTAGGCGATGGCTGTCGTCATGTCGGTGCCTTTATTATTTTATATGTAAAAACTCGTTATAGATTAAGTGGTCAGACCTCATTTTGCAAATGAAAATTGAGCACTCGCTTATTCTTCTTCATCAAAGGTTTGGTGTTTCAAAGCATCGGTTAATAGTCGTTTGTAGCGACGTTGACGGCGTCGCGCCTTAGCGTTGTTAGCCCGCCACCCTTGGCGTTTGTCTTGGACAATGTCATCGAGGTCGTCGGCGCGTTCAATGCGTGAGGCGTCTTTAATGGAAGTGCGTTTTGGCATAACTCATGTGAAATTTTTTAAATTTCTACGAGCGAGAAGAGGGGAAGGTTTACCTCGGCTTTTGAATAATCATATAACAGTATTTTTCGCCATTTTGGTCAAATTCTAATGTTTGTTCAATACAACGACACTCAGATATGATTCGACGGTAACCTTTTATGCCAAGTGTCGCATACGCCATCTCAACGCCCATATAATCATTGTTATGACTATCAGGCTCTTCAAGCCCACCAAAAGAGAATATACACACACCGCCGGGCGCTAATAAGTCGAGTATTTTAGTTAATGCCTCGGTTTGGTCTGCCAGTGGAATATGCCAGAAAGCATCCCAGCAGGAGATAAAATCATATTGGTATGCGGTGCGCCATTGCAAAAAATCAACATGATGAAAGGTGATGTCTGGACGTTTGGCACGCGCGATATCGAGCATTTTAGCAGAGATATCTAGTCCTTCGACAAATTCGAAATGAGCGCTGAGAAGATTGATAATGCGGTTTGTGCAACCACAGCCAGCATCCAGCGCACGATGATAATTGGCAGCAAAACTCAGTGCGTGTTGGTGTTGGGCTATCCCGTTAGACAGGTCAAACTCGTCAGATTCCCATAAGTGGGTGATCTTATCGTATGCTTGACCAATCTGTTTGGGGGTCATTACATTCGGCTTATTTGTGGCGCTCGCGCAAGATACCGACCACATCTTGAATCGATAAACCTGATGCTTGCAACAATACGAGCAAGTGATACATCAAATCCGCAGATTCGTTTTTGAGTTCTTCCAAATCGGCCACTGTGGCAGCCAATGCGGTTTCAACCCCTTCTTCACCGACTTTTTGGGCGATGCGTTTGATGCCCTTGTTATAAAGGCTTGCGGTGTACGAGCTAGAAGGGTCGGCGCCTTTGCGCGAGGCAATCAACTGTTCTAAATCCGCAATAAAGGTATAGTCGGAAGCTTGCGCATCAAACCAGCATGATTCGGTACCGGTATGGCAAGTAGGACCGACAGGGTGTGCGAGAACCAATAAACTGTCTTGGTCACAATCTGCGGTTATAGAGTGTAAGTTCAAGGTGTTGCCTGACTCTTCTCCCTTCGTCCAAAGGCGCTGTTTGGAGCGACTAAAAAACGTCACATGTCCGGTTTCAAGCGTTTTATGTAAGGCATCTTGGTTCATGTAACCTTGCATCAGCACTTTGCCGGTCACGGCATTTTGTACAATCGCAGGAATCAGGTTGTCCATTTTGGCCCATGCTAAGGCGTCGGTGTTACAGCTGTCTATTTTCATAGTGGGTTCTTTACCTTTGCGGCCTCATGATAATGTCTTCGTTGAGTAAATACGTTTTGAGCGCGGCAATCTCGATGACTCCTTTGTGAAATACCGATGCAGCCAAAGCACCATCGACATCAGCGGATTTGAATACATCTGCAAAATGATGCACCGCACCTGCGCCACCTGAGGCAATGAGTGGTACGCTACAAATATCTCGGATCGCACGTAATTGAGTGATGTCGTAGCCTTGACGCACCCCGTCTTGGTTCATGCAGTTCAATACGATTTCACCTGCACCACGCTGTTGTACTTCACGCACCCAATCTGCGGTCTCCCACTGGGTTTGCTGAGTACGGGTTTCATCGCCAGTGAATTGATACACTTCGTATTTGCCCGTTGCATCGTTAAAATGGCTATCAATGCCAATTACAATGCACTGTTGTCCAAACGCATCATGCATTTGTGTGATCAAATCTGGATTGCCCAACGCGGGGGAATTGATGGATATTTTATCGGCACCCATCGACAAAATGGCCGCCGCATCTTCAACCGATTTAATGCCACCGGCCACGCAAAATGGAATGTCAATGGCCTCAGCAATTCGCGCTACCCAGCTTTTGTCTACCACACGTGCATCACTGGATGCAGTAATATCGTAAAACACCAACTCATCAGCACCGGCTTTGGCATAGCCTTCAGCGAGTGGCACGATGTCGCCGATGATTTCGTGATTGCGAAATTTGACGCCTTTGACGACTTTACCGTCGCGGACATCAAGGCAGGGAATGATGCGTCTTGCTAGCATGACAATCTCAGTTTTGGAAACGCGTTAACTTTTGACACGTATGATACGTTTTTTGGGCATAGGTGACAATCAGAGACTGGTCGTATCAACCCAATCTGTTACTTTTCGCCTTTCCATACTAATTCCCAAAGGAATTTAGATAAGCGAATACCAACCTAGCTCAGCATTTGCCCAGTGATAATGGTACGATTGTCACGTTTTTAAGTGAAGCGTTTCTCCATGAGGTCTTACCGGCCACTCAAGACCGCTATTCTATCGCCGGCTGGTACCGCTTGAATACTCCCATTAATAATCAAATTGACCCGTCTCGATGATGCTTTATGAGGCATAATTGAGTCTACATTCACCCTTCTGCGCATAGTCATATTAGCAATTTGGTTCTGTGACGAACTGACCATTTGGTTGGCGATAGATAGAATTCCATTGCAATCCTTGTAGCGGTTCGTTATTCTCCGCCCCCCTCATTCATTACAGTTGAATAATCATCCATGAACATTAATAAATATTTTGAAGACAACGTTGTTTCGATTGGTTTTGATTCACCACAAGGACATGTCAGCTCTGGCGTGATGAGTCCTGGTGAGTATGCATTTGGCACCAGCCAAAAAGAACGTATGGTGGTCGTACACGGTGCATTAGAGGTACGTCTTCCAAATGCAACTGAATGGCAAGTGTTTGCCGCGGGAACAGAGTTTAATGTAGATGCCAATGTGACGTTTGATGTGAAGGTCGCAGAGCCAACGGCGTATCTTTGTTACTATAGTTAATTTTAGTAAAAGCGCTATGTATAAAAATCACTGCCGTTGATTTGAAAATATGGCGCGCTATCTTCGGCCAATAAAGCGGGGCCGTCTAAATCGATAACCGATGCATAAGTACTGAGCAACACACTTGGCGCCATCGCCAAAGAGGTGCCAACCATACAGCCCAGCATGATGTCTTTTTCAAGTGTTCGGCAGGTGTGTACCATCTTTATTGCTTCACTTAATCCACCTGATTTGTCTAATTTGATATTAAACGCTTGATACAAATGGGCTAAACGCTTGATATCTTCATGGGTATGACACGACTCATCTGCGCAAATGGGAATTGAGCCAGCGTAATGCACCAGTTGCTCATCCATTCCTGCGGGGATGGGTTGTTCAATTAACACGATGGGCAATGACTCAAGTTCCGGGATCACTTCATTGAGTAACTCAATAGACCAGGCTTCGTTGGCATCAATGACGAGTATGGAGTTGGGCGATATCTGGTGAATTTGTTTGATTTTTGCAGTGATGTCATGTGCATCGAGTTTGACTTTGAGCCATTTGGGCTGGCCTAACGCGTGAGTTTCCTGCGTCATCGCGTCAATGCTATCGACGCTGATCGTACGGCAGGTTTGAATGCAATCTGGATAAACAAAGGGCTTAGGAAGGCGCTCGACCAGTGGGGGAAGTTTGGTCAAAGGACATTGTTCTGTTTCGGCCCACAATGCCCACAAAGCACAATTGACTGCGTTTTTAGCCGCGCCAGGTGGGAGCATTTTATCTAATACCACAAACGCATCTGTGATGCTGGCCGGTAATTGCAGAGATTGGATTTGCTCAATGACCGATGACTGGGTTTCGTTGTAGCGCGAATAGGGGACGCATTCCCCGCGACCGCTTGCCTTACCCATTCTCAATTCCACTTCCACAACATCGGCATAATGTTTCGTTGCGCGTGAAATTTTAAAGGCGCGCTTTAAGGGATATTGTCGAGGATGGGTGCTGATTGCGATCATAATTGATCAATGATTGGCGCCACGCCATGTCGAACCGGATCAACACATGGTAATCCTGTTTCATCCGAATAGGCTTGGCAGGCTTCTATAGCAGTCTGTTCATCTACCGCAGAAGTATTTAAACAAATACCCGCGACACGACAATTGGGATTGGTACGTCTGGCGTGTAATAAATTAACGTCGATGGTCTCAGTGATACTCGGTAGTGCATAATCAGACAACCCGCGAACGTGAGTGCGACCTAATGCATGGCATACCACGATGGCATCGGGCTGCGCACCGTGTATCAAACCAATAGTAACCCCAGCAAAAGCCGGTTGAAATAACGACCCTTGTCCTTCAATGACATCCCAATGTGCTGGATCATTATCCGGAGTCAGCGCTTCAATGGCACCTGAGATAAAATCCGCCACGACACAGTCTACGGCAACGCCTTCTCCAGCAATCAATATCCCGCATTGACCGGTCGCACGAAACGTGGCTGGCTTGCCTCGGGCTTCGAGCTCTTTGTGTAAGGCGAGGGTAGAATACATCTTGCCAACAGAGCAATCTGTGCCCACCGTTAACAAACGCTTACCGGTGCGTTTTGCGCCATTTCCTGTGCGATAGCGAGTAGTAGGATGGCGTATATCTTGAAGCGCAACGTGATATTGAGCCGCGGCATGAGAGAGCTCGGCTTGATCGCTGAGTTTATCATGCAAACCATTGACAATATTCATGCCCAGCGCCATGGCCTCCTGAATGATCGCAAAATGCTCAGGGTCTATATGCCCGCCGGCATTGTTAAACCCCAATACAAACGTTTTTGCACCGGCCTTCGCGGCTTCTTCAAGCGAGAGTGACTGCAATCCTGTCGAAACGGTACAGCCTGGGCCTTTGATTTCACCCACGCAGAGTTCGGGGCGCCAATAAGCAATACTGGCGGCCATTTTGAGGCCAAGGATATCGGTTGCGTTGCCAAGGTAAACTGCATAAGGGGGAGTAAGTTGCATGATAAAAGACGTTATTAACTTGTGATGAGAGCAATGTATTTTATCTATGCTGAGATGTAAATAGGATAATGGACAAAAGCTCTGCAATGCAGAGCTTTATCCGTTCATTTCATCCTTTAAAATCATCTTAGGCTTGGTGTTTTTTTACCGAATCCAGAAGGTCTAGTGACTATTCGGTGTATCCACTTAAACGGTTTGTTCAAATCTTGCAAAATCAAATACAAACACGGTACGAGCACCAAGGTCACTAGGGTGGCATACATAACAGCAAAGCCTAGTCCGACTGCCATAGGGATGACAAATGTGGCCTGTAAGCTGGTTTCAAACATAATGGGTAATACCCCGCAGAAGGTGGTAATTGAGGTGAGCGTGATGGCGCGGAAGCGCGCACAGCCTGCCTCTACGACGGCTTCTTTGATGGCCATGCCTTGTCTGCGACGTTGATTAATGAAATCCGTCATGACCAAGGAGTCATTGATCACAACCCCTGCAGCGGCGATCAGACCAAACGTCGACATCATGGACAAGTCCAATCCTAATAAGAAATGGCCCCAGATCGCCCCAGTCATCGAAAACGGGATCACCGACATAATAATCAGAGGTTGCCCATAACTTTTGAGCGGTACGGCGAGTAAGATATAGACCAATATCATCCCGGCTACAAAAAACATGATCTGTTCGTTTTGTTGCGCTTGTTGCTCTTCGATGCTGCCACCCAGTTCGGTACGGACGTTAGGGAATCGCTCAAAAAGCTGAGGCAATAACTCATCTTTGATTTGTTTCACCACTTCATTGGGTTCGACTTGTTCCTCATCAATCGCGCCCCAAACATACACAGAACGGTAGCCTGATTCACGACGAATATACGATACGCCTTCGGTTTCAATCAGTTCCACCACATCACCGAGCATCACTTCGCCGCCACGCGGGGTTGTGATCAAAGTGTATTTCAGATCGGAGAAGCGTTCACGTGTGAGTTGTGGGTAGCGTACCATGACTTTGACTTCTTCGCCGTTGCGAATGATCCGTTGCGCTTCTCCGCCATAGAAGCTTAAGCCCACTTGGCGAGCAATGCTCGACAGATCTAAACCCAGTTGCTCAGCCACCGGCAACAACCGCATTTGGATTTCTTTGTTGGCAGGATCGATGGTCGAGCTGATATCGAACAAGCCTTTTTGCTGTTGTAATAGCTCGATAAAGTAACGACCTGCGGCATTGAGAGTAGGGATATCTGCACCATATATAGCGTATCCAAATTCACCATCCTGACCGCCGCCATTGACGTCATCTTGAATACTCAATGATTTCATGCCCGCAATCTCGGGCATGGCTTCTCGCCAGCGACGCGCCAGTTCAAAAGTATCGATAGGACGCAGTTCTTCATCGACCAGTGGGATCACTAAACGACCATCGGTACGTCCTTGATTAAACGCGAGTAAATCACGGATCATCTTTTGTCCGTACTCTTTTTCGATTTGAGTATCGACGTCTAACACGACTTTCTCAATAGTTTTGATGGCATTCACTGTCGTGGCATCTGAAACGGTCTCACTCATCTCAATTCGGATCGAGGGAAAATCATGTGGCACCTTGGGGTTCGGTACCATACGCACATAGTTAGCTTGAACCAGACCAAAGCTGATCAGCAAAATCGCGGTAAACGCGGCAAACACCGACCAGCGCCAATGCGTACAACGCTTAATAAAGCGCTTATATTTGCCATTAATGAAACCAAAGTACACACCATTAAATTTGTGGCGCCAGCTGTTCTCTTTAAGTGGTTTAAAGTTGGTGTGTGCAATATGCGAAGGCAAAATCAATTTCGACTCAATCAAACTAAAAGCGAGACATAAGATCACTACGACAGCAATATTAAAGAAGAACGCGCCTTCAGGCCCGGATGACATGACAAACGGCGCAAACACCGCCATCGTCGTTAACACCCCAAATGTGGCCGGGGTCGCTACGCGTTTCGCACCACGCACAACCGTATTCCCACCGCCTCCGTCTTGTTCAATTTCAGTGTAGGCGGATTCTCCTATGACGATGGCATCATCGACCACAATTCCCAGCACCATGATGAACGCAAATAACGACAAAATATTAATGGTGACACCAAACACCGGCATCATCATGGCTGCGCCTAAGAAACAGACTGGTAAGCCAACCATGACCCAAAAGGCGAGTTTAAAGCGCAAGAACAAGGTGAGCATTAAAGCAACCAGAATTGCCCCCTGCACCAAGTTTCCTAACATCATGTCCAGACGAGCATTGAGATAATAGGTCATGTCCACAAGGATCTTGATTTGCATGCCTGAGGGAAGTTCTGAGTTTTTCTTTTCGATATACGCTTTGACGCTTTCTGCGACCGGGATCGTATCTTGGGTTTTGGTGGCTTTGACCGACATAAAAATCGCATTTTCACCCGAGTAGCTAAAATAGCGCTCGCCTTCGGTGAAGCCATCTTTGATGGTGGCGACTTCTTTAAGTAGCACTCGACCCCCGTTACTGCCAATCACCACTGGAATCTCGCGGAACTCTTCGCCATTGTACATTTGTTCTTCAACTCGAACGGCGATGGTGCCGCCGTCGGTGCGAACTTGACCGGCTGAGAAGTTCGCAGAATAGCGTCGTACCGCATTGAGCACGTCATTGATGGTCAGGTTGTACTGACGCAAAGTATCGGGCAACACCTCAATCGCAATTTCATCTTGCGGTGCACTGACACTGGCAAGAGAGACGTTTTGGAGTTGCAGAAGTTCGTTTTCGATTTGCAAGGCCACTGGCTTGAGCTTTTCAAGTGGATAATCACCCACTAAAGACATCTCAATCACGTCTTGCTGGAACTCGGCTTGCGTGACCTGAATCGGCTCCATGTCTGCAGGGAAGGTACCGATGCTGTCAACCCGAGTGCGGATTTTGTCTAACACCACATTGATGTCTTCACCCTCGCGAATGCGCAAACTGATGCGACCACCGTTGCGAAACGAGCGTGAAATACTTTGTTTGACTTCAGTGATGTCTTTAATCGCTTCTTCGATTTTGATTAAAATGCTTTCTTCAATTTCACGCGGTGCCGCGCCTGGATAGGTGGCTTGAATATTGATCCAGTTGATCTCGATGTTCGGGAACATCTGGCGCTGAATGGTATTGTAGCTGACTAAACCCATGACGATGATAAACACCATCATCAAATTGGCAGCTACTGGATTATTGGCAAAAAAAGCTATTAAACCGGTTTCTTTTTGGGATACCGGCTCAGAGGCTTGGGTGGGTGAATTAGGTAAATCGCTCATCGGTTTTCCTTATTCACTTTGACTATCAGCAGTGGTTGGGGTGGCCACAACTTGATTTTTGTCGTTAGTGATCCTGACTTCCATACCATCGAGTGGGTACTCAGGCAAGGTCATGACGACTTTATCATTAGGCTCTAGCCCAGAATCGATGTAAAAATACTTACCTTCTTCACGCAACACGGTGACGTTTTTGATGCGTAATTTGTTCTCGTTATCCACCACCCAAACACGGCGATTGTTGACAAGCGTTTGTGGCAACTTATAAACATCTTCTATGGTAATACCTTTAAATTGCACATCGACGAAAGTACCGAATTTAAGTGGCTCTGCATCGCTTATTAGCCCGTATGGATCGTTGATTTCGACCACTAACTGACTCATCCGTGTGGCGCTATCAACGATCCCCAAATCTCGGGTTATACTGCCTTTGCGAGTGGTTTTATCAATGTTTCTCGCATGCATAGTGGCATTCGCACCGACGATATTGTCTGGTAAAAATACCGCATCAAATCCCGCTACTGGAAACACCAATTCAGCGGTTTCAATGCTGTTTAAGCGCGCGACTTCAATGCCGCGATTCACAAACTGACCGACGCCAATATTGCGCATGATGATCAGGGCATCATAAGGGGCTCTCACCGTGGTGTCATTGAGATCGCGTTGCGCTAACTTGAGGCGCGCTTGCGCGGATTTAACCGCGGCTTGGGCACTTAACAGCTGAGGCTTGCGCAAATATAGGTCAGTGACTTTGGTTTTGGGTAAATTTTTGGCTTCACGTTGGGCCACATCGGCGCGGGCCTGTTCTTCAATCAACGCCGCTTGTGCTCGAGATAGTTCGGACTCTGCTTGCCATACAGCGGCTTCATACGCGTCTTTTTCGATGGTAAACAACACATCGCCGCGCTTAACCAATCCGCCTGCAACAAAATTAGGATGCAAGCTATCCACTTCCCCAGAGACTTGCGCCGAGAGAGCGGTGGATTCTTTTGGTTTGATTTCGCCGTTGCCACTGATAATAACCGTGTGGTCGGTCGGCTGGATCGCTTGGTAACTGATATTGGGACGGGTATCGACGGGCTTTTTTTCTTCGCTGTCTTGTGCGGTCGCTTTGATCCCTAGCATACCCGCAATGCCAACCACGAGAATCGCAATGGGCATGCCGATTTTGATAAGTAAACTCTTGCGAGTGCCGTTTGCAGATGTCTGTGAAGATGTATTCGAGATGGACATGTGTTTACCTTAAAATTGTGACTTAGTAAGCATAACTGAACTAAATGTCAGTTTGTGTCAGCAAATGTAACAAGTTGTGAGATAAAAAAGGCAGCTCGAAGCTGCCTTAAAGAATGGTTTTTTAACGACTATTTAGTAGTTCGCATTACCCGGTGTACGCGGGAATGGGATCACGTCGCGCACGTTTTGCATGCCCGTCACATACGCCACTAGACGTTCGAAGCCCAAACCGAAACCTGCATGTGGTACGGTGCCGTAACGACGTAAATCGCGATACCAGCTGTAGTCTTCTTTGCTCAGTCCCATTTCTTCTAAACGCGCATCAAAGACATCCAAACGCTCTTCACGCTGTGAACCACCGATGATTTCACCGATGCCTGGCGCTAAAACATCCATCGCAGCAACGGTTTTGCCGTCATCGTTAAGGCGCATATAAAACGCTTTGATGTCTTTGGGATAGTTTTGCATGATAATCGGTGCCCCGACGTGTTCTTCGGCTAAGTAACGCTCGTGCTCTGATGACAAATCTATGCCCCAAGATACCGGGAATTCAAAGTTTTTGCCGCAGTTTTCCAAAATCGTGATCGCATCGGTGTAATCCATGCGCACAAAATCTTGCTCGATGACTTTTTCTAAGCGAGTGATGGCGTCTTTATTGATGCGCTGAGCAAAAAAGGCCATATCATCGGCGCGTTCTTCTAATACCGCTTTGAACACATATTTCAGCATGTCTTCGGCAAGACCCGCTACCGTGTTTAAATCCGCAAACGCCACTTCTGGCTCCACCATCCAAAACTCGGCCAAATGGCGTGAGGTATTAGAGTTTTCTGCGCGGAATGTGGGGCCAAAGGTGTAGACTTTGGACATCGCCGTACAGTAGGTCTCAACGTTCAGCTGACCTGATACGGTTAGGAAGGTCTCTTTGCCAAAGAAGTCTTCGGAATAATCGACTTGCCCTTTGTCATCACGAGGGATATTCATCATATCCAACGTGGAAACACGGAACATCTCACCAGCCCCTTCGGTATCCGAGGCGGTTAGGATAGGGGTTGAGATCCACATATAGCCACGCTCATGGAAGAAACGGTGCACGGCTTGGCTTAAACAATTGCGCACTCGCGTCACCGCGCCAATGACGTTGGTGCGTGGACGTAAGTGGGCGTGTTCACGTAGATACTCGATTGAGTGACGTTTGGCCGCCATGGGGTAGGTGTCTGGGTTTTCGACCCAACCGATCACGCGAATGTCGTTGGCCTCCAGCTCAAGCGCTTGGCCTTGCCCTTCTGAGGCTTTTACGGTGGCATCTACTTCGAGTGAACAGCCGGCGGTTAAGCGAGTAACTTCATCGTAATTGGCGAGGGTATTGAGGGCAATGACTTGCACTGGATCAAAACAGCTGCCATCGTGCAATGCAACGAAAGACAAACCAGCTTTAGAATCACGTCGGGTGCGTACCCAACCTTTTACGGTGACCGTATCACCGATTGCATAAGTACCGTTTAGTACATCAGTCACTGCGGCATACGCCATAGTCAAATACTCCTAATTTTTTGCTTGCGCGGGATTATACGCATATTGCAAGCGAATGCCCAATAAAAACTAAATTTGTACACCGGTATATATCGCATCGCACAAGGCTTTGATGTGCTCCGGCTCACTAATAAACGGAGGCATGATGTACACTAATCTGCCAAACGGGCGGATCCACACGCCTTGTTGCACAAAATGCGCTTGGATTTTGGCCACATCTACGGGGGTTTTGGTTTCAACGACACCAATTGCCCCCAAAATCCGAACATCAGCGACCTGAGGTAACTCAGCGCATCGGGGTAAATACGCTTGCAAGGCTTGTTCGATGTTTGCGACCTGTTCTTGCCAAGCATTTGACGCTATCAACTCCAGTGACGCTGAAGCCACTGCGCAAGCCAAAGGATTACCCATATATGTGGGCCCGTGCATGAACACGCCCGGAGCCCCTTGGCACACGCCCAACGCGACATCTTCAGTGCATAAGGTGGCCGCCATCGTCATGTAACCGCCGGTGAGTGCCTTACCCAGACACAAAATATCCGGAGTGATATCCGCGTGTTCGCAGGCAAATAACTTCCCAGTACGCCCAAACCCTGTGGCGATTTCATCGGCGATCAACAAAATATTGTACTCATCACACAATTGTCTAACTCGGCGCACATACTCAGGGTGATACAAACGCATCCCACCGGCACCCTGTACGAC
Source organism: Alteromonadaceae bacterium (assembly GCA_014872805.1). Classification (GTDB taxonomy): domain Bacteria; phylum Pseudomonadota; class Gammaproteobacteria; order Enterobacterales; family Alteromonadaceae; genus Opacimonas. The sequence continues at coordinate 32,011 of WKFN01000005.1, forward strand.
TGGCTCCAAAATAATGGCCGCAATTTCGTGATGATGATCATTGAGTGTATCAACAAGAGGTGCTAGCTCGTCTTCGTTCCACGTTTGGCCAAAACGGGTTTGTGGTGCGGGCACGAAGATTTGTTCGGCAAGCACATTTTTGAATAGCGAATGCATCCCATTAATCGGGTCGCACACCGACATGGCCGCAAACGTATCGCCATGATAGCCATTGCGAGGCGAGAGAATTTTGTGTTTGTGAGGCTGGCCTTGGCAGGCAAAATATTGCAATGCCATTTTGATCGCAACTTCAACCGATACGGATCCTGAGTCGGCAAAAAACACGCGATTTAAGCCTTCTGGCACCATGGCCAGCAATTGTTTGGCGAGTGTAATCGCCGGTTCATGGGTCAAGCCGCCAAACATAATATGCGAAAACTCATCGACCTGACGCTTCACTGCGGCATTGATGTGCGGGTGGTTGTAACCATGGATCGCCGCCCACCACGATGACATCCCATCGATGAGCACCTCCCCACTGGCAAGGGTGATATGCACGCCGTCGGTTTTGGTGACCTCATAGCAAGGCAATGGCTCAGTTGCCGAGGTGTAGGGGTGCCAGATATGAGCTTTGTCGTAATCGATGTTGTTCATTTGATTATTTTTTACACATAGGTCAACTTTACATGTTTTATTAAGTTGACAAGTTGAAGCATGTGCATAGACTAAGCGTTAACTACGATTAAGTAAAGACTGTAAAAAGAACCAACATGAACGCGCAAATTCCCCAGGCCCCTAATCAAATTAGACATAATTGGACGCAAAGCGAAGTAGACGCTTTGTTTGCATTGCCTTTTAACGATTTATTATTCCAAGCACAAACGGTACATCGTACGCATTTTGACCCAAATCACGTGCAAGTCAGCACCTTATTATCAATTAAAACCGGTGCGTGTCCAGAAGACTGTAAATACTGCCCGCAAAGTGCGCGTTATGACACCGGTTTAGAAAAAGAACGCTTATTGGAAATTGAAAAAGTCATCGAGCGCGCGAAAGAAGCAAAGGCAGCCGGCTCGACCCGTTTTTGTATGGGGGCGGCGTGGCGTAATCCCAAAGATCGCGATATGCCGTATGTGGTGGATATGGTCAAACAAGTCAAAGCCATGGGCATGGAAACCTGTATGACGTTGGGCATGCTCACGCGCGACCAAGCCTTAATGCTCAAGCAAGCTGGCCTGGATTATTACAACCATAATCTAGATACGTCTCCAGAATACTATGGCGATATCATTACCACGCGTACCTATCAAGACCGTTTAGACACACTGCAAAATGTCCGCGATGCCGGCATGAATGTGTGCAGTGGGGGGATTGTCGGCATGGGCGAGTCCGCGCAAGACCGCTCGGGGTTGTTAATGGCGTTGGCCAATCTTGAACGCCACCCTGAGAGTGTCCCGATTAATATGTTGGTCAAAGTCAAAGGTACACCGCTGGATCAAGTAGACGATTTGGATGGCTTTGAGTTTATTCGCACCATTGCCGTGGCGCGGATCATGATGCCCAAATCTTATGTCCGATTATCCGCAGGGCGTGAGGCGATGAATGAGCAAATGCAAGCCTTGTGTTTTATGGCCGGGGCAAATTCGATTTTTTATGGGTGCAAATTGCTCACCACTTCCAACCCTGAATCTCACGCTGACGTACAGCTATTCAAAAAACTCGGTATCAATCGCGAAATGACCAAATCGTTTTCGGATGAAGCGTATGAAGCGGCGTTGGCGGATGAGATCTCGGCGCAAGCCCAAGCTGAGTTGTATACCGAAGTGAAATAATTGCTATGTCTGATTCGTTTGCAACGCGTTTCCGCGCAGCGCTCGCCATAAAAGCACAAGAAGACTTACTGCGCACTCGTCGTATTGTCGAGGACGATTACGCCGGTGTGCTCAATGTCGATGGCAAGGCGTATTTGAATTTTGCCGCAAACGATTATTTGGGATTGCGTTTTGATGAGCGTGTGTTGCAACCTTTTGTCGAAGGTCTGTCAAAATACGGGGCAGGCTCTGGCGCATCGCCATTGGTCACCGGTCACAGTATTGAGCATGCTCGCTTGGAAGCTTGGTTAGCCGAAAAGCTTGGCCGAGAAGCGGTGTTGTTGTTTTCATCAGGCTTTGCGGCCAATCATGCTTTGTGCCAAGCCCTGTTGCATAAAGACGACGTGGTGGTCAGTGATAAGCTTATGCATGCTTCGTTTATTGAAGGCGCGATGGTCTCTGAGGCCAAATTAAAACGCTTCGCCCACAACGATGTGGCGCATGCGAAGACGTTGCTAGACGGAATTGATTCAAGTCATGCGGTGTTGCTTGCGTCAGAAGGCGTATTCAGCATGGATGGTGATACTGCTCCAGTGGCTGAATTAGTATCGCTCGCACAAGCGAGTAACGCCATGTTGATGCTCGATGATGCGCATGCATTTGGTGTGTTGGGCGAGAGTGGCCTAGGTAGCGTGGATGCGTTTGGTTTGTCACAAGAGGATTGCCCAGTGTTAATGGGCACGTTTGGTAAAGCTGTGGGCACATCCGGAGCGTTTATTGCCGGTTCACATGACTTGATTGATTATCTGGTCAATCACGCCAAGCATTATATTTATTCTACCGCGATGAGCGCGGCCAATGCGCGCGCGACGTTGGCCAGTCTTGAGTTGATTGTCGCCGGTGAGCAGCGGTCTCGTTTATTAGCTAATATCGCGCGTTTTCGCGAGGGAGTGGCGTGGTATGATTTGCCGGTTTTGGATTCCAATACTGCCATTCAGCCGTTTATTATCGGTTCTGCCGATGGCGTGTTACAGGCATCCGACTATCTTCGTTCATTGGGATTGTGGGTCGGCGCCATTCGCTCCCCAACGGTACCCAAAGGCTCCGACCGCTTGCGCATTACCTTATCCGCGGTGCATTGTGATAAAGACATCGATGCGCTGATTGATGCCTTGTGTTTGCTAAGAGAGCAAGGATGAGGGTAGTCAATACAACGCCCACGGTGGATAAAATTCGTGTGGCCGAACAATTTTCACGCCATGCCTCAGAGTATGTTAAACAAGCCAAAGTTCAGCACCGCATTGCGGTTGAAGGCTTGGCTCGAGCATCAAAATGGTTTGTTGGACGCGGTGAATGCATCGTCGACCTTGGGTGCGGGGTGGGGCACAATTTAGATGCGTTGAGTGAGTACGCTGAAAAAGTCATTGGGGTCGATATTGCCACTGGTATGGTGGCCAATAATGTCTCTTCCCATCCTATTGTACAAAGCGATTTTGACGAGCTGAGTTTACCGAATGCATCGGTCGATTTTGTATTTTCATCCATGGCCTTGCAGTGGTCGAATTCTCCGATGCGAGTCTTGAGTCATATTCATCGCATTTTAAAGCCAGGTGGCCGAGCCATGTGTGCCATTATGGTGTCGCCGAGTTTTGTGCGGTTGCATGATGCTTTTGCCGCTGCGGGCTTACCCGGGCGGATCAATGAATTTGCAGCCAGCTCAGCATGGCACAGTGAGTTATTTAGTGGATCTCAGATGGATGAGCAGATATTTATGGACGAATTTGACGATTTTCGCTCTATGATGGGCTCTATCAAAGAGGTTGGGGCAAGTACCGTCTTGGCAGAATCAGGCCTATCGCAAATCAATCGTGCTCAGTATCAACAGATCATCGAACGGTTGAACGGTGAATATTGTCTTGACTATCGGGTGTGTTTTTTGTCATTGGTAAAATAACGGCTAATTGAAGGATAAAAAAATACGATGCAGACGTTTTTTGTAACAGGTACCGATACAGACGTAGGTAAAACGGTGATCAGCGCTGGTCTTATGCTGGCGTTAAAAAAGGCGGGTCACAGTGTGCTTGGGCATAAGCCGATTTCGGCAGGATGCGAATTAGTGGTTGAGGATGGGCAAGCGGGGTTGCGCAACGAGGATGCCTTGGCCTTGATGAAACAAGCTTCTGTAGAACTGCTGTATGAATGGGTCAATCCGATTGCGTTTGCCCCACCCATTGCGCCGCATATTGCAGCAGACATGGCGCATCAAACTATTGATGAGGCGATATTAGATGAGGCGTTGGCGCGTCTACAGCAAGTCGATGCTCAGTATTTGTTAGTCGAAGGCGCTGGTGGCTGGGCATTACCGATTGGGGATGGGAAGCTATTATCGTCTTGGGTGGCTAAACATCGATTACCGGTTGTGATCGTGGTGGCGATGCGCTTGGGGTGTTTGAATCATGCATTATTAACGTATCAAGCAGTGAAAGCCAGCGGTTGTGATGTGCTGGGGTGGTTAGCGAATGATTTTTGTGACCAGCCGTTTGCGCAAGAGAACATCAAAACACTCAAATCCATGTTGGATGCGCCGTGTTTGGGGGTGGTCGGTAAAGTGTCAACTGCCGAAGCAGTGGCAGAGCAATTGGATTTGAAGCCTTTGGTTTAGAGGCAGGTATTATCGATTGGAGATAATCCCTGCCAATGACGTTACAAAAGATGACTCAAGTCACTTCCTTTAGACAGAACCTTTTTCTCAGCGTTCAAAAACTGAATCCCATCTTCAATGTCTGCTAGTCGCAATACATCCTCATGCAATATCAATGCACTGCCCTCGCGAATGCCCACAATGGGGATATCCGGGTGCAACAAACTAAACTCTATGAGCCGTTGGTCACGCGTTTCACCGTGAAAATCCTTTGGATGCTCATCGGTATAATGCGGGTTGAGCTGAAATGGGACAAAATCCAGGGCGTTGAATGAGGGAGGTTCGATGATCGGCATGTCATTGGTGGTGCGAATGGTGGCGCCACAAATATTCGAACCTGCGCTCCAGCCTATGTAGGGCGTTCCGGCTTTGACCGCTTCTTGAATGGGCGCAATTAAACCTTGGGTTTGTAATTGATACAACAGATGAAACGTATTGCCGCCGCCAACCAGTATGGCCTCAGCTTCCGCAACCGCTTGGATTGGGTCGTCAAAGGTCTGGATCCCGACAACCTGATACTCGGGCAGTGCTTGTTGTACCATCGCCGTGTAGTCATCATAAGAGATGCTGACCCCGGCAAAGGGAACGAATAAGAGCTGTTTGCGATCCCCAAGGTGACGGTCAATGAGATCACGGTTTGGGGCTAGGTATTCTGAATTATGAGCGCGGGAGCTAGAAAGCATAAGTACGTGCATGGTGAAATATCTTCTTGTTAGCAATTATCAATAGAGTCATTCTATAACAGATTTAATCTCAAACTAAAAAACGATTAATGTATTTACTGTTCCTTATGTCATTAAGTGGATTAGCGCTTCTCCGCATGCAGAAAAATGGAAAATCAAAACGAAAGAGCAATATTCAAAGCCCCAAAGACCTGCTATTTTTTGTGTTGTAGGGTATGAACCTACAATCTTTCAAATTAATATAAGGAATTTAAATATGCAATCAATTGATACTCACTTTTTGTCTCAGATAAGCGGTGGGCGAGATCGTTCTTTTAGAAGCCCACAATTTCAGAGTAATTCTGGATGGTCTGTTGAGGCTTGTACTAATTTAGGGTATGTCAATGATACACTTAGTGTGGGTTCTTTTACTGCTGGATTCATTCCAGGGGGACAGGGAGTGGCTCTGATAGGCGGGACATTAGGCATGATAGGCTTTGCTTTAGACAAGCAATTTTGTTAGTGAAAACTATGTCACAATTCAATTTAAGTAACCTTAAACGCTCTCAACTCGTCATTATACCTGCCATCCTTGCAGCCTATAGCATGGGAGGTAAAGAGACATTTTTAGGTATGAACAGTGAGCAGGTCTTTGTGGTGTTACTCGCTGTCGTAGTGATTAATTTGATTTTTGAATGTCGCAAAATGGGGAAAGACGACTAAGGAGGCATTGTTTTAAGCGAGGTTTTTGCACAGCATCAGGCCTCTTCATCGTCTAGCGAGTTCCACTCTGTCATCGTTTCTTGCACAGCATGGGCATTTTGCAAGTCTAGTGTGGCGAGATGTTATGCTGTTGCAACTTGCGGTACAACGTGCGTCTAGATATCCCTAATTGCTGGGCTAACTCGTCGATGTGACCCTCAAAATGTGCGATGCACTGCCGTAGATAGTCTGCTTCAGCATCAGCTAATGTTGTCAGTGCAAAGCCGTTACTGCTGGTCGTTGGCCGATCAACGCTTTGTACGCGAGTGCTTTGCTCGTTTATGCTAGAGGACGGCTCATACTGGCGAATGTGTTCTGGCAAATCATCGGGCGTGATCTCGTCTTCCAGTGCCAGTAAAGCGGATTGCTCAACAATGGAGCGCAGTTCGCGGATATTACCGGGAAAAGGATACTTCAATAATAAGGCTAAGGCATCAGAATGAAATCGTTTTGTTACCGAGTCCACAGAAAGGTTAGACGATTGTAAAAAATGCTCAATTAGCAAAGGAATATCAGTCTTACGTTCACGCAAACTGGGTAAATGGATCGGAAAGCCGGCAATACGGTAGTATAAATCTTGTCGAAACTCCCCATCTTTGACCATCTGAGCAAGATCTTTGTGGGTCGCGCACACCAGTCTAAAATCCGCTTGTTTTTCCATTAATCCACCAACGGAACGATAGCGTTTGGTTTCAAGCAGGCGCAGGAGTTTGACTTGCATGTTTAAGGGCACGTCGCCGATTTCATCAAAAAATATCGTGCCGCCTTGCGCGCTCTCGACTAATCCCCGTTTTTTGAAATTAGCGCCCGTAAACGCGCCTTTCTCATGGCCAAATAACTCAGATTCGAACAAATTATCATTCAGGCCCGCGCATTCAATGATCACAAATGGCGATTGACTGCGCTGGCTTGAGGTGTGCAACGCCTGGGCCACCAGCTCTTTACCCGTACCCGTTTCCCCTTGTAATAAGACGGCAATGTCGGCAGTGGCGGCACGGTTAATTTTATGCAGCAGGTTTTTAAACGCGGTAGATTGCCCAAGGAGCGTATTGGCTTTACTCGCGACAGACGCGTAGGGCACATCGGTTATGATTTCGATGTAGCCTAGTAGTTTGGCTTCATCGTCATAAATGGGTTTCATGACAATGTCGCAGTAGCGTTTGCCATTTGGCGTTTCATGTACATGAATGACATTCGCAGGTCGCTGTGTGTCTCGACATTGTGCGAGAGGACAGGATTCACCATTTTGATCACAAGGTACATCAGAGTGATGCGATACTTTGTGGCATTTACTCTCATGGATATCGACGGGCAAAGGCTGGCGTGCGGTATACGCATCGTTTGCCGCACGAATCGTATATTGTTCATCGATAAACACTGCGGGTTTTTCGATCGCGTTGATCATGGCTTGAATAATGTGAACGTTCATTTGTGCTAAATATGTCTTGGTTTGTGTCAATTCTGGCACGAAAAGTTTGTTTCATCCAGTAGGTTGCTCGTTAAATGACCAATATAAATCAAGGTATTTTTTAAGGTATTGATATTATTGATTTTTATTATTTTGGTATGTTTCTTGTAGAGCATAGTTAAGCACTCGTTTTACTACGCATAGGAGACCAATATGAACGAAACGGTCATTGAGTTATCTCGATTTCAGTTTGCCTTAACGGCCATGTTCCACTTTATTTTTGTCCCGTTGACCCTTGGGTTGTCGTTTTTATTAGCGATCATGGAATCTGTTTATGTCATGACGGGCAAAGAGATCTACAAACAAATGACCAAATTCTGGGGCAAGTTGTTCGGGATTAATTTTGCCATAGGTGTGGCCACAGGGTTGACCATGGAATTTGAGTTTGGCATGAATTGGTCTTATTACTCGCATTATGTAGGCGACATCTTTGGTGCTCCTTTGGCGATTGAAGGATTGATGGCGTTTTTCCTTGAATCCACCTTCGTCGGGATGTTTTTCTTTGGTTGGGAACGCATGTCCAAAGTCAAACACTTGATGGCAACTTGGCTGGTGGCATTGGGCTCAAATTTTTCTGCCTTGTGGATCTTAATTGCCAACGGCTGGATGCAGTATCCAGTCGGTGCTGAATTTAATATTGATACCATGCGTATGGAAATGGTGAATTTTGCCGAGGTAATATTTAACCCAGTGGCTCAAGTCAAATTTGTGCATACGGTCTCTGCAGGGTATGTTACTGGAGCCATTTTTGTGCTCGCCATCAGCTCATGGTATTTGCTCAATCATCGGGAAATTGCCTTTGCCCGTCGCTCGTTTGCGATAGCCGCCGCATTTGGTTTAGCTTCTACCTTGTCGGTCATTCTGTTAGGGGATGAATCAGGCTATGAGCTTGGCGATGTACAACAAGTCAAATTGGCCGCGATTGAAGCGGAATATACTACGCATCCAGCCCCTGCGCCATTTACGGTGATTGGTGTGCCCAATGATGACACCCAACATGTCGATTATGCTGTGCGCATTCCGTATGTGATGGGGATCATTGCGACACGTTCCCTTGATGAAGTGGTTCCGGGGTTAGATCAACATCGCATCGAACATCGTGAGCGCATCATTACGGGTGGTCAGGCACTGACGATGCTGGAGCGAATCAAAAATGGGACGGCGACGCAAGCCGAAACGCTCTTTTTTGATACTCATAAAGATGACATTGGCTATGGCATGTTGTTGCAGCCATTTACCAAAGACTTAGCCAATCCATCTGAGGAAGCGTTAGACAAAGCGGTGGATTACTCGATTCCGGCGGTTGCGCCATTATTTTACTCATTCCGAATCATGGTGGCTTGCGGCTTCGCGATGCTTGTTTTATTTGCTATTGCCTTTTACTACACCGCCAAAAAGTCCATACCTACCCCACGGTGGGTCTATAAAGCTGCGTTTTATTCACTGCCACTGCCTTGGATTGCATCGGAAGCGGGCTGGTTTGTCGCTGAGTATGGGCGTCAACCTTGGACCATTGCCGAAGTATTACCCGTGCACGTCGCAGCCTCGAACCTGTCAGTGGGCGATGTGGTCTTTACCTTAATTGCTTTTACGTTGTTTTACACGGCGTTTTTCTTCTTGGGTTTTTATTTGATGAAAAAATACATCGTCAAAGGCCCCACTCAATATTTTGCCGAAGCCGATGCTTTGCAATCTCAAGACGCTGATTTAACTTTGCCTAAAGGAGCTCAAGTATGATTGATTATGAAACGTTAAGAGTCATTTGGTGGGCCTTGGTCGGTGTCTTACTGATCGGGTTTGTGATCACCGATGGCTTTGATTTGGGGGTGGGGGCATTACTCACCATCATTGGCCGTACCGATCGCGAACGCCGCATCATGATCAATACTGTGGGTCCGCATTGGGATGGTAATCAAGTTTGGTTTATCACGGCTGGCGGTGCATTATTTGCCGCGTTTCCCATGATTTATGCGACGGCGTTCTCGGGCTTCTATATCGCATTGTTTTTGGTGCTTGCGGCACTGTGGATGCGCCCGATAGGCTTTGATTATCGCGGTAAATTCGCTCAGGAAAGCACGCGCAATATGTTTGATTGGATGTTGTTTGCAGGAGGGGTAATGCCTTCGTTGGTGTTTGGGGTCGCGTTTGGGAACTTGTTGTTAGGGGTTCCCTTTACCCTAGATGAGACCTTAAAAGCGACTTATACGGGGACATTTTGGCAGTTGCTGAATCCATTCGCCATATTAGTCGGACTCATTTCATTGGGTATGTTACTGACCCATGGTGCAGCATGGTTACAGCTTAAAACCGACGGTTTTATTCGTGCCCGCGCACAAAAAACGGCTTTTTATCTTGGCATGGTCACCGTAGCGCTGTTCATCATTGCGGGTGTGTGTGTTGCCTGGTTTATTGAAGGGTACGTCGTCACCTCTGAGTTGGCAACCGACGGGCAATCTAATCCGTTACTCAAAACGGTTGGCACAGAAATCGGCGCGTGGATGAATAATTATGGCCACTATCCGTTGTTCGCTCTGGCGCCAATTATGGCCATTGTCAGCGGATTGTCTTGTAGTCTGTTCTCTGCTTTAGGACATGCTGGAAAAGCATTTGTGGCCAGTGCGTTGCATATGACTGGCATTATTCTCACAGCGGGCTTTTCGATGTTCCCTTTCTTGTTGCCAAGCTCAGTACAGCCTGCAGCGAGTTTGACCATGTGGGACGCCACTGCGTCAGAATTGACGCTCAAAATCATGTTTTTTGTGGCCTGTGTGTTTGTGCCCATTGTGCTCGGTTACACCGCGTATTGCTTCTATGTCATGCGCGGTCGAATTACAGACAGCGATTTGGATAAGTCACATGCAATTTATTAGAGGAGTGTAATGATGTGGTATTTTGCTTGGATCTTGGGTGTCTTGCTGGCCTGCGCTTTTGGTATCATCAATGCGATGTGGTTAGAGGCCAACGAAGATTTGGATAAGGAATAACGTTTTTTGAAATTAGCGCGATGGTTCGCCACGTTACCCAATATTAGCCCTTGGCCTTTTTGGTTGAGTGTTGGGTGTAAAGTGGCGCTTTTTGTTTTGATGCTGGTCGCCTTTTGGTGTTTTGCACAGGTAATTGATGCCTTTTTGGTGACCTCACAACCGCCACCCAAAATGATGCTGTTAGCGCTTATGGGGGTGCTCAGCAGTGCATTTTTGGTCAAAGGCGCGTTTATCTATCTCCAGCATTACAGTAAACGAGTGCTTGAGAGTACCCTGCAAAAACAGCTGCTTGAGCGGTTCCAACAAGAGCAACACGCCTTGTTGCGCCGTCGTTCTAGTTTTTATTGGCAAAGCTTATGGTTGACCCATATTCCTGCTTTACGGGATTGGCGCTATGATTATCAAGTGCAGCAATGGGTGGCTGTGTTAACGCCCATCGTCATTGTGGCTATGGTATTACCCATGAATTATGTCGTGGGCTTGACCCTGCTGTTGGCCATGCCATTGGTCCCCTTTTTTATGTACTTGGTTGGGTGGGGAGCGGCCAATGCCCAGCGCAAACAGTTTGTCGCATTATCTCGACTCGGTGGTTTGTTTGTGGATCGGTTAAAAAAACTACCGATCATTGCCAGTTATAACGGTTTTGCCCAACAATATTCGCTGTTGCTACGAGCCAGTGAGCAATTTAATCGACGCACGATGAAAGTGGTGTCATTGGCGTTTTTATCTAATACCGTATTAGACTTTTTCTCTACCATTGCCATGGCATTAGTGGCGGTTTTTATAGGTTTTCGTTTGCTTGGCGAAATCACTATCGGTCCTGATATCGAATTTGCTCAAGGATTATGGCTACTGCTCAGTGTCCCTTTGGTGTTTAATGAGCTCAAATTACTGGGGCAGTTTTATCATCAAAAAGCCCACGCAGAGACTGCCTATTCAGAGTTGCAAGCACTGTTGCCGATGACGTCAAAGCCATCAGTTGAGTCCACGTTTAATGGCATCAGCTGGGATGCTTTTCACATACCTCTAATCGACTTACGGGCAAAACACTTGGCATTACGCAGCGGCGAATGTATTAGAGTATCCGGGCATTCCGGGGCAGGCAAAACGATCTTTTTGGAAGCCTTGTTGGGGCACCAATCGGCCTCCCATCAACTGGGAACGGATTGCGTCATGCTCACGCAATCTCCTGTGATTTTGCCCTCTAGTATTCGCGATAATCTGTGTTTGGGGCATGATTATAACCAAACGGCCATGAACAACGTCCTGACTCAAGTGGGTTTGCTGGATTGGGTGAATGAATTGCCTGAAGGCATAAATACGGTGATGGGGCAGTATCCTCGACTTTCGGGTGGACAAGCGCAGCGTTTATCCCTGGCTCGGCTGTTGTTGCATCCAGCAGATGTGTGGTTGCTAGATGAGCCAACGGCGCATTTACCCCACGCGCAACACGAAGCGATTGCGACGTTAATCAAACAGTTAAGCATCGGCAAAACCGTCTTGTGGTCAAGTCATAAAGACTTGCCGAGTGAATGGTTTACTCAAACATGGCACATCGAATCAGGAGCCGTCATGGTGCACACGCAGATGGAGGTGGCACATGGCTAAGTGCGCGCAAGCAACCCAGACGTCATGCACGTGGCGGGATATCCCATGGATAGCGTTACTCTTATCAGCCTTACAGGGCGCTGCTGGGTTATCACTGCTCATACTATCAAGTTGGTTTATTTGTGCCAGTGCAATAGCGGCGCCACAGTTCAATTACATGTTACCGGCCGTGGCCGTTCGAGGGTTTGCGTTGTTGCGTATTGCGTCAGGGTATTTTCATTTGTATTTTGCGCATTCGGATTTGCTGAACAAAACAGGGCGATATCGCGCTGAGCTATTTGCACAGTTGCATGATGCACGCATCACTGAACGCTCAGGGTTCACCGAAGCCCTAGCTCATCATACGGAAAGTGTTGCCAGCGTGTGGATGGGATGGGTTGCGCAGCAAGCCAATGCGATTGTCTCTATCACAGTTGCTCTTTTTATCAGTCTATTTTTGTCGTTACCGGGCATTGCATACCCCCTAGTATTGGTATGTGTGTGGCTATTGTTGTTAGGCGGGCTGATGTGGCTTGGGGTACATTATGCAGTATGCCAAGTCACTGCTGAACACACATTTCGGGAACGCTCTGAATCGGTCTTGGATGCGAGCGCCATTTGGCATATGGCTCCCAATCAAGGTGCTGATTTTATTGCGCAGTTGGATGCTTCTAAGATGTGGCAGAGTCAGCAAATAGTGCGTCGTTACAGCGATTATGCAGTGTGGGGTTTGCAAGGCGTATCGTTTGGGTTACTCAGCCTGATGCTGTGGTGGCTGCCGCACGATGCGTATGGTAATGCGCTATTGATTGTGACCCCTATTTTGCTACTCACCGCACCGGATTGGTTGTCTCGTTCGTTGCAAGTCGCGCCAGTGTTTGGCCAATATCGACAAGCGCAAACGGCATTATGCACAACGTCGGTGCAGTCTGTGCCAAGTTTTACCCTACCAGAATCGTTGCAATATTTGCAAACCAATCAGATGTCGGTAGAGGGGGGGAAACCCGTGTCTTTGACCCTGGTATTGGGTGAGTTGATTGTGTTCCACGGGCCTTCTGGGGTAGGAAAATCCAGATGGATGCAAGGTCTCGCCGGGCATATACCCGCCAACGGGCAGCGCTTTTGGAACGGTAAATGTCTCCAACAGGGATTATGTCGGGATATGTTGTATGTGCCGCAAACCCCACAAATCCTCAATACCACTGTGGCGGATAATTTGCGATTGGCTCAATCAGAGGCGAGTGATGACGATATACGAAAGGTGCTACAACAAATGGACTTAGCGCATCTGAATATCCATGCGTGGTTGGGCGAGCAGGGACTGGCCTTGTCTGGAGGTGAGGCAAAACGTTTGGCGCTTGCTCAAGTGTTGTTGGATCCGCCCAGTGTACTATTGGTTGATGAGCCATTTGAAGGATTGGATCATGAGCGCATACAACTTGTCACGGAACACTTAAATGAGCTCAAGCGCACTTCACTGGTTATCGTGGCCACCCATATTGTGCCAGATGCATTGATGGTCGATTGGGATTATACATTTTCTTAAAATCTTGCTACATTGCGCATCATGATTGAGCAATTAAACAAGTGATGATTGGCTATGGATAATTCGCAAGGAGCGATTTCGGTTGTCTTTATTTGTCTTGGCAATATCTGCCGTTCACCCACCGCTGAAGCGGTATTTCGCAAGATGGTTGCCGATCGTAACCTAGAAGCACACTTTATCATTGATTCGGCAGGCACCGCCGGCTATCACGTGGGTGCCAAACCCGACGAACGGTCAGTCGAAGTCGCCAGCGCACTAGGATATGATTTTACGGGTATTCGTTGTCGCAAAGTGAGCGAAGAAGATTTTATCCATGCCGATTATTTACTGGCGATGGATGCCAGTAATGTGGAGAACTTGCGCAAAGTCTGTCCACAAGGATACGAGCACAAAATTCGTCTTTTGGTTGAGTTTGCTCCAGGCGATTATCCAGAGGTACCCGACCCATATTACGGCGGGCGACGTGGATTTGAATTAGTATTGGATTTGATTGAGCAAGGATGTGCTGGGTTTATCGAGCATGTCAAACAGAACCACTAATATAGTCATAGGACTATTTGTTAGCCTACTGCTGGCGCATCTTGTGTTGACCGGCAATATCTTTAGCAATGAGATCACCCGTCATGTGTATCTGCAACTCGCTTTGCCTGAGTTACTGACGGCTTTGGTTGTTGGCATGGGTTTATGTATGGCCAGTGCATCGTTGCAAGTGTTATTGCGCAACCCATTGGCCGACCCGAGTATCTTGGGGTTATCCAGTGGAGCGAGTGTCGTGGCTGGTCTATTACTCACCACCCCGTTGATGGTGGTATTGGATTCTCCTATTGTTTTGGTTTTGGGTTGTTTTGTCGGCGCGTTGTTCAGTAGTCTGTTGTTATTGAACTTGAGTCGACGTCTGTCGCGTGAGCATGGGCAGATTTTATTGGCCGGTATTGCTATTACGACCTTAGCCAGTGCTGTGTTGGCGTGGATCTATGTCATCGCACCGCCACAGCAGAGCAAAACCTTGACGTTTTGGCTGTTAGGCAGCTTTGCGCAAAGTGATTGGTCACAGTTATTTTGGGTTGGGGGGTTGGTCAGTGTGTGCAGTGTTCGATTATTGCGCCACGCACACGCTCTCAATCAACTTATGGTTGGCGAATCGATAGCCATTACTCATGGCGTGGATGTGCCAAAACTGCGTCGTGAATGTGTGGTGTTGTGTGCGTTGATTGTCGGGGCGTGTGTAGCAATAGCCGGCTCGATTGCGTTTGTCGGCTTATTGGTGCCGCATTTTGTCAGACGGATTTGGGGCGCGGATAATCGCCTTGTGATGCCGTTGAGTATGGCAATAGGGGCACTGTTTATGGGCATGGTGGTTTTACTTAATCAAGCCACGTCGATTATTGCATTGCCTGTGTCATTGGTGACGGCGAGTATTGGTGCGCCAGTATTTGTATACGTGTTACTCAAACATCGGGTGGCTGGATGATTCGTATTTCTCATTTGGCCATAAAAGATCGCATCGCCGTCGATGAAGCACAGTTTGATTCAGGGCAATTAAACGTGCTACTTGGACCCAATGGCGTCGGCAAAAGCAGTCTATTGTTGGCGATGGCAGGATTACTGGAAAAAGGAAATGCCCGCAAGGCTATCCAATACGACGGTCATTCTCTTTATAATATTTTGGATTGGCCTCATAAGCGCGGTCTCTATCAACAGACACAAGAACCTGAATTTGCGATCACGGTTGCACAAATGCTCGAGTTTTATCGCTGTCCAGCTCGGACGTGTCATATGCCGGATAAGTTAGTTAATGCGCTAGGCATCGGCGAACTGCTCGATAAAGACTTGCGTCAATGTTCGCAAGGACAGGCGGTAAGGGCGCATTTGGCGCGTGTGTTCTTGTCTATCTGGCCGGCGCTGCGATCAGGCCAAGGTGTGTTGTTGTTGGATGAGCCACTGAATGGCTTAGATGTGCAATACCAAATGAAATTACTGGATTGGTTGCATCAGATTGCCCAAAACAATCTGGTGATCATGGCGTTACACGATATTGCGCTGGTATTGGCGCAACCGAACACTTGCGTTACCTTGTTAAAAGAAGGACAGCGTCATGGTCATTGTGAAGGTCAATACGCTGTCGCCGAGTTGGCGTCTGATCCTTCTAAGATATGCCGTTGTTTTTCTATCAATTCTTTGCCCAGTTGGGTAAGATAACGTTAATCAAGAAACATACAAAATTTGAGAATATTATGAGCAACTGGCGCATCGATTCCTGGCGTGACAAGCCAATCAAGCAACAACCTACTTATCCGGACCAAGCAGCATTAAAACAAGTTGAAAGCCAACTTGCCTCGTATCCGCCCTTAGTATTTGCCGCGGAAGCGAGACAACTATTAGGGGAGTTGGGTAATGTGGCGCAGGGCAATGGCTTTTTGTTACAAGGTGGTGATTGCGCTGAGTCCTTTACCGAGTTTAATGCTCCTAAGATCCGTGATACCTTCAAAGTCATGTTACAGATGGCCATTGTGCTGACATTTGCCGGTCGCTGTCCGGTCACCAAAGTCGCTCGTATGGCAGGGCAATATGCCAAGCCGCGCTCAGCGGATATGGAGACCAAAGATGGCGTATCGTTACCGAGTTATCGCGGTGACATTATAAACAGTTTTGAATTCACAGAAAGCGCGCGTTTACCCGATCCGAACCGAATGCTTGAAGCCTATCGCAACTCGGCTGCGACGCTGAATTTGCTCAGAGCGTTTGCGCAAGGTGGCCTGGCCGACCTCAATCAAGTGCATCGCTGGAATTTGGCGTTTGTTGATAACAATCCCCTCAAAGAGCGTTATCAAGACATGGCGGATCGCATTGCGGATACGCTCGCGTTCATGGATGTGATAGGAATCAATGCAGGCAATCACCCGGCATTACATGAAACGGCTTTGTATACCTCGCATGAAGCCTTGTTACTCAACTACGAGCAAGCGCTGACCCGCGTAGATACGTTGACAGGACTGCCATATAACTGTTCTGCACACATGTTGTGGATCGGCGAGCGCACAAGACAACTGGATCATGCGCATGTTGAGTTCTTTAGTGGCATCAATAACCCAATCGGCGTGAAGATTGGTCCGAGCATGACACCGGATGAGTTGATTCAACTGATTGACGCATTAAACCCGAACAATGTGCCTGGTCGTTTGACCTTGATCACTCGAATGGGCGCGGATAAGCTCGCGGATAACTTGCCGGCTTTATTGCGACGCGTTAAAGCCGAAGGTCGTCATGTGGTGTGGTCATCTGATCCGATGCATGGCAACACGTTCTCAGCCTCTAGTGGCTACAAAACGCGGAATTTTGATGCGATTTTACGTGAAATTCAGCAGTTCTTTACGGCACACAAGCAAGAAGGCACCCATGCGGGTGGCATCCACTTAGAGATGACCGGTCAACATGTTACTGAGTGTACTGGTGGGGCGTATCAGATCAGTGATGATGATCTGGCCCAAGCGTATCAAACTCAATGTGATCCGCGTCTCAATGCCGACCAGGTATTAGAAATGGCCTTTTTGGTCTCTGATTACATCAAAGCACGTTAAGCACCAACTTCTGAGAGAGCTTTTCACATACAGCCCGTTCACAGTGTATCGAGTAAACGGGCTGTTTTCTTATCCATCCTCGTGTTGTTGGGCTTGCCACAGTTGGTAATAGACCCCTTGAGCACTTAGCAATTCTGAATGAGCGCCTTGTTCGGCGATCTGCCCATCTTTTAAGACGATGATCTGATCCGCATCCTTAATCGTGGATAGCCGATGCGCAATCACCAAGCTGGTATGCGCTTGGGCAAGCGCATTCATCGCCGTTAAAATCCCTTGTTCAGATTGACTGTCCAATGATGAGGTCGCTTCGTCAAAGATCACAATCGGGGGATTTTTGAGGAAGGTGCGGGCAATGGCAACGCGCTGTTTTTCCCCACCAGAGAGCTTCAAGCCGCGCTCGCCCACTTGCGTGTCTAAGCCATCGGGCAGTTGCGCGACAAAATCTTTCAGCTGTGCCATTTTGATTGCTTGAGCGATCTCTTCGTCTGTCGCGTTGGTGCGACCATAGCCTATGTTATTGCCTAACGTATCATTAAATAGCACAGTGTCTTGAGGCACCATGCCGAGCTGTTTGCGTAAAGAATCTTGGGTGACTTGGTCAAGCGCTTGGCCATCAATCCGAATGCTGCCTTGAGTGGGATCATAAAAGCGCATGAGCAGTTTGGCTAGTGTGGATTTGCCGCTGCCACTGGGGCCGACGATGGCGACTTTGGCACCGGCGGGAATGGTAAAGCTGACGTCTTTAATGATGGGACGGTCACTGTGATAAGCAAATGAGACGTGAGTAAAGTCAATCTGTCCGGTCGGGCATTTGAGGGGCTTGGCATCGGGCGCGTCTTGTACACTTGATGGGGTATTGAGCAAGCTAAATAAGTTTTCAATATTGGCGAGCGCGCCGCGGATCTCGCGGTACACAAATCCCAAGAAGTTCAGGGGCATAAAGATCTGCATGGTAAACGCATTGATCAACACAAAATCACCAATGGTCATGGTGCCGGCTTTGACTTCCAGCGCCGCCAAAATCATCATACTGGTCATGGCCCCGGCAATGATAAACGCCTGCCCGCCGTTCAACGCAAACAAAGAGAGGCGATTTTTGCGTCTGGCTTGCTCCCAGGTGGCGAGATTAGTGTCATACAGCTCAGATTCGTACTGTTCGTTGTTGAAGTATTTGACGGTTTCATAATTCAGTAAGCTATCAATGGCGCGGGTGTTGGTGGTGTTGTCTGCTTGATTGACTTCGCGTACGTACTTGGTGCGCCAGTCGGTGGCTTTCATGGAGAAAAACACATAGAGCACCACAGACACGGCGATGATCCCCGCAAATGTGGCGCCGTATTGAGTGAATAAAATAATGATGACAAAGCCAATTTCGAGCAACGTCGGCCCAATATTAAACACCATAAAGCGCATCAAAAAGCTAATGCCGTTAGTGCCGCGGTCAATGTCACGCGATAGGCCACCGGTTTGGCGATTGAGGTGAAACGCGAGATCTAAGGCGTGTAAGTGTTTGAATACTTGTAGGCCAAGCCGGCGCATGGCGCGCTCGGTCACACGGCCAAACAAGGTATCGCGCACTTCGCCTAAGATCACATTGAGAAAACGAAACCCACCATACGCAATGACCAAGGCAATTGGACCCAATAGCAGCGGGGTGATGGTGTTTTCATCGTTGAGGCTATCGACACTGTATTTAAGGACAAAGGGTAGGGCGACGCTGGCCAATTTGGCCGCCACAAGGCACAACAAGGCCAGTGCGACGCGCTGTTTGAACTCACCCAAATACGGTAAAAGCTTGAATAAGACTCGCCAGGTCACGGGTTGATTGTTGGGTGTGTCAAATCGCATGGATCGCATGAGGGATTAATCTATTGTCTTCTTGTTTGAATAGGATTATAAACACTTTTACGCTGAATATGAGTCATGTTGCAATAAAATTGCTCTTTTGTTTTTCATGACCTATATTGACTATATAAGTAATTTCTAATATATTTGCTCCATAATACAACGAGGTGCTTATGGATCTTCAACAACTACAGACCAACGCAACCAATGCAGAAACCTTACTCAAAGCCATGGCAAATCGTCACAGGTTAATGATTTTATGCACTTTGCTGCGTCAGGAACGCGATGTAAATAGCTTGGCTAATGAAGTATGCCTGTCTCAGTCCGCGGTGTCTCAGCATTTAAAAGTATTAAGAGATGCTAATGTGTTGGGCGCGCGAAAAGACGGTGTCAAAGTGATTTATTCGATTGTTGATCCGCTCGTTGGCGCCATCTTGAGTAACTTATATCTGGCCTATTGCGGGCCACAATCTAATTGTTAATTATGTTTTTGTGAGAGTATTATTATGACCATTCAACAAATCACCCCAGAACAGGCCAAAACGTGGTTAGACAGCGATGAAGCGCTGCTGATTGATGTCAGAGAGCCGGCGGAACATCGTCATACTGCTATAAATAATGCGCATTTGGTGCCGTTAAGTAATTTGGAGCTCGATCCTGCCATTGCAAAGGGCAAAAAAGTCATCGTGCATTGCCAAAAAGGCGTGCGCGGGAATAAAGCCTGTGAACAGTTTGTCAAACGCCACCCGGAATTGGAGTTTGTTAATATGGCAGGTGGCATTGAAGCATGGCAAGCCGATGGTTTTGGTGTAATCAAAGGACAAAGCAACGTATTGCCTTTAGATAGACAGGTGCAAATCATTGTCGGTGGCAGTGTGCTGGCAGGTGTCGTATTATCACAAACCGTGGCGATGCCATGGGTGTGGTTATCGGGCTTTTTTGGAGCGGGGTTACTATTTGCTGGGTTAAGTGGCTTTTGCGGGTTAGCTCGCGTGTTGGCGCTTATGCCCTGGAATCGTTAGTGAATCCTTTGAGAATGTAATATGAGGTAACAATATGGATTGGATGGTGTGGGTTGAGCAATATCAGTTGCCCTTACAAGGACTGGGTATTGCGCTAGGTGCGGCGCTTTTAACATGGCTCATCATGCGTGCAAAACAGCATAATCAGCAACACATCATCCAACAGCAAGCGCAGCAGATTGCAGATCTTCAGCAAGCACAGACAACCTTAGGTGAAGAGTTAGAAACAGCCCACACGACTTTAACAGAGCAGAAGGCTGAGCTTGCGAGTGTCATTAGCGACAATGGGCATTTGCTCGATCGCAATGAAGAGCTCAAAGACACGCTCAAAGCCACACAACAACAACTACTCAACAGCCAACAACAACTGCATCATGCCAATACAGAATTGGCGAGCATGCAAGCCACCCAAGCTGAGCGCGAAGCCAATGTCAAAGAGCAGATCCAAATGCTCAATGACAATAAAGAGGCGTTACTCAAAGAATTTGAGCTGTTGTCCAATCGCGTGCTGGACGAACGCGCCCGTACTTTTAAACAAGCCAACCAAGAATCCATACAAAGTCTATTGTTTCCGGTACAAAAAGAGCTCGGTGAATTTAAACAGCGCGTGGATACCGTTCACAGCGAGGAGACCAAACAGCGCGCGGAGCTCAAAGCGGAGCTCAAGCAGTTACAGTCATTGAACGTGGCGATAACCGAACAGGCTGACCGCTTATCAACTGCGCTCTCGGGCAATAAAAAGATGCAGGGCGGTTGGGGCGAGATGATTTTGGAATCCGTGCTAGATAAAGCCGGATTGCGCCTTGGGCATGACTATGAACGCGAGGTAGCGTTAAATGGGGAGGATGGCAAATATCGCCCGGATGTGGTGGTGTATTTACCGCACAAGAAGCACTTGGTGATTGACGCGAAAACCTCCTTTAATGCCTATCAAACCTATGTGAATAGTGAAGATGAGATTGAGCGCCAGCAGGCACTCAATGCACACGTAGCGGCAGTCAAAGCGCGACTGAACGAGCTGGCTGACAAGTCTTATTATCGTTTGGAGGGGCTGAATTCGCCGGAAGTGGTGATCATGTTTATTCCGATTGAATCGGCCTATGTTGAAGCGCTCAAAGCCGATGAACAGCTGTTTGCAGGGGCATTGGAGCGCAATATTTTGATTGCAACCCCTACTACTTTGCTCACATCATTGAACATTGTGCGCCAGCTGTGGCGGTTTGAAGATCAGAATAAACACGCACTCGAATTAGCCGGGCGCGCTGAAAAACTCTATGCTAAGTTAGCGAGCTTTGTGGATTCGATGCAAAAAGTCGGCCGGCAAATTGACACCGCCAAAGATACCTATGATAAAGCGTTTGCGCAGCTGTATACGGGGCGTGGGAATTTGATTAAGCAGGTCGCGGAGTTTAAAGAACTGGGTGTGGCGGTACAAAAAGAACTGCCTGAGACGTTGACTGAGCAAGCGCGGCTGGAGATACCCAATGTGAAAGGGGAATTGGAGGACGAAGCTGAGGGGTAACAGAGATACTTTTATTCTATAACGATACAACTATTGGCTAACATTTCGAAATAACGCATAGATAAATCACTATGAACAAATTAGGTCTTATTTGCGAACAGTCATTGGTATAGCTTATCAACTTTTTGATAGGTGGTGATAAAATCGCTGTCCTCTAAGAAAATGGCTTAGATAATTCATCAAACTTTCACTTGTACTTACTATTTTCCTTTGTTATTGTTCGCGACGTGAACATGTATGTGTTCTCACACATACGGAATGTGACTCTGTTAACAATCGCTTAACAGTGTTCAATGAACAGCAGCAGGGAAGCGTCAAATGCGACAATTCCTTGCGGTAGCCTGCTCGATAATAAATTTTTGACTAAATTTAAAAAATATCGTCGTTCATAAATTGAACTGTTGATATCCACTAAATTATCATTATAGAATGCATATAAACATTAATGTTACCTTGTATTCATAAACTGGAGACGTTATGAAAACTTTTAAGAAAAACTGCATTAGTGCTGTAATGTTTACTTGCATGGCAGTTGCTCCACAAGCACTTGGTCAAGAGGGTGCGAAAGCACCATTAGCCGAAAAAGGCCAAATCGCTGGTGTGTCTGTATCAACTGCAGCCATGGCCGGTTTTGCAGCAGCATCATTGTTGTACATCAACGGCCAAGATAGCTCACTTGCACCTGTAGTTGTGCTACCTCCTGCTGCCGACGACAACGATGATGACGGCGACGATACTGATGATTCAGGTGATGACACTGATGATTCAGGTGATGACACTGATGATTCAGGTGATGACACTGATGATTCAGGTGATGACACTGACGATTCATCTGACGGCACTACCGGTACTGTAGGCACTACCGGTACTGTAGGTACTGTAGGTACTGTAGGTACTGTAGGTACTGTAGGTACTGTAGGCACTACTGGTACTGTAGGTACTACTGGTACAATAACTACCACTACAACCACCACGTCGACCTCAACTGGTACAACGACAAGTACTTCTACCTCAACAGGTACTGGTACCTAATCAAGAAGCAAATCAATTACAAAGGAGCTTAACTTAAGCTCCTTTTTTATGTGTGCTTACTTTTTTCCTATTCCAATCGACAAAAAATTAGAACGTATTCCTTTTGAAATTATCCTGTTTAAACATTGGGTGTATTGCGGTTCTTAGTTCCGTGTCATCCCCATCTCTTTTTGCTTCGAATTATGGAACGACTGGGCTTATTGATGTCCCATCGGCTAGAATGCAGCCCAATGGGGTATTTACATCGACTATTAGTCAGGATGAGCACCTCGAATCGTATATGCTGACTTATCAAGCTTTTCCTTGGCTTGAAGCTACGTATCGATATAACGGATTTAAGAAATTAGAAAATCAGAATTGGGATCGCAACTACGAAGTCAAATTACGCTTATTGGAGGAAACGGATGTATTGCCTCAAGTCTCAGTTGGTATTCGTGACTTGGTCGGTACTGGCGTGTTTGGTGCGGAATATATAGTTGCCAACAAGCAACACAAACAATGGGATGTTACGCTGGGAGTTGGTTGGGGAAACTTGGCCGGCAATGGGATGTTTGACAATCCATTAAGTGCTATAAGTGACCGTTTTGATAATCGTACAAGGTCTGGTGCGCAAGGCGGAACACTACAAACTGATTCGTTTTTCTCCGGCTCAGAAGTGTCGTTGTTTGGTGGAGTCAGTTATCAATTTGAAGACTATCCCATTACGGCTTTGGTGGAATATAACCCGAATCCCTTTTTAACGGGGCAAACGAGTTATGATAACACGCCAGCCAGGGATCCTTGGTCTGTTGGGTTAACCTGGCAAGCCACTCATGATTTTTCAGTCAGTCTAGCCTATCGACATATGCAGACCTTAGGGCTTAATTTCCAAGGTCGCTTAAATACCAAAGCGCCACCGAGAAAAGGTCCTCGACCTGATTTTATTTCTTCTCTTGATATGGCGGCCACAGAACTACCAAAAGGTATTAATAAGTCGCTTTGGTATGACCGATTACTTTATGATTTGGAGCGTGCTGAGTTATTCATCCATTCTGCGCGTATCATTGTAGAAGAACATCGAGCGGAAATCGAAATTGGTCAGTTTATGTATCCTTATTGGCCCGATGCGATTGACCAGGCGCATGTGTTCGCGTCGTATCATTTACCAGATAATGTCTTTACTGTGGATTACATTATTAATGTGGATGGGCACAATCCTCAGGTTGTAAGATTGCCGCGTTTTCAACGTGGGCAAACACCGATTACCGTTGCAGATACCGCAACTGTATTGCCCCCTAGAACCATTATTGAGCCACAGCATAAGACTAATTTCTTTAATCAACATGTGCATGTGGATCTGACACTTTCAAATCGATTAATGTTGTTCGATCCGGACCAGCCGTTCAGTATTCAGTTTTATTTGAAAGCGGCAACGAATGTTAATTTACCATACGATTTAAAGCTGCATGCGGCCTATCGTTATAATATTTGGCACAATTTTGATGAGCTAAACCGAGTATCTGATTCGGTTTTGCCAAAGGTTAGAACAAACGTCCTGCAATATATGCAACAGGGTGAGGATGGCGTCGAAGCCCTTTATCTTGAAAAACGCGGCACGTTTGATGTGGTGCCAGAATTGCATTATCGAGTCTATGCTGGTGTGCTCGAGTTGATGTATTCAGGTATTGGTTCAGAAGTTCTGTATCAACCCAATCAATCTCGTTTGGCCTTTGGTTTAAGTGCTGCTTATGTACAACAGCGTGAGTTTGATGGTGGGTTAGGTCATCGTGATTATAAAACTGCCGTGGGGTATGCATCACTATATTGGGCAACCCCTTTTGAACATTACGATGTGGCCATACATGCGGGTAAATACTTAGCGAAAGATTATGGTGCAACGGTTGAAGTACGTCGCACATTTGATAATGGATGGCAACTCGGTTTATGGGCAACCAAAACGAACGTATCAGCGGAAGATTTTGGTGAAGGTAGCTTCGATAAAGGCATGTTTATTAGAGTACCACTGCACAGTTTAACAGGTAGTAATGTACGTTCTGTATATCAATCTCGGATCCGACCCATCCAAAGGGATGGCGGGGCTCGCATGGAAGATTTTAATGGTACACTGTGGTGGGATCTGCAAGATGTTCGTTACAGTACCTTTGCTCATCCTAAGTTGGTTTTTTAATCTATATGCTACGTAAATTTTTATTACTTATTGTAAGTATCTTTCTAAGTTTCACGCTGGGGTGTGTCAGTGTGGGTATACCTCAATATAAAGCGATTGCTCAGAGAATTACGCCAATAGAAACTGAATTGGACAACTACACTTGGCAATTAAGCTTTGGTGATTATCAAACTGAAGTGCTTGCTATAGCACTAGATAACGGCACAGGTTTTACCAGCCAATCTGGCGATGCGCTGTTATTTGATGGAAGACGTATATTCCATCCATAGCGACGCAGTCTAATGTGATTAGGCTGAACCGTATTGATGAAACAAAATTACAATTCGAGGTGCTGGTTGACGGACAACGCTTTGAAATGATTTCGTGTGAACCAGCTATAAAAACCATTCAGCAAAATTCTTTAACACGTTGTCAGGGAGAGTTTGTTTATTCAACTCAACTGACCTATCAAAATGGGCAAATCATCAAAATTGAACAAGATATCCCGTTTTATAACAAGCGTTTAACGCTTTCTAAATATTAATTTTTTTGTACGCTTAGAGCGTATCCATTATTCATTCAAAGGACGTCATTGATGCAATTTTCATTACGGCTTTCATTTATTAGTGCTGTTTTTGTAACAGTTGGTTTGAGCGCTTCTGCGTTAGCACAAACCCCTACACCCGCTATGATTGAGCAATTCAAATCATTGCCCAGAGCGCAACAAGAAGCACTTGCACAACAGTATGGCATTGATTTGTCAGCTGTTACCGGTGGAATGGGACGCACAGCGGGTGTGCAACTCGCGGAGCCGGGCCAGGCATTGCCGCAAGCCACTCAGCCATTGCCGCAAGCCACTCAGCCATTGACTCCCGTACTTCAATCGGATGAAACGAAAGAGCAAGACGAAAAGACGCTCTCTCGCTTTGGCATGGATTTGTTTGATGCCGCAAAAGTGACGTTTGCCCCAACCGATGATGCGCAAATTCCAGCAGACTATCGTTTGGGTATCGGAGATGAATTAGTCATTCAAATGTTTGGTAAAGAAAACAGCGAAGTCACATTACAAATCAATCGCGAAGGAGAGATTAGTTTGCCTAAATTAGGGCCGATTAGTATATCAGGCCTTGCGTTTGTGGAAGCGACCCGATTGATTAAAGAACGCATTCAAGAACAGTTACTGGGTGTCGACGCGGTCGTTGCGGTAGGCGGATTACGCTCTATCAATGTGTTTATGGCTGGCGAAGTCAACGTACCTGGTGCGTATTCAATGAATGCGTTAACCACCGTTTCACAAGCACTATTCCAGGCTGGCGGTATTTCTGATATTGGCTCATTGCGTGAAGTACAAGTTAAACGTAACGGTGTGTTAGTCGAATCTTTTGATGTCTATGATTTGTTGATGCGCGGAGATACATCCGCTGATATTCGTTTGCAAAGCGGCGACGTTGTATTTGTGCCAACCTATCAGCACTTGGTTCAAGTCCATGGGGAAGTAAAACGTCCTATGGAATATGAAGTAACCGGTGATGAAACACTACAAGATGTATTGAAGATGGCGGGTGGCTTTACATCTACAGCTTTAGAAAGCAAAGTGGTGTTAGTACAAAAAAACCAAGGTGACCGTCTGCCAAGTGCGACAAACATTGATACATCCAATTCCGTCGCCATGTCAAAATCATTACAGGATGGAGACCAAGTGCTTGTGTATCCTGTGAGTGAAGCATTGGATAATGTTGTATCACTTGAAGGTGCGGTGGTTCGAGAGGGCGATTATGGGTGGCAAGCGGGGTTGCGGTTGTCTGATTTGATATCAGATGTTCGCCGCGATCTTAGCCCTAATGTGGATCTTCAGTATGGTCTTATTTTGAGAGAGATGAATCCAGAGCTGGACATACAAATTATCCAGTTCAGTCCCATCGATGTGATTACTCAACTAGAGCCAAATAATGATCCGGCGTTAAAACCACGAGATCGCGTATTATTTTTTGATTATGTACAAAATAATGCTCAGTATCCAAGCGAAGAAAATGTTGACCAAAAAGAGGCAGACCTAGCTGCTGAATATGAATCAAGAGAAAGCAAATCAAAAGAAGTCAAAGAAGAGCGCTTTGAACGAGAAGATTTGCTTGAACCAGTATTGAAGAAACTCAAATCTCAAGCAGATGAAAACATGTTGGTTAAAATCGCTTCCATTTCGGGTGCAGTGAAGCTATCAGGTGAATATCCTATTTCACAAGATGCGACACTACAAGATTTGGTCATTGCCGCAGGCGGTTTAAAAGATTCGGCATTCTTACGCTCGGTTGAATTACGACGCATTGTTGAGAAGGCCAATGGGGATACCGTAGCAGAGTATCAAAACTTTGACCTCTCAAACTCATCTGAGATGTCTAAAATTGCAATTCAATCACGTGACCATGTTAATGTTCGTATGAATCCCGATTGGAATCCGACAGATTCTGTTGAGTTATCCGGTCAAGTGCGCTTCCCAGGGACGTATCTGATTCAGCCAGGTGAAACCTTATCCCAAGTAATTGTCAGAGCGGGCGGATTAAAGCGCGATGCATTCCCACAAGGAGCGGTGTTTACAAGACAAGAAATCGCAAAGCTTGAGAATGAACGCGCAGCTGAATTTGCTGAATCATTAAGACGTGATTTTGCTTCGTCGCTATTAACCGAAGAATCAGTGAACAGCACCTATCAAGAAGTTGCATTGATCACTCAAAAACTGGAAATGTTTGAAGGGCAGGGGCGTTTGTTGATTGATTTGCCTAGTGCTCTAAATGGTGACCCATCTTCTAATATCGAATTAACGGATGGCGATAAGCTGCACATTCCTAAAGTATCGAATACAGTGACCGTTGTGGGCGAAGTGCGTCGCCAAGGGACGCATACTTATCAAAGTGGCTTTGATTTAGATGATTATCTAGCATTAGGTGCAGGTCCAACAGCTCGTGCTGATGAGGGAGCTGTTTATATTGTCAAAGCCAATGGTTCAGTTGTGATCCCCGAGACAAGCCTAACTCAGTTCTCATCTGGTGCAGAACAACTGTCACCAGGGGATACCATCATTGTACCGGTCGATACGCAGCACAAAGAAAGCATTACCTTGTGGCGTGACATCACACAAATTGTGTATCAAAGCACCGTAGCCATTGCTGCCGTAGCACGATTGTAAGGAGTGAATGATGTCACAGATACATAATCAAGATTCTACTCAAGCATCGCTTCAGCCTCCCCATTATGCTGATGATGAAATAGATTTGAAGGAGCTGTTTCAGGCACTTTGGTCAGGTAAAGTCACTATCATTATTACGACTGTTATTGCCTCTGCTATTGCAGTGGCCGTTGCGCTGTCTATGCCGAATATTTACCGTTCCGAAGCGTTATTGGCCCCGGTGAGTGCAGACGCAGGTGGTCTAGGCGGTTTAGCCTCAAAATTTGGTGGATTGGCCTCACTCGCTGGTGTATCTCTGCCCGGTGGCGGTGGTGGCGACAAAACCACAACTGGCTTAGAAGTACTTAAGTCGCGGGCATTTTTTGCTGAATTTATGACTAAACATGATGTCCTTATCCCGTTGATGGCCGCAAAAGGCTGGTCTGCAGCAGATGACCAATTAGTCATCGAGCCTGAAGTCTATGATGTGAATACCCAACGTTGGGTACGAGAAGCAAAGGCACCTCGAAAGTCAGAGCCTTCAGTGCAAGAAGCGCATGAAGCATTCTTAAAGATTTTATCCGTTGCCCAGGACAAAGAAACAGGATTTGTCACACTTGCGATTGAGCATTATTCCCCATCTATTGCAAAGCAATGGGTGGATGCATTAGTGATTGACATTAATGAAACCATCAAACAACAAGACGTCAACCAAGCGCAACGTTCGATTGATTATTTGAAACAGCAAATCGCTGCTACTCAATTAGCTGAACTACAAGCGGGTTTCTTTGAGATGATTCAGGGGCAGACAGAGACAATTATGCTGGCTAACGCGAGTCCAGAGTATTTGTTTAAAACGCTTGACCCAGCAGTGGTTCCAGAGCTTAAAGCGAAACCCAAAAGAGCGTTGATATGCGTGTTAGGAGCCTTATTAGGCGGCATGATCGGCGTGTTATGGGTATTAATCAGACACTTCGCATCAAAGCCTGAAGAAGCTTAACGTTTATTTTTATACGATTTGTGGGAATTAGCAGGAGCGTAACATGACCCCTACACAACGAGACATTGTACGTTTTCGTGTGTTACAAGCTATTGAAAACAACCCAGAGGCATCGCAAAGAGAATTGGCTAGGGATCTTGGCGTGAGTTTAGGAAGCATCAACTTTTGTATTAAAGCGTTTGTTGATAAAGGGTTAATCAAGGTGGATAGCTTTTTGAAATCAGATAACAAGCGCGGCTATGCCTATTACCTCACACCACAAGGAGTGGTCGAAAAGGGAGAAATCACGGTTGAGTTCTTAAATCGTAAAAAAGAAGAATATGAGCTACTGAAGCAAGAGATTGCTGAGTTATCCAAAGAGGTTGAAAAGCAGTCTAATTAAATATCCACCCACGCTCTCAAATACAATGTGACCGTGGACGTTGCCTTCCAGCCGCCTTTGAGCATGATTTTTTTGATAGGCTTTCCACATTCAAGTAAATTTAACGCGCCATCGACCCGAAATGAATGGCTACTAAAGGATTTACCTTTAATGTGACTCAGAAGACCAATCCAATGTTCGACACGGCTTGGTCGGGTTTGGAACGACGCAGTAATATCGCCAATTTACCATTTGGTTGATAACGAATATCTTCAAACCTCAAACTGCACAATTCTGAACCACGGCGCATTGAGTGATACCCAAGCAAGAGTAATAGGGCATTACGTAACCCCAAAGCGGTTTTGGTATTGCAGGCCTTTAACATTTTGTCTAAGTCTGCTTTTTGTAGCGGGCGAGCTTGCGCCTGGAGTGTTCCAAATTGACGCGTGCGTTTGCGCAAAAATAATCGAACATCTGGATCCTGTGTGATGTTTCGCTGGCTAATGTATTGTAGATACATTTGGTAGCAGCTGATGCGAGAACGGATCGTCGATGTCTTGAGCTTGGTACAACCATTATTCAGATAGTCGATGAGCTGCTCTGGACTCAAGTGATTAATATCGTAATCATGGCTGTGGCAATAGGCATTTAGATGCAGCAAGTCGCGTTTGTAGGAGCGTATGGTATTTAGACTATAATCGCCATCCATGCGCTGGATAAATTGGTCAATGCTGTTCATGTGGTTTCGGTCGGACTGGTGTCTTAGATAGCCTAGATGCTAGAGAATTTGGCGTCTTTTGGATACTGAGCGAAAGATGAGTTTTGTTGAAGTGTGCAAAAAGTCAAATAGTTAAGACTAATCTGATTGATAGTGAAATGAAACTGGTTGAGGGGGGTGTTATTGTCGCCGAGGACATTAACCACTTAAAAATGTACACTATCTTGTATATTTTAATATAAATGTACGCTATTATGTATTTTAATCTTGAGCAGAAACGACATTTAAATGCCAAAAACGATACATGATATTGACCAAAATGCCATAGAGTTTTTGATCGAAGTAGGCTGCAAAGTTCAACAGTTTAGAAAATCTCACAAGCTGACCCAAGCAATACTCGCTGAATCACTAGAAATTGACCGCCGCACGCTTGCAAAACTCGAACGGGGCGACCTTACGATTAGCCTCGGAACTGCCTTTCATATTCTCAGTAATTTGGGTTTTGCATTGACCGTAGACACTCCTAGTGAAAAGGAGGCTGCGGATGATGCGCTTGATAAACATTATCTCCCAATGCAGATTAACCTTGCTGATTATCCCGTGCTGAAAAGGTGCGCTTGGCAGTTAAAAGCAGAAGACAGTGTAACACCGCCTATTGCATACAAGCTTTATCAGGATAAACAATCCGACTTTGCAAAGGGCAATATGTCTCGCAAAGAACAGCGCTTATTTGCATGTTTGGAGCATGTTTATGGCCCACTATAAGCGACAGCATCATAATTTGATTGATCAAGTATTAAAATCATTAAACTCAAAATTATTAGCAATACATGAGTGTTATTTTGCAGGTGGGACAGCAATTGCACTTAAGTATGATGAATTTAGAGAATCTGTAAATATTGATTTTCTAGTTTCAAATCCTGAGTGTTATGGCAAATTAAGAAATTTATTATTTGGTAAAGGTCTTAGTCCTATTGTTGAGACAGGATGTGTGCTCCAACATACCGAAGTGTGTAGCGATAGATATGGTATCCGCACTTCGATTTTGTTAGAAAATACTCAAATAAAATTTGAGATAGTACCAATAGATTTACTGAAGCTTGATAAACCCAAAGCGTCAGATATTATTTCTTCTGTAACGTCGATTACCGATACGGATATGATTTCGACAAAGTTGATTGCAAATGCCTTTCGTGGAAGTGACAAGGCTTATTATAATCGTGATTTATTAGACATTGTTTTTATGAACCCTGTCGCAAAGCTCCTCCATAATGGTCGTGATAAAGCGTTAAATACTCAGGGTGATATTGTTCTTAATAATTTTAAGAATGAAGCGGATAAGTTGTTAGCTGATAAAGCATGGTTAGAGATCTGTTTGCAGAAATTGGATATTAATACCAATATTGTAGTCTGCCAGGCACTAATAAAACAGATTGTTCGTAAACTTGATATCTGAATAATGCCTACAATCGCATATTAACCAAACATACAGTTCGGATATCAACTAAACAACCGATAAGCGCAATAAGCACATTCATTATTCTGCGAAACATTGCGATAATGTTCATTATCGGTTTTTAAAACATATTTGTAATTAATTACTTAAGTTTTTAAGTGTTTAAATAAATGTAACCCTCTTTCATTAAAAGAGGGTTACACCCATAGTTAATCTTTTACTTTTTTGAATAAAAAGAGCATTCAATGAAAAAAATTCTTTCTGTATTCGGTACGCGTCCAGAAGCTATAAAGATGGCGCCACTTGTCAAAGCACTAGAAACTGACCCTCGTTTTGATGCTAAAGTGTGTGTCTCTGCTCAACATCGTGAAATGCTTGATCAAGTCCTCGATATTTTCGACATCCAGCCGGATTTTGATTTAGATTTGATGAAACCCGGCCAAACATTACCTGGTTTAACGTCATCCATTTTATTGGGTATGTCATCAGTGTATGAGCGTTTTAAACCGGATGTGGTATTGGTGCATGGCGACACAGCAACCACACTTGCAACGGCATTATCAGCCTACTACCAACAAATATCTGTCGGTCACGTTGAAGCCGGCCTGCGTACTGGGAATATCTATTCGCCTTGGCCTGAAGAAGCGAATCGCAAGCTTACTGGTGCTATTACTCAGTATCATTTTGCACCGACGGAAACTTCACAACAAAACTTGCTTAACGAGAGTGTCCCTCAAGATGATATCTTTGTAACGGGAAATACTGTTATTGATGCGCTGTTTTTGGCTAATGAAATCATTGAAACTAAACAAGAGTTAAAAACGAAATTTGAATCACAGTTTGATTTCTTAAGTGAAGAGAAAAAGCTTATTTTGGTGACAGGACACAGACGTGAGAGTTTTGGTGGTGGTTTTGAGCGCATCTGCGAATCCATCCGTAAAATCGCAACAAACAACCCTGATGTTCAAGTACTATATCCAGTGCACCTGAATCCAAATGTGCAAGAGCCGGTAAAGCGTTTGTTGTCTGATTTGCATAATGTTTTCTTGATTGAGCCTCAACAATACTTACCTTTTGTGTATTTAATGAATCAGGCAGAAATTATTTTGACTGACTCTGGTGGTATCCAAGAAGAAGCACCTAGCTTAGGAAAACCAGTATTGGTCATGCGGGATACAACAGAACGTCCTGAAGCCGTTGATGCAGGTACTGTAAAATTGGTTGGCACAGATGTCGAACTGATTACTTCAGAAGTTCAGAAACTACTTGATGATTCAGAGGAATATAAAATAATGAGTCGAGCGCATAATCCATACGGTGACGGTAATGCTTGTCAAAGAATTTGTGATTTATTAGCTAAGTAACAAGAGAAGGAAAAGATTAAATGTCATTCGAAACGATTTCAATAATAGGTCTTGGCTATATAGGTTTACCAACAGCAGCTATGTTTGCATCACGCAAGAAAAAAGTCATTGGTGTGGATGTCAACCAACATGCCATTGATACGATTAATCGTGGTGAAATTCATATCGTGGAGCCTGACCTGGATATCATTGTGCATGCTGCAGTGTCTGAAGGCTATCTAAGAGCAACAAATACTGCAGAGCCTGCTGATGCTTTTTTGATAGCTGTACCAACGCCGTTTAAGGATTCTGATTCGAAAATTCCACAGCCCGATTTGAAATATATTGAGTCTGCTGCAAAATCTATTGCACCGGTGTTAAAAAAAGGCGATTTAATCATTCTTGAATCGACTTCTCCGGTTGGAGCGACAGAGCAATTAGCAGATTGGCTTGCTGAGATACGAAGTGATTTATCATTTCCTCAAACTGCTGGAGAGCAAGCTGAAGTCAATATTGCTCACTGCCCAGAACGGGTTTTGCCAGGGCATGTGGTGAGAGAGCTTGTTGAAAATGACCGTGTAATTGGCGGAATGTCATCTAAATGCTCAGAAAAAGCAATTGAATTGTATAAAACGTTTGTGAAAGGTGAATGTTTTGTTACTAATGCTCGTACTGCGGAGATGGCTAAATTAACGGAAAACTCTTGTCGTGATCTACAAATTGCATTTGCAAACGAGCTATCGATGATTTGCGATAAATTAGATATTGATGTCTGGGAATTAATTACATTAGCAAACCGTCATCCACGGATCAACATCTTACAACCCGGGCCAGGTGTTGGTGGTCATTGTATAGCAGTTGACCCTTGGTTTATTGTAAGTAAAACACCAAGCGAAGCAAAAATGATACATATGGCTAGAGAAACAAATGAATACAAAACAGAATGGGTAATTAAAAAAATACAAGAAGAAATAAATCTTCTCCTAAAAAATAATTTTGATAAAAAAAGAAAAGATGTAACTGTTGCATGTTTTGGATTATCGTTTAAACCTAATATTGATGATTTAAGAGAGAGTCCAGCATTAAAAATTACAAAAACAATATCGAAAAACCATCCTGGAAAAGTAATTGGTGTTGAGCCAAATATAGATGGATTAAATGATAATTTAATAGAACTAAATAAAGATATTGAAAAATTAGATTATGACATAGCTGTGTTTTTAGTAAAACACAAAGAGTTCGAAGGATATAAAAGGAAGGAAGATAAAAAGTATATTGATTTAGTAGGTTTATTTGGGAATGAAGTTAAAGCATAGTGCAAACTTATATATAATTCTTTATGCTATTTGTATTCTTTTACATAATTTTATTTGGTTCAGTACGAATGAATCAAATTCATTAATTGTCTACAGTTTAAAAATAATTGGATTAATTTTTTTACTATGCTTGTTGATAGGTAATTATAAATTAAACAATGAAGTGTATGCGTATCTGTTGATTTTTTTAATGATAGTAGTGTTGAATTTATATTCAACGATAAGAAATATTGAATTCGTAAGTTTTTATATCTTTTCAGATCTCGTTGGTTTTTTTTTATTGATATTGTATTTGTTGGTTGGTTACAATATAGGTAGAATTTATACATTTGAAGGTATCGCAAAAGTAATAAATTGCTTTACTCTAATAATGTGCTTATTATTTATAATTATTGCGATATTCAGTGACTTTGAAAAAATTTCAATACCACCTGACTCACATGCATTAATTGTCTTTACTTCTATGTATTTCATCTATCATTTAAAAAATAAAAGTAAAGTGCTTTTAGCGATTTTAATATTATCTATTGTTGGATTGGGTTCATTTCTATCGTTTCATAGAATTACATTCCTATCTTTCTTGTTTGCTTTCATTGCTGTTTACGTTATCAGAAATAAATTTATTCTCTTTAGTATGACAAGTGTGCTAGTTTATGCTTTCATTGATAACTATTACATCGTTGCTGATTTTTTTGAATTAGTAATAAGTCAACCTGATTTAGTTTTAGATTTATCTGCATCTCAAAGAATAAAAGAATCAATTCTTATTTATAATACTTTAATAAATAAAGAAATTGTGTTATTAGGTGCAGGTTTCGGAGCGTTTTATTATAATACCGACTTAATTCAACACTATCCTGAATTCGTTCACCAGGGGCATGTTTCACCGATGATGCTTTTATTTAGAAACGGTGTTATTGGATTTCTAATGTACATGATACTGGTCTTTTTCTCAGGGTATTGTGTTTTTGATAGATCAAAAAAAGTATTTATTTTTAGTTCTGCTTTATTGTTTTCAATGTTTGCTTCACTATTTGATTTTTATTTTTATTGGGGAACTCATTTGGGAATTCTTATTGGTCTTTTAATTTACTACAGAAAAAATGAAAAAACTTCTTGAAAAATCTTTTCTCCTTAATCTATCATCAAGCTTTTCGTTGCTATTTACAGCATTCGTCATACCTAGTTTGTATGGGTTTAAAGATTTTGGTTTATATATACAACAAAGTTTTATACCAATTGTTTTTTCTGGTTTAATAGAGTTATTGATAGTCGATAAAGTAAAAGATAAAGATTTCAATATTTACGGATTAATTATTTATTCATTTCCATTCTATTTTATTTTGTTTTTATGTGCGCTATTTACTAATCTCGATTTTTTTTATGCATTTATACTTTTTACAGTTATTTCATTAAGAAATATATATTTCTATAACAATATCCTGAACTTGTCAAATAAAAATAAACTAGCAGCGTCAGAGGTTATTTTTTTTATATCAGGTCTAATTAACTTCAATTTAGAAGTTAGTATTATTTTAAATGTTTCACTTTGTTTTCTTCTATCAATTTTACCGTATTTAAGGGATATCTCTTTTTCTTTTCGGGTCGAAAATGTAAAGGTTAAAGAGGTTAAAAAATCATTGTTGGTGTTTTTTTCTAGATTAAATGAAGACATGTTTTTTATGTTTTTACCATATTTTTTTTCACTGCACAGGTCTCCAGAAATAGGAGCGAGTTTGAAGGTCGCATTCTCTGCTCTAAAGGTTGTTTATAAGATGATTCCATTAAGGTATGAGGCTCTTGTCTCTTTAAAACATCAAGAATTTTTAAATGTTGTTAATTTTGCTAATTTTTTTAGGTTGTTCTTTATTTCAACTACTTTTATTGTATTAGTTTTTTTTGTGATGGATATCAATCTTTTATTCATAGATATATATTCGTTACTAATTGTTTTTCCATTTTTATATACATCAAATCTTATTTCACCTTTGCTTTTCATTAAATCACAGAATTCTTCTTTTTTTCTTAATTTAATTTTGAGTGTTTCGTTAGTTTTTATACTGGTTCTTAATTCTAATATATATGTTATTTCTGCTGCTGTAAGTATGGCATATATGCTTTATTTATTCATTTGTTACAAAAAGATAAGGGTACACTATGCAAGTTTGCAATAATTGTGTGATGGATACAACAGATTCAAAGATTACTTTCGATTCAAACGGGGTATGTGATCATTGTAATGATTTTTACGATAATGTTAAACCAAACTGGCATACTGACGAAAAAGGTCACAATGAATTACAGAAAATTATTGATAAAATCAAAAAAGATGGTAAAAATCGCGAATTTGATTGCATCATGGGGATGAGTGGTGGCGCCGATAGTTCATACTTACTGCATGTTGCCGTAAAAAAATATGGACTTCGACCTTTGGTATTTCACGTGGATGGTGGTTGGAATTCACAAATAGCAGTGAATAACATAAATGTAATGATCGAAAAATTAGGACTTGATTTGTACACTGAAGTGATAAATTGGGAAGAAATGAAGGCTTTTCAAAAAGCTTATTTTCGTGCTGGTGTTTCTAATATTGATATTCCCCAAGATCATGCTTTTATTGCAACATTATATAATTTTGCTGCAAAGCATAAAATAAAATATATTTTAAATGGCGGTAATATATCAACTGAATGTGTACGAAATCCTTTAGAGTGGATATATTATGGTACTGATATGTCTCAAATCAAGGATATTCGTAGACGTTTTTGTGATAATCCTCTTAATACATATCCATTTAGTAATGTTCTTAAACATAAGATATACCTTCGCTATATTCAAAATATTCAGGTGGTAAAACCACTTAATTATTTCCCTTATGTTAAAGATGAAGCCATGAAGGAATTAGAAAGCGAATATGGTTGGGTTCCTTATCCTCAGAAACATTTTGAAAGTCGTTTCACTAGATTTTATGAGGGTTATTGGTTGCCTCGAAAATTTGGATACGATACTAGGAAGGTACAATATTCAAGCTTAATTCTAACTGGACAAATGACAAGAGAAGAAGCTTTAGAAAAGTTGAAAAAACCTGCTATTTCTGATGAGGAAGGCAAACATGATTTCGAGTACATTGCTAACAAATTAGATATATCTGTTGATGAGCTTACAAGTTATTTTGAACAGCCAAATAAATCTTATCGTGATTATAAAAACCAAGAATCAATGTTTGAGTTTGGCGCTAAGGTCTTTAAATTTCTTGGTATTGAGAGGTCCATAAAACGATGATAACAATTATTGATTACGGTCTTGGTAACATTAATGCGTTTGCTAATTTATATAAAAAGTTAGATGTTGATGTGAAATTCGCCAAGACTGTTAATGATCTAGTTAATGCTACAAAAATAATATTACCAGGTGTTGGTGCTTTTGACCATGCAATGAAAACTCTTAATAGTTCTGGTATGCGTGAAAAACTTGATGAGTTAGTTCTTGAAAAACAATGTCCAGTTATAGGGATATGTGTCGGTATGCAGATGATGGCAAATTCCAGTGAAGAAGGTGATTTCGGAGGATTGGGATGGATACCAGGAAAAGTAAAAAAATTTACAGGTTCTAGTGTTTCTTCAGAGACTGATCTTCCCCTGCCTCATATGGGATGGAATTCTTTAAATATTATTGAAGAAGATTCCGAGTTATTTCAAGGTTTAGATGATAGTAAGCAGTTTTATTTTTTACATTCTTATTATTTTCAGCCAGATAACGATAATCATGTTTTGGCAACTTCAAATTATGCGTGCCAATACGCATCTGTTATAAACAGAGATAATGTTTTCGGTATTCAATGCCACCCTGAAAAAAGTCACCATAATGGAGTTGCAATTTTGAAAAATTTTGCGAGTTTTTAATATGCTTAGATCTCGTATTATTCCTGTACTGCTTATGAGAGAAAAAGGCCTTGTCAAAACTGAAAAGTTTAAAGATGGTAAATATGTTGGTGATCCCTTAAATGCAGTTAAAATTTTTAACGAACAAGAGGCGGATGAACTTACCCTTCTTGATATTGATTCAACTCGTTATAATCAAGAGCCTGATTACGTTTTAATTGAACGAATTGCTTCAGAATGCAGAATGCCTCTTTGTTATGGTGGTGGTATTAAAACCATTGAACAAGCAGAAAGAATCTTAAAACTTGGTGTTGAAAAAGTTTCTTTAAGTTCTATTGTTTTTGAAAGTCCTCAAATTATTTCAGAGTTATCTGAACGCGTGGGTAGTCAAAGTGTAGTTGTGTGTTTAGACGTTAAAAAGAGGCTTCTCAGTTCCAAAATTGACTGCTACACACACAATGCTACAAAAAAGCAAAGAGTAGATGTTTTAGAATTTATCAAAACAATTCAATCTTTGGGTGCAGGTGAAATCATATTAAATTTTATAGACCAAGATGGAATGATGAAAGGATATGATTATGATTCTGTCGCAAAGATTAATAAGCATATTAATGTACCATTAACTGTTGTTGGTGGAGCTAGTAAAATGCATGATATATCAACACTCGTAAAACAGGAAGGTTTAATAGGTGCAGCAGCAGGAAGTCTATTTGTTTTTAAAGGGAAATACAAAGCTGTTTTAATTAACTATCCTTCGCCCTCTGATAAACAAAAAGCAGTAGAATTTTAGTCATTAATTTATTTTTAGGGATTGGTAACAAGCGATGAAACAAATACTTCAAGACATGGCTAAAGGAGGCTCAGAAATTATTGAAGCTCCTGCTCCTAATGCAACAAAAAATCACATAGTTATAAATACCACTAAAACGCTTATATCCGCTGGTACTGAAAGGATGTTAGTTGACTTTGGCAAAGCCAACCTTCTTGATAAAGCTAGATCTCAACCTGATAAAGTAAAAATGGTTTTTGAGAAAGTTCAAACTGATGGTTTGATGACTACAGTTGATGCAGTTAAATCTAAACTTCAACAGCCACTTCCGCTCGGTTATTGTAATGTTGGTATTGTAGAAGATTTAGGCAAAAGCACATCTCCTTTTAAAAAAGGTGATCGAGTAGTTTCTAATGGTCCTCATGCTGATGTTGTTCGTGTACCAAAAAATTTATGCGCAATAATTCCTGATAACGTATCGGATGAAGAAGCGTCATTCACTGTTGTAGCGAGTATTGGCTTACAAGGTATTCGTTTGGCAAAACCTACACTTGGAGAGGCAATTGTTGTTACTGGTGTTGGCTTGATTGGTCTTTTAACAGTTCAACTGCTTCGTGCACAGGGGTGTCGTGTTCTAGCGATCGATTATGACGATGCGAAACTTGAGTTGGCTAAGCAATTTGGTGCCCAAGTTTGTAATCCCGGAAAAAATGAAGATCCAGTTGCAGCTGGAATGAAATTCAGCCGTGGCAACGGAGTTGATGGTGTTATTATAACAGCATCAACCAAATCTAACGATCCGGTAACACAAGCTGCCCGAATGAGCCGTAAACGTGGTCGAATTATACTAGTTGGCGTGACAGGGCTAGAACTTAATCGTTCCGATTTTTATGAAAAAGAATTGTCATTTCAAGTTTCTTGTTCTTACGGACCTGGTCGTTACGATCCAAACTATGAGAACAATGGTAATGACTACCCATATGCTTTTGTGCGTTGGACTGAACAGCGTAATTTTGAGGCTATTTTAGACATGATGTCTTCGAGGCAAATAGATGTAAAGCCACTGATTAGTCACCGGTTTAAATTTGAAGACGCTGCTAATGCCTACGAGCTGTTGACTTCTGACAAATCAGCCCTAGGAATTTTGCTTCAATATGAGAGTAACGCAACTACTCGCCATGAGAAATCTGTTACGATAAAAAGTGAAGTTAGCTTTGAGTCATCTAAGCCCGTCGTTGGTTTTATCGGCGCTGGTAACTATGCATCTCGAATGTTAATACCTGCATTTAAGGGTTATGGGGCACAACTGCATACAATAGCTACTTCCGGTGGTATTAACGGTGTAATTCACGGTGAAAAAGCTGGTTTTGCCAAAACAACCACAGATACAAGTGCAATGATTTCTAATTCAGAAATTAATACTGTAGCAATCGTTACTCGACATAGTAGTCATGCCCGTTTTGTTTCTGAAGCTCTGAAAGCAGGTAAAAATGTATTTGTTGAAAAACCTTTAGCTGTAACGCAAGAGGAACTCTCAGATGTTGAAGAGCTCTATTATTCTAATGCATCTTCTTCATCATCTCCAAAATTAATGGTTGGATTTAACCGTCGTTTTTCGCCTCATGTCCAAAAAATGAAGGAATTGCTGTTGTCAGTAAGAGAGCCCAAGAGCTTTATCATGACAATGAATGCAGGTGCAATTCCAGCGGATCACTGGACGCAAGATAATGAAGTTGGTGGCGGCCGAATCATTGGTGAGGCATGCCATTTTATTGATCTTATGAGATTTTTAGCAGGTTCTGAAATTGTCTCCGTCCATTGCCGTCGCATGGGAGATGTTGATGGTGTTGATATTACTGAAGATAAAGCTGCGATTATTCTTGGCTTTGCTGATGGCTCATTTGGTACTATTCACTATTTAGCTAATGGTTCAGCAAGTTTCCCTAAAGAGCGAGTTGAAGTATTTGCCGCAGGACGCGTTCTTCAACTTGATAATTTCCGAAAATTAAAAGGATTTGGATGGCCAGGTTTTAATAAGATGAATTTATGGAAGCAAGATAAGGGACAAACTTATTGTGCGGCCGCTTTCCTTAGTGCAATAGAATCTGGTAAGGAGTCTCCAATTCCTGCAAAAGAGCTATTTGAAGTTGCAAGAGTAACTATTGAAATTGCTGAACAGTTACGTAAACAGCAATAGCTAAATAAGAAGATGACTTTTAAATTAAAAGTTAAGACTGCTATTGACTTAGGACTTTTAAATTTAGGTCGATTTGCAATTTATAAAATGGGTGTTCGGACTGGATTTAACCCTGTTAAGCGGCTTTCTCAAGCCAAAATTTCAGGTTTTTTTTTCCGTCATATCCCCTGTTCAAGAGAACGGCAACTTGCAAAGCCATATAAACTTGTTCCATTTGGCTGGTTACCAGAGTTGTCAGTTAAGGAACTTAGTTGGGATAAAAGCTTACTAACCAAACAGCGCTTTTCAGAGATGAAAAGGCCTTGGTTCAAAATATCAGATTTTGATTCAAGTGTTGGTGATATTAAAGGTATTTGGGAAGCTTCAAGGTTTGATTGGGCCTTGGGGTTAGCTCGAGAGTATATCTCAGGTAACGAGTCAGCTTTAATAGAACTCAACGATACCGCAAAAAATTGGATGGAATATAATGAGCCTTATCTTGGTCCAAATTGGAAGTGCGGGCAAGAAGCATCTATACGTGTTATGCATCTTGCATTTACCGCTAAACTGCTTAAGCAAACTCGTAAAACTGAGCCTGCACTTCTAGCGTTTATAAAAGCCCATCTACAAAGAATAGCTCCGACAATATCCTATGCGGTTGCACAAAATAATAATCATGGCACATCTGAAGCTGCAGCATTATTTATTGGTGGGAGTTGGCTCGTGATTAACGGCGATAAATGTGGGATGCGTTGGCAAAAATTGGGTAGAAAATGGTTAGAAAACCGAGCAAAGAATTTAATTGCATCTGATGGTACTTTTAGTCAGTATTCGGTTAATTACCATAGGGTAATGCTAGATACATACTCAATGGCTGAGCT
The DNA here is from genome assembly GCA_014872805.1 of Alteromonadaceae bacterium. GTDB lineage: Bacteria > Pseudomonadota > Gammaproteobacteria > Enterobacterales > Alteromonadaceae > Opacimonas. The sequence continues at coordinate 73,717 of WKFN01000005.1, forward strand.
TTGGCGTCGAGAACTTGATCTCTCACCATTTTCAAAAGAGCTCATAAAAAGAGTTAGTCTTGCTACTCAATGGCTTTATCAGTTAATCGACCCATCAACAGGGGATGCTCCCAACTTAGGTCATAACGATGGTGCTCGCTTAATGGTATTAACTGATTCTAATTATCGAGATTTTCGTCCATCTGTACAGCTTTCTTCTGTTTTGTTTCTTCATGCTTCTGCGTGGAAGGAAAATGGTGATTATGATGCAGCCCTTGCATATTTAGGTTTACAAAAACCGCAAATTAACTTACAAAAGACAACCTCATTTCACTTTGAACAAGGTGGATATATCGGTTTAAGAAATCAATCTGGAGTATTTGCTTTATTTAATTACCCCAAGTTTCAGTTTAGACCTGCTCAAAACGATGCACTTCATGTTGATTTGTGGTTTGAGGGTGTCAATTTATTACGCGACGGTGGGACATTCAGCTACAATGCTGGACAAAAATATATCGATTACTACGGTGGCACAAAAAGTCATAATACAATACAATTTGATCGATACGAGCAAATGCCACGGCTAAGTCGGTTTTTATTGGGAGCTTGGTTAAAACCAAAAAATGTTAAGTTTGATGAGTCTCAGCAAACCGGACAAGCGGGTTACAGAAATTATGTTGGAAACGAACATCATAGACAGCTCATCCTCACGGAAACTTCTTTGACCATAAAAGATAATGTCAAAGGCATAAAACATAAAGCCGTCCTTAGGTGGAGACTTGCTCCGGAAAACTGGAAGATTCATGGTAATAAAGTAACAAATGGAAAACATAATATATTACTTCATAGTGACGTAAAAATTGATTCATTAGAGATCGTAGAAGGAAAAGAGTCTCGTTATTACTATCATGAAAGTCCAATTCCCGTTCTTGAAGTTACTTTTTCTTCAGATGGAAACATTACAACAGAGTATCAATTTTTATAATGAATATCCTATATTTTCATCAACACTTTTCTACACCTAAAGGTTCCACTGGGATCCGCTCTTATGAAATGGCTAAACGCCTAATTCATCATGGTCATCATGTAACTATGGTCTGTGGTACATATGGTGGAGGACAAACCGGTTTAGAGTCGCCTTTTTTGTCCGGAAAACGTGTTGGAATTGTCGATGGCATTCGAATAATTGAGTTTGATTTAGCTTACTCAAACTCCGACGGATTTATAAAACGAAGTTTGACGTTCATTAAATTTGCATTAAAAAGTATTAAGCTTGCTTTTAGTGAAAATTACGATGTCTTGTTTGCAACAACAACCCCACTTACTGCCGGCATTCCTGGTATTTTTGCTCGTTGGTTACGTGGCAAACCATTTGTTTTTGAAGTGAGAGACTTATGGCCAGAACTTCCAAAAGAAATGGGAGTAATTAAAAATCCAGTTGTGCTTGGTATGATGTCGTTTTTAGAGTGGGCATCTTACCGAAGTGCACACCGCTGTATTGGTCTATCTCCGGGTATTGTCGATGGTATTAAAAAACGCGGTGTTCACGAAAGCAAAATCGCTTTAGTACCAAATGGCTGTGATCTCTCTATTTTTAGTCAAACAGGTGAACAGTGGCGTCCAGAGGGTGTTAGAAAAACAGATCTAATGGCTATTTTTACAGGAACTCATGGAATAGCTAATGGCTTGGATGCTGTTCTTGATTGTGCAAAGGAGCTAAAGTTCAGGCAAAGACACGATATTAAATTAGTTTTGGTAGGTCAAGGTAAGCTTAAATCAAAACTTATGAATCTAGCAAAGGAATTAAAATTAAACAATGTGATTTTTCATGATCCAGTTGATAAACAAAAACTTTCTGGCTTGATGGCAAATGCCGATTTAGGATTGCAAATCTTGGCTAACGTTCCAGCGTTTTATTATGGAACATCACCAAATAAATTTTTCGATTATATATCTGCAGGTCTACCTGTAATTAATAATTACCCAGGATGGTTAGCCGATCTGATTCAATCTAACAAGTGTGGTTTTTATGTATCGCCTTCAAAACCTAAAGAATTTGCTGATGTTTTGGAAAAAATTGCTGATGATAGAGATATATTAATAAGCATGAAGGAAAATTCTTTAAACTTAGCTAAGTCAGAGTTTGATAGAAAAGTTTTAGCTGATAATTGGGTGAATCATGTCTTGGCAGATATTAAAATTTGAGATCATAAAAATATGAATTTTTACAAAGCAATAAAAAGATTAATCGATATTTTTTTCTCATTACTTTTAATTATTATTATTTTACCTATCTTTATTCCAATATTAATTATTATTTTTTTTGATCTTCGAGGGATGCCGCTTTTTTATCAAGAAAGAGCCGGATTGCATGGTGAGAAGTTTTATGTTATAAAATTTAAAACTATGAGAGATATTACTAATAAGAGTGGCGAGCTACTCCCTGATGATATGAGAATGACTAAATTAGGTCGTTTACTCAGAAAGTCTAGCTTAGATGAGTTACCTCAATTATTAAATGTTTTAAAAGGTGATATGTCTTTTATAGGCCCAAGACCATTTCTTTATGAATACATGAATGTATATTCGGAAAATGAAAAAAAGAGACATAACGTAAGGCCCGGAATTTCAGGATGGGCTCAAGTAAATGGGAGAAACACTATATCATGGAAAGATAAGTTTAAGTTAGATTTATATTATGTTGAAAATATATCTCTATCACTTGACTTGAAAATAGTTTTTCTCACGTTATATAAAGTTTTTAAAGTAAATGATATTAATCAAAAAACAAATTTAACTATGGAAAAATATAATGGAAAAAATTAGTAAACTTTCTGTTCCTAAATTTATGACTATAATCGAGTCAAGAAATGCTGATCCCAAAGAGGTCGCTCCTCAGATTATAGAAGCTTTGAAATCTTATAAAGTAGTGAAGTTAAAGTTAGGATACCATGTTTCCGAACTGAGAGAGTTTTATGATTCAATTACCGATGAGCTTGGGAAACCTCATAACATTGCTGAAGATTTTGAACAGGGCGGTAGTCAAACAGGCGAAAGATGGATGGAAATTCGTTATGATAACGACATCCCAGATATGTCTGCTTATAGGCATAGTAAAAATGGACAACCTTTGCATACCGACGAATCTTATATTTCAAATCCATGTGACATTATGGTCTTTTATTGTGTTAATAAAGCAATTAAAGGCGGACAAACTAACTTTGTTGATGGCGTTGAATTAGTTGAACGTATGAAGAGCATTGCACCAGAACTTTTAACTAAGCTCAGTACAACCGATGTTTGTTATGAAAAAGCAGGTAATAAGCGCACTGAAAAGATTATTGACTTGAGCATACCTGAGCAACCAGTTTTTAATTTCAATTATTATTGTATTTCTAGGGATGAATCTGATAACGCAAAGGCACTCAACTCTGAGTTTTTTAATTTTCTAGAGACACACATCAAAGGCTCATTTTTAGAGTGTCCAGTCGAATTATCACCTGGCGAAAGCGTTTTTTGGTGGGACCACTTTGTTTTACATGGTAGGAATCCGTTTGAAGCACACAAAACAAATGACCGTTTTATCTGGAAAACTGGTGTGAGTTGGGATGACAGTAAGTAGTCTTTCAAAAATAACTTTAGGCACAATGAGGTTGTCCGACAAAAATACCAGTTTGAAGGACTGTATTGGTATTTTTGATGCTGCAATTCAAAACGGCGTAAATTCATTCCACGTTTCAACAGAATATAATTCTTTTGAACTAGTAGCATTGGCTTTTAAAAATTTAGGCGTTAATGCTGATAATTGCAAGTTAGTTGTTAAATTAGCATCCCCTCATTTTGATGAGACCTCGTTTAGTCAATTAAATCTTGAAGCAAGAATAGACAACATTTTGGACAAGACTGGTTTGGAGAAGATTCAGGTTGCTCAATGGATGTGGAGACAAAGTCCTGTAGATGATTCTGCTAGGATTCAAAAACTTTTAGCAAACTCTGAAGAGATTAAGTCATGCTTCCAAGATATAAGTCTAAAAGGTAAAGTTGATGAATTTGGTTGTTTTCCTTATACATCAGATTTCATGAAATCTGTTAACAATCTTGGAATATCAAAAGTTCACATTAATTATCAAAATTTTTGGGAAAATGAGCTTGTTAATGGGGGTATCCATAACTACTCAATTGCTTTAAGACCATTTTTTGGAGGGAAGGTCAAAAAACTCCATCCTAACTTCATAAAAGAATTAAATGTAATCGAAAATAGAAGTGTTATTTCGCATAGTCTTAATTATGTTTTAAGCCATCCAAATATATGCTCTGCAGTGGTAGGTATAAACACGCTAAAACAATTAAGTACTATAATCGAAACAAGTGATTCAATTAAAAAAAATATAAACACATTTAATACGTATCAATCACTCCTCGAAAACAATCCATATTTGAGATAGATTTTAAAAATATATTTATTGGTATTTTTATATGAAAACTTGTGCGATCTTAGGGGCTAGTGGACATGGTAAGGTAGTTGCAGAAATTGCTGAACTTAACGGGTACCAAAATATTACCTTTTTTGATGATCGTTGGCCAAGCTTAACTTCTGTTGAACATTGGAATATATCTGGTGATACTTCAGTACTCTTGGACACTTCAAGCAAATATGATGTTGTAGTAATAGCTATAGGAGATAATGCAACTCGCACTTTAAAACAACGAATTTTGAGTGAAGCAGGTGCAAATTTTGAGGTGTTATGTCATCCCAATGCAACTATTAGTAAGTATGCTAATATCAAAGCCGGTACAGTTGTGATGGCGAATTCTGTCGTGAACTGCTTTAGCAATATTGGTGAATCCTGTATTATTAACACTGGTTCTATTGTAGAGCATGACTGTAATCTCGCTGAGGGCGTCCATATCAGTCCACATACTAGCCTAGGAGGAGGAGTTCGGATAAGTCAAAACACTTGGATAGGGATAGGTAGCCAAGTAAAACAACTCGTCGAAATAGGCTCAAACGTAGTAGTTGGGGCAGGTTCAACAGTCTTAAATAATGTAGACAATGATTTGACTGTTGTTGGTTCTCCAGCTTCTCCACTCTTAAATCTAAATTAATAATAATAGGTATTATTGTGCTGAACACACCATTCTCGTCATGGCCATCATTTACAAAAGAAGAGTCAGATTCAATAAGTAATGTCTTACTTTCTAATAAAGTAAACTATTGGACTGGCCAAGAATGTCGTGAATTTGAAAAAGAGTTTGCAGCATACACTGACTCAAAATATGCCATTGCTCTTTCAAATGGAACAGTTGCCTTGGATTTAGCATTTCATGGTATTGGAATACAGCAAGGTGATGAAGTCATTGTTACATCTCGTACATTCTTAGCATCTGTTTCAAGGATAGTTAATACTGGTGCCATACCTGTATTTGTTGATGTTTCGGGCGAGACTCAAAACATTACACCGGAAGCAATCATTTCTGCAATTACTGATAAGACTAAAGCGATTGTTTGTGTTCATCTTGCTGGGTGGTCTTGTGAGATGGATGAGATTATGGAAATTGCTAATGAGCATAATTTATTTGTAATCGAAGATTGTGCCCAAGCCCATGGTGCTAAATACAAAGGCCGTTCTGTGGGCTCAATCGGGTATGTAGGGTGTTGGAGTTTTTGCCAAGATAAAATTATGACCACTGGTGGTGAAGGCGGCATGGTCACCACTAATCAAGAAGTACTTTGGAAAAAGATGTGGGCGTTTAAAGATCATGGTAAGTCATATGACACTGTGTATAACAAACAGCATCCTCCAGGTTTTAGATGGTTACACGAGTCATTTGGAACCAACTGGCGGATGACTGAGATTCAAGGTGCAATTGGCCGAATCCAGCTCAAACGGATGCCAGATTGGACAGCAAAACGAAATCGTAATCAAAATGCCATCTGGAATACAGCCAAAGTATTAAATGGCTTAAGAGTCCCTAGGTTTCAATGCACTTCTTGTACAGGTTGCGATGATTCGAAAAAATGTGTGCATGCAGCATACAAGACTTATGTCTTTGTCGAGCCGGATAAGTTAAATGAAGGTTGGAGTCGAGATAAAATCATTGATGCTATTGTTCAAGCAGGTGTACCGTGTTTCTCAGGTTCATGTTCTGAGGTATATTTAGAAAAAGCTTTCGATAATACTGCTTATCGCCCGCAAAAAAGACTGCCAGTCGCCAAAGAGCTCGGCGAAACATCATTAATGTTTCTTGTGCATCCAACTCTCACACAAGACGAAATTGAGTTAACCTGTAAAGTGTTATCTAAAGTGATGCATCTGGCAGCTATACAAAACTAGTCATCCATCAAATCCCAAGTCCTCAAATAGCGGATCACAGTTGATTCGCTTTCCCAGCCACCTCGTAACATAATTTTCTCCATTGGTGTGCCTTGCATCAGTAAATCTAATGCACCTCCCACTCGAAAAGAGTGACCAGATAGAGGACTTTCGGTTTGGACACGAGCTCGATATTGAATGTCTTGTAAAATGCGATTTATACTAGATGGTGCAAGAGATTTTGTGGCCCGTTTTCCTTTATTTACTCCTCTTAAAATAAACCCATTACCCACCTTGGCTTCCCATTGCATTAATAAGTTATATAGATGTTCTGTAATGGGAATAGTCTTTCCTTTCCCTATTTGATCGGTTTTACTGAATCGCAACCTGATGCCATATCGGTTACCCGGTAATACTTTGATATCATCAAACGTGAATTTGCATAGTTCGCTACGTCTGCGCATGGTTTCGTTCCCCAAATACAACATTACTCTGTTGCGCATGCCGACTATGCCTTTGCCACAATGAGGTAGTAGTTTATTGATTAATTCTTTGGTTAACGGCTCAGCTTGTTCTTGGGCTGTACCTTTTTGGCGTTTTATCTTTTTAACGTTAAGCACAACATCGGCACACTTAGTGGTATCGGGAAGCACTAAGTATTTGAAAATAGATGCAAGACTGGACAGTCTTCTATCTATGGTTGCAACAGACTTTGTCTCAGAAAGCCATAGCACATAGTCAGTCATGGTTTCTGGTTCGTGATTTAATGGTTCTGCGTCATGGCGGAAACACCATTTTGCAAAATCAGCAAAGTCGAAGCGATAGGCACGCAAAGTATTCTCTGCTAGTGCGCCATCAAGTTTTTTAAATAAATCACTTATTATGTTATCTTTAATCATGTTTAACTTACAAATAGAACTTAAAGTCCTATTTTAGGTATTTAAAGTGCTTTCGTCAATACAGATTCGTGCTGCTCGAGCATTACTGGGCTGGAAAGGTAGTGATTTAACTTCAGCCTGTGGAATAGCTTTGACAACGTTAAGACGTTACGAGGCTGAACCTGGCATTCCTCAAGGAAATATAGCCAATCTTATAAAGATAAAGTCCGCATTTGAAAAGGCTGGCATCGAATTCACAGGCGACCCTCTGAAAAATCCAGGGGTTACATTACATATAGAGAGAGATGATTCAGATGACTAAATCAGAGTTGCTCACTAATCTTGCGAGTCTTCGAACAGTCAAACTGCAACCTGAACATCAAAAACGTTTTGATATGATTTTTCAATCATTGTTGGACGAGTTAGATGCTCCTTCTGCGTTATCAATTGTATTGACTGAGCAAATTGCAGAATGTGTATTCTGGATGAGGCAACATAGCAATGATAAAGAAGAAATTATTTATTATGCGATGGGTGAGGAACTGGTTAAAAGTGAATTTTCTTTAAACAAAGAGTTTGTTGAAAGATTTACTCATGTCATCAAATTAATATCTGAAGGGAAAGATGTAAAAAAATTAGAGCCACAAGCTTATAAAGCATTTGATGAAACAATGTTGCGACAAGGACTCACATTAGAGACGTTGCGTGCCAAAGCGATGTTATCTCGAATGGATAAAATTTCGGATTTAGATGCAGTGATAAGTCGCCATGTTCAAAACCTACGTCACCTGCAAAAAGGAATTGATGCTTACGATATTAAAAAACGTTTATTAAAAAGATTGGATTTAGAAATTAAAGAATTGGAGCAGAAGACCAATGCGATCGAACATCAGTCCTGAAAAACTGATTGCTAATCGTAACAATGCGAAATTATCCACAGGCCCCAAGACCAAAAAAGGTAAAGCAAAGGTCGCAAGAAATGCACTTTCCCATGGATTAAATGCTCAAATCCAGTATGAGGACAATCCGCACTTCAAATTTTTTTATCCACTACTGATTGATTCTGGTTACGAAAAAGCAGATGCATATCAAGTCGCAGTTGCTCTAACTGAGTATCGTCGTGTAATGGATGCATATTATGATAAGTATAATAATGTACCGGATATTGGTGATATGTATTCAATATCGCCAGCTTTCATCGCAGAGTTCGTGCTGGAGCAAGCAAACAAAGCTCCTGGTAAAGTTACCAATACCGAAACCAATAAAGTATCTAAAATTTTAGACAATGAACGTGTTAGAGAGCAGCAAAAAGGCTCGATAGAAATGCGACGTAGTAGTGACTTAAAACGCTTTATTCGTTATCAAAGAAAGGCTGCTGCCAGGGTCAGTAAATTACTGAAATCTTCTGTTTAATTACAAAGCAAATAGATGTAGTATAAAACCAAAACATTGGAATAGCTTATGAATAAAATACTAATTACACTATTAATAATTTTCTTATCTGGATGTAGCTCATTTGAGAGTCGCTATCAAACGGATACCAAACTTATAATTGAGTATTTGTTGTACGATTTTCCGTTGCCAGAGACAACCGAAATCAAACGAGACCAAACAGTGGTCATGGGTACTGGTGGCAACTGGGCTGGTCGTATCAACATCCATGATGATATGAGCCCCGCTCAGCTACTTAAATACTTCTCTAAAAATGTAGTTGAAAATGGTTGGGTGCTAAGTGCTTCAACTGTATCTGATCAAATTATATTAGTTTTCAGTAAAGACAACCGAATCGCGACTGTGGAAATCTTTAGAAATTCTTATCTTAAATCGTCTAATTTTTTTCAAGCCGGAACAGATGTTACTATATCAGTTCATCACCCAAATGCTATTGGTAATCAAAAACCTTTTGAAGGTTACGTTGAAGCAACGCCTAAAAATTAAAGAAATCTATGATTAAAAAAGCCTGCTTCAAAGCAGGCTTTTTTGTATAAAACAAAGATTTAAAAAGTGACAAAACAAAGCCAAAATAAATTCTAAGCGATAAGACCCCTTATCACCCAGCATCACTAAATAATCCAAATCCTTGGTCTTAAGGTGCTTTCTTAAACACTAAGTGGCAATTTTTTGGTTACAGTCTCTCCTTCGGCTAAGTTAGGTTCTCACTCTATTGCAGTATTTAACTCATATACCCGACCTAAGACTTTTTCTTAGAGAAATCTTCTTATACTTCCGATATAATCTAATTTATCAAGAAGATCGGTGTTGTACTTCTATATATAACAATATAATGATAAGTACATCATTGGTGAGAAAACGGAGTTTGGATGAACATTTTTGAATCATCAAGAACGATTAAAAGACTGATCACTGTCAGTGTCGATGCCCTGATAATCTTAGTCGCATTCTGGGGGGCGATTTTACTTAGGTTAGAAACCTTTGAGCTGTTTTTACGTCCTAACTATTGGTTGACCGTTCTCACTGTTATTCCTTTTTCCATTATGGCGTTTATCAAGCTCGGTTTCTATCGTGCGGTATTACGTTATGTCAGTACATCCGTGTTCTGGTCAGTGACAGGCGCGGCTGCAACGGCAAGTGCAATTCTTGTTGCTTCTGATTTCTTCTTCTCGACGAACCTTCCTAAAACCATTCCAATTATTTTCTTTGCGTTAACCATTACGTTGATTGGTTCTTCTCGCTTGCTCGTTCGTGCATTTGTTTCTGGGTTTAATAAAGAAACCAAACGACCAGTGATTATCTATGGTGCTGGCTCAGCAGGTCGCCAGTTGGCTGTCGGGCTTAATAATGGTCCTGAATATGTGCCAGTTGCATTTATCGATGATGATACGCAAAAACAAGGCGCCATCATTCAAGGTATCCCTGTCATGAGCCTTGAAGAATTGGATGAATTCCTAAAGGGGCGTCGTGTAGATAAGGTTCTTCTGGCATTACCCAGTTTGTCACGTTCAGATCGCAAACAAATCCTCAATGATTTGGAGCGTTTTGCTGTAAAAGTCCAAACCATCCCAGGCATTAAAGACGTTATTGAGGGGAACGCGGAACAAGACGAAATCCGAGATGTAGAAGTGGAAGATTTGTTAGGACGTGATCCAGTGGCGCCTCAAGCCGAGCTCATGATGGCCAACATCTTTAATAAGGTGGTGATGGTGACAGGCGCGGGTGGTTCGATTGGTTCTGAGCTGTGCCGTCAAATTATCCGTCAAAAGCCCACTAAAATTATCTTGTTTGAGATATCTGAATTTGCGTTGTATGCCATTGATAAAGAACTCCAAGACATGGTGCATGAGCATCAGCTTTCTGTTGAAGTCATACCGCTGCTAGGTTCAGTGCAACGCATAAATCGCTTAGAAAATGTGATGACCGCGTTTGCGGTCGAAACCATATATCATGCTGCGGCTTATAAACACGTCCCTCTGGTTGAAAACAACATTGTTGAAGGGGTTCGTAACAACGTTTTCGGCACCATGTATACCGCGCAAGCCGCAATCAATGCTAAAGTACCCACATTTGTACTAGTTTCAACGGACAAGGCGGTTCGTCCCACTAATGTAATGGGCGCTACCAAGCGCATGGCAGAGTTGGTATTACAAGCGCTAACTAAGCAACAATCTACCACACGCTTTACTATGGTACGCTTTGGAAATGTTCTGGGCTCATCAGGTTCCGTGGTTCCACTGTTTAGAAAACAAATCAAAGAAGGAGGACCTGTCACGCTGACTCACGATGACATTACGCGCTATTTTATGACTATTCCCGAAGCCGCACAGCTTGTGATCCAAGCCGGCGCGATGGGCAAGGGCGGGGATGTTTTTGTATTGGATATGGGCGAGCCTGTGCGGATTCGAGATTTGGCAGTCAAGCTCATTCGTTTATCTGGGCTTGAGATCAAAGATGAGCGCAATCCTCATGGCGATATTGAAATTCATACCACAGGCCTGCGTCCAGGCGAAAAGCTTTATGAAGAACTTTTGATTGGGGATAATGTGCAAAAAACTCATCACGAACGTATTATGACGGCGACAGAAGTGATGCTTCCTTGGCACGAGTTAGAACACATCTTAAGTAAAATTGACATTGCTTGTCATGCATTTAATCATGAGGCTATTCGCGAGTTCTTACTCGAGGCGCCTACGGCATTCGTACCTTCAAGTGAAATAGTCGACCTGCTATACTTAGCGAATAAAGAATTTAAAGAAAAAGCGCGCGCCGCACAAAAAATAGTGTCTCTCCCAGGGAAAAAACTCAGCTAGACCTAAGCCTTTTTCTTAGGAAAAAGGCTCAGTGAAGCTTCTCTAACAGTTTTATATACTTTACCTAATTTTAATTTTGCTAAGTGACAATAATGAGTCAGGTATTTAGTGCCTTTGTAGCCCTTGTCTTCATACTATTGGCAACATTCCATCTTTCATCACATGCATCAGTTCAAATCACTCTCGAAACGGATTTTCAATTTTTACTCTCTCAAAATTCTCTAGCGGTCGATGTCAACTACATTAATGACAAGCAAGATACTGGCAGCTTGCTAGAGCTTAATATATTTTTTGATAGTAATCAGCTTCACCTCTCTCAAATCCAAGCGGTAGATAATCGTTTCCAGCCTTTACAGTCTATTTTACCCGATTTGAATAATCTAGATAATGATCCTACTACGGGTAAATATATCAATATCAGTGTGCCTGAGTTTGTTCAGCCTATGCCGGAGGCAGCTCTATCAACTCGGTTATTGAGGTTGACGTTTGATGTCAAAGACAATTTTCACGGTGCTTTTATCCATGCGACGTCTAATCCCATATCATTGAACGAGCCTTTAGTTTTTCATTCCGTTTATGTTTCGCAACAGTAGAGTGTTAGTTAGCTGTATGTAATCCCCTCATTTCAAGTAGCAAAAATAACTACACTATCACGCTGCTTGTAAAATGGTTCTAGTTGGTACGCCACCAATTGTTGTTTTTGGAGGTTTGTTATTGTAATTGGTATGAAAATATTCTAAGAAAAAAGCTCAGAAATACGTCGTAATTTTTTGCTACTATTTAATCAGGTGTCATCAATAAGCAATTTATTATGATTAAATTTATTTTTATCTTGTGGTCGGTTATCTTATTATCTGGTTGTGGTGGCAGCAGTGGTGTTGATTCGTCTTCTCCGACGCCACCTTCACCTGCCATAACTCCCTCCCAACCAACGAATCAGCCACCGGCGGATACAACCCCTCCACAAATAACCCTTAATGGTTTAGCCAGCGTAACCGTCGAAATTGGGACAGAATATGTGGATGCGGGCGCCAGTGCGTCCGATGAAGTAGATGGTATTCTACAACCTATGGTGCAATCCAATGTAAACACCCAAGTGCTTGGACAATATGAGGTGATATTCAGTGTCTCAGATGCAGCAGGCAATGCAGCCGATACCGTTTCACGCATTGTGAATGTCGTGGATATCACACCTCCCATCATCAGTATCAATGGGCTGGATAGTATCACAATTGAAGTCGGGACTCAGTATGTCGATGATGGGGCAACTGCTATGGATAATGTTGATGGCATTGTAACACCCAATTCAGCTTCCACTGTCAATACATCTGTCCCAGGCACATACACGGTGACGTATTCAATTTCTGATTCCTCTGGTAATGCGGCGCAACAACAGGTACGTTCGGTACAGGTAGTTGATAATGTTGCCCCAGCCATTACTCTCAACGGTCCGAGCACGGTAACGATCGAAGTAGGAAGTGACTATAGCGATGCTGGCGCCACGTCCTTGGATAATGTTGATGGCATTGTGACACCCAATTCAGCCTCCACTGTCAACACCAATATCCCTGGTACCTATACGATTACGTTTTCTATGACCGATTCCTCAGGGAACGTAGCACAACCAGTCACTCGAACCGTGATAGTCGTTTCACCCAATACCGTGATAGAGCCTGGAGACCTAACCTGGGGTAAACACGAGTACTTGCGTTCACAGATTGAGCAGGCACAAGCATCGGTGGTTGGTATGGGAGAGTTTTTTGTGGGGGCAGCCGGTGTCATGCTCAGCGACCAGCATGTCTTAGCTAAAGTGGCCGTCATCACACGAGGATTAGAGGTAGATAAAAATCGTAAAGTCGTCAATATTTGGGGCGAGGTGTCGGCTATGAAAAAAGTGTATTGGGCCAATCCCGGTGATAAGGAAAGTTTATGCATTATTGAGCTAGAAACTCCTTTTCAAAACTATCATGTTCCAGTAATTGCCCAACATGACGCGAGTGAGGGTGATTTGGTCTTTCAAGTCAGCCACTCCGCCCATGTCAGTAACGGTAACAAAGGGTGGGCGGTGTCATTCGGTCAAGCTATGGCCGATGACAATCAGACGGACGGCTATGGGGCAACCACGATTCCCCCCTTGACAGCGTATGCCAACATGGATGGTAATTTTGGTGCTGGTGTATTCAACGAGCAAGGTGAATTGATCGGTTTGGCAACGGGTGCTCAATACAGAGACCTCGATAGCCCATGGTACATTCCAGGGCAACCCCTGCACAATATGATTATGAACAGTCTGGAAACACGCTCCTATACGTTAACCTATGATTTGGCTGCCATTAAAAGTATGTTAGCCCAAATCAGCTTGGTGCCCAAACCGGGTGGTAATACTGTGTTACCGCCTAATGAGCGTGACGCCTACGAGCAGGTGCTTCCAGACCAAGAAATTACATTAATTGAACTATTGTCTGAGCAGAGTAAAGATTCAGTGATTACGATTTCAGAAGGGGGGTGCAGTGGCACTTTGATCCACTCAGAGATGGTAATCACTAATGCCCATTGTGTGGTGCATAATAGGCAGTTGGATATTGGCTTTAAAGGCGGTGAACGGATACGCGGTGACGCATTGGCATTTAATGAATTAATCGATTTGGCGGTGGTGAAACTGCGTTTACCCGCACCGTCCTATTATCCGCCAGCTACCCTAGCACCAAAGGCATTTGCCGACGGTGATATCGGTTATGCGGTGGGCAGTCCAGGTGCGTTGTGGGCACAGCAGGGCGGATGGCAAGTATCCCCCATGCAGGCGAGAGGATATCGGCGTGGCGATTATATTATGTCGGGATATATTTTACCCGGCAATTCTGGCAGTGGTGTATTTAATGTCAACGGTGCGTTAAGTTCGGTTTTGTGGGGTAGTGGATACGGTCATGATTATCTAATGGTAGAGGGACCGTTAGATCGTCAAGATCCACACATTTATGATTTGAGCCCCTCCTCACATAAATCCGCAACGGTCACTATGGCTGATTATCCCACCTTAGTTGAGTTTGCTACTCGCTTTGGTGCGGCAAATGAGGGTAATCATGACTATGTTTATGATGCTCAAGTCAGTCTCAGTGGTGATATATATACAGTAGGTCGGCGCTATCAAGAGGGTAGCAATAAGGTATTGATCCAACGCTTGTCATCCGCAGCGCAATGGGATCCAATATATCAATTCCCGCTTGAATTAACTGATGCATCAGCGGTGGATATTGAAGCCGATGCCAACGGAGCAATGTACGTTTTAATTCAACGAGTGTTCGGTGTACAACAAATTGTTCGTCTGACACCTGACGGGATGCTAGACACGGACTTTGCCGAGGAAGGTGTATTGACATTGGATATCGGTCGTGAACATCTTGTAGCGGATATGGCAATCGATCACCTCGGACGCTTGTTGGTGACAGGAACTGTGATATCAAATGAAAATGGCGCGAATATTTATCTAGGTCGCTGGAACGTATCCGGACAGATTGATACTCAATTTAATGGTTCTGGGTGGACAGAGTTAGATGTTGCAGGTTACGGTGATTATGCTCAAAAAATTCTCATCCAGGGAAACGATATTCTTGTTGGGGGGCACACCACGTTGCGCAGTGAAGTGTTTAGGGAGTCGGATATATTGGTTGCACGATTTACCCAAGCAGGACAATTAGATACAGCATATGGTCAAAACGGCATGCTTATCACTCAATGGCGTGACTATGATCATGAGCAGTTATCCGATATGGCATTACAAAGCGATGGTAAATTGGTTATTACCGGTCAAAATCGTGGATTTGGGCGCATTACCACCATGCGTTATTTGTCCGATGGCAAACCTGATTCGACCTTTGGAGATAATGGTATTGTGATGCTCGAGGACCGCTATGAAATTGATGTCGGTGTAGCGGTTACAATCATGGACGATGGGGATATTTTGTTAGCGGGTAATCGCTTTGTGAGAACGAGTGATCCTGAAGAGCCAGGCTCAGGCCATTATGAGATGACGATGTATCGACTCGATTTTGCCGGTAATATACAGAGTGATTTTGCTGAAAATGGTCAAGTGAATATCCACTCTGGCGAAGATGATTACGTGCAAAGCGTACTAAGACACCCAAATGGGAATATTTTGGTCTTTGGTCAATATCACGACGTAAGTGGCGCATCCCCTACGGTCACCATGTTGTCTGCCGATGGACAAATACAAGTGCCATTAACGATACCATAAATGACTTCCAACAAAGATAAACGCCTACTGCCCATGGTATTGACAAGTAAACGGCAAAAATCAGTATGTGTTTTTCTGAGTGGGGAAATAAGCAATTCAAATATGCTCCATCAGGTACTTATACTGACATGGTCTATCCCCACTTTTTATGATACTAAGTAGCCTAAATTTGAGGTATCTAGGAAAATAGTGGCGATATTACTAGACTAGCCAACAGGCTAATTTTGAACCAATACATTGGCGAAGTAGTGAGATGTTTTCTACGATTGTTTTATGAGATTTAATCATCAAATAAGGAAATCAATGAAAGATATCAAAACCACTCTTAGCCGCAGAGAAAGACAAATCGCCCAGCTCAAAACCATGGGTATGACCAACCGTGAAATCGCCCACGAACTAGCCATTGGCGAGCGCACAGTACGATTTCATATCCATAACATTTATCGCAAACTCAAAGTGCCGAACTCGCTGACGCTCAATTATGTGTACGGCGATCAGTTTCGGCCCATCTATCCGCAATATCTAAGCTGAATCAAACCTATATAACGTCTCCCAGTTCAACGCTACAGAATGTTGTCGTAGCGTTTTTTTCTTGTATACGCTATATAAATCCCTATAATTAGGTTATTGATTAATAAATACCTAAATATGGTGATTTATGTCCGAGGTGGAATACGCGAAAGTGTTACTAGGAAAACTCATTAAACACACCCGTGCGACACAAATGGATCAACATGAATTGGCACTGCGAACTGGGACAAGCAAAAATACAATTAGTCGTTTAGAGCTTGGCCAAGGGGTAAATGTTGATACCTTATTGGCTGTTTTAGACCACTTAGAACTGCTTGCTCCATTTGTGGCAAACGTTGAAGAGCAATATGCATTAGTTAAAAATAATCCGCAACGTAGTTCTTCCAAGGTAGATAAGGAGTTGCCGAATGACTTCTAGAGCGTATGTTTTTATTGATGGCCTGGAAGATAAGCCCGTCATCTGTGGCATTGTCGAGCTCGATCCTATCGCTAAATTAGGCAAATTCCGCTATGGTAAATCTTATCAGCAACGTGAAGATGCTTTCCCGCTTGATCCGATACATTTACCTCTTTCCGAGGAGCAAATCATAACCCGAGTCAATCATGGTATGTTTGGTGTTATTTTAGATGCGGGTGCTGACAGTTGGGGACGTAAACTCATTTATGCTCTACATTCAACAAAACCGAAGAATGATTTAGAACTTGTGATGGCCGGTTCTGGTATGGGTGTTGGTGCCCTCACATTTAGTTTGTCGAGAACGGCCAGTAAATCAAAACACAACAAAAACTCCCTCGAAGATATGGCAATCTTGTTGCAAGGTAAACAAGCTATATTAGCAGATCAGGCTCTATCTGATGAAGTCAAAAAAGCATTTCAGTTTGGCTCTAGCTTAGGAGGTGCAAGACCTAAAACGACTGTTATGGAGGACAAAATTAGTTATCTTGCGAAATTTAATCGCACGGATGACCTCTTTAATGTATGTCGTGTTGAGCATGCTTGCATGAAAATGCTATCAGAGTTAACAGACCTAAATGTGCGGGTTGCGAACACACGGTTGCTTAATAATCACGATGAAGATATTTTACTGGTGGAGCGTTTTGACTGTTTAGAGAGTCGACCGACTCATCATCTTTTGAGTGCGAATTCACTGATTAATCAAATGAAGGTTACGGAGCAGTCCAGTACAACTTTCTACAGCTATGGTGCTTTAGCGGAATTTAACATGAAATATGGTGCTGAACCGAAAGATTCCCATGAATTGTTCGCTCGCATGATATTTAATATTTGTATGGGCAATACGGATGATCATTCTCGAAACCACGCTTTCCTATATTCATTCAAGAATAAACATTGGCGATTATCTAAAGCGTATGACGTGTTGCCCATCAACAATACAAGACAGCATGGTATTGGCATTGGTGCTCAAGGCAGATTAGGTAGTATTGACAATGCTATGTCCCAGGCGAAGCGTTTTGGACTCAATACTAGAAAGGCAAAAGCCATTGCAAATATGGTTGTGGAACTGACGTCGGAATGGGCCTTTTATTTTGGTAATAACGGTGTTTCAGAGTTGGACATCGAAGTATTAAAAGCGGTTGTTCCAGACTCTAGTAGACTCTAATATGGCTTTTCTTGTATCAAATATATTAACTGACTAACACAGTTCCATCTCATCTCCTACAACCAAGGTCTACTCAGTCACTCCAAGTGTAGATTAACTCCCCCGACCACCTAGCCGAACGGATAGTTCCAACATTAAATTAACCTTATTAATATAATGAAAACAATATCTTGTAAATAAACATTGGTTTCTTAAGTCTTTCGACCAGTGGCACAAAATTCTGCTTAGCCTAAGCTTATTATACGTCGTCTAGACGTAATGAATTTAAAACTTTGAGCAACGCATAGGAGAAATTTATGCATACAACAATACAAATCCTTTCTAAAAGAGAGCAGGAAGTGGCCAAGCAAATTGCTATGGGAAAAACCAATCGAGATATCGGTGATTCTCTGTATATTTCTGAACGCACCGTAAAATTTCATTGTGCCAATATTTACAAAAAATTAAAGATTGCTAATCGCAGCACGCTCATTTCTCGTTACGCCGATCAAATCCGTCAATTACACTGATTCAAATTATCCACAAATCGTGTAAGCGGATCGTGCATTACCGCTTCACATAATTCTGTCACCCTAAAGAGTAAATAAAGAAAAATGTCCGTTAGGTGATAGTTTTTGTCCGTTAGAGAAAAGAAATAAATCTTTGCAATACCCGTTTATTGTCTACGCTATAAAAGAAATTAAAAACTAAGGAAATATTAGGTTAAGGAAATAGTAAAAATGTCACAAGATTTGCCGTATCTGAATACTCGTGAAACACAAATTGTTAACTATTTGATACAAGGACTTACCAATACTGAAATAGGAAAAGAGCTACACCTTTCAGTACATACTATCAAATATCATTTAGGTCGAATCTATCAAAAGCAAGGTGTCAGTAATCGGGCGTTGTTGATTAAAGCCTATTATGACAGGCGAGATGAGTGATTCACCTTTTGCAAAATATAAAGTTGAACTAACTGGTGTGTTATGGGCATTTCACTTTGCATTATCGAATCATATCAATGTATCGCCATAGACGATGCGTCTCTAACACGCTAGTGCTAATCCACTGGACGCTGCAACCTTCGTGTCCACAACGCGCCAGCCATCGCCAACCCAAACCCAGGCAGGGTCCACCAGGACGGTATTTCACCGACAATCGGCCAGGCAAAAAACGCCCCCATCGCAGGCACCAAAAACATGATCGCGGTGGCTTGCGCCAACGAACCGGTTCTGACCAAAGCGAACATCAAGAGCATGCCAATCACAGTATTGACGACAACCAAATGCCCAACGCTCCACAACAGTGCCTCCGACGGAACATAAACCACGCCCTCAACGAGCCAAGCGAGTGGAGCTGCAATCACTGCGGCAAAACAATATTGCACCCAAGTGGCGGTAACCGGATGAACGTGCAGTGTACGATTCTTCTCGATGACTTGCCCAACCGACATGCCCAAAACCGCCACAAATCCCAATAACGCCCCCAGCAAATACCCCGTTTGCCCATCCATATTCAAGCCGACAATCCACCCCGCACCGGCAAGCCCGAGCCCTAACGCACACCAAGTCTGCCAAGATGGCCAACTTCGGATATACAAGGCACTGGCCAAAATAATCAACGCCGGTTGTGACGCCGCAATTAAGGCCATAATGCTCGCACTTGCGCCAAGTTTCATTCCGACATACATGGTGCCAAAATGCCCAATATGCAAAAACACACCGGTCGCAGCGAGTTGTTTGATAGTAGATAGAGGGGGCAGGGATAATCGCATGACGATCACAAAGGGCGTGACAAATAACGCCGCCCCAACGAACCGGTAGGCGAGAAGATTAAACGGCTCGGTGTATTCCAAAGCCAGCTTGGCCACCGCGTAACCCGTTGACCAGACAACTAAAAACAGCCAAGGAAGAAGGCGTGTGAACATCGGCATACCCGTGACATAAAATCGCCATGCTAGATGGCATGGCGATAAACACAAGTACGTCTTTGGTCGTATGCTATAAATGCAGTTTGTTCTCGCCTATGAGTGATGCAAAAGCGTTAGCCTAACTTAGCCTTTACCGCATGGATATGTTCTGGAGTGACTTCACAACAGCCACCGATAATTCGTGCCCCTTGTGCAAACCATTGCACCGCAAACTCAGCGTATTGCGCGGGCGCTAAATCTTGTCGACTTTGCAAAGTACTGACCGTTTCCCCAGGGTATAACGACTCGACGCTGACAAATCCATTAGCATAAGCCCCTGTGGTAACACCTAAACTTTGTAATTGAGGTAACGCCGCCGTGATGGCTTCGGGGCGAGAGCAGTTTAGGAGGACTGCATCGGGCTGATGCTCAGCAATCGTCATTAGGGCCTCGCGTAATGGCTCACCCCCTCGTAGGGTCTGAGGCGCGCTATCTGATACTGAAAAGGCCACCCAGACGGGTTTACCTGATGCTTTAGCTGCCGTACACGCTGCGGTTGCCTCGGCAGTAGAGGACATGGTTTCACACAAAAACACATCACAGTCGCTTTGTAATGCCACTAACTGTTGGTAGCTTGCCAATGACTGGGCAAAATCCGGTGCTACATCGGGTCGATAACTAGCCAATAAAGGCGGTAAACATCCAGCAATCAACACATCCTCTTTCCCTGAGGCGGTAATGGCTTCTTGCGCAGCGTTAAACGCCTTTTCATGTAACGTTTCTAGCCAGTCCAATGCGTCATTCGCGACGAGTCTGTCGGGCGTTGCGGTGTAGGTGTTTAAGGTAATGACATCGGCGCCTGCGGCAATAAACTCAGCGTGAAGCTCAGTGACTAATTCAGGTTCATAAAACATGATATCGCTTGACCAAAGATTAGACAGCGGGCGTTTGGAGCGCTGAATCAGAGTTTGCCCCATCCCCCCATCAAGACAAATAAATGCGTTGCCGTTCAGACCAGAAAGACCTGCCAGCGTCTGCACAGGAAGAGAAGTCGTTTTATGCGTCATTAAGCCACTTAAAATAAACCTAAACAATGCGCTATGATACCTCGTATAAGCACAATAATGAAATCGTATGCATTGCCCATAAAGTGTTAATTTAATGTAAGCTAATCCAATATTGTAAGAGTATTTTGTATTAATCGGCTATGTGATTAAGGGATAAAATAATGACAAAAAGCACTTCGCATATCATTGCGTCAGCAATAGCGGCGACCGCATTAGGCGCAGGTCTAATAGCTTGTTCACCTGCTAAACAAACCGCTGAACCAGCCAATGCCCATCAAGAGGGATACATTGTGGCGCAACCTGAGCATGTTAAACCTGTTGTGTATCAGGTGTTTACTCGATTGTTTGGCAACACCAATACGACCAATAAGCCATGGGGCACGGTAGCAGAAAATGGCGTGGGCAAAATGTCTGATTTCACCGATGAGGCACTGATGGGGATCCGTGAACTTGGTGTGTCACATATTTGGTATACGGGGATCCCGCACCATGCATTGGTCGCTGATTATACTGAGTATGGTATTTCATTGGACGATCCGGATGTGATCAAAGGACGCGCCGGTTCACCTTATGCAGTCAAAGATTATTATTCAGTGAATCCCGATTTGGCAGATGATCCAGCCAATCGCATGGCAGAGTTTGAAGCACTCGTTCAGCGCACTCACAAACATGGCATGAAGGTATTAATTGATATCGTACCCAATCACGTGGCGCGACAATACGAGTCATTGGGCAAGCCAGACGGAGTTGAGGACTTTGGTGCGAATGATGACACCAGTGTGGAGTATGCACGCGATAACAATTTTTATTACATTCCAGGTCAAGATTTTATGGTGCCTGAGCCGACCGATGGCTATCAGGCATTAGGCGGTGATTCTGCGCCTTTACTCGATGGAAAATTTGTAGAAAGCCCGGCCAAATGGACGGGTAACGGCTCGCGTTTAGCGCAACCGAACATCAATGACTGGTATGAGACAGTCAAAGTCAATTATGGCGTTCGCCCTGACGGGACCTATGATTTTCCAACGCTGCCAAAAGAATATCGCAAAAAAGGACTCGCTGAGCATCATGCCTTTTGGCAGGACAAAGACTTGCCAGATTCGTGGTATAAGTTTGAACACATTGTGCACTTTTGGTTAGATAAAGGCGTCGATGGCTTTCGCTTTGATATGGCCGAAATGGTGCCGGTTGAGTTTTGGTCGTTTTTGAATTCCTCCATTAAAAACAAAAATCCTGATGCCTTTTTATTGGCTGAAGTCT
This sequence comes from Alteromonadaceae bacterium, assembly GCA_014872805.1. GTDB lineage: Bacteria > Pseudomonadota > Gammaproteobacteria > Enterobacterales > Alteromonadaceae > Opacimonas. The sequence goes on from WKFN01000005.1 coordinate 95,776, forward strand.
ACAATCCGAGCCTGTTCCGTGATTATTTACATTTAGGCAAAATGGATTACCTGTATGACAAAGTGGATTTTTATGATTCGCTCAAATGGGTCATTCAAGGTCACGGCAGTACCGATGCACTTGAGCGCATTCAATCGGAAGTGCGTGACATTGAAGAACACATGCTGCACTTTTTAGAAAACCACGATGAGCAGCGCATTGCCAGTCCAGATTTTGCAGGTGACATGCACAAAGGCAAGCCTATGCTGGTTGTTTCAGCGCTGATCAGTCGCTCACCGACCATGTTGTATTTTGGTCAAGAGGTAGGTGAAGATGGTTCAGAAGCCCCCGGCTTTGGTGGACCCACGCGTACGTCGATTTTCGATTACATGGGGGTACCTGCACATCAGCGCTGGATGAACGAGGGTAAGTTTGACGGTGGTCAGCTCACAGAGGAAGAAAAAGCGTTACGTGAGTTTCATATTAAAGTGATGGACATCGCGGCATTTCATCCCGCCATGGCAGGTGAATATATTTCTCTGCACAGCGCGAATAAAGCCACTGAAGGTTATACTGACAAGCACTTTGCGTTCACTCGATTTACCCTGGAAGACCGTTTGATTGTGGTGAATAATTTCACCATTGAACCCATGCAAACGACCCTTACGATTCCCGCAGCGGTGGTGTCGCAATTACAGCTGCGCGAGGGGGATAATGCACTGAAAAATTTGCTTTCTGATGCGGATTATATGTTACGTGTAATTGACGGTGTAGGCGAGCTAACCCTTAATTTGCAAGGGCTTGAATCGGTTGTGCTTGAGGTCAACTAACATGAAACTAAACACCATAATAAGTGGCGCGTTGTTCGCGCTGCTTGGCTTCTCGACCCAAGCTCAAGTCACATCACACGTGCATAACGACGCAACATTGATTGTGCAAACTGAGCAATACCCGATACACATTACTCAGCTCAATACGGGTGTATTTGAAATCGTGGTTGAGAATGAACAAAATATGCTGCCATCGTTTGCATTACCAGACAATCACACGCCTAAGACTGCTGAATTAATCCAGTCTACAGATACACTCATGTTTGGTAGGGATGGATATACAGTACACGTAGATAAAGCCACCACCCGTTTATCTTTTGTTAAAGACAATGAAGTCTTGGTTGCAGAAGAAGTTGGCGCGTTTGTTTATCCCAATATGCGTGGCTTTCGTTTTGCGATTGATGAAGGTGAAGCCTTTTACGGTGGTGGACAACGTGTGTTAGGCATGGATCGTCGTGGCCACAAAATGCCATTATACAACCGTGCGCATTATGGCTACACGACCGAATCCAACCAGATGTACTATTCGCTGCCAGCAGTCATGTCTGACCAAAACTATGCGATTTTGTTTGATAATAGTGCGAGTGGTGAGCTGGATATTGGTGCTGACGAGTCCAATATTTTAGAATTTACCGCGCAAGCAGGGCGTATGGCGTATATCGTGGTTATGGCAGAAGATACTGCGCGATTATCACAAAAAGTTACGCAAACCACTGGCCTGCAGCCTGTCCCAGCGCGCTGGAGCATGGGGAACTTTGCCTCGCGCTTTGGCTATCGCAGCCAAACACAGACGCTTGAAACCGCGCAGAAGTTTCGCGATTTGGCTGTACCTTTAGACGCAATCGTACTGGATCTGTACTGGTTTGGCCCCGAGATGAAAGGGAACATGGGTAACTTAGATTGGGATCGCACTGCATGGCCTGAGCCTGATCAAATGATTGCACAGCTTGCTCAAGATAATGTCAAAACAGTATTGATCACTGAGCCATTTATATTAACGACCTCTAAGCAGTGGGACAACGCGGTCAATAACAACGCATTAGCCATGGGATTAAATAAACAGCCAAAGCGTTTTGATTTTTTCTTTGGCAATACCGGGTTGGTCGATGTCTTTAGCCCTGAGGGCACACAGTGGTTTAATCAATTTTATCAAACTCTTGCCGACCAAGGCGTAGCCGGTTGGTGGGGGGATTTGGGCGAGCCTGAAGTTCACCCAAGTGATTCACTGCATCAGCTTAATGGCGTCACGCGCACTGCTGACGAACTACACAATGTCTATGGTCATCAATGGGCTAAGAACGTTTATGAGCTATCGCGCCAACACCAGCCAGACCAGCGCCCATTCATTATGATGCGTGCAGGGTTTCTTGGCTCACAGCGTTTTGGCATGGTGCCGTGGACGGGCGACGTTTCACGTAGTTGGGGCGGATTGCAGTCACAAGTAGAACTCTCATTACAAATGTCGGTGTTTGGTCTTGCTTACATTCACTCTGATGTGGGCGGATTTGCCGGTGGTGAGGTGTTCGATCCTGAACTTTATATTCGCTGGACACAACATGGGGCGTTTAGCCCTGTATTTCGTCCGCATGCGCAAGAAAATATTGCACCAGAGCCAGTGTTCCATCCAGGCCCTGCGTTAGACATTGCAAGGGACTATATTCAGCTCCGCTATTCTTTGATGCCGTATATTTATTCCATGGCACTAGAGAACAGTTTGACCGGCATGCCATTGATGCGTCCGCTGAGTTTTTATCACAAAGATGCCTTTGCCCGCAGTGCTGATAGTTACTATTTTGGTAAGTCGTTCTTGGTGACGCCAGTGACAGAGTCTGGGGTGACTGAAATCGCACTCAACCTTCCGGACGGCGTATGGTTTGATTATTGGAGCAAAGCCAAACGCGAAGGGGGGCAAGAGGTCTTGGTGGATGCGCCATTAGCGCAGATGCCGGTGCATGTTCAAGCGGGCAGTTTTGTCCCAATGTTAGCTAAGGCACCCATGCACTTAGATGACTATTCCAGCCAAGACATCGTGATTGAATACTATGCTGATAACAGTGTGCAAAGTGCTATTAGCACTTGGTATGAAGACGATGGGATTACGCCTGACAGCATGAGTAACGCACAGTATCAACGTGTTGTGATGAGCGCTGAGCAACGCTCAAATACGTTATCATTACGCTATGATGTCGTCGGAACTTATTTTACCGCACCCGCTCAGCGTAAGGTTGAGCAAGTGATCTATGGCTTGCCAAAGCCAACCCAAGTTTCAGTCGATGGACAGGTGTTATCATCCTCTCAGTGGCGCTATACCAATGGAACCTTAAACTTTACTTTGTCACTCAAAACGGCAGCAAGCGTGTTGGTTGCTTTTTGAACTATAATCTGGCGCTTCTTCATAATTTACGCTTAATACAAAATAAGCTGTTTATTCATCGAGAAGCGCCGAAATGGTTTTTACTAACACTTGGTTCTTAAAAGGTTTTTGGATAATGGCATCTGCTCCATCTATGAGTGCTGTGTGTAAGTGCTGATTTGCTGAGCCTGACACAACAATTATTTTTATGTGAGCAAATTTAGCTTGCTCACGAGTAAATTTGAGTATGTCTAAGCCATTTATACCTGGCATATTGACATCCACCGTCATGACCATAGGTCGATGTTCATGTAATAGTCTGCCCGCTTGAAAACCATCTGCTGCCAAAATGGGCTCCCAATTAGATTGACGAATAATTCGGCCAATACTCTTTAACATTTCTACATCATCTTCAATGACGAGAATTTGGGGTTTTTGCAAAACCATTTCCATTTCTTTTGGAGACGGCATGGCATGTTCTTCACAAAATTGAGCGAAATCGTTGATGCTGACTCGATTATTCCCTCTACCAGGTAACTTATGTGCTTTTAATACCCCTTTGTTAATATATCTTTGAATCGTTCTCGGGGTTAATGATAGTCGTTCAGCTATTTGTCCAGTCGATAAGTATTCCATATATGAATCCTTTTATTTAGAATGTAATAACTTCAAAAAGTCGATTAACAGACGAAATAACAGTGTTACTGTAAACAAGGAATGTTATGAAAACAGCGTATTTGTTGAAAAGCTTGATCCTAAATGCATTTTGCCTGTTTTTTTCTTTATCGGCATTGGCTGGTAATAATGAAACGATAAATGCGACAAATACGAATAAATGGACACCTCAAGTGCAAGGTCTTGTGTTGTTTCGCTATGAGGATGAGCGTTTTTCCTTCCGCAACGACCGCTCTCGCTTGCGTTTTATTGGACATCTTGGCATTGCGTTGAGTAATGAACAGTGGTCTTTTCAGTCTCGACTCACAACCGGGTTGCGTGATAAACAAAATGTCCCTGCGATTACACTTGTGCATTTTTCTGAGCAACCACAGCCGGATTCAGACATTTATGTTGACCGTCTCTTTATTCGCTATCACACTTCCCAATGGGGCGCGGTTTCTTTGGGTAAGCAGCCTTGGCCTTTAAAAAATGCAACCGATGCTTTTTGGGATCGCCAGTTGCACCCCATTGGGGTAACTTGGCAGGGGACATCAATGCCGCTTACTTTGAGTTACCTAAAGCCATTAGATGGCGCAAGCAGTACGGTAGGTGAAATGTTTCTCGCTCAGGCGCATTTAACAGGGCAATTTTTACCGGATCTTGCTTGGCAGCTTCACCCTTGGTTTGTCTCTTATCATGGCGCACAGGCTGAATATGCGACTCGAGATACATTAATTGACCACATGTCTTGGCGCCTTTCTTCATGGTTAACTTTCAAAAACTTCCGATTGGGACTAGACTTAGGTAAGAATACAGATGCCCCCAAAGAAGATGTTGGCGATTTGAGTTGGGCGATTCAGCTTACCCATGGTGAGTTGGAACACGTGGGTAATACGCAATGGCATGTTCGAGTTTTACAAACAGAGCGTTATGGCGTTATTACTGAATTTGCTCAAAACGCCGTTGCAGGTTTCTCTACCTCAAACATTAAAGGTTTTGATGTTCGCTACCGATATAGAATTAATCCAATAGTTTGGATTGGTACTCGGTATAGCGATATAAAAACAATCAATCAGCCTGTCAAAGAAGGTCAACGACTCCGCATTGAATTAGGTCTCACACTATAAGCGAATAGTATGAATACAAAAAAAGCCTCCATCTTAGTGGTTGACGATGAAATGAATATTTTAAAGTCAATGCGCCGATTGTTTCGTAACAACGGATACGATGTACACACTGCAGAGTCTGGAGCAGAAGCCTTAAACATACTGGATAAACAGTCAAATATTCAACTAGTGCTATCCGATTTCAGAATGCCCCAAATGAATGGAGGCGAGTTACTATCGGAGATCAAACTTCGTCACCCACACATCGTCAGCATGATTATCTCTGGTTACACTGACTTTAATTCAGCGTTGACTGTATTGAACAATGGCACAGCCTTCAAATTTTTAACGAAGCCTTGGGATAATCAGAACCTGCTGGCCGAAATGGACGAAGCTTTAGCCCATGCCAAAGCACGTGAGGCAGAAAGTAATTTATTAATGGATACAAACTGTCTAAAAGCTCAAAACGCGTTTCAAGCTGCCGTAGAAGAATGTCAACTTGGTCATGATAACCATTGTGCAATGTATTTTACGATTGAAAACGCTTTAGATCTAAAACGGAACGGCTGTGCGCTTGATTCAATACTCGTTTCACTAGCTCATGAAATTCAGAGCTTTTGTCATATTCCTGTTCGCTTTTTTCAACCTAATGATTCAGAAATTCTCGCCTTGGTTCCATGGCCAGACAACGAAACAATAGCCACTAAAATGCCGCAACTCATTCGTACTATTTGTGATTCGCAATGGATTTTAGAAAACGAACTAGTCATCGATTTGGCCTCGAGCTATTTTGCCACAAATGATTTGAATGTTGCCCAAAATTATCTATATGAAACGTTAAAAGAAGCTAGAGTTTTATTGCGTTCTCAAGAAGAGTATGTGGCGATCACCGAGCAATACATCCAAGCCAAAAAGCGCCAGCTAACGATCAAATCGGATGTTGCGAAAGCCCTAAATAGTAATCAGTTTAGTTTGATGTATCAGCCCAAAGTGACTATGTCAAACGGTTTAATTCAAAGTGCGGAAGTGTTACTGCGCTGGAAACACGAAAAATTAGGCTGGATTTCTCCTATTGAATTTATTGAAATTGCGGAAAATGATGGGCAAATCATCGGCATCGGTGATTGGGTACTCAAACACGGGATCGCCCAGTTGTCGCGATTGGTGCGTATGAGTCACCATTTTGAACGCTTATCAATCAACGTATCGGTTAATCAATTAACCAATCTAAATATCATTAATACGATTAAACAGCATCTGGCAGAATATCAAGTGGATGCGTCGAAACTCGTAATTGAAGTAACGGAAACGAGTTTGATTAAAAACCTAACATTGATCAGTAAAACACTGAATGGGTTAAAACAGCTTGGTGTCAAAATTGCCATTGATGATTTTGGGGTGGGGTATTCTTCATTTGCTTATTTAAGCAAATTACCGATTGATATACTTAAGATTGACCGAGCGTTAATTGATGATATTGAATACAATACGGATACGCAAATTCTCATTAGTAACTTAGTACAAACCTGCCATGAATTGAATATTGAAGTGGTTGCTGAGGGAATTGAAACCCAGTCTGTGCTAGAAAAAGTCAATGTGACAAAGTGCGATTACGTGCAAGGAAATTTTTACTCAGCTCCTGTCCAACTTAAAGAAATAGAGCATATGTTGGTTGCTCAACCCTTTCGTCAGTAAACGCAAGCCTTTTCATAAAAGTACATGGTCGAACTATATTTTTGAGATCGTCGTTAAACCGAATTGTTGCACATGATCTTCTCCCCAAAATATTTGCCTTCCCATACAGATCCTTTAAACTTATCGACCAATTCATTGAGTTGAGGTCTGTATGTTTACCAAAAGTGTTCTATCCAGTGTTTTTGCTCTTTTACTGTTTTCCAGTTGCTTGAGTTGGGCAAATCAAATTGAAACCAGTAAGCAGGGGCCAATTGCCATCGCATTACACGGTGGAGCCGGAACATTATCTCCTCAACAATTCACACCTGAACTGAAAGCGCAATATTATGCGAAACTCTCAGAGGCATTAGAAGTAGGTTATCGAATCTTGCAAACAGGTGCTGATGGACAAGACGCCGTGGTTGCCGCCATTATGATTTTGGAGAATTCTCCTTTATTCAATGCCGGCGTTGGCGCGGTGTATACATTTAATGCTGAGCACGAATTAGACGCCTCAATCATGCATGGTAAAACCAGAGAAGCTGGGGCAATAGCCGGTGTGAAACACATCAAAAATCCAATTTTGGCAGCGCAAGCGGTCATGAATCATTCGGTGCATGTCATGCTCAGTGGTGATGGTGCGGAAACGTTTGCTGAACAATTTGCGATTGAACGCGTAGACAACACCCATTTTAATACTCAGCGTCGTTTGCAATCTTTGCACAAAGCCAAAGCACGTATCAAGCGACAAGCTTCGCTGAATTATCAACACCCAGAAAAATTTGGTACCGTAGGAGTGGTTGTGCTCGATCAATTAGGTAATTTAGTGGCAGGCACCTCGACCGGTGGTATGACTGCGAAGCGTTTTGGGCGCATTGGGGATTCTCCAATCATCGGCGCAGGAACCTTTGCTGATAATGCTTCATGTGCCGTTTCAGCGACAGGGCACGGTGAGTATTTTATTCGTTATCAAGTCGCCAGTGATATTTGTAAGCGCATGACTTATCAAAATCTTTCCTTAGCGGAAGCGGCCGATGAGGTCATTAATCGAGTGTTAGTTGACGCTGGGGGTGACGGTGGAATCGTGGCGGTAGATGCTCAAGGTAATGTGGCAATGCCGTTTAATACCACAGGTATGTATCGCGCCAGTATTGATGCAAATGGTGTTAAAACAGTAGCGATTTTTGAGTAATTGACACAGATGGCATTGACTCCAGAGCAACAGGCTCAACGACAATCACAGATTCCCAAAATAACGTATCCAGATTTACCGGTTGCGCTTAAAAAAGACGAAATCAAAGAAGCGCTTGCCAAGCATCAAGTGATCATTGTGGCGGGGGAGACCGGGTCAGGAAAAACCACACAGCTACCCAAAATCTGTTTGGAACTTGGCCGCGGGGTTGCAGGTATCATTGCGCATACTCAACCTCGTCGCTTAGCGGCTCGCTCAGTCGCAGACCGCATTGCTTCAGAATTAGGTGTTGCTGTGGGTGGGGTCGTTGGATGTAAAATTCGCTTTAGTGATCGTTCGGCGGACAACACCCTAGTTAAGCTGATGACAGATGGGATATTACTCGCTGAGATCCAACACGACAAACTCTTGTCTCGCTATGACACTATCATCATTGACGAAGCCCACGAACGCTCATTAAATATCGATTTCTTGTTGGGCTATCTCAAACAGCTATTACCTCGCCGTCCTGAGTTAAAGGTGATAATTACCTCAGCGACCATCGATCCTGAACGGTTTTCTAAGCATTTTAATGATGCCCCAATGGTCACTGTTTCTGGGCGTACTTATCCAGTTGAAATTCGCTATCAACCACTGTTTGATGAACACTCTGATGGTGACGGCGATCTCGCAACGGGCTTAGTCGACGCTGTGAATGTCTTGCGCCGTGAACCTTTGGGTGACATATTGATATTTTTGAGTGGTGAGCGCGAAATCCGAGAAATTGAAACCACCCTTAACAAACAAAAATGGCGTAACACCGAAGTCATACCGTTATACGCTCGATTAGCCGCCAGCGAGCAAAACAAAATCTTTGCTCCACATACAGGGCAACGCATTATCCTTGCCACTAATGTGGCCGAGACCTCTTTGACGGTACCGGGTATTCGCTATGTAATCGATCCTGGTTATGCGCGAATATCGCGTTATAGTTATCGTACCAAAGTGCAACGTTTGCCGATTGAAGCGATTTCACAAGCGTCAGCGCAACAGCGAGCGGGTCGTTGTGGTCGTGTCGCAGATGGGATCTGTATTCGCTTGTATAGCGAAGAAGATTTTGTTACCCGGCCAGAATTTACCGATCCTGAGATCTTAAGAACCAACCTTGCTTCGGTCATCTTGCAAATGCTCGGGCTTGGTTTGGGGGATATTCAATCTTTTCCATTTGTGCAAGCGCCCGATCAGCGCTTTATCAATGATGGCATGCGTCTGTTAGAAGAGTTAAACGCAATCGTCAAACACAAGCGAACACTCTCACTCACGCCTTTGGGCAAACAATTAGCGAAATTGCCCGTCGACCCTCGCTATGCACGCATGGTGGTGGCCGCCAAAAACTCACCAGCGCTACCTGTTGTCAGTATCATTGTTGCCGGTTTAAGTATTCAAGATCCCCGTGAAAGGCCTTTGGATAAGCAACAACAAGCTGATGAAATGCATCGCGAGTTTGCGGATGATGATTCTGATTTTATTACGTTATATAACATCTATCAGGCTTTCATTGAGGCCAAAGCCAATCTCAATAACTCACAGTTGCGCAAATGGTGCAAAAAGCACTTCCTACATTATTTGAGGATGCGTGAGTGGCAGGATATTATTTTCCAAATCCAGCAAGTCGCAAAGCAGCTCAAATTTTTACCCACAGGCGAGCAAGAGCCCGATTATCGAGATATCCATTGTGCTTTGGCTTCTGGGTTACTTTCGCATGTTGCGATGCATGATAAAGACCGAGATTTTATCGGGGCTCGCAATGCTAAGCTCATGATCTTTCCAGGCTCCCCATTAGCTAAAAAGCGTCCAAAATGGATGATGGCAGCGGAACTCGTTGAAACTTCCCGCTTATTCGCGCGATATGTTGCGAGAATTGAACCTCATTGGTTAGAGCCACTGGCTGGACACCTCAGCAAAAGCCATTTATCAGAGCCGTATTGGTCAGCCAAGAAGGGAGCGGCGATGGCGCTTGAAAAAGTCACGCTGTTTGGACTCCCTATTGTGGCGCAACGTCGCATCGTGATCAGTCAACGCGAGCCACAGATTGCACGAGAATTATTGATCCGTGAAGCGTTGGTCAATGGCTTCACCCGCATGAAGTATGAGTTCTTACAACACAATCAAGCGCAAGTTGATGTGGTGGTTGAATCAGAACAAAAAACCCGCCGACGTGATTTGCTCGTCAGTGAAGACGTGTTAGTCGATTTTTACCAAGAGCGGATCCCAGAGCACGTTGTATCCGAAGCGAGTCTGCGCAAATGGCTGCAGAAACTCTCCGATACGAGTATGCTCAAATTTGACGCTACCATGCTGTGGCACAATGAAATTGGGTCAAATGCGTTGCTCGCTTATCCAGACACATGGCAACAAGGTGCTTTGACCTTGCCCTTAACGTATGTGTTTTCGCCCAATAGTGAAGATGATGGTGTGACTGTCCATATTCCACTGGCTTTGCTTAATCAAGTCACTCCAAACGGCTTTGAGTGGCTGGTACCAGGATGTCGTCATGAGTTATTAGTGACCTTGATTAAAAGCCTTCCCAAACGGTTACGCCGCAATTTTGTTCCGGTTCCGCATTATGCGGATGCGTGTTTAGCAGCCCTAGACCCTACGGATGAAGAGGGTAATTATCACGCACTGTTACCCGCATTAGCGGATAAATTGGGCAAAATGAGTGGTATGCGATTTGATGTTGAACAGTGGGACGATATTGCTTTACCAGAACACTTGCAGATGCGTTATGCGGTGGTTGATGACAAGGGTAAAGTAATTCGTGCAGGGCGCGATTTACTTGAGTTAAAAGACGCTCTCAAAGAACGCATTCAGGCGTCTTTAGAGCAAGTTGCTACGCCCGAATTAGAACAATCTGGGTTAGTCGAATGGAATTTTGTTGACTTACCTGAGACGTTTACGCATAAAACGGCTGGCTTTTCGATTCAAGGATATCCAGGATTGGTGGCTGAGTCTAACTCAGTTGCGATTAAAATATTTGATCAGCCTCATGTAGCTCAGGCATCTCATCAGCAAGGGTTGTATAAACTGATTCAACTTGCTATACCATCCCCCATAAAATACTTGCATGAAAAGCTGCCCAACAAAGCCAAGCTTGGGTTGTATTATAATCCGTTTGGCAAAGTGGCAGCCTTGATTGACGATTGCATTATTGCTGGGGTTGCACATTGTGTACAAGAGTACAAAAAACAACAGAATGTCACTGACATTCGTGACAAAACGTCGTTTGCTGAGGTGTGTGAGTTTGTTCGAGAGCACATTAATGATGAGGTGTTGGCTATAGCGAAGCAAGTTGAAGCGGGTCTGACCTGTGCGAATGACATTAAAAAGTCCACTAAAGGTAATATTCCACTGACCATGCTCGAAGCCGTAGGACATATTAAGAGCCATTTAGATGAGCTCGTCTACCCACACTTTGTATCAGATATTGGTGCTGAGCGGCTAGGGGATTGGCAACGTTACTTGCAAGCTTTACGCAAGCGAGTTGACAAGCTGAAAATCGACCCCACTAAGGATCGCTTGCATCAAATCCAAATTGATAAAATCAATGCACAGATCCAAAAACTCAAAAATACGCTGCAAAAAGGCACCGCACTACCCGATAACTATTATGAGTTACGGTGGATGGTAGAAGAGTTGCGAGTGTCTTTTTTTGCGCAGCAACTCGGCACGAAATATCCGATATCCAGCAAGCGCATTGAGCAAGCGATTACTCAGCTTACTTAGAGTAAAGTCGTTTTTTATGAATTAGGTTACTTTGACAAATAAATAGTTTACGCCTAAACCTAAATAGTAATAGTTGGATTGATTTTTCATGGAGTTTATAAATCTTGGCGTACGCAGATAATCGCAATTTTTACCGCATGTTGATCAATGCACAATGCAAAATTCGTTTTGATGAGCAACAGGTAATGGGTGTATGTAAGGATCTCAGCGCCACGGGAATGTCGTTTGCTTTAACCCAACAAAAATTTCCCGTTGGCACCATGCTAGAGATTGAAATCGATTCTCAAAATCGAGAGGTCCCGTCTTTTTCCGCACAAGTGGAAGTTATTCGACCAGCGGTTCAGCGCGGCGATGAGTATGTGATTGGGGTAAAGTTTCACAAAATGTACTAAATTTGATAGCCGGTATCGGGCTGACCGTTACCGGCTTTTGCATACTCTGCCGCTTTTCGCGCAAGCTCATCACAACGCTCGTTTTCAGGATGACCTGAGTGCCCCTTTACCCAAAACCATTCAATAGTATGCCGGGCAATTGCTTTGTCCAAAGCTTGCCATAAGTCGACGTTTTTTACGGGTTGCTTGCTGGCGGTTCGCCAGTTGTTTTTGCGCCAGTTGTGGATCCATTGATTAATGCCATTTTTGACATACGTACTATCGGTTGTGAGGCTGACACGACAAGGTTGAGTAAGGGCTTCTAAGGCTTTAATGGCAGCTAATAACTCCATGCGATTATTGGTGGTTAAGGTAAACCCTTCAGCGAGTTCTTTGCGTTTACCACCGTAAGATAAAATAGCGCCATAACCGCCAGGGCCAGGATTATCGAGACAACTCCCATCTGTCCAAATTTGCACATGTTTCATGCTGAGAACTTCCGCTAATGGTTTAAAATCTTGATATACTATCCTACAAGCATAACACACAGTGAGTTTGAACATGCGTCAAATTGTTTTAGATACTGAAACGACGGGGATGAACCGCGAAACGGGGGGGCATTTTACCGAAGGCCATCGGATTATTGAAATCGGTTGTGTTGAACTGGTTGATCGAAAGTTGACCGGCAATCATTTCCATGTGTACATCAACCCCCAGCAACCAGTTGATCCTGAAGCATTCGCTGTGCATGGGATCAGTGATGACTTTTTGGCAGATAAACCGGTGTTCAAAGACGTCGCCCAAGATTTTATTGATTTTATCCAAGACGCAGAGATTATTGCCCATAATGCACCGTTTGACGTGGGCTTTATGAACTTGGAATTTGCCATGAATCCAGCCACGGCTCTGATCCGTACAGACCAAATCTGTCAGGTGACGGATAGCTTGGAGCTCGCCAAAAAGCTTCGTCCAGGACAGCGTAATAACCTGGATGCTTTGTGTAAAGAATACGGTATTGATAACTCACATCGCGATTTGCACGGAGCATTGCTCGACGCCGAGATCCTTGCCGATGTGTATTTGTTGATGACCTCATCACAAGAAGTGTTGAGCCTTGACCAACACACTGCGCAAAGTGATGCATCTGGGATTGTACGCATTACGCCACCACAAAAACCATTAAAGGTATTAAGTGCCACGGCCGATGAATTAGACGCGCACGAAGCGCGTCTTGATACCATCGAACAAGCAGGAGGGACGTGCTTGTATCGCCAATTATGAGAATTTTATGGTACGCAGGAAGTTGTTGTTGCTCGACAAGCTGCCGTTCAAAAAAACGTCAGCCGAAGATGAGTCAGTCTAAAATGTTCCATTAAATAAACAAAAACAGCGGTTTTTGCGCATTATCTGCTCAAACTCAAAAATATGCTTCATTTTGTTAAAAAATCGGTTGACGAGAGGGGCTCATGAACGTATTATCTGCGCCCGCAATGAGGTAAAACACATTGTTAGATGAAACAGCGGAGTGGTAGTTCAGTTGGTTAGAATACCGGCCTGTCACGCCGGGGGTCGCGGGTTCGAGTCCCGTCCACTCCGCCATTTTTCATCATTGTTTGCACGCGCTGGAGTGGTAGTTCAGTTGGTTAGAATACCGGCCTGTCACGCCGGGGGTCGCGGGTTCGAGTCCCGTCCACTCCGCCATGTAAACACACTTATCTTTTTGATATACTGCGGAGTGGTAGTTCAGTTGGTTAGAATACCGGCCTGTCACGCCGGGGGTCGCGGGTTCGAGTCCCGTCCACTCCGCCATGTATCAGCATATAACTACCTTTGTTATTGAATTTCCTATCAAATTCGTCCATCATCACAAAAAGAATTCCGTCTACGTTCCTATGGACCCTAAACAAATAGCAGTATGTTTATTGCAAACAGCTGACCACGTCTTTTTAACTTATGATCATGTTCATCGACAGAGATACCCTTTGACTTTTCGTGTTGGCGTTGGAAAAGCGACCTATTATCAATCTTTGAAGAATACGTTCTGGCAACGCCAACCCAAACGCCAAATCACGATTGGAGCAAAGATGATTCAAGATAAGTTATCTTCTATCAATAGAGCCAGATTATGGCGTACAGCAAAAGAAATAAACACTCAGCGCTATTGGGATGGAAAACTCACTCCACAAACCCTTTTATGTCATACATTGCTCCACGAATACGCACATTATCATCAAGAAATAAAAGGATATAGGCGAGCAAACCGCGTACACGACGCTGGTTTTTACAGATGTCTCGATGCCTTATATGAAGGTCCAGTGGCGCAGAGTCTCATGAATGCCTTAAAGGAGCATAACGCATTTTGTGAACTGGATTTTGCTGAATCAGATGAGGCAATGGGTCCAGCAAATTCTCATTTTTACGTGGGGCAAATCATATCTTTTGACTATGCTAAAGAGACTCATGTCGCGACCATCTTGAGGGTAAACAGGGTGCGATTAACGGTTGAGTTAAACACTGGCTCTAAAATGTACGTCCCAAAATCTCTTGCCAGACCGATTGGCGCAGATAAAAATTAAGGCTTGGGGATCTTTAAGGTTCGACTGGCGATACTTACTTCCATAAAGAAACTCAGCATGCCACCGGTGATGGCCAACATCCCTAGAATAAACAATCCCAAAATAATATTGTCTAAAGATGTACTTAAAATCCCATTAAACAATAACAGAATAACGGTTAAACACACGATGATTGCCGCTGCAGTCACAAAGTTAATCGCAAAGTTAGAAAAGCGCATGCGTCGACGCAACGCATCAAGCTCAGCAATATGTGTGTCATTAAATTGTTCAATGATGCCTTGGCTATGACATTCTTCATACCAACGTGCCCGATCAATAATACGAGCTAACCTGCCGGTCATGACATTCAGCATTTGACCGATACCTACCAACAAAAATACCGGTACAAGTGATAGTTGAATGAGTTGAGAAACCAAATTGTTATCTATGTGAATTTCCACGATGATGCTCTGAATAACCAATGACGAACATATTGTAACGTTAAAGGCCTATTTTTGACCACAAAAAATGCCCCCACCGCATGAAAACGAGTAGGGGCATTGGACACACAATGATAAGGGAAATTAAGCCAGTTTAATGATGACCGCTTGCCATGGCTTCAATTGATAATGATCAGACGCGACCACCAAGTCATCGTAATTATTCAATTTCACATCAGATGACAAGAGTTCACTGTCTAAACTGACCGTCTGATTTTCACTAGAATAGTTTAATAGGATCAATAAGGTCTCATCGTCCAACGTGCGGGTGTAACAAAAGATGTTTGGATCTTCTAGTAAATAAACTTTAAACGCACCATAGATCAATGATAAGTGATTTTTGCGAAATGCAGTCAACGAACGAAAGTAGTTCAAGGGCGATTTCGGATCGGCTTCTTGTGCGGCAACGTTGATAGTTGGGTAATTTGGCGTTACTTTTAACCATGGTTTACCTTGGGTAAAGCCTGCATTCGTCGAACTGTCCCATTGAATCGGAGTGCGCGCATTGTCTCTGCCACTGAGTTTATGAGAATCGAGTAATGCTTGGGTATCACCGCCTTCTTGCTCGGTTAATTTGTACCAATTGATCGTCATCAAATCGTTATAATCTTCAATGCTCTCAAATCGAGCATTGGTCATACCGATCTCGTCCCCCATGTAATAATAAGGGGTGCCTCGCATAGTTAGGAGCATCGTACTGAGTAGTTTAGATGACGCTTCACGATGCTCGTCACTGTCATCACCAAACCACGATACTTGACGTGGAAAATCATGATTAGTATGCCATGTTGTGCCCCAACCAGCGTGATCAAACTCTACAGCCCAGGCGCATAATATCTTTTTATATTTTACGAGATCACGATGGTCAGAGTTGACCATTTTCCTTGAATTCAATCCTAGCTCAACATGTTCGAAATGATAGTTCATATTGAGTTCTTGACGTGCTTCGTCTACGAGATCATGGATGTTGTGGATATGCGTACCCGGTCCTTCAGCCACCGTCATAATATCGTAGTGTTGCAACACTTCACGGTTCATTTCGTGTAAATACTCATGCAGACGTGGTCCTTGGGCATACACATCAATCATTGCTTCGCCATGGACCCCTTCAAAAACAGGATAACCATCATGTTTAGAGATAAATGTGATCACGTCCATGCGGAAACCATCGATGCCTTTTTTGAACCAAAAGTGCATCATGTCATAAATTTCAGCTCGGACTTTGGGGTTTTCCCAATTTAAATCCGGTTGTTCTACCGCAAAATAGTGTAAGTAATAAGAGTTGGTCGCCTCATTGAAACGCCAAGCGCTCGCGTCAGGGGCAAAAAAGCTCCATCGCTCTGGTGGAGTACCATTTTCTGCTGGCCACCAATGGAAATAGTCGTAATACGGGTTATCTCGGGATTGAATGGCTTGTTGGAACCAGTAATGTTCGCTGGAGCAGTGGTTGACAACAAGGTCCATGACAACTTTGATACCACGTTCATGCATACCCTTGAGCAATTCGTCAAAATCCGCCATATCGCCAAACTCTGACATGATGTCGCGGTAATCTGAAATATCATACCCATTATCGTGATTAGGCGACTTATAAATAGGGTTAAGCCAGACTACGTCAATACCAAGTGACTTAATGTAGTCAAGTCGGTTGATAATACCCCGCAAATCACCTATGCCGTCACCATTACTATCCTGGAAAGAACGCGGGTAAATTTGATAAACCACGGCTTCTTTCCACCATTCACGATTCATATTGGATAATAACATCGAATAAAGTCTCCACTGCCACCTTAAGTCAGTACCACTCAGGTGTTAATTAATTGTTATTAAAAGAAGATGGCGATTCTAGACTTAATCGTTTAAGAATGCAATTTTTTTGGCTGGATAAAGGTAAAATTATTGTAATAAAACACGTTCATTCCCCATTATATGCTGTTTGGGTAACAAGGAGGTAACCGCTTGTTTTTTGAACAAGAATAAAATCAAAGATGTATAGGCAAACCAGAGGGCATTTGCTACCATAATTGCATCATTTGATTGGTCTAAAAAAACAACAAAATGCATCTAACGTGTCAACACATCTCGAAGTCCTATCACGATGGTGATGATTCTATTCATGTCCTTCAAGACATTAACTTTGAGGTAACAGCGGGTCAATCCATGGCAATTGTTGGCAGCTCAGGTTCCGGTAAAAGTACGCTGATGCATATTTTAGGTGGCTTATCCTCACCAACCTCAGGTTCAGTTTGTGTTGGTGAGCATAATTTAGCGGATTTAAGCGATGATGAGTTAGCCAAAGTACGCAACCAATACATTGGCTTTGTATATCAATTCCATCATTTATTGCCTGAGTTTACCGCGCTTGAAAACATTGCAATGCCTTTACTTATTCGTGGTGCGGCACGTCATCAAGCTATGCAAGAAGCACAGCAGTGGTTATCCCAGATCCGGCTCGAAGACCGCGCTGAGCACTTTCCTGCACAGTTATCAGGAGGTGAGCGTCAGCGCATAGCCATTGCTCGTGCAATGATCACAAAACCTGCGTTTTTGCTCGCCGATGAACCTACAGGTAACCTTGATGAAAGCAATGGTCAAGTCATCTTTGAATTGTTACTTGAATTGCAGTTCAGTCATAAGACGGCATTAATTATTGTTACGCATGATATGAATTTAGCTAGAAGCCTAGAACGTCAGTATATTTTGCAACATGGACAGCTTACCCTATGTCCCTAGCATGGTTCCTCGCTAGACGCTTTCGCGCACACGCGCTTCAGGGGAGTAGTCGATTTATCAAAAATGCAGCGGTGACAGGCATTGCTTTAGGGTGTTGCGTGTTAATCGTGTTGTTATCCGTTCTCAATGGGTTTGAGCAAGCGCTTAAAACACGATTGCTGGCCAGTATTCCTCATGCAGAGTTGTTTGCAGTAGAGAATAATGGTTTACCTGATGTTGCTCAATCAGTCATGGCAATTAAGCAGCAACAAGGTGTCACCAATGCGTTTGCCTACAGTAAAGCAAGCGCGATGTTGCAGCGTGACAATCAGTTGGACGCATTGCAACTATTAGGATTACCGCTCGATAGCAAGCAACATCCGTTGTTTGAGTTTCGCACTGATTATGCACAAAATACGATTTCTGATGCCGCCCATCCCTTGATTTTTTTGGGTAAACAACTGATTGCCAGCCACCAATACTTACCAGGGGATACGGTTGAGTTACTTCTGCCAAATCCGAACGATCCCAACTTTCGTTCTCCACAACTCGTTCGATTCACCTTAGCGGGTGAGTTGTATATTGGTGGCGGCGCAGACAATATTATTGGGTTAGTGGATCTGACTATTTTACAAGCACAGCTTGAACTTACCCATACTGCTCAGGGGATCCAAATTTATTATGATGATCCTTTTGCGGCACAGGCAATGACTTATCAAATTGGTTACCAATTTCCATATCCAGTGTATATGTCTGATTGGACTCGTACCCATGGCCATTTATATCAAGACATACTCTTGGTTGAATTTATTGTTTACTTGGTCTTAGGACTGGTCATTGCAGTAGCCTGCTTTAATATCGTGGTAACTTTAATGATGACGGTAAAACACAAGCAAAAACAAATTGCCATTTTAAAAACCATGGGGATTGCACGTCAGGTACTTGTGTATACTTTTATTTTATCTGGTTTGCAAAGTGCACTGACAGGGATAGTGGCGGGATGCCTATTCGGTATTATGATAGCGTTGAATCTATCGGATGGGGTCCAAATACTACAAAACGCATTGGATGTATCTTTGTTATCGACAGATGTGTATTTTGTAGATGCTTTACCAGCACAGTTGCTTTGGGGGGATGTGTGGCTGACCGCTTTAATCGCGGTAATTTTGGCATTACTGGCAACGTATTACCCAGCAAAAAAAGCCGCGAACATCGTCGCGGCTGAGCATTTACACTAGATTTTTACGTCCTCTATATCCGGGTCATTGAAGACGCTTTCGTCCAATTCGCCTTCAGACTTGGCGACAATACAGGCAACCATGCAATCCCCAGTAACATTAACGGCAGTACGTGTCATATCTAATAAGCGGTCTACACCGATAATTAACGCAATGCCTTCAACGGGCAAATTCACTTGTTGCAGTACCATGGCGAGCATAATTAAGCCAACGCCTGGCACACCGGCTGTACCGATTGAAGCTAAGGTTGCAGTAAGGATCACCAGCAAATAATCCGTCACCGACAAATCCACGCCATAGACTTGTGCGATAAAGACGGTTGCAACCCCTTGCATAATCGCCGTACCGTCCATGTTAATGGTGGCACCTAAGGGGATGGTGAAACTGGAAACGCTCGATTGAACTCCAAGCTTTTGTCGGGCAGTTGCCATGGTGACAGGAAGGGTGGCATTAGAACTTGAAGTACTAAAGGCAAATAAACACGTTTGTTTCATTTTATTTAATAGCATTCGCGGGTCTAATCCCGTAAGAGTTTTGAGTAAAACAGGATAGGTAACTAAACCATGGAATACTAAAACGAAGAATACTAAGAAAAAGTATTTCGCTAAACCTAATATGGTATCAAACCCTATGCTGGCAAATAATTTTGCCATTAATACAAAGACACCGTAAGGGGCAATGGCCATGACCATCGATACGATTTTCATCATGACGTTATTCAAGTCGTTAAACGCGGCCTTTATACGCTCGCCGGAGTCACCGGCCAAGGTCAGAGCTACACCAAAAATGACTGCAAACACAATGATTTGCAACATATTACCTTGTGCCATCGATGCTATCGGATTGGATGGAAACATATTGACAAAGACTTGACTCAAAGCAGGGGCTTCTTTGGCGCTATAGGTTGCCTCTGTGGTCAGATTCAGCCCTTCACCTGGTGCGATAATCAATGCCGCAACAATAGCAATGCTAATGGCAATGGCAGTAGTTGTGATGTAAAGAGCGATGGATTTACCGCCTAATGAACCGAGTTTTGCAGGCTCAGATAAGCTTGATGTGCCGCAAACCAGTGATATAAATACGAGTGGCACAACTAGCATCTTTAAACTGGCGATGAAAATTTGACCTAAAGCACCGAATAATCCATCCACTAAATTATCGTTGAGCGAGACTCCAGCAATCACCAAATCACACGACTCGCCAAACACAGCATTTAAGAGTAAACCGGCGACTGCACCGGCTATCATGCCGATAAAAATACGAACGGTTAAGCTGAGTTTTTGAGGTTCTGTCACGTTGTTTCCTTTTGTTATTCTTATCTAATGACAAGCAGATTACCGTAACAAAACCTCAGATACAATGACCTTAATCTTGTTGAAAAGAATAGACACTGCCCAAGCCAAGGATTTGGGTCAATTCATCTAAAGCAGTGTAGGATTCGATGAGCAAATTAGGATCTGCTAAATCGGCTGGGGCCAATTCGTCTCGATAATGTTTATCCACCCATTGGTACAACACTTCAAACTGCTCAGAGGTTAAGAAACACTTGGGGTTTACTGCTTTTAGTTGAGTTTTATTTAGGGCTACGCGTAACCTAAGGCAAGCCGGTCCACCGCCGTTTTTCATAGATTGCTTAACATCCAAATAATGAACGTGTTTAATCGGTGTCCCAGCGTCAGTAAGTTTGGCTAAATACGCATGTACGGCGGTATTTTCACGACATTCTGTGGGCGCTATTAAGGCCATATGAACGTCGTCTTGTCCATGATTAATGGTCAGTAACTGGGTATTGAATAAATAGCTTTTCACAGCATCTTCCACACTGACTTCGTCGGTCGGGACCTCAATAAAATGCATATCTTTTATACCTACAGTGTGTCCTTTCTGAGCTAATTCAGCTTTAACTTGCTCGGTATTGTGAAACGCCTGTTCATGGTAAAACAAAGTATTTTGATTCCCCACCGCAATCACGTCATTGTGAAACACACCTTGGTCAATGACGTCGGGATTTTGCAGTGCAAATACGCACTGGTTTTCATTTAAGCCGTGCAGACGCGCAACCGCTTGTGAGGCTTCTAACGTGTGACGTGCTGGAAATCTGGTAGGCGCGGGGACATCGGGGCGCATGGCTGAGCGGCCATAGACAAAAAATTCGATACCAGCCTGGTCATATTGAGCACAGAAGCGAGTGTGATTCGCAGCGCCTTCATCGCCATAGCTGTCTTGTTCAGGTAAATGGGTATGATGCGCAAAATGTACCTCGTCTGAGAATACTGACTTGAGGATTGCGCCAGTTTGCGCCGGTTCAATACTCCGATGGAGTTTATTATTCAGGTTCGCAGGCGTAAAATGCACTTTGCCATCTGCAGTATCGGCGCTGGGAGACACCGTTGCGGCATTGGCTGTCCACATAGAAGAAGCCGAGTACATTGCCGCTAATAAAGCCGGTTCGGTTTTGGCGACCTTGTTGATGACTTGTGTATCACTGCCATTAAACCCCAGACGTCGTAAGATATTGATATCAGGTCGGGCGTTAGGGGCAAGTACACCTTGGGGCAAGCCTAACTCAGCCACTGTTTGCATTTTGCAGAGTCCTTGCTGGGCTGCAGCTTTAGGTTGACTGGTGCCTTTGGCATGTTGTTTGGATGCGACATTACCATAAGATAGGCCAGCATAATTATGTGTTGGGCCGACTAATCCATCAAAATTGACTTCTACGCCAGACATACAAGTTTCTCCAAAAGTATGATCGCTTGTTAGGCAACAAGCATAGTATAAGGATATAAATAAGGCGCTAGATTACTGTTAAAGCGTTGTAATGGCAAATTGATTTTATAAAAAAACCAATAAAATTAATAGTTTACATCACTTGAAGTGGGTAAGTATGAAGATTTTCTTGTTTTATATGCAATTTACCGATATATCTTTAAAAAGAGATTGAGTATCAGATTTCCCCATGTACAGCCAGATTTGTACAGTTATATATATGTTTTTCAAAGGATAAGCGTTTTCTCATGGCAAAATCATTAGTCATAGTCGAGTCACCCGCCAAGGCGAAGACCATAAATAAATATTTAGGTAAGGATTTTATCGTTAAATCCTCCGTCGGACACATCCGCGACTTGCCAACCAAAGCATTGGGAAAAGTAGAAGCTAAGATCCCAGCTAAAGAATTAAAAACGTGGCCAGAAAAGAAAAAAGAAGAATATTTAAGACGCCATGAATACATGAAGCTGGTGGATCGTATGGGGGTTGACCCAGAAAATGATTGGCACGCCCATTACCAAGTTCTACAAGGCAAAGAAAAGGTTGTCACCGAACTCAAAAAACTCGCCAAAGAAGCAGATACTATTTATCTAGCAACGGATTTGGATAGAGAAGGAGAGGCCATTGCGTGGCATTTGCAAGAGTTACTCGGTGGTAAAGGCAAAACATTCCAGCGCGTGGTGTTTAATGAGATCACTAAATCGGCCATTCAAGATGCGTTTAGCGCCCCAGGCGAAGTCAATATAAATCGGGTAAACGCTCAGCAAGCACGTCGCTTTTTGGACCGTGTAGTGGGCTTTATGATCTCGCCACTATTATGGAAAAAAGTGGCTCGAGGGTTATCTGCCGGTCGCGTGCAATCGGTTGCTATGCGCTTGGTGGTTGAAAAAGAACGCGAAATCAAAGCCTTTACCCCAGAGGAGTTTTGGGATATCCACGCTGATTTGCGTTATTCAACAGTGTCACTGACTGATGCTCAACTCAAAATGTTGGTCGCCAAATACCAAGATAAGGCATTTAAGCCGACCAACAAAGCAGAAGCGGAAGCGGCGACTTCTGAATTGCAAGCTCAGCAATATGTGGTCTCAGCAAGAGACAGTCGACCTACAACGTCAAAACCAAGTGCCCCATTTATTACGTCTACCTTACAACAAGCAGCTTCTACACGCTTAGGTTTTGGGGTCAAGAAGACAATGATGCTGGCACAACGCTTATATGAAGCGGGACACATCACCTATATGCGTACTGACTCAACGAATCTATCCAAAGAAGCGGTGAGCAGTGCACGCGATTTTATTAATGAACACTTTGGCGCTCCCTATCTTCCACCGCAGCCGAACATCTATGGTGCTAAAGATAACGCACAAGAGGCTCACGAAGCCATCAGGCCGTCAAATGTGAATGTGCAAGGGGCAAGCCTGTCTGACATGGAAAGAGACGCACAGCGTCTTTATGAGCTCATCTGGCGTCAGTTCGTTGCCTGTCAGATGACCCCTGCTAAATATGACTCAACCACTTTACGCGTGAAAGCCGGCGATTACGAATTAACGGCTAAGGGACGCGTATTGAAGTTTGCCGGTTGGACCAAAGTGCAAACGCAAATCAGCAAAAAAGGCGAAGACGTCACCTTACCTGATGTCAAAGTAGGGGATGTACTTGCGTTAGATAAGCTCGACCCCCAACAACACTTTACCAAGCCACCAGCGCGTTTTAACGAAGCTTCCTTGGTTAAAGAGTTAGAAAAAAGAGGCATCGGTCGACCTTCGACTTACGCCAGTATTATTTCTACCATCCAAGATCGCGGATATGTGCAATTAGACAATAAACGCTTTTACGCTACAAAGATGGGCGAAATCGTTACAGACCGTCTCTCGCAAAACTTTGCTGACTTAATGTCCTATGACTTTACCGCCAAAATGGAACAACGCCTCGATGATGTTGCGCACGGGCATAAAGCTTGGAAAGACGTATTAAACGCCTTTTATGATGATTTTTATGCCTTACTGTTGATGGCAGAAAAACCAGAAGAAGACGGCGGCATGCATGCTAATAGTGCGGTTCAGATCGAACTGGATTGTCCTGAGTGTTCGCGTCCGATGAACGTTCGTACCGCAAGCACAGGCGTGTTTTTGGGGTGTACAGGATACAACTTACCACCCAAAGAGCGTTGCACTAAGACCTTAAACCTCACACCTGGTGATGAAGCTGTTGCCGTGGTAGACGAGGAAGATTTTGAGACTGAAGCACTGCGTGCTAAGAAACGCTGCCCTTTGTGTGACACTGCGATGGATAGTTATTTGGTAAACGAAACCACCAAACTCCATGTTTGTGGAAATACGCCCAATTGTCCAGGCACTGAGATTGAGAAAGGCACATACAAGGTCAAAGGGTATGATGGTCCTGTCTTGGAATGCGACAAATGCCAGTCTGATATGGAACTCAAAAACGGCCGCTTTGGCAAATATTTTGATTGTACTAACGAGGCATGCAAAAACACTCGTAAGTTACTCAAAAACGGTGAGCCTGCTCCACCGAAAGAAGATCCGGTACATTTGCCAGAATTACCATGTCAAAAGTCGGAAGGAGCCTATTTTGTTTTGCGTGATGGCGCATCAGGTATTTTCTTAGCTGCACATAACTTTCCTAAATCCAGAGAAACCCGAGCACCTTTAGTCAGTGAGCTTAAACGCTTTAGGGACCGTATTTCGCCTAAGTTTTATTACCTAGCGGATGCACCGGCAAATGATCCTGACGGACAGCCTGCTATTGTTCGTTTCAGTCGCAAAACCAAACAGCAATACGTCATGTCAGAGAATGAAAACGGTAAAGCTTCAGGTTGGGCTGCTTGGTTCCAAGAAGGTAAATGGGTAGTCGATGATAAACGCAAGAAAGCGAAGTGATGTAATGTGTTAAGCGACAAAAATTAGTTATTAAAAAAGGCACTTCATTGGGAAGTGCCTTTTTGGTATGAGTGGTTCAAGTCATTCGACTAGTCAACATTTGCTGGTCTAGTCATTGGAGCTTGCGCGCGATTCACGACAGAGGCAATTGCTGCTTGGCGTGCAGTGCGAGCAATTGTTGGACGAGAGGCATCATTTAATACGTTGATAACGATATCGCCAAACTCACTTTCTAACGCTTTCGGTAAAGCAGTAGGATGTGATGCTCGAGCTTTACTTGGTAATGCAGCTTGTTTAGTCGGTTCTGCATCCGCTACCGAGACTGGTTCAGCATCCACTAGGGGTTGAATATCAACACCCGGCTCAGTGACTGTCTCAGTGACGACCATCTCGCTTTCAGCGACCGTTTGAGTGGCACTTGCCGTTTCCACTGCTTGGGCAACTTCTGCCGAGGTCGACGGTTCAGCTTGCTCTGTAAATTCGGCCATCACAGTCACTTCTTCGTTTTGTTCACTGACGACTGGCTCAACAACTTCTGATTCAACCGCATCGTCCAGTGGCAGTTCTGCTTGCGCCTGTTCTTGTTTGCGTTTTTGCCCCGCTGCGCGTGTATGACGTGGTGAGCGGCGAGAGCGAGTACGACGCTCTTTGTTTTCAGAGGATTCATTCTCAGTGTTTTCAGAGGTATGCTCTGACATCGACTCCGTTGCAACCACTGAATCAGTGACTGTATTAGGTTGCTCTGTAGCGATATCCGGCGCTGAAGGTATTTTAACAGATACTTGAGTAGACTCAGATACGTTAGGAGTCTCTGTAACGCTTTCTTGCACACCCCCTGAGGAATCTAGTGCAACATTAGTTTCGGCATCAACTGGCGCTACACGAACCGATCTGCGATTATCGCGACGCTTGCGACGTTCACGCGGTGGCTTGCTGACTGTCTCCGCTTCAGCAACTTCACTGGCTGAACGTTTTGTCTCATTGCGCTCTGGTTTTGCTTTGCGGTCTTTTTTGTCATGCTGTTCGTTGCGTTGGCTACGCGCAGTACGACGTGATTTAGACTTGCGTTCTTTATCTCCACGATCCCCACGCTCATCCTCATCGCTCTTGTCAGGGCGTTTGCTTTGCGTGCGCGCTTGACCATTACGTCCGTTGCGCGCTTGATTGCGACGGTTGGTATTGCGACGTTGATTCTGGTTACGGCCACGACCTTTGCCTTTCTTGGCAGGAGCTGGTTTCGGCGCGAACAAAGCAGTTAACCAAGCAATAAATTGAGTAAATATGCTTGGAGTGCTCTCAACTTTTGGCGCGGGTGCTTGTGGTGGCGCAGCCATACCTTGCAAAGCGGGTTCTTCACGTTTAACTGGAGCGGCTGCCGCAGCAGACTCTTGTTTTGCTTCAACCGATTCGGTTAATTCAAGTTTGTAACTGATGTCAGTTAATGCATCTTCTGAACGACGACGATTGATCTCGAAGTGCGGAGTGGTCAAGTTCACATTTGGCAGTACCAAGATTTGAACTTTATTACGCTCTTCTAGTTGACGTACGGCTTTACGTTTTTCATTTAAAATATACGTTGCAACATCGACCGGTAATTGCGCTTCAACTTGCGCCGTGTTGTCCTTGATGCATTCTTCTTCAATGATGCGCAAAACGGAAAGCGCTAATGACTCTGTACCTCGAATCGTACCAAGACCAGTACAACGAGGGCAAACATTATGCGCCGACTCACCTAATGATGGACGCAAGCGTTGACGTGACATCTCCAATAAGCCAAAACGTGAAATACGGCTTAACTGCACACGCGCGCGGTCACCACTGACTGAGTCTTTCATGCGATTTTCGACTTCACGCTGATGCTTATTCACAGACATGTCAATGAAGTCAATCACCACAAGGCCACCCAAATCACGTAGGCGCAGTTGTCTAGCGATCTCTTCAGCGGCTTCTAAGTTGGTATTAAACGCTGTTTCTTCGATATCGCCACCTTTGGTCGCCCGAGCCGAGTTAATATCGATTGAGGTTAACGCTTCTGTTGGATCAATAACGATAGACCCACCAGAGGGTAGACGTACTTCGCGTTGGAAAGCTGATTCGATTTGGCTTTCAATTTGGTAGTGGCTAAATAATGGCACTTCACCAGTGTATAGTTTTACGCGATTAGCAAAATCAGGACGCACCAATTTTATATGCTGTAAGGCCTTCTCGAAGACAGACTTCTTATCGATGACGATCTCACCTACATCACGGCGCAAATAATCGCGAATAGCCCGCACAATGACGTTTGATTCTTGGTGAATCAAAAATGGTGCAGGGCGGTCTTGAGCAACATCAGAAATTGCCTGCCAATGGGTTAATAATACCTTGAGATCCCATGCCAATTCTTCAGCTGATTTACCCACACCTGCAGTGCGGACAATCAGTCCCATACCTTTGGGTAGGTCAAGTTGGTCCAAGGCAGCTTTTAAGTCCGAACGCTCATCGCCTTCAATACGACGAGAGATACCCCCCGCACGTGGGTTATTAGGCATCAGGACTAAATACGAGCCAGCTAAACTAATGAACGTAGTCAGAGCTGCGCCTTTCTGGCCACGCTCTTCTTTGTCGATTTGAATAATGACTTCTTGGCCCTCTTTGACGGCATCCTTGATGTTTGGACGTCCTTCAAATGTGTAGTTATCTGGGAAGTAATTTCTCGCGATTTCTTTGAGTGGTAAAAATCCGTGACGCTCAGCGCCATAATCAACGAACGCGGCTTCTAGGCTAGGTTCTACGCGAGTGATGGTGCCTTTGTAGATATTGGCTTTTTTTTGTTCATGGCCAGGGCTTTCGATGTCTAAATCATATAGCTTTTGACCGTCAACAAGTGCAACACGCAGTTCTTCTTGCTGCGTGGCATTGATGAGCATTCTTTTCATATTGTCATATTCTCAATTACGCTGACGCATGAGAACTAGGGCAGGGCTGTGTCCACACTTATAGTGGTCTGTTCAGACAAAGATATATACACCATGTTCTCAACATGGCTTTGATCCGCTAATTTGTGCATAGCGGGAATAAATTATCTCGTTTTTCTCTTTTAGGTATCTACATCAACCTAAAATTGCTCTAATTCTGATTAGTTTGCATCAGCAAAGGTCTTAATAAAAAATGCACAAACGCATACGGAGTTAATTCTCTATGCGTTGTGACAACGTGTCATGCTTTGTAAATGCCGTGTGTTCGATGGCTTGCTTGGTGCATGACGTGCGGTTTGTATTCAGTTAGGAGTGTTCGCATTATGGCGAGAGACACTTGCTTGTGTAGCTTAGTACCAAAAAATACAACTTCGCTAAGAGTATTATCGCTTGTATTTGGAATTACTGCAACAAAATTTCATGCATGGTCATGAGCTTATTGATATAATCCGCACCATGAATCAAGAATCATCTCCCCAAGTCCGCTTTGTTAACATTGACAATGATATGTCAGGGCAACGCATTGACAATTTTTTGCTCACTTATCTTAAAGGTGTACCTAAAAGTTTGGTTTATCGCTTGTTGCGCAAAGGCGAAATCAGAGTGAACAAAAAGCGCATTAAGGCTGAATATAAATTACAGCCTTCTGACATCATTCGAATTGCCCCAATTAAAATTGAACAGAAACATACGGATCAACTCAATCCTAAACTGGATAAAATCGCATCATTAGAACAGGCAATTTTGTTTGAAGATGATCGAGTGTTAGCGATAAATAAGCCCTCTGGTCTTGCCGTGCATGGTGGCAGTGGGCTTAGTTTTGGGATGATTGAAGGGCTTAGAGCGTTGCGTCCACAGCAAGATTTTTTGGAGTTAGTGCATCGCCTTGACCGCGATACATCCGGCGTGATTTTGGTCGCTAAGCGCCGTTCAGCTTTGCGCAGTTTGCACGAGCAGTTACGGGAAAAACAAATGCAAAAGCGTTACCATGCGATTGTCCACGGACATTGGCCAGAACATCGGCATAAGGTTAAGGCGCCTTTGTACAAGAATACTTTACAATCAGGAGAACGGGTTGTGGTCGTAAGGGAAGATGGCAAACCCAGCGAAACACGCTATCGTGTATTACAGACGTTTTGCGATGCCACGCTTATTGAAGCTTCACCTATTACTGGACGTACCCATCAGATCAGAGTGCATTGTCAAAGTGCAGGGCATGCCATTATTGGCGATGTAAAATACTGTGATTCTGAGATCAATAATCAATATGCACAAAATGGCTTTTCCCGACTGGCTTTGCATGCGGCTACGCTGTCTTTTATGCATCCAACAACCAAAGAGCCTATGCGAATTATGGCTAAATACGACAAACCGTTTAAATATGTGATCCAACAACTTGAAGCGGCGTCAACTCAATCATGAAGCAACAGTACAAGTGCATTATTTTTGACTGGGATGGCACGTTGATGGATTCTGCTGATAAAATCGTTAACACCATGCAAGAAGCGGCGAGGCGTTCGGATTTGGCTGTGCCTTCTGCGCCTTCCGTTCATCAGATTATCGGGATCAGCTTAACTCCTGCAATCGCACGTTTATTCGGTCTCTCTTGTCCAGTCAAAACACAAGAAGTTGTCGAGCATTATAAGACAGTTTTTGTGTCACATGACCAAACGCCTTGCCCGTTATTTTTAGGTACCGAGCAGTTATTAGAAAACTTAACTGACAAATATTGCTTGGCAGTTGCTACTGGTAAAGCGCGAAGGGGGTTGGAGCGTGCTTGGCAGCAAACTCAGACAAAAAGTTATTTTGTTGATTCATGCTGTGCCGATGAGGCTGAATCTAAGCCATCACCGGATATGCTGTTACAGATCCTAGAACGGCAAAAGCTGGCACCTGAAGAGTGTCTGATGGTGGGGGATACATCATATGATATGCAAATGGCACAAAGCATCAATATGCCAAGAATTGGGGTAAGTTACGGTGTGCATTCGATTGGGCAACTCAACCAACACAGTCCCATTGCAATCATTGATTCCCCCATCGAGTTACTTAACTGGCTCTAATACATCCACACCGAGTTCGAAAAGGATAGCGGTCAACTCAATCAGCGGTAACCCGACCAGCGTGTTTGTATCGCGACCGTTCAAAAATTTGAATAAAGCGATACCTAATCCTTCTGATTTAAAACTACCCGCACAATCAAACGGTTGCTCTCGGTCGACATACCCCTCAATCTGCTCTTGAGTCAAATCGCGAAAGCCAACAATAAATGGCTCGACAATGGTTTTTTCAAATTCTTGTTCGGGCAAAAGCACACATAAAGAGGTGTAAAATGTTACCGTTTGTCCGCTGCATTGTCTTAATTGGGCAATAGCATTGTCGCGATTACCGGGTTTGGTCAAAATAGTATTATCTATACAAGCAACTTGATCAGAAGCAATGGTGATGGCGTTAGGTTGCTTGGCTGCTACCTCTTTGGCTTTCGCATTCGCTAATCGATGCACTAAAGCAGCTGGTGACTCATCTTTACCTGGCGTTTCGTCAATATCAGGGGACTCAGAATCGTAGTTGAGTCCAAGTTGGTTTAACAACGCGCGACGATATTTTGATGAGGAAGCTAATATAATCTTTTTCATTGAAGGTATATCAGTAGAAAATGAGTAAAATAAACGATTAATTCCACTATATATCCTTTGACAGTTGTTGTGCAAATCTATAATATGCGCGCCGTATGCAGAAAGTTAAATTGCCAAAATACCTTGATCCTGTCAAAGCCGCTACCAAGCGTTCTGAATATTCAGGCGTATTGATGTCTAAGGACATGCCAAGGTGGGAAGCGTCCGTCGCTTCATGTGATGAGTTTATCCAAGTGGATGTTAAGTTTGCAAAAGACGCGCAGGGTCTTACTTACTTCCAAGGCGAGCTCAGCACAGGTGCTCAACTTATCTGTCAACGTTGTAATTCAATCATGCCGCAAGCTACACAAGTGGCTTTTTGTTTCACTCCCGTGCAGGGGAATGAACTTGAGCACGATGAATTACCTGACGCTTACGAACCGGTTGCCGTCAACGAACATGGAGAAGTGGACTTGGTGCAATTATTCGAAGACGAATTGATTATTACTTTGCCAATTGTACCTGTTCATGCAGAGGATGAGTGCAGTATTACGCAAAACGATATGACGTTTGGTCAACTTGAACCGGAACAGGAGCGTGAAAACCCATTTGCGGTTTTACAAAAACTTAAGCGAGACCAGGAGTAAATTATGGCAGTACAGCAAAATCGTAAAACCCGCGCTAAGCGTGGCATGCGTCGTTCACATGATGCTCTCACAGGCGCAACTTTGTCTGTCGATTCTACATCAGGTGAAACGCACCGTCGTCACCACGTGACGGCTGATGGTTTTTACAAAGGCAAAAAAGTCGTAGGCAACTAAGCTCGATTTTATGTCAGTACTAACCATTGCGTTAGATTCAATGGGGGGAGATCATGGTCCCCCCATTGTTATTTCTGGTGCCATAAAAGCGCTCCACCAACACTCGCATCTCTTTCTTATCTTGTGCGGCGACGCACATCTCATCAACCGTGAACTCAAAGAAGTCCAAACAGCAATTTGTCAGCGAATTAAAGTCGTGCATTGCCAAGATGTGGTTACCATGGAGGATAAACCGTCGACCGCTTTGCGTCGCAAAAAAGACTCTTCCATGCGTCGAGCGATTGAGCTAGTCGCTTCAGGTGAAGCCGATGCTTGTGTCAGTGCTGGCAATACCGGGGCTTTGTTTGCTCTTGCAGCTGTGTTGCTCAAAACATTACCCGGTATTGACCGTCCAGCACTGGTTTCGCATTTGCCTTGCCAGTCAGAGCAATCAGTATGGTTATTGGACTTGGGCGCGAATATCAGTAACTCAGACACTACCTTAGTACAAAATGCCGTCATGGGCTCAGTGCTTGCGCAAACGGTTGGTCATTTAGGTGCTAAGCGGTGTAATATTGACCCTAAAGTCGCCTTGTTGAACGTAGGCGAAGAACATACCAAAGGTCACGAAACCATTCAAAAAGCCGCTGACAGGCTGAGACAATTAAATAAAATTAATTTCATTGGTTATCTAGAAGCCAATGATATTTTTAGTGGTAAGGCTGATGTCATCGTCACTGACGGCTTTACTGGAAATGTGGCGTTAAAAGCAAGTGAAGGTATTTACACCTTTCTACGATCGGAGATATCTCGTATTACTTGCAGCAGTTTATGGATGAAATTGCTGGCTATGTTGTGTATTCCGATCCTCAAAAAACTATACAAAAAGATCAAGCCCGACCAGTATAACGGCGCGAGTTTGATAGGATTAGCAGGTATTGTGGTAAAAAGTCATGGCAACGCGAATGCAAACGCGGTAGCTTCTGCAATAACTCAAGCAGTACATGAAGTCGAGCAAGACATTCCACACAAAATAAAAACAACAATCGCCAACATATTGCTGGAGTAATACCCAATTATGTATTCAAAAATCATTGGCACGGGAAGCTATTTCCCCAGTGAGGTTCGCAGCAACGCCGACCTGGAACTTATGGTCGATACCTCAGATCAATGGATCACCGATCGCACTGGTATTAAAGAACGTCGTATTATTGGGCCAGATGAGACGGCTGGCACAATGGGTGCTGAAGCGGCTCGGTCAGCCTTCGAATATAATCAAATTGATCCTAAATCAATGGATATGATCGTGTGTGCCACAACGTCTGGGAAGACGGCTTTGCCCAGCACGGCATGTGAAATCCAACGTATTTTAGAGTTAGATGGTATTCCTGCGTTTGATGTGGCTGCTGCGTGTGCCGGATTTTGTTATGCGCTCAGTGTTGCCGACCAATACATCAAGTCAGGTATGGCAAAGCGTATTTTGGTCATTGGCACAGACTGCTTGTCACGACTGGTCGACCCTCAAGATCGCTCAATGGTGATCTTATTCGGTGATGGCGCAGGCGCTACCATTATTGAAGCCTCTGAAGAACCGGGGATTTTATCCACCCATATTCATGCCGCCGGTTCCTATTCGGATTTATTGTATGTAGGGAATCCGACTCGTGGTGATGAAGCCTCCGTTCATGAGAATTGGGGGGTAATGAAAGGCAATGAAGTCTTCAAAATGGCGGTAACTAAGCTAAGTGAAGTGGTTGAGCAAACTCTTGCAGCGAATAATTTGGACAAATCCGACATTGATTGGTTAGTGCCACATCAAGCTAACTTTCGCATTATCAACGCCATTGCCAAAAAGCTGAATATGTCACTTGAACAAGTTGTTATCACGCTCGAGTATTACGGAAATACGTCGGCTGCAACCGTTCCCACTGCTTTGGATACAGCTATTCGTGATGGACGCATCCAACGTGGACAAAACTTATTGCTTGAAGCATTTGGCGGCGGATTCGCTTGGGCTTCTGCGTTAATTAAATATTAGTTCGAAAGGAATTTTTATGAGTCAAACCATTGCGATGGTCTTTCCTGGCCAAGGCTCTCAAGCGGTTGGTATGCTTGCAGAACTTGCCGAATACACACCTATTGTTACCGATACTTTTGCTGAGGCATCAGATGCCCTTGGTTATGATTTGTGGCAAGTAGTGAGCACCGACCCAAACAACCAATTAAATCAAACAGAAGTCACGCAACCGGCATTATTAACCGCTTCGGTTGCGGTCTATCGAAGCTTGCAAGAATTAACTGATTTAAGCGCTCATACTTTGGCCGGTCATAGTCTGGGTGAGTATTCGGCCTTAACTTGTGCTGGCGTATTTTCGCTTGCGGATGCGGTGCAGCTCGTGCGTGCTCGTGGTCAATACATGCAAGCTGCAGTACCAGCAGGTGTAGGCGCTATGTACGCTATTATTGGTTTGGATGATGCCACGATTGAGCAAATCTGTGCGGATGTTGCGCAACAATCGGATGCAGTGGTGTCAGCTGTCAATTACAACTCCCCGGGTCAGGTGGTGATTGCCGGAAATAAAGACGCTGTTGCTCAGGCCGGTGCTTTGTGTAAAGAGGCAGGTGCTAAGCGAGCATTGCCTCTTCCTGTTTCTGTTCCTTCTCATTGTGCCCTTATGCAGCCAGCAGCAGAGCAACTTGCCATACTGCTAGACGATATTGAGATGACTAATCCGGTGCTTCCTGTGATCAATAACGTGGATGTTAAAGTGAATTTTGAAGCAGAAGCCATTCGCGATGCATTGGTACGTCAGTTGTATCGTCCAGTACAGTGGACGAAAACTGTTGAGTTGTTGTCAGCTCAAGGAATTACTACCGTACTAGAAGTTGGCCCAGGTAAAGTATTAACGGGCTTGAATAAACGCATTGTTAAGACGTTGGACTGTAGCAGCATTAATGCTCCAGAACATTTAGAAGTAGGATAAAAATATGTCAGATAAAAAAATTGCGTTAGTCACTGGTGCTTCACGTGGTATTGGTAAAGCCACCGCACTAGCACTCACCGAACAAGGGTATTTTGTGGTGGGTACGGCAACGAGTGAGAATGGAGCCGCTGCTATTTCTGAGTATTTAGGTGAGAATGGCGCAGGCCGTGCACTGAATGTGACTGAAGAGGGTGCAATTGATGCATTAGTCAGTGAGGTCAGCACCACGTTTGGTCCGATTGTTGTATTAATCAATAACGCTGGGATTACTCGCGATAACCTTCTCATGAGAATGAAAGACTCAGAGTGGGATGACATAATCCAAACCAATCTCAGTGCTATTTTTAAACTGTCAAAAGCGGTTTTGCGTGGAATGATGAAACAGCGTTTTGGCAGAATTATTAATGTTGGCTCTGTCGTAGGGTCGACCGGTAATCCTGGTCAAGCAAACTATGCGGCGGCTAAAGCTGGCGTTATTGGTTTTTCTAAATCCATGGCTCGTGAAGTGGCATCTCGTGGTATTACCGTTAATGTCGTTGCGCCTGGGTTTATCGATACGGATATGACTAAGGTACTAACCGACGAACAAAAAGCAGAAATATTCAAAGATATCCCTGCAAATCGCTTAGGCCAACCTGAAGAAATTGCTGCGGCTGTCGCTTTTTTGGCCACTGAATCGGCTGCTTACATTACAGGGGAAACCTTGCATGTAAACGGCGGTATGCACATGGGTTAAGGTTTTCTTGTAGTTTGACAACTTCTTGGCTATTATTGAAGCCTTTAGGTGGTTTGACCACGAAGTTATAGCCAATCAAAACTTGCTAATATCACATTTGCAACCTAGAATACGTTAGATTTTTTTCCAAAGAACAATTAGGGAATGTACAAAATGAGTAATATCGAAGAACGCGTCAAAAAAATTATCATTGAACAGCTTGGCGTTAAAGAAGAAGAAGTGAAATCTGAAGCGGCATTTGTTGATGACTTAGGCGCTGATTCTTTAGACACAGTTGAATTAGTAATGGCTCTTGAAGAAGAATTCGATACTGAAATCCCAGACGAAGAAGCTGAAAAGATCACGACTGTTCAATCTGCAATTGATTACATCAACGCGAACAGCGACGCATAATTTTATTTATGTGTGACTAAACGGCTCTTTACGGGCCGTTTTTTGTTTCTATTACAATAAATATATTTGCTTTAGGAGAATGTGATGGCAAAACGCAGAGTTGTCGTTACGGGTCTTGGGTTAATTACCCCAGTTGGTAATGACGTTGCTAGTACATGGCAAAACATCAAATCAGGTGTGTCAGGGGTAGGTCAAATTACCCATTTTGATGCAAGTGAGTACGGCACTAAGTTTGCAGCAGAAGTTAAAGATTTTGATGCAACACAGTACATCGATAAAAAAGAAACCAAAAAAATGGATCGCTTCATCCAGCTAGGAATTGCTGCAGGTATGCAGGCATTGGATGATAGTAAGCTTACTATTACTCCAGAAAATGCCGCTCGGGTCGGGGTTGCGATTGGTTCTGGTATTGGGGGCTTACCTCTAATCGAAGAAAACCATCATAAATTGATCAAATCTGGTCCACGTCGAGTGTCACCCTTTTTTGTCCCTTCGACCATAACCAATATGGTATCAGGCTTTTTATCCATCATGCGTGGTCTGAAAGGTCCAAACCTGAATGTGGTTACGGCCTGTACGACAGGTGTTCACAACATTGGCATTGGGGCGCGTGCCATCGCTTATGGTGATGCAGATGTCATGGTTGCCGGTGGTGCAGAATCGACGATTACTCCTTTAGCGATTGCTGGTTTTGGTTCTGCTAGAGCGCTGTCTACGCAAAATGACCGTCCACAACAAGCATCTCGTCCGTGGGATGACGCGCGTGATGGTTTTGTCATGGGTGAGGGGGCTGGTGTTATGGTGCTCGAGGAGTATGAGCATGCTGTTGCTCGAGGCGCTATGATTTATGCTGAACTATCTGGTTTTGGTATGTCAGGCGATGCGTATCATATGACATCTCCTCCAGCTGACGGTGAAGGTGCAGCGGCGGCAATGCAAAATGCAATCAATGATGCAGCGGTTATTCCAGCGCAAATTGGTTACATCAATGCCCATGGTACCTCTACGCCGGCCGGTGATATTGCTGAGATAAGTGCAGTGAAAAGTATTTTTGGCGATGCAGCGAAGGACGTCAAAGTATCTTCTACTAAATCCATGATCGGTCATTTATTAGGCGCTGCAGGCTCTGTTGAAGCTATTTTCACGGTGTTAGCATTGCGCGAACAAATTGCGCCTCCAACTATTAACCTGGATGACCCAAGCGAAGGTTGTGACTTAAATTTGGTGCCTCATGAAGCACAAGCGATGGACACAGAATACGCCTTGTGTAACTCTTTTGGTTTTGGTGGCACGAATGGTTCTTTGTTATTTAAAAAAGCGTAATTATTCGTAATTTGATGAAAACGTCATTGTTATTGTGCAATGACGTTTTTTTATGTCCTTTTTATGCGTATGATAGAGCAACTGTAGTAATGTCTGACTGTTATGCAAATAATCCGTGACGCGATGTCTTTGAGCTCCAATCGAAACTTTAATTATGGCGATGGCTGTTTTACCACCATGCGCGTAGAATCGGGCCGTGTTGAATTTTTATCGTCTCATCTAATACGCTTGCAAAATGATTCTGCTAAATTGATGATTACGCATATCGATTGGTCAGGGGTCATGCAAGCAATTGACGATATGGCCAAAGAAATGCAAGCGGGCGTCTTAAAGGTCTTGATTTGTCGTGGTGAAGGTGGGCGAGGATATGATCCCAAAGGGGTAAATGAACCCTTGGTGTACTGTTCGCGTTATCCAATGCCAACCCTTAATACCCAACCTTTATCCGTAGGTATCGCACAAGGATATCTCAGTACGCAGCCTATGTTAGCTGGCAGTAAGCACTGCAATCGCTTAGAAAACGTGTTATTTAAACAGCAAGCAAACCACTTAGGTGTGGATGATGTCATTTGTTTGGATCAGAAGCAAAAGGTGGTTGAAGCAACGAGTGCTAATATTTTGTGGTATTTAGATGACCGGTGGCATATTCCGCATATTGAAAATGCTGGCGTAGCGGGTATTTTGCGAGCGCAGTTAATCGAGTCATTTCAATTATATGATGTGCCATTTGTGGTCGGAGATTATGGTGTCATTGATTTAGCTAAGGCCGATACGGTCGTCTTGTGTAATTGTGTGCGTCACCTGCAAGTCGTTAATGAACTTCGCTTACCGATAAATAACACCCAAAATATGGCCAGTATGTCAGAAGAGAACAATATTATTTTTACTAATTCTAAATTTAAAAGTTTGCAGCAGCATTGGCAGATTTATCTTAGTCAATTGACACAGTAGTAGTTTATGAAGTCATTTTTAGTCGGGTTGTGTATATTATCTATCGTGTTCTGTATCAGCTTTGGTGTTGCTTTTACTTCGATACCTACTGATAAAGTCAAGGTGACTGAGGTCGAAATCATCACCATTACACCTGGAACAACCGTCTCCCAAGTTATGAGTCAGTTACAAAACTCACCTTTAGACTTACTGGACAAAATATGGCTGAAGCTTCATCCCGAATACCAAAACATCAAAGCTGGAGCTTATGAAGTTGATCCGTCAATGACGTTGAGTCAAACACTAAACAAGATTGTTGATGGAAACGTTCTGACCCACAGTGTGACCTTGGTAGAGGGACAAACGCTGCGTGAATGGTTGATGCAGCTTGCTAATGCTCCAGGCTTGGTGATGGATGTGTCATATGATCAAATCGCATGGCGTTATTATGATGATGAGGATAAAGAGTACCTTGAAGGTTTTTTATTACCGAATACGTATCAGTATAATCACGGTAGCCGGGTGTCTGATTTATTAAAAAGAGCTGAAGCTGCTCAAGCAAGCTTGATTGAAGAGCTCTTATCTAAGGCATCTCTACCACCAGAGATTAAAAATGCAGAAGATTGGGTCATACTCGCTTCGATTATTGAAAAAGAAACGGGGCGTGCTGAAGAACGAGAGCGCATCGCAGGTGTATTTTTGAACAGGCTGCGCTTAGGCATGAGATTACAAACAGATCCCACTGTAATTTATGGTATTGGCCCTAACTTTAATGGCAATATTACTCGTCGTGACCTACAGACCAAAACCAGTCATAACACTTATCGCATTGATGGTTTGCCCCCGACTCCCATCTCTGCACCGAGTGAAGCGAGTCTAACAGCCGTTCTTTATCCTGACGAGACAGATGATTTGTATTTTGTAGCCAAAGGAGATGGTAGTCATCATTTTTCAAAATCATTGGCAGAACACAATGCAGCTGTGAGAAAATACCAATTAAACAAATAAAAGAATCAAAGTGACTAAGATGCGTGGACAATTTATTGTGGTTGAAGGTCTGGAAGGCGCGGGCAAGAGTACGGTCATTGATACGATCTCGCAAGTATTGCATGAAGCAGGTAAATCCGTTGTTCGTACACGAGAGCCAGGTGGTACACCATTAGCAGAAGCACTTCGTGATTGCGTCAAGAAAGAGTGGTCAGAATCAGTAACCACCACCACTGAATTATGCTTGATGTACGCGGCTCGTTCGCAGTTACTTGAAAATGTCATCACGCCAGCTTTAGAACAAGGCCAGTGGATATTAGCCGATCGTCACGACTGGTCATCCGTTGCTTATCAAGGGGGTGGGCGCCAGATACCAATGGACGAGATCGATAGTTTGCGCAATATCACCCTTAAAGGCGTGAAGCCTGATTTTACCATTTTGTTAGATATAGATCCGGAAACCGGCATAAAACGCGCAAGTCAACGTGGCGAGTTAGATCGGATTGAGCAATCTGGGTTACTTTTCTTTACACGTACCAGACAGAAGTACCTTGAACTAGCGGCTTCGCATCCTGATAGTTCTGTTGTGATTGATGCCAGTCAAAGTATAGATGAGGTACAACAAGACGTCCTCCAAGCATTGCATCAATATCTTGGAAGTGAGAAGGACATTGATAAGATATGATCTTTCCTTGGTATGAACCTGAATTGGCGCAACTGGCATTACGTCTAGAGTGTCAGACCCTGCATCATGCACCGTTAATACTTGGCCCTAACGGTTTAGGAAAAAGTGAGTTTGCCGAAGCACTGTGTAATTTGATACTTTGCCACAGGCCGGTTGCCGGTCATCCTTGTGGAGAATGTCAAAGCTGTCAGCTTATCCAAGCACAGACGCATCCTGACAAACATCAGATTACAACTGAAAATCTGTCAATTGGTGTTGATAGTATTCGCCAAGGAATTGATAAGCTTCAGGGCAGTGCGCAGCTTTCCCAAAATAAAGTATTATTGCTCACTGATGGCCAGCGTATGACAACGGCTGCGGCAAACGCTTTACTCAAAACCTTAGAAGAACCGACCAATAATACTTATATCATTATGACGGCAACCAGCGCTCACAGTTTGTTACCTACGGTATTAAGTCGATGCGAGAAGCAGGTGTTGGCTCTGCCAGAGCCCCAGAAGATACAAAATTGGTTGCGTGATGAATATCGTATCGACATGTCTTTAGAAGAAATATCAGCTTATCGCGCCTTACCTAAGTTGTGTTTAGCTGCTCACTCAGAAGATGCTGTGACTTACGCTATGTTTATTGAGGCTTTACAGAGCTTGAATTCTTCTGGTTCAGTTCTGAGTATGGCGCAAAAATGGGAAGCCCATGTTCAAGATTGTTTGATCTGGCTCCAACAATGGTGTCGACAAGCCCCATTATCCAAACAGTACAAGGGTATTTATGACCTATCAGTACAGTTGATGCAAGAGGCTCAGCATCCAGGTGTGAACAAATCCATGTTGTTATACAAAATTTTAAACCGTGTAAAAGAGGTCTTATCGTGACGTTTGTAGATTCTCATTGTCATCTTGATAAAATTGATGAAAACAATCCAGACGCCATCGCCAATTATGTAGCCAATGCGCAATCTCGTAATGTTGAACATATGTTGTGTGTCGCTGTAAATGTGGCTGAATTTGATCGCATGTATGAGCAAGTGTCAGGCTTTAACAATGTTTCTGTGTCGTGTGGTGTTCATCCTTGTTACGATGAAGACGTTGTGCCAATTGAAACATTACGCGCGTATGCTAACCGCGAACAGGTGGTTGCGATAGGTGAAACCGGTCTAGATTATTATCACACTCAAGATACGATTGCGGTACAGAAGCAAAGTTTTATTGACCATATTCATGTTGCGCTTGAAGTGGATAAGCCGTTAATCGTGCATACTCGCAACGCTCGCACAGACACTATTGCTATGCTTAAAGAGCATGGCAAAGGAAAGGTGCGAGGCGTATTACACTGTTTTACAGAAGATCTGGCGATGGCAGAAGCAGCTATTGAGCTAGGCTTCTACATCAGTTTTTCTGGAATTGTAACCTTTAAATCGGCAAAAGAGTTACAGCAGGTGGCCAAAACCATCCCATTAGAGCGTATGCTGATTGAGACAGATTCCCCGTGGTTAGCGCCTGTTCCTTATCGAGGTAAAACCAACCAGCCAGCGTATGTTGTAGAAGTTGCTGAATGTATTGCCGAGCTTAGGGGGGTGTCCGTTGCGCACATCGCAGAGCAAACGACGGCGAACTTCTATCGTTTATTTGACTCGGTAAACGTTAGATAAGGATTGCACAGACATGATATGGAAACAACGTCTTGCTCGTTCTTTGCACTTATCGAGAAGCAAACCTGATAGCCGTTATTTTCAACTTGCTACATATTGTGAGGCTCGTGGTGTACAAAACCGTACGGTTGTGTTTCGTGGTTTTAATGATGCGGATACGCAATTGTATTTCGTAACTGAAAAAGATTGCGATAAAGTCCGCTCATTACAGAGTCAACCTCAAGCCGAGATTGCTTGGTATTTTGCTAAAACTAGAGAGCAGTATCGTTTGCGTGTTGAGTGCAACTTGGTAGGAGATGATGCCGATGTAAACGACGCACAGTGTCGGCAACAAATTTGGCAAGAGCTTTCAGTGTCAGCGCGTGAGTCCTTTAAACCAGCTAATGACAGACCTCCTGCTAACTTTATCGTTTCGGTGTGTACGATTACACAGGTGGACTATTTGTATCTAGGCCAGTCACATGAGCGGTACCTATACGAACCTAGTACATCTTGGCAAGAGCAGTCGATTCCGGTGTAAGTTGACTAAATCAATCATCTGATGTCTCTTACCAAGGTCCGTATACTACATTATTTGTTTTGGTTTGTGGTGCTTTGGTCAAATGCACTAAATTCACTCGCTTATTTTTGCACAGCATGGTTAGGTTAAACAGCTCAGAGGCAGTAAAAGAGTGTTGT
This sequence comes from Alteromonadaceae bacterium, assembly GCA_014872805.1. GTDB lineage: Bacteria > Pseudomonadota > Gammaproteobacteria > Enterobacterales > Alteromonadaceae > Opacimonas. Next base: position 137,110 of record WKFN01000005.1, read on the forward strand.
TCTATGTACAGGGTATCGACTTGTTGTTGAGATACAATCTTTACGCAATAATCAAACACCATGTCTCTTGCAGGTTTCTGAATACGAATGCCATGGGTTTGTGTATCACTAAAGCGCAACGTATCAGACAATAAATAATGCCATTTACGCGCCACTTTGCCAGTTTCTAATGAACTAGAAACGTTAGCAAGTATTTGTGGAGCAAAGTCTGTTGTATTACTTTGTTGTGTGTGCAGTGACATCTCTATACCTATACTGGTTAAATAAACAGTATAGGTATATTAGTACTGTATTTTTATACAGTCAAATGTTTTTTTACTTAGAACCAAACAAATTTTGGTGCATTTTAAAGGCATACTCGTCAGTCATACCGGCAAGATAGTCAACGATTGCCCGTTTTTCCAAGCCTATTTCACGGTTTTTCAGCCATCTGTGATAGGTGTTCGTCGGCAGTAATCGTTCGGGATCAGACTGAAAAGCTTGAAATAGTTCAATGACAATTTGCTGCCCTCGATACTCTGCGATTTGCACATCTGTCGTTTGAATAACGTGTTTCCAAACAAATCCTTTGAAACTCAACAGATCCTGTTTATCCGCTTCGGGCAGTACCGCTTGAAAATCAAGTAAAGGGGTTTTGAAGCATTCTTGGCGAATGATTTCGATAGCGGTTATGAAATTATTTACTATGGCTCCAATGGCATTTTTTCGACGATAACTCTCTTCGGAAAACAGCTCTTTTGCTAGGGTGTTAATGCGTTCGGATAAACGCGTATTGTTGCGTTGTATGGGGGTAACGACTTCCTCCATAAATTGTGCAATATGAACTTTATGTAACACGATAGCATCTTCCAAATCATGGATCCCATATGCTATATCATCGGCAAGCTCCATGACGGAGCAATCAAAACTCTTATAAAGTGTTTTACTATGTCCATTAGGGATTTCATGAAAAGCCATGAATGTCTGAGCATCATCTTGGTCAATGCCTGATAGCAACCATCCAAATACGTTCGAATCACACTGATACAGCCCTTTTGGTGGGATATAGTTTCTGGCAATGATTTCCCTGATGCTGCTAGCCTGACAATCAGGGTAGGGTGCACTCAGATTATCAAGATAATTTGGGTATTTAACCAGACCCAATAAGGTACGTCTTGATAGATTCATACCGTTGGTTTTGGTATAGGGTTCGAGAGCCGAAACGATGCGAAAGGTTTGCCCATTTCCTTCAAAACCACCGTTGTCTTTTAAGACATAATTTAATGCAATTTCGCCACCATGACCAAATGGCGGATGACCGATATCATGGGCCATACATATGGTTTCGATTAAATCGCTGTCCAAAGACAACATCTGTGACTGTGTTGGAAATTTAGAGTTGAGTTGTTCGGTGATCCCTGCACCAATTTGAGCCGCCTCAAGTGAATGAGTCAGACGAGTACGATAAAAATCATTAACGCCGATACCGTGTATTTGTGTCTTGGCTTGCAAGCGACGAAATGCAGCTGAGTGCATTACTCTTGCTTTATCGCGCTGAGCCGCACTGCGATGGTCGCCGTCCCTTAAATCGGTTCTCGGTTGAAAACGTTGTTCCCAAATTTGGTGAGTCATTCCTTAAATCCTTCTCATAAAAAAGGGTAATGCGCTCACATTACCCTTTAACTTGGTGAATGTCGATAAGACGTTATTTGAGCTCTCGCATGGAGATAACCACACCATTGTTATTCTGACCAATGGTGTAAGGGCTGATTGATATCTCAACTTCTCGCCCATTTTCAGCTTTGGTCGTTTGATGGACACTTTCGCCACCATTGTTGACGCTGTTTATGTGTTCATGCAAACCTTCAAACTCGAACTTCAGTGACAAATCCATGAATGGACGATTTAAATCGAAGTCCATGATATTCATAAAATTCGTCAATGGACGAGTATAACGACGAATGCGCAAATCAGAATCCAAGAACAACACGGCAAGTTCTGTGGCAGTTAATAAATTCTCTAAGTCATTATTAATATCTGTCAGTTCGACGATCTTTTGCTGATATTCGCTGTTAACTGTATACAGTTCTTCGTTAACCGATTGCAATTCTTCGTTGGTTGATTGCAACTCTTCGTTGGCCGCCATGAGTTCTTCATTACTCGACTGTAATTCCTCACTAGTGGTATCGAGATCCTCTAATGCCTCACGATACATACGCTGACATTCAACAAGTGAGCTATCGAGTTCCATAATTCGTTGCTGGGTTTGTTCATCTGGGGTATAGACTACGTCAGCAACTGGCTTGCTACTGACGCTTTCTTCAATAAAGCTGATGGCGATGTATTTTTCGACTTCATCATCTTCGGTAAAGGTATAGCAGTTCAGACCATAGCTTTTTAGCATGCCCTCGGCGTCTTTTTCGCGTAATACACTTTCCATTAATACGCTTTTGTCTTCCCTTATTACTTGGTGGGCAGCAGACAAAACGTGACTGGTTAATTCAGGAATCAAGATATCAGCAACATCTTTAGTGACTTCGCCGGGCTTCAGTTTTGTCGTGAAGATCGACGTGTCCCCGTAGCTGTATACCAGTTGTAGTTTCGAATCGATAATAAACGTGGGTGGAATATAACGTTCTTGTAATGACTTTATTCCTATCAAACGATTGCGCGGCTTGATCGCGCGTTTGTTGATGCGTTCGATATATTGTGGAATGGTTTTAGGTTCATACCCACCACGACGGATCCCTTGCGTGGTAATCGATGAAACAGGGATGCGTAAATCTTGGGTTTTTTGGTATACGCGCAGTTTTGAGTCAATGGTGTGGAAATAGTTTGAGAAATTCCCTGGAGATTCAGCGCTTCCAAGCACCATGTAGCCATTTTTCTTGAGTGCAAAATGGAAAAATGCGAGCGCTTTTTGTTGTGCTGGGGTCTGTAAATAAATCAATGTATTACGACAGCTAACCAAATCCATGTTCGAGAATGGCGGGTCTTGAATGACATTGTGTGTGGCCAATACAACCAGCGAGCGAAGCTCTTTAGTGACTTGGTAATTTCCATCAGAAAGGGTAATGAAGTATGTGCTTAAGTACTTACTGGGCACCTCATTGGAGATGCCAGTAGGGTAAATTCCGGTCGCTGCGTACGCGACAGCGGACTAATCAATGTCTGAAGCAAAAACCTTGATTTGACGTTCTAAGCCAAGCTCGCGAATCGTACTGTCAAATAACATGGCAATCGTGTAAGCCTCTTCACCGGTGGAGCAACCCGTACACCATACGCGGATAGGGTCCTTCGGAGTACTTTCCATTACTAGAGGTTTAACAACGTCTTCACGTACCTTGTCCCATAACTCTTTGTCACGGAAAAACTGAGTGACACCAATGAGTAGATCTTGTTTAACCAACTCGATTTCATTTTCGTTTTCTTGTAAGTATTCCCAATACTCTTGCAAAGAAAGTTTATTGTTAATGCTCATACGGTGCTCAATACGTCGAGCAACCGTGGATTCTTTATAAGCTTTAAAGTCCAAATCCGTTTGTTTTTGGATGAGTTTGAGGATCTGTTCCAAAATGCCTGTATTCTGTGATAAATGGAACTTGAATTTGTCAGTAGTGGTCGCAGTTAATGGATGCGAGATAAAGTTTTTGATGTATTTTGGCATCTCAGTGACTTTTAATACAAAATCCACTGAGCCCGTGTTTATTGCATTCTGTGGCATGCCATTAAATTGTGCTTCTTCAGGATCTTGTGCAATGACCATCGCCCCAGCTTCTTTTAATGCCTGAATGCCTCGACAGCCATCTGAACCAGTACCGGATAAAATAATACCAACCGCTTTATTTTGTGAATCTTCTGCAAGAGTCCTGAAAAACTCATTGATGGGTAAGTTGATGCGATTGTCAGGTGGCAGTTCAGACAAATAAATCTTACCATCAGTTACTCGCATAAGTTTACCGGCAGGAATCAAGTAGACAGTGTCGGCGAGTAAGGTTTCACCCTCAGTCGCTTGATGCGTTGGCATGTTCGTATGCTTTTTGAGGAGTTCATCCATCATACTCTTGAAGTCGGGTGACAAATGTTGCACCACAACAAAAGCACAACCCAAATCATCGGGTAATGCATCTGACCTTCTCCCTTAATTAATACCACTTCTTTGATGAGAAATTATTAATTAAGCTGCCTGTTCAACAAACTCTTTTGGCGATAAATAATTCAGTGAACT
>WKFN01000004.1:0-23577 GCA_014872805.1 Alteromonadaceae bacterium
GCGTCCTAACACAGCCATTGGTGGCGTACCACCTAGAACCATTTTACAAGCAGCGTGATAGTCTAGTTATTTTTGCTACTTGAAATGGGGGGATTACAATTATGGATGGTCTTCTTGGACTCGTCTTGTTTCGCAAAGTCTATGAAAAAGAGATCAAGGGGTTTAGCTTTGGCAAAGTGTTTCATGCCGCGTTTCCAATCGCGACCTGCTACTTTATTGTTCTCTACAGCATGATTGCTTATCATGGATTGAATCTAATAATCCCAATGCAAATGTTCACTCCGGAGGCAGTTGTTCCTGTTATCGACCTCTTTGAGTTTTTGATGATTGTGTTGGTCTTACCTAATATTATTCGCTCTACATCACTGAATTTTGTGACCTCATCTATGCATTACTATGGTGGAGTGAGCCATTTACACCAGCAAACCCACGTCATAACGAGTAAGTGGTTTATACCTTTTCACTTGTTTTGTTTTAATTTTGGCAACACCCATACGATTCATCATTTTGTGCCTAATCAGCCGTTTTATATTCGTCAGTGGATCAGTCACAAGGTCAACCGTGTATTGAAGCAACAAGGCGTGCGATTTAACGACTTTGAAAGTGTAAAAAACGCGAACGCATTCCCTGGATAGTGGTTGATTCACTTCTTAGGCGAACAAATTAGATTTGAATAGTTTCAACTATTTCGCTTTTACAAACTGAGCCTTGGTATGTTTGGTCGCAGCACGTCCACCACGTCGCGCCGGTTTAGCTCTTTGTTGACGTTCATTTCGAGATTCTGGTGGGACCAGGTGTTCAGGCCCTCGACCAATCAAATCTTCACGTCCCATGTTGACCAAGGCTTTGCGAATTTGTGCGAAGTTTTTGGGGTCGTGATAACGCAACATCGCTTTGTGTAAGCGACGATGGATCTCACCTTTTGCACTTGGTACGGTTTCGGAGTCTTTAGTCACTTTACGCAGGCTATTCACTTCAGTGTGGTACATAGTCGTCGCGGTTGCCATTGGCGAAGGGTAAAAGTTTTGTACTTGGTCGAGTTTAAACTTGTTCTCCTTGAGCCAAATCGCGAGTTCCAACATGTCCTCATCGGTGGTGCCAGGGTGAGAGGCAATGAAATACGGGATCAAATACTGTTCTTTGCCCGCTTCTTTTGAGAACTTATCGAATAGACGTTTAAACTCGTAATAACTGCCCATACCCGGTTTCATCATTTTGGATAATGGGCCATCTTCTGTGTGTTCGGGGGCGATTTTGAGATAACCACCCACGTGATACTTGGCGAGCTCTTTGACGTAATTCGGATCTTCTACAGCCAAGTCATAACGTACACCGGAGGCAATCAAGATCTTCTTGATCCCTGGCAAATCACGCGCTTTGCGATAAAGGTTGATCGTTGGCGTGTGGTCGGTGTCCATGTGCGCACAGATACTCGGGTAGACACAAGACGGGCGACGACAGGTAGCTTCGGCCTTTGGGGACTTACAACGCAAGCGATACATATTTGCGGTAGGGCCACCTAAGTCCGAAATGACTCCTGTAAATCCAGGTACCATATCACGAATGTCTTCAATCTCTTGCAAAATCGATTGTTCTGAACGACTTTGAATGATGCGCCCTTCGTGCTCAGTGATACTACAGAACGTACAGCCCCCAAAACAGCCGCGCATGATATTGACACTGAATTTGATCATGTCATACGCTGGGATCTTAGCATCACCATATACTGGATGCGGTACACGTTGGTATGGCAGGCCAAAGACGGCGTCCATTTCTTCTGTTTCCAAAGGCATGGCAGGCGGATTGAGCCAAACATGCCGGTCGCCATGACGCTGCATCAATGCACGAGCACAACCTGGGTTGGTCTCTTGATGAAAAATACGGCTCGTATGCGCATACAACACTTTGTTATCACGAACCGTTTCATAGGCAGGTAATTTGACGTAGACATTTTCCCATGGTTTTCGCTTGGTAGTCGGTGCTATCGTGATAGGTTGCGCAGTTAGTGTCACATCTGCTTTGGCCTCAGCATCGGTTGGACACTCAGGCTCCATGATATATGGAGAGGGAATGGCATCGATTTTGCCCGGCTTATCTAGAGACGTAGAATCAACACCTTCCCATCCCGGCAAGGCTTCTTTAACAATAATGGCTGTACCACGAACGTCTTTAATGTCTTTGATATCCTCCCCTGCCGCTAAGCGATGAGTGACTTCAATCAAGGGGCGTTCGGCATTACCGAACATCAATAGATCCGCTTTGGCGTCAAAAATGACCGAACGACGAATTTTTTCCGACCAATAATCATAATGACCAATTCGACGCAAACTCGCCTCAATGCCACCAATTATCACTGGGATGTGTCTGTAGGCTTCTTTACAGCGCTGGGTATATACCGTGACTGCGCGATCTGGGCGTTTGCCTCCCTCATTATTGGGCGTGTACGCATCGTCGTGGCGCAGTTTTTTGTCTGCGGTGTAGCGATTGATCATGGAATCCATGTTGCCAGCGGTCACACCAAAATACAGATTAGGCTCGCCGAGTTTCATGAAGTCATCTTTGCTGTGCCAGTCGGGTTGGGCAATGATGCCGACGCGAAAGCCATGCGCTTCGAGTAAACGACCAATGATTGCCATACCAAAGCTAGGATGATCGACATAGGCGTCACCCGTTACGAGAATGATGTCACAACTGTCCCAGCCCAACTCGTCCATCTCGGCACGCGACATAGGTAAAAATGGTGCGGTACCGTAACAATGCGCCCAGTATTTGGGATATGAAAAAAGACTTCGGTCGGATTTGATGGTGGCTTGCATAAAAAATACTCAATGTATAACCCCTGTATAATACCAAAGTCGTTGCAAAAAATCGTTAGTAATAGTTCGATTAACTGCAGTAGGGAGCGTGAGTTATTTCGGAAAGACGAGTGTGATTTATTAGTCTAAAGTATAAAAATTTAGACAGGTTAAATGGTTAAGGTTTTGATAATTATTGTTTTTTTTTTGATTTTCATTCAGTCTGAAAAGCTATTGTCTAGTGGTCAAAATGGCTCATTGTGCTAAATTAGTAAGGAGAAAAAAAATTGCTTAAAACATATGAAACTACTGGTTATCGATAACGATGAATATACCTTGTACCAAATTGCTGCGTTAGCAAGTTGCATGGATTTATCCGTTTATCAAGCAGAAGATACAGAACAAGGGATCAAGATTTTAGAGAGGATGAACGAACCAGTTATTGTCATTTTAGATATTTTGATGCCAGGCAATGACGGTTTTACTTTTTGCCAGCTAGTTCGCAATATTTCATTGGAACATTCCCCTTATATAATTGCGTATTCCAGCCTCTCAGAAAAAGACGTGTTAGTGCAAATACTTGAGAGTGGCGCGGATGATTTTGTACAAAAAGGTCAAAGCAAAAACATCCTTCTGGCGCGGCTCAGTGTCGCCCGCCGCAATATAGAATATCGCAAGGAACAAAGCCATAAACTCTCATTATTAGATAACGAGATCACTCGCGCCCATAAGCATCATTTACTCAATATTCAGTTGATGAATTTGATTGCTTACCACTTAAATTTCACAGCGGTACAGTGTGATACCCTTGATTATGCTAAAGAAGTCTCACATTGGACTGACTATATGTTGTGGATTTCAGATAAATTGCACCATGAAACAAACTTTCTAATCGAGGATGTCGTAACGTCGATGAGAGAGTATTTTGGCAAATCAATTTATCAAGTACGCTTTCGGTCTGCTCAAGGCAAACGTCAGCAAAAAATGATGCTAGGGGACTTTAATGTCATTAGTATTTTAGCAAAGAGTTTAATTCGCGTTGTCAGCGCCCAAGAACACCTCCAAAATCTTTCATTCAAAATCTCACAAAGGGAAGAAGGTGATTTTAGTTTTATTGAATTCAACTTGGTAGGCGAAATTACCGATTTTGTATTAGCTCAGCCCAACGTAGAGGCATTCCTTTTTGCAGAAAAAGAATTCAATTGTATACATCAAATTAGTGAGTTAACAGGTGGGTATTTTGATACGCAAAAACGAGACGCTTTCATTAGCTATCGTCTCGGCTTACCAACAAAAGTTTTGTCAGGTGACACTATATGAAAGTATTGATAGTGGAAAAATAGAAGAGGGTCTGGCAGCAATTTCTGCATACATCAATACGTCAATCTCAATTACCTCTTAAACTATTATCGTCAAGAATATGAACTCATTCTAATTGATGAGACAAGGTATGAAAGAGAAAAAAGCGCAACTGCTACCATAAAAGCGATGCGAGATAACGCATTTAAAGGTAACATAGTCATGGTTGTTACAGCTTTAAGTGTTGCTAAAAAACATCAATTTTTCAACTCTGGGGCCGACGGTACTATTTTAAAACCGATTGGCCTTGCTCACCTAGATGCTGCAATAACAAATCAACAAGTGGCACTGTAAGCTACTCAAATAGTAAACATTTGATTGATGGAATGAATATGTCTAAGAATAAGCAACCCTCAAATAAACCTTATCATGTTTGTATTGGTGCGTCTGCGGGTGGGCTAGAGGCTATACGTGAATTTTTCTTAAAAATGCCATCAGAATCAGGGCTGACTTTCATTGTTATTCAGCATTTGTCGCCTGATTATAAAAGCATGATGCTTGAATTACTCGAATCCTCTACTTCGATGCCGATTACCATGGCAGAAGAAGGAGTTAAACCAGAAAAAGACCATATTTATCTCATTCCTCGTAGTACCAACCTCCGACTGAGCCTAGACGGAACGTTTGCCTTAGAGCAACAAGAGCGTTCTAAATTACTCCCAGTTCTGCCTATTGATATTTTCTTCGAGTCGATGGCCAAAAAAGTGGGTGAGCGTGCAATTGGTGTGGTATTAACTGGAACCGGTTCGGATGGCACTAAAGGCGCCCGATATATTCGCGAAGCTGGCGGAATTGTTTTAGTCCAGGATTACCGAACTGCTCGATTTGATGGTATGCCCAAGAGTATTTTTGACAACCGCTTGGCTGATTATGTCGATGAAATTGATATGTTGCCCAAGCGCATTATTGAATATGTCAGCCATCCTCTACGTCAGGGGAGCACGTTTGATAATGCATCCAAAGAAACATTAGCAGATAAGCCGCAAAGCAGTCTATTCAACTTGTTGTATGAACGTTTTAGGGTCGACTTTAGTCAGTATAAACCAACTACAGTAGGGCGGCGCATTGAACGTCGAATTGCGAAATGTGGTAAAAGCTCCATTAATCAATATTTGGACTATTGCCAACAATCGCCAAGTGAAATTGAAGAACTGTTTCAAGAATTATTGATTGGCGTCACTAACTTTTTCCGTGATAAGTCCGTTTACGATGCATTACAAAACAAATTGCTTCCAGAGTATATTGAACAATCTAAACGCAACGAGTTTCGCTTATGGGTACCGGGTTGTTCAACGGGTGAAGAAGCTTATTCGTTTGCAATTATCTTTTGTGAGTTATGTGAAAAATTCAACTGGGATTTACGCGTCAAAATCTTTGCCACTGACATAGACAAAGAAGCGTTAGCCAAAGCAAGTGCGGGTGTCTATCCGCAGAGTATTGTGGCAGATTTGCCCAAAGATATCATGGCAAAGTATTTCTCAGTCTCTCAAGAGAGCTTTACGATTGTGCGTAAAATTCGTGAAATGGTCGTATTTGCCCGTCATGATGTGCTCAATGATCCGCCATTCACCAAAATTGATGTGATTTCATGTCGTAATTTCCTGATATATCTCAAGCCTGAGCCGCAGACCAAAGTTATGCGCAATTTTTCTTTTTCGTTGAAACCAGGTGGTGTATTAGTGCTTGGGACAAGTGAGACACTGGGTGAACAAGAGCCAAACTATGAAGTGCTTGACCAAAAGAACAAGATATTTAAGAACATTGGCCTTGGTACGTCAGAGCGAACCCTCACTGGACCTCGTGAAGCACTAGTCACGCACGAAGACCGCTCTATTCCAACGTTGCGTAGCAGTGCACTGATTGAAACTCGCCGCTCCAATGAATTGCGTATCTTGGAAGCATTAATTGACTCTCTCGGGCGTGAGATTTTACCATTCACTTTGTTGGTTGATCAAAATCACGAGATATTACGCGTTGTGGGCGATTCAACGAATTACGTCTTGCCGATCCACGGTCGTTTGAACAACCATATTGGCAATATGTTGACTAAGGATTTAAGTACCCCTGTCGTATCTGGATTGGCTAGAGCATTCCGTACTAATCAACCTATTTTATTCCGCAAAGTGGCAATCTTTGGCCGTAATTCACGTGACTATGTGGATGTACGCATTTTACCGGTTTCGATTCGAGGTATTGATGCAACCCCGACACATTCTGCGGTAGTGATTTCGAATCCAGCTATTACAGAAGGCAATAATACAAATCAAGACGAAAACAAGATCACGCAAGAGTATGAAAACAGTCAGCGTATATATGACTTAGAGCGCGAATTGCAATTTACTCGTGAAAACTTACAAGCCACGATCGAAGAGTTAGAAACTTCGAATGAAGAACTTCAGGCGACCAATGAAGAGTTGTTAGCGAGTAACGAAGAGTTACAAAGTACCAATGAAGAACTGCAATCAGTTAATGAAGAATTGTCTACAGTAAACACCGAGCACCAGCTTAAGTTGACTGAAATGAATCAGCTAAAAGGTGATTGGGATTCATTGTTGAGTGCAGCAAATATGTCGGTTATTTACCTAGACAACAATTTGCACATTCGTAGCTTTACGGCACAAGCCGTACGTGTCTTTAATATTGCGAACAGTGATATTGGTAATCCTATTTGGAAGATCCCAAATCAATTGAAAGACATCAACATTGATACTATTTGTAAAAATATCATCGCTGATGGTCAGTCATTTGATGGTGAGTTCGAGTTGCATAACAACAGTCGTTACGCGCTAAAAATCAACCCAACTCGACCCCAAAACGAGTTAGCCATTGACGGTGTTATCATTGTTTTGCAAATGATTAAAAGCGAAGACGAAGAGTCATCTATTGCTCTTCCGTTGTAGCCCCGATGTCAGAACGAATTGCGCTGATCAAACGTCTTGCTGGCAGCAGTGCGTTTGCCAATGGACAAGTGTTGCTGTCAAACAATGCCGTTTCACAATATACAGTATTAGGCAACCATATCCAGGCACACGTCACAGATGAAAGTCTTTATTCTGTTACCTTGAACGTCCTGAGCAATGGATATGATGGGGGATGTTCCTGTCCTGAATCGGATGGTTTTGATTTCTGTCGGCATTGTGTTGCTGTTGCATTGCATCATGATGTGCAAGAATCTAAATTAGCGGCTTTAGTTCAAGGCAGTTCTCAAGACAAAATCTCAGCCTTACTGCAAACGATGCCCAGAGCCAAACTAGAATCAGCCCTAGAGTATCTCATCAATAAAGATAAAGAACTCGTCCAGCACTGGGCGTCAAAAGCCGATATTGCCTTTGGTCAATTCGATATCAAAACATTACGCAAGTGGGTGGTAAAAGCATTGCCTTTAAGAGATGTTTGGCGCTATGAATTGGTGCGCAAATATTTTGATAAAGCCCGTAACCAACTAGCCCTAATTCATCCTTTAATTGATGAATTAACGGATACTACGGCACTGCATACCTGTGAATTTATACTGGCTCGATATGACAAAATTTGTGAACGTGTCGATGACTCAGGTGGCTATCGCTTTGCCTTAGAGACGATAATAGAACAACAGTATGTCAAAACGTTTGAGCGCTGGAATGCGGAACGACATACCAAAATAGTTTATTTACTAAATTTGTATTACAACGAGTTTTTGTATGTCGACCTGGGCGATATTGGAAAGTTGTTCTTAGTTAACGCCTCACATGAGCTTCGTTCTGAATACTATGTCGCACTACAAAAAGAGTATCAGTCAAACTATAAGTCCGCCCCTGATGCGATGCATACTAAACGAATGGCTTCTTCGTTAGCATTGTATTTTGCATCGCAGGATGAGTATTTGAAAGCGGTTGAGTATGCTAAGGTATCTTATTTGCCGATGAGCCGAAAAATTGAAATGACAAATGGTCTAATCAATCAAGGGTATCTAACGGAGTCGCTGACATTGCTTTTTGAGTTAAAAGCCAGTGCATTGCCCCAGGACCTGCAGAGAATCAACCAGATGCTGATCAAAGTGAATCAGATGCAAGGAAAACCAGACGATGCTGTGCAGTTAGCCTTGCAACAGTACGCTAAGAACTTTGATATTGCTCTACTCAAATCATTGGTCAATGATCATAATGTCGATCGTTCTCAGTTGGTCACACAAGCACGGGCAATCATTCATAAACAGCCCACTCATCGTCAAGAAAAACTATTGTTCTCTTTGTATTTGCATTTTGGTTCTATCACTGATGCTTTAGCACTGAGCCAAAAAGTGCAGTTGAACGATGAAGAGTTACATGGACTGGCGTATCAATGTTTGCAAGAGTGTGTTTATGAGGCAGCATTAAAACATTATCTAAATTTGATTACCCGCAATGTTGATGAAGGACATAAAGGTTACGCTTATATCATTGAGATTTTACAAGAGATCCATGATGAATTTGTTGCACAAGACAAGCCCCTTTCACCATTTTATAAATTGCTCAACGTGCTGCAGGATAACTACGCCAAAAAGCGCAGTTTTGTGATGCTCTTACAGCATCACTTTGATGATGCTAAATAGCTGTGGTTATGGTTTGCGAGCAAGCTCTAATAACCATTCGAATTCGTTTGGTGCAACTGGCATTATGGACAACCTAGCCCCTTTTTGAACTAAGCCAAGTTCAGTGATATTGGGTTGTTGCTTAATCATTGACAGAGGGAGAACCTGATTGAATTTTTCGACAAAGGTTAACGCAACCATGTGCCATCTAGGCTGTTCTAGTGTGGCTTTAGGGTCATAATATTTTGATTCAGGTTCAAACTGCGTCGGGTCCACCAACGCGGTTTGTGATACTTTGGCTAACCCAGCGATTCCTGGCACCTTGCAACTCGAGTGGTAAATAAAGGCCAGATCATTCACGTTCATTTGGTCGCGCATAAAGTTACGCGCCTGATAATTGCGCACGCCATCCCAACCTTCAGTGCCATCTGGCCGGTGGGCGAGATCATCAATTGAAAACGAATCTGGTTCGGTTTTAAACAGCCAGTAGCGCATAAATACTCCTTATCGCTAACTGGCGTTATGATAAACCATTTATGTTTAAACTGCGCTTATTTCAGGTGCTTTTTGGTCAGCGCTAAAAAAACGGTTGAGCGCTTCTATATCAAGCTCTGTCTGACGTAGCCCTAATTTGGTTCGACGCCATAAAACATCATCCAGTGTTTTGCTAAATTCATGGGTTTGCAGATAACGTAATTCACACTCATATAATCCAGCACCAAAATCTCGCCCAAGTTCGTGCTCTGATTTGACCCCTGCAAGAACATGAGAGGTTAAGGAACCATAGGATCTCACATAGCGTTTCAGAGTGGCTACCGGAATAAAGGGGCATCGCTCACAAAGTTGTTTCAGCAATGTCGCTGGGTCAGCAAAATCTCCGCCGAGTAATGGTTCATGGGCAGTCCAAGCTGATTCTGCATGAGGGAAGAACGTGACCAACTTGTTTACAGCATGCTCGGCGAGTTTGCGGTAAGTGGTAATTTTACCGCCATAGATGTTAAGCAGGAGCGCAGATTGTGCGTCCCCGGTTAATTTAAATTCATAATCGCGAGACAACGCTTGGGCATCCGCACCTTCTTCTTCGAGAAGTGGGCGTACCCCTGAGAATGTATGGACGATACCGGCTACACTAATTTGTGTTTTAAAGTACTCATTAGTGATCTTGATGAGATAGTCCGTTTCTTCCTGATCAATCGCTACATTACGTGGATCGCCTGTAAAGTTCACATCCGTAGTCCCAATTAGCGAAAAGTCATCCTCATAAGGCAATACAAAAACAATCCGTCCATCGGCATTTTGTAAAATGTAAGCTTGCTCACCGTCGTGGATCTTAGGGACAACTAAATGACTGCCTTTGACTAAGCGCATGTGTTTGTTATGTCGTTGCTTGACCACATCGTCTAGGAACTGGATTGCCCATGGACCTGCGGCGTTGATCAATGCTCTAGCACAGACTGAGAATTCACCACGTTGTTCATTTTGTAGGGTAATAGACCAGTGCTCATTAACGCGTGTAGCACCTGTGCATTGGGTATAAGTCAGTACGTCAGCACCTTTATTCTGTGCTTGCATTGCATTAAGCACCACAAGTCGCGCATCATCAACCCAACCATCCGAATATTCAAACACCGTGTGCATCGTATGATTTAATGGAGAATGTGCATCGAGTTTCAGACGTCTAGAACTAGGCAAAATTTCACGTTTTGCTAAGTGGTCATACAAAAATAAACCAGCCTGAATCATCCAGGCTGGACGCAAATGAGGTTGATGCGGTAAGTGAAAACGCAACGGCCACATAATATGAGGGGCTTTCTTTAACAATACTTCACGCTCAGCAAGTGCTTCACGTACCAAACGAAATTCACAGTGTTCGAGGTAACGCAAACCACCATGAATGAGTTTACTTGACTGACTTGAGGTCGCGCTAGCGAGGTCTTTTGCTTCGACTAGTAATACAGACAGGCCTCGTCCAGCAGCATCTGCAGCAATGCCTGCGCCGTTGACGCCACCGCCAACGATGACAATGTCATATTCCATGTTCGTTTGTGTAAAAAACATAATAAAAAGTCACAATTTGTTCATTTATGAAACAAATATAGCACAAACGAAAATAAAAGAAAGTTATGGCGGTTAAATTTTTATAAAACGAACATCATTTTGTTTCATTACACTCATTAATTCACTCGGCGTTTCCCGATCACATACAAAAGTATTGATTTGTGACATGTGAGCTTGCTCGACCATGGCTTGCCGATGGAACTTACTTCCATCAGCAACTAAGATATTGTGTTGTGCATGAGCCAGCATGGCTTGTGAGACCTTCACCTCGCGAAAGTCAAAGTCCAACAATGCACCGTTGGATTCAATACCACTGATCCCCAGAATGCTAAAATCCATACGAAATTGCTGAATAAAATCACGGGTCGCTTCACCTATGATCCCGCCATCTTGAAAACGCACTTCACCTCCAGCAATAATGACTGAAAAGTCTTGTTTTTGGGACAGAATGCTGGCCGCATATATATTGTTGGTAACAACGGTTAAGCCTTGATGTTGCAAGAGTTGTTCCGCCACTATTTCATTGGTTGTACCGATGTTGATGAACAGAGATGCATTGTTTGGGATAAGCTGTGCAACGCGCTTAGCAATGGCAAGTTTGGCGTTTTGGTTTTCGGCTTTGCGTTGCTGATATGGGGTGTTTTCGATGCTTGATTCAATGCTTGCAGCACCGCCATGATGGCGTTTTATTTTGCCTTCATCTGCAAGTGTATTGAGGTCTCGGCGCAAGGTTTGCGGCGTCACTTCATAGCGCTTCGTTAATTCCTCTATGGTCATGTAGCCCTGTTCTTTTACCACCTTGACAATGTCGTATAAGCGTTGTGCTTGTTTCATACCAGTATCTTCAATTCTTTATGTTGTAGTGTATTAGAAAATGTTCGAAAACGAAAATTTAATGTTGTAAAAACCATGTTAATTTGCTTAGATATACAAAAACAAGGAGACCACATGACTCACTATATCCTATCCATCGATCAAGGCACAACGTCTTCTCGTGCAATTATTTTTGATGCAGCGGGTACGCGCGTTGCCCAAGCGCAACAAGAGTTTGCGCAACATTTTCCGCAGGATGGGTGGGTTGAGCATATGCCGGACGATTTGTGGCAAACGACTTTAGACAGCTGTCGACAAGCCATATCTGACGCTGGCATTGACGCATCTCAAATAGCAACCTGTGGAATAACCAACCAACGTGAGACAACTTTGGTATGGGAGAAAACAACAGGGAAATGCATATATCCTGCAATCGTTTGGCAAGATCGTCGTACAGCACAGTATTGCGCAGAACTTAAACAAGACAAAAAGCTCATAGCGGATATTCAGCAGAAGACCGGATTACTGTTAGATCCTTATTTTTCCGCAAGTAAAGTGCGTTGGGTTTTAGATCATGTCGAAGGTGCACAAAGTCGAGCCGAAGCGGGTGAGTTATTATTTGGGACGGTAGATTGTTTTATCTTATGGCAATTGACTAAAGGCGATGCACATAAGACGGATGCGACCAATGCCTCACGCACGCTGTTGTTTAATATTCAAAAGCAAGAATGGGACAAAGAACTGCTCAAGCTTTTCAATATCCCAGCAGTCATGCTCCCGCAGGTCGAAGACAGTGCAGCGGATTTTGGTCATATTCACTCAGATTGGTTGGGTTCAGCTATTCCTGTACAAGGTATTGCAGGCGATCAACAAGCTGCTCTATTTGGTCAAACGTGTTACAAACCAGGTATGGCAAAAAGTACTTATGGCACAGGTTGTTTTATGATTGTCAACACCGGTGAGCAATGTGTTATATCTGACAATCGCCTGTTGACGACCGTAGCTTATCGGATTGATGGGAAACCCACCTACGCGTTAGAGGGCAGTATTTTTATGGCGGGTGCAACGATTCAATGGTTGCGAGATGGTTTGCAAATAATTCAACACGCCAAAGAAACCGAAGCGTTGGCTAAGCAAGTAAAACAGAACAATTCTGTTATCATGGTACCCGCGTTTACAGGGCTAGGCGCACCGTATTGGGAACCCAATGCTCGAGGTGCGATTTTTGGGTTAACTCGTGACACTGGCATCAAAGAGATTGTTGCAGCGGCATTGCAATCGGTCGGGTTACAAACCAAGGATTTACAAAAAGCAATGGAGCAAGATGGTCAACGCCCAACAACGTTGCGCGTAGATGGTGGCATGGTGCACAACCAATGGCTGATGCAATATTTAGCCGATATATTGGGGGCTCCAGTACATGTGCCAAAAGTCACCGAAACGACGGCATTAGGGGCTGCTTATTTAGCAGGGTACCAATATGGAATATATGACTCTCTCGAGCAGATAGGTGAGCTGTGGCAGTTGCAACAGGATTACACGCCTAACTGGTCCAAATCCGAACGAGATGAGCAATATTCACAGTGGCAATCTGCTGTCAAAAGAGTCATCCAAGCTTAACGGTTAGCTTGATAACTAGAATAATCCGGGTGTTGATAACTATAACTTTTATTAAGTAAAGGGGAACTTATTAACATATCTGCCGTACTTGGATTACATGCAACTGGAATGTTCCATACAGCAGCGATCCTTAGAAGCGCTTTGATATCAGGATCATGTGGCATGGCTGCGAATGGGTCCCAAAAAAAGAACAAAACGTCACATCTTTGTTCAGCGATCATTGCACCAATTTGTTGATCGCCTCCCATCGGCCCACTCAGTAGTGCAGTCAGCTCTAGTTGAGCCACATTTGCAATCAATTTTGCCGTCGTCCCCGTTGCAAAAAGTTGATGTTTTGCAAGATGGTTTCGATGGTCTAAACACCACTTTGCGAGTGTGTCTTTCATATTGTCATGTGCTACCAGTGCAATGCGTTTCTGTTCTGGAGATTGATGGGTCGTATATTGCATAATATTAAGTTATGGTTAGTATATATCACGTTTATATATGAAAGCGTTTCAAGGCGCAAAGATTTTGGAGTAAAAATGCGTGTATTTTTGTTGTTCTGTATGACGTTGACTCTTGTTGCATGTGGTGGAGGCAGTGCTGACTCTGTTTCCGTCCCGCCAGTGAGCACACCGTCTAATCAAGCGCCAGAAATTACTTCATTTACTTTGGTGAATGTATCTGAGCAAGGACTAGTAACCTTAAATTGGAAAGTCACAGATAGTGATACGACAAACTTGCAATGTACCTTGACAATGCAAGGGGCATCGCCAGAAACACATCAAGTGAATAATTGTATTTTGACCACACAGTTTGTGTTTACAGTGGCTCAAAATGGAACCTATAGCGCAAGGTTAGACGTAAGTGATGGAAGTGAAACAACCTCCCAGACACTGGCTGTGACAGTCACTCAAATCCCACCGCCGGATACCAGTATACGTACTATGAAGATTTATTATCTTAACTCTAGTGGTTTTTATGCAGGCTGGGGTTTGCATTTGTGGGGCAACTCAGTCGATCCTGAATATGTTACTACCTGGGAAAATGCCATGCCTCCAACCCGTGTGGAAAACGATTATGCGTATTGGGAAGTACCGATTGTTGATGAAGACCAAATTTTTAGTTTTA
The DNA here is from genome assembly GCA_014872805.1 of Alteromonadaceae bacterium. Classification (GTDB taxonomy): domain Bacteria; phylum Pseudomonadota; class Gammaproteobacteria; order Enterobacterales; family Alteromonadaceae; genus Opacimonas. The sequence continues at coordinate 14,308 of WKFN01000004.1, forward strand.
TTGTGCATTTTGGCGACCTAAAAAGTCCTAATTACGATTTGATTCTAACGCCTGCGACCTTTGGCGATACCGTATGGGTCACTGAAGGCAGTGTCGCGGCAGAAGGGCCTGGAATAACGGCGACTCCGTTTAGCACTGAGGCCGAAGCAAGAGCGGCATTAGAACAAGTCATGGCAAACAATGGCAATGAAAGCGAGGCGCTAGATTTTTCTTCCATAGAGCCACTACCTGTAGAGCAAAATATCGCTGATGATTGGTGGCAAAACGCCAATTTTATGGAAATTTACGTGCGGGGTTATCAAGACTCTGATGGGGATGGAGTAGGTGATTTTAGCGGTTTGACTCAGCGCTTACCGTATTTAGCTGAACTTGGTATTACTGCACTTTGGTTGATGCCCATCATGGAATCGGCAGATAACGATCATGGCTATGAGACTCAAAATTATCGAGATGTCGAAAGTGATTATGGCACATTATCTGATTTTCAGAATATGCTTGATGAGGCTGATCGTTTAGGGATCGCGATAATTATTGACTATGTGATGAATCATGCAGCATCGCAAAATCCATTGTTCCAAGATGCGGCCTCAAGTCCGAATCATCCGTTGCGAGATTGGTTTATTTGGAATGATACAGTCGATAATCGCTGGCAGCTGTGGGGGCGTACACCTTGGCGCAATAGCCCGTATGGGGTGTATTACGGCGCATTTACCGAGCGCATGCCGGATTTTAATTTGCGTAATCAAGCCGTGTTGGACTATCACAAAGACAGTATGCGTTTTTGGCTCAATATGGGGGTGGACGGCTTCCGCTTTGATGCTGTTGGAGTATTAGTCGAAAACGGCATCGGACAACTTGAAAATCAACCGCAAAATTTAACCGTCATGGGAGAGATGGCTTCTGTACTGGATGATTATCCTTCTGCCTATATTGTTTGTGAGGCTCCGGGACAATTTCGTGATATGGCACAACCCGATAGTTGTGTGAACGCGTTTAATTTCAGTGCCGGGCATACCATTCTTGAAAGTGTCAAAAATCGCAGTATTTCGGCTGGATTACTCAATGAACTTAACCAAGCAAACCGCGATCAAATGCCAATGATATTGGCCAATCATGATTTTTTTGCGGGTAATCGTGTATATAACCAACTCAATGGTGATATGACGCAGTATCGTTTGGCCAGTGCAATGTATCTTTTATTATCGCCACAACCCTTTACCTATTACGGTGAGGAGATCGGAATGGCGGCTGGGGCGAATATGCAACCTGACGCATCATTACGCACCCCAATGAGTTGGAATAACGACGCCACACATGCGGGATTTTCAACGCGTACTCCGTTTCGGGCCTTATCTCAAAATGCCTCTGTGAACAATGTTGAAGCCCAGCAGTTAGATAGTTCGTCGTTGTATTATTGGTATCAATCTTTGTATGCATTGCGCAGTGCGCATCCGGTGATAAGCACAGGTGAAATGAACCTATTAACCGGTAGCAATGAGCGTGTACTTGCCTTTACCCGAACACATGAGGATTCTACGTATCTTGTTGCTATCAACGTAGGAAGTCAAAGTGGGACGTTGAGCCATGCGTTGGGACAATCTGCTCTGAGTCTTTTGAATACTGACGACGTTTCTTTCTCGGCTAGCATGGTTCTGCCTCCAGGTTTTGTTGGCGTCTGGCAACTAACTAATGACTAACATTGCAATTCAAAATCTGCCTGCCCATACGCTTTTCCATTTAGCTGTACTTCTATTGAGTGTTCCCCAGGGTAGTAAGTGCGGGTCGTGATGGGTTTGATGGTATGGGTTTTGACAATCTCTACGGCCTGATCAGCAGTGAGTAGGATTTCTTTCCATTTGAATACTTTGGGGCTTTTTGTGCCATTGGCTTTTTGATGCCAAACAATGTAGTCAATCATCAATAATTGTGGTTCACTTGAACGACTTTGAATGGAAAGATTAATGTCTAATGACTCCCCCATTATAATCGTTGTTTTGGATAATGAAAGTTGTACATTGGCTTGCACCCCACCAAAACCGAAAAGCGCCAAGGGTTGAATATGACCTTGTTTAAGCAAGGTGCGACACCCATGTTTGAGTAAACGTTGTCTGGCTTTATCAAGTTGCCACCATGACGTTGCTGTAGCACACACCCAATCAGGATGAAGCTTACTGTGATCGTTGAGGTGGTTAGCAACGGATTTTCGAACATAATCACTAGGGTCGTCTTTTAATGCATCCAATATTGGTAAGCTTAACTTTGGATCTGCGCCCAGTTCTGGGAGTTTGATCCCCCAAGGTAACACCGGTCTTGTCCCCTCTGAAGCTAGGCGTCGAACGTGCTGATTAGGGTGTTTTGTCCAATGTAAACATTGCTCGAGAGTGCGCTTGGGAAACGCTCGTAAAAAAGGTCGGATAGCAAACTCCGAACTGAACCTGCTGGTCATGGCTTCTAGCGCCGTCATACTTAATTCAAAATACTCATCTGTTCGTCCTCTATGCGTAACAAAGTCCGCACAAGGCATAATCATCCAACCTGAGATACCCTCAGGAGCAAAATCTTGGATAGTCCAGCCTGCTTGCGCTGCATCCACTCCTAACGCGTCAAAATCGGGCGCCAGTGAGGCCATTAAGGTCGCAATAGCATCAGCAAAATCATGCGGTAAATGGCTAACTAAAGCTTGAGTAATTTGTTGTGAACGTGCCTTAAACTCCAAGGTTTCGATTTTATGACTTGCTTCATGGACAAAATTTTCAAGTGGGAAGTCAGCATAATTAGCGCTTATTGTTTTGCCAAGAGCCCTAATGGATTGATGGTTATACTGTTGTTTGAAAGACTCTGGCATAGGACATTCTCAAAGTAACTTAATCGATTAAGTTTTGCTTGTAACTGTGTTAGATAATTGTTAGTTTAGCATTGTGTGTTTAATTTTGAGTGAATAAATAAGTGAAAGCAATTTATTGTATTGGCGAGTTACTGATTGATTTTGTATGTACCGACAAAGGGACAGACTTATCCATAGGTGAAAATTTTTTAAAAAAACCTGGCGGAGCCCCTGCTAACGTTGCTGCAGCGGCAGCGCGTCTCGGAGGTAATGCACATTTTGTCGGAGCCGTGGGAACGGACCCTTTTGGCAATTTTTTGGCTGATTACATTACTCAATTCGGGGTGGATACTGATTTGTTACAACGTTCAGACCGACCGACAACGCTCGCATTTGTTGCCTTATCCGAAGACGGAGAACGCGATTTTGTGTTCAATCGCGGTGCAGATGCTGATCTACAACTTAACGATGAGTTGTTGGATATGATCAATCGCGGTGGTTTGTATCATTTTGGTGCGGCGACTTGTTTTTTACCAGGCGCACTCAAAGAAACCTATCGCATTGTATTAGATAGCGTCAAAGATAAAGGGAATTTTATAAGTTTTGATCCGAACTATCGGGATGCGTTTTGGGCTGGGCATGAAAAAGAATTTGTCGCGCACTGTCAACCGTTTATTGAAAAAGCTAATGTTGTTAAAGTCAGTGAAGAAGAGCTTGAGTTACTCACCGGTCAAAAGGAAATTGAACAGGGTGCTCAACAGCTATTAAACAAAGGTCCCGAGGTGATATTTGTAACATTAGGCGCGAAAGGATGTTATGTCGCCACTCATGAAGAGCATTTTATTATCCCGCCATATCAGATTGATGTTCAAGATACGACAGGTGCCGGAGACGCTTTTATTGGCGCGATACTGTACCAAGTTGCTGTGCAGGAGTGGCATACCGATAAGGAACATTTGACCAGTTATGTGCAATTTGCGTCAAAAGTAGGTGGTCTAGTGTGTTCTAAACTCGGTGCCATGACCGCACTTCCGACGCTCGAACAAGTGAATTCAACTGTATTTGTTGAAAAAACAGCCAGCTGATTCAGAGAACCTATACCGAGTATTCGATTTGTTTGTGTTAGGTGCGTGATTACGTCATAATTACGCATCTTTTTATTCCTTTTTCATTTGTTTGGAGCACATGCATGAAAGCATTGTCGGATATTGGTTTAGTGGGTTTGGCTGTAATGGGGGAAAATCTCATTCTGAATATGGCATCCAAAGGCTATACAGTCACCGCCTTTAACCGTTCTTATGACAAGGTGGAAAAGTTTCTAAATGGTCGAGCTCAAGGCAAAACCATTCGCGGAGCAAAGGACATATCTGAGTTTGTTGCGTCTTTAGAAAAACCCCGCAAGGTTATGCTAATGGTCAAAGCTGGCCAACCAGTCGATGATTTTATCGAAAAGCTTATCCCTCATTTAGAACCAGGCGACATCATCATTGATGGCGGCAACACGCATTATCCAGATACCAACCGACGCACTCAGTATTTACGTGAAAAAGGCTTGCACTTCATTGGTACTGGCGTTTCAGGTGGTGAGGAAGGTGCGTTAACCGGTCCTTCAATCATGCCAGGCGGTGCCCCAGAGGCGTGGGACAGCGTCAAAGATATTTTCCAAAATATTTCAGCCAAAGTAACCGATACCGCAACGGGTGAGCCAGCGCCATGTTGTGACTGGGTTGGTGAAGATGGCGCTGGCCATTTTGTCAAAATGGTACACAACGGTATCGAATACGGTGACATGCAGCTGATTTGTGAGGCGTATCACATCATGCATGATGTCGTCGGTTTGAATTCAGACGAAATCGCCGATGTGTTAGAAGCTTGGTCGAAGACTGAGCTCGACTCTTACTTAATTGATATCAGTATTGATATTTGCCGTTATAAAGATACAGATGGCTCACCATTAGTCGAAAAGATCCTTGATACCGCAGGTCAAAAAGGTACCGGAAAATGGACGGGGGTAACGGCGCTGGAGTTAGGGATCCCTCTTACATTAATTGCTGAATCGGTATTTGCGCGATGTATCAGTGCGCAAAAAGATGCACGTGTAGCGGCTTCATCGGTGTTATCTGGTCCGGAAAAAGCAGAATTTACAGGCAACAAAGATGCCTTTTTAGAAAGTTTACGTCAGGCATTGCTGATGGCGAAGATGATTTCTTATGCCCAAGGGTATGATTTGATGACTGAAGCGGCCAAAGAGTTTGGCTGGCATCTCAATTATGGCGGTATTGCTCTGATGTGGCGAGGCGGTTGTATTATTCGTTCTGCGTTTTTGGACAATATTAAAGTCGCCTATGATAACAATCCTGATTTATCGAATTTGTTACTGGATCCGTATTTTAGCGAGACAGTGCAAAATGCACAAAGCGGTCTGCGCCAGGTACTAAGTCAATCAATCAGTGTAGGCATTCCAACGCCTTGTTTATCAGCGGCATTGAATTATTTTGATTCGTATCGCACTGCTCGACTGCCTGCTAACCTATTACAAGCGCAACGCGATTATTTTGGGGCACACACCTATGAGCGTTTAGATGGTCCTCGTGGTGAATTCCACCATACCAACTGGACTGGTCGGGGGGGAGATACCGCATCAACAACCTACGACGTATAAATTATCGGGAGCTTAATCGCTCCCTTTTTTATTTACAAAAAACGTCTCAAGGTATAAAGCTTCTACCTTATCTCTCGCCCACGGTGTTCGCCGTAGAAACTTTAAAGACGATTTGATCGATGGGTCATTGCTGAAACAGTTGATCCGAATTCGAGCGTAAAGCGCCCACCAACCGTAATGCGCCTGTAGCTCTGTCACTATCTGTTCTAACTTTATCCCGTGTAGTGGATTGTTTGGTTGTTGTTGTGTCACGTTAGAGCTTGTTCATACATAATTTTAGTCAGTATGAAGGAAGGCCTTACAAATGACAAGAACAGGGGTTAAGAGCTTGTTAATGATTAGAGCTTACACACTTTTTTGTCATAATGTTGTTACTTTTTTTTAACATTGCATCTTGATCTTTACACTCACAAGGTTATAATCCAAAAGTGGAAGCGCTTACATTTTTGATTATTCGCTTATTTTTTGGATAATTAATGAAAGCGCTTACAATTTTAAAGCACAAAAACAACCACTGTTTGTAATGGGCATGACAATGAAGAAAACACTCTTGAATAAATCAAGAATCGCAGCGATTTTAGCCGCAGCAACCCTTGTTGGTTGTGGTGGCAGTGCCAGTGATTCAGCGACAGTTACTGATATTACAACTGTCAATCCAATACAACCTGTCACTGATTGGCAGCTAGTTTGGGCAGACGAATTTGATGGCAATGCCATCGATGCAGAAAAATGGACCCACGAAGTCAACTGTGACGGCGGCGGCAACCAAGAACTTCAGTGCTACACTGATTCACCAGAGAACTCGTTTGTCTCTGACGGTACACTAAAAATTGTTGCTAAGCTCAATGAAGGTGCCACAGGTGATAGTGATGATGATTACACCTCAGCCCGATTAAATACTCAATACAAAGGCGACTTTAAGTACGGTCGTATTGAGATGCGTGCTAAATTGCCAAAAGGTCAAGGTACATGGCCTGCCTTTTGGATGATGCCGACAGATTCTGTATACGGCGGCTGGCCGAAGTCTGGTGAAGTCGATATCGTCGAAGCGGTCAACCTTGGCGCAGACCGTGCCGATGGTTCTGAGGAAACTAATATCTATGGCACGATTCATTATGGTGCTGGACCAAGCAGTGATTTTTCTGGTGCGGCTCATACGCCATCAAGTAACCCAGCTGATTCGTTCAATCGCTATGCAATTGAATGGCAAGAGGGTGAAATTCGTTGGTATTTCAATGATGTGTTGTATGCGACCCAAAGACAGTCTGAGTTGCGAACTAATTCAAGCGGAGAAGTGACGGGTCTACGTCATCGCGGTTGGTATGCTGAATTGTATGATATTGCTACGGGTCAATTAGAGACAGATTACTCTTCTGCGCCGTTTGACCAAGACTTCTTCTTGATTATGAACTTTGCTGTAGGTGGTTCATGGCCATCTTCAGTAAATGAAGGCGGTGTCGATCCAACAGCGTTTACCGGTGCAGGTCAAACATATGAAGTAGATTATGTTCGCGTGTATCAATGTGCAGCAGATCCTCAAACCGGTCGTGGTTGTGAGACAACGGCGCCAGGTTATAATGTGCCAGTAGAAGATGGTGGCAAACTTGTTTCTGGTAAGGCGCCTTCACCAACGCTGTCTGCTGGTGAGCCTGATCCAATCACTATTTTCGATGATGAAACAAACATTAGCTGGGTGGCTTGGGACTGTTGTGGCGGAACTACTCCTGCATTAGTAGCTGACGATGCAGCTCGTGGCAATGTGTACGAGTTTACCGTATCTGAGTCAGGCGGTGCCAACGGCACAGTATTTGGTTTCATTACGCGTTCTTTATTCCTACCACAAGATCCTTCACTTGGTATCTCTGCGGCACCACATAACGCTCTAGCGATGGCTGAAAGTGGTTATGTGACATTTGATGTAAAAGTGATGTCACAACCGACCGATGCTGACGCACGTTGGATGTTTAAAATAGAAGCAGATGAAGGCAATGCAGGAGCATGGGAACAGCCGTTGTCTAACTTTGGTCCAGCACCAAGTGTTGGTCAATGGACAACATATCAAATTCCACTTGCTGACATTCAAGCGGCTGGTGTTGATTTGACTTCACTTGATGTCATCATGGTATTCCCAGAATGGCAGCGTGGTGCTGGTGCGGTATTCCGTATGGACAATGTTGCCATATTAGACGGCGCAGCAACGGGTGGAACCCCTGATGTTGTGTATGAACCAGCAGCCTTTACGGAAGCATTCGGTAATGCATCGGTCACTGATAACACGTTCATTTTCCCAACAGGAGCGGAAGCATGGGCAGGTTTTGCTAACTTAAATGACAGCATTTACCCAATGCAATTCCCGAATGGTGGTTCAATTAGCTTTACGGCATTTGTGCCTGAAGGTAGCCCAGATGTGGATGTGCGCTTCGTCTTCGAATTTAACCCATATCCAGACGTCAACCCAACTTTTGGTTCGGATGTAGTCACCGTATCTGGTTCCCAAGCACGTACTTATACGATTGAATTACCTGCACAAGATGCAGAGAATACGTATTCATCATTCTTGCTGTACCTCAATACCCAAGATGCACCAGTGAACATTACTAATGTCGTGGTTACGCAAAAAGGCATCTCGGCGGGTACACCAGACGTGGATTACGATCCTGCAGCGTTTACCGAAGCGTTTGGTAATGCGTCTATCACAGATGGTAACACTTATCTCTTCCCCACAGGGGCTGAGGCATGGGCTGGTTTTGCTAATTTAAATGATAGCATCTACCCAATGGAATTCCCGAACGGCGGTAAAGTTACATTCCGTGCTGCTATTCCTGAGGGCGGTGTTCCAGTTGATGTTCGTTACGTCTTTGAATTCAACCCATATCCAGATGTGAATCCAACCTTTGGCACAGACGTGGTGACAGTAAATACCACTGAGTTGACAACCTATACGGTTGAATTCCCAGCACAAGATGCGGGTAATACATATAGCTCATTCTTGATGTATCTAAATACTCAAGATGCGCCGGTAACCATTACCGATGTCGTCGTGACTCAAAAAGGTCAAGCAGGTGCAGTAGCTGCTGATGTAGAAACTGACCCAGCGGCGTTTACTGAAGCATTTGGTAACGCGTCAGTGACCGAGGACACATTTGTCTTCCCAACTGGGGCAGAAGATTGGGCTGGATTTGCAAATCTGACCGATACTATGTATCCGTTGCAGTTCCCTAATGGCGGCAAGATTACCTTTACTGGTTCAGCCCCAGAGGGCAGCCCTGGTGCGAATGTACGCTTTGTGTTTGAATTTAATCCATATCCAGACGTCAATCCAACATTTGGTGTGGGTCCAGTGTTTGTATCGGGTGCAGAAGCAACCTATACCATTGAGATTCCAGCACAAGATGCGGAAAACACATATAGCTCTTTCTTGATGTATCTCAACGACCGTGATGCGCCAGTCAACGTATCTAATGTTGTTGTGACTCAATATCAAATTGGCGACCTAGAAGCACCAGCTGGTGGTGATACAGGGGGTGATACTGGCGGCGACACTGGCGGTGATACTGGCGGCGATACTGGCGGCGACACTGGTGGTGATACTGGTGGTGATACTGGCGGTAATGCAGGTCCAGTACCAACAGACACAGCTGATACAATAAATCTCTATGTTGATAACGTACGTAATGGTTGGTCTTTATGGGACTGCTGTGGCGGAACGACACCAGCGCAGGTAGCTGCAGGAGACCGTGGCAATGTTGCAGAATTCAGCATTCCAGGTAACGGAGCGACGGTA
>WKFN01000013.1:0-28391 GCA_014872805.1 Alteromonadaceae bacterium
TGATCGCTGCGGTTAATGTCGTTTTACCGTGGTCAACGTGGCCGATTGTACCTACGTTAACGTGCGGTTTCGTACGTTCAAACTTTTCTTTTGCCATTGTTCTCTTTCCTAGCAAAGTTAATATTAAAGGTAAATTTTCAAAAAGTTGATGATGGTGCTGATAGGCAGATTTGAACTGCCGACCTCACCCTTACCAAGGGTGCGCTCTACCAACTGAGCTATATCAGCAACTTTCAGTCAACTGGAGCGGGCAGCGGGAATCGAACCCGCATCATCAGCTTGGAAGGCTGAGGTAATAGCCATTATACGATGCCCGCAACTACTTTTTGTAAACCCGTTATTCGAGTCTAAAAACTTATGTAGCCTCGCTTTTTTCTAGCGCCATCAAATCTTCTCGAAAAAAGTCCGTGTATTATAGTGAGTGGTTATCTCGCGTCAAGTGATTTTACAAGTGATTTTTAGATACCAAACACAAAAAAACCACCGCAAGGTGGCTTTAGCGCAGTTTGAGTAAACACTCAAACCAAAAAATGGTGGAGGGGGCAGGATTCGAACCTGCGAAGGCTGAGCCGGCAGATTTACAGTCTGCTCCCGTTGACCGCTTGGGTACCCCTCCGAGTTGATGGTGCCGACTGCCGGAATCGAACTGGCGACCTACTGATTACAAGTCAGTTGCTCTACCAACTGAGCTAAGTCGGCACGTCATCAAGAGGTGCGCATATTAGAGTAAACCACGGTACTTGGCAACACTTAAATGCAAAAAAATATCAAAAAAGTGGGTTTTTTATTATTTGTGTACAAAACGCGCCCATAATCCCAATAAAACCACGTTTTGCAGGTGTTTTTTTGGTCGATGTTGTGTGCTCAACAGTCTATAACCATCACCACCACTTAATATGAGTAAATATTGCTCAGAATATTGTGCAATTTGTGCTCGTGCGACTTCAACTATCCCTTGCAGTTGCGCTAAACAGCCATTTCCGACACATTCGTCTGTATGTTGACCTAACTGAATATGGCTCGGCCAATCTTCTGGCGCAAAGACTCTATCAGTATTTTGTAATAATATTTCTTGCAGTTGATGTAAGCCTGGCGCAATGAACCCTCCCTGATGCTGTCCTCTCACCACCGCATCACAGGTTATCGCGGTGCCAGCATCCACCACCAAAAAGCTATCATGCTCGCATAATTGTGCCAAATACATGCCAGCACACATAGCCAGCCAGCGGTCCACGCCCATATTTGCAATATTGTTGTATGAATTTTGTAGAGTTTCCCCTGCAATAATTGCGTATTTTTCGGACTTGGCAATCTTCACCGGACATATGGTTGCAAGTGTTTGGGCCAAAGCTTTTGCACGTTCCGGATGTTTCACTGAAGAAATATACGCCGCATCTAAGGACCCAATATTGTTTAATAGCGTCTCTGGTGAATCGACAACCGCTTCTTCACCTGGCCCATATTTATCAGCAATACAATATTTGACTCTGGTATTGCCAATATCAATCAGCAGGACGGACACTGATTTCACCTCCGTGATATGCTTTAATTTCGCCATTAACCTGAACCAGTAACGCGCCTTGTTCATTTACCCCCATGCAAATCCCTGTAACTGTTTGTTTGCCAAGCAGGAGTTTCACTGGTTGGTGGTTAAAGGCATTTAAACGTTCCCAGCGCTCCTGGAACGGAGCCAAGCCTTGCGTAGAAAACACTGTTAAATAATGATGCATTTTGGCTAGTAAGTTCGCCACTAACACATTGCGTTCAATCGGCGTATCAACATGACGCTGGGCACTCGTATAAGCCTGACCCAAGTCCAAGTCGTCGGGCAGATCAACATTTAATCCTATGCCAATCACTGTATGAACATCGTCCACCACTGTGCCTTCGACTTCAACCAAAATCCCCGCCACTTTTGCCATATTAACATACACATCATTTGGCCACTTAAGTCCGATTTGCTGTATCCCCAAATCATCCAACACATCGGCGACAGCAATCCCGACTACCAAAGATAGACCAGCAATAGTTTGATAGCCTCCACTAAAACACCAATACAAGGACAGATATATATTGCTGGCAAAAGGTGAGTGCCACTGTCGTCCATGTCTTCCTCGTCCGGCAGTTTGCGCTTCTGCAACGCAGGCATTGCCGGTATGCAAATGCATGATCCGGTCTTTAAGATAGGTGTTGGTCGAGTCAATGACCGGTAAGACTGTACAATGAGCACTTCCTTGTCCTGTAAATTGATGATAATGATGATCAATCATATCGGCATCTAACAGAGAGAAGGGTTTAGCTACGCGATACCCTTTGCCTTTTACCGAGTAAATATCCACACCGATATCTTGCAAAGCTTTGATGTGCTTTCCAATGGCTGCACGTGAAATCGAAAAGTACTCACCCAGCTCGGTACCCGAATGAAATTTGCCATCGGCCAGAATCCGCAGTAATTCATTGCGTAAATAGTTCATTTATAATTCAACCAGTCCATTACGTCCCAATAAGCGGACTTCGTTTTCTAAACGGATGCCAAATTTTGTCCAGACGGTTTCGCTGATCGTGCGCGCAAACGTTAAAACGTCTTGCCCTTTGGCATCTTTATAATTTGTCAAAACAAGTGCCTGTGTAGGATGGCACTGCACACCGCCCTGAGTGGTTCCTTTAAATCCACATTGCTCAATCAACCAGCCGGCTGCAATTTTAACCTGCCCATCCGCTTGTGGGTAACGAGGCACGTTGGGAAACTGAGCCAAAATCTCGTTTGCTTTGTCCTGAGAAACCACGGGGTTTTTGAAAAAACTCCCCGCATTACCAATAACAGATGGGTCTGGCAATTTGCTTCGTCTGATCTCGATCACTCTGCTATACACATCATGCATGGTCGGATTCTCAAGCGCAGCGAGTTCACCATATTGGGTCGCTAATGAATAGTCTTTGGGTAATCTAAAATTCACGCACGTTATAAAGGCCCTGCCATACAATGATTGTTTAAAAATACTGTCTCGATAACCAAACGAGCATTCATCCGCCTGCTTAGTATGAAATGTACCGTCGTGAATATCATAATATTCTACAGTATGGATCAAAGTGCCCACCTCGACCCCATATGCGCCGATATTTTGAATGGGTGCAGCCCCTACTGTACCAGGAATCAACGCTAAATTCTCAAAGCCTCCAATGTCTTTATCCATACACCAAGTTACTAGGTCGTGCCAGTTTTCACCTGAAGCAACGGATAACCAATATGCGTCTTCGGATTCTTTAAGTGAGATCCCTTGCAATTTGTTGAGAACGAGCGTGCCAGAATAGTCATCGATAAAAACGGTGTTACTCCCCTGACCTAATAAATAGAAAGGAGCAGATAGTTGGGATAACTGAGAGACATCGTTTTGACACGACAACGAGACACAATGCTGAGCACAGTGTTGAAGGCCAAAGGTATGGAGGGATTGAGCGTTGATCACAAGACAAAATTCGTTTTTTGTTTAGTATACCAACGCTCAGGTTCGTTGCACAAGGTTAAGCATCAGGCATCAGATGAGTCAGCGTGTTTTCAACCGGGACTGGCAGGTCATCATTCAGTTTGAGCTCGCGCCCATATGTTCCAATCAGTTTAAACAAAAGCTGACACAGCGCAGGCAATTTCGTCCTGCCTCAATCTTTTAATGGTAACTCTGAATTGGCGTCAGCGAATGTGGCGCTTGCGTGAACTAAAAACCATGGGGGCTAGATGTATTTCACGGTCGTAATTCTCTCGATTACACTATTAAGAACAAGGTCTGTAAATTATTTGTGAATACTGCGGAACTAATTACGTTATATTCACTCGTAGGCATGTGCGTATTTTTGTATCGTCGTATGCCGTTAGATGGGCTGATATTGTAGGTGGTAGTATGTTTGAGTTCAGAAGTCTTGTCTCAGTAAGTTTACTGGGTCTTTGTTTATCTGGTTCTGCGCTAGCAATGGAAGTGAATGTTGATGCCAACAACAATTCTTCATGGAAACTAGATCAAGACTTTTTGGAACGCCAAGTTGCACAGTCAATGTCTCCAGGTCGTTCGGTAAGAACGCTGATTGGACACTACCCAGAAAGTATCAGGAGCATCGTTTCTGTCGCGCTAGACACTTACCCAGATAATTACAAAGAAATTATCCATTCTGCTATTTCTGCACAACCATTTTCTGCTGAAGATATTGTCACAATTGCGGTTGAGAAAGGGATAACAGAATGCGAATCGATTGTTGAAACCGCAATCAAAGCTGAACCGAGTTATGTGAGCTTCGTGACTCGTGCTGCAGCGAATGCTTCACCTGAAGATTTTGAGGATATTTTGCGTGTTGCTGTGGTCACCGAGCCAGAATCAGCAGACAAAATCATTCAAATTGTAGCCAAGTCATATCCTGAACGCATTGCCGAAATTTTGTCTAACACATTACAGTATGTACCCTATGTGGGTGAGTATGTTGTAGATGCCCTGCTTGCAGTATTTCCAGACAAAGCTGAAGAAGTTGTTGAGGTTTCTGTGCGAGAAGTACGCGCAGAAACTGCACAAGTGGAAAAAGTCATCTCCGCTGCCCTTAATGGAGGTGTCGATGCAGAAGTGGTTTCACAATCTGCAATCAAAGGGGGGGCAACCACTGACGAAGTGATGGCAGCCATTACTAAGCAGAGCAACAATTAAACGTAATCAGTGCCCAGAGATAGTGCCACACAAAACAAAAAACCCGCCATCAAGCGATAGGCGGGTTTTTAGTATTGAGCAATAATTACTCTTCCGTTGCTTCCACTACTTCTTGAGCAGCTTCAACTTCTGGACGGTCTACTAATTCAACGTAGGCCATAGGTGCTTTATCACCAGTACGGAAACCGCACTTTAAGATACGTACGTAACCGCCTGGGCGAGCTTCGTAACGTGGACCTAGTTCGTTAAATAATTTACCAACAACTTCTTTATCACCGGTGCGAGCCATCGCTAAACGACGATTTGCAACGCTGTCACGCTTGGCCATAGTAATTAATGGCTCAATAACACGGCGTAATTCTTTTGCTTTAGGTAAAGTCGTTTTAATCACTTCATGCTTAACCAATGAACCGGCCATGTTCTTGAACATAGCTTTACGATGGCTGCTGTTGCGATTTAACTTACGACCACTTTTAAGATGGCGCATAGCTTTATCCTTCTATTCCGCGATGCTTTCTGGTGGCCAGTTCTCTAGGCGCATGCCTAAAGACAAACCACGTGAAGCAAGCACGTCTTTAATTTCTGTTAATGACTTCTTACCAAGGTTAGGAGTCTTTAATAACTCAACCTCAGTACGTTGTACAAGGTCACCAATGTACTGGACTGCTTCAGCTTTCAAACAGTTCGCTGAACGAACGGTCAATTCTAAATCATCCACTGGACGCAATAGAATTGGATCAAATTCAGGCTTCTCTTCTTTGGCTTCTGGCACAGATACATCACGTAAATCTACGAATGCATCCAACTGTTCAGCTAAGATAGTAGCAGAGCGACGAATCGCTTCTTCTGGATCTAAGGTACCGTCGGTTTCCATATCGATAATCAACTTATCTAAGTCAGTGCGTTGTTCAACACGCGCTGATTCGACTGAATATGCGATACGGGCAACTGGGCTGTATGAAGCATCAACCAGTAAACGACCAATTGGACGATCATCATCTTCTGAAGAACGACGCACTGATGCAGGAACATAACCACGACCAAGCTCTACTTTGATGCGCATTGCAACGTCAGTGTTACCGGTAATCGTACAAATAACATGGTCAGGGTTTGCGATTTCAACATCGCCATCGTGCTGGATATCACCAGCTACAACTACACCAGGACCAGATTTTTGTAGGGTTAGTGTCGCTTCAGTTTTACCTTCAAGACGTACTGCTAAGCCTTTTAAGTTTAAAAGGATTTCGATGACGTCTTCTTGCACGCCCTCTTTTGAGCTGTATTCATGTTCTACACCGTCAATTTCAACTTCAGTTACCGCTACGCCAGGCATAGACGATAAAAGAATACGACGTAGTGCATTTCCTAGAGTATGACCGAAGCCACGCTCTAAAGGCTCTAATACA
The DNA here is from genome assembly GCA_014872805.1 of Alteromonadaceae bacterium. GTDB lineage: Bacteria > Pseudomonadota > Gammaproteobacteria > Enterobacterales > Alteromonadaceae > Opacimonas. The sequence continues at coordinate 6,092 of WKFN01000013.1, forward strand.
ACTTTTGCGCGTGTTGGTGAAACGTTTTCAATCTCAACCAATCTTGGTTTTAGGAATTCAGTTACAGATCCCACAATGCATCCTCTTTAGTTAACTTACTTAGAGTAAAGTTCGACGATCAACTGTTCGTTAATTTCTGCAGATAAATCTTCACGTTCAGGTAAACGTTTAAACGTACCTTCAAGTTTAGAACCATCTACTTCGATCCACGTTGGCTTCTCACGCTGTTCAGATAACTCAACAGCCGCTGTGATACGAGCTTGTTTCTTCGCTTTTTCACGAACAGATACAACTGTTTCTGCAGAAACCTGGAATGAAGGAATATTAACCACTTGTCCGTTGACACAAATCGCTTTGTGGCTTACAAGCTGACGCGCTTCAGCACGTGTGCTTGCGTAACCCATGCGATAAACGACATTATCAAGGCGTTGTTCTAACAACTGTAACAAGTTTTCACCTGTGTTGCCTTTTAAACGTGCCGCTTCTTTGTAGTAGTTACGGAATTGCTTTTCAAGTACACCGTACATACGACGTACTTTTTGTTTTTCACGTAATTGTAAGCCGTAATCAGATAAACGACCACGACGAGCACCATGCTGGCCAGGAGCGTTTTCTAATTTACACTTAGTATCAATTGCACGAACGCCACTTTTAAGGAACAAGTCAGTTCCTTCGCGACGACTTAGTTTGAGTTTAGGACCCAAATATCTTGCCATGATCTTTCTCCAACTGTCCGTCGATTAAACGCGACGTTTTTTCGGTGGACGACAACCGTTGTGAGGAATAGGCGTCACATCGGTAATGTTAGTGATCTTGTAACCAGTTGCATTCAAAGCACGGATCGCAGACTCACGGCCTGGACCTGGACCTTTAACGAACACTTCAAGGTTCTTAAGACCATATTCTTGTGCTGCTTCACCAGCGCGCTCCGCCGCAACCTGTGCAGCAAATGGAGTAGATTTACGTGAACCACGGAAACCTGAACCACCAGAAGTCGCCCATGCTAAGGCATTGCCTTGACGGTCGGTGATAGTCACAATCGTATTGTTGAAAGAAGCATGGATATGAGCCATACCATCAGCAACTTGACGTTTTGCGCGTTTACGCGCACGAGTAGGTGCTTTTGCCATTACTTTATCCCCCGCTTACTTTTTAATTGGCTTACGAGGACCTTTACGGGTACGCGCATTGGTTTTAGTACGCTGACCACGTAGAGGTAAGCTACGACGGTGGCGAATACCACGGAAGCAACCTAGGTCCATCAAACGTTTGATGCTCATTGATACTTCACGACGTAAGTCACCTTCAACAGTGAACTTAGCTACTTCATCACGAAGTTTATCAATAGTTGTTTCGTCAAGATCTTTGATCTTGGTTTCTTCTGCAACACCAGCAGATGCACAAATGCTTTTCGCACGTGTAGCACCAATACCGAAGATCGCTTGCAGCGCGATAACAGTATGCTTGTGTTCAGGAATGTTAATGCCGGCTATACGGGCCATTAACAGCACTCCTCTAGTTTTGGGTTGACTAATCGTAAAAAGCCCGTAAGGATACTTACTTGTCAACAATTTTGCAAATAAAAGAATGAAACACCTAACCTTTGGTTAGGTGTTAAACATTCTCAACTTTGATTAACCTTGCCTTTGCTTATGCTTAGGCTCGACGCAAATCACTCGAACAACACCGTTGCGCTTAATGATTTTGCAATTACGGCAAATCTTTTTTACGGATGCACGAACTTTCATTTCATCACTCCGAATGGCAAACTTAAGGGTGCCGGCCTTAGCGGCCATAACCCTTAAGATTCGCTTTTTTCAGCACTGACTCATACTGACTAGACATCAGATGGGTCTGTACTTGTGCCATGAAATCCATAATTACGACCACAATGATCAATAATGATGTGCCGCCAAAGTAGAATGGAACATTCCACGTTAACAACATGAATTCAGGCACTAAACAAACAAAGGTAATATAAATCGCACCAGCTAGTGTTAAGCGCGTCATTACTTTGTCGAGATAACGTGAAGTTTGTTCGCCAGGACGAATTCCAGGGACAAACGCACCAGATTTTTTGAGGTTATCTGCTGTCTCACGCGGGTTGAAAGTCAACGCCGTGTAGAAGAAGCAGAAGAACACAATTGCTGCTGCATACAAACCCACATATAACGGTTGACCTGGCGATAACATTAACGCCACGTCTTGCAACCAAGAGGTCGCTTCATTCTGTCCAAACCAACCAGCAATCGTGCTGGGGAATAGAATGATACTTGAAGCGAAAATAGGAGGTATAACACCTGCCATGTTCACTTTTAATGGTAAGTGTGAACTTTGTGCTTGGTACATCTTACGACCCTGTTGACGTTTTGCGTAATTCACAACGATGCGACGCTGTGCACGTTCAACGAACACGACCAAATAAGTAAGACCCATCACAATCGCAGCAATCAAAAGCAAGAAAATTAAATTGATCTCACCTTGACGTGCTTGCTCCGCAGTCTGACCGATAGCCGTCGGTAAGCCTGCCACAATACCTGCAAATATCAGAATGGAGATACCGTTACCAATACCTCTTTCCGTAATCTGTTCGCCTAGCCACATTAGGAACATGGTTCCTGTGACCAAACTAACTACTGCTGTAAAATAGAATCCGAAGCCAGGATTAATCACTAGACCACTGATCAAGTTAGGTAACCCAGTCGCCACACCAATAGATTGGAATGTAGCAAGTACTAACGTCAAATAACGAGTGTACTGGCTGATTTTACGACGACCTTGTTCACCTTCCTTCTTCAATTCCATCAGCGGAGGATGTACCGCTGACAACAACTGAACAATAATCGATGCAGTGATGTAGGGCATAATCCCAAGCGCTAATATCGATGCGCGCTCTAAAGCACCACCTGAGAACATGTTAAACATTTCTACAATAGTGCCTTTTTGTTGCTCAAATAATTGAGACAACACAGCTGCATCAATACCAGGAATTGGCACGTATGAACCTAAGCGGAATACGATTATCGCACCGAGTACGAAAAATAATCTGCTACGTAGTTCACTTAAGCCGTTCTGCGCGCCTGAAGTCATACCTGGTTTCGCCATCGGATTAGTCCTCTACCTTACCGCCAGCTGCTTGAATCGCTTCGAGCGCGCCTTTAGTTACCTTCAAACCACTTACAGTTAGCGCACGATTTACTTCACCACTTAAGATAACCTTAACGAATTGAATTTCTTTCTTCACTAAGTTTGCATCTTTAAGAGCTTGTAACGTGACTGTATCGCCTTTTACTTTGCTGATTTCAGTCAAAGTAACCTGGTCAGTAACAAAACCTACACGAGATTTGAAACCGAACTTAGGTAGACGGCGTTGAATTGGCATTTGACCGCCTTCAAAACCTGGCTTCACAGAACCGCCTGAACGACTCTTTTGACCTTTGTGACCGCGGCCACCTGTCTTACCTAAACCAGAGCCGATACCACGGCCCACGCGCTTACCAGAATTTTTAGCTCCTGGTGCAGGAGCAAGAGTATTTAAACGCATCTGTTACTCCTCCACTATCTCAACCATGTATTGAACACGGTTGATCATGCCACGAACTGCTGGAGTATCTTCAAGTTCACGAACTTGGTTGATCTTACGTAAACCCAAACCTACTAACGTAGCTTTGTGCTTAGGTAGACGACCAATCGCACTTTTAGTCATTTTAACTTTTAGTGTTTTAGCCATGATCAATTACCCCAAAATATCATCTACAGATAACCCACGCTTAGCAGCCACACTCTCTGGAGAGTTCATGTCTGTAAGTGCGTTAATCGTTGCACGAATAACGTTCATTGGGTTAGTAGAGCCGTAACATTTAGAAAGTACGTTCTGTACACCAGCGACTTCTAATACTGCACGCATTGCACCACCAGCGATGATACCCGTACCTTCAGAGGCAGGCTGCATGTAAACTTTAGAACCCGAATGGCGACCTTTAATAGGATGTTGTAACGTATTGCCGTTAAGGTCAACTTGGACCAAATTACGACGAGCCTTTTCCATTGCTTTTTGGATTGCAGCTGGCACTTCACGTGCTTTACCGTAACCAAAACCAACACGGCCATTGCCGTCACCAACTACCGTTAACGCAGTAAAACTAAAGATGCGACCACCTTTAACTACTTTTGATACACGGTTTACAGCAACGAGCTTTTCGTTTAAATCACCCTGTTGTTGATTTTCTACTTTAGCCATTATCTTCTCCTAGAACTGAAGACCAGCTTCACGAGCTGCATCTGCTAAGGCCTTAACACGACCGTGGTATTTAAAACCGCTACGGTCGAAAGCCACTTCTTTGATGCCTTTCTCGATAGCACGTTCAGCGATCGCTTTACCTACCGCAGTTGCTGCTTCAACATTACCTGTTGAAGAAACAGCGCCTTTGATAGCTGCTTCAACCGTTGACGCCGCCGCTAATACTTCAGAACCGCTAGGTGCGATTAACTGTGCGTAAATGTGGCGTGGAGTACGGTTAACGACCAAACGGTGCGCGCCGAGTTCACTGATTTTCTTACGTACGCGAGTTGCGCGACGCAAGCGAGCTGATTTTTTATCCATCTCACCCACCTACTTTTTCTTAGCTTCTTTACGACGAACAATCTCATCCGAGTAACGCACACCCTTGCCTTTGTAAGGCTCTGGTGGACGCCAGCCGCGAATGTTCGCTGCGATCTGACCAACCGCCTGCTTATCAGCGCCTTTGACGATGATTTCAGTTTGGCTAGGAGTTTCTACAGTGATGCCCGCTGGCATTTCTACCACGACAGGGTGAGAAAAACCTAAAGTCAGGTTTAACTTGCTACCTTGTGCTTGCGCACGGTAACCAACACCGTTTAACTCAAGTTTCTTTTCGAAACCTTGTGATACACCAATAACCATAGCGTTTAAAATTGAACGCGCTGTACCTGCCTGGGCCCAACCGTTTGGAGCGCCTTCACGAGGAAGTGCTTTCAACTGGTTGTCTTCTTGGACAACTTCAACTTGTTCATTAAACGTACGTGATAATGTACCGTTTTTACCTTTTACTGTAACGTCTTGACCGGCGATAGTTACTTCTACGCCTGATACAACGTCGACAGGTGCTTTTGCTACACGTGACATTGATAATCTCCCGTTACGCTACATAACCGATGATCTCACCACCCATGCCCGCTTTACGCGCTGCACGGTCAGTCATCACACCTTTTGATGTAGATACGATTGCGATACCTAAACCACCCAATACTTTTGGCAACTCATCTTTTTTCTTGTAGATGCGTAGGCCTGGGCGAGATACACGCTCGATTGTGTCGATTACACGCTTGCCTTCAAAGTACTTTAATGTCACTTCTAAGACAGGCTTAACGTCACCAGATACTGCATAATCAGTGATATAACCCTCTGCTTTCAATACTTCAGCAATCGCTACGCGTTGCTTTGATGAAGGCATGGCTACTGCCACTTTAGATGCTAACTGGCCGTTACGGATGCGGGTGAACATATCCGCGATAGGATCTTGCATACTCATAGACTGCTACTCCTTACCAACTTGCTTTTTTCAAGCCAGGGACTTCACCGCGCATAGCTGCTTCACGCAACTTGATACGGCTCAGACCGAACTTACGTAGGTAACCATGTGGACGACCTGTTACACGGCAACGATTTTGTTGACGTGAGCTAGATGAATCACGTGGTAGTTGTTGTAGCTTAAGTACTGCATCCCAACGCTCTTCTTCAGAAACGTTGACATCGCTGATAGTCGCTTTAAGCGCAGCACGCTTTGCAGCATACTTTTTCACTAATTTGGCGCGTTTTACTTCGCGCGCCTTCATTGATTCTTTTGCCATAACCCTACACCTTATTTTCTAAACGGGAAGTTAAACGCTGTTAACAACGCTTTCGCTTCTTCGTTAGTGTTTGCGCTAGTCGTGATAGTGATATCCATACCACGCACTTTATCTACTTTATCGAAATCGATTTCAGGGAAGATAATTTGCTCTTTAACACCCATGGAATAGTTTCCACGGCCGTCAAATGATTTAGGATTCAAACCACGGAAGTCGCGGATACGAGGAATTGTAATTGAGATTAAACGCTCAAAGAATTCCCACATACGCTCGCCACGCAGGGTTACTTTACAGCCAATCGGATAACCTTCACGGATTTTAAAGCCCGCTACTGATTTTCTCGCAACTGTGACAACCGGTTTTTGACCAGCGATTGCAGCCATATCTGCCTGCGCCGATTCCAATACCTTCTTGTCAGCAATTGCCTCACCTAAACCCATGTTTAGAGTGATTTTTTCAATCCGAGGGACTTGCATGACGCTTTTGTATCCGAACTGCTTAGCAAGTTCAGCTACGACTGTTTCTTTATAGAAATCATGCAGTTTCGCCATCGTACTCTCCAATTAATTAAACTAAGTCGCCGTTAGACTTAAAGAAACGAACTTTCTTACCGTCTTCTTCACGGAAACCAACGCGATCTGCTTTGCCCGTTGCTGGGTTAACAATCGCTACATTTGAAACATGTAAAGAGGCTTCTTTTTCAATGATGCCACCAGGCTCACCCAATTGTGGGTTAGGCTTTGTGTGCTTCTTGACTAAGTTAATGCCTTCTACAACGACACGGTTATCAGAGGTTAATACTGATTTTACTTTACCAGTTTTACCTTTATCTTTACCCGCTAATACGACTACTTCATCATCACGACGAATTTTTCTAGCCATTATCGTGACTCCTTATAGTACCTCAGGGGCCAGTGAAATAATCTTCATGAAGTTATCTCCACGAAGTTCACGAGTGACCGGACCAAAGATACGCGTACCAATAGGTTGCTTGTTTGCATTAAGCAAAACAGCAGCGTTGCCATCAAAGCGGATAGTTGAACCATCTGCTCGACGAACACCATGTCTAGTACGCACCACCACCGCATTTAAGACGTCACCTTTTTTCACTTTACCGCGAGGAATTGCTTCTTTCACAGTAACTTTGATGATGTCGCCAATATGTGCATAACGGCGATGCGAGCCACCTAGAACCTTAATACACTGAACCCTGCGAGCGCCAGAATTGTCTGCCACATCCAGGTTAGTTTGCATTTGGATCATGTTAGTGCTCCGCTAATAAATTACGCCCAAAAACGGGCTATTAAGCCGCTAAAACCCACAAAAACCGCGAGATTTGTGCAAATTTTAGACCATACCCCATAAAAAGGGCGCGCAATGATAACAGATATTTACAGACGATGATAGTGTTGATTGCAATAAAAAGGCCACCCTTGCTATGGTGGCCTATCAGTCTAAGAAAATTGGTATAAGAGTTTACTTTATGTCGAAGTACTTATCGTCAAAGCCTTTGAAGGTTCTTGTGGTCTCTGCTACCCAAACAAGATTTCCATTAGGATCTTTTTTTAACGTATAAGTGACCTCATATTCCCATATTAATCCATTCTCACTTCTGACGTATTTATATGTGGCAACATCGCCCTCCTCATTAAAAATACTAGGAAAAGGCGGAGGGGCAGATCCTCTTGTCATTTTACTAACCGGTTTTGCTGAATAAGTAATCGTACTCGAAAAGTTTGAAACGGCCACGTCATCATTTAATTCAACTAACTCATTAACAAGGGATACTGGCAACCAATTTATATTAAGCAGTTCCTGTAAACTGTATTGTTTAGTTAGTTTGCCTTCAATAATATACCCACTTCTATCGTCAATATTGGCGACTGCATTTGCTGTTAAGAATAATATAGCAATACTAAAAAGATATTTTTTCATATTAACTCCATCTATATTAATCAAATTTTTTAAAATATTACATTTGTTCATAATAGCAAGTAATTCGATATTATCATCGGTTATTTTTTAGGTCAACATAATGGATTTCGTCCATTTTCTTCATAAAAAACCCCCGAAGGTTTTGTTAAACTTTCGGGGGAATTTTACATACTATAGACAATTGTGATGTGAGGTTTTTATCGGCACCGTTTGGCTCGGCGACGCAATGAAAGCACCGCACCTAGAGCCAATAGAGCCAATAGAGCTAATGCACCAGGTGCGTTAACCGGATTGGGACCGCCTCCGCCATGATGTCTAAAGACAAGGTTATCAATACCGCCAGAGCCTGGGTAGCGGACCACTAATCGATCAATGCCTGTAGCATTAAAGGTGATTCGTTCAAATTCACCATCACCGGTATTGGGAACAAAGCCAAAGGTCTTTCGGTGTTGCCTTCGTAGAATGAAATACGGCTACGGTTATTACGCGCCCCTTCGTCAAAATCGAAAAAGTCTAAGCTAATAATATCGACTAAATCATCAAATAAAAATTCAACAAAACCATTTGGTCTAGAGCCTTCATCGTTTGCTTGGCTACAATGTGTCGCATTACAACTTATCCAATCTTCATTGATGACGAGAATATTGCCCGGACGGTTTGCACCAACCACACCACCTACATTTACCGGTGTGTATTGAGTTTTATAGTCATTGTCTTTACTGCTGTTGTTGTCGGTATCAAATGCCACGGCACGGTTTGCGATATCATGACTGTTGCACTTTGCATTGTTGATTTCATGATTGCTTGCATAACCACGAAAATTACAGCTTTTAATTTTGACGCCAAATTCTGAACCCAAGTACTCATTATCAATAATTTGTGCGTCGCTAATATGACGACCATGTGCGTCTGTATCAAAGTCGAGAATCTTAACACCTGCATGAGCAGAACCACATGCTAAGCCTCCAACGACGAGTCCAAGCTTAACGAGACGCTTCCAATTATCCATATTGCTTTCTCCATGCACCGATTTTTAGTTAGGATAGGGGGAATGAAATGTTCTTAATCCATTTAAAACAACTGGTTAAATTTTATAAATGGTTCATCAACAATCAAGTTGTAAAAATATCCGACGCTAACCTTTGGTTACACCACGCTGTCTGACGACTTCGTACAAGCATATCCCCGTCGCGACTGATACATTTAGACTTGAAACCGAACCAAACATAGGCAGTTTTATCAACTCATCGCATTTTTCACGCGTGAGACGTCGCATTCCTTTGCCTTCAGCCCCCATCACTAATGCTGTTGGGCCACTCATGTCACAATCATATAACAGCTGTTCATCTTCCCCAGCAGTACCCACTACCCAAACACCTTGTTGTTGTATATCTGCTAAAGTCCGTGCCAGATTAGTCACTTGGATCAAAGGAATAACATCCGCAGCACCACAAGCCACCTTGCGCACAGTCGCATTAAGTGTTGCCGATTTATCTTTCGGTACAATCACAGCATCCACCCCAGCAGCATCTGACGAGCGCAACACCGCCCCCAAATTGTGAGGATCAGTCACCCCGTCCAACACCAAAAGAAATGGCTTATCCGCTTCATTAATAATGCTATCTAAATCTGATTCATTGAGTGGTTTTGCTGCGATAGCTCTGGCTAACACGCCCTGATGTTGCTCTCCTCGTGCTTTATCATCTAGGACTTTGCGTTGGGCAAACTGAACACTTATACGATGTTTGCGCGCTAAATTGACGATATTGTGCAAACGTTCATCATCCCGTCCCTTTGCAATAAACAATTCTAGTATGCGCTGAGGCTCGCGTTGCATAACCGCTTCTAATGCGTGGATCCCATATAACCATTCGTGTGACTGTGCCATGTTTTTAATCTCTTATCTTTTTTTGTTGCGCTTTGACGCTTTTTGCTTTTTCTTCTCTCGGGTACTCTGTTTGCGTTTTTGCCCTTTACTGGCTCGAGCAACGCCATCATTTTTAGTATCTTTGGATTTTGCTCGTTTTGCTTTACGCGGTTTTTTCCCCGCTTTTGGTATTGCTTCATCTAGTATCAAATCAATTTTGCGTTCATCCAAGTTAACCGATGCCACTTTGACTTCCAATTTATCACCCAAACGGAATACTCGACCAGAAGCTTCCCCTACAAGTGCTTGGCGCACATCATCAAAATGATAATAATCGTTACCCAATGCAGTCACATGCACTAAGCCATCTATACCAAACTCGAGTAAACGAACAAACAAACCAAAATTCGTAACAGACGAAACCACAGCAGGGAATACATCGCCCACGTGATCTTGCATAAACTCACATTTTAACCAATCAGCTACATCTCGTGTTGCTTCATCAGCACGACGTTCCGCCATCGAGCATTGCTCGCCCAACTGCTCAACTTCTTCAAGGACGTATTTTTTGGCACCGGTAGTGGCTTTTTTCTGCGCCTTAAGCACTGCTTTTATCGCTCGGTGCACCACCAAATCGGGATAACGTCGTATGGGGGATGTGAAGTGCGCATATTCTTCTAAAGCTAGGCCAAAGTGTCCAATGTTTTCGCAATCATACTGAGCTTGTTTCATGCTGCGCAACAACATGCTCTGAATCACCTCAGCATCAGGCCTTGCTTGAATCTTATGCATAATACGGGTAAATGCTCTGGCAGATGGTTCTGCTTCAAGTTGATGTGCAACGCCGACTTCATTGAGATACGTGGTAAACGACAGCAAACGGTCGCTATCAGGTTTATCATGGACACGATATAGACCAAGGGCTTTATTTTTTGTTAACAGCCGAGCCGCACAGACATTGGCCAAGATCATACATTCTTCAATGAGCTTGTGCGCATCATTACGGACTAACGGTACAATATGTTCGATTTTGCGGTCAGCATTAAAGACAAACTTCGTCTCTCGTGTTTCAAACTCGATGGCGCCTCGCCCATCGCGCGCGCCCTTCAAAATACGGTAGATATCTTCGAGGTGCTTTAAATCCTCAACAAAAGCAGAATAGCGCTCAACAAGTACTTCATCACCTGACAGAATGCCGGCAACTTTATTGTAGGTTAACCGCGCATGAGAGCGCATAAGCGCCTCATAAAACTCAAACTGTGTGACTTGTCCAGTAAGGTCTACCTGCATCTGCGCAACCATGCATAAACGCTCAACATCAGGGTTTAGTGAACATAATCCGTTAGACAAAGCCTCAGGCAACATGGGAATGACTTGCTCAGGAAAATACACCGAGGTTCCTCGATTAATAGCTTCCTGATCCAAGGCAGTTCCGGGTCTGACATAATAAGAGACATCTGCAATGGCGACATATAATTCATACCCTGTAACTATGTCCTCTTTACAAATAGGCTGACAAAAGACCGCATCATCAAAATCACGCGCATCTTCACCGTCAATGGTCACTAATGGTAAGTCTCTTAAATCTACTCGGCCAACTTTTGCTTCTTCCGGCACAGACTCGCCATAGGCTTTTGCTTGCTTAGTGACGGCTGGTGGCCAGACATGCGGAATATCATAAGTACGCAAGGCCATTTCAATTTCCATCCCTGGCGCCATGTGTTCGCCAAGGACTTCAATTATTTTGCCGACCGCAGAGGATTGACGACTGGGGCGCTTAGTGACCTGCACCACTACTACATTACCTTGTCTTGCGCCTAAGGTATCTTTCACACCAATATAAATCTCATGACCAATTCGTTGATCATCAGGAATGACCAAACCCACACCGTGTTCGGTAAAATAGCGACCGACAATGGATTCTTCGCGTGGCTTAATAACGCGGGTAACACGCCCTTCCGTTTTACCCTTACGGCCTGAGCCTTTACTCACTACCTCGACTTCATCGCCGTGCATCAACTGCTGCATTTGTCCTTGGGATAAATACCAATCAGGCTCATCTGAGGAAAATGACACAAAACCAAAACCATCGCGATGACCAATGACACGACCGACCATAACGGCTTCCGCTGCAAGTAATTCATATTTTTTTTGCCTATTGAATTGCAGTTGGCCTTCTCGTTCCATTGCCCGCAGTCGGCGTTGAATGCCAACTTGCTCAGCATCGGAAGTAGCATTCGCTAAATGACAGATATCGAGAAAACTAAGAGCCTGATTGGCCTCTTGAATCAAGGTTAGTAAGTGCTCACGACTAGCCACAGGGTTTTCATATTTGACCTGTTCACGTTCAAAATAGGGATCGTTGGACATTCAATCACATCGTTCTTTTTAAGTGATTCAATTATAACATGCTGACGGTGTTTAACGCACCAGTTCAATTTGATCCCTTTCAAACTCTTGCTGTTCTAAATTTGAGTTTGCCTAACCGGTCAATCAGTTTATTCCAAATTATTCAGAGTGAGGATGATCAATAAAGGTATTGCTCTGGTATAATTGATCATAATTAACCTAAAACGTTGAACAGGTTTTGTAATGCAATACAAAGATTTACGTGATTTTATCGAGCAATTAGAGGCTCGCGGTAAATTACTCCGCATCAGCCAATCCATTGATACGGATCTGGAAATGACCGAAATTGCTGACCGCACCCTTCGCGCGGGGGGCCCGGCGCTGTTGTTCGAAAATCCCAAAGGTCATGACATGCCTGTATTAGCAAACTTGTTCGGTACACCTGAACGCGTCGCAATGGGTATGGGCCAAGACAATGTTGAAGCACTACGCGAAGTGGGAAAATTACTGGCTTACCTCAAAGAGCCCGATCCACCAAAAGGCATTAAAGATTTGTGGAGCAAACTCCCTGTCTTTAAACAGGTATTAAATATGCCAGCAAAAGTGGTACGCAAGGCGCCTTGCCAAGAAGTTATCTTAAGCGGCGATGAGGTTGATTTAGGTAAAATCCCAGTGCAACGTTGCTGGCCGGGGGATGCTGCTCCTCTTATTACTTGGGGGTTAACCGTCACCAAGGGCCCACACAAAAAACGTCAAAACTTAGGCATCTATCGTCAGCAAGTTATTGCCAAAAACAAAGTCATCATGCGTTGGCTATCGCATCGAGGTGGGGCTTTGGATTTTCGCGAATGGTGCCAACAACACCCTGATAAACCATACCCAGTTGTGGTTGCGTTAGGTGCAGATCCAGCAACCATTCTCGGTGCAGTCACTCCAGTTCCAGATACACTATCTGAATATGCCTTCGCTGGATTATTGAGAGGCAGTAAAACCGAAGTAGTTAAAGCAATCAATTGTGACTTACAAGTACCAGCTCAATCTGAAATTGTATTGGAAGGTCATATTATGCCCGGAGAAACGGCTCCTGAGGGCCCTTACGGTGATCACACCGGCTACTACAACGAAGTAGATGAATTTCCGGTGTTCACTGTGACTCATATAACAATGCGCCAGAACCCAATTTATCACTCAACCTATACTGGCCGACCACCAGATGAACCAGCCATATTGGGTGTAGCGTTAAACGAAGTTTTTGTGCCTATTTTACAAAAACAATTTCCTGAGATTGTGGATTTTTATCTGCCTCCGGAAGGTTGTTCATATCGTATGGCAATCGTTACAATGAAGAAGCAATACCCTGGACATGCAAAACGAGTGATGTTAGGTGTTTGGTCGTTTTTACGTCAGTTCATGTACACCAAGTTCGTGATTGTATGTGACGATGATGTCGATGCACGAAACTGGGAAGATGTCATTTGGGCAATTACCACTCGTATGGATCCCTCCCGTGATACGACAATGATCGACAACACACCAATAGACTATTTAGATTTTGCCTCACCTGTGTCAGGCTTAGGCTCCAAAATGGGTATGGATGCAACGAATAAGTGGCCTGGTGAAACCGACCGTGAGTGGGGTGAACCCATCGTAATGGACGAACAGGTCAAAGACAAAATCGACGCAATGTGGAATGAACTCGGGATCGAACCCCATTGCCAAACCCCTTCAAAAAGGTAACCAACACTTGATGCAACTCAACTTAAAAACTATAGAAAACGTCGGCCATGACGTCTACCGTATAATTTTGTCTGCAGATGACGAATTACACTATTTTGCGGGCCAGTATCTACTGGTGCATATGGGCGAGGATGATGCTCGTCCTTTTTCTATTGCAAGCAGCCCAAGCAAAGATAAGTTTATTGAATTGCATATTGGTGCTGTACCAGAAAACCCTTATGCGTGGGATGTGATTGAACGCTTACGCACCCTTGGCAACATACAAGTTACCTTGGCCAATGGCGATGCATATTTTCAACCACAAGAAGATAAGCACATCGTTCTCATTGCCGGTGGAACAGGTTACTCTTATCTCAAATCCATCGCCTTTGAAATTGCAGAACAGCAACTTGATGCGCCTGTGCATATTTTCTGGGGGGCCAAACAAGCCAGCCAATTATATGAAGCTGATATCATGCAAGCATTATGTGATAAATATGATAATTTTTATTTTCACCCTGTTGTTGAACAAGCTGAAGCTGATTGGAAAGGTCAAACGGGTTTGGTTCACCTTGCAGTTATTGAACAAATGCAATCACTAGATAGTGCTCAAGTCTACATTGCAGGACCCTTTCCAATGGCAAAAGTTGCTAGAGAAGATTTTTTAAAGGTAGGCTTGAATAAAGCTTGCTTATTTGGGGATGCTTACGCATTTATCTAAAAAGCGATATAACTCGGTACTTAAGGATGTGAATCTTTGACAGGCTTACAACTGGTAAGTACCGAGGATTTGAATGATATCAATTAGACGCTAACAACGTTTGCTGCTTGCAATCCTTTTTGACCTTCTTCAATTTCAAAAGTTACCTTTTGACCTTCTGGTAAGGTTTTATACCCTTCGCTTTGAATAGCACGGTAATGCACGAATACATCCTTGCCACCATTGTCTTGAGTAATAAAACCATAACCTTTTTCGGCATTAAACCACTTTACAGAACCTGTATACTTTGACATAACGTCACCTTGTAACTAAATAACTAACCACTTGCTAAAATGCACTGCGTGCATACTTGCGTTCCATGTATTCATATCAGGTAATTGGCGATACCTGTTCCACACATAACACAAGTCTTTTGCCTGTTTTGTTATCGTAGACGTCAAAGGCCTTTCAATGAATTACATACAAAGTCTAACACTTCATTTATAATTATAAAAGTCTAAAAGTTAATTATTTATCAATACAAATATTGATTTATGTCAAAATATTGTTAAGTGCACAAATAAATATAAAAAATTTAATGCCAAAATCCTGAAAAATTAAGGTGTTAAAGCTCTTTCGCCACGAGCCAAACCACAAATACCCGTGCGCGCCGACTCAATAATCGTCGCATTGTGAGACAATGTAGCAATAAACGCGTCTAGCTTTTCTTTCGCCCCAGTCAATTCTAAGGTGTAGTTCGTTGCATCCACATCCAAAACTTTTGCTCTGAAGATATCTACATTACGAATAATTTCAGAACGAGTTGCTTCATTATTTGCAACGACTTTTACTAACATTAATTCACGTTCAACGTGCGCTGACTCTGTCAAATCCGTTACTTTTAACACATCAATCAACTTGTTCATTTGCTTGATGATTTGTTCATTGACTTTATCGTCTGCGATGGTAGCGATCGTTAAACGCGACAAGCTTGGATCATCGGTATTGGATACGTTTAGCGAGTCAATGTTAAAACCACGTTGTGAAAATACACCAACAATTCGCGATAAAGCGCCAGGGGCGTTTTCCATTAATACTGAAATAATACGTTTCATTAGGTACGCTCCGTTTTACTTAGGCGCATGTCATCCATTGCACCATATTTGATTTGCATAGGATATACGTGCTCGTTTTGGTCAACAGCGATGTCCATGAATACTAGGCGGTCTTTTTCGGCGAAACAACGCGCCATTGCATCATCTAATTCATCCAATGAATCGACTTTAATACCAACATGTCCATAGGCTTCAGCTAATTTCACAAAGTCTGGCATCGAATCCATATAGGAATGTGAATGGCGACCTTTATAAATCATATCTTGCCACTGACGTACCATACCCAACGCACGGTTGTTCAATGAAATGATTTTGATTGGCAAGTTATATTGTAAACAGGTTGATAACTCTTGAATGTTCATCTGAATCGAGCCATCACCTGTGACCACTACAGACGTCGCATCCGGATGTGCAAACTGCACGCCCATTGCTGCTGGTAAACCAAAGCCCATAGTGCCAAGCCCGCCTGAATTGATCCAGCGACGCGGTTTAGCAAATGGATAATATAGCGCTGCAAACATCTGATGCTGACCAACATCTGAGCTCACATATGCCTCACCATTGGTGTGCTTATACAACGACTCAATGACTTTTTGTGGCTTGATGACTTGGCTTTCTTGACTAAAAGACAAACACTGCTGTGAGCGCCATGAATTGATTTGTTCCCACCAATCGGCTTGCTTTTCAACTTGCTTGCTCAAATCTTCATTGGTAAGTTCTTCTAAAAACTGCTTTACCACAACGTCAACGGAACCCACTACCGGGATATGTGCATTCACTGTCTTAGATATTGAGGCAGGATCGATGTCAACGTGAATGATGTTCGCGTTAGGACAGAATTTTTCGACGTTGTTCGTTACCCGATCATCAAAACGCGCACCGAGTGCAATGATACAGTCTGAGTTATGCATGGTTTTATTCGCTTCAAGCGTACCGTGCATGCCTAGCATACCAACAAATTGCTCATGTACTCCCGAAAAGGCACCTAAGCCCATAAGTGTACACGTTACAGGACAACCTAGCTTTTCAGCAAGCTCAGTTACCTCACCCTCCGCTTGAGCAGCTATGGCACCACCGCCAACGTATAATACTGGACGCTTGGCTTCCATGATGGCGTTAATGGCTTTGCGAATTTGTTTGCTATGCCCCTTCGTCACAGGGTTGTAAGAACGCATTGTGACATCGGTTGGAAACTCATACGGATGTGAATCGGCAATGTTTACAATGTCTTTAGGCAAATCAACTACTACTGGACCTGGACGCCCAGAGTTTGCAATATAATAAGCTTGCGCAATGGCTTTAGGGATATCAACTGCGCGTTTTACCAAAAAACTATGCTTTACGATTGGACGAGAACAGCCAACCATATCCGTTTCTTGGAAAGCATCTTCTCCAATGTGCTGTGAAGGAACCTGACCAGATAAGACCACCATTGGAATAGAATCCATATAAGCGGTCGCAATACCAGTTAAGGTGTTAGTTGCCCCAGGACCTGAAGTGACTAAGACAGTACCAGTAATACCAGTCGCACGGGCATAACCATCTGCCATATGCGCAGCAGCTTGCTCGTGACGAACTAACACGTGCTTGACTTCGTCTTGGGCAAATAAAGCGTCATAAATGTCTAAAACGGCACCACCAGGGTATCCGAACACATGTTTTACACCCAAATCATTGAGTGTTTGCACCACCATTGCGGCACCAGACATCATCTTCATGAGTCTCTCCAGGTTGTAATCTTTAATGAAAGTGTATTCTACGTTACGGATTAGGTAGAATAAACACGAATAAATCAAAAAGTGAAATTTATATCCTATATATGCTTAATTTTAGGATGAAAATTTTAATGATAGCGGAATTTCGTAGGTTAATTAGGATTTTTAACATTATAATTACATCGCACTATCTTAACATCCTACACGAATGCGATGTAATAGTGAATCAGACGTTTGGTTAACGCTTCTTAGGTATCCATGCCCACACATAGGATGTCGCAACAGGTTCGACTCCCGCTTCGTCGGTAATAATCACGGTGACTTCCACTTCACCTTTATCTTCGGTAAGCATCATCTGGATCTGTTCATCCGTTAACGATGCCCTAGCCTCAAGGGTACCCGTCGCCCGTTTGAGATAGTCGACATGCATGGACTTGAGTAATGGTAACTTATCTCCCGGTAAATTGACACCAACCACAAAACCTGTAGCGGATTCTCCCAATAAGGCTGTTCCAGCGGCATGTACCCCACCAATGTGGTTTTGTACCCGTTTAAGATTGCGCTGACGAAACGTGACTGTTTTGAGATCCGTTTGCAGAATATCTTGTTTTGCAGTACCACTGAGTTTCACGGTATACCGAAATAATCGAGTCAAAAGAAACTGCTGAAACCATAGCGGTTTATCCGTCAGCTTTAGTACCATTTTGCGCAGTGGATTGTTGCGATGATCGGCCATATTATTGCTCTTATTGTGCTCTGGTTAGACCAGTCTATGCGCTTTTAAGTATTCATGCAAGGGCTCAAGTGCTGGGCCAAATTTTTTCCAACGACCAATACTCGAAGTGTTAATCGGTTCCCTTACTTGAACTTTACTTGCGGTTGAGACTGGCGTTTTATTTTGTTCAACGTGAAGGCATTGACTCTCAAAGGGCAAATCACAAAACTCGAGCAATTCTTTTACCTGCACTTCAGGGTTAGTAGCAAGTAATTCGTAGTTTTGCATCCGAATAGCGGAGCCATAGCGCTCATGCATTAACTCAATATGCTTGCGAAACGCCACATAAAACTCACCAATACTCTGTAAATCAAATGCATATTGATAATACGGAGAGTTCAGAGAAAACATTTGGCGGTAGTTGCCAATACAGGTGTCCATTGGATCGCGTAACATGACGATGATTTTGGCCTGAGGCAACGCCGCACGAATCAAATCGATATAAAAAAAATTAAACGGTAATTTGTCGATAAAATACTGTTTATCTGAAGCAATACGCTGAGTTTTTTTAATGTAAAATTGCCCCAACTCAGCTATATCTAGGTTCACAGATTGCTCAACTGTCAATGGATCCAGCACAAGTTGGCCTGGCGTTTGGGTTAATTGCTTCACCGCAATCCCAAAATCCTGTAGTTCACCACCAGACCCTACCTGAGAGTGATGAGATAAAATTCGCTCAACCAAGGTAGTACCGGAACGAGGCATGCCAACAATAAAAATCGGACGCTTAGAGTCATAACCAGCTTGCACAGAAGGCAGAGACCACTGCTGACAGGCTACGAAAATGGCTTTATCGCGTGCAAAATCATATCGCGTTTGGGTCAGTTTGTGTTGTTTGGCTTGATGCAACACTTCCAAAGCTCTAGGGTGCTGTGCCGTGTTCTGATACTCAATTGCCAAGGCATGAGCCAGGTGTAATTGAGCATCTGGATCTTGTGGTGGTGAAGCCAAAAGTGACTCAAGCTCTTGTATTCTTCGCTCGTGCTGATCGTGTTTGGGCATATCCGATATGGCAAATTGCGTTGGCGGATGAGAGGGGTCGATGTGTAAGACTTTAGTAAATTGAACTAAAGCAGATTTGAACTCCCCCGCAAACTTTAATGACATACCGTAATTATAAAAATACATCGCTTTAGTATTATCTAACGCAATAGCCGCTTCAAAAAACACTCTTGCACGCTCATGAAATCCGAGTCTAGAGAGTGAAACGCCTACAGTATCCAATGCATTTGGTTGCTTTAATGCAGCAACATCAATGTTATCAGCTGCCTCTAGCGCTTGATTGCTATTGCCTAAAAGCGCTTGGCATTTGCAATAGTACGCTAAATATTCTGGCTTAACGTTCAGGCTCAATGCTTTTTCAAAACACTGACTGGCTTTGTTAAACTGACCTAATTCCGAATTAATGATACCCAGTAAAAAATAGCCTTCGGCTTGTAAAGAAACATCTGCTTGCTGTTGCAAAAAAGCCACAACCAAAGGGTGTGCTTGGATAAACTGACCTTGGTTAAGGAGTTGGTTGATCTGAGACAGTGCTGGAACAGGATTCATAAGTGATAAGCATTTTTTAGGGTATTAAAACAAAAAAACCGGCTCATTTGAACCGGTTTAACACGTACTTAAATGGTTTAAAGTTCAAACTTATAAGTGAACTTCACACCAATCTTACGCGGTGGGATCAAGAAGCGACCATAGTTACGCAGCTGGTCAACCCCATTCAAATCACCAACATCATAGCTATTCAAGCCTAAGTCACCACGATCACGGCGGATTGAGCTGTAAGCATACTTGTCAAATAAGTTGTTCACATACAAAGACACTGCCCAGTTATCCTCAGTAAGCGTAGCACTAATATTGCTAAGTGCAAAACCAGGGATGAGTTCGCCGTCGGCACGAATACCTACTTTCGATGCTACTTCGTCTTGATAAGTCAGACCGTAAACTAGGTCAAGTCCTTTACCATCCAAAACTTCGGTGGAATATTTAAGGCCAAATGACAACTGTGTTTCTGGTGAACCAGATAAACGGTCACCAGCTTTACCGTCATAATAATCTTGAATCAACCCTTCTTCGGCAAGGATATCGCCAGAACGGTCAAATTTAACCCCAAACAAATACGGAGCATCTTCAGTCAATTTCGCGTTTACCGATGAGAATGTTGCGTAAGCGGTTAACTCATCAGTCACGATTGCGCGAGCTGACAATTCGATACCTTTACTCTCAGCACCTTTTGCATTAGCTGTGATCGGTTGAGCACCATTTACTGTTGCACCCGCAACTTGGGCATCATCCCATTCAACTAAGAATGCCGCTGCATTGATTTGTAATTTATTACCCAATAACGCTGACTTAACACCCACTTCATAGTTCGTGGTGGTATCGGCTACGAATACTTGCTCATTTGGTAAGGCACAAACGAGTTGGTTTTCAATTTCATTGATGTTAGACGGACATGCCGCGACACCATTCGCACCACCGATACGAAAACCTTCAGACAGGGTAAAATACGTCATTACATCACGGTTTACTTGATAAGAGGTATTGAATTTTAACAATGTTCCACTGTCATCGGCACTTTCTGAACCGTAATCAAGAACGATTGAATCCTGCGCTCGGCCAGTGAATACTGTGTAGTAAAGCGGTAAATCAATCGCTGAACGCGTTTCGACTTCGTACTCATAAGCACGGAAGCCAAGCGTCACATCCCACTTATCGTTAATCTCATAAGTTGCCTCACCAAAAATGGCTGATTCCGTTACGGTTGATTCACTCACAGATAAGTATTCCAAATCGTCAGGACGATTTTGCTCGGCTCCCCAAACGTCAACTGCATATTGCGAGAAGCCTGGAGTGAATTCTGAAGAAGAACCTTCCGATTCAACCTTGTTGTAAAATGCGCCGACAATCCAGCTCAATTTGTCCGTGTCTTTAGATACTAAGCGAACTTCCTGAGTAAAGATATCAGTGTTATCTAACTCGCGGGTAAAGGCAGAAAACGCTGGAAATGCTTCATAGCTATAATCAAGGCGTATCAAAAGGTCAGTTTGATCACGTTGACCATCTGCTTCAAACGAAGACAAGCCTGTTGCAGACACTAAGTCAGCAAAACCAAGATCCGCATTCACTTCAAGACTTAATAGTTGGTCTGTTTTTTCACGCGGCTCTAAATAACGGTACGCCGAGCTATATTTACCCACACCCGCTTGTGACAATGGATTGCTCTCAGGAAGTGCGTTGTAATGAGAAATCGAGCGGCCTTCAACGTCTTGATTTTGGTAAAAATATGATAATGTCGCATCGATATCATCTGTTGGTTGCCAGCGTAAGGCTGCACGTCCTGTGAGTGTTTTTTCGCCGTTTGCGTCCTTGACTGAACGCAAATTCGCATCGACTTCAGAAGCGTTATTCCAATCTACGTCAGGAAGAGATACTCCCCCTTGTCGAACCACATAATCATAGTCGATGAAACCTGGGTCATTGTAAAAATTAACCGATGCACGGAAACCTAATTCATCATTGATCAAAGGCGTATTAAAGACAAAACCGTATTCACCCCCTAAGCTATCTGATTCAGACATGGACGATATGTTTCCGTAGACTTCGCCTTCAGTTAAATCCAAATCCACGCCTTTAGGGATGTAGCGAATTGCACCGCCTAACGTGCCCGCGCCGTATAAAGTTCCTTGTGGACCAATCAATACTTCTACTCGTTCGATATCTGTCAAACGCATATTGAGTAACACTGGAATTTCGCCAAAGTAGGTCGCAACCGTGCCACCATTGGCACCTGGACCTAGTGTATTGGTGTTTAGACCACGTACAATAATGGGTGAGTCACTGCGTCCACCTTGATCAACAACAGTTAAACCGGGTACCCAGCGCGCAACGTCTTCTAGCTGGCCGATATTTTGCTCTGAGAGCGTGTCGGCTGTTAACGCTGTAATATTCAAAGGCGCTTCTTGAACGGTACCCGTACGGCGAGTTGCCGTGATTTCGATACGTTCAACTTGAGCTTCTTGCGTTTGCGCTAAGGCCACTGATGTGGGTGCTATGCTTGCAGCAATGGCAGCCGCTACCAACGAGGTTTGAAACTTCGGTAGTGTTTTCATGATGTGTTTCCCTAAAAAGAGTGGATATCAAATTGGTAAATTATTATTAGTGACCTTCTCCCCAAAAATAAAACCATGACTTTGATGAGATTTCCAATAAACTATATGCAATGGAGATCGAATCATGAAGAAGCGTTATACCGAAGAA
>WKFN01000003.1:0-145697 GCA_014872805.1 Alteromonadaceae bacterium
GCGTCCTAACACAGCCATTGGTGGCGTACCACCTAGAACCATTTTACAAGCAGCGTGATAGTCTAGTTATTTTTGCTACTTGAAATGGGGGGATTACAAGGGCACCAATAGTTATAAATTAAAGTATAATCATACTGTAACTTAAAAATGGTCTATTTGATAAAGATTAATCAAATAGACCATTTTTCTCTTCATCTACACAACGATAAAGTTTAATTTTTTAGTTTTATTATTTTGCATAATGCACCTGAGGCATGACAAATAAGGTCTACTACAAAAAAATGCCCAGTTTTTAAAATTGGCATGTTATATGCTAAATTTTAAAGATAATTAGAGATGTGATAACTATTTTACGCAAAGGTGTGTTTAATTTATTATCGAATAAAAATCAACTAGTGTAGAAATATGAAAATTTTAATAATAGGATGTGGTGCAATTGGCGGATTTTACGCTAGCCGCTTACAAAAAAGTTGTAAGTCTATCATTGTTACTGCCAGAGGAGATCACCTTAAAGCAATTCAGCAAAACGGTCTCCAGATTACTCATGATGGCGAGGAAAATGTTAGCTATGTCAGTGCGGTCAATCATCAAGAACTGACTAATAATTTTAAAAGTAACCAGTTCGATCTAGTGATCATCTGCCTCAAAGCAAACCAACTATCAACTGCACTATCAGAGCTTGGAAACTGGTTAAAATTATCAGAATGTCCAATATTATCACTACAAAATGGTGTAGACAGCGAATCGGTTTTAGCTGATACTTTTGGTAAAGATAGAATTTGGGGTGGCATGGCTATTAAGATTGGGGGGGAGGTTATTAATCCTGGCAAAATAGTATCAACGGGTGTGGCAAAAATTACATATGGCCCATGGCCAGTAGTCAACTCGGGTCAACAAATGCCCTATCAACTGATTAATTTTGCTAAATATTTAGCAATGGCAAATATTCCGTTTCAACTTACTTCAAACATCCGCTTGGAATTGTGGAAAAAGCTTGTGATTAATAATGGTGTAAATCCATTATCAGCCATAACTGGCTTAAATACATTCGAACTCACTCATAATCCTGCTTATGTAGCCGTGATACGCAAGGCTATGCAAGAAACTGTAGAAGCAGCACGTTATGATGGGGTAGAATTAACGCAGCAGGATGTAAATACATTATTTAATTTAATTAAAAATTTTTCGCCAATTAAAACGTCGATGCTAATAGATAAAGAGAAAGGCCGAGAGATTGAGCTTGATGCCATTGTGGGTGCTGTAATAAAAAGGTGTCAAAAACAGGGGATACCCGCTCCCCAAAATCAAGAGTTTTCGCTAAATCTCACAGAATCAGTAAGGTAACAATGTTAAAGATAGCAACCTTGGGTCCTGCCGGTACATTTTCTGAACTCGCGACAAAAAAATTTATACAGCATCAGTCTGAGCTTTATGATGTTCACTTTTTGCCTACAATTACGCAAGCTGTTCATGAAATAGGGAAGTCTTGTGATGTTGGCATCATACCCATTGAAAATTTTTCTGAAGGTTTCATTGCTTTAGTGCTAGATCTATTAGTTGAACTCGATTTATACATCATTGATGAAGTGATGCTCCCTATCGAATTTTCATTTGTTTCAAATGCTAAACATGTAAACGAAATAGAGCATCTATTTGTCCAATTTGTGGCAAAAGGTCAATGTTTGGGGTTCATTCAAAATTTTAAGCAAGTCAATATTCATTTGACAGAAAGTAACATTGAATCGCTGGAGAAATGCATTAAAGCTGATGATAAAGCAGGTGCGATTGTTCCCTCTGGATCATTTAGCTCAAAAGACTTCTCTTCTACAATAAACAAAGTAAATGATTATGATAATAACCAAACACGTTTTTTGGTACTGAGTAAAACACCTAGTAGCACAAATAACAGCCATGCAGACAAAACCAGTATTATCGTGCTAGATGATGACGATCATCCTGGATTATTGGGTGAGGTACTTCAGTCATTCTCTACACGCAGAATCAACTTAACCAATATAATTTCTAGACCTACTCGTAAGGAGTTTGGTAAGTACCATTTTTTCATTGAGTTTGAAGGGAGCCTACATGATATTAACGTTGCAGCAGCTTTAAAAGAAGTTAGCAAAAGAAACAAAGTAAAAATGCTTGGTTCCTATAAAACCGAAATGCTATAAATTTTGTTCATTGCACTATTTTTTAAACGTCGCTATCTCTTTGTTGATTTTGGATACAACCAAAAAGCAAAGCGTTTGGTCATAAAGGGCATTAGTATATAAGTCATCAACACAATCACCACTGCAGTCACCATAAACGTCCGGACTAACAGTGGAAACTCTATTAACCAAGATTCGAATAGCCAAAATATAAAGGTCACAGCGGGATAAAGCGCTAGCCAACTAATCAGCGTCATTTTATAGCGTGGAGGTGGCGTAATTGGATTTGTTGAAGGTAAGGTGAACCAGGTTATCAAGCCAGACACTTGTTCCCGTTCACTTGATGTTATCAATAAATCTTCAATTTTTTCCAATATTTCAGCTCTTTGCGAAGAACCTTCCCATTCCTGCAAACTACTAATATCTTGGAACTTAAACATGATTCGATATTCTGGGTCATTGCCAGAAGAGGGTTTAAACAATGTTGTCCCTAAATAGCCTGAAAATTTGCTCGCTCGCTGGGTCATTTCTGATGTAAGAGTTTCAAACTCTTTTACCATTTCAGGTTTAACGCGACGCGAGATTATTACCGTGATAGGTTCTATATTTTCTACCACTTTTCACCTCATAATATGGTTTGTAAAAAAGGGGCTGCTGATGCAAGCCCCAAATGGTTGAAACAACTAGTTAACTTCCTGTAGCCCGTAAATGCTGAACACTAAACATACTTGTTGGAGACAATTCTGGGTCCACCTGACCTTTAAATTGACCGGTTGTGCAATGGTTAGCTTGTACGTCTATCATGCTAAATGCATCATCAATAGATACACCAGAGCCTTTATTGGCTGGCAAGTGATGATCTGGGTGTGCTTGACCAATAGTAAACGTTTTCCACATAGTACCTTTGCGATCATATGATACCGTCCTGGGTATAGTAAATGTTTGAGCATCCATAAAGTGTACACGTTTTGACAATGGATGAGATTCATTTACCGGTCTTGCTTCTACTTCATATACCTTGCGTAATTGCCACGTAATGTTAGGGAAGCATCCACCCTTACCACCAAAAGCAACGACTTGATAACCATCATCATCTTCATGTGTTTCAGCATCTAAGGTTAGCTCGTTGTGATTAAAAAACGGCATAAGCATATAGCGTGTGGATTTATACTCCCAATTCATATCAGAGATGCGCCCGTTATATCCTTCAAAATCTTCAATCATCAAATCAGAACCAAGGAAGGCATCGGTTACCTGACCTGTCGCCAAACGTCTAACTCTGCGTTGGAAACCAAGGTATAACCAAGAATTATCGCGTTTTAAGTCATCTGCTGCACGATGGATCAGTAACTGTGTGTTACGCACATCATCAGGAGCTAATACTTGCAAGTAAATAGACCGGAATAAATCAGAAGGGTTTGGTGTAATTTCAGGAGTAGGCTTTTGATTTACTCGTCCTTTAAAATTCAAAAAGTGAAAATTAAACTTTATCGTACGCTCTACTTTTGCAGATTCCATATCCCGATATTTCCAATAGAATGGTGCTATGGCAGCGCTGTCTCCCCAGTTGTATCCATACTTATAGTTCCACGCGAGTTTTTCACCTGCACGAGGATCATCTTTGCTCGGTTCATCAAGGAAAGGTCTTCCTGCTTCCCAACCGTTAATTTCACCTACTTTTTCACCCAAGCTTACATTACCATAGCCTTTTTCACTGGCGTCTATATAACTTTGATGTAGCGCAAATGAAGTCGTGTCGCCAACCACTATTTGCGTCCAACCTTTTTCAATAAATGAGTAAAAAGCAGGGTCAATAACATCTTTAAACTGCGCAACATTAGATTGATCGATAATCAGACCTGCTGTTAAGGAATCATACGCTGGTTTATTTTCAGCATATGGAAAGAAGGATTGTTGAACCACTTCATTTGATGCCAATGCGGGTGTTGCTAGTGCAAGATTGGACATAATCGCAGCGATGCTGAGCTTTATGCCTAAAGTTAGTATTTTCATGTTGTTATCCTCTTTTAGAAACTATAACGAAGGGTAAATTGAAGCTCATCTTCTTCTTGAGCCATACCAATTGGACCAGATTTAAAGCGCCCTAAAGGTTCGAAACCACCTAGACCGAGGGTAGACCCAATGGCGTGTTCAGGAAAAGCAGCAGTAAATGGCGTCCAAGGGTTACATGAACGGCAATCGTCAAATTTGCGAGCCCCTGTTCCAAATTTAAAGTTTACACCTCCAGTGAATTTCAAATTGTCACTAACTATCCACTCAACCGACATTGCTACTGCTGTCGCGCCGGCCCTAAAATCATGTGCACTGATAATTTGAGGGCTTAACCGGTCGTTCATCCACCAACCTTTTATAAGCAAAGTAGCCGTCCAATTTTCTTCCCAATCGGGTATGCCAGCTGCTCCTAATAAACGTTGTTCTTGCTCATAGTCCAAAATATGCTGACCAAATACTTGACCAGAGAACAGGAACGCACGCTTATCATTTAAGAAAGGAATAAAGATATTTTTATCTGCGCCAATCACATAACGCAGTACATCGGATTCTGAGAACAACTCACTTCTAAGTGTATTAGCAAATTCCTCGCCTGAAGTGTGTGCAGCTTCTACTCTAAAGACGGTGTCAATACCTTGTGAGTAGTAGTCCATTGAACCACCGAGCAAAGTTACGCGTGGAAAATCGATATCAAAAGCAATGAGTGCGGGCAATACAGCAACTTCACCCGTGAATCCGTTTTGTGCTTCTATCCCCCCTCGCAATGAAGGCATTTGAGAACGATACGATAAGGCGTTTAATGAAAACCCCAGATCCCCTAAAACCCCTTCAAATTTTAAGCCGACTTGAGTGTTAGAAAGACTCCAATTTGGTAAGTTGGCTTGGCGTATGCCGATTTGACCTGGACCAAAGTCAGTTGCAGCGACTCCCCCAGCAAAGTTTGCTACTGTCCCACCATTTTCCCATAGGTTATTCATTCCCCTGAAAAAACAACCCGCATCTACAATTACATTGGGCTGACCACATTGGCCTAAATCATTAGGACGGAAACGGTCAAAGTTCCAAATTAATTGTAAATTCAAATCATCAAACGTCTCAGTAGCACCCATTCGATAGTCAGTTTTTAAAATCCACATGGGGATTCTTATATCTTCTAACTCGTCGTAAATATTGTTTCGCGAATAATCTACAGGGTTAATTACATCAAGCACTCTGAACAAGTCGGTTCTACCCCAAATAACTTGTTGCTTACCTAAACGAGTACTAATGATGTGCCCATTGTCTAGATTGAAATCAAAATCTACATAGAGTTCGCGAATAAAATCTAAACGGTCATTTAGCTCTTGAGATCTTAGTTCTTGAATATCGCGAGACAAGTAACCTGAAATACAACCTCTTGCATCAGTGTCACAAGGTCGTATTGGCACACCAAAAGCTACACCACCATCAGTTTCGTGAAGATGTTCACCAAGTACAACCATGCCTTCATTCGGATTATTGGCGGTATCGAAGGAAAATGGTAGTGCTAAACCTTCACCAAAAAGCACTGTGGCCCCTGGCCCTGCAGCAATATTCTCCAAAGAAATTGCTCGACCAGCCTTTTTACCAAAGTCCTCATCATTTAAGTCGTAGACACCATCATAACTGAGACGAAACGTCCCACTTAAGGAGATGTTGCTAAAAGACCCAGATGATTTATAGGTTTTTTCTGCTTCTATCTGTAGTGTGTTTCGAAATTTTGATAACCCTACATCTTTACGCAAATATGTTGCGTTTTCGATGAATGCGTTGACCTTAATTTCCTCTGCAAAGGTACTTTGCTGAAAAGTAGGTAAAAGGGCAAACCCTAGTGCTACTTTCAGCATCGTACAACTTTTTAGCTGTGTGTTTTTGAGCATGTTATATCCTCTTTTATGTGCTAATAGAAACCAAAAATT
The DNA here is from genome assembly GCA_014872805.1 of Alteromonadaceae bacterium. GTDB lineage: Bacteria > Pseudomonadota > Gammaproteobacteria > Enterobacterales > Alteromonadaceae > Opacimonas. Next base: position 6,104 of record WKFN01000003.1, read on the forward strand.
TGTAATCAATTTTGGTTTCCGGTAATTGCTCCGCTGAGCGCTGTAGGTGATGACAGATCAGCAGGATTTGAGTCAGCTGCGTTAGAGTCGGCATGCAATACACCGTCTTCGTCGCTATACACATTGACAATAAATTTAGGTTTGAAAACTAGTACCCAAGAAGGCACTAACAGCATGGCGGCAAAACCATTGATCACAATCATCACGCAAAGCAAAAGGGCGGCGTCAGATTGAAATCTCAACTCGGAGAGAATTACCCACATTACAATACCTGCAATTAAGGTGACGGCAGTGAAACTAATGGCCATTCCAGTGGTGGCGATTGATTGACGAACCGAGTCAAAAAGACTGCCTGTTTTGGCCATAAATTCTCGTATTCGGTCCATCATATATATGGAGTAATCGATACCTACGCCGATACCAACGGCAACCACCGGCACGGTATTGATGTCAATGCTCATGCCATAAAGTCCCATATAGGCATAAGTTAAGATTGAAGCAAAAAGCATCGTTGCCAACATCATTAAACCAGCGTGTAAAGAGGAATAAAACAGCATGACAAAAGCAAAAATCAGCACAAAAACTAGCGGCAAAACAATAATGTTGGTTTCAAAAGCAGACTCATTCATCGCTGCAGCAACCCCTATAGTTCCGCCAGCAAGACGAATTTTAAGTCCATCCACATCATTGCCATGCTCATCAATCCAAGCCTTAGCCATATGAATGGCACGGCGAATAGTTTCACCTTGCCTGTCTTTGTAATAGAAAACCAAGTTAGCAATGCGGTCATCAGTATCGTTAAATTCGTTTAATGCACCGGGAATTGGACTAGATGCCATGTATGTAAACATCAATCCACCAACATAAGATGCGTCATGAGGGACTTGATACCAACGCGGGTCATTATTGTGCATTAGTCGATTAATTTGCTGAATGAGATCAGTTAGACCTTTACTTCCCCCCACATCTGGATCAGATAACATATGTGATTGCAGTGAAATCAGAGATTTCAGAACTTCAGGTCGTTTTAGCCCACCGTTGGTATCGGTTTCAGCAATAATGTAGAGTTCTTCAGAGCCTGGGAAACGCTCATTTACGGTGCGTGAAGAAACGTTGTAGTCGTGATCTGGATATAAAATAGGAGAGCCCGGCTCTGAATCTCCAATTTGAACTTGAGACGCAGCAAATAAACCAACAATAATAAAAGCTAATGCACCTAAAAGGAGTCTTGGCGCAGCCTTAGGGCTAGTTACTATCCGCGAACAACTCGAACCGATGTAACGTAAGAATGTCTCCTTTATTTCTGAATTTTTTGGTGTTGGTAACACAGAAAGAAGCAGGGGCACACCAATTAGAACAGTTAACACTACCGTGATCGCCCATAATGAAGCATAAATGCCAAGATGAGTGTTTAACGGAATAGAGCCGACTGCAATTAATAGTAGGACCACAGCATCAGAAACAACGCCTAAAGTACCGGGTCTAAATAGGCTATCGAATGTAGCCTTTGCAGCGTCACTGCCCTTTGAGTATATTTTTAATTCAGCGTAATATCTTTCAACTAATTGTACGCCATGACTCATCGCTCTGGCGGCTATTAAAAAGGGTATCACTAACCCAAGTGGATCAAGGTTATAACCCAATAGGCTAATTATTCCTAGGCCCCATATAGTTGAAATAAGTACTCCGCCAAGTGGGACTAAAACGCCATAAGCCTTGCGAAAATGAAAGACCAATAGCGCCAACATTATTAGGATTGTAAAAATAAATATTTGAAGGATTTGCTCCATATAAGTATAGGCCCATCCGACTAATACTGGCTGACCAGTTGCGTAAATGGTGACGCCTGCTTGATTTTCTTCACTGATGATTTTTTGTAATTGCGTAAAGGTTTTTTCGTAGTCTAATTGCCCTTCAATTAGCTGCGCTTTTACCAGTGCCATTTTAAAATCAGGTGCAACCAGTGGACCATATACTTGCGGGTTTGCAGCGACGTTATCTCGCATAACTTGTAATTCAGCAGCGCTATATTCACCATAAGTTGAATCGTAGTAAGGCTGCGAATTTATACTCCCCACCTCTGTTAACCAGATATGCCGTGAATTTCGATGGGTTAAACTTGCAACAAGGTTGTGATTTACTCCAGGTAGGTTATCTACTGCCAAAGTAACTCTATCTAAGATGGCTAAATTTTCATTTGAAAATAAATCGCCATCACTAAATTCTACCCCCACTACCAGCACATTAGCACCTCCAAAACTGTCTTTAATACTGTTATGCAGTTGTATGTATGGATGCTCTTGTGGTAATAAATTGGCAAAGTCTGTGTAAATTTTTAAGGCAGGAATGCGACTTAAAAAGAACACCGTTAACAGGATTATTGCACCCAACACAATAAATGGATGCTTGAAAATACTGGACTCTATATTGTGTAAAAAATGTGTAAACCGATGTTTAGATGTCATTTTCTTTTTCCGTTTCATTTGCAGGTAATGCCTTAACAGCCTTAACACTAGGGTCAATTTTCATTAACATGCCACGTCCACCAGCAACCAATAAGTTGTTGTTAAAAGATAAAGCGGCACGCAAATAAACGGGGGCAGTGGCCGGCTGTATTGTTATCCAATGGTTACCAGTCAATTTCAATACAGTGGCGTTGTCACCTAATGCAAAGAGCTCCCCATTAACGTTCTCGATTTGATAAATGGGTGCGGCGCTATCTGCATTTTGCCGCTGCCAAGTGTTCCCAGAATCGTTGGTGTAATAAATGAAACCGTTGAGCCCCCCCACCCAGCCTTGTGAGGTGGACGTGAAGAATGCTGCATGAGGATAAAACTCGTCCGGCATAAAACCGCTGATTGTCCACGAGTTACCGCCGTCATTGGTGACTAAAAGCATGCCAAACTCTGCTGTAGCAACCGCTTCTTGCTCTGACAGAAAGACTAGGTTGGTAATAATTGCGTCTTCTTCTAATGTGTTAGATTGCCAAGTGAGTCCCCTATCATTTGACCTTAAGAAAGTGGAAAATCCGCCTGCTGCCCACCACTCTCCGTTAGGCGCGCAATCGATAGTCATTAGTTGCTCTTGAGTATCAATTTGAACCGAAGACCAATCATTACCATTTGGGCTTGATACCCAAATATGATTATCGAATGAAAGCGCTATAAAGGTTTGGTCTGGACAAGTATCAATGGCAAGTAACGATGGCTTTTCAGGTAAAACATGACGATTCCATGTTGTCGTGTCCCTGCTGGTTAATACAACGCCATTCGTGCCAACTAATACTGCGATTTCTTCATTGCTAGCAAAGGCTTGATAGAAGTCAGTTCGTTGCATAGGTTGTTCAAGTTGCGAAGTTACTTTGTCCATTACTAAAGGGGCTTCACAACCTGTTAAAAATATAGAACTTAGAATTAAAAACACAGCAGATATGCTATTGGTGTAGTGCGAATTTAAGCTTTTTAGCTCAAAGATATAAATGAAATTTTTCGACAGCATGAATATTACATCAATTAATTAACATAAATATTACTTAGCAAGGAGCGTGCCATTAGCGTTTTTTAGGGGTAATGCAATTAAATATCAATTACTTACGGGTTATATAATGATATTTTCAGCAAGTTTTTCAAATTTAATTTGTTAACGAAATGATAAATAAAATAGGGCGATGTAAACTAAAAATGACAAATTTTAATCATATGGTGATGTAATCCCCCCCATTTTAGATAGTAATCATTCCTAGAACTAAAGTTTCACCTCTGATGATGTACATTTATTCTGATATAAATTTTAGCTAATAATTGAATTGAGAAGATGTACTTATTCAATAGTGCCTTGTTTTTTTAGACGATAGGCTAGGGCTGGACGAGTTACTCCTAACAATCTTGCTGCTTTTGAAATATTATCCTTGGCTTTTGTCATTGCTCTTTCAGTAAGAATTTTTTCAACATTATCTAGGCTTATTTTCCTTTCAAGGATTTCATCAATCCAATCTTCCTTTTCGTTCTCACTAGTTTCTACTATTCTACCATTTGAGTAAACGAAGTCGTCATGATTAACTTGTAGTTTTTCATTAGTTAGCAGAGATAAGGAATCGGCTGATATCGTTTCATTACTATCAGTTAAAATCACTCCTCTTTCTATCACGTTTTCTAACTCTCTTATATTACCGGGCCAAGAGTATTTAGAAAGATATTCCCAAGCCTTATCAGATAGACCTAGTGTTCTTTTAGAATAATCAACATGAAATTTTTGTAAAAAGTGTTCAACAAGTAAAGGAATATCGTCTATGCGATCTCGCAAAGGAGGTATTTTTACGGGGAAAACATTCAAGCGATAATAAAGATCAGCACGAAACTTTCCATTATTGACGGCTTGCTCCAAAGATTCGTTCGTTGCTGCAATTACTCTAACATCTACTTTATGTAATCGTGAACCTCCGACTCTTTCAAGTTCTTGTTCTTGTAGGACCCGCAGCAAAGAAGCTTGTGCCCGAGGAGTTAACTCTACCACTTCATCTAGAAAAATAGTTCCCTTATCAGCTCTTTCAAAACGTCCGGCACGGGTATGTGTAGCACCAGTAAATGCTCCTTTTTCTACGCCAAACAATTCAGCTTCAATTAGTTCTTGTGGAATCGCAGCGCAATTAACAGCTATAAATGATTGTTCAGCTCTTTTGCTACGTAAATGAACACTTCTTGCTATTACTTCTTTTCCTACTCCTGTCTCACCAAGTAATAAAACAGAGACATTCCCTTGCGCAGCTTTGTCAATTTTTTTGCATGCTTCCTTATATGAAGCTGATTGACCTATTCCATAATATTGGCCTTGTTGACGCTCTAGATTGCTACGAAGAGAGTTAACTTGAGACTGTAAATTATAAAGTTGTTCAATAATTGGTTCAGCTTTAAAGTATTGTGAGAATTCTTCGTGATCTTCCCACTCTTGTGCTGGCTTTCCAATAATTAGACATCGCTCGTCACCGCAACCTATACAGCTCACTTCACGAAAAATTATCTCACGCCCCATGAATGATGAGGTAAACGCGCATGCATACCCCAGCAAAGACCAACAAGCAGGTTCATCCATTTGACCTAGTTCTGTCTGAACCACTTCAACTTCCCATGAATTAATCCATTCAAGTTCGGCGTAAAAATGTCCAGTCTTTTGATCAATGTCTATTTTGATCGGGTTCGGCTTTACCATTCCCTTGAGTGAATGTAATTGTGGCCCGGTTAAAAATATATCTATATCTTCAGCGGTTGGTCGAAGTCGCCTAGAGAGCTCGGCATCTCGTATCCCAGATTGGTAGCCCAATCTTAAAAAAAAGCCCTTAGCACGTTCTAAACCAATACTATTTAGCAACTCCCTTCTAAAAGCGGCCATAGCCGACACGTGCATCAGTAGCATTCTTTGCTCACCAAACCAGACCTTACCGTCTTCATAACTAAATTTAATGAGATCGGTCAAGTCTTTAATGTCAGTTTTAACAATCTCTTCTTTTAGAACAGTACTCATAAGCTTCCTCTAAATATGACACATACATTTTTGCCGATGTTTAATTAAATGAATGAGAAACCACCATAGCACACCTTTTCATCATTTTTCATCATTTGATAAATATTTTACCCAAATTCACTAAATAATTAACATTTAATTAATATGAAAACAAAAAAGCCACTAGCTGGTCGAAAAAGTGCATATTAAACAATCACTTAAAAAAATAACTAAAAGTTTTTAATTCTGGCATCACTATTGCAATAACAGTTCGTGGATCAAAAAATTAACAAAGGAAATTGATAACATGATTTCTAGTTTAAACAAAAATAAATTTAATGCATTGGCTCGTTATGTCCGAGTGCGCAGTGCCCCTGAAGATAAATTCGTTGAATTCGATTTTGCGATTGAACACCCAGACTTGTTCGTTGAATTGGTTCTACCGAGACAAGCCTTTGAGATATTTTGCAAACACAACAACGTTATTTATATGGATGCTGATATGGCGAAGAGGATAGATGACGACAACCAAAAGTGGCGTTTTGGCGACACCAAAAAGATTTAGATTCAAATGAAATTTATCAAACAAACAAGGTACAGAATATGAGCGTTGAGATAAAAACCAGTTCCGTTTCTACCATTCGGAATACCTACAGTCACATTAAACGTCGCTTTGGTGATAAGCCTGCCACGCGTTACCAAGAGGCTAGCTATGATATTGAGCCCACTCATAACTTTCATTATAAGCCGTTATGGGATCCTGAAAAAACTCTTAATGATCCAAGTCGCACTGCCATTAAGATGGAAGATTGGTATGCAATAAGTGATCCTCGACAATTTTACTATGGCGCATATGTTGGCAACCGCGCAAAAATGCAAGAAAACGCAGAGTCTAATTTTAAGTTTTGTGAAAAACGCAATCTGATTTCCAGCTTAGATGAAAAAATCCAGCAAAAGTTGCTCAAATATCTCGTACCTTTTCGGCATTTGAATCAGTCAGCAAACATGAATAATAGCCAGGTTGCCGCTGATGCGATTGCTACCACCGTCGCTCAAGCACACATATATCAAGCAATGGATCATCTTGGCATCGGTCAATATTTATCCCGCATTGCTTTATTGATCGACGGAAACACTGGTAAGGCATTGAACACCAGCAAAGCATTCTGGATGGACGATCCAATGTGGCAACCAATGCGCAAGCTAGCCGAAGATTCGATGGTGGTTGGCGACTGGTTTGAATTAACGTTATTACAAAATCTGTTAATAGACAAAGTACTGTTTTCATTCGCTTATGAAGCCATGGATGAATGGTTCAGTGAGATGGGTGCTCGTGATATAGGGATGTTGACAGAGTTTATGCGCGATTGGAACAAAGACACAACACGTTGGATCGTTGCAGTTGTAAAAACAGCCGTTGCTGAATCTGAGCACAACAAAGAAACCATTCAGGCTTGGGTTGATCACTGGGAGCCACAGGTATTTGCTGCATTAGAACCCATTGCAATGGAAACCGTTGGTCACGCCTCTGTTTCAAATATTCAAACTGAACTAGCTGCGCTACTGAAAAAAACAGGCCTTCAATCAACGGGGGCTATGTAATGAGCCAACATGTATTTATTGTGTTTCAAGACAACGAAAACGCACGATACTTCGTAGCAGCGATTAGCGAAGACAACCCGGATGCTGAAATAGAATATCAGCCGGCATTGATTCGGATCCAAGCCGAAAAACGCTTGGTGATAACTCGTGAAACGATGGAAGAAAAGCTAAATCGCGAATGGGATGTGCAAGAAATGTTACTTGATGTTATCAGCATAGACGGAAACGTAGATGAAGATGACGACCATTTTACCCTTTTTTGGAATTAACCAGGAGTCACTAATGACAGCGGCAAAAAAACTAAATCTAAAGCAAAAGTATCAACATTTAACTCGTAATATGGATTGGGAACCAAGCTATCAAAAAAAATCTGATATTTTCCCACACGAGGATTTTGAAGGGATCAAAATTGTAGATTGGGACGGCTGGGAAGATCCCTTTCGCCTCACGATGGACTCTTACTGGAAATATCAAGCTGAAAAAGAGAAAAAGCTGTACGCTATCTTTGATGCCTTTGCGCAAAACAATGGCCATCAAAACATTTCAGATGCTCGGTATGTAAATTCACTAAAACTTTTTTTAACCGGTGTCTCGCCGCTTGAGTATACAGCGTTTCAAGGTTATTCAAAAGTTGGACGTCAGTTTAGCGGGGCGGGTGCGCGAGTAGCTTGTCAAATGCAAGCTATTGACGAACTCCGTCACTCACAAACTCAACAACATGCAATGAGTCATTATAACAAGCACTTTAATGGTCTGCATGATGCCCCGTTAATGCATGATCGTGTGTGGTTTTTATCTGTACCAAAATCATTTTTTGATGATGCTCGTTCAGCAGGGCCCTTCGAATTCTTAACAGCGATTTCTTTCTCATTTGAATATGTACTAACCAACTTGCTATTCGTGCCATTTATGTCAGGCGCGGCATACAACGGTGACATGGCAACTGTAACATTTGGTTTTTCGGCGCAATCTGACGAAGCTCGTCATATGACGCTTGGATTAGAGATTATAAAATTTATGCTCGAGCAGCACGAAGATAATGTCCCTATTGTTCAAAAATGGATAGATAAATGGTTCTGGCGTGGCTTCCGCCTACTTAGCTTAGTTAGCATGATGATGGATTATATGTTGCCGAATAAAGTAATGTCGTGGCAAGAAGCTTGGGAAGTATACTATGAACAAAGTGGAGGAGCATTGTTCAAGGAATTAGAGCGCTATGGTATCAAGCCTCCGAAGTATCAAGATGTGGCGAATGCTGCTAAAGAGCATATCAGTCATCAGTTATGGACGGCTTTCTATCAGTATGGACACGCAACAAACTTCCATACTTGGATACCAAAAGAAGAAGAAATGCAATGGCTGGCAGAAAAATACCCTAACACGTTTGACAAATATTATCGCCCACGCTTTGAACACTGGGATGAGCAACATAAAAAAGGGGAGCGTTTTTACAACAACACTTTGCCGCAACTATGCCAAGTTTGTCAGGTACCTGTTACATTTACCAAAACAGAAGACCCAACGTCGTTTAGCCATTGTGACACAGTACATGAAGGTGAGCGTTATCATTTCTGTTCAGAAGCATGTGCTGAAATCTTTGAAGACGAACCAGCAAAATACGTTCAGGCGTTACTCCCTGTTCACCAAATATATCAAGGAAAATCAGGTGGGCCTGAGCTACCACAGATATTGAGCGATTATTACCATATCAATATTGGTGAGGATAATTTTGATTATGTTGGATCACCTGATGAGAAGCGTTGGAACGAAATTAAAGGCATTGAGCCTTTGAATAAAGACACAGACGTAGCATAAACAGTAATCGGGTAGCAATGCTACCCGCACAACTTACACACGAGGTTATTATCATGGCTGTAAAAGCGATTTCAGATTACACAGCAGTACCCAACGACTTAGTAGAAAACTTTAACGGAATGCAGCTGCTCTACGTGCATTGGCTTAATCACAATATGTTTTGTGCACCATTTGCATTGTTGGTGTCTCCCGACGAGACGTTGCCTGAAGTATTCGCATCACACATACAACCTGCAACCGCTCCGCATCCAGAGAGCGAAAAAATTGAGTATGCGAAAATAAAATGGGAACTAAACGGCGAACCATTTGAGCCCAACCAAACCGACTCCTTGCTTGCTCAAGGTATAGATCATAAAAGTATGCTCAAAATGACTACTCCTGGCCTAAACGGTCTCTATAACGCAAGTTTTTAGGAGGTTTACGATGACATATACGGTAACGGTAGAGCCTACAGGTGAGCAGATAGAAGTCGAAGAAGGCCAAACTATCTTGCAAGCAGCTCTACGCCAGGGTGTTTGGATCCCTTTTGCATGTGGCCATGGTTTATGCGCTACTTGCAAAATAACAGTGCTTGATGGAGACGTAGAAGTGGGCGAAGCGTCACCATTTGCCTTGATGGATTCTGAGCGTGACGATGGTAAAGTTTTGGCATGTTGCGCAACAGTTGAAAGCGATGTCACGATAGAAGCTGATATCGATGTAGATGAAGATTTTGAAGGGTATGCGGTAGAAGATTTCAACGCAACAGTCACCAAGATAGTTGATTTGTCACCGACCATAAAAGGCGTGCATTTTTCATTAGATAACAGCATGACCTTTCAAGCAGGCCAATATATAAACTTACAATTACCTAGTTGTGATGGTGTAAGAGCCTTTTCTATCGCTAATGCTCCGTCAAATAATCAAGAAATTGAATTACATATACGCAAAGTAGAAGGTGGCGCTGCAACTACTTATGTTCATGAGCAATTAACAGTAGGTGATACCTTGCCTATGTCTGGACCATATGGACAGTTTTTTGTGCGCGATTCACAACCTGGCAATTTGATATTTATTGCAGGTGGTTCAGGCCTTTCAAGTCCTCAATCAATGATTCTAGATCTTCTAGAAAAAGGCGACCAACGACAAATTACCTTGTTCCAAGGTGCGCGTAATCAAGAAGAGCTCTATAACTCAGAATTTTTCACTGACCTTGCAGAAAAACACGACAACCTTACATACGTTCCGGCGCTCAATGATGCTGAAGGCGATGAGTCATGGAAGGGGTTTAAAGGCTTTGTTCACGAAGCCGCTAAAGCGCATTTTGACGGGCGTTTTGCTAATCACAAAGCTTACTTATGTGGACCGCCGCCAATGATTGATGCTGCTATTACAACATTAATGCAAGGAAGACTGTTTGAGAAGGACATCTTTATGGAGAAATTCTTAACTGCTGCTGATGGTGCTGATGAACACCGTTCGGCGCTATTTAAAAAGATATAGGGCGAGAAACACCATGCGCTATTTCACAATAACCGACATCACTAATAAAGAAGAATTTAATTGTCGTGAGAATGAATACGTTCTCTATGCAATGCAGCGTAGCGGAAGAAAATGCATTCCTGTTGGATGCAAAGGTGGCGGTTGTGGCGTATGTCGAATCAGTATTATTTCTGGTACGCCAGATTTCGGTCCCATGAGCAAACTACATGTCACCGAAGAAGAGAAAAATAGCGGGTATGCACTGGCTTGTCGTATTAAGCCAAAAAGTAACATGTCTTTTGAGTGCGCACCTAAACCAAAGGCTTCAACAAATCAAGAAGCCAGTACAAACTTGCAACTAAAAGAGGTTTCACAATGAAAAAAGGTATCATGAGACCAGGACACGTACAAATACGTGTATTGGATATGGAAGCTGCACTCAAACATTATGTTGATTTGCTTGGGTTAATTGAAACAGACAGAGATGAATCAGGCAGAGTGTATTTAAAGGCTTGGTCCGAAGTAGATAAGTTTTCTGTAGTTTTGCGAGAAGCTGATGAACCTGGCTGCGACTTTATGGCTTTCAAAGTGGTCGATGAAGAAGCTTTGGTTCAATTAGAAAAAGACTTAGTAAGCTTTGGATGCGATATCACACATATAGAGGCTGGTGAATTAAAGGATTGCGGACGCCGTGTTCAATTTACATCTGCTTCGGGGCACTGTTTTGAGCTATATACAGATAAAAAATATACTGGCAAATGGGGTTTAAAGGAAGTTAACCCAGAGGCATGGCCACGCAATTTGACTGGCATGAAGGCCGTTCGTTTTGATCATTGTTTATTTTATGGTGATGCATTAGCCGAGACATACGACCTCTTTGTAAATGTACTTGGGTTTTACCTAGCTGAGCAAGTGCTTGATCCAAATGGAAACCGTATAGCGCAATTCCTTTCACTCTCCACTAAAGCACATGACATTGCGTTTATCATGCACGAAGAAAAAGGTAAATTCCATCATGCTTCTTTCTATCTGGAAACATGGGAAGATATTTTGCGAGCAGCTGATTTGATTTCCATGGAAGACGTGCCAATTGATATCGGCCCTACTCGTCACGGCTTGACTCATGGTAAGACTATATACTTCTTTGATCCATCAGGTAATCGCACTGAAGTATTTGCCGGCGGGGATTATAACTATCCAGACCATAAACCCGTCACTTGGTCATCCGAAGATCTTGGAAAAGCAATTTTCTATCACGACCGCGTACTGAATGAAAGATTCTTGTCAGTTCTCACTTAATAAATTAACGGGCGAAAGCCCGCTTATTTAAGCGTCCACCAAACTCTCAATATTCGGAAAAAAGAGATAAGAATGAAAGAATACAAACATTTTATCAATGGTGATTATGTCGGTTCTCAAAGTGGTAAAACATTTGAGAACCGCTGCCCCGTTGATAACCATTTATTAGGTATGGTCCATGAAGCAGATAAACAAGATGTAGACCTAGCGGTTAAATCTGCAAAAACAGCGTTAAAGGGTCCGTGGGGTAAGATGTCCCAAAGCCAGCGCACCGAATTATTGAATAAAGTAGCAGATAGAATCAATGAGCGTTTTGACGAGTTCTTAGAAGCAGAATGTCTAGATACAGGAAAGCCTCATAGTATTGCCCGCCACATTGATATTCCAAGAGGTGCCGCAAATTTTAAAGCGTTTTCGGAAACACTTGCCAATCATCCAACTGAAAGCTTCAGGCTAGATACACCTGATGGAAATGGTGCTGTGAACGTAGGGCACCGCACTCCAAAGGGAGTAATTGCTGTAGTTTCACCATGGAATCTACCACTTTTGTTAATGACTTGGAAAGTGGGCCCTGCACTAGCCTGTGGTAATACGGTGGTAGTTAAACCTTCAGAAGAGACGCCTGCAACCACAACATTGCTAGGTGAAGTCATGAACGAATGTGGTGTACCTGCTGGCGTATTTAACGTTGTACATGGATTCGGGGCCGGCTCTGCCGGAGAATTTTTGACGACTCACCCTCTAGTAGATGCGATTACTTTTACCGGCGAAACCTCAACAGGTGAAGCGATAGTAAAGGCAGCGGCTTTAGGTTTACGCAGTATATCCATGGAATGTGGCGGTAAAAACCCAGGCATTGTATTTGCTGATTGCGACATGGACAAAGCGGTTGAAGGTACTATGCGCTCTGCCTTCGTCAATTGCGGACAAGTATGTTTGGGAACCGAACGTGTCTATGTTGAACGACCTATATTTGATGAATTTGTAAAACGTCTCAAGGAAGGCGTCGCTAAGTTAAAACTTGGCCGACCTGAAGATGAAGGCGCAAATTTTGGCCCATTGGTAAGCCTTGAGCATCGAAATAAGGTCCATTCATATTACAAATTAGCAGTGGAAGAAGGCGCAAGTGTTGAAATTGGAGGCGGTATTCCTGACATGGGCGAAGCACTGAACGATGGTGCGTGGATAGAACCCACTATATGGACAGGCTTGCCTGATGACGCTCGAGTAATCAAAGAAGAAATTTTTGGTCCATGTTGCCATATTCGACCTTTTGATACTGAAGAAGAGGTGATCGCTTTAGCGAATGATACTAACTATGGGCTTGCCGCGACTATTTGGTCAGAAAACAGTGCTCGAAGCATTCGCGTTGCTGAACAAATGGAAACAGGTTTAGTTTGGATAAACAGCTGGTTTTTGCGTGATTTGAGAACAGCTTTTGGTGGGGCAAAGCAATCAGGTATCGGTCGAGAAGGTGGCGTTCATGGACTTGAATTTTACACAGAATTAAAAAACATCTGCATAAAATTATAGTGGCAAATACGCTAATTATTCACTCATAAATTGGTAACACGGATAAATTAATGAGCAAAGTACAAAATCCAGAAATTGGAAGAACTATTAATGTAAATGGCATCAAAACCAACTTGCATGATATCGGAACCGGACAACCGGTGATGTTAATCCATGGTTCAGGCCCTGGTGTTACAGCATGGGCAAATTGGCGTTTGGTTATGCCTGAATTATCAAAACACTATCGCGTATTAGCACCCGATATGCTTGGTTTTGGTTTTACCGAAAGACCGACCAACACTCAGTGCAATGTTGACCGTTGGGTCAACCATGCTATTGGAATATTAGACGCACTAGATATTGAACAATGCGACTTAGTTGGAAACTCGTTCGGAGGAGGAATAGCGCTCGCGTTGGCTATTCGACACCCGAAAAGAGTTCGACGATTAATATTAATGGGTAGCGTGGGTGTTCCTTTCATACTAACACCAGGTCTAGATGCTGTATGGGGCTATAGCCCTTCGCTGACAACGATGAAAGGCTTATTAGATATATTTGCTTATGATCGTAATTTAGTAACAGACGAACTTGCAGAATTACGATACGAAGCAAGTATTCGTCCTGGTTTTCATGAAGCATTTTCGTCCATGTTTCCAGCCCCTCGCCAGCGTTGGGTAGATGCACTTGCAAGCAAAGAGGCTGACATTCGCGCAATTCAGCATGAGACGCTCATTATGCATGGAAGAGAAGATCTAATTATACCCTTGTATACCAGTCAAAAATTGTTTGAGTGGATACCTAAATCACAGCTTCATGTGTTTGGTCAATGCGGGCATTGGACGCAAATCGAACATGCGGCCCGCTTTTCAACGCTAGTAAGTAATTTTTTAGCAGAAATATAAACACAGTAGCAAGAAACTGAGAATTTTATGAACAAAGAACAGATAAAAGCCTGCGGGGATGAGCTATACAATGCACTGACCCAACAACATACTTTGAAACCACTAACTGAGAGATTTGACGACATTAGTATAGAGGACGCTTATCATATTTCACTGCAAATGGTTGAGCGAAGAGTGCAAGCAGGAGCCAAGATAATAGGCAAAAAAATTGGGGTCACTTCTAAAACTGTTCAAAACATGCTGAATGTGCATCAACCAGACTTTGGATATTTAACGCATGATATGGCCTACAGTCAGGGCGAAGAAATGCCCATTAGTCAAAAGTTGATTCAACCAAAAGCGGAAGGCGAGATAGCCTTTATCTTAAAAAAAGACCTAATCGGACCAGGTATAACCAATGCCGATGTGTTGGCAGCAACCGACTGTGTTATCCCTTGTTTTGAAGTTGTTGATTCTCGTATAGAGAATTGGAATATCAAAATCCAAGATACCGTCGCAGACAATGCTTCCTGTGGCTTGTTTGTATTAGGTGATAAAGCGGTTTCTCCAAGCAAAGTAGATTTATCTACGTGCGGCATGGTGGTAGAGAAAAACGGTAAGATTATTTCTACCGGAGCAGGTGCCGCAGCATTAGGGAGCCCAGTTAACTGCGTAACATGGCTAGCCAATACACTTGGACAGTTCGGTATTCCACTCAAAGCTGGAGAGGTTATTTTATCTGGCTCTTTGGTGCCACTAGAGCCGGTGACAGCGGGTGATTTTATGAGTGTTAGTATCGGCGGTATTGGCAATGCGTCCGTGCGTTTTGTATAGATTAAGGAATATTAGTTATGTCTAAAAAATTAAAAGCGGTCATCATTGGGCCAGGTAATATTGGCACCGATTTACTTATGAAAATCAAACGCTCTGAATGGATTGAACCAGTATGGATGGTTGGAATCGACCCAGAGTCTTCCGGTCTTAAACGCGCCGCTGAAATGGGTATCAAAGTGTCCTCAACTGGTTTAGATGGCATGCTTGATAAAGTAATAGAAGATGATATCAGGATCGCCTTTGATGCCACATCAGCCTATGTTCACGCAGAAAACAGCCGTAAGCTAAATGAACTTGGGGTAGTAATGATTGATTTAACACCCGCGGCTATTGGGCCATTTTGCATTCCTCCGGTCAACCTAAAACAGCACGCAGAAAAGCTCGAAATGAATGTGAATATGGTCACATGTGGTGGGCAGGCGACTATTCCTATGGTGGCGGCGGTGTCACAAGTTCAAGATGTAGAATATGGTGAGATTATTGCTACTGTATCGTCTCGTTCTGTTGGCCCAGGTACACGACAAAATATTGATGAATTCACTCGTACCACATCTGGTGCGGTTGAGAAAGTTGGCGGCGCTAAAAAGGGCAAAGCGATTATCATTATAAACCCTGCTGAACCGCCTCTAATGATGCGCGACACCATTCATTGTTTAACCAAAAACACCCCTGATCAAGAAAGAATTATTGAGTCAGTACAAAACATGGTGAAAGAAGTCCAAAAATATGTACCAGGTTACAAGTTAGTAAATGGACCTGTTTTTGATGGCAATAAAGTTTCTGTATTTATGGAAGTGAAAGGTTTAGGCGATTTCTTACCCGAATATGCAGGTAACCTTGACATTATGACGGCAGCAGGGCTACGCACAGCGGAAATGTTTGCTGAAGAAGCATATAACCAAACAATCACCTTACCAGCGAGAGGGTAACGCAATGGATTTAACAGGTAAAAAAGTGACATTACATGATATGAGTTTACGAGATGGTATGCATGCAAAGCAACATCAAATATCAACTGAACAAATGGTGGCGATTGCAACTGGACTCGATGAAGCGGGTATTCCGCTTATTGAAGTGACTCATGGCGACGGATTAGGGGGCTCATCTTTAAATTATGGCTTTCCAGCACATAGCGATGAAGAATACTTACAAGCCGTTGTGCCGAAGATGAAAAATGCCAAGATATCAGCGTTATTATTACCCGGTATTGGTACGGTTGACCACCTGAAAATGGCAAATGACTATGGCGTAAATACCATCAGAGTAGCCACACATTGCACTGAGGCAGATGTGTCTGAGCAACATATAGGTATGGCTGCAAAAATGGGTATGGACACTGTCGGCTTTTTGATGATGGCGCACATGGTGACCGCAGAAAAACTACTAGAGCAAGCCAAGCTGATGGAAAGTTACGGCGCAAACTGTATTTATTGCACTGATTCGGCAGGGTATATGTTACCTGATGAAGTAACACATAAAATTGGCTATTTACGTGCTGAACTTAACTCCACCACCGAACTCGGCTTTCATGGCCATCATAATATGGGCATGGCCATAGCAAACTCATTGGCAGCGGTTGAAGCTGGCGCAAATCGTATCGATGGTTCGGTTGCGGGTTTAGGTGCAGGCGCTGGTAATACACCTCTAGAGGTATTTGTTGCTGTACTCGACAGAATGCATGCTATTCATGGTACTGACTTGTATAAAGTAATGGACGTTGCAGAAGACTTAGTGGTGCCACTAATGGATCACCCAATACGGGTTGACAGAAACGCGTTAACGCTCGGCTATGCGGGTGTATATAGTTCATTTTTACTATTCGCGCAACGAGCCGAAGCAAAATATGGCGTTCAAGCGCGCGATCTTTTAGTTGAACTGGGCAAGCGAGGCACTGTAGGCGGACAAGAAGATATGATTGAAGATTTAGCTTTAACCATGTCAAAAGAAAAAGGCTTAATATAATGGGAAATTTAAACAAACAACAAATAGAAAATCTAGCAGAGCACCTAGAAAACGCCGAACTACAAGCTCATGACGTAACTAAAATAACCGATGAATTCCCTGATATGACCTATGAAGATGCATTTGATATTCAATGGGAAATTAGGCGTCGTAAAGAAGCACGCGGCAATAAAATAGTTGGTATGAAAATGGGGTTAACATCTTGGGCAAAAATGGCACAGATGGGCGTTGAACATCCTTGCTATGGTTTTCTGGCTGATTATTTCTCCATACCCGATGGCGGTGAAATCAAGCATGATGAACTCATTCACCCAAAAGTAGAGGCTGAATTAGCCTTTGTGACCAAGGCGCCATTACAGGGCCCAGGAATACATATAGGTGACGTATTGCGGGCAACAGATTTTGTTATGCCGGCAGTCGAAATCATTGACTCACGCTACCGAGATTTCAAATTCGATTTAAAAAGCGTAATTGCCGACAATTCGTCATCTAGTCGTTTTGTTGCAGGCGGCAACATGGCAAAACCAGAAGACTTAGATTTAAAAAATCTAGGTGTAGTGATGGAAATCAATGGTGAAGTTGTGCAATTAGGCGCAGGTGCCGCAGTACTTGGACACCCTGCTTCTTCTGTTGCTATGTTAGCAAATATGTTAGCTGAGCGAGGAGAACATATTCCAGCTGGTACGTTTATTATGATTGGTGCAATTACAGCTGCCGTTTCTGTGAAAAAAGGTGACAACTTTACCGTTCGTTATCAAGGCTTGGGCACAGTATCAGGCAAATTTGTTTAGAAAGGAGAATTATTATGCCAATAGCACAACTGTATATCTTAGAAGGCCGCACCGACATACAAAAAGAAAATTTGATCAGTGAAGTTACAGATGCAATGGTCAGAGCAATTGATGCGCCGAAAGATCGCGTCAGAGTTATAATCACTGAAATGCCAAAAACTCACTTTGGGATTGGTGGTGAATCGGCTAGTAAAGTGAAGAAATAAAATAAAGTGGGCGAAGCTTAATAACTGATTAAAAAAACCACAGATTTTATATCTGTGGTTTTTTGTATGTATTTAAGACTTTATTGCTAGCTAGTCAGATGCAATTTAATTTTTGGCCAGCTTTCTCGGCCTTTACGCCCTAACGCTTCAAATGTGCTGCGAGGAACTTCAGCAATGACAGCTTCTTGATAAGATTGTCTTGCTCTACAGTTAGCATACCATTGCGTAACTTTTGGAAACTTTTCTTCATATATCCCGGTCCATTCAAATTGATGCAAAGTTTGAAAATAAGGGGAAACACATATGTCAGCAAGGCTAAACTCGTTTCCCACCAACCATTTGTGTTGGCTAAGTGCTTTTTCCATATCTACTATCGTTTTATAGTAAGTTTTTACAGCATCGCTTACATCTGGCGCATCCAGACCATACTGAATTAAACGCTTTTGTCGCTCTCGTCTTGGCTTCTCCGGTATTTTCGAGAGCAAAACGTTCCGCTCATCTTCACTTCGTTTTAGCATTGAGTCTCGCATTATCATCGGCCATTGTATTGCCCCACAAGAAGGGTGTAACTTCACATCTACATGCTTCATCCAAAAACGCATTTGTGATTTTAAGATAGGGTCATTAGGCCGAAATGATACCTCCGGATATGCATCCTCTAGATATTCGCAAATGATAGAAGACTCTATAATTGGCGTACCGCAGTCCACTAAAGTTGGTACCACTCCCAATGGATTCAATTTTAAATATTCAGGTTTTAGATTTTCTTTATCAGGCAAGCTAACATGATGTTTTGTCGAATTTAAGCCCTTTTCTAATAGCAACAATCTCACTTTTTGGGCACATGGGGACATCGGGTGTGTGTAGAGCTCTATCATGAGAAACCTTATAGTGTTAACTTCACAATCTGTTTTTATGCATTTAGCATACCAACATAATGATCGAAAATAAGCGATTGAAATACTCTATCTTCTATGAGGCATTATTAATTTCAGGTACAATTATGTTCAGCTTATTGTTTTTATTTTCGAGCATTTGGTTAATGTTATAAAACTAAATTAAGCATTTAGTGCATAGACAATTGATGGGACCGAGTTTGATTCTCTTTACTCACGAGGCGAACCGGCTGAATTCCCACTAAATCGTGTTATCCCTGGTTGGAATGAGGGTGTTCAGTTAATGAGTGAAGGTATCCAGCAAGCTTATCGTCCTACATGTATAAATCTGTATGGCATTCTAAGACGTTTTATGGCCATATCTGTAATATCATCTAGTTGCAATATCATCCGACCATTATCCATATAGGGGGATACAAACCCGGTCAGTGCGTATTAGTAAGTAATGGCCTCAGACAAAATGTGACTAGTTTTCTGTATGACTTATTCTGTTAACGGTAAATTTTTACCTGGAGGGGAGTTTATGGCCCATTACCAATAGATTCAATAATCCTAAAAATTATATATCCATCTGCTGTATTTTATTGACCAACTTTGCAAGTGCTTCTTTTCGCTCATCAAAGTAATCATGCTGATTATAGATAGCCTCAACACCCTTTAGCTTATGATTAAGGCATCTTTCAGCTACATGACTAGATGTGCCTTGTTTAGCTAGAAGTGTTCTGCATGTTCGACGTAAATCATGCACTGTAAAGTATTCCATATTACCCATTAAATTCGGTGGCTGCTTTTTTTTTCCTGCTTCACGGCCAAACAGTTTTGAGATAGCTCTATTAAGTGTGTCTGAACCCATATGAGGCTTGCTTCCAGCTCTTCTGCTTGGAAATACATAATCTGAATTAATAGCCCTGACATTAAGTTCTCTTAACCAATCAATGACTACTGAAGCTAATGGAATATCAAAGCCCACATTTGTTTTGCTTCTTGAAGCTGGAAGCTTCCATACCCCAGCTTCCAAGTCAAACTCTTCCCATTTTGCTTCACACAGCTCCGATTTGCGCACACCTAAGGTGACAAGCAATAAGCAGGCGAGGTAATTATCACGGCTAAAGCTTGTGCTGTTTTCTTTAGCAATTTTAAAAAATTGTTTTAATTCATTTTCGCTAAGGGCTCTATCCCTGCTTTTTTCTAAACCACCAGCATCTTTAAAAGTAAAGGCTGATGCAGGATTTAATGGCATCAAATCAAGCTTGATAGCATGGTTGAATAGCTGTTTGCAGTAACCGAGAGCGTCATTGGCAATTGCCATTCTGCCTGATTTTTTTATTGCTTCGATCACGCTACGGATATCTCTTGCGGATATTTGATCTAGTTTGTATTCGCCGATATGGGGTGCAATATCTTTGCTGTAGATACGCTTTGGGATCTGCGGATGCTTTAGCCTTGATTCAAGTGTTGGGTACCAATCATTGAACAAGTCATCAACGGTTTTGATACTTTCTTGCTCTGCTCTTTTTTTGGCAAGAAGCGGGTCCAATCCTTCTCTGAGCAACTTCTTTTGTGAAGCAGCTTCATACCTAGCCTCCTGCAAAGTCATATCTGGGTACTTACCAATAGTCATCTCTTTACGTTTTTTATTAGCCGCTGTGTATCGCAACATCCAATAAGGCTCACCTAGTTTAGGGATCACAAAATAAAGTCCACCCCCATCTGAATGTTTGCGGATGTCTTTTTTTGCAATTTTTGATTGTATGGATTTAACGGTAAGTTGGTTAGAGCTGCTCATGTTGCTAAGCCTGTGTACTAAAACTAAGATTGAATAATACCCACCATTTAAAAATATGTAAATGACAACATACCCACCGGCATACTCACCACTTATCTCAGGGTTTCTGAAGATTTCATTGAACTTATCTGGAAGAAAAATATTAAAAAGCCCAGAAAATACTGGGCTTTAAATATAATTGAGGACGATTCAGGATGTCACTCAATATTCTGGATCTGCTCGCGCATCTGCTCAATCAACACCTTCAGCTCCACCGCCGCCAGCGTGATCTCCGCACTGATCGACTTAGACCCCAAAGTATTCGATTCGCGATTAAATTCCTGCATCATAAAGTCCAAACGCCGCCCAACCGCACCGCCCTTTTGTAAGATTTTACGGGTCTCACCGACGTGCGATATTAAGCGTTCTAATTCTTCGGCCACATCGACTTTTTGTGCCAACAACACCAGCTCTTGCTCAACACGGGCTGAATCCAACTCAATCTTTGCTTCTTCAAAGCGCGAGCGAATTTTGTCTTGTTGCCAAGCAAGCACTTCCGGCATGCGTTCAGTCACCAATGCCACTTGACCTTCAATACCAAGCAACCGCTGCTCAATCATCTCGCCCAAGTTCTCCCCTTCATCAGCACGTGATGAGATAAAGTCCGCAAGCGTCAAATCAAACTCAGCCAACAGTTGCGCATTGATCGCATCCATATCCGCTTCGGCAGATGCCACAACACCTGGCCACTGCAACACTTCCAAACGGCTCAACGACGCAGGACCCTCGATCGGCAAACTCTCAGCCGCAGCAATCACCGCTGCCGCCAACTCTTGATTGACATTTAATGTACTCGACGCGCCAGGGGCGGGCATAAAGCGCAACGTACATTCGACTTTGCCACGCTGGAGTGATTTGCGGAAACGCTCGCGCAATACTGGCTCTAGTCCACGAAACTGCTCGACCAAGCGAAATGACGTCTCGAGATAGCGCTGATTGACTGAACGAATTTCCCACACGGCAGAGCCCCAATCGGCTTTGAGTTCTCGGCGGGCAAAGGCAGTCATACTGTAAATCACGGGAGTTTCCTATCAAAAAAGTTAAGACGCGCTTAGTGTACACTATTTTAAGTCATATGGTTAATGACGCTATCACACTTATTGGGCTATAATGTGCTCGTTTTTATTACCCGTTAAGTTTATCTGTTAAGGATTTTTTTATGCGCGCTGATGGCCGTACTGCCAACCAGATCCGTCCTGTGACGATCACCCGTCAATTTACTTGTCATGCTGAAGGCTCGGTTTTAATTGAATTTGGTAACACCAAGGTCATCTGCACCGCGACTGTCGAAGAGGGTGTACCGCGCTTTATGAAAGGCAAAGGTGAAGGCTGGATTACGGCTGAGTATTCCATGCTACCGCGCTCTACGCACACTCGCTCACAGCGCGAAGCAGCGCGTGGCAAGCAAGGTGGTCGTACATTAGAAATTCAGCGCTTAATTGCACGTGCATTACGTGCAGCCGTCGATTTGAAACTCCTTGGCGAAAATACCATTACTCTGGATTGTGATGTCATTCAAGCTGATGGTGGCACGCGCACGGCCTCTATCTCAGGTGCCTGTGTAGCACTTGTTGATGCGATCAATCACATGCGCGCCAAAAATATCATCTCAACGAATCCACTCAAGCACATGATTGCGGCAGTATCGGTTGGCGTTGTCAACGGTGAAGCGGTGGCTGATCTAGAATACACCGAAGACTCAGTGGCCGAAACTGACATGAATGTTGTCATGACCGAATCGGGTAAATTGATTGAAGTACAGGGCACAGCTGAGGGTGAACCGTTTAGCTTTGATGAGCTCAACGAGATGTTGGGCTTGGCCAAAGACGGTTTATATGAAATTTTTAACGCACAAAAATCTGCATTAAATCAATAAGGAGCGCCTGAACCATGCAAGATTATCAACGTGACTTCATTGAATTTGCCATTAAGCGCAATGTGTTACGATTTGGAGAATTTACGCTCAAATCTGGACGCGTCAGTCCGTATTTTTTTAATGCTGGCTTATTCAATACCGGTAAAGATTTAGCCACTTTAGGTCAGTGTTATGCTGCGGCTTTGGTGAACGCCAATATCGACTTTGATGTGTTATTTGGTCCGGCTTACAAAGGTATTCCGATTGCTACAACCACGGCTGTTGCCTTATCCACACAGCACAACATTGACACGCCATATTGTTTTAACCGCAAAGAAGCCAAAACCCATGGTGAAGGTGGGCACTTAGTCGGCGCAGATTTGCAAGGTCGTATCATGTTAGTGGATGATGTGATCACCGCAGGGACTGCCATCCGAGAATCTATGGAGCTCATTGCGCAACAACAAGCGACATTAGCGGGCGTATTAATTGCCCTTGACCGCCAAGAAAAAGGCCAAGGTGAGCTCAGTGCAATCCAAGAAGTTGAGCGTGATTTTGACACTCAAGTGGTCAGCATTGTGACGATGACGCACGTAATGGAATATTTGGCGGAAAAAGGCGATGAAGCCGAGCACTTGCAAGCCATGCGCGCCTATCGCAAACAGTACGGTATTGCCTAACCGCATGACCGAACAGCCTGAACACCATCCACCCGTTCCAATGCAAGCCGACCAGACGCTTGATGCGTTAGGTCTGCGCTGTCCTGAACCTGTAATGATGATCCGCAAAACCATTCGTCATATGGCGGATGGGCAAACGCTTATGATCATCGCAGATGATCCAGCAACAACCCGTGATATTCCGAGTTTTTGCCGATTTATGGAACACCAATTACTAAAAAGCGATACCGCTCAAGAGCCGTATCGCTATTTGATCAAAAAAGGTCTTGATTAAGGTTTTTTGAACTTTAACGTCCAGCGATCAGTGTTTCCAGTCACCGAGCGTGCGCCCACTTCGTATTCTAGCTCGTCATCCTCGCGATAGTGTAAGTTTGAAAAACCCACAAACTCAAATCCCGCAGCCTGAATTTCTAAAATAGCTTTGACTGGATCGAAACGACGGCGGTTTGAGTCATTGAAGGGTTCCATGTGCCGAGCGGTATGATCCACCACCCCATAAATGCCACCTGATTTAAGCGCTTTAAACGCCGCATCATTCATGGCCTTGCGACCCTCTTCGCCAAAGTTGTGGTAGTTGCGGAAGGTCAGCACCATGTCGGCATCGGTCACACCGAAATTGCTCATTTCTAGCGAATACAACTTTGCGCCTTTCTCACGCCAGATTTTGGCATCTTTGGCGACCACATTGATCTGGTCAAAAGGCGCTTGACCTATGAGGTTTTTCTCAACTCGGCTAGTGCCCAATGCGACATAATAGCCGCCTTTTTCATGCAGTACGGGTGCCAAAATCCGGGTATACCAACCACCACCAGGCATCAGCTCAACCACCTTCATGTCGGGCTCAAGCCCAAAAAACGCCAAAGTTTCTGCTGGCTTGCGATTGCGGTCACGCTTTGCATCACGCTCTGGCCGTCCATCGGCATTTTGCGCTTGTTGGACTAAGCTTTTTAAATCCGAACCGCCATCGTCACCGTGATTGTGAGCTAACCCGCTAAAGCTGGAAACTGCCAGTCCCATTAAGCCTGTTATTAACAATTTTTTTGTTATCTTCATTCTGTCGTCCTTTTGTTATTGTCTATATCTAATTGAATAAATACGTGCGCCCTAACCAGATGATCACGATGCATCCGGATAAGATCGTCACTGCTTTCCACTTATATTTACGCAACATCGCTTCGGCACTATCACCAAAGCGCAAAACCAACCAAGCAATCCCAAAATATCGCAATACTCGAGAAATCGCGATCGCCACAAGATACCAGCCTAATGGATAATCGGATGCTCCGGCTGCAATCATCGCAAGTTGCAATGGGATCGGTGCAATCCCTGCAAGAACGATAAACCAAAAGCCTTCTGTGTTCATGCGCCACATGATGTCATCAAACGTGGCTTGATCGCCAAAGAAACTGATTATCTGCGATTCAAACAAGTTAAACACCCAAAGACCAATCGCATAGCCTAATAAAGCGCCTACCATACAACCTAAGGTTGCAACGGTGGCAATGTGCCAAATTTTATCACGGCGTAATTGTGACACTGGGATCAGCACGGTCTCAATGGGGATTGGTACAACAGTGGATTCGGCAAATGATGCTGCGCCAATCCCCGCTAACATGTACTCTGACTCGACCCAGTGTTTGACCCTGCGTTTTAGCGTCCTGATCATCCGTGATTACTGCAAACTGTGCTTGTAGACTTGGCCATCTTTCATCACAAACCCCACGTTTTCTAAGACGGTAATGTCCTCTAGGGGGTTGCCTTGTACCGCGATTATATCAGCCAGTTTGCCTTCGCTGATTGAGCCCAGTTCCTCTTCAATGTTGAGAAGGTCAGCGGTATGCATGGTTGCACTCAAAATCGCATCATGCGCTGGCATGCCCGCTTCCACCATCAGCGCAAATTCTTGTGCATTGGTGCCATGTGGACTGACCCCAGAATCGGTACCAAATGCAATCTTAACGCCATAAGCATGCGCCTTACCAAACGTGTTTTGAATCAGTGGGCCAATCGCTGCAGCTTTAGGACGAACCACTTCAGGGAAGAAGCCTTTGATCTTGGCTTTTTGCGCCACAAAGTTACCCGCAATGACCGTCGGCACATAAAACGTACCAGCTTTGACCATCGCTTGCATGACTTCTTCATCCATATAAGTACCGTGCTCAATCGAATCAACTCCGGCATTAATTGCGCGCAACATACCTTCTTTGCCATGCGCATGCACCGCGACGGTCATGCCGTAATCTTTCGCTGTTGTAACGATCGCATTGAGCTCGTCTTGCATAAACTGTGGGTTTTGACCGTTTTTGGCAAGGGATAACACGCCTCCCGTTGCGGTGATTTTAATGAGGTCTGCACCGTCTTTATAGCGTTGACGCACTGCTTTTCGAGCATCTGCCTCGCCATTGACCACACCTTCTTTTGGACCTGGATCACCCATAATTTGGTTTGTTGTGCCGTTAGTGGGATCCGCATGCCCTCCTGTGGTCGCGATGGATTTACCAGTCGTAAAAATACGAGGACCCACAGCCATGCCACGGCCAATGGCTTTGCGCAACGCTATGGTTTCATTGTAGCTATCTCCCAAATTACGTACCGTGGTAAAACCGGCCATAAGCGTTTTTTCAGCAAAATGCGCGGCGCGCAGGGCATAGTCGGCACCATTTAATTGGAAGCGTTGCATGTACGTGCTGGGGCCTTCATGTTGATAAGATAGATGCGTGTGCATGTCCATTAAGCCGGGCAAGACAGTATGTTGAGATAAGTCAATGACCCTATCACCGTCATTCGCCTCAACAAACCCTTCGCGTAGGGCATGAATCTTGTTTTCGCGCACAATGATCGAATGATTTTGTAGAATTTGCTTCTCTTCGGCAGTAATGATGGTGCCAGCATGTATGATTGTATCAGCATTGCTCAACGTACTTATACATGCGAGAAGTGAAAGGGCTAAAAAGCGCATAACGATTTTCCTTTTTGTTAATTTTATGTCGTATCTGCCCAATCTACGAAAAAAAAACGACAAAATCCATCTTTATCTCATGCGCTTAATTTTGCAGTGCACTGCGTAAATCGCGCAATTTGCGCATGACTAAACGCATATTCTCAGGCCCCATGCGCAAGAACTGTTTTTGTGCAGGGCTCAATGCCTCAAGCTGAGGATTTGCGAATTGATACATGGCACGATCAGTTTGAACCGCAATCGGCAAGCTAACAACAGGGGTATCTAGTAGCTCATTGATGGCCTCAATGAGTGTGTCATTGAACGAACTACCAGGTGTCGATATTTCCTCAAATTGAGCGTTGAGTTGATCGGAATATTTGGCGTAAAGCGCTAAGATATCTTCCGTTTTCATTTGTGCAAACGCTTCAGCATAGGGGCGATAGCGCTCAAAACTCACCGGATTAATATAAAGCATGTTGGCTTGTTTGTAGACACTGAATTCGCCCTTGGGCGCACTCAACAAATGGGTGCTAGCGGGAAGATCACCTTGGGCGGTATTGACCACACTGGCAACCACTCGACTCAAAATCCCCTCGTTCACGACTAAGGTGGTGAGCATGGGCACCTTGCTAAGCGCTAAGATAGTTTCTTTGACCGCCTGATCCGAAATATCCAAAGGTTCAGGGGCTAGCATCACTTCTTCAGGCTCGATGAACTCTGATGTGACCTCAGCTAACTCTTCGACATTCACTTCGGGCAGTGGCGCAACCTCCACAAAATCTTCCGCAACAAACTCTGGCGTAGCTTCTACTCGCTCCTCTGATTCAGGGATGGCTGGCGCCATATCATCGACTTTTTTCACAGGTACTGGAACCGAAACGGGAGCGGGCTCTACTTCCTCGGAGCTAGGCCAGAACACAAAGACTAAAATCAACACGAGCAACAGTGCGATGGCAATCTGAATGGATGGGAACGGTTTACCTTGTTGATTCGTCTCTGTCACGTCAAACAATCCTTAATATGGTTGAGAGTTTATTTTGTTAGTCATCTAAATCTTACATTGAGTTCCGCAAAAGCGGAATAAGCATTATGACTTATGTGAATTATTCAGGAAGCTTTCACTTTCGGGATCTTTTCAGCACCTAAAAGGGTATACATAATACGTGATGCAATCGGCTGAGCTTATGAAGTTTTATCTTGAAGAATTTACCCCAAAAAAACACATTGAACATCTTGAAGTCCAGTCTTTTGAGATGAATGTATACCTTGTCAAAGTGACCATCACTGGAGAGACCGGATTTGTGTATGATGCAAAAGACAACATTGCACGCTTTCACAGCACCCAGCACATCCGTGAATTTTTTCATCAATGCATTGTTGATGATGCGTGTATGGTGCATGATTCACCTTATGATGAAATGATTGGTAATCCCCCAAAAACACAGCAGCCTCTGGCGATGCCGTTTTCCTTGGAGCAACCATATTAATTAGAACATAGGAAAGACTTTGCAAGCGTTGATAACTTGGCTCAACTTGAGCGATATCCCAGCCAAAGCGCGCAAACCTTACATACAAGCCTTCAGTGACATCAACTGCGCTTGGATCAATGAGTATTTTGTGTTGGAAGACAAAGACAAAAAGACCTTGGGCGACCCTGAGACTTACGTGTTAAAACTTGGCGGGGAGGTGTTATTTGGTTGCATCAATAATGAAGTCGCAGTAACCTGTTGTGTACTAAAAATAAACAATGACTTGTACGAGTTATCCAAAATGGGGGTCGCTAAAGCTTACAAAGGTCAAGGACTCGCATCACTTTTGGTCCCACAAGCCATTGCGACAGCCACCCGCAAGGGAGCCAAGACGTTATTTTTAGAATCCAATAGACGTTTAACCAACGCATTGGCTATTTATGAACGACATGGTTTTAGGGAAGTCCCCATGCAAGAAACGCCGTATGCACGTGCTGATATTCGAATGGAGATCACCCTATGAATATCACGCCTTATACCTTACGAGGTTCCGCTTCGTTTGTTGGTAATGACTACGTTACGACACACCACTCATTAATACCCGAACAACATTTTACCGTTTTTAACCCGGTTACGCATGAAATCACCATGCATCTCCACAGTGCATCGGCAAGTCACATTGAAACGGCATTACGCTTAGCCAGTCAAGCTGTAAGTAAGTACCCGCTACCGCTAACGGAAAGGCAATCATTGTTAGTGAAGACAGCTAACTTGATCGAAGAACAGATTGAATCACTGTCACTGTTACTTAGTAACGAATCCGGTAAAACCGTCAGCGATGCCACAGCTGAAATTCATTATGGCATAAGCTACCTGCGTTATTATTCACGTGCGTCCAGTGTGCTCGCCGAACCGGAACAACACGATGGTTTTGTGGTAGAACAACGTCCCGTAGGGGTCGTAAGTGCGATCACACCGTGGAACTTTCCCAATGCGATGATTTTGCGCAAAGCCTCTGCAGCCCTTGCGGCTGGTTGTCCATTTATCGTGAAGCCCTCCGAATTAACGCCATTGTCTGCGCTGGCGATTGCTGAGTTGATGGTACAAGCTGGTTGGCCAGAAGGCTGGTTTGCTGTGCTCGTCAGTGGCCATGCTAAGGAGGTGGGACATATTCTTACCTCTGATCCGAGAATTGCCAAATTTACTTTTACCGGTTCTACTGCGGTGGGCAAACAGCTCAATGTGCAATGTGCCCAACATCTCAAACGAGTGTCGATGGAGCTCGGTGGTAATGCGCCATTCATGGTGATGAGTGATGCTGATATCAATTTGGCTGTGGCTGAATTAGTTAAAAACAAACTCCGCAATACAGGTCAAGTCTGTGTAGCGGCCAACCGAATATACGTGGCAGAAGGGATCTATCAGGATTTTGCAGACAAATTGAGTCAAGCGCTAGGCCAGCTCAAAACAGGTGAACCTCACGATCCACAAACACAAGTTGACAGCTTGATCCACTCCAAAGCGGCAAGTAAAATCGCAGCCATAGTCGAACATGCTCAAGCACAAGGGGCAATAAGACTCACCGGAAAAGAATATCAAGCAGGCAGTGCCTACCATGATCATACCGTCCTAAGCAATGTCAAACACGATGACGATATTTGTCAGCAGGAAATTTTTGGGCCGGTATATCCACTCATTAGTGTGGCATCTGACGATATAGAGGATTGGCTAAAATTGGCCAATGATACGACCGCTGGGTTGGTAGCTTACGCTTTTTCGCAAAATTCAGACTCTATCAATCGTTTGAGCAACGGCTTGCGTTATGGCATGTTGGGTCTTAATACTGGAGTCATTTCCAATGCCGCAGCACCTTTTGGTGGGATCAAGCAGTCCGGGTTTGGTCGCGAGGGCGGTGCGCAGGGATTATATGACTACACAGCCGCACATTACATTAAACGCGTCTAGGGTCGTTTGAGTTGAATATTCAATAAAGTACGTTTGTCGCTAAATTGCAATGAGCGCACTGACTTAGTTTGCTGAGCAAGTTTATCGACCGTTTCTAAACCCTCGAGGTTGACCAAATTACTTTGTTTCGGCCACACATCAATCAGCACTTCATGCCGAATATCCAATTCAGTCAAAGTATTTGGCATCGGCGTTTCTTGATATACGTAAAAAAATCGACCATCCACTTCGTAACCAACCAAAGCCAAAGGCAGGGGTTTTGTATCGGTATACATGCCGAAGCGCTCGGTCACATACTGAGCAAACTGACGTTGTGTGTCACGTTGCTTTAATATATCTGCATCGCTATTAAACAGTGTTTTGACCGCGTGTTCGGCATCGTGCATATATAAGCGATGTACTACTTCAAGATGGTTGCTCCGGAGGTTGTAAGACACTGTGGTCACGCCGGCTTTTTGCTGATGCGCATGCACTGGCATCATGGCAAGCCACAAGATACTGACGCAAACACACGTCAGTATCCGCCAAGAGATAGCAAAAGAGTTACGTCTCATTCAGGCTGTTCCGTTTCTGACTCATCGGTTTTGAGCTCAGTGGTAATATCGTGCATGATGTCACGATACACTTTGCCACTGCGTTTTTTGCTCTTATAGGCTTCGATGCGCGACGGGATAATTTGGCGTGGATAGTGATTGTTGTGCACATTCACATCGGCCGTTTCCCAGCGCGGGTCAACCGTGGCGGATACAACGGTTTTGTCAGTAATGATCAGCTTGCTGACCGCTTTGGGACTGCGTCGCCAAATCTCTGCGGGAATGCGGACTTGCTCAGTACTACCGTCGGCGTAGGTTAACTCCAATATGATTGGCATAACCAAACCACCAAGATTAGAAAATTCAAACACATAATAATGTTTATCCTCTTCTAACGCACGAGCCAGCGCGACTCGCTCCCAGTCTTTAAGCTCATCTAAAAATTCTCGATATGCATTGCGCTCTTTGTTGGTCACAGTGAAACGGTCGTTATCATCGTAAAAATCACGAATATCTTTGAAGCGTTCGACCCATAATGTGCGACCTTCTGCACGATTGCGCTCGTCGGTCAATGACAACGGCTTATCTGCTTCAGCTTGACGCTCTCGAGCAAAGTCAATGTCTGGGTCAAGCGTGTCTAAACGCAGTTGATAAACGCTATCTAGACTGATATCTACGTGGTCAGTGGTATAAAACCAACCATACCAAAACCAATCTAGATCCACACCGGACGCTTCTTCCATCGTCCGGAAAAAATCCGAAGGAGCTGGGCGCTTAAACTTCCAGCGCTGGGCAAATTCTTTGAACGCAAAATCAAACAGCTCACGTCCCATAATGGTTTCACGTAAGATATTTAAGGCTGCGGCTGGTTTGGTGTAGGCATTTGGACCCAAACGCAGTACCGAATCAGATTGTGTCATGATCGGCACCTGCACCTCCGACTTCATATAATCGACAATATCACGTGGTTCTACTCCCCAAGGAATATTCGGGTCCCACTCACGTCCGGCAACGCCATCTAAAAAGCTATTAAGACCTTCGTCCATCCATGTCCATTGACGCTCGTCTGAATTTACGATCATTGGAAAGTAAATATGCCCAATTTCGTGGATCACCACGCCAATCAAGAAGCGCTTTTCTGCTTGAGAGTAGGTGCGAGTACCATCGTCCTGCAGGGTTGTACGAGGACCGTTAAAGGTGATCATTGGGTACTCCATGCCTCCCACTGGGCCATTCACTGATTGCGCAGTCGGGTATGGGTAAGCAAAAGAAAAACGCTCATACACAGCCATCGTGTGAATGATCGATTCGGTGGAGTACTTTTGCCATAACTCCCCCCCTTCTTTAGGATAAAACGACATCGCCATAACCAATGGCATGTCCGGATCATTTTGACGATAGCCTCTGGCATCCCACGCAAATTTACGTGAGGATGCCCAGGCAAAATCTCTCACATTGTCGGCTTTAAAACGCCATGTTTTTTGTTTAGTGGTAGCGGTTTTTTCTGCTTCCATTGCTTCTTCAGGTGTGACCACAAACACGATGCGTTCAGCTGTTTCGGCTTGCTTCAGGCGACGTTGTTGTTCATCAGTCAAAACGTCACCAGGGTTTTGTAAAACCCCAGTTGCAGACACTATGTGATCAGCAGGAACCGTTAATGACACATCGTAGTCGCCAAACTCTAAGGTAAATTCACCTCGACCGATGAATTCTTTGTTGGTCCATGCTTCATAGTCGGTATAAGCCACCATACGAGGGAACCACTGTGCAAGGAGGAAAATATCATTTCCGCCTTCACGTGGGTCATCTGGAAAGTGCTCATAACCAGAACGAGCAGAAACAGCATCTTCTTCCACTATGTTAAATGCAAAATCGAGGCTAAAGCGGATTTTTTCGCCAGATTTTAGGGGTTGGGGTAAATCCACACGCATCAAAGTGCCGACAACAGTGTACCGTAGAGGATTACCAAAACCATCGACGACGCGAGAAATGTCATAACCCACTTCGACATCGGCCAAAAATTGCTCACGACGCAACATGTCCAGAGATATTTTGGCAGGTGCTGAATCGGTGGCGGCTTGCGTAGCAGGACCTCGTGTACCAATGCCCCCAAAAGTTGTGGTCAGGTTGGCCAATGATTCGGGTTTAAAGCGGTTTTGATCCAGCTGCACCCACAAATACTTCAATGTATCTGGAGAGTTGTTGTGATAGACAATATCTTGAGTCGCTTCGATGCGACGTTTATCTTCAAGTAAACGCGCAGCGATGGCATAGTCGACCTGTTGTTGCCAATATTCATGCCCCGGCTCACCTGCAGCATTACGATAGACATTAGGAGTGGGTAAAATCTCATCAAGTTGACGGAATTTGTCTTCAAAATCCCCTTTGGTTTGTTTAACTACAGTTGCGTGCGCGACTACCGAACAACACAGTAGTACGCTCAAAATCAGTCTTTGCATAGTTATTTCTCTTAAAAATAGTGGAAATATTTTAACGAAATTCTTGCTCTCTCACAAACCCCGTCATTTTCTGTTCAATTTAGGTGGTTCGTTGCCTAGTAAATAAAGCGCATAAGTGTTGGTTTGCCAGGCAAAATACAGTATTCTGTATACACAGCAAAACACGTATTTTCATCATTTATGCAAGCATTTTCATGGCAACGTGCAGTGGTCAAAGTCGGCAGTTCGTTAATTGCCCCAGATGGGCCTGAGCATGGTTGTTCAGCGCAGTATTTATTAGCCATAGCCGGGTTCATTTCTAACGCTCGGGCACAAGGCAAAGAAGTCATCATTGTTTCCTCTGGCAGTGTCGCGGCCGGTCGTGCCAGTATTCCGGTGAATCACACCCCGAGTATTGCAGAAAAGCAAGCCATGGCCGCCATCGGTCAAACCCAAATGATGAGTAATTGGGCGCGTTTTTTTGATGCGCCTTGTGCACAAATCTTGCTTACTATGGACGATTTGTATGATCGTGAGCGGTACGTCAATATTCAAAATACCTTACGGGAGTTGCTTAAGCACGGTGCAATTCCCATTGTCAACGAAAATGACTCGGTGGCGATCAACGAGCTCAAAGTCGGCGACAATGACAATCTAGCCGCCTACACGGCCTTGGTTGCGGGCGCGGATACCTGTATCATTTGCACAGATATCGATGGGTTATACACGGCCAATCCTCGAACTGATGCAAACGCTCGATTACTCACTGTGATTCCAGAGATTACCCCGCAGATAGAAAAAATGGCTTCTGGTGCTGGCACAAGTGTTGGGACAGGGGGCATGCAAACCAAGTTACAGGCGGCGAAGCGATGTGCGCAAGCGGGTATTCAAACTCTTATCGTCAATGGCCGTAAAAGTGAAGTCTTTACTGCTCTGGCTGAAAATAATAATCCAGGCACCCTATTTATCCCTCAAGCAAGTTTGCAAAATGCGCGAAGTCATTGGCTTAAGCATACTTTGCGTAGCAAAGGCGAATTGCATATTGATAAAGGTGCCGCTTCGGCATTGCTGGAACGAGGTGCGTCATTACTGCCTATTGGGGTGACGAAAGTACAAGGTGCTTTTGTCGCCGGTGATGCTGTCACGGTGTATTATAATGAAGTCCCGGTCGCCAAAGGGTTGAGTCAGTATGCGCATACCGAAATGAGCCTTTGTTTAGGACTCAATAGCGAGCAAACCAAAGAAAAACTAGGTTATCGAATTAGCGAAGAGGTCATCCATCGTGATAACCTAGTGAGAATAGATAAGGAAGGGTAAGATGTCATTTTCGATTGAACAGTCTGCAAAAAAGGCAAAACACGCGGCGAGACAAGTTGCCCAATTGAGTTCAGAACAAAAAACGAACGTCCTGTTAACGGTTGCAGAGACGTTACTGAATAATACCAAAGCCATTATCACTGCCAATCGAGAAGATTTGGCGCAGGCATTGGCTAGTGGTATGGACAGGGCAATGCAGGATCGTCTGATGCTCGATGAGCAGCGTATCAAGACGATAGCACAAGCGGTAGTGGATATTGCCAACCAACCTGAAGTGGTTGGTCAAATGAGCGCCCCGCAAACTATGCCAAGTGGAATCCGCGTACAAAAAATGAAAATTCCCTTGGGTGTCATCGGCATGATTTACGAATCGCGCCCAAATGTTACTATCGACGCGGCGGCACTGTGTTTTAAAGCTGGTAATGCCGTCATCTTGCGTGGCGGCAAAGAAGCGTTACATTCCAATATGGCCTTGGCGAGGTGTTTACACGATGCGTTCGAGTTACACGAAATAGATACTGCAGCCGTCACTGTTATCCCTAATCCAGATCGCGAAATTCTCAATACAATGCTGACCTTATCGGACGATATTGACTTAATTATTCCGCGGGGCGGTGAAGGTCTTATTCGTTTTGTTTCAAAGCACAGCCAAATTCCAGTCATTCAGCATTTTAAAGGCGTTTGTCATCTGTATATTGATGAGTTTGCCGATGCCGACAAAGCCCTTCGCTTACTCGAAAATGGTAAAACGCAAAGAACCAGCGTCTGTAATGCCTTAGAAACCGTATTGATTCACTCGGCACAAGCTGAGTCCTTGTTACCGAAAGTGGCTAATATGTTCGCTAAACACGCTGTAAAAGTGCATGCTTGTGCAAAAAGCTTGCCTCATTTTGCCAACTTGGAACTGGATGTCGTTCCGGCATCCGATGCTGACTGGGAAGCGGAATACCTCGCTATGGAAATAGCCGTGCGTGTGGTAGACGATTTTGCGCAAGGCATTGAGCATATCCAAAGATACAATTCAGGTCATACAGAAGTCATTGTCAGCGAAAATAGTGAGCGTCAGCAGGCGTTTTTACAACAAATACATTCTGCTGTGGTCATGGTCAATGCGTCTTCGCGTTTTTCTGACGGCGGTGAGCTGGGCTTAGGAGCAGAAATCGGAATTTCCACTTCCAAATTGCATGCGTATGGACCGATGGGCGCTGCGTCCCTGACGACAGAAAAATTTGTCGTGACAGGGGATGGGCATATACGGGGTTAAATGTCGTCCTTTTTTTACTTTATTGTCTGTGCTCTGATTTGGGGCTCAACGTGGCATGCGATTAATTTCCAAATTGACTATGGCAACCCATCTTATGCAGTTGCCTTTCGCTTTTTATTTGCTTCATTCGTGTTAGCTCTATTTATTTGGTGGCGTCGGCTACCCATGCGCTTTCGCATTACACAACATCTGACGATGTGTCTTGCCGGATTATTTTTATACACCCTGGATTACTCATTTTTGTATGTTGCACAACAACATATTATGGGTGCCTTTTTGGCGGTGTTAAGCACGTCCGTCATTTATTTTAATGTGATCTTACGACGCGTATTTCTGCGCAAACCGATTCGCCGCGAAGTGGTCATAGGTGCAACGTTGGGATTCGTTGGGATCTGCTCGATTTTTTATCCTGAATTACGTCAGTTAAATTCGAGTGAAAGTTTGAAGTTAGGGCTGATATGGGCGTTGTGTTCATTTTCTTCGGCGAGTATTGGCAATATCATTTCAGAGCATTTACTCGATGATGTCTCGGTGGTGGCGTTTAACTGTTACTCCATGTTTTATGGAAGTGTGGTGATTTTGCTTGGCTTGAAATTATTTGGGATATCTTGGCAGTGGCCAGAAGAGGTCGAATTTTATGCGGCGCTGGCCTATCTCTCTCTCTTCGGCTCTGTTATTGCTTTTGGCTGTTATATGCTTTTAGTGCAACGCCTGGGCTCTGATAAAGCTGCCTATGTTGTCTTAGTGTATCCTGTGATAGCTCTCTTAATCGCAACTGTGATGGAAGGATATCAGTGGTCCTTGCTGGCCATAGTTGGCGTTGCTTGTATTGGCTTGGGTAATTATTTAGCCTTGAGCAAAAAAAATACGCAGGAGATATCTGTTGAGGCGAACGTATGACCCAGCCACATAATGATAAATCGGCACACGCACAAGCCACCCTTAGCCTTCCTGAATTTGTCACCTTAATGGCGTTGTTGACCTCATTGGTGGCGCTGAGCATTGATACCATGCTGCCAGCCTTGAGCATGATTGGCGATGATCTAAACAGTCCGAGTATGCAGCATACCCATATGATCATCACGTTATTCTTCTTTGGTATGGCTTTTGGTCAGCTCGTGTTTGGGCCAATCTGTGACAGTTTTGGAAGGCGCTTTGGGGTATATTTAGGATCTTTGATTTTTTGTCTTGGCACCTTAATTTGTATGGCGGCAACGACCATGGAAGTGATGTTGCTTGGGCGGTTGATTCAAGCCTTTGGCGTCAGTGGTCCAAGAATCGCGACGATGGCAATGATCCGAGATATTTACGTTGGCGATCGCATGGCGCGGGTGATGAGTTTTATCATGGTGGTGTTCATTATGGTGCCAATGATGGCACCCATTATTGGACAGGCTATTTTGCGCTATTTTACCTGGCATTATATTTTTGCGTTTTTCTTTGTCATGGTGATTCTATCCGTACTGTGGTTGGCTCTACGTCAACCGGAAACCCTGGTCAAAGCAGATCGTCGCAAATTCACTTGGTCTGAGTTCTTCATTGCGAGTCGATTTATCCTTACACATCGTGAAGTCTGGCCTTATATGCTGGGAATTGGCTTAGTTTTTGGTGGGTTTTTGGGGTATTTAGGTGCGACCCAGACAATTTTTGTTGGCTTTTATGATGTGGGTGATTGGTTTGCCTATATTTTTGCAGCATTGGCATTCTCAATCGGATGTGCGTCTTTGGTGAATGCCCATTTGGTTGAACGTTTGGGGATGGTGCGTTTATGTCAGTTAGCTTTGAGGGGACACTTATTACTGAGTGTGATGTTTGTCATTGCACAAATACTTTATCAAGGTCTAGCACCTTTGGCCGTCACTATTGGTTTGCTATTTGTAAACTTTTTCTTTGTCGGGATCTTATTTGGGAATATCAATTCTTTGGCAATGGAGCCATTGGGCGAAGTAGCTGGCCTAGGCGCAGCGTTGTTGGGCGCAATAAGTAGTGTAGTAGCCGTGTTAATTGCTTTGGTAGTGGATGCTTTCCTGGTGGATACATTGATCCCTATTGGGATTGGCTTTGTGAGTTGTTGTATTTTGACAATGACCTTGTTCAAATATGCGCGAAATTAATTTAGCTGAAGGATCTACACTTAGCATAAGTAATCATGTGGCATACGACAAAGAAAATGCAGTTGATAATATGAGATTTGCCAGGTGATACACATAAAAAACCCGGCCAAATTGGCCGGGCAAAGAGGGCTTTATAAAAAAGCACCTAACGACAGAACTGTTACCTTCTTAGATGATCGCTTTCATGTCACTCATGTAACCACGAAGCTCTTCACCGATGAATTCAACACCCGTTTCACGGATGGCGCGATTCACTTCCACTAAACGCATGTTATCCACTGCGTTAGATGTATCACTTAGACCTGCACCAAGTAGTTCAGCGCTCAAGGTCGGCATAACTTTCTCTGCCAATAATGGGATGGCAGCGTTAGCAAATAAATAGTTACCGTATTCAGCCGTATCTGAGATAACGACGTTCATCTCATACAAGCGCTTACGTGCGATGGTGTTAGAGATAAGTGGCGTTTCATGAAGCGACTCATAGTAAGCTGATTCAGGTAAAATACCTGCTTCAACCATTACGTCAAAGGCCAATTCAACACCTGCTTTGATGCAAGCAACAATGAAAATACCCTTGTCGAAAAATTCTTGATCATCGATCTTGCCGGTGAACTCTGGTGCATTTTCAAATGCAGTTTCACCTGTTTCAGAACGCCACTTAAGTAAGTTGGCATCGCCGTTGGCCCAATCTTCCATCATGGTTTTTGAGAATTCACCACCGATGATATCGTCTTGGTGTTTTTCAAATAATGGACGTAGAATGACTTTCAATTCTTCAGATAGATCATATGCTTTGATCTTGGCTGGGTTAGACAAACGGTCCATCATGTTGGTCACACCACCGATCTTCAATGCTTCAGTGATGGCTTCCAGGCCGTATTGCAATAACGCTCCGGCATAGGCTGGGTCTACACCATCTGCAACCATTTTTTCGTAGCCTAATACGGCAACAGCTTGTTGCATACCGCAAAGAATAGTTTGTTCGCCCATCAGATCAGATTTGACTTCTGCGACAAATGAAGACTCTAGGACACCTGCGCGGTCACCACCAGTTGCTGAGGCGAGTGCTTTAGCTATGGCCCAGCCTTTGTTTTCTGGGTCGTTTTCTGGGTGAACAGCGATAAGAGTAGGTACACCAAAACCGCGCTTATATTCTTCGCGTACTTCGGTACCAGGACACTTTGGTGCACACATGACAACTGTGATATCAGAGCGGATTTGCTGGCCTTCTTCCACGATATTAAAACCGTGTGAGTAGCCTAAGGTTGAGCCCTGTTGCATTAATGGCATAACCGCTTCAACCACTGCAGAATGCTGCTTATCTGGGGTAAGGTTATAGACTAGGTCCGCAGTTGGAATAAGTTCTTGGTACGTACCGACTGTAAAACCATTCTCAGTTGCGCGAACATAAGAGTCACGTTTTTCGTCGATAGCGGCTTGGCGTAAAGCATAAGAGACGTCTAAACCTGAGTCACGCATGTTCAAACCTTGGTTCAAACCTTGTGCACCACAACCGACGATGACAATCTTTTTACCTTTCAAAAAATCACAACCATCAGCGAATTCACTGCGGTCCATAAAACGACAACGACCGAGTTGGTCAAGCTGTACGCGTAAAGGTAAGGTATTAAAATAATTAGCCATGCTTCTACTTTCCGATTCCAAAAATTTATCCGCAGCGCGGATATTTACCATTTCAATTTCAATCAGTGACGATTTGGGTGTATCTTAGCCGATGTTTTTTGTTGGATAAAATGATATATTTGCAACCTAGTGTTGCGTAAAGTGCAACAGCTAGTCTTTTCAATTTATCCAAGAGGGTTTATGGACATTCGCAGCTTGCAACTTTTCCATCATTTGGCGCAGTCATTACATTTTGGCAAGACCGCACAAGCCATGTTTATTACCCCATCGACGTTAAGTCGCGCTATTACTCGGCTAGAACAAGAAACCCAAGTGACTTTGTTTGAGCGCAACAACCGTTCAGTCAGTTTAACTCATGCGGGGGAGATCTTTTTAGTCTTTGCCAGTAATACTTTGGCCGAATGGGATCGCGTAAATAGCCAATTACAATCGAACCAAACGCAGTTGAGAGGGGAGTTAAGCCTGTATTGTTCGGTGACGGCATCGCAATCGCATTTACCAGGTTTACTTGATAAATACCGCTCTTTGCATCCTAGTGTGGAATTGAAATTGCTCACTGGAGACCCTGCAGAAGCTGTGCAAAGAGTACAACAAAAAACCACTGATGCGGCAGTGTGTATTCATTACCCAAAGTGGCCAGAAGAAGTGAAGTTTCAACATCTGGACGACGTACCTTTGGTGTTGA
Source organism: Alteromonadaceae bacterium (assembly GCA_014872805.1). GTDB lineage: Bacteria > Pseudomonadota > Gammaproteobacteria > Enterobacterales > Alteromonadaceae > Opacimonas. The sequence continues at coordinate 45,589 of WKFN01000003.1, forward strand.
TCGCGCCAAAATCTTCTAAGATTCAGCGTATAAAGGATGTCGATTGGACCCAGCAGCCTGTCATTATGCCTGAATCGGGTCCATCTCGTCGAATCGTGCATCACTGGTTCGCCGAGCATAATATTCGTCCACGCATCTATGCAACCGTTGGAGGCAATGAGGCCATTGTTAGTATGGTCAATTTAGGCGTTGGTGTGGGTTTTGTTCCCAAAATTATTCTCGATTATGTGCGTCACTCTAATCGCTTATATCAAATCACTGTGCCGGACATTGAAGCTTACCGTTTGGGTTTATGCTGTCTGGCAAGTCGTGCCTTTGAACCCAAAATCAGCGCGCTGATGGAGCTAACTAGCGGTTAACTATTCTACTGGGTAATTAATTGTTGGCATAACCGGTCGAAACTGCGGTACTGTAATGCTTCAGCAATGTGTTTGGGCTTTATTTCAACCGCATGGTCGAGATCGGCGATGCTGCGTGCAAGCAAAATCAGCCTGCTGATCATGCGTGCGGATAGCTGATATTGTTGATGGGCCTGTTCTAACAGACTTTGCGTATCAGCACAAAGTTGAAGGCACTTGATCTGAGCGGGTGTCAATTGACTGTTGAGGCATCCTTGACGCTGTATTTGTTTTAGCTGTTGCGTTTTCACAAGTTGTGCCAACTCTTTAATACTCGGTTCATTAGCTTTGTTTGGTGATAGGTTTGGTCGAGTTTTAGGGACTTCACATTGCATATCAATGCGTTCTAGCAAAGGGTCAGATAAACGATTCAAGTATCGTATTGTCGCATCCACACTACTCCTGTTATTTTCTACAGACCCAGTTGGACTTGGGTTAAGCGTAGCGATGAGTTGAAAATCACAAGGCAGACTGAGCGCGTAATGAGCCCGATGTAATCTGATCTCACCTTCTTGTAGCGGTTCGCGAAGTTGGTCTAACAGGGGTTTGGCAAACTCAGTTAACTCATCTAACAGCAGCACACCATTATGCGCAAGGCTTATGGATCCGGGTTGGGCTCGATTGCCACCACCAAGTAGTCCTATTTTGGTCACACTATGATGAGGGCGCTGCAGCGGCGGCCTGTTTGAATTAGGCATTGGGCGATTGGCTAACGAGTGCAAAGTTAACGTTTCAAAAAAAGCATTTTTAGGCAGATCGGGCAGCAAATTAACTAGTTCACAAGCTAGCATGGTTTTGCCCGCACCCGGAGGGCCATATAACAATATATTATGGCCACCGGTTGCCGCGATTAACAGCGCACGTTTTGCGCCATACTGACCCAGAATCAAATCCCATTGTGAATCGATAAACTGACGGGTATGGTGCTTAGGCTGAACCGGTGCTACGCTATTCAACCTAGCGTTTGCTTTAGATGAAGTAGATGCGTTCAAATGACCGACTACCTCCTTTAATGTCTTAGCCGGAAAACACAATTCCGGATAAAAAGGCGCAACCTCATTGGCCTGATGAAACGAAAAAATCACTTTTTTTCCAGTATTAATCGCTTGTTTGATGCCTGGCAAAATACCACTGACCGCCCTCAATTCACCTGATAAGGCAAGTTCACCTAAAAACACATAATCATGTAATTGCTCTGCAATGATTTCGCCTGCGGCAATGAGTATTCCAAGCGCAATTGGCAAATCAAATCGAGCGCCAAACTTAGGCAAGTCGGCAGGGGAAAGGTTTACGGTGACTCTTTTGGCTGGGAAAGTATAACCAGAGTGGATGATGGCACTGCGCACCCGTTCTTTTACGTGCAGATGTGAACCACTGGCTAATCCTACTATCTGAAATTGTGGTAACCCTTTGGTGATGTGAATCTCTACAGTGACATCATGCGCGGTAAAACCAATGACGGTGCTGGTGTGCAAAGTCGCCATACTCATTTTAATTCTCCATACAAACGGTATACAGAGATTGTAATGCTCAAGCATGTTTGTGATGGCCAGTTTTACAAAATCAGGACTTTGGGTCAGAGAATAGAGGTGTTAGACCAAAAAACATTTGCTTTTTGCTCAAGCTTGAGGCTAACTATACATAGAGCACTTCGCTCTTTCAGTGACGACAATCTAACTTTTTACCATTTCTGCTCAAGAGATCAGTTATCTTTCTTAGTGCTATCGAATCGCGATTTTCCAGTGTATTATGGGCGCGTATTGAACAATTTTTGGGCGTGAGCAAGGTTGCTTAGCCCTCTATAGGAAACAGAAAATGGCTAAAACCCCAGCAGAAAAAATTTGGTTTAACGGTGAAATCATGCCATGGCGAGATGCGACTGTGCATGTCATGACCCATGCAATTCACTACGGTTCATCAGTATTTGAAGGTATTCGCGCATACAATACGCCGGATCAAGGTACCTGTGTATTTCGCTTAAATGATCACAACCGTCGTTTATTCGATTCTGCCAAAATATATCGCATGACCATCCCTTACACGCTCGACCAAGTCAATCAAGCGACAATGGATATCATCCGCGCCAACGAGCTCAAATCGGCCTACATTCGTCCAATCGCTTTTTACGGTGATTTAGGTATGGGAATACAGGTGCCATTTGGTCAAGAAACTGAGCTAAGCATCGCCGCCTTTGAATGGGGTGCGTATTTGGGTGAGGAAGCGTTAAGGTCTGGTGTTGATGCAGGTATTTCATCGTGGAGCCGGTTGGCTGCCAATACCCTTCCTACCGGTGCAAAAGCCGGTGGTAACTACCTATCATCGCAATTGATTTCAATGGAAGCGCGACGTCATGGATATGGCGAAGGCATTGCATTAGATGTCAATGGCTACGTCTCCGAAGGTGCTGGTGAAAACATCTTTGTGATTCGTGATAAAGTGGTAATGACAACGCCAAAAACAGCTGCGATTTTACCAGGTATCACTCGCGATACCTGTATGACGCTTCTCAAAGAATTAGGCTATGAAATTCGCGAAGAAAATATTCCGCGTGAATCTATGTACCTTGCAGATGAAATCTTTATGTGTGGCACCGCAGCTGAAGTCACGCCGGTGCGCAGTGTGGATGGCATTGCAGTCGGTAACGGTGGACGCGGTCCAATCACGAAAGAAGTGCAAGATATGTTTTTCGGCTTGTTTAACGGTACCACCGAAGACAAGTGGAATTGGTTAACTCCAGTTTATAAATAAATTTAAAAAGAGTAATAGCAATGCCTAAACTACGTTCAGCAACGACCACACAGGGTCGCAATATGGCCGGTGCCCGTGCATTATGGCGCGCCACAGGAATGAAAGATGGGGATTTTGGAAAACCCATCATAGCGGTTGCGAATTCCTTTACTCAATTTGTACCTGGGCATGTGCACCTAAAAGATCTGGGACAATTGGTCGTCCGTAGCATTGAAGAAGCCGGTGGTGTGGCCAAAGAGTTCAACACAATTGCAGTGGATGATGGCATTGCCATGGGCCATGCTGGTATGTTGTACTCGTTACCATCACGTGAAGTCATTGCCGACGCGGTGGAATATATGTGTAATGCGCATTGTGCCGATGCCTTGGTCTGTATTTCTAACTGCGACAAAATTACACCGGGAATGCTCATGGCAGCCATGCGCTTAAATATTCCTGTAATCTTCGTATCAGGTGGTCCAATGGAAGCTGGGAAAACTAAGCTTTCTGATCAAATCATCAAGCTGGACTTAGTCGATGCCATGGTGGCCGCAGCAGATGCTAAAGTATCCGATGCCGATTCAGAAGAAATCGAACGCTCAGCGTGTCCGACTTGTGGTTCTTGCTCAGGCATGTTCACGGCAAACTCGATGAACTGTTTGACCGAAGCGTTAGGTTTGTCTTTGCCAGGTAATGGTTCGATGCTTGCCACTCACGCCGATCGCGAGCAGCTCTTTATCCAAGCCGGTAAAGAAATTGTTAAGTTATGCCAGCGTTGGTATGGTGATGACGATGAAACGGCACTGCCACGCAATATTGCCAATTTTAATGCGTTTGAAAATGCCATGAGCTTAGACATTGCCATGGGAGGTTCAACTAATACGATCTTGCATTTATTGGCAGCGGCCATTGAGGGTGAAGTACCGTTTACGATGGATGATATCGACCGTTTGTCACGCAAAGTACCGCATCTATCAAAAGTCGCGCCAGCCACACCTAAGTACCACATGGAAGACGTACACCGTGCCGGTGGCGTAATGGCGATTTTGAACGAATTACACAAAGCCGGTTTATTGCACGGCGAAGCGCACCACGTACTGGGCAAGCCGATGGCTGAAGTCATCGCCTCTATGGATATCACTGTGGATAATCCAGATGCGGACAAATTTTACCGAGCCGGGCCAGCTGGAATCCGCACCACTAAGGCATTTAGTCAAGATTGCCGCTGGGATGAAGCTGATACTGACCGTGAAAATGGTTGTATTCGCTCAGTGGAACACGCTTATTCACAAGAAGGTGGTTTGGCGGTGTTGTTTGGCAATCTTGCTGAGCGCGGCTGTATTGTTAAAACCGCAGGTGTGGATGAGTCTATTTGGAAATTTACCGGACCAGCGCGTGTCTATGAAGATCAAGACGATGCCGTTGCAGGTATTCTCAATGATGAGGTCAAATCAGGAGATGTTGTAGTCATTCGCTATGAAGGCCCCAAAGGAGGTCCAGGTATGCAAGAAATGCTCTACCCAACCTCTTATCTCAAATCCAAAGGCCTTGGCAAAGAATGTGCGCTGATCACAGATGGTCGTTTCTCCGGTGGTACCTCTGGCCTTTCTATTGGCCATTGTTCTCCAGAAGCCGCCTCTGGTGGTGGCTTGGCATTGGTCGAAAACGGCGATACGATCGAAATCGATATTCCTAACCGCACCTTAAATGTTGTGTTATCCGATGCCGAAATGGATGCGCGTCGCACAGCGATGGAAGCGCGTGAGCGACCGTATAAACCGTTAAATCGCGACCGTAAAGTATCATTGGCATTGCGTACTTTCGCGATGTTGGCAACCAGTGCTGACCAAGGTGCGGTCCGCGATCCAAGTAAGATAGAAGATATCTAACATGACAGTAAGCGCAAACGAGTATTTAAAAAAGATTTTATTAGCCCCTGTCTATGAGGCGGCGGTGCAATCTGATTGTATGCAGATGACACGTTTATCAGAAACCCTACAACAGCAGGTATTTCTGAAGCGTGAAGATCAGCAACCGGTAAAATCTTTTAAACTTCGCGGCGCTTACAATCGCATCGCTCAACTTTCACAAGCGCAGCTGGATGCTGGGGTGATCGCAGCTTCTGCTGGTAATCACGCACAAGGTGTGGCGTATGCCGCCAAGCGCAAGGAAATTAAAGCCACCATTGTGATGCCGGAGACAACCCCAGACATTAAGGTCGAGGCGGTGCGAAACTTTGGTGGAGAGTATGTCACGATTGTCCAGCACGGAACGAGTTTTGATGCCGCATCCCATAGAGCCAAAGCGTTAGCTTCTGAGCTTGGAATGACGTTGATCCCTCCGTTTGATGACCCAGATGTCATCGCCGGACAAGGCACTGTCGCGCGCGAGTTACTTGAACAATGCCCTGATTTAGAGGTGGTGTACATTGCGGTCGGTGGTGGTGGTTTAGCTGCTGGCATGGCCGTTTATCTCAAAGAACTCAATCCAGCTATCAAAGTCATCGGTGTAGAGGTCGATGAATCAGCGTGCCTAAAAGCGGCGCTTGATGCCGGTCAACCAGTGACTTTACCCAGTGTGGGTATTTTTGCTGATGGTGTAGCGGTCAAAACCATCGGCACCGAGACCTTTCGTTTGTGCCAAGCGTATTTGGACGATGTGGTCACAGTCACCAATGACGAAATCTGCACCGCCATTAAAGATATTTTTGATGATACTCGCGTCATTGCCGAGCCTGCTGGTGCGATGTCGGTTGCGGCAATCCGTAAATACGCAAGTGACAATCATGGTAAAAATGTCGCAGGTATTTTGTGTGGTGCGAATATCAATTTTCACACGTTGCGCTATGTCTCAGAACGCTGTGAGTTAGGGGAAGGCAAAGAAGCCGTCTTAGCCGTTGAACTCAAAGAAGAAACCGGGGCATTTAAGGCGTTTTGTGAAACCTTGGGCTCTATACTGATTACTGAGTTTAACTACCGATTTGCTAGTGCGGACAAGGCACATGTCTTTGTTGGGATTAAGCTCAAAGGTGGCATGGCAGAGTATCAGGCCATCACGACCAAATTGACGGGGCAAGGCTATCAATGGATGGACTTGTCTAACAACGAATTAGCCAAATTACATGTGCGTCACATGGTCGGCGGCAAGCCCCCAATCGCCATTAATGAGCGAGTGTTCGGCTTTGAGTTTCCCGAGCATCCCGGTGCATTATTACAATTCCTCAATACGCTTGGCGCGCGTTGGGACATTACCATGTTCCATTATCGCAACCACGGGGCGGCCGATGGCTTGGTCTTGGTTGGCTTTAATCTACCAGATGATGCTTCACAAGAATTTGAATCGCATTTAGCCGAGCTTGGGTTTGCGTATCAAGAGCATACTGCTGATCCGGCGTATCGTTGCTTTTTGGCCAGATAGCGCTGCATGCTGAAACATTCGCGTAATGCTTCATAAGAATGTCACTCAACGTTGTTAAGGTGAGTCATTAGTTCTACTTCTGACTCACACCATGAAAATTTTCGTTTATTTATTCTGTTTGTTGTTCTCAGTCTTTACTTTGAGTGATGAAAAAAATGTCGCCCGAGATCTGACCGGCTTTGAAAATCCTGATGAAGCGCTGCCGTTATGGGAATGGGGTTTGGCTGTTGGCGCGGGTGTTTCTCCTGATTATCCGGCTTCCTCTGAGACTGATCTCGTTGCTCTGATGTTACCTTATGTCATATATCGTGGAGATACTTTTCGCTTTGGTGACGGGCAAGCACAAGCTGTCGTGAAAGAGTCGAATGACTGGCAATTTGATGTGTCTTTAGGTCTTGCCTTTCCATCGGATAGTGATGATCAATCGATCAGAGAGGGTATGCCTGATTTAGATTTGTTTTTTGAAGTCGGTCCACAAGCAACTTATCTAGTGGTAGATAAGCAATACAAGGGCGGAGGCGTAGGACGTCTGAAAGCTATTTTGCAAGCACGTGCAGTTTCAAGCACTGATTTTTCTAAGCTACAACATCACGGCTATGTTTTTGAGCCCGAATTGGTCTGGCAGCAGCGTGGACGCTGGTTCTCTCACTCCGCATTGACCGTACGACTTGGGGCAACATTTGCAACACAGGGGGTGCATAGTGTTTTTTATGATGTAGAACCTCAGTTCGTCACTGAACAAAGAACGCTTTACGAGTCAGATTCTGGTTATTTAGGGTCAAAGTTTACCGTGGGGTTATCCTTGGAATTAACGGATAACCTTAGAGGATTTGTTGGTGGCATCATTAATTTTAATGAGGGTGCGGCGAATCGCGATAGTCCATTATTTGAAAAGAATATCAGTTACAGCTTCGGCGCTGGCTTCGCATGGCGCTTGTATAAAAGCGACCGCAAAGCCAGTTATTAAGTTTTAATCCAGCTTTTCTAGATGCTGCACCACCTCTGGCCACACCAACTTATCCACCAATTTTTGCAGGTTTTCTGAAGCTTCATTCAGCATCAAGGAGCCTTGCTCATTTGTAGTTACCAATTCATTTTCACGCAATCCGTTGATCAACGTAGCAAAGACATTTTTGTCCGAAAACTCCGGTGAACTTACCCCAAATAGCTCCGATAACCGCTCGGCGATTTTACGGGCATCTTTTTCCAGGGCACTACGTGAGATCTGCTTGTGAATGCTTAACACATGCAAGACGATGGCATAGCGCTGAAAAGTATCTTGCATCACGCGAGAGAGTAACCATGCTGAATGGAAAGCAGAGCTTGAAGCACTTGGTGCGGTCAGTTGCTTGCCTTCCAGTAATAACCCTTGCGCAATAAATTGTTCAATAAAGCGCTCGGTCATGGCTAAAGCGTCCTTGAGTTCAAGATAAATAAAGAACTCTTTTTGCAAAAGCGGATACACAGTTTGTACCGTTTGTTTGATTGCGCTTTTGCTGGTCGCGGATCCGCTGAAGACCAACGCCATAATAAGACTGGGTAACGCAAAAAGGTGAATGATATTATTGCGATAATAAGTCAGCGCGGCCACTTTATCAGGCAATGGAGCGATCATTTTGCCAAAATCGTCTTTGTCTACTGCAAAACGTTTGAGGGACAATGTGCTTTGCAACAATGTGTCCGCGTCAACATCTGGGATCGTTGCAGTGGTTGAAAACGGCACAGCTCTAAACAAATCAAGATAATCTGCAATGGCTTGACGCAACTCGTTTTCACTCATTTTGTAGGTTTTAGAAGCAAGCAAGCACAATGACGTTAATGCCATGCCATTCATTGCCGCTGACTTATTAATTTCTAACATGACATCATCGGCAAGGCGATTGACGGCGGGTGATAACCAGCTTGGTTTTTTGTCTGTTTCGTCGTTCGGTAAAGACCATTCTGGAGCGTGTTCATCGAGGAATTGGTTCAACAAAATGGGCTCACCAAAATTCAAATAGCCGTGACCATAGTTCCGGAGCTTTTTGATTGCAGACAGTACTTGAAGCGGAGATTCTTTCTTTTTGGCCTTGCCGCGAAGCTCCTTCATATAACTGCCCACTTCCATGACGTTTTCATAGCCAATGTAAACCGGCACAATACTCACAGGGCGCTGAATACCTTTTTGCATCGCTTGCAACGTCATGGCCAGCATACCGGTTTTGGGAGGAAGCAAACGTCCCGTGCGTGAGCGACCGCCTTCCGGATAATATTTGACGGAGTAACCTTTGTTAAAGAGCAGTTCTAGGTATTCTCTGAACACGGCTGTGTACAGTTTGTTGCCCGCAAAACTACGACGTAAAAAAAATGCGCCCGCTTTGCGGAAAATCGGTCCTGCAGGCCAAAAATTAAGATTGATACCTGCCGCAATATGGGGGGTGACCAAGCCTTCATGATAGATGACATAGGTGAGCAGTAGATAATCCATGTGCGAACGGTGACAGGGTACATAAACAATTTCATGGCCATTGCGGGCGAGCTCACGCACCGTGGCCGCGTTGTTGACGCTGATCCCATTGTAGATCTTGTTCCATATTGGAGTCAGAATCCGGTCTGCAAAACGCACTAAGCCTTCGCGATAATCTCCGGCGATTTCATCTAAATAACCATGGGCAAGTTGCTTGGCTTTCATTGGCGTGATGTTTTTGCTTCGCACTTCTTCGCGCATCGCAAGTTTTACTGCTTTAGCACCCACAACAGCAGTGTGTAAGGTTTGTCGCTCGAGTAACGTGGGACCAGTTAGTCCTTGTCGTTTGCGCTGGAAGTGGGTGGCGGCTACTCGTAATAACTTTTTGGCGATGTGCTCATCTGAACCATGTTGGTCGGACATGAATTTGGAAGAGACGGCTCTAGAGTAGGACACGAAGTTATCACGTCCCAAAAACATCACGATAAATAGTTTGCGTAACCAGCTCGGTGAGGCAACATCGACGACGAGATCGCTAAAATTTGGCTTGCTTTTTTCTGGCGCACGGCCCCAAGTAACATAGGCTGGGACAAATTGAACATCCATGTCAGGATGCTTCCGGTGGATATTAAATAGCTCAGTAAATTGACTTTCTATATCCGTTTTACGCGGCCTTTTGCCAAACACAGGCATCGTGGTATGAAGGAACAATGCTCTAGGGCACTTAATGTCAGTCCCCGGTAATATTTGACTTGCTAAAGGGCTTGGTAAGCCAACTTTGCGTGCAGAAAAAGCAAGTGCAAGTAAATCGGCTACGGACCGAGTGTGTAGTAAATAGATAACCGGTTTTTCGGAATCGATATGCAGCTCATCTTGGACTTGAGCAGGAATGGTATGAGCTTTAACCAGAACTCGCATTGGCCAATACAGTAAAAAAGCAAAGAGTTTACGCCACCAGCGCATAAATCGGTTCCTATATCTAAATTTGCAAGAATTATACGCAAGGTCAACGTTCATATCTAGCAATGAGTCTCTTAGAAGGTTGCATTTTGAAATGTACTGGATATACTACCAGTAACTGTATTAATGAACAGGTGACTGATGAGACCGATTACGCCACGCCAGCAAGAGATTTTGGATCTGATAAAGCAATCCATTCTTGAAACCGGAATGCCTCCCACACGTGCTGAGATTGCGAGGCAGTTGGGGTTTAAGTCACCTAATGCAGCTGAAGAACACGTCAAAGCGCTCGCCAAGAAAGGATTTATTGAGATTTTGTCAGGTACCTCACGAGGGATCAAACTGAATGTGCCATTGGAAGACGAACCAGAAGAGTGCGGTTTGCCGTTGATAGGACGTGTTGCGGCAGGCGAACCTTTACTGGCGCAAGAACATGTCGAGTCCCACTATCAAGTCGATCCTAATCTTTTCCGACCCAACGCGGATTTCTTGTTACGGGTCAGCGGAATGAGTATGAAAGACATTGGTATACTAGATGGCGATCTTTTAGCGGTACACAAGACCCAGGATGTACACAATGGGCAAGTTGTTGTGGCAAGGGTTGAAGATGATGTGACAGTTAAACGACTTGAGAAATCCGGACAATATGTTTATTTACACGCAGAAAACGAAGATTTTAAGCCGATTGTCGTCGATTTAGCTGAACAAGCGTTCAATATTGAAGGCATTGCAGTAGGAGTCATTCGTTCAGCCGACTGGATGTGATATTTTAAATACCTTTATAGATCAATATCAAACCGCAAAATATGATGTTTTGCGGTTTTTTTTTAATTTTTGATGGAAGTTTTACAAAAAAGGATCATTTTTCAAATTTAATTCAAATAAACATATTGCTCAACATGTAAACATCATTTAACATAGACTTAACAAAAGAAAGGTTTTAAGTTTACAAGTCCATTCTTATTATTTACAAACTTAAATTTTATCTTAAAATCGGCGGAGGTGTTGAGTGAAAAAACTCACTAAATTTTTCCTCGTATGCTGTTCTGTGCTGGCAAGTGTGCCTATTTTAGCAGACACAGTAGAGAGTGCGGGGCGAAGCGATTTAAATTTACGTCAAGGCGTTACCGACATAAGCCAGCAAGTCTATGATTTGCACATGCTCATGTTTTGGATCTGCGTCGGCATTGCCGTAATCGTGTTTGGTGTGATGTTCGTTTCAATCATACGTCACCGCAAATCTCGCGGCGTCAAGCCTGCGAACTTCCATGAGAGTGTTAAAGTGGAGATTGCCTGGACGGTTGCGCCTTTCATCATTTTAGTGCTGATGGCCATCCCTGCAGCACAAACCTTGATTGCAATGGAAGATACTTCTGAGTCAGACTTGACCATATTAGTAACGGGTTCGCAGTGGAAGTGGGAATATAAATACATGGACAGTGGCATCAACTACTTTTCAAACCTTGCCACTCAGCGTGAGCAAATCAATAACAAGTTCGCTAAAGGTGAAAACTACCTGTTAGAAGTGGATCGCCCTCTCGTGATTCCCACCGGGCAAAAGGTCCGTTTCTTAATCACTTCGGATGATGTGATTCATTCATGGTGGGTACCGGACTTTGCTGTCAAAAAAGACGCTAACCCAGGATTTATTAATGAAGCTTGGACTATGGTTAATGAACCAGGTGTATATCGCGGACAGTGTGCAGAGCTTTGCGGAAAAGACCACGGCTTTATGCCAATCGTTGTTATTGCCAAGTCTCCGGATGATTATGCAATGTGGCGCGATGAGAAGCTAGAATCTATCGCTCAAGCACAAGCAGAAGAAGAACGTTTGTTGGCCATGAATATGTCTTTGGATGATTTAATGGAAAACGGACAAAAGGTCTACATGGCGAAATGCGCCGCATGTCACATGCCAAACGGTGAAGGTCTTCCCGGTGTATTTCCTGCTATAAAAGGCAGTAACATCGCATTGAATGACCAGCCAAAACACATCGATATCTTATTAAATGGTGTCACAGGTACAGCCATGCAATCATTTTCTAAACAGTTAACTTTATCTGAAATTGCAGCAGTAATTACTTACCAGCGTAACGCATGGGGTAACAACACTGGGGATGTGGTTCAAGCCAAAGACATCCACGCAGTAGCAAATGGTAATTAGGAGTAGCACACAATGAGCACAGCAACAGATACTCTTGAGCACGATGCGCACCATGATGACCATCATCATGGTCCTGCTAAAGGCATAAAGCGCTGGTTGTTCACCACGAACCACAAAGACATTGGTACTTTGTACTTATGGTTCTCTTTTATAATGTTTTTAACGGGTGGTGCGATGGCGATGGTCATTCGTGCCGAGTTGTTCCAACCTGGTTTACAAATCGTTGATCCGAACTTCTTCAACCAGATGACGACGGTTCACGGCTTGATCATGGTGTTTGGTGCGGTCATGCCGGCGTTTACTGGTTTGGCAAACTGGTTGATCCCAATGATGATTGGTGCACCAGATATGGCCTTGCCACGCATGAATAATTGGAGCTTCTGGATCTTACCATTTGCTTTTGCGATTTTGATCAGTTCACTGTTTTTACCAGGTGGTGGCCCAGCGTTCGGTTGGACTTTTTATGCACCGCTATCTACCACTTATAGTACTGATTCGACTGCCTTGTTTGTGTTCTCTGTGCACATTATGGGTATTTCATCCATCATGGGTGCCATCAACGTTGTAGTAACAATCTGGAATATGCGTGCACCAGGTATGACCTGGATGAAGATGCCAATGTTTGTTTGGACGTGGCTCATTACAGCGTTTTTGTTAATTGCGGTCATGCCAGTGTTGGCCGGTGTAGTGACTATGGTACTCACTGATAAATACTTTGGCACAAGCTTTTTTGATGCCGCCGGTGGTGGCGACCCCGTCATGTTCCAGCACATTTTCTGGTTCTTCGGGCACCCCGAAGTTTACATAATGATTTTACCGGCGTTCGGTATCATCTCACACATTATCCCAACGTTTGCGCGCAAGCCATTATTTGGTTATGCCTCAATGGTGTATGCGACCGCGTCTATAGCGTTGCTGTCGTTCATCGTATGGGCGCACCACATGTTTACTACTGGTATGCCGGTGGCAGCTGAAATGTTCTTTATGTTTGCCACTATGTTGATCTCGGTACCAACCGGCGTCAAAGTCTTTAACTGGGTGGCAACCATGTGGCGTGGCTCAATGACATTTGAAGTGCCGATGTTGTTTGCAATTGCATTCGTCGTCTTATTTACCATTGGTGGTTTATCTGGCTTGATGCTTGCAATCACTCCGGTTGATTTCCAGTATCACGACACGTACTTTGTCGTTGCACACTTCCACTATGTATTGGTATCAGGTGCCGTGTTCTCAATTATGGCTGCAGCATATTACTGGTTACCAAAGTGGACTGGCGTAATGTTTGATACCACATTGGCAAAATGGCACTTCTGGTGTTCATTGATTTCAGTCAACTTACTGTTCTTCCCTATGCACTTTGTTGGACTGGCGGGTATGCCACGTCGTATTCCTGATTACGCGTTGCAGTTTGCCGACTTTAACCAATGGATCAGTGTAGGCGGTTTCGCATTTGGTTTATCACAGTTGATATTCTTAGCTCTGTTAATCAAAGCGTGTCGCCACAAGGGTAAACCAGTATCAGACCAAGTCTGGGATGGTGCTGAGGGTCTAGAGTGGGAAATCCCATCACCAGCCCCTTATCACACCTTTGATACACCACCTGTAGTTAAGTAATTGATACTGGTTTAGGAGCAGGATTTATGAATCAAGAACACACCCCACCAAATACACCACAAGAACAAGAAAATTCCCGTTTGGTGGTAAAATTAGTGGGCATTGTTCTTGGTATGTTCGGTTTCGGTTTTGCTTTGGTACCTTTATATGATGTATTTTGCGATCTAACAGGTATCAATGGCAAAACCAACGAAACTGCGGCAGTGTATTCTGCGCCTGTTATCGATACAGAACGCGAAGTAACTATTGAGTTCATAACCAAAACCATGCGCGGTATGCCTTGGGCATTTGAAGCCAATACCCATCGCATCAAGGTTCATCCTGGTGAGCTGCATACCGTCGAGTTTTATGTCAGAAATCCCGCGTCGCGCGATATTATCGGGCAAGCAATACCGTCTGTTTCACCAGGTACAGCTGCCTTGTATCTCAATAAAACTGAATGTTTTTGTTTCAATAATCAGCCCCTTTTATCCGGGGAAGAAGCATTAATGCCAATGCAGTTTTATATCGATCCTCAATTACCGAAAGATATCGAACAATTTACCGTGCAATATACTTTGTATGACGTCACCGAGGCGGCACAAGGCGTAGCTGAAGCACAAGCAGCTATGGGTTCAAAGTAAAGGAGAATAAGAATGGCACAACAGCAAGAGTACGAAAAATATTACGTCCCAGAGTCCAGTATATGGCCGATTGTTGGAGCAGTTGCACTGTTTCTCATTGCAGTGGGCGCGGCAAACTTTACGGTTGAAATGACCAAGGGTAAAGAAGGTTATGGTGGTTATATCCTTACCCTGGGTATCGTTACATTAATTGTCATGGTAACTGGCTGGTTCAAAAACCAAATCGATGAAAGTATGTCTGGCCTCTATTCAGCTCAACTAGGGCGATCTTACAGACAGGGCATGGCATGGTTCATATTTTCTGAAGTCATGTTCTTTGCAGCGTTTTTTGGCGCACTATTTTATGCTCGCATGATTGCCATTCCTTGGCTTGGTGGCGCATCAAACAACGCGATGACCAATGAAGTATTGTGGCCGAGTTTTGAAGCAATGTGGCCATTAGTACAGACGCCTGGCGGCACTGAAACAACACCAATGGGGTGGTTCGGTTTACCTCTGGTCAATACATTGATTTTACTAGTCTCATCGGTCACCTTGCACTATGCACATGTCGGTTTAGAACAAAATAAGCGCAAGCAACTTACTTGGATGTTAGGTGTAACGATTTTACTTGGTGTTATTTTCTTGGGTTTGCAGGTTGAAGAATATATCTACGCATACACTGAATTAGGTTTAACCTTGGATTCGGGAATTTATGGCAATACTTTCTTCTTATTAACCGGATTTCACGGGATGCACGTTACCTTGGGAACTATCATCCTGATTGTATTGTTCTTCCGTGTACTAAAAGGGCACTTTACTCCGGACGAACATTTTGCCTTCCAAGCGGGCAGCTGGTACTGGCACTTTGTGGATGTCGTATGGGTGATGCTGTTTATTTTTGTATATATATTATAACGTTCAAAAGAAAGCAAAAAGCAGCGCAATGGCGCTGCTTTTTAATCTAAAGTCTACTTAGTATGGTCTAGGATTCGGCTCAATCAGGCCGGTGGCAACAGCGAGAATAATGATCAAAAAAATGCCTACCGAAGTTAACACACGACGACCAATGTACTTGGACATATTTTCATCTGTTTTATCATTTTTTAGCATAATGCGCATCGCTTTAAACAGATTAAATATCATAAAGAACAATAAGCCAGTAACTAATATTTTTAATAACATGATTATCCAAGGCAATATTTTGTGAGTGATGGTAAGAGTTTAACATTTTTTTCACATTTAGTTGTACTAATTGTTTTCCTTGCGCTATGTTCATTAGGAATGTGGCAATCACAACGATACAGCGCCAAAATAGAGCGTGAAGCGCAAATTGAAGCAAAGCAACAACAGGTCCGGTTTTCATTAAAAGAGATCATCGATTATCAGGAAGATATTCGAGATTTGCCTACCTTTGCTTCAGGTCAAGTGCAAAGTGATCGTATTTTTTTATTAGATAATCGCCAGTTTGAAGGTCAGGTTGGCTACGAAGTGATTGTGCCAATGCAAACCCAATATGGGGCGGTTCTCGTGAATTTTGGCTGGATTAAAGCCCCTGAGTTACGCAGTGAACTGCCTAATATAGTATTACCCGAACAGGTAAACGATACAGAAGCAATGGTCACAATACCTGGAATGAATCGTTTTGTCTCGGAAACTGCGACTGATGATGGCATGTTCCCTAAAGTCATACAGGAAGTTGATTTTGGCCGTTTGAGTAAATTCAGTGGGATAGAGCTTTTGCCTTTTATGCTGACCTTAATTGAAACCGACGTTGCTTTTAAACGACGTTGGCAGCCAGTCGTGATGCCAGCAATGAAACACCTTGGTTATGCCGCACAATGGTTCGGGTTAGCCATTGCTTTGGTAGTCATTTATTGGCGTTTAGGAGCCAAGCGCAATCGCAAATAATAATTAGGAGTTCGAATGTCAGACCCAGTCAAAAGCAATAATAAGAAATCTCTCATACTCGTTGCCGTTGCCTTCATTTTACCCGTGATTTTGGCAAAAATTGCCTTAGATACGGACTTTTTTAATCGAGGTGTGACTAACAAAGGCGAATTACTGAACCCAGTCCTAGATCTTACTCCGGTACTGGCGGAAACCGAGCCCAAATGGCGGATAGTATACGTCTTACCCGCCGAGTGCGATCTCAGATGTGAAAACACTCTGTTTGCTATGCAACAAGTTCATCTCTCCCTTGGCAAGCACGTAGAACGCGTCGTACCCGTTGTGATTAGTACTGAATCAAGCCCTAAGTCATTGCTCAATAGCACTTTTTGGCAGAACGTTTACACTCGATTCGGCGCGCATGAAGGGCCTCATACCATCCAAATGTTAAATGCCAAACAAAAAATTGTTAATGACATGTTTAAAAATGTAGAGTTAAACGGTATATTTGTGGTTGATACATTAAATAACGGCATGCTGAAACACCCAACATTTGTAGACGAATCGAAGGCAGTTGAAGGCAGCCGCGCATTATTAAGCGATATCAAAAAACTGCTTAAGCTCTCAAGAATAGGATAAATAATAAGTATGAGAAAGTGGGCACTTGCAAGTATTTTTCTTGCTTTAATTGTGATTGTATTAGGTGCATACACTCGTTTAACCGATGCGGGTTTAGGCTGCCCTGATTGGCCAGGGTGTTATGGTCACGTAGGAGTGCCTATGACTCAAGAAACCATTGATACGGCCAATGCTGCATTTCCTGAACGTCCTGTCGAAGTTGAAAAAGCCTGGAATGAAATGATCCACCGTTATGCAGCCTCCACTCTTGGGTTGTTTATTGTCATCATCACCGGTCTGGCATTGTTCAAACGTCAACATAATCAGCCTTTAAAGTTGCCTATTTTTTTATTGCTGATGGTGTGCTTTCAAGGGGCCCTAGGGATGTGGACCGTGACACTTAATCTACTGCCAGCGGTAGTGATGATGCATCTTCTGGGTGGTTTCACAGTGATATCATGCTTATTTTTGCTGTACTTGCGTTTAACCCCATTTAGTATTCCCTCAAGTAACCAACACATGCGAAAAACCGCTCCTTGGGCACTGTTGGGCATGGTTTTATTGGTCATACAGATTGCGTTAGGTGGCTGGACCTCAGCGAACTACGCATCGCTAGCGTGCACCGAGTTACCGATTTGTGAAGGTAATTGGACCGAGCGACTCAATTTTGCAGGGGCGTTTAGTATCCCAGAAGCAGACAATTACGAATTTGGCGTGCATCCATATGAAGACCGAATGACCATGCATGTCATGCATAGATTTGGCGCCATTATTGTGACCGCATATATTGTGTGGTTAGCATTGCGCCTATGGTCACAAGCACATTCTCATTTGATTCGCCGTTTGGCGGTCACCATGGGAGTGGTGTTAACCGTCCAAGTCGCTTTGGGCATTTCCAATGTCGTGTATTCATTACCTTTAACCGTTGCCACGTTACATAATGCGGTTGCGGCCTGTTTATTACTGGTAATGGTCATGATTACATATATTTTATATCGCAGAGTCTAGGAGTTTTTCATGGCCAATACCGTTTCTCTCGCCAAACCAGACCGTTCTAGTATTAAACGCGCAGTTTGGCGTGATTATTACGAAATGACCAAGCCCAATGTGGTATTGTTGTTATTGCTCACTGCGTTAGTCGGTATGTGCTTGGCAACCGAGACTTGGGTCGAGCCGCTGGTACTTGTGGTTGGTCTGTTTGGTATTGGCGCGCTTTCATCAGCAGCTGCGGTGGTCAATCACGTTGTGGATGAACATATTGATGCCAAAATGGCGCGCACCATCAATCGACCGATTGCCAAAGGAAGAGTGAGTAAACAAAATGCCTTGTGGTTTGCGTTTGCTCTGGGAGTGGCGGGCTTTGTAGCCTTAGCCGTCTGGATCAATATGTTAACGGCGGTGCTAACTTTTGCAGGCTTAGTGGGGTATGCCGGTATTTACACCATGTACCTGAAACGTGCAACGCCACAAAATATTGTTATCGGAGGCCTAGCAGGTGCCATACCCCCCTTACTAGGCTGGACTGCGGTAACTGGCGAAATCCATGCTTATCCATTGTTACTTGTGCTGATCATATTTACTTGGACACCCCCACATTTTTGGGCGTTAGCCATCCACCGTGAAAAAGATTACGCCAAAGCTGAGATACCCATGTTACCCGTGACCCACGGAGTGGAATTCACCAAAACCTGCGTATTGCTGTACACAGTATTACTGTGCGTGATCGGTGTCATGCCATATTTAATTGGCATGTCGGATATGTTGTATTTGATTGGCTCATCTGCATTGAACCTTGGCTTTGTATATTACGCTTGGAAGTTAAAATATCACCCAGAGACAGGTACTGCGATGGCGACATTTAAGTATTCAATTATTCATTTGATGTTATTGTTTGTGGTATTGTTAATAGACCATTACGTACCGATAACTCTATGAAATCATTAACCCATCAGCGAGGCAGTGTCTTATACGTCATATTTGGCGTGATGGCATTAATAGTTGGTTTTGCCTTGTATAGTATTTCCCAAAAAGCCAAGGGCCCAGAACAAGCATCAAATACTCAGACTAAACAAGCAGACACACAGTACATGCAGTGGTACCCACAAGCGCGTCAATTAGTCGATTTTAATCTCATCACGCATGAACAGCAGCCAATGACCAATGCGGATTTGCAAGGTCACTGGACGTTGGCATTTGTGGGTTATACTTTTTGTCCGGATATCTGCCCCACAACGCTTGCTCAATTGGGCCGCGCCTTTCCTAAGATTGCGAATATTCCCTCAGAGCACCCGGTTCAGGTATGGTTTCTATCCGTCGATCCCAAACGCGATTCCCCACAACGACTTAAAGAATATGTCACGTTTTTTAACGAAGAATTTATCGCCTCAACAGGTGAGCATAAAGAGTTATATCCTTTGGTTCGTAGCATGGGCATGATGTACTCGATGAGCGATGATACCTCCAAACCAAATTACTTGGTGGACCACTCTGGTTCGGTCGTTGTCATCAATCCAGATGGTAATGTCATTGGTCGGTTTAAACCACAACACATACCCGGTCAAATCGCGATCAGTGATACCGCTCAAATCTTAGCGGATTTACCTGCGATCATTGGTGGTTAGGCGGACGCCCTCTAATGGGAGAAAGCTTTAAGCTAATCTGGAAAAGCCCTTAGCTAATCAGGAAAAGACCCGTCGGCACGTGCCTTAAAAAACGGCTGTGAATACCAGTAAAAACGCCCCGTGTGCTTTTTGCTCGGTGCAGTGCAATTGATCCGCGAGCGTCCGGTCGGAAATTGTTCAGGCAACGGTACAGTCAATACATTCCCATCTCGTGTGGTTTGTATGCGCTCACCTTGCCAAAAACAGCTCACCATCGACATGTAGAAATCCTTATTGTCTAGGGTTAAACTCATGCTCGTTGGCATTGGATCAACCACCACAGGATCAGAAATACTGTTACTCAATACCGGAAATGCAAGGCTCGCCAATTTGGTCTTGAGGGTGTTCAAATTAGCATAGCGACCGCCAGCCGGAAAACGCGGAATTGCCCCAAAATCACTAAAACTCGCTACCCCACCAGAGTACTGGGCAAAACTCACATACCCCCGCTCGGTTAGCGTATTTTTGAGCTCAGTATTGTATTCACCAAAAGGATAGGCTAGATATTTCAAAGAATAGCCGATTTTTTCGGTCAGCTGGCGCTCGGCTTCTTCTACATTGCGGACTACTCTATCAAGCCAGGCTTCATCGGATTCATTGTCTAAGCGGTTCAACATGTGCAAATGGTCAAGGGTATGGTTGGCAAAATCCGCCCCTTGCATCTCCATCATCTCAATCTCCTCCCAAGTGAGCTGATTACGAGCCACACCAATGGCGGGAGGATTGACAAACACGGTATAAGGAAAGCCGTATTGCGCCATGATAGGGTGGGCGTTTTCGATAATATTGGCATAGCCATCGTCAAAGGTTATGGCGATGGCTTTGTCTGGCAGTGGTTGTCCTGCTTGCAAGGCCTCAATGATGGATTTGAGTGGCATCACATGGTAATGCTCAGCTAAGTACGCCATGTGCTCGGCAAACACATCGGGGCGCGTTGAGGTAATGGCAGGGGTGTTATCCGCAACGTGGTGGTATTGCAGGATGACGGCGTTGTCGAGTTGCTTTTTAGAATTTTTGTCATTCTGCGCGAATGCCAGAGAATGAATACTAAGTAATGAAATAAACAAGGATATAGCGAACCAATATCGAACTTGGTGTTTTGCCACTGGGTAATAACCTCCGACGTGTTAAGTATCCCCAATCTATCTTATAAATTTATGATGTTCAATCGTATCTTCTATTCAATTTTCTGTTTATATCAGCATTTGCACTAATGTGTGAGTCCCCATTGTCACCTCAACATGCCTTTGGTTTCTATGGTGTGGATTGTGGTGATCATTGATGTGATTACTGCCGCAGGGCGGGATAACTTGATCACGCTTGGCTTTGCGTTTATCGTATGGGTCGCCCTGCAAAACATCCTTGGTTTAATCTTGGGCTATGGTGCCGCAAAGCTAGTAAAAATGGATGAACCATCGGCGCGTGCGATTGCGTTTGAAGTAGGTATGCAAAACTCTGGCTTAGCCTCGGGTATTGCGGTGGAGATGGCAAAAACTGCAACCATGGGTTTAGCACCTGCGATATTTGGTCCTGTGATGAATATTAACGGGTCAATCTTGGCGTCGTTTTGGCGAAGAAGTGCTAACGGGGATGTAAAAATAACGAAGGATAAGCTATCAGAATAAATTGACTGAATAGAAGTGAGAAAACACTTC
The DNA here is from genome assembly GCA_014872805.1 of Alteromonadaceae bacterium. Classification (GTDB taxonomy): domain Bacteria; phylum Pseudomonadota; class Gammaproteobacteria; order Enterobacterales; family Alteromonadaceae; genus Opacimonas. The sequence continues at coordinate 66,740 of WKFN01000003.1, forward strand.
GACAATTCATTCTCAAAGACAGAGGTACAGATGTTACCTAACGCACACTTTTTTCTATGACACTACCAACCAGACACCGCACCCTACTCGCCCTGGCTTTGCCCATGATTTTGGCCAATGTCTCCCAACCGATCCTGGGCTTGGTGGATACCGCGGTGCTTGGGCATTTGGGCGATGCACAGTTTTTGGCGGGAACAGCTGTTGGCGCGTTTTTGATTGCACAAATTTTTTGGTTATGTGGATTTATGCGTCAATCTATGACTGGTTTATCTGCCCAGCAAAAAGGGGCGCGGGAGGCGGCGAAGGCATCACAAGGTGAGTGGGATGATCTCGCCCGTGGCTTGCTATTTGCTTTTGCCGTAGGGATATTACTCGCTATATGTCATCCCCCCTTGCTACAACTCATGCAGCACATCACTGACCTGCCAACACTCGCTCAATCAAGCTTGTCTGAGTATTTTGTCATTCGGATTTGGAATGCACCCATAGCCCTGGCGAATCTAGTCGTGATTGGCTATTTGGTGGGCCAGCAACAAACCCGCGCGGTGATGGTGATTCAGGTGGGTATTAATGTGTTGAATATCATCTTGAACATTGTCTTTGTGTTTGGGTTTGATCTGGGGGTGAACGGCGTCGCGATTGCCACCGTCGTCGCTGAATGGTGCATGTTGCTTGCAAGTCTGTATTGCATTGCCAACTTACACCTCAAGGACAACACAGCGAGGTTATCAAGCGATTGGTTCACGCTGTCCGCATTTCGCCGACTGCTAGGCTTAAATCGAGATCTATTTATTCGTGCATTGATGTTGCAGGCGTGTTTGGCGTTTTTGACTTATCAAGGCGCGCGCTATGGCGTGGAAGCGGCCGCCGTAAACGCGATTTTAATGCAGTTCTTTGTGCTCATTGCTCTGGGTTTAGATGGTATAGCCTATGCCATCGAAGCTATGATTGGTGAGCGTGAAGGGGCAAAGAATCGCAATGGTTTATGGGAAGATATTGGTGTATCGCTGATTTGGTCTAATATCTTTGGCGTTGCGATTACGCTTGTAATGGCGCAGGGGTATCCTTGGTTTGTGTCGCTGTTGACCAATCAACCACTCGTCATTGTTGCAGCACAGCCCTATTATTGGATCATGGTCGCGCTACCCTTCTTGGCGCACTGGTGTTATTGCTTAGATGGGATTTACATTGGGCTAACGCGTGGAGATATTATGCGCAATAGTATGTTCATTAGTGCCTTGTTTGGCTTTTTTGGCCTGTATTGGCTGATGCAGTTGTTATCACTTGGGGCGGGGAATATGGCTTTATGGATTGCGTTGTTAGGGCTACAGGTGACGCGAGGAACCACGTTGGGTGGACACTTGTTGTCTATGTATTACCACAATCAAAGCAACCGATTAAAGCGCGACGCAAATATGCCCAAATAACCGTATATTGCTAATACAAATCCGGCAAATAGAGGAGCAATCCCAGCGGTGGCTAGCGAGCTCACACCATACTCAAGCATGATGCACAACAGCCCAAAACGAAAGGTTAGTAAACCATACAAAAAAATGCGCCAACTCCGTTTGGGGTTGGCGCCGTGTCGTTGAATGAAATATTAATATCCGGGACGCATCTGTGGCTCATCCTGAACTAATGGGGTTAGTAATAAGAGTGCTCGCCAGCTTGGTGTTCAGTCGCGTCTTTCACGCCGGTTAACTCACCTGGGAATTGTTCCAACAATTGCTTCTCAATACCTTCTTTAAGCGTGACATCGACCATAGAACATCCATTACAACCGCCGCCAAACTGTAGTACCGCAACACCGTCTTCAGTAATTTCGGTGAGTGTGACTTTGCCGTTGTGCGAAGCAAGCTGAGGGTTTACTTCAGTAGTAATGATGTAATCTACGCGCTCAATGAGTGGCGCGTCTGCATCCACTTTCCGGGCTTTGGCGTTTGGTGCTTTTAGTGTGAGTTGTGAACCCATTTGGTCGGTCACATAATCAATCTCAGCTTCTTCCAAAAACGGGGCTGATTCAGGGTCGACCACGGCATCAAAACCATTAAATGGCAAGCGAACATCATTGGGCTCAACGGCATCTGGCGTACAGTAAGATACACCGCATTCAGCACTTGGCGTACCGGGGTTCACCACAAATACTCGAATGTTGGTGTTGGCTTCTTGGTTCTGTAAGAGTTTGACGAAGTGTGCTTGAGCTGCTTCGGAAATACTGATCATCTCATTATCCTTTGCCAATTGGCGTCATCAGTTATGTAAATCACAATAGGGTAAGTATACCATTATTACTTGAGTAAAACAGTCAAGTATTGGCTTTTTTCATGTTTAATTGCATAATATGGGCAAAATATAAAAAGGACAATGATATGCGACAGATTTTGGCATCAGTATGTGCCCTGTGTATGGTGTTCACTAGTTCACACCTCACTGCCGACAATGTTTTCTACCCCAAATCAGATTTGGATTACCTACCCACGAACGTTTCCTATGACCCCAAAATTAGCCTACCTCAGGAGGTGCTGGGGGATGCGGTTGGTACCTGGCATGTGCGTCATGACCAGCTCGTGACTTATATGAAAACTTTGGCGCAGCAATCGGATCGCATTCAACTTGAGGTCATTGGTTATACGCATGAAAATCGCGAACTTTTGAATCTGACCATCTCTCACCCGGATAACTTGGCTAATCTTGGCGCAATTCAACAAACTCATATGCAGCATATTGACGCAGGTACTCGTCCAAAAAATGACGCCCCGTTAGTCTTGTATATGGGGTATTCGATTCATGGCAATGAGCCTTCAGGCAGTAACGCCGCCTTGTTAGTGGCGTATTATCTGGCAGCGGCCCAAGGCGAGAGCGTTGATGCCTTATTGCAAAATGCCGTGATTTTGCTCGACCCATCTTTGAATCCAGATGGTCTAGCCCGCTTTGCGCAGTGGACTAATATGCATAATGGGCAAAACCCGTCGGCTTCTCCTTATCATCGCGAGCATAGAGAGCGTTTCCCTAGCGGCCGTACCAATCACTATTGGTTTGATTTGAATCGCGATTGGTTGTTGCTCACGCATCCTGAATCCCAAGCTCGTGTAGCACAATATCAAGCGTGGCGTCCGCATATCTTGACGGATTTTCATGAAATGGGTACCAATGCAACGTATTTTTTCCAACCTGGAGTACCTGATCGCACTCACCCATTAACCAATCCAAAGAATATTCAACTTACCAATGTGCTGGCCCAATACCACGCTAAGGCATTAGATAATGAGCAACAGCTCTACTATACCCAAGAGCGCTTTGACGACTTTTATTATGGTAAAGGCTCAACTTATCCCGATGCGCATGGCACAGTCGGGATCTTGTTTGAACAAGCTAGTTCACGAGGGGCACAACAGATGTCAGACAATGGCTTGCTTAATTTTCCGATGACAATCAAAAACCAAATCGCCACGACGTTTTCAACTTTCCAAGGGGCGTTAGAGAATAAATCCGCGTTCTTAAATCATCACGCAGCGTTCTATCAAGAGACGCAAACTCTCATTAAAGAGGATGACGAAGGCGGATTCTTGGTCAGCTTGAGTGATGACCAGACCCGCAACCAAGCGTTTGTCGAAAAGCTCAACGCCCACCGTATTGAACTGTCTTTGCTTGACAAAGACGTGCGCAAAGACAACAAATCTTACCAAGCCGGAAAAGCGGTTTTTGTCAGCCTTGACCAACCACAATATCGATTGCTCAAATCTCTGTTTTCTGAGCGTAAGTCTTTTCCCAATAATACCTTCTACGATGTCTCTAACTGGAATTTACCACTGGCTTATAATCTTGACTATGCGCGTTTGTCCAAACGCGAAGCCAACAAAATCAACGCATCACCGATTACTGAGCTGGCCATTGACGCACAGCCATTGCAATCTGGTGCGGTGGCGTATGTCTTGCCATGGCACGATGCTAAAGCGCCAGCGGTATTACAATTTTTATTAGAGCAAGGCGTCAATGTGCGCTTGGCGACTGCTCCGTTCACAGGGAATGACACATTAGGTAATAAACTGAGTTTTACGCCCGGTGCAATGGTGTTTAATGTTGGCTTGAACCGTCACGTGCCATTGTTTGATTTGTTAAACGAAGCACTAGCACAGTATCCAATCAAAATGCACAGCCTCGCAACCGGTTTGACGATTGAAGGCATTGATTTGGGCAGCCCAAGCATGTTACCGCTGGAATTGCCCAAAGTCGCTATTTTGACTGGGGTGGGCGTATCTTCCAATGCGGTTGGCGCAATATGGCATTATTTTGATACGCGGGTTGGTTTGCCATTAACCATGATAGACAAAGATCGTCTGGCGGATGTGGATCTGTCCAATTTTACGCATCTGATTGTGGTGACTGGTGTCTATAATGACCTCGATGAGAAGCGCCAAGCGCAAATCGAATCCTGGCTTGAGTCAGGTGGTACTTTGATCGGCCAACGTATGGGGTTGAGCTGGCTCAGCGACATGGGCTGGCTGCAAGCGACAGTAAAATCTCGCAATACTGTGCGCAATGCCGTGATGTTTGAGAATATGCAGTATGCCGATCGCAATATTTATCGCGCGTTACAACAAGTCGCCGGCTCCGTGCATCTGGCCCAAGTAGACCCGACGCACCCTCTGCTGTGGGGAGTCACTCACAACCAGACACTGCCACTTTTCAAAACCAGCAGTTTGCTGCTCCAAGCAGACGACAAACCTTTCATTGAAGCGGCCAAGTATACATCATTCCCACTCGTGGCCGGTTATACTGCGCCAGAAGTGAACGAGTTGATTGGCAATACCACAGCACTTGTTGCGCACCGCAAAGGCAAAGGTCGAGTCATTGCCATTGTGGATCCGGTCAATTTTAGAGGCTATTGGCGCGGTACAGAAAAAATCATGGCCAACGCCATCTACATGAGCCCTGCTATCAACTAAAGCGTGGTCAAAGCTCAGCTAATCCAAGGCACCACACAGCAATATACAAGTGTGGTGCCACCTTGTGAATCGCTTGGCATAACGCATTCATCGTTGCCCCAGTGGTGATTACGTCATCGACGAGCGCGATGTGTTTGAGTCCAATCAATGCATGGTGATCCACCGTAAAGGCATTGGAAAGGTTGGCTTCTCTATGTGCTTGTTGTAATTCAGACTGACGTTTGGTCGCTTTTATACGTTTGGCAGCATGTACTAGATGAGGGATAGAACTGAGGGTGCTTAATCTATCTGCAATCAATGCCGCTTGATTAAATCCTCGATGGCGGAGCCTTTTGGGATGTAAGGGCACACTAATTAGAGCATCTGGCAGCGTATGGATCAAAGCAAAGCGTTGTTCATACCAGCGCTCTGCCAACCAGGTAGACAAATCAGCACGGTCGTGAAACTTAATTAAAGGGATAAGATAAGTCAGTGGGTAGCGATATTTATCAAGGCAAATCAAGGTATCGCACTTGAGATGAGATAACCGAGGATGCACCCAAAGTTGTTCTAATATTTCTGATTGCACCTGCTCATCACTGCGCCACAACATATCCTGTTGGCAGACAGAACAAATGACTTCTGTGCTTGGCATATCACAGAGTAAACAGATATTAAACTCACGAATGACAGCATAGCATTGGTCGGATGTATTTTTGCAGGTTTGGATGAATGGTAAAAACACGGTAAAATGCTCGCACGAAAAAAGCATCAGCCTACCTCAATGACTCAACTTTCACAGCGGATCTTAAGCCCAGATTTAATCACCGATACTCACCCACCTATTGTGTTGTTGCATGGCTGGGGATTAAATAGTGGCGTGTTTGACACCCTTGCAGAGGATTTGTCACAGCACATAGGGGTAATTTTGCTCGACCTGCCTGGCTTTGGTAACAACGCACATATTCCACTTGGGGCAATTGAAGAAAGCGCTGAGCTCATTAGTCAACAACTCCCCAGTCAATGTCACCTACTTGGCTGGTCATTAGGTGGCCTACTCGCTCAACAAATTGCGTTATTGTCTCAACAAAACCTCGCTAGTCTGCTATGTATTGCAACGAGCTGCCAATTTATGGCGCAGGAAGATTGGCCAGGGATCAAGCCAGAAGTGTTACAGGTATTTGAAACTCAATTGGCGCATGACTATCGCACTACAGTACAAAGATTCTTAGCCATTCAAGCAATGGGAGCGCCAAATGCGAAAGCCGACATATTGGCTTTAAGAGAAGCCATTGCGCGTTATCCCGAACCGTGTGAAGCCAGTTTACTGCAAGGGCTGAAATTGTTGCAAACGAGTGATTTGAGAACTCAAGTTGGTGATATAAAGGTGCCCACGTTAAGGCTTTATGGTCGCCTTGATGCATTGGTGCCAGTCAAAGCAGCTGATCAAATCGCCTTACTCCAGCCCAAAGCGAAGACTGTTATAATGGAACATGTTTCTCACGCGCCATTTCTGTCGGCGCGTGAAGCATTTGTTGAAGAAATTATTTCTTTTGTTTTGCCATAGCGGCGGCAAACGCATCTGCCATACCCCCACCGAGATTGGCGGGTTGTGCACTGCGCTGTCTGCCACTGTTATGATTCTGTTGTGGTTTGCGTTTGTTGCGTTGTGAGCCAGAAGGTTTCGTGCCTTTTTCTGCAACGATCTCATCATTCAGGCGCATCGTAAGAGATATGCGTTTGCGCGCAATATCCACTTCGACCACTTTGACTTTGACCACTTCGCCGGTTTTGACCACATCTCGAGGATCGGAAATAAAACCATCAGTCAACGCAGAGATATGCACTAGACCGTCCTGATGCACCCCAATATCGACAAAGGCGCCAAAGTTTGCAACGTTCGATACCACGCCCTCTAAGATCATGCCCGGCAAAAGATCTTGTATGGTCTCAACACCTTCTTTGTAGCTAGCGGTTTTGAACTCAGGGCGAGGGTCTCGTCCGGGCTTTTCTAATTCACTCAAAATGTCTTTAACGGTAGGCTCCCCAAACGTCTCATCAATAAAGTCAGCAGGTGCTAATTTACGCAATACCCCAGTATTTCCGATTAAATCATTGACTGCCTCACCGGTTTTGAGCAAAATTTTGTCGACCACAGGGTACGCTTCAGGGTGCACAGATGACGCATCTAATGGGTTTTGTCCGCCGTTGATACGCAAAAATCCAGCCGCTTGCTCAAACGCTTTGGGCCCCAAACGCGCCACTTCCAATAAATCTTTGCGCGAACCAAAGGCACCATGCGCATCACGGTGAGCCACGATGTTTTGTGCTAAAGTTTTATTCAATCCTGAGACATTAGCTAGCAAAGACGGCGATGCGGTATTCAAATCTACGCCAACCTTGTTTACACAATCTTCAATGACCGCAGTCAGAGACTGGCCAAGATGCGATTGCGAAACATCGTGCTGGTATTGGCCAACGCCAATGGCTTTGGGTTCGATTTTAACTAATTCTGCCAGCGGATCTTGTAAGCGACGTGCAATCGATACGGCACCACGCAAAGAAACGTCTAAGCCTGGTAGTTCTTGTGAGGCCAGTTCTGAAGCTGAATATACTGAAGCTCCAGCTTCACTTATGATGATTTTTTGCACGTTGAGTTCGCTGTGTTGTTTAAGCATCTGGGCAACCAGCTTGTCTGTCTCACGCGAGCCGGTGCCATTACCAATACTGATCAAATCCACTTTGTGTTGCTGACATAACATCGCAAGGGTACGAATGGATTTATCCCATGCATTTTGTGGAGGATGGGGGAAAATCGTAGCAGTTGCTACCACTTTACCCGTGGCATCGACGACAGCGACTTTGACGCCTGTGCGAATACCTGGGTCAAGTCCCATAGTCACTTTGGGTCCAGCTGGCGCGGCCATAAGCAAATCATTGAGATTTTTAGCAAAAACATTTATCGCTTCGGCTTCGGCTTTTTCTCTTAATGCATTGAATAGTTCGGTTTCCAAAGAGAGTAAAATTTTGATTTTCCACGTCCAGGTTACTACCCCTTGGAGCCATTTATCCGCCGGTCGACCGGCATCGCTGATGTGATAATAAGCCGCGATCATATCTTCGCATTCTGAGCGGGTCAAAGGGCTTTCAGCATTTGGGTCAAGCGTAATATTTAAGGCTAAAAAGCCTTCATTGCGACCGCGAAACATTGCTAGGGCACGATGCGAGGGAACGGTTTTGTATTTTTCTTGATGGGCAAAATAATCGCTGTATTTGACGGCGTCTTGTTCTTTGCCAGCCATGACTTTGGCAACGACAAAGCCATGCTGTTGCATGTGGCTACGCAGTTTTTGCAGCAACATGGCATCTTCTGCAAAACGCTCCATCAGAATAAACTTAGCGCCATCTAACACAGCCTTGGTATCGGCAAACCCAGCATCGACATTGATATAAGCTTCCGCTTCGGTTTCTGGCGTGCGTTCAGGTTCGCGATAAAGTAAATCCGCGAGTGGTTCAATGCCCGCCTCAATGGCGATTTGGCCTTTGGTGCGGCGCTTTGGCTTGTAAGGCAGATATAGGTCTTCTAATAGTTGCTTGGTTTCTGCTGAGTTTATCTGTGCCTCAAGCTCTGGCGTCAACTTGTCTTGCTCACGAATGGACTTGAGAATGGTTTGTTTGCGATCAGCTAGCTCACGTAGATAGCCAAGGCGAGTCTCGAGAAGACGCAACTGAGCATCATCCAGACCATTGGTGGCTTCTTTGCGGTAACGTGCGATAAACGGAACCGTGGCGCCTTCATCTAATAAGGCGACGGCGGCTTGAATTTGTTGAGGCTGAACGGATAGTTCGGATGCAAGAGTTTGGATAATCATGAATGCTGGAGAATATCGGAAAAAACAGCATTATACTGGCAATGTGATAATGGATTCAACCAGCCTAATCAGAGTATTTACGTCCTAAATGCATGTAGATATTTGTCAATGTAAAACGCTTTCTGCTTGCTTTTGTACTGCATGACATAGCGGGGATGCTCAAGCGGTACGATGTCATCAAAAAAACCATATTGTTGATTCAGTTTACACAAAAAATCGTAGTTCTTGCCATTGCCAAATACAAAGACTCGCTTAGTACAGACGCCTAACGCAATTTGGTCACGAAGTGCTTTGAGAATAAACGGCATCACCGCATCGGTAAGCGCTTTACTGTCGTAATAGTTGTAGTTGACTTCACGTCCTTTGGCATTGAGTTTGGTAAAGCCTAATGGGCAAACCGCACCAATAAAAATATCGCGGTAGAATGCCTCGGCACCACCGTATGCTTCAATCACATCGTAAACGAATACCGATGATGGCTCATGTAAGATAAATGGCGCTTCAATCCCACATACCTCGGCGAGTCGTTTACTGTCGGTAAATGGAATACCAGTTGCTCCAGCGCCTAAGCGCCCTGGGTTGATGCCCAAAATGAGCCTGCGAGGCCGATCATCTGAGTAATATTTGCGATAGAACTGATCAGAAATAGCACGGCTTTGACTCCCTTCAACATATGGATTCATCATGCGCACCCCTTCGGGTAGAGGCATGCTTGCGTCTAAGCCGTGATTAAACTCGATCACTCTTTGGGCAAAGCTCGTCATAGATTACTCACTGTCATAATGGATGTCGTTGATAAAATACAATGTTTTTCCATTGGGTGTGCGCACTTCGACTTCATCATCGACTTCTTTGCCGATCATAGCTCGCGCAAGAGGCGAATCAATTGAGCAGGGTGCGCGATGAAAACTCACTTCATCTGTCCCTACAATCTGAACGGTTTTGCATTGCCCTGCTTCATCTTCTAGCGTCACCCAAGCACCAAAATACACCTTACCTTGTTGAGCTTTGTTCGGCTCCACCACGGTCACAGCTGCAAGGCGCTTGCGCAGATGCCTTACCCGGCTATGGATTTGCCGTAACCGACGTTTATTCATAGCATAGTCGGCGTTGTCCGAACGATCACCAAGGCCAGCTGCCCAGGTGACTTTTTGGGTGATCTCGGGACGCTCCACTCGCCATAGCTGGTCTTATTCGGCTTGTAAGGTGCGATATCCTGTTGGGGTAATTAAATTGGCTTTTTGCATACCTGATGAAATGGCCGACAATGAATGATTATGATTTAGTGTACCAAAATACGGGTAAACACCGACAGTAAATATCGACAAAGTAAATGCCTTAATCGATTAACATTCATAGCGTGAATGTTTGATATGTCGCAAATTCCCATATCGTCTTACGTGCAAGCTTATATTCTTTTGCTAATATACAAGATGAACCCTACAAAATTACAAGAGAACACAACATGAATACCCTAAATTACCAATCATTCATGAATACCCCAAGCGATGCATTATATTCATCGCATAACGAGCCAGTGATGATCAGCAACGGTGAGGAAATCACTCACGTTGTTTTGACTGCACAGGAATATCAGAAGTTACAGCAACAAGCAGAGCACACTACGACTAATTAAGGTGTTTCTTAACAGCAAAATAGCCGATTTTTTCGAGCAAAGTAGACTTTTCAAAAGGCTTTGCTAGATGGCCATTCATACCTGCGGCTAAACAGGCTTGCTTATCTTCATCCATGGCATTTGCCGTCATGGCAATAATGGGGATGTGTCGCCAATTATTGTGCTTGCGAATATGCTGAGTGGCGGTAATACCGTCCATTATGGGCATCTGCATGTCCATCAAAATGATATCAGGCAGGCGTTTCTGGTCTTTTAAATAATCCAGCGCCTCATGTCCATTTTCTGCAATATCCACGCTGTATCCCTCTGATTCGAGCATATTCAGCGCCACTTCTTGATTGATGTAGTTGTCCTCTACTAGCAATATCCGGATGTGGCGAGTCAGTTCGTCTTTGCCAACTAAGGTCGACTCTGAACGCTGTATTTTATGAGATAACCCTTCCAAAATCGTTTCGTACAAACTCGACTGCGTGAGTGGTTTGATAAACACACCATCCACCAGTGTCAGCTGGTCCGAAGCAAAATGAGCTTGCAAGCCTTCGCTTGCACTGAGCAACATATACACTAAGCGATTGGAAAACGCTTTGGTCAAACTGGCAATTTGTTGTAAATCAGAGGTCAATTCTTGGCGTTGGTCGTTGCGATCAATAATAATCACCATGGACACACTAGGCAGTGCTTGAATTTGTGAAAGCAGTTCAATTCTGTTGTGACAGACAAAGGTTGGCCAACCAAAGTTACTGGTCATTTTGGGTATAATATCTAATGCTAGTGCATTATCCGTATAAATAATGGCATGTACGTCGTTGAGCAGAACATGATTTAAGTTATCTATTGCGTCTTTATCCAAATGCGGCATCTCAGCTTTGCTTAGTTTCAACGTAAACGAAAAGACCGAGCCTTGATGTTCTTCAGAGCGCACTTCTAGTTGACTGTCCATCAGCGCCAGCAATGATTGACAGATATGTAAACCCAACCCAGTACTGCCGTATTTTTTTGAATCCTGTTCGTGGACTTGTACAAAACTGTCGAAAATACGCGCTTGATTCGCTTGTGAAATCCCAATCCCAGTGTCTTCCACTGAGAATGCTAAGGTGACCATTTTGTCACTTGTTGCAAGCTGTTGCACAGTGAGTTTGACATAACCATGGTCGGTAAACTTAATAGCGTTACTGCACAAATTGAGCAATATTTGGCGAATCCGAATATCATCGCCTAACAGATATGTATTGAGATTGGGTTCAACATCAAACCACAACTCGATGGACTTATCTTTGATCGAACTGGACAACAGCGTACCCACTTCACGCAACAAGGTATCCAACCGAAAGGGATGTTCCGAAATATTAAGCTGATTGGCTTCGAGCTTACTAACATCCAAGATGTCATTGAGGATGCGAGCGAGAAGTTTTGAAGAGTTAAAGCCATTGGTAGCATAGCTCATTTGCTTATTGTTCAAAGGCTCATTTTTGAGCAATTCAAAAAAGCCCATAATACCATTGAGTGGGGTGCGTAATTCATGACTCATGTTGGCCAAAAAGCGCGTTTTGACACTGAGCGCATGGTCGGCTTTCTCTTTAGAGACAGTGGCTTCAAAAGTCGTTGCTTGTAAGCGAATTAAAGCTTTATAAATCCATGCCATCAGTGCAATAAAAATAAGTGTGGCAATCAGTAGATACGGCAACAAGGTTTGCTTTTGTATAGTTTCAAACAAAGAGCCTGGACGTTTGAGTGGATAAGCAACAAATACCTGTGGACGCAGGATATCTGAATCTTGTTGCATATAGTGTATTCGACCCAAATACCACTGGTCGTCGATGTATCGGGAGCCATTAGATAATGCCTGCCATTGCTCGAGGTGTTGTTTGGCAAAATTTGCCTTAGGTCGATCAACTAGCCATCCCCACAATTGATTGATGTTCGGATGCGCCAAAAAATACCCGTGCTCGTTGACCAAATAAATTTGGTCTTTGACCACATCTGCCAGATCCGAAAATAACTCAGTCGATGAGTAATTGATGACAATGAGACCCAGTGGGTGTTTCGCGATGAATCGAATCGTTGGATTATAAGGGATTTGTACTTGACCAAACTCTTGGTTCAAATCAAAGTCTGTGATTAGAACTTGTCCTGTCTCGAGCTGTATGCCATTGATAAAGTAATCTCGATTCGCTTTATTTTGCAAAGTATCTGGGGTAATCACGCGACCATCTGTTGGACTATTTTCAATCCTCAGTAGCTCATCGCCATTGGTATCAATAAATCGAATTTGTTGATATTTATTGTGGGTGATAAGGATGTCAGTCCAATGTTGTAATATATGTTCGCGTTGAGAGAGCACAGAATCTATAGTGCCGAATGGCACACCGCGATTGATTAATAGCAAGTCTTGAACTACGTTGGAAAACTCTGCATCAAAGATGTTCTCAAGTAGGGTAACTTGATTTTCAACTCGGACAACCTCTAGTGCTTTTTGCTGTTCAACTGATTGTTTGAGCTCAAGCCATACCAAACCACCTAACACGAAGATAATGAGCAATGAAGGTATCAAAATCTGGAGTAAGGTCAGACCGCGTTTCATTCATAATCCATGATATAAATTTAGAATTAGTATAGACTAAAAACGATTAATTTATATACGTTTACTAGAAAAAGGGAGTGCTAAGCTCCCCCTTAAGAGATTGGTAAAAGTGTTACTCGTTTGCAGTCGCCGGTTCTGCATCGACCACATCAATTAATTCAACTTCAAAAATCAACGTTGAGTTAGGTGTAATGTTACCGGTAGCACGAGGGCCATAAGCGAGTTCAGATGGAATGTAGAACTTATATTTGCTGCCTTCTGACATCAACTGAACCCCTTCAGTCCAACCCGCGATGACACGGTTAAGAGGGAAAGACGCTGGTTCTCCACGCTTGTATGATGAATCAAATTCAGTGCCATCTAATAAGGTACCTTTGTAATGGACTACGACCGTGTCGGTTGCGGCCGGTTTAGTGCCTGTTCCTTCAACGAGTACTTCATACTGAAGACCTGATTCCGTGGTGACAACGCCTTCTTTTGCGGCGTTCTCAGCTAAAAACGCTTGGCCTTTAGCAATATTGTCTTCCGCTTGAGCACTGGCAAGCGCTTCTTGTTTAGTGCGCACTTCTTGATCAGCATTGCGAATAATGGTTTGCATTTCTTCCATGCTTAATACGGATTGCTCAGCAAGTCCATCTAAAAAGCCGCGACGTAACGCGTCTTCATCAAATGGTAAATCTAGCTCTTCTAACTGCGCTTTGCGTGACAATGCAAACGCACCCATGCTTGAACCTAGCGCATAAGATTGGCGCTGCACGTCCGTGGTTAATTCGATTGGCGTTTGGGCTTCTTCTGGCGCTTTAGTTTGTTCGCCACAGGCCGTTAACCCTAATACAGATAAGGTGGCTAACGCCACAATTGAACGTTTCATTATAGGAATTCTCCGTTGAGTGTATGTGATCAACTAGCCAGCATTGGCTATCGTCGAAAGGTACTACGCAATCTACTGTAAAATCTGGCAGATGCCAACACCTGAGCCTAAAAATCCTACTTCTGACCTGGTTATTAAGTGCTTGTTCAGTTGCCTCTAAAGTAATCGATGCTTTGACAAGTGTGAAAGAGTCGCGCATGATGCGCACATGAAAAGTGCGCAGATCAAAACTTGGTACGTCTATCTTTTGCAGTGTGAAAACGACATGTTGTACTGTGGATCAACTAACGACTTAGAGCGACGTTACGCCCAACACTGCGCTGGGAAAGGCGCGAAATTTACTAAGATTAATCGGCCCCTAGAACTCTTAGCGTATCGGGAGTTTCCTGACCGAAGTGCTGCTTGCAAAGCCGAAGCACAGTTAAAAAAAATACCTAAACACCATAAGGTCACTTGGTTAAAAACCGATAGTTAATCTTGTGAGTAATGATTTTTGTTCAAATAATTGATTGGCTCGCGCAATAAATCTAACCATTTAAACGGCATATCATTAGATGCAATAAATAGTACGCGAAATGGTGTATTAGCGTGAATTGCTAACCAACAAAAGCGGTTAATCACCATCAATAAGCCACTACACAAAATAAAAAGTACAAAGCCATAGCCATCAATATAGTATTGATAAATTCCGCACACTATGATTAGAGGAAGTAAGATTTGCGTACGAACAATATTCATTTTGCATGCATATCGAATATCGTTGGCGAGAATGTATCTGCAACAGTCAAAAGACATACGTTTTTTGTAAACCGTCACGACGAATAAACAGATAACAAAAAAGGCAACTTGACCGACAAAAAATAAATATCTTGGGTTATCGAATATAAAATGAAGGTATCCTACTAATGTGGATAACAAAATTAACGCGGATGTCCCTATCTGCAGTTTGCTCGAGGAGCTTTCATATTGCATAATTGAAATCAAAGCAAAACACTACAAGATTTTGATAATCTCTTACTTTTGTTTTTTTGGCAATATTAACGGTCCAATTTTGTAAGTTATACGACTAAAGTGAGACAAATGAACTCTTTAGAACAGAAGATAATAGATTTAGAGACTCAATTAGCGTTTCAAGAAGATACGATTGAAGCGCTCAATCAAGCATTAGCGTCACAGCAGAAACAACTCGATGATGTGCAATTTAAGCTCAAACATGTATTAGACAAGGTCAAAAGTATGGAGCCAAGTAACATTGCATCGGCGAGTGAAGAAACCCCGCCGCCGCATTATTAATAATTAGCGCCTCGATGATGAGTTTAGGGTTTAAATACGCCAATTACATCTGCGGTATTTTGGCCGGCGCTTTCTACGTCGGTTGGTGATTGAGTGTCTTTGTAATCACATTCAACGCACTGTAACTTTTCGACGTTATTTTCAAAATACAACATGATAGAATCTTGGGCTTTACAATGCGGACAAGTCGCTCCGGCGATAAAGCGTTTACGTGTTTTTTCTTGTGACATAAGGTTTAGTTGGTAATAAATAAGTTGAGCATTATTTTAATACGCTCATTATACGCAAATGCATCATAAAATCTTTGCGAATTTAGTGGTAGAATGCGCGCTTAAAGATATTATGATTTATCCTGTAACATGATCAAACTGACTCAAGTCTCGTTTATGCGAGGCGCCGAAACTCTGCTAGAGCCTTGTAGCATCGATATTTTTACCGGACAAAAATGCGCTATTATCGGCGCTAATGGCTGCGGTAAATCGTCTATGTTTGCCATGCTGACCGGTGGACTGGCGCCTGAGACTGGTGAGTTATCCATTCCTAAACAATGGCGCATGGTCTCCGTTGCACAGCATACCCCACAGACTACATTAAGTGTTTTGGATCACACCATTCAAGGTGACAAAGTGTTGAGTGACTTACGCGCTCAGTTGGCGCAAGCGGAAGCGGCTGATCACGGAGAAGAAATCGCACGGTTACACGACGCACTCGCCAGCGCTGGGCATTATGATGTCGAAGCGCGTGCCGCGACTATTTTGTCGGGATTAGGTTTTAGTCAACAGGCGCTAGCACAACCGGTCAATGATTTTTCCGGTGGGTGGAAGATGCGCATTAATTTGGCCCAAGCTCTTTTGTGTCCGTCGGATCTGCTCTTACTCGATGAACCGACTAACCACTTGGATCTAGACGCAGTTATCTGGTTAGAAAAGTGGTTACAACGATATGCGGGCACCTTGTTACTGATTTCACATGATAAACATTTTATCGATGCCATTGCCGATCAAATTATCAGCTTTGAACAGCGTCAGCTGAAGACGTATACCGGTAACTATAGCGCTTATGAAAAGCAAAAAGCAGAGCGCTTGCGCCTACAAAGCCTAGAATACAAGAAACAACAAGCGCACATTGCGCATTTAGAAAAATTCATCACTCGCTTCAAAGCCAAGGCCAGTAAAGCCAAACAAGCACAAAGTCGTGTGAAGCAGCTCGAGCGCATGAGTTTACTGGCGCCGGTACAGGCCGAAAACCCATTTAGTTTCGCTTTTGCAGAGCCTCAAGCCTTGCCCAACCCATTGGTGCAAATGCGCGATATTCAAGTCGGCTACGGTGATAAGGTCATTCTGAACGAGGTCCAGCTTAACCTTGTTCCGGGCAGTCGCATTGGCCTGTTGGGTCGCAACGGCGCGGGTAAATCCACTTTGATTAAGTTATTAGCGAATGTCCACGGCCCAATGCAAGGTGAGTTTACGACGGCTCAGGGCTTGGATGTGGGGTATTTTGCTCAGCATCAGGTGGACACGCTTGACCCCGAAGCCAGTGCATTGTTACATTTACAACGCTTAGATGAGCAAGCCACCGAACAGTCGTTGCGAGATTTTTTGGGTGGTTTCGGCTTTCAAGGAGACCAAGCAACACGCCCAGTGAAACCTTTCTCGGGAGGTGAGAAAGCCCGCTTGGCATTAGCCATGATTGTTTATTTGAAACCAAACTTATTATTGTTGGATGAGCCAACCAACCACTTGGACCTTTCGATGCGCGATGCGCTGAATTATGCGTTGCAAACCTTTACCGGAGCCATGGTGTTGGTGGCTCACGATCGAACATTATTAGAAAGTGTGTGTGAGGACTTTTATCTCGTAAATGGCGGCTCTGTCGTCCCGTTCAAAGGGGATTTGGACGATTATACTCAATGGGTCTTACAAGAGGCCAAATCCGATAAAGTCTCAGATAAGCCCCTCCCATCAGATAGTCAAATTACCCAGGATGAACGCCCGAAAATTCTGGATAGGAAAACTCAAAAGCGTCTTGAAGCCGAGTTTCGACAACGTACCAAACCCTTGCGCGATGCCATCACTCGCAACGAAAAGATAATGAATTCTGCTCAAACACGCCTGAGTGAAATCGAAAATACATTATTGGATACCAGTTTATATAATGCTGAAAACAAGGCGCAATTAACTGCCCTATTGCAAGAGCAAGGGGAGTTGCAACTAAACGTCAATGAAGCAGAGGAAGCTTGGTTTACTGCACAAGATGAGCTAGAAACGCAACAAGGGATTTTTGAAAAACAATTACATGAGGAGTTGCTATGATCATTGTTGATTTACAACACGCATCAGACTCGTTGTGGGCTTATTGTTTGGAGCGCTATGATTATCCTAATATAAGAGAGTACTCACTCACTTGGCAAGATATATATAATGGTAATGTAAATGCTGTTTTTGCTTTATTATGGGCACAGCAAAGTGGCGTACTAATGCGCGCATTGGAAGCCCCTAAATGGCAGCATTTGGTCACACAAACTCAACATGTGTTAGTCGATCCGATTCGAGAACAACGCAAGGCCATCACGGACAAATCCTCTCCATACTATGCGCTGTTATTGCAGGATGAGTTGGATGCCGAACGACGCCAGCAACAGCATTTGTTGCAATACATCATGACTTTGCAAGATACTAGTCCTGCATTACAGAGTCATTCTCATTTTATTGACTACATTGATTGGCATTGCACGACGCAGTTGCATCCATCGCGGTTTAGCAAAGGTATTGAGCACGCCAAACAACTCGCGTCAATGATTACCGCTGTTGCGAAAGGCTCTCATTAATGGCGGAGTTGTATTTGGCGTCAGTAACACCACATCAGACAGCGTTTGGGCACATCACACCTTTTGCGTTCACAGCGCCCTGGTGGGCCAAAAATCGACATGTGCAAACGATTTTTGGGCGTTACTTTGGTCAGCATCCAATGATTGCTTTTGAGTCTGAACGTGTCGAATTAGACGATGGCGATTTTATTGATTTGGCTTGGGCACACAAACCAACCAAGTGCCAAGGTCTGGTTATCTTGTTTCATGGATTGGAGGGCTCTAAGGACTCACATTACATCAAACATGCAGTGCATGTCTTATCACAACAGTATCATTGTGTGGTGATGCATTTTCGTGGGTGCAGCGGGGTTGCTAATCGAACCCCTAGAGCGTATCACTCCGGTGAAACCAGCGATGCCAAAACCATTATTCATTTGCTACAAAGCCGATATCGTCATCAACCAATATATGCAATCGGTTTTTCCCTGGGTGGCAATATGTTGTGCAAACTCAACGCCGAATATGCCGATCAAAACCCGCTCAGTGGCAGTGTTGTGGTGAGTGCGCCGTTACGGCTCGATGCGTGTGCTAAAGCTATTAATCAAGGCTTTGCCAAAGTTTACGAGCGCCGTTTATTACGCAGTATGCAAGCGAACTTGAAACAAAAAATGCAAACCATGGATTATATGGGAAAAGTACGCGTTGAGGCACATGAGGTCGAGCAACTAACCAGTTTTGAATTATTCGATGAAAACGTTACTGCGCCATTACATGGCTTTACTGGGGCACAAGATTATTATGCAAAGTGCTCTGGGCTTGGATTTTTGCATGCTATTGAAAAGCCGACCCTGGTGATCCATGCTCAGGACGATCCGTTTATGAACGCAGATGTCATTCCCAAAGCACATCAACTCAGCGCATCTGTGGCGTATGAAATGAGTCAAAATGGCGGGCATGTGGGTTTTTTTACGGGGCCTCCTTGGCGGATCAAATGCGATCACCTCGCCTTGCGCGCACTGGACTTTTTTACTGAAATAGGTGAAAAAAAACCATGATCGTACCGTGGCAAGAGATCTCAGAAGACACATTGCATCGTCTTATCGAAGCGTTTGTGTTGCGTGAAGGCACTGATTACGGGGAGCACGAGATCCCTATGGCAGACAAAGTTCTGCAAGTGCGCATGCAGTTAGAGCAAGGCACGGTGGTGATTGTCTACTCAGAGTTACATGAAAGTATTAATATCATCCCGAAGGAGAAACTCACACGTAGTAATTAACTAAGGCTTCCCAATCGACAGATTGATCACCTAACACCATAAAGTTTGGGTTTTCTAAAGATTCACGTTGGTTGTAGGTAATTGGCTCAAAATCGACATTGACAATACGACCACCGGCTTCGTTGATGATGCATTCAGACGCACCCGTATCCCACTCGCCAGTGACACCCAAGCGCATAAAAAAGTCAGCTTTGCCTTCTGCGATGAAACAGGCTTTTAACGAGCAAGACCCAGTGGGTAAGGTTTGATAGGTACGAGAATTATCTAAGCGGCGCAAGACGTTTTCACGTTTTTGACGGCGGGAAATGGCTACCACCACAGGCTCTTCAGCGGGCGCAATGAATTGTTTGACATGAATTTGCTTTTGTTCAATGGCGCAAGATTTGTAAGCGCCTTCGCCTTTGACTGCATAATATAAGCTTTCTCCTGCGGGCCAATATATGACACCAATGACAGGCTGGTTGTTTTCAATTAAGGCTATGTTCACAGCAAAATCGCCGCTGCGAGCAATAAACTCTTGGGTACCATCAATCGGATCGATCAGCCAATAACGCTCCCAATCGACTCGGTCAGCCAGGGCTAAGTGTTCGGTTTCTTCCGACATGATTGGAATATCAGGCGTCTTGGTCTGAAGAATGTCCATAATGATTTCGTTGGCTTTGTAATCAGCGCTGGTAACTGGCGATTCATCGTCTTTGGCGTATTCTTCAAAGTCACCGCTGTCATATATTTCTAAAATAGCATGACCAGCTCGTTTGGCGGCATCTTGGGCGATGGCAAGTAAATCAAGGTATTGCATAGGACTCTCAGTGGTGCTCCCGTAATAGTTTATCGACCATTAATAGCGCAACGATACTGCGGGCTTCGGTAAAGTCTTCGCGGGCGAGTAATCCATTGATGTCGGCAATTGGCCATTTGACCACTTCAAGTGGTTCTGGCTCGTCGCCTTCTAGGGACTCTGAATACAAATCACGGGCGATTAAAATGTGCATCTTGGCGTTAAAAAAGGTGGGTGCCATAGATACTTGCGTTAAAAAGCGAATGTCGTTAGAGCCGAAGCCGATTTCTTCTTTGAGTTCTCTGTTGGCCGCTTCTTCTGGTGCTTCACCTGTATCAATTAAGCCTTTAGGAAAACCCAATTCGTAGCGATGCGTGCCAGCGCCGTATTCGCGGATCAGCAAAATGTGCTCTGGATCCGCAAAAGGCACTACCATCACTGCGCCTCGCCCGTGACCAGCCATTCGTTCAAACTCACGGGTTGCACCGTTGGAGAACGTTAAGTCGACCTGCTCGACCGCAAAAAAACGACTTCGCGCAACAATCTTGCGCTCAGTGATAATGGGTAAAGGCTTATTTGGGTCAATCTCTGGCATAGGCGTAATTGGCGAGAAGAACTGCTTTTATTTTTTTCAATGTTGATATAATCATACCGTTTTTTTATGTTAATGGTAAGTAACTTTTTATGGCAAAACTGAATTGGTCAGAGATAGAGACGGTACTTTTAGATATGGATGGTACGCTGCTTGACTTGCATTTCGATACGTTTTTTTGGTTAACGTTAGTACCACAAAAAATCGCCCTTAAGCACTCAATATCCCTTGAACAGGCTAATGCAGTAATGGCTAAAGAGCTTGCCAAGGTGCAAGGACATATTCAGTGGTATTGCTTGGATTATTGGAGTGAATTGCTCGATTTAGACATCGCGACGATGAAATACGAGGTGGAACACCTAATTGCTCTGCGTGAGGACACATTACCGTTTCTGGATGCGCTCAAACAATCTGGTCGTAGAGTTATCTTGTTGACTAATGCCCATCAAGGCAGTTTATCACTAAAACTTGAGCGCACAAAACTCGATGAACACATCGATGAAATTGTCTCGACGCATCAATACGGCGTTCCGAAAGAGTATCAATCTCTGTGGCAGAAGGTGCATCAAGATTATGGATTCATCCCAGCAAAGACATTATTTGTTGATGATAGTGTGCCGATCTTATGCGCGGCACAAAAATACGGGATTGAACATTTGCTCGGTGTCGAGAACCCTGACTCACAAAAACCACATAACGTGATTGATGCCTTTCCATCTGTGAGCGATTATCGAGTATTACTTTCTGATATTACTGAACATACTGTCTAGTGTTGTTGTCGAGCATTTTCTCCTGCAACACCTGAAATGGTGTCTAGTTCGGCCATACAGTAGCGGTTGCGGCCATCGCGCTTAGCACTAAACATCGCATCATCAGCCGCTTGGAACAGAGATAGGGCACTGTGACCTGGCGATGGATAGACGGTCGCGACCCCTAGACTGATACTCAAATAAGCATTGCTCGGAGAAAGTTTGTGGTTGATGTTGGCATCGCGAATGATTTTGAGCATTTGTTCGGCTTTTTGTACTGCTCCGAACGCATTACAATCGGGTAATAACAACACAAATTCTTCGCCGCCAATTCGCGCGAAAATATCAGCTGTCCGATTGGAAACCCCTTCAAGCAGTCGAGCTACATTGATTAAACAGTTGTCTCCCTCGGCATGACCATACGCTTCGTTGTATTCTTTAAAGTAATCTATATCAACTAAGATCATCGACATCTGATGGTGGTAACGAATGCAGCGGGCCCATTCACGTTGCAGAACTTCATTGTATTTGCGCCGATTGGCAACCTGGGTAAGAGGATCATAAAAGGCCATTGCCTCTAAATATTGAGATTGTTCTTTGAGACAGATATGAGTTTGAATACGTGCCTCAAGTTCTTCAAGCTGAATCGGCTTAGTCACATAATCCACGCCACCTGCATTGAAGCCTTTGGTTTTATCAAGAGTGCTATCGAGACTCGACAAAAATATAACCGGAATACCCGAGGTGGATTCTTCTGCTTTGAGCCGTTGACAGACCTGATAGCCATCCATTTCAGGCATAATGATATCAAGTAAAATCAAATCTGGTTGTGGGAGTTGTTTAACTAAGCATAATGCTTCATGTGCTGAGGACGCAAAAATCACAGAGAAATGGCCTGATAGACCATTTATAATCAAATGCAAATCAATAGGACTATCATCGACTACGAGCACTCTGTAAGTACGGTTATTCACGTTATTTGAAAATGCACAGAGTTTGTTACCATATAAATCCATATCAACACACACTTTATGTTCCAATGTTGGAAGTATTGACCCAGATCTTAGGTTTCGCAAATTTTAATATTAAGTTATGTCCTTTCAGCACCCCTTTACCAAGTGAATTGGGTATAGCCGTCGTTTCCAGGTTGCCCAAGAAAACGACCTACTGCTTTGATTTCATTAGGCATATCTTCAGGTATGTTAAAGCGACCATTCACTCGCAACGACTGTAAATCGCGTCCAGAGGCGACAAAACTCAAGTTCAATGCATTCGGCTCAGCCACATCAATGGTTAAGTTTTGGTCAGAGCAACCAAGCGTTGCATCAAATGTTCCCATTTCGACTAAGCCTGAAGGGGCTAACACTTGGGCATTGCGCCATTGCCCCGTACCTGAAATGGCCTCGCAAAGTACTTGCGTTGCGTTCATCTGTACCGAGGCGTCGACTAATTTGACCTCAACGGGGCCTTTGGCCAAGACCTTCATCGGTAAATTTGCACGATTCAAGATTGTTTGTGCGGGCATGCGAATAGTCATATCAGATAACGCAAGATGTTGCTTGAACAAAGACATTACGGCATTGCCTTTGAGATAGACCTGATTCGTTTCTCGAATATTGCCCACATGTAATTCTAATCCGACTTTTCCAGTCAGTAAACGCCATGGTGACAAAGACCAGCGCACTGAGGTTAACTCAGTATGGGCGACGCTAGCCCGCTGGATTTTACCTTGCCAAATACTACCACTGACGCCAAACAGTTGTATGTTTGCTGGCAGATTCACACGATATACAAGCTGTTTAGCAGGAAGTGTGGTCAGTAAACACACCACAAAAAATAGCGTTCCGATGAGTCCCCAGACGACCTTACGATTCATTTGCCAAGCTCCAAGCGTCGTACTTTGACCATTCCCGGGGCATTCCCTTCGGTGACATCAATTTGCAGAATCTGCGCACCGCGTTCTTCAATTAGTGCTAACCAGCTCATGAGTTGGTTAAACTCGACTTCGTCGATAAATACTTGAACTTCTTCGCCCCGAGGTTGAATGCGAGTGAGCGTAATTTGGCGTTGACTAGCGGTTTGATTCACAACTTGAACCAAGGTGCCTTCTAATCCTCTTGAAGCAGAATCATTGGCGGGCAGACTGCGTACTTTGCGTTGTTGTTGTGCTACCCAAGTGGCCAGACTCTCTTGTTGCTGTAAGCGCTTGGCTTGGTCCGTCACGGCTTGATTCACCGGTTGCCAAATCAACCAATACACCGCGCCAAAAGCAATGACGACGCACATCACTTTGAGGAGGAATTGGTCGCGCTCAGATTGTTGTTCGAACCACTGTTTTAATTGCAAGAGCATGAAAAAACCTTTTAACTTTTGATGATTAGCGCACCGATGACGCGATTATTTTGATTGTTAATAGCACCTTGCGTCACCGTGTAACCGGCTTCGGAAGCTTTGTTTTTGAAGCGTTCTAATTGACCAAAATTATCCGCTACCGCTTGCATGCGAATTTCCCCTCGTTTGTGATCAAAACGAATGGATTGGGCTTTAATATTGCCGGCTGCAAAGGCCGTTCCCAAGTTGCCAAGCATCTGAATACCCGACACTGCACCACCGCTGTTCTCGCGTTGCTGCACATAACGGGTGATCGCTCGTCGCGGGTCGCGATAATTGCCAAGACCTGGAAAACTCTGCGCTATATTGGTTTTGATAGACGTTTGCAACGCATCGTTTTGTGCCTTTAACTCCGTGTATTGAAAGCCTTTATTGGCGAGCGCCAACCCAAAAGCGAGCGCCACTATCGCTGCAGTATTGCGCCAATATAACCAAGTCGTGTTCGACGTTGCTTTCACTTTATAGGTTTGTTGTAATAAATTACACTCAGGTGAATCGCTATGTTGCGCCAAAATATGAATCGGCAGTTCAAGTTCGGCATCGTTGATTGTGACAGGAACAGGTAATGTGAAGGATTGTTGCAACTCCGCAGTTAATGTCCTTGCTTCAGTGAGCTCTGGATGCTGCTGGATATAGCCTTGCAGGGTCATCCCCATCCACGATCGTTCCCCCGTCATCCCTTGCCATTGTCCGTGGCGCCAGAGGATTTGATCGTCAAGTTGCAAAAGACTCAAAGCATCTGGTGAGGCAGGCAATGCCAGTACATCGGGGACCATGGTATCGCACACAAATCCCGCTTCAGATAACCAAGCTTGCCATTGTTGCATTTGTTCATGACTGACTAAAGCTAAAGTTTGCTCGTTTTCTATGCGGGGGCCCAGTGCAATAAAGTGCTCATCGACATCAGAGGCCATATCGTCTTCTAACATAAAGCCAATCGATGCCATGACTTTGCGTCCAGCATTGGGAGGCAAGGAGACTGCAGCTAAGCGTACGGCAGAACTATCGACAATCGCTCGCACGGGACGCCCACCGGCGCGTTCGTGTAAAGTGCTTAACTGCTGCGCATCTGGCAAAATCCCTGAGGCGAGAATCTGACTTGACGCACTGTCCCACATGCCCCAATAAACAGGCTGTTCTGCGCGAGCGCCAAGACGCAAAATAAGTTGTTCCACGATTAAAATCTCCCAAATTTGCGATGCACAACCGTCAGTTCATTATCGTTACTTACGCGCAATAGACTGCTGAGGAAAAAACGACTCTGATCGTATTGTGTTTCTGTACGCAAAGTAAAATATTCTGTGCTAATTGTAAACCATGCTTGCATCATTGGGTCGAGTTGCAAGGTGTTGAGTAGCGGTTCATTAAAAAAGGCTTGGATGTCATCATAGCCATCTTCAGGACGATTGCTGATGAGATTTTGCGCATCCGCTTCCGTTATATTGAGTAACGCACTGAGTAATAACGCATCTTCTTCCGTTAAGGTGTTGATGTTGACAGTCATCATGTGCTCATTGGGAATGACGCATACATACTTGAGTAATTCAGGTAGCCAAGCGATATCCACGCCATTAACCAGGCGCAACTCGGAGATATCAGCCAAAAAGCGATTTGCCGCCAAGTAGGGAAACGCTGTACCGCGATAGGTTTCATCTTCCGCGCCAAGTTGCCGAGCTTGTGAATCCTCATCAATAAAATCCAGCAGACTATCTCGCACCACCTCAGCATTGTAGGTATCGTTGCCATTGACTCGTCGCACTAATTCGGTAAATGCTTGGGCCAAATCACCAACACCAGTCGTGCTAGTTCCATTGGACTGAGTGGAAGCTTGTTGAGCCGGTGCTGTAGATGTTGTGGGAGTAGACGATGCGGACGCTGAACCCGTTGTCGAGCTGGAAGCGGAGGCGGATATTAAGGCGTTAATATTAAAACACGCTTGGGCATCTTCAAGTTGTGCGGTGATCATGCCGTTTTCAATTGGAAAGGTAATGGGCTCAGCCCATGGCTGATTCAGGTGAATGATGCCATTACTCAAACTGAGTACTTCCTTCATCGCAATTGTGGCATATTGTTCTGCCCCTAAGGCAAACCATTGGGCTTGATTTTGGGCTTTGATGTTGGCGGTGCGCTGCCCTTGCAATTGTAAGGAAACGCCCATCTGCATGGCAATAATGCTGACTAAAGCGACGATAAATAACACCACTAGCAAGGCCGCGCCGCGCTGATGTCGGATCATGAGCTTACTCCTTGCGGCAAAATAGCAAATTCACGGCGAATTTCACCAAAGGTTTCAGAGGTGATGACAATCGCAATGCCACGAGGGAGTTGTTTACCTGTGAACTGTTCTTCCCACTGGATTTCATTGCGATTGTTGGTGCCAATGGCGAACTCAAATATCAAATTAGACACATTAGGTAATAACATCCGGGTTTGCGGTTCGGTGTTCGTCACATTGTCAATAAAAAATGTATAGATCCGTTCCAGCTCATTACTGCCGTTAAGACGATAGCCAACGCCTTGGAGGTTGGAACGAGGCTGGCGTTGTAATGGATTGGCCCAGCCGTTGCGGGTAAACAAAATACCATCTGCTAGGGAGTCGGCAACACCATTTCCCCCTTGAATCACGACTTCATTGTCTTGACCTGACAGACGAGGCGCTAAAGCAATAATTTGAGACATATCTCGTTCGATCACCATCATACTGCGCTGGAGCATTTCTAGCTCTTGCATTTGGGTATCCGAGGCTTTGGCAGAATCAATCACGCTACTCAAAACGGTACTTGAGGCCACCGCAATAATGGCAAGAATGGCGACAGCCACCAAAATTTCGATTAGGGTAAACCCGTGATGTCGGCCTTGCACAATCATTACGAACGTTCCACAGGTGGGGTAAAGAAGGTCACAACATCGGTAATGGTTGTTTTCATATCGGAATCAAGGCTGACCCAGACTCGAACTTGAACCATATCGTCCACTTCGGTTTTGCTCACATCTTGACGCCAGTACCAAGTCCTATCGAGCATTGTCATCTCACCCTTAGCATTTTTTTCCAAAGGCCAACGACGTTCGATATGGATTTGATTGAGGCGGTTATTGGCAACATACGTGGCAACCGTAACGTCTTTGATTTGACTCACGCCCGTTAAATTATCACTGGTCGCTTTCAGTACAGCAACACCGGTTAAGCCAAAGATCAACAGCGCAACCATGACTTCAATGAGCGTCAAACCACGTTGTTTCTGCTTAGATAAATGCGTGTGTTTTGGGAGGCGTCGGCGTGGATTCACAGGATATCTTCCTCGTCATACTCCATGATCAATGGCAAAAAGCCTTGTCCTTGTACTTGTATTGCCAAAGGTCGCGCATCGCCAAACTGCTCACCTAAATAAGAAAATTCGACAGCAAAATCACCAATTTCGCCACTGGGATACAAAAATAACTCAGGCGGTGGTGGTGGTTCGTCTTCTGGATCGCCAATCTGCACGCCAGCACTGCTGACCGAGAGTTCTTCGTCAAATAAACTACCAGAGCCTAAAAATGAATCATCGTCTAACCAAGCTAAACCGTCTAGTTTTACCTTAAATGTAAACCGTTCAGGCATGGCGTAGGCTTCCATCCATTGTGCTCCTTCAAGAGGCAGCCATTCTTCACTATCAGACAACTCAACGAAACTATAGGTGAGCGTTTCTTTGTTCAAGCGCACCCCAATTAGAGTTTGATTAAGTACCGCAAAATCAGATGCAATCGCAAGTTTGGCAGCAAACCGTTTAGCTTCTTGTTCAAGTTGTTGCGCGGGCTCTTCACGCAGCGGATTGACGACAATCATGCTTGCGACCATACCCATGACGAGCAGGACCAGCATGATTTCGATTAACGAGAATCCGCGACGAGCGTGCATGGACTATTTTAAGTAGTCGTTGAGATTCCAAGTACCGATATCATCATCAGTGCCTGGCTCACCATCTGGACCATAGGAAAAAATATCGACCAAGCCAACTTCTCCTGGACTGATCAGCTGATAATCATTACCCCAAGGATCTTGAGGGAGACGTTTGATAAAACCTTGCGCAGGATAGTTGCGTGGCATGGGATCAATCTGAGGCTCAGATACCAAAGCGTCCAGCCCCTGTTCGGTGGTCGGAAAAATATTGGTTTGTAATTTATAACGCTCGATTGCGCTTTCCAAAGATTGGATATCGACCGCGGCTTTTTTGAGTTGTGCGGTTTCTTGGTTACCCAAAATTTGAGGCGCGACGATTGATGCCATGATCGCGATGATCACCAGCACTACCATAATCTCAATCAAACTGAAGACACGGGCGTGGCGCAAAGAGGATATGTTCATTACAAATTCACCATACTGTTAAGAGCTAAAATAGGTTGCAAAATGGCAAGGACGATAAATAAAACAATCGTCGCCATAAAGACAATTAAAAAGGGTTCAAACACTTTAAGACTGATATTGACTAGACTTTCAAATTCGCGATCTTGGTTATCTGCCGCTCGGGCAAGCATCCCTTGTAACTCGCCAGATTTTTCACCCGCAGCAATCATATGCATCATCATCGGTGGGAATATTTTGGTTCGCTCTAGAGACGCTCGTAAACTAGCCCCTTCTTTAACTTGCATCGCCGCTGCCCCAACTTCGCGTTTGATGAAGCGATTGGCAAGCACATCTGAGGCAATGCGCATGGCTTCTAATAATGGCACAGCACTGGCGGTCAAAATTGATAATGTGCGAGCAAAGCGAGCTGTATTTAAACCGCGATTGACTCGACCAATCAAGGGAAGTGATAAAATCCATTGATGATAACGCAATTGAACATGTGGAATAGAGAGTAGTTTACTGACGATTAATCCAATAATAAGTAGAAATACGGCAAATAAAATGCCGTGGTTTTGCACAAATGCACTGATGTCCATCAAGATCTGCGTCATTGTAGGGAGGTCTTGTCCCATGTGGTCAAATTGCCCGACAATTTTGGGCACAACAACGGTCAGTAACATGATGACAATACCCAGTGCAAAGACCATCATAATCACTGGATAAACGAGCGCTTGGATAATTTGCGATCGGGTCTTTTCGCGATTTTCAGTATAATCGGCTAAGCGTTCTAACACGGTATCGAGATGCCCTGATTTTTCACCTGCTGCCACCATGGCCACAAACAAATCATCAAATATCGATGGAAATTCCCGCAACGCATCGGCCAAAGTGTAGCCCTCAACGACGCGCGAGCGCACAGCCATAAGCATTTTTTTGTGACGTGTTTTTTCAGCTTGTTCTGCTACAGCGAATAAAGATTCTTCAATGGGCAGGCCAGATTCAACCAAAGTGGCTAGTTGCCTCGTTAACAGAGCAAGTTCCGCCGCACTGATGCGCTGACGAGTAATTAGGCGACTGAGATCAAATGAGGAAGTGTTCGCCGGTGTTTCTTTGACTTGTTCAACTTCCACAGGAATGAGTTTTTGTTCACGCAGTTGCGCTCGGATTTGCCTTGCGTTATCACCTTCGAGAACGCCTTTTTTGGTTTTACCCGCTAAATCTAAAGCTTCATACGCAAATGCCGCCATGGCTTATTCCTCTCGCGTGACGCGTAAAACTTCTTCAAGCGAAGTGATGCCAGCAAGGATTTTATCGCGGCCATCTGCACGAATCGATGGGTTGGTTTGGCGCAAGTATTTTTCTATGGCTTGTTCGCCCTTTCCATCGTGAATTAAGTTGCGGATGGTTTCATCGACCAAAAGCATTTCATGAATGCCAGTACGACCTTTGTAACCGGTGTGATTACATGCGACACACCCCACAGGCTTATAGATGACCGTGCCTACTCGAGCACCATTGAGCAAAGCGGCTTCTTGTTCGTTGATCGGATGTTCATTTTTGCACTCATCACATAAGGTTCGGACTAAGCGTTGTGATAAAACACCAAGCAAGGAGGATGAAAGTAAAAAGGGCTCAATGCCCATGTCCTCTAGACGAGTAATGGCACCGGCCGCTGTATTGGTGTGTAGTGTCGACATCACAAGGTGACCGGTTAATGAGGCTTGTACAGCAATTTGTGCGGTTTCTAAATCACGGATCTCTCCGACCATGACGACATCTGGGTCTTGACGCAAAATCGCCCGTAAGCCTCGAGCAAAGGTCATGTCGACTTTTGGATTGACTTGGGTTTGACCTATACCTTGAATATCAAACTCAATCGGATCTTCAACAGTCAGGATATTGCGATCTTTGGCATTGATTTCAGTTAATCCAGCATACAAGGTCGTAGACTTACCTGAACCGGTTGGACCGGTTACCAAGATGATGCCGTGGGGCTTGCGGATCAGCCCAGAAAAAATCTCGCGATTGCGTGAGGTCATGCCCAAATCAGTGAGGTTCAAGCGCGCGTTGTTTTTGTCTAATAAACGCAATACGACGCGTTCGCCGTGGCTAGATGGCATCGTGGATACCCGTACATCAACTGCGCGACCGCCAATTTTTAACGCGATACGACCATCTTGAGGGACGCGCTTCTCAGCAATATCCAAACGCGCCATGACTTTGATCCGCGACACCAACATAGTAGACATCTTACGGTTGGGTTTGAGAATTTCACGTAATACGCCATCCACTCTAAAACGCACGACAAGTTGGTTTTCAAAGGTTTCGATGTGAATATCTGATGCGCCTTCTTTAATCGCTTCGCCAAGAAGTGCATTGATCAACTTGATAATCGGTGCATCGTCTTCGGTTTCTAATAAGTCTTCGGTTTCGGTTAGATCTTCTGCCAAAGCAAACAAATCGGATTCGTTACCCAAGTCTTCCATTAACTGCTTAGCTTGAGAAGAATCGCGTTGGTACATGCTGGTGAGCAATTCTTCAAAGCGCTCGGCACCGACTAACTTGAGATTAAATGGCAGGCCGTACACACGCCGTACTTCTGCTACGATTTGCGGCGCCGTGTCATGTGTGACATACACATCGGCCAGCGCATCATCGCTGGTTTGTGCCGCTATCGCATCGAGCAAAATAGTATGGCGCTTAGCAAAACCAAAACTCAGTATTTTGGCCTCAGCACTCACTGGCGCAGTATCTTGAGACGCTAATGGCTCTGGTGATTCTGGTGCATCAACTAAAGCATCAGTCATGGCTAGTCATCTTTTTTGTCTTTGGCTTCAAGGTATTCTTCGAAGCTAGGTGGCAAACTGAGAGCGTCATCCCATGCTGGCAATTCGGGCCCTTTTTTGAATGGCATCAAAGGAATGCCATCCGCTTGGCGATCGAGTTGCTGAGCGCGAATGTAGTTGTATTTGCGATGCGATATCTCATTCATTGTCGCCGCATCACGGACAATTGACGGACGCAAAAATACCATTAAGTTGCGCTTGCGTTTACTTGAAGAAGTCGATTTGAACAAGTTGCCGACAATCGGAATATCGCCTAGTAATGGGACTTTGCTGACGCTTTCTTGCACTTCTTCATCAATTAGACCTCCCAGCACTATGGTTCCGCCGTCATCGACAATGACCGTAGTTTTGATTTCACGTTTATTGATAGAAATATCTACTGCCGTTGCGCCAGACACGCTTGAGACTTCTTGTTCGATCAAGAGTTGTACGGCATTACCTTCGTTGATTTGCGGGGTGACTTTAAGCTTAATGCCCACTTCTTCACGATCAACCGACTGAGTTTGTAACTGTGAATTTGAGTTAGATGAAATGGCGCCCAAAATCGGCACTTCCTGACCAACAATAAAGAACGCTTCTTCGTTATCCATGGTGGTGAGATGAGGGGTCGCCAAAATATTGGAATTGGTATCAGTCGATACAGCCTGTACAACCGCACCCCAACCATCATCAATGATGCCGGCAATCAAACCATTGGCCCCACCGAGTAATTGAGCCAACGGCTGGAAATTACCTTCCACGGTATCGCTCGAACTGACCACTTCGCCATTGGCGGTGATATTGGTTCGGTTGACCTCGCGATTTTCTGCTTGTCTAGCTGCAACGGCCAGCGCACCGACACCCGCAACCCCGTTTGTGAACTGAGTGCCACCGCCATCTTCAGAAACTACCTGCACGCCAAGTGTGGTGCCATCTCCTTCGAAAACTTCAACAATAATCGCTTCGACTTGGACTTGTGCGCGGCGAATATCCAGCTGACGAATAACCTCTTCTAGCGACCGCATCATGTCAGGTTCTGCAGTGATGACCAAAGAGTTTGAGTCTTCGTGGGCATCAATACTGACTTCGCGATTGTTGGATTTGGCTTTGCTACCGCCTTGTTCTTCGGCTTGAATGGTTTTGGACACGCCCTCAAGCACTTTGACCAAATCTTCGGCTTTCGCGTAATTCAAGAAAATGACTCGCGTATTACCGCTGGTTTCTAATTCTTGGTCCATGCGTGTAATCAAATTGACTAAGCGCTGACGAGCTTTGATATCCCCAGATACGATGACTGAGTTGGTGCGATCATCGGCCACGACGCGGGGGGCGGCTTTACCGGCACTGTTATTGTTGCCTCGAGATTTGTTGATGCTATCAATGATGCGCACCATCTCAGACGCTGAGGCATACTTGAGTTTAACGATTTCGACTTCTTCATCACCGGCGCGGTCGACGCGTTCAATGATTTCTACGAGGCGATTTATGGTCGCAGCACGACCGGTTAACATGATGACATTGGACGCATCGTGACTCACGACATTACCGGCGTTTTGCGTATCGTTGAGTTGCCTTAATAGTGGGGCGAGTTCACGCACGGGTACGTTGTATAGAGGAATAACACGAGTAACCATCTCATCGCCTTTGAGTAAGTCATCTTCGACCACTGGTAAATTTGAGTTCTTAGCATCTTTAGAACGAATGACTTTGAGCACGCCGTTGGGCATTTCGACCACTGCAAAATCATACACTTCAAGGACGTTTAAGAAAAATTGATAGTACTGCGCTTCGCTTAATAGATCGTAACTGCGCACAGAGATTTTGCCTCGCACATTAGGGTCAACAATGATGGTGCGTTTTAGGTTTTTGCCAACGATCGCGATAAACTCATTGATATCGGTATTTTTGAAATTAGGAGAGTACTGCGCCTGAGCAAAACTCGGTTGTGAGAGTGCAGTTAAACCAATAGCAACACTGAGCAATGCCGCGATAGAGGCGTGTCGGAGAAAATACGAAGAACCAAATAACATATGAATACCTTGTTTACTGCCCAGGCAGTGTTAATGTCAGCGATTGAGTGTTGCCGTTACGCAAAATAGTTAGATCCAGCGATTCGGATTCTTTTAGTGTTTGCATGGCCCGCATGGCCTCGCGTGGCAACGTCAAATCTAATCCGTTTAAGCCGATAATGACATCACCGGCTTTGAGCCCAGCACGGGCAAAAAATTCTGGTTGGCGACCGGGACTGACGCGATAACCAACTATTTGACCATCTACCCGTTCAGGATTAATTGCAATAAAATCAGCAAATTGAGTTGGGTCATTGCGCAGTTTCGTTACCATGTCTTGGTCGAGCTCTGCTTGGATTGAAGCTTCCTCGATAACGGGCTCTGCTTGAATAATTTGCGCTTCAGAAGCTTTGACAAAATCCACTCCATCGAGCATCAAGGTTTCTTTTACCCCGCGATTGGAAATGATCACGCGATCGGCAAAGACTTGATGTAGGGACGCTTGTGTGCCGTCGATTTTATCTCCAATACCGTACGTAGCTTGCTTATTACCACGAGAAATGATTGCTGCGCCACCGTCTTTTTCCGTACTTGCGACAACCCCGTTTAATGTGAGGTTGAGTTTGGTTTCCGGCGCATCGGTGATATCTTGTTCAACGACTTTTGGGGTGGACGCTCTATCGCCAAAAATATTCTGACTCAACAAAATATTGATATTTTTGACATCGTCATTGTTTGAAATCGGCACTGAGCTTTGAATTGAGGGTTGAACTGTACTGGGCGTTTGCGGTTCTGGTATAATCTGCCAAGTGATTTGGCTCAGTATGTATAAGATATAGGCAACTGCCAAAACAGCCACGGTAAGACGAACAGCGTTCTGTGTTGAAGCCGTCCAAAATCGTGAGCTAAGGCTTTGAGTGATCCCAGTGTGTTGTATCATTGTTATTATCTTATACCGTATGTTGACATTGTGGTGTGTACAGACTGAATTAAGTCTGAATTCGCCAAACAGACACGTCGTCTACAAACCGAATAGTTTATATAACGGATATTACATTTTTACGAATGAAAAATACACCTTCAAACAAAAATGCATCGGAAGTTCGACTGGATAAGTGGTTATGGGCTGCTCGTTTGTTCAAAACACGTAGTTTAGCTCGAACCGCAGTACAAGCTGGCAAAGTACATTACAATGGTCAGCGTACCAAACCAAGTAAGGTCGTGGAGCTTGGCGCAACGGTCAAAGTACCTGCCGGATATGATACGAAGGAGCTGGTTATCGAAGAGATCGTTGAACAGCGACGTGGGGCTGCGTTGGTACAAGATATGTATCGTGAAACACAAAGCAGTGTAGAGCAACGAGAACGGAATGCTCAGGCGCGCAAGCTCAGTGCGTTTCACAGCCCCAAACCTGAGACCAAGCCTGACAAAAAACAGCGGCGTCAGATCATTGAATTAAAACACCAATAAACACCAATTAGAGAAATTTATGTCTTTTGATACATTACAGCGTTATTTGTTTAATCAAGCCAATGTGCGTGGCGAACTGGTTCAACTACGAAGTGCCTACCAGTCGATTTTGGATTCCTATGCGTATCCACCCCAGATCCAAACTTTACTTGGAGAGCTGATGGCTGCGACCAGTTTATTGAACGCGACATTAAAGTTTGAAGGTGAAATAGGTCTGCAAATTCAAAGCGAAGGCATTGTCAAATACGCGGTTGTCAATGGTACCCATGATTTGAAATTGCGCGGGGTTGCTCGTTGGGATGAGACCGTGACAGAGTTGCCGGATAATTTTTCTGATTTGTTTCACAAAGGCTTTTTGGTGATAACGATCACGCCCAAAGAAGGTGAGCGCTATCAGGGGATAGTTGGCTTAGACCAACCGTCCCTTTCCGCCTGTATCGAGGAGTATTTCCTGCAATCTGAGCAGCTTGCCACACAAGTGCGTTTGTTTGCGAGGCATGAAGCCCCGGCAATGGCAGGTGGAACATTATTGCAAATCTTGCCGACCTCTTCAGAAGCTACTAATGTGGCCGAGACCACCGAGTTTTCACACCTTTCAGCATTGACCGAAACACTAACGCCAGAGGAATTATTCACGTTACCGGCCAATGATGTATTATACCGCTTATATCATCAAGAAGAAGTTGAAGTGTTCACCCCAGCGCCAATTGTGTTTGAATGTCATTGCTCACGCAACAAAACCATGGCTGCACTGCGTAATATTGATGTAAATGAGTTAAACGCGATCATTGCAGAAGAAGGCAGCATTGTGATGAATTGCCAATTTTGTCACAGCGAATATCGCTTTGATGAGATGGACATTGCGTCGATCCACGCTGGGTTTTCGCCAGATGAAGATGGACAAACGAGCTAAACTTTGACCAGTGGTAGGTTGACCTCTGCCACAAAACCTCCATCAGGGTGATTAAAATAACTAATCTCACCGTGATGCAGATCCACAATGCGTTTAATGATTGCCAGCCCTAAACCCGACCCCTTAGAACCTCGAGAACTATCGCCTCGGGCAAATGGCTGACTTAAAGTCGCGATTTGCTCAGCGGGGATCCCCTCTCCAAAATCTCGTACTTGAAAGGTGACAAAGTTACTTTTTTTGCGGTACAAGGAGTGGATCTCCAAATGATTAGAGCCATAGCGAAAGGCGTTTTCGACCAAGTTATCAATCACGCGCTTAATGGCTACTTTGCGCAGTTTGGTGTTGGGAACCGATTGCAGTTTTTGCGCAATGGTGTGATCGTCATCAAAATGCCGCGCTTGCACCACCTCTTCAATTAAGTCATTGATGTTACACATCTCACCGCCTTCTTCATGGCAGGAATTACGAGCAAAATCAATAAATTGGTCGATAATGTCGTTCATATCTTCAATATCGTGCTCAATACCATCTGCAATCCATTGATTGTCATCATCGAGCATTTCGGCAGCCAGTCTAATTCGCGTCAGTGGCGTGCGCAGATCATGCGATATGCCAGCTGTCATTACATTGCGGTCGGCTTCAAGTTGTTTGATACCTTGCGCCATATTATTGAAAGCTTTGGTCACATCTTGAATTTCTTCGGTGCCGGTAGGCGTAATCGGTGGGGGAAACTCGCCACGGCTAACTTGGTTCGCGGCTTGTTGTAGCGCACGCATGGGTTGGGTCATGCGTTTGACAAACACATAGCTGCCAATGACGGATAAAAGGCTTATTACCAACAAGACAATAGTAAGAGGAGATAAATTATTCTCAGTCACGCCTTGCATTGGGATCACAATCCAAAGATTGGGATACGAATCGATTTGCAGCCAAATCCGATACGGGGCATCAGTGGACACTCGAACATCACTTGTTTGACCTAATTCATTGGAGATTTGATTGGACATAAAATGGTAAAACGTCGCTTGAGCAAGACCTTTGTCAACCGCTTCATCTTGATTGTAAAAGCGAATATTAGAGGATTTAGCAAATTTGTCGCGTCGTTCAGAGGGCCCCAATAAGTCTTGTAATAACATAGTGTGAACTTGCTTGGCGATCAAAGAGTTGATTTGTTGTGAACTGGGCTGAATAAAATAGTAAGCAACGGAGCCATACGAGACGACTTGATTGACCAGCAACAAGACACCTATCAATAAAACGGTCTGACCAAAGGCAGATTTAGGAGTCAAACGCATTGATGACGATTAGACCGAAGAGCCATCGGGCACAAACACATATCCCAAGCCCCACACTGTTTGAATGTAACGTGGATTTCGCGGATCTTTCTCGAGCATTCGACGCAAGCGCGAGACTTGTACATCAATACTGCGCTCAAGGGCGCCATAGTCTCGCCCACGAGCTAAGTTCATGAGTTTGTCACGGGATAACGGTTCACGGGGATGGGTCACTAGCGATTTCAGCACAGCAAACTCACCACTAGTGAGTGTCATCGGCTTGCCCTCTGCGCTCATCTCGCGAGTGGCAAGGTTGAGCTTGTAGACACCAAATTCAATGATCTGTTCTTCTTGTGCTGGTGCACCAGGTGCTTCAGCCGTTTTGCGTCTAAGTACCGCTTTGGCCCGAGCAAGGAGTTCGCGAGGGTTAAAAGGTTTTGGCAAATAATCGTCTGCACCCATTTCAAGACCAATAATGCGGTCGACTTCATCGCCTTTGGCGGTCAGCATGATAATAGGAATGGCGTTGTCTTTGCTGCGCAAACGCTGACAGATAGAAAGCCCGTCTTCTCCGGGTAACATTAAATCCAAAACAATTAAATGAAAGTTCTCGCGTTCAAGCAAACGATCCATTTGTTCGGCGTTCGCCACGGAGCGTACCTGAAATCCTTGTTCCACCAAATAGCGTTCGAGTAGACTGCGCAAGCGCATATCGTCGTCGACCACCAAAATTTTGGATGTTTCTTGCCCCATAAAAAATCCCATTTACATTACCTTGATTGGATTACTATAAGCTAAGCGTAGCAAAGACAAAAGCGCTAATTAGTTACAGTATCAATGCAGGTTGTTACAAAATGTTATTTGCCTTGTAGCCAATCGAGTTGGGTTTTGTTGCTTTGACCTCGATGGAGTATTTCTTCAATGAGCGGGGTCAAAATCAACTCCATGGCTAATCCCATCTTACCACCCGGAACAACCAGTGTATTAACACGAGACATAAAGGCGCCGTCGATCATTTGTAGCAGGTATGGAAAATTGATGTTTTTCATTTCACGACGGAATCTCACCACCACAAAACTTTCATCTTGCGTGGGAATTTCACGCGCACTGAATGGGTTGGATGTATCGACGGTCGGTACGCGCTGAAAATTGACGTGCGTTCGAGAGAACTGCGGGGTAATGTATTGGAAGTAATCATCAAGCGAACGCACAATGCTGCTCATCACTGCTTCTCGGCTATGGCCTCGGTCGGTGGTATCACGAACAATTTTTTGGATCCATTCAAGATTTACGATAGGCACCATGCCAACGAGCAAATCAACGTGTTTGGCCACATCAATGTCGTCGGTTTTCACTCCACCATGCAAGCCCTCATAGAACAACACATCGGTTTCACTTGGTAGGTCTTGCCATGGCGTAAAGGTGCCTGGCATCTGATTGTAAGGTACGGCTTCATCAAAAGTATGTAAATATTCACGTGTTTGACCAGTTCCGTTATCACCATATTGTGTAAATAAATTTTCGAGTAAAGCAAAATCATTAGCGACTGGGCCAAAATAACTGATATGGCGCCCTTGCTCCTGCGCTTTGCGGATTTCTATTTCCATTTCTGGTCGGGTAAAACGATGAAAACTGTCGCCACTAACCACAGCTGCATTAATATCAAGCGTGCGAAAAATATGCCGAATGGCATTGGTTGTTGTCGTGGTACCAGCGCCGGAAGAACCCGTGATGGCAATAATGGGATGCTTGGCTGACATAACCGCTTACTCTTGTACTGATCATTATTATTCCTGAACGTAGTATACGCAGAAGCAGGATAAAAGCTACTACATAAAAAAAGGAGGCCGCAGCCTCCTTTAATCTATGTGCAAAAAAGTTACTCGGCTTCTCTGGCAATGGCTCGATACGCAATGTCTTTGCGATAGAACATATCTTGCCAGTTAATATGAGACGCCAGTGCATAGGCGTTGGCTTGAGCTTCGGTAACCGACGCACCCATTGCGGTGGCACATAACACACGACCACCTGCTGTAACGACGTCGCCACCAGTAAGGGCAGTCCCTGCATGAAATACTTTTGCATCGACCGATTCACCTTGACCTAGACCACTGATAGGCAAGCCTTTGGCATAGCTACCTGGATATCCGCCAGCGGCTAACACCACACCCACTGCAGGGCGGGGGTCAAATTCAATTGTGCGTCCAGCTAGCTCACCTTTGGTGGCGGCCAGACAGAGCTCAACCAAATCAGACTGTAGGCGCATCATGATCGGCTGGGTTTCTGGGTCGCCAAAGCGGCAGTTGTACTCGATGACTTTGGGTGTACCGTCAGCTGTGATCATTAAACCGGCATACAAGAAACCAGTGTAGGGATTGCCTTCTGCAGCCATCCCTTTTACGGTTGGTTCAATCACTTCACGCATCACGCGGTCATTAATTTCAGAAGTAACCACTGGCGCTGGAGAATAGGCTCCCATACCACCAGTATTCAGCCCTGTATCGCCATCACCGACACGCTTGTGATCTTGAGAGGTCGCAAACGTCGCGATATTTGCGCCATCCACCATCACGATGAAACTGGCTTCTTCACCATCGAGGAATTCTTCAATGACCACTCGAGAGCCCGCTTCGCCAAATGCGTTACCTGCAAGCATATCGCGAATCGCATCTTCTGCTTCACTCAATGTCATGGCTACAATTACGCCTTTACCCGCGGCCAAACCGTCGGCTTTGACGACAATCGGTGCACCTTTTTCACGCACATAGGCAAGTGCTGGTTCGATTTCGGTAAAGTTCTGATAGTCAGCCGTTGGGATATTGTGACGTGCTAAAAAATCTTTGGTAAACGCTTTCGACCCTTCTAATTGCGCTGCACCAGCCGTCGGACCAAAACAGGCTAAACCCGCTTCGTTGAATGCATCCACTACACCAATCACCAATGGCGCTTCTGGACCCACGATGGTCAAATCGATCGCATTATCTTTAGCAAACGCTACCAGTGCAGGAATATCTTCTACACCAATGGCAACATTTTCCAATTTTGGTTCGTTTGCCGTGCCTGCATTCCCCGGAGCGACAAATACTTTTTCGACACCCGCACACTGAGAGGCTTTCCACGCCAGTGCGTGTTCACGACCCCCGCTACCGATAATTAAAATTTGCATCATTTTGCTCCTGTTTAATCTGAATTAATGACGGAAGTGACGCATGCCGGTAAAGACCATCGCAATACCCGCTTCATCTGCTGCCGCAATGACTTCTTCATCACGCATTGAACCACCTGGCTGGATCACTGCAGTAATACCGGCTGCGGCGGCAGCATCAATGCCATCACGGAATGGGAAGAAAGCATCAGATGCCATCACCGAACCTTTGACTTCTAAGTTTTCATCAGCAGCTTTTATGCCAGCGATCTTCGCTGAGTAAACACGGCTCATCTGACCCGCACCCACACCGATAGTCATTCCATCTTTACAATAGACAATGGCATTGGATTTGACGTACTTGGCGACTTTCCAAGTGAACATCAAATCTTGGAGTTCGCTTTCGGTTGGCGCACGTTTGGTAACGACTTTTAAATCGTCCATTTCGACCATGCCAAAATCGCGATCTTGAATGAGCAATCCACCATTGACGCGTTTAAAATCATAACCATCAGTCAACTGACCTTGCCAATCGCCACACGCCAGTACACGGACATTTTGTTTGGCACTCAAGACTTGGGCGGCTTCATCAGCAATCGTTGGGGCAATGATCACTTCTACAAATTGCCGGTCAATGATCGCTTGCGCAGTCGCTGCATCTAACTCACGGTTGAAGGCGATGATGCCACCAAACGCAGAAGTTGGGTCAGTTTTATAGGCACGTTCATACGCAGATAAAATATCATCCCCTAAGGCCACACCACATGGATTAGCGTGTTTTACGATAACACATGCTGGCACGTCAAATTCTTTCACACATTCTAATGCGGCATCGGTATCGGCGATGTTATTAAACGAAAGTTCCTTGCCTTGTAACTGCTCAGCCGTGGCAACGGAGGCTTCTTGAATGTCATTTTCAACATAAAAAGCAGCCGATTGGTGAGAGTTTTCGCCGTAGCGCAAATCTTGTTTTTTGCTCAGTTGCATGTTGTAAGTGCGGGGGAACTCACTATGCTCATGGCCGCAGTCTTCAGCACACTCTTGAGTATCAAGACGCGCGCCAAAGTAATTAGCGATCATGCCATCGTATTCTGCTGTGTGTTCAAATGCTTTAATGGCAAGGTCGAAACGCGTTTGATAGCTCAAGCCACCTGCGTTCTCGTTCATTTCTTCTAATACCACAGCATAGTCAGAAGCGTTGACGACAATAGTTACGTCTTTGTGATTCTTTGCGGCCGCTCGAACCATAGTTGGGCCACCAATGTCGATGTTTTCAATGGCGTCTTCTAGGGAGCAGTCTGGGTTAGCAACGGTCGCTGCAAATGGATAGAGGTTCACAACAACAAGATCAATCGGACCGATGTTGTTTTGTTCCATTACGGCTTCGTCAGTACCGCGACGCGCCAAGATACCACCGTGGATTTTGGGGTGTAAGGTCTTGACGCGACCGTCCATGATTTCTGGATGGCCAGTGTAATCTGATACCTCGATAACATTAAGGCCAGCTTCTGCCAATAATTTAGCAGTACCACCAGTGGATAATAATTCAATGTCTTGGGCGGCAAGGGCCGTGGCAAATTCGACAATACCGGTTTTGTCAGAAACGCTTAACAAAGCGCGACGAATGGGTTGACTAGTACTCATATAACTCTTCTTGCTAGATAAAATAATAAGGTGGGCGTATAACTTACTGTAGTGCACCTAATACAAATGAAAAGAGCACCCAAAGGTGCTCTAATCTGCGCTTAAGCGCGAACGACTTAGCTCATTCCGTATTGCTTGAGCTTCTTGCGTAATGTACCGCGATTGATGCCCATCATGATCGCAGCTTTAGTTTGGTTGCCACGAGTATAAGTCATCACTTCTTCCAGTAAAGGCGCTTCAACTTCGCTCAATACCATGTCATACAAGGTTTCAATTTGGTTGTTTTCTAGTTGTTTTAGGTACTTGTTTACCGCTTGCTTAACCGATTCACGCAGTGGCTTTTGCGCAGTCGTTTGGGCGGGCGTAGTTACAATGGTCGTAAATGGAGAAGTTGCATTTTGATCAAACATAATCGAATACTGCTCTTTGTTAAAGTTATCAATTAAGCGACAGACACACACTCATCTGTCGTTTCAGAAAAAAACATTTTGATGCTCTCGAGTTGTGCTTCAGCAGTCTCTAATGCATTAAAATGCCCACGAAATTGACGTCCTTGATCAAGCTGCGCCATGTACCACACCACATGTTTGCGCGCGATGCGCACGCCACTAATACCACCGTAGAAAGCGTGAATATTAGCAATGTGTTCAAGCATTACAGAGCACTGCTCAGCCAGCGTGGGTTTAGGCAAAATTTGTCCTGTCTCGAGGTAATGGATGATTTCTCGAAAAAGCCAAGGATTCCCTTGTGCCCCTCTTCCAATCATCACCCCGTCTGCACCGGTATAAGCCAATACATCAGCGGCTTTCTGGGGTGACGTAATGTCACCATTGGCAATCACAGGAATTGAGACCGCAGCTTTGATGGCTTTAATGGTGTCGTATTCCGCATCGCCCTTGTACATGTCCGCACGAGTGCGACCGTGTACCGCTAGAGACTGTATACCGTACTGTTGTGCAAGTTGAGCAATGAACACGCCGTTGCGATGCTCTGGATCCCAACCTGTACGGATCTTTAAGGTCACAGGGACATCAACAGCGTTGACCACAGCATCCAAGATCGCTTCCACTTGATCCGGATATTGTAATAAGGCAGAACCTGCGAACTTTTTGTTTACTTTCTTTGCGGGACAACCCATGTTGATATCGATGATCTGTGCACCGTTTGCAACATTGTGTTGTGCCGCCTCAGCCATGAGATACGGGTCTGAACCCGCTATTTGAACAGAGCGAACTCCATGTTCACCACTGTGGTCCATGCGCATTTTGGATTTTTCGGTATGCCATACTTTTGGGTTGCTTGAGAGCATCTCAGACACCACAAGCCCAGCACCCATCCTCTTGCACATCTGTCGGAACGGTCGGTCAGTCACTCCTGCCATCGGCGCTAAAAATACATTGTTCTCCAAAGTATATGGCCCGATGCGCATGAATACCTCTTATCTGCACTCTATTTCAGCTTGAATAAAAAACATCCATATCGTACAAAAAATAGCCCGTTTCCTTTAAGGGAGTGAGATATTACGCTTTTTTTGTCGGTTTGAAAAGTATAATAATTAACCAAATTGCAATTATTTTGCTTGACAATAATTAGCGCTTTGTTCCATTAATACTAGCCCACTCACCTGAATGTGCAATGTGGTCGATAATAAAAAACTCTGAATATAAATTGGCAATTTCTTCCGCTTGTTCTACCAAAATACCTGAGAGAATGATTTGACCGCCAGATTGACAATATCCTGCAATGATTTCCTTGAGTTCACGTAACGGCGCAGCGAGGATATTTGCCAACACAATATTGTACTGTTGAGCCGGAGCATGCTCAGGTAAAAACGCCTCAACTTGTGCGCTGACGTGATTGCGCGAAGCATTTTCTCGAGTGGCTTGTAGCGCTTGTGGGTCGATATCAATTCCAACCATAGCGGATGCGCCTAATTTGACTGCCGCCACGCCTAAGATCCCAGAACCACAGCCAAAGTCTAAAACTGTTTTGCCAGACAGTTCGAGTCCATCTAGCCATTGTAAACAAAGTGCCGTTGTCGCATGGGTACCGGTACCAAATGCCAGACCAGGATCCAGCATGACATTGACCGCATCAGGTTCGGGGATCTCACGCCAAGAAGGACAGATCCACAAGCGCTCACCAAATTGCATGGCGTGGAAGTTTTCCATCCACTCACGCTCCCAATCTTTGTCTTCAAGAGGATCAAGCACGTAGACAAAATCCTCACCTAAAATCCGCGCCTTGGAGAGACGCTTAATCACTGCTTGCATATCCATCTCGGCGGGAAACAAACCTATGACTTGGGTATCCGGCCACAGCATGACCTCGCCAGGTTTTGGTTCGTATAAAGGCGTATCTTTGGCGTCGACAAAGGTTACGGCCTGAGCACCATTG
The DNA here is from genome assembly GCA_014872805.1 of Alteromonadaceae bacterium. Lineage (GTDB taxonomy): Bacteria > Pseudomonadota > Gammaproteobacteria > Enterobacterales > Alteromonadaceae > Opacimonas. The sequence goes on from WKFN01000003.1 coordinate 110,517, forward strand.
GCACTGAGCATGTCGCCTAAGCTTTCAGCGTGCTCGGCGATCATATTGATTTTGAGTTGGATATAAGCCATGTAAAAGAAATTACTCTTGGGTTAAAAAAGCGCGCATATCATCGGCCAGCGCTTTAAGTGAAGGGTGATGAATGTACATCATGTGACCGGCTTCATAGTACTTCATGGTCACACGAGACAAATCAATGCCATTGTGGTTCATTGAATGTTCTGTGGCAAAAAACGGTGTGGCTAAATCATAATAGCCATTCGCCACAAAAATGCGAAAGTCTTTATTTTGTTTTTGTGCGGTGGCCAAAAATGGCGTGACGTTCAAAAAGCCCTGGGAACGAGCGTTGCGTTCATACAACCAGTTCCAGTTGCTAAACACCTTGCCACTCAAAATATGATAGCGCACGTTGCGCTTCACGTTGAGTTCAGTACGGAAATAATCATTGATGGCTGCGGTATAGGCTCCGTCTATGGCGTATGCGGAGGGATCCGCTTCAAATTGATAACTGATGTTATCGGTGTTCTCCCCAACATAACGACTGTCTAAGCGACCCACACGAATGCCTCGTTCACGCAATAACGCTTTCATAAATTGAAATTCATTTATCCGAAGATTGGATAAACGCAAGAACTCGGCGGATAGCCCCGTGAATCGTTGTAATTGCTCACTTACCTGTAAGCGCTCTGATTCTGTTGCCCTTTGACCTTTGAGTAACGTGGTAGCATAGTCATTAAGGGCAAATTCTCGTACCTCATCCAAAAAGGCTTCTAACGAGGCAAAACCATTGCGGTCGATTGCTTGGTGATACCATGCGGTTGCAGCATAGGTGGGTAAAAACGTGATGTATGGCAGGTCATTGCCCGGTTTAAAATCTCCAGTTTGAAAGTCCACAATGGACGAAATCAAGAAGACCCCGCTCAAATCATATGAGCCCCAACCCTCTTGTAATTCTTTGACCATAGCACCAGCACGAGTGGTACCGTAACTTTCGCCAGAGAGATATTTTGGGCGGTTAAATAGATTGTATTCGCGCGTAAAACTGCGCACAAATTCAGACATAATTACAGCGTCTTCTTTGACGCCCCAAAAATCTTTGTTTTCACCAACGCCAATCGCACGTGAATAACCAGTTCCAGGAGGGTCAATAAAAACCATATCGGCAATATCAATTAAGCTATCAGGATTATCTAGGATCGCATAGGGGGGAGAACCAACGGCTTCTGCATCGGAACCGATGACGATTTTTTTGGGGCCGTAAATGCCCATGTGCAGCCAGACGCTCGACGACCCAGGTCCACCGTTAAAAATAAATAATACGGGCCGGTTGGGGTTTTTGATATTGGTGCGAAAATATGCGGTACTGAAAATATTCGCAATGGTCTCACCAGCTTCATTCAGGATATGCGTATCGCCAGCAATAACCTCATATTTGACGGTTTTATTTTGAATGTTGATTGAGTGTTCCGTGATTGAGCGAACCGGCTCAGCCACTGATGTGGATTCAGCCAAAGTCATTGTGGATGTCACGCAGAGCGCGGTCACAAAGCAAATAATGATTGCGAACTTCATTGTCGTTTCCCTAACCTTTATTATGTGTTTTTTCTTCAGGGCTAAGTGTACAGAGGCAATTGTGGGAATACAATCAGAAGGGATGAGCTTGGCTCACACAATGGAAAGCCAAGCGACGTATTTACTTTATGGCTTCTTGGTCCAGACGTTACACCAACCTTTAGAAGACACTTTCTTACCCGGGAAGAGTGCGCATGGCAGCCATTCTTCGCCTTGAGCTTGGATATATGCACAGTTATTACAATACTGTCCTTCTACCTTAGACTCATGGGTATATTTTAGAGCAGCTGCTTGCGGATCGTTTGGATCAACTTGTTCCGCATGAGCGCGTAGAGCTACACCACCAAAAGTAACCCCGATCAGTGATGCACCAGACAACTTTAAGAAGTCGCGTCGGTTAATGTTTTTCATTGTAGTTTCCTCATTCGTTTAAATTTGATTCGTCTTTATTATCAGTATTGGAATCATTGTACTCGCGTTCTTCGCCGGGAAGTTTGATCACGAACAAGATTATGCCAATTACCAGCACTGCGGCAATACCGCAGATAATGATTAGTTGGTCAAAATTTGGGTCGAGATTAGTTGTCATATTCTAATTATTGTTCTTTGTCGCTAAGCTTTTGCGTATTCGTATTGGGCAAAGCGTTGAATTTTATGATAACTATCTAAACCGGTAACGCCAATAGTATCAATCGCTTCGATGTCTAAATAGCCGCTTTCAGAAACGATTTTTTCGTCAACAAATACTTCCACAATTTGGCCAATGACCAATTCAGTCTGATTGATGTCGAGCTTTTTAATGTCTTGAACCTCAAGGCCAATTCGCAGGTGAGACTCTTGTACATAGGGCGCTTTAAACTCGTTTGAGTAAAAAGGTGTCAGGCCCGTTGCCGTAAACTCAGATTCATCTTCGGGATAACGCGCAGACGTCTGATGGGCAGCTTGCGCAAACGAACTGTTGACGTGATTGAGAGTGAATAATCCGGTTTCTTTCATATTTTGCAGGCTATCGCGCGGCACGGTATGAGGACGCATTAACACCCCCATTAAGGGAGGGTTTGCGCCAACGTGAAACACTGAGCTTACGATGGCTAGATTCTCGATGCCATTGCGACCTTTGGTTCCGACTAAGTTAGCCGATTTAACACCCGATAACGAATTGACGAAGTTCGCGCGATAAAACTTGTCCATGTGTTCCAGATCACTGGGTGTATAACATTTCATATTATTCATCATCCCGTTTGGCAATAATTTGTAGTCCAAAACCACTGTCATGCACGTATACTTCAATAGGCGCACAGCAAATTTGGCAATCGACGATTTGTTGTTGACCCAAATCGTTGTGCAGGTCGACCTCGATATCGTTGACGACCATGCAATATGGACACTCGAAGGTGTTCGCTTCAGTTAAACTCATAGATACTCCTTTACTAGTGATACGCAATAACCCACAAAAAGAGTCAAAAAAAAAGCACGGAACCTGTCCTTTATGTGGACGCGTGGTTCACTTGACGTTTCATCATTTGATCCCGCGTAAAATGCACCGCCGCACGTTTTTTCGCAAACACTTTGATAAAGCGATGTTGAATCAAGGCATCGACATATGCCGCATGTGCCACACCGGATTACATAAACGCTATGATGAGATGACGTTGGCGAAACATTACGACACACTTGATAAAATCCTATCCGATCCCGAACTGCAACAGCATTTTGCTTGGGTTGCTAAGCAAAAACGCGTATTCTAAATATATGCGTAAAGTCCTTCCCACCTTTTATTATCTTGATCATTTTGCTGAGTTTTTGCAGTTTTTAACCAAGTACAATGGGCATTTATTGCGCCCACAAGATATTCAATTCATTGCTGTGTTTCGGGCTCAACCGAAAGATGTGCAGTGTGTGTTGGTACGCAGCCTCAATCGCAAATACCCTTTTTTGGCACATCATACGTTTGCGTATGATGAAATATCTGACCCGGAAGACGCTATTATCGAATGTCATCGCTTAGGCTGGTTTAGTCAGATCCCACAAAGCGAATATCGAACTTGGCTTGCGCAATTGACCAAAGCGGAATTATTTGGTTTATGTGATGAGTTAGCGCTTCCTGTGCCAGCTAAATCAGTCGCAAAACCGCACATCTTTGAATGGGTTGAAGCCAGAGCTGAGTACGCACAAGTAAAGGAAACGGCATTGCTGCAAAGCTATAGTTATCGCTTGATTGATAAGGTGATTGAATATGGCCTGTTCTTGTTTTTTGGTCATTTGTCGGGACGCTTAAATCAGTTTTCGATGCGAGATTTGGGCATTATGCGCACGCGCAAACAAGTGGCAGAAGGGGCGCGTTATCAGCATCTAGAGGATGCCCAAGCACACTATTACTGGTCAGTTGCCCTGCGCGATGTCAAACGTGCCAACAAATACGATTTACCACTTCCAGCACCGGTAGAGGATATTGAGACGCTTAACGGAGTAGCACAGGAACTCAAGGATATGTATTGGTTTATGTATGGTAAGCGTTTTTTTGCGACCGAGCCGAAATTGGCAGTGCAGTATTGGCGCAAATCCCAACACAGCGACGCCATTGCCAAACGTTTGCGCTATGAATATCAGCATGGTGACAAAGACCAAGTGATTGCCGAATGTGAGGCGCTGATTGAGGAGCCGCCCAACGAGGTCGTTTTGTTTTTTGCGCTGGATTTTTTGGCGCGTAAAACCAAGCAAAAACGCACGAGTATGCTAACCGACTGGTTACGCAGTAGCAGTGATCTCATCACGTTGGATGAAATTCACCGCAACCGAGTCGAGTACGCGTGTGTCGAGGTTTATCAACATAGAGGTATCGAAGCGTACCGTATGGAAAACGAGCCATGGCGCGCATTGTTTGGACTTGTGTTTTGGCCGCTATTGTTTGATCCAAATAATCCAGCGGGTAATGAGTTTGACCACAGGCCATATCATCTCATTCATAATAATCTTTATACCGAGCGTGCTGATGGCGTTGAAGCTGAACTTGCCAAGCTGCGAGATCCTGGCAAAGCGGAGCGATTGTTACTGCAACGAGCGACGCAATACTACGGTCAAAGCAATGGGATCTTTCGTTGGCACAAAGTCATTCATCAGCGTATGGTACGGTTTTTTAAATACCTTAAAACCGAGCAAATCATCAGTATGCTTCGGGCAATGGCACAAAACTACGTGATGTACTGTGATGGGTTTCCAGATATTGCGATTGTCGAAAATGGACAGTTTATTTTTAAAGAAATTAAAGCCCAAGGTGATGTGCTGCGCAAAAACCAGCTAGTGACCTTGGCCAAAATGCGTGAACTGGGGTTCGCGGTAGACATTACACGGGTGGAATGGGGCGTTGATCCGGACCAGATTTATGTGGTGGTTGATATCGAAACCACAGGGGGACGAGTCGGTAATCACCGGATTACTGAAATCGGCGCGGTCAAACTACAATATGGCAAAGTGATTGATGAATGGCAAAGCCTGCTCAACCCTGAGCGCATGATCCCCAAAAATATCACGGCGTTGACAGGCATCGATCAGAGCATGGTGGCTAATGCCCCTCGTTTTGCAGAGATTGCTGATAGTTTGCGGAAGTTTATGGAGGGAACGATTTTTGTCGCGCATAATGTCAATTTTGATTATGGTTTTATTAAAGCAGAATATGAACGATTGGGCGAGCGTTTTAGTATGCCCAAGCTGTGTACGGTTCAGCAAATGCGACGAACACATCCCAAATTACCATCCTATTCACTGGCTAATTTGACTAAGCATTTTGGCATCAGTATGACCCGTCATCACCGAGCCATGTCGGATGCGGTAGCCGCGAGTGAACTACTTAATATCATTAATCAAGCCCGCAATGAAAACTAATCTTGCATACATTGCGTATATGATGTGTTTATTCAAAATAGTTTCAAACAATGCACCCAGACGATTTTCCCAAAACCCCACAATCTAAATCTGCCAAACATCGCTCTGTGCGTGAGGTGGCTTCAACTGAACTTGACCCAGAACAAGTTTCTCGAGTGATTGAAATGGCGTGGGAAGACCGCACTCCGTTTGAAGCGATTGAAGCGTTATTCGGTTTACCTGAAAAAGAAGTCATCAAATTGATGCGAGCTAATCTCAAGCGTAAAACATTCAATAATTGGCGCGCAAGAGTATCAGGTAGAGCCACCAAACATGGCGCTTTGCGCAGTCCAGATGTGAATCGAGGGTATTGTCCTACGCAGTATAAAGCAGTACGTAAGCGCTGACATTCATTAGCTGAATGCAATTTGAATTGGGTAAACTTTTGTTCCGGCGAAAGTCGCATTTCATATTCTCTCAACTATATTTAAAGTACCGATTCCTCTAAATCTTGTCGTTCAGAGGTCGTTACCTATCACATCAAACTCACCAAATAAGGAAGGATAAATATGAGTATGTTGGAATCTTCATCTGTGGTCAGCACGACAACGGATTCAACCGACGCAAAGAATACGGCTATGGTCATGTGGCTAATGAGCAGCGTTTTAGGTGTGATTGCTGGGTTGTTATTTGCGTTTATGCAACGCTCTGAGCCTTATGTTCAAGCACAAGCCAAAGAATGTATTAATTGGGGCATTACTGTGTTGGTGGTATTGATTATTGGAGCAATCGTCTTTTCAGCCAGTATTATGCCGTTCATCGCCATTGCAAACGTGCTTTTTGCTCTAATGGGCGCAATTGCAAGCTCAACGGGGTTAAGTTTTAGCGTGCCGTTGAAGTTGCGTTTGCTCAAATAATCTTTGTGTCATTCCATTCTGTTAAACCGGTCGGATGGCCGGTTTTTTTGTATAAAGTCATTCTAGCATTATTATCTTAATGAGAATTATTTGCATTTAGTTTTGTTTTCATCTATATTTGCTCCCGAATTGATTTAAAACATACATCGCTCTAAAAAGGAAGGCATCACTTGAAGCACACACTCACATCACTTTCTTGCGCAATTGCCATAACTTTTCCGGCCATCGCAACAACGACCGCAGTAGATATTGAAACCATTGAAGTCAAAGCCAAGAACTTATCGGTCAATCATTCCAACGCGGTGAAGACGCCGACTCCGATTTTGGATGTCCCACAGAGTTTATCGATTCTGACCGCCAGCGAAATTGAAGGTCGTGGTATTACGAGCATCAGCCAAATTATCGATTATACACCTGGCGTGAACACGTCACAGGGTGAAGGCCACCGTGATTCAGTGGTATTTCGTGGTGTGCGCTCTACTGCAGACTTTTTTATTGATGGTAATCGCGATGACGTGCAGTATTACCGTGCGCTGTACAATGTAGAGCAAGTAGAGATTTTGCGTGGTCCGAATGCATTGTTGTTTGGTCGTGGCGGTACCGGTGGTGTGCTGAATCGAGTGAGCAAACGCGCTGAACTAGATGATGCTAAAAAATCTACCTATACGTTGAGTGTTGATACCTTTGGCGGTGTGATGGGCACCATTGATACAAACCATGTCTTAAATGATGACTCTGCATGGCGTTTGAATGCGATGATCGAAAAACTTGAAGGCAACAGAGATTTTTACGATGGCGAGCGCATTGGCTTTAATCCAACATATCGCTATCAGTTGAGTGATTTTACCCGCATCGATTTGTCGTATGAATTTATCGATCACGAGCGCTTCATCGATCGAGGCATACCGACGGGCGCAGATGGCCGACCAGTGGTTCGTTTACAGAATATCGTATTTGGTGATCCTGATAACAATTACCACACGGTCAAAGCGAACACGTTCCGTGCCAATATTGAGCATCAGTTCAGCGAAAACATTAAAGGTAATTTCAACGCGTATTATGGCGACTTTGAAAAGCTATATGTGAACTTCTATGCAACCGCTTTCGATTCTACCTCAGATGAAGTGGAATTAGATGGTTACATCGATGAAACCGAGCGTAAAAATACTGTACTGTCAGGCAATATCATTAGTGAGTTTGATACAGGCGATATTGAACATACGTTTATGACGGGTATCGAGTATATAAGTACTGACTCTTATCAATACCGTTATAACCCAGTCTTTAGTACAAATGGTGATGATCGTGAGACGTTTTTGGCCACTCGTCCACTCGCCTTTAATGCTTTATCGGGAACGACATTTGGCAATGAAGCGTTTACTGTTGCGTTTACCGATCTCAATGACATGACAGATGTGGATTTGGCAGTTACTTCTTTTTATATCCAAGATGAAATCGCCTTGTCTGAACAGTTTGACCTTGTGCTTGGTGCGCGTTTCGACCGTTTTGATATTACCGTGGATAATATCAAAGCTGATGAAGTGCGTTCACGTATTGATGAAGAAGTTTCACCACGTGCGGGTTTTATCTACAAACCACAAGAAAATATCTCATTGTATTTGAGTTACAGCGAATCCTTCTTACCTCGTTCTGGTGAGCAATATGACAATATCAATGGCAACAATAATCAGCTTGATCCAGATACGTTTACTAACCGCGAAATGGGCTTGAAGTGGGACTTTGCCGAGACGTTAAGCTTTACCGCCGCGCTGTTTGAAAATGAGCAATCTTCACCGCAAACGGCAGATAACGATCCAGCAACATTAGATGTCATTGACTCGCAAATTGACGGCTTTGAATTGCAGTTACTTGGGCAGTTGACAGATAGAGTGAGTTTTAGTGTGAACTACTCACAGCTCGACGGCGAGATCGTCAATCGTTCTGGCGGTACTGGTTTGTCACCACGCGAGTTACCTGAATCGACATTCTCAGCTTGGACGCAATATGAAATTAATGACCAAGCCGGTGTGAGCCTAGGTCTGACTTATCAGGACGAGAGCTTCATCGACAATAGCAATTCAGCAGTATTGCCAAGTTACACACGCATCGATTTGGCTGGATACTATGAGTTCTCGGATGACTTGCGCCTGCAATTGCATATTGAGAATGCCACTGATGAGTTGTATTTCCCAAATGCTCACTCTACTCACCAAGCAACCGTGGCAGAGCCTCTCAGTGCGACCTTGAAGTTGATTGGTTCGTTATAGGTCGTTCAAACGACTATGAGAAACCCAGCTTTAGCTGGGTTTTTTTGGTTTTTGGGCTGTGGGTGAATATATAACGATAATTGAATGGTTCACGACTTCGTACGGTAAATCAGGATTATCTTCCATCATCTCACCTATTTTTGCCCAATACTCAATCTGTTTTGGCATAGTTCGGTCTAGTGCTTTGCCCATAATGGTAGCTTTCTCAACTAAATCTTGGTCTAGTCTTAAGCTTGCGGTTGCCATAATGTATCTCCTAACAGTTCGTTATCACATACTTTTGCAACTATCACAAAATTCAATATTGAGGTGTTAATTTAAAGCTATACATCATTTTCTGAACGTCCGGTTTGCACGATAAGCCAATCCTCAAGATACCGCCGTACTGACCTCATCCAATAAGAACAATACATTTTGATAATCAATGCCAGAGTGTTGTGACAAACCAATTTCGCATGTTTTGGAGTTGCTATACCCAGTTGTGCACTTACCTTGCACCTGCTGACGAAGCCCTTTCAATGCACTGGCATTGAGTTCTGGTAACGTCATTCCTTTATCTCCAGCAAATCCGCAACAGTGGATCCCTTCAGGTTCGATGACGGTCTCTGCGCAGGTTTTTGCAAGGGTGCGTAAATGCTCTGCGATCCCCATTTTTTGGCTACTGCAGGTGACATGCAGCGCAACAGGCTCGGTTTTAGGCGTAATCGTTAGTTGCGACAAAATATGTTCAACAACAAACTCGGTCGTTTCATAAATAGGTAACACTGAACCGTGTTCTGTAAGGCGAAGCTTGCATGGGCTAGTATCAAACACGATTGGGTATTCACCGTGTTTGGAGTGATGGTTTAAGCGTTGCAGTAACTCGTTTGCTTTGTCTTTTGCCGTTTGCGGAAACCCTTTTGAGTGAAATGGCATGCCGCAACATTGTCCATCAATATTATCGGGGAGAATCACTTCATAGCCGGCTTTTTCAAACACGCTGATCACCACCTCAGGCACACTGCGTTGTTCAAGTGCTTCTCGTGTTGCCCCCATATTGCGCGTAGCACAACTGGGGAAGTAAACCACTTTTTTGTTTGTAGACTGTGTGGTACGAGGAATTTTATTGGCGCCTTGAGGATATTTGGCAAACCACAAAGGGATCGTGCCTCGCGAGGACTTGTGCAATATCGAGCCGAATTTATCTGTGTTATCACGACCAAGAATACGACTGATTTTGGCTGCACCATTAAGACTCGTTTTGACGACACCGGTAATACTATCAAATTGCTTCGCACTGAACTGCGCAATGACCTGACCGAATTTACCGCGCTGTTCCGCACGTAATGCTCTCACCAAATCGCCCGTATTAATGCCGACTGGGCAACGTTCGGCACACAATCCAGTCGCGGCACAGGTATCGATACCAAAATGCTGATAATCGTATTCGAGTTGACCCAGTTCTTGACGCTCTGCATCAATCAAATACCCCTTATCTTTGAGTTGTTGAATACGACGCCAAATCGCAATGCGTTGGCGCGGGGTAAATGTGAGTTCTTTGGATGGGCATACGACTTCACAAAACCCACATTCAATGCACTTATCTACAATTTCATTGGCGGCGGGTAATGCTTTGAGGTTTTTGATGTGGACGTTATTGTCATCATTGAGAATAACACCAGGATTAAGCACATAGCTCGGATCCATGATCTGCTTGACTTGCTGCATCACGCGATAGGCTTTTTCGCCCCATTCGAGTTCAATAAATGGCGCCATATTGCGACCCGTACCGTGTTCGGCCTTGAGCGACCCACCAAAACGTACTGCCACGAGCTGAGCCACATCTTGCATGAAGGCATCGTAACGCGCGATCTGTTCATCTGTATCAAATGCTTGGGTAAATACAAAGTGCAAATTACCGGCCAAGGCATGCCCAAAGATGATGGCTTCATCGTATAGATATTTGGCAAACAATTCATGCAAGCCTTGTACACCTTGCGCGAGGGCTTCACTGGGGAATGAGACATCTTCGATGATAACGGTAGTACCCGTCTCACGCACAGCGCCTACAGCGGGGAAAGTCGCTTTGCGAATGGCCCATAGCTGTGTCGCAAGCGTTTTGTCGGTGGTAAAAGTCACTTGCTCGATGGGGGCAAAGCCGGCCACAATGGCTTCTAGCGCTTCAATTTGAGAGGCCAATGTTGTGGCATCAGGTGCTGCCGTTTCAATTAATAAGGCAGTACATTGTGGGTCGCGATCGCAAAAGCTCAGTGGTAATCCTGGTTTACCTTTGACACTATCCAACGCGCGTTGGTCGAGAAGCTCAGCTGCATCCACGGGAGCCGACTGCAGGCGAGAGGCCAAATCACAGGCCTGAGTCGCATTGGCAAACAAATATAGGCCAGTAGCACGATGAGGGTGTTCGACGACGGTGTTGTATGTAATATCAGCTATGAAACCAAGAGTACCTTCGGAACCCACCATGAGATGCATTAATATATCAATGGGATCGGTAAAATCCGTTAACGCATTCACCGCATAGCCAGTGGTGTTTTTGAGGCGATATTTGTGCGCAATGAGTGCACACAGTTCGCTGTCCCCTTGCACATCTCGAGCAAGGGCGCTTAGATTGTCAAGCAAATCTTGATGGGAAACCTGAAAACTGGCGACGGATTGCGGATCAGCGGTATTTAATATGGTGCCATCCGCCAGCACAATGGTCATCGCCGCGACAGTATAAAAGGTATTGTTCGCAACACCACAGCACATACCCGAGGCATTGTTTGCGGCAATACCGCCAATTTTGCAGCTGTTAATGGATGCGGGGTCCGGACCAATCTTGCGTCCGTATGGGGCTAAGTATTTATTAGCATCTGCACCAACAACTCCGGGCTGTAGCGTGATTTGTTTACCCTGATTATGGATCGTGTGACCACGCCATTCTCCACTCAATGTAATCAATACCGAATCGGTAATGGCTTGGCCAGACAGACTTGTACCAGCGGCGCGAAATGTCACAGGCACATTGTGCAAAAAACTCAGTGCCAACACATCTTGGACTTCTTCAAGTGAATCAAGATGCACGATCAGCAACGGGGTCAGCTGATAAAAACTCGCATCCGTGGCATAGGCTCTGCGTCTTGAGATATCTTCAATTAGCTGGTCCGGTGCAAGGCGTTCGCGCAGTGCACTGAGATAAGACGAGTTAAGAGTGTGCATACAAAGCCCATATTAATATTGCTAGTCAGTAGCTGATAATAGATGTTGTATCAAGATAAATAAATAGTCGCATGGTCATAAATTAGTTTCCCTTTTTGCTATAATAATTTGGTTGATTGATTCTATTAGTGGGATAAATGTGGGTAAAGTTAAAGCAGATGACATATTTTTGTTTGTACAGGTCGTTGAAGCGGGTTCTTTTGCCAAGGTGGCGCAGCAGCTTGAGATCACCAACTCCGTCGTGAGTAAACGTATTGGACGCCTAGAATCAGCCTTAAATATGCAGTTGCTCTATCGAACTACGCGCAAGTTGAGTTTGACTGATGGTGGTCGTACGCTTTATGAGAAAGCCAAGTTGGCAAAAGTCGCTTTACAAGATGCCCAAGATGCGGTGACCGGTTATAGCGATAACTTAAGTGGAACCATTCGTTTATCGGTGCCATCGGTATCGGCATCAGTGTTAATCAATCAAGCATTGGCAGAGTTTACTCAGCAATATCCAGACATCAATATTGATTTAGTCGTGGCCGATCATTTTGTGGATATGTTGGAGGAAGGCTTTGATTTGGCGATACGTACAGGAGAGTTGGCGGATTCCAGCTTGATTGCGAGGCGTTTGGTGGATTCTGATTGGGTCTTGGTCGCCAGTCCGGAATATTTGCGCCACAACGGTGTACCACAACATTCAAGACAACTGCAATATCACAACTGTTTGACGTATAAATATGAAAGCTCTGGCGCGGATACGTGGCGCTTAGCGGTCAACGGGATAGATTACTACGAGAGAGTCAGTGGTAATTTTCAAGCAAATAATTTGTTATCACTCAAAACCGCTGTGTTGTCTGGTATTGGTATTGCGTATTTACCCAAAGTCGCAGTGCATGAAGAACTCAAAGCTCAATCACTGGTGGCGTTATTACCTGAATACGATACTAAGCAAATTGGTATATATGCGGTGTATCCGAACATGCGTCAACCCGATCAAAAGCTCAAATTACTCATTGAACACATACGCAATGTGTATTTACAACATGAAGATTGGTTTATCAGACAGAAAAAAGTTAGGTCGAAGACCTAGCTTTGTGTTTCTATGTTTAGCTGTTTTGGGGTTCTTAGAACGCGTAAACGGCAGAGAACATTAAGTAGTTAGAGCTTAAATCAGTTGCTTCGTCTTGTGAATATTCACCAAACTCAACACCTGTTTTTAATTTAGACGTTACAGAAGTAATCACGTTAACACCCCAATGAGTGCGGTCACGATCACCTAGATCAGTTGTAGAGTTACCGTAGAAGAAAGTTGAACGAGTTGCATCGTTCCAGAAGTGACGGTATGCAAGAGTGAAAGAAGTACCTTCTTCAACTTTAGTTTCGCCATCTACAGTGATGATGTCAGGAACAGCAACGGTACCTACATAACGACCATATTCACCCTGAGCTACAGAGATACGAAGGTCATTTTTACCGCCCGTTTTGATTTTGGCTGCTGCGTTGAAGCCTACTGCCGTTTCGTCGATACCAGATTGGTCCACTTTACGGAATAATGCACCTACGTTGGCTTGACCCCAGTCACCTTTAAAGTCGTAACGAGCAATGATGTCAGGCATAGATTGCTTAGATTCATCGCGGTCACCGCCGAATGTGAATGGGTTTTCAAGTGCGAAAGAGAAACCGCCGTTAGTATAACGGATTTGACCTTGACGGATAAACGCTTCACCTACGTGCGCGCCACCAAAATCAAGCGTTTCAGCAAGAGCGTGTAGAGGCATAAAAGTAGACCAAGTTTGACCCACTAACCAGTTATCCCACTTGATGAACGCGTGACGAATACGAATACCAGAAGAGTTAGAAATGATTTCGTTACCTTCTGCAGTAGCAGCATCAACTTCAAATACACCGGTTACTTTACCGTGTTGAACTTTAAACTGTAAACGAGACTGGTCGGCATTGAAGTCAGTCTGGCTGAAATCGCCTGCGCCAGCAGAACCGATCCAGTAACCGTCACGGTAAAGGTCACCGTTTACGTGACGTGCGTCCATTTTGATGAAACCGCCAAGAGTTACTTTAGTGTCACCGTCTTCTGCAAGAGTAACGGCAGCGTTTGCTTGTGAAGCTAAGCCAAGAGCAACAGCAGCTGCTGTTAAAGATAATAGTTTTTTCATAGTTGTGTGTTCCCATTTGTGTTAACAAAAAACAAACAGAACATTAATATTCAATTAGCGATTGATAAATACGACTTTGGCACAAGACCCTTGCACAAAACCGCGCAATCGGTTTTAACGACAAAGGTCCTTAATAAAATAAAATTTGATGAAAAAACAAACGCAGTTGTAAAAAATACGTAAGTAAGACTTGATGGTTTGTGTTAATTTTGTTGTTTTCTAGGAGTAAGAGATTCTATCTCAGCCCAGACTTTTTCTGCTTCTGCAGTGATCATGGCATACGCTTTCATATCGCCGTTACGTTGTGCGTGCATGCCTTTTTCAAGCAGTGCATCGTACTTTTTACGAAGCTTTTTCTCGGGATTACTCTTGAACAGTCCAAACATAAAAGGTCCTTTTGTTAGAAAATCATCTAATACTATAATCGTATATGCAAAGGTTTATAATTTTAAAAGTTGATAGACATGATTACGTAATGGTGTTGGAAAAGGGACAAGTTTTTCTGAAAAATTACTCACCTGATCCACAATTGTTAACAGTTCTTGTACTTTTTCAGGGTTAAGTCGAGGTGACTGCTGTTCTAACCAGGTAATAAAATGTTCTTCATCCGCAAAAGTATCAGGGATCAGTTTTGAGAGTTGCGGTAAACAATAGTGTAACCATTCTGTTCGATAACTGCCGAATAACCTTTCTGGGAAACCATATAAGTCGCGAATATCTTGTTCAATATCAACCAGATCATAGGGTTTATCCAATACGATCCTAAGGTAAGTTAACAAGCCGATGTCTTGTGATAACTGTGTTTTTAGTTCAGTGTAAAAAGTTTGCATTTATATGTGAACCTTTTTTGAACAGCCTGCGTAACTATTATGCACTGTTGAAGTGTGTACGCGTTCTTGCTGTTTAGCCCACCTTTTGGTGGGCTTTTTTATATCCTAATTCTACGCACTAATACTCTTACGCAGATGAACCGACCCATTTTCTCGCGTTTGTCGATAACCGACTTTGATGCCGTTCCGGCAAAGCGACACTGTATATTTCTTTTAAACGAGATAACCATTGTTCTGGATTCATTGTTATCACACACATCTTTGCACTAAAAAAAAGCCCCTTCAATGAAGGGGCTCTATTTTATCAGCAGAACATATTACTGCAGACCGAGTTTCTTCTCTAGATAGTGGATATTAGTGCCACCAGCAAAGAAGTTCTCATCTGCCATGATCATTTTTTGCAGATCGACATTGGTTTTGATGCCATCCACTACAAGTTCTTCAAGTGCGTGACGCATCTTGTTGATTGCTTCGTCACGGCTCTCACCATAAGTAATTAACTTACCTATCATCGAGTCATAAAATGGCGGTACAGAATAACCACTATAGATATGTGAATCCCAACGCACACCTAAACCACCTGGTGCGTGGAACATATCAATTTTACCGGGACTTGGTAAGAAGGTTTTTGGATCTTCAGCATTAATCCGGCATTCAATGGCGTGACCTTTGATTTTGATTTGAGATTGATCAATTGACAATGGCTGACCTGCGGCAACACGCAGTTGCTCTTTGATCAAATCCACGCCAGTGATCATTTCTGACACAGGATGTTCAACCTGAATACGAGTATTCATTTCGATGAAATAAAATTCACCGTTCTCATACAAGAATTCAAACGTACCCGCACCGCGATAGCCAATTTCAATACAGGCTTTGCGACAGCGCTCACCTATTTTTTCGCGCATTTGTTCAGAAATACCGGGTGCTGGAGCTTCTTCGACTACTTTTTGGTGACGACGTTGCATTGAGCAATCGCGTTCACCTAAATGTATCGCATTGCCTTGTCCATCAGCCAGGACTTGGATTTCAACGTGACGAGGGTTTTCGAGATATTTCTCCATGTACACGACATCATTGTTGAAAGCCGCTTTTGCTTCTGCTTTGGTGGTCGCAATCGATGATACGAGCTCATCTTCACTGCGCACGACACGCATGCCACGACCACCACCGCCGCCAGCTGCTTTGACAATCATCGGATACCCAATACGCTTAGCAATGGCTTTATTGCGTTCATTATCGTCAGTTAATGGACCATCAGATCCCGGGACACATGGTACACCAGCCGCTTTCATCGCGTTAATGGCAGCAACTTTATCGCCCATCATGTTAATAGTTTCAGCTTTTGGACCAATGAACACAAAACCACTGCGCTCAACCGCTTCAGCAAAATCAGCGCTTTCGGCCAAGAAACCATAACCAGGATGGATTGCAACAGAGTTCGTTACCTCAGCCGCGGCAATCAGACGTGGAATATTGAGATAACTTTCTTGTGCTGAAGGCTTACCAATACAAATGGACTCATCAGCTAACAAAACGTGTTTGAGGTTTTTGTCGGCAGTTGAGTGCACCGCAACGGTTTTGATCCCGAGTTCTTTACACGCGCGTAAGATCCGCAAAGCGATCTCACCGCGATTAGCTATCAATACTTTATCAAGCATAAGGCAACCTTACTCGATGACGAATAATGGTTGATCAAATTCAACGGCGTCTTGGTTATCAACCAAGATAGCTTTGATCGTACCGGCTTTGTCTGCTTCGATTTGATTCATCATTTTCATTGCTTCGATAATACATAAAGTATCACCAACGTTGACTTTGGAACCAACTTCTACGAAAGGCTTGGCCTCAGGTGTTGCAGCACGATAGAACGTACCAACCATCGGAGATTTTATCTGATGTCCTGCTACTTCAGCCGGTGCTTCTGTCGCGGCTGCCGGTGCAGCAGCTGGAGCCGCTGCGGGCGCTGCAATCGGGGCTGGGGCAAGTGGAGCCGGTGCATATTGTACTGGTTGTGCAGAACCACCACGGTGAATGCGCACGGATTCTTCGCCCTCGGTGATCTCTAATTCTGCAATGCCAGATTCTTCAACTAGCTCGATGAGTTTTTTGATTTTTCTAATATCCATTGGAAAAGCCTTATGAGGTTCTTAATTTGGTGAAAAGTTTCTTACTGCAGACATGACAGCAAGTTGATAGCCATATGTACCGCAACCGACAATCACACTTTGTGCGATGTCGCTAAAATAGGAATGATGACGAAATGTTTCTCGAGCGTGCACATTGGAGATATGCACTTCAATAAATGGAATTGCAACACCTAGTAACGCATCTCTGAGCGCAACGCTAGTATGAGTGAAAGCTGCTGGGTTAATAATGATCGCGTCATAGTTGCCCGCAGCTTGATGCAAACGATCTACTAATTGACCTTCATGGTTGCTTTGAAAATGCTCAATTGAACAGCCGTGGTCTTTACCTAGGGCAACACAAGCTTGCATAACATCTGCTAATGTCTCACTTCCATAAACGTCCGGTTCGCGAGTCCCTAGAAGATTAAGGTTTGGTCCATTTAAGATGAGAATGTTCACAAATATGCTCCCAACGTAACGCTATCGTGCAAGATAACAAAGTCTTTGAAGCATTATAGTGAAAATGTGCAAAGTTGCAGTACTTTACTGGTCTTATCAGATAAAAAAGTTTAGCTTTTCTGAACTTTAGTGGCATTTCACTGCAAATTTACCGAAATTTTGACTTCATGCGGGGATGAGTTCATCGTTTCTAACGAGATTTCACAGGTTTCATCAAAATATTTTGCACAACCCTTAATCAGACCCACTGCGAGTTGTTCAAGCTGGCGTGGTGAGCGATAAAGTAAGTCTATGTGGGAGAGGCTTTTATTGATAATACTGAATGTAGGCAACGTCGCGTTTGGATAAAGTTTTAAGACTTCCACATGAATATTAGAATCGAGCTCGGATAACAAATCGATCATGCTGATATTATCGGGTAACAACGAGGTATGACCTTGCATCAGTTTGCCAAAAAGGTATTCCCCAAAGGCCTCAAGTAAATCAGGTATCGCAATGCCGGTTTTTGCTGAAAGTGCCACGACGATTTTTAGTAGTTCGTCAAAATCGTAGTGACCCACTCCAGTGTAACTGCCTTCGAGCTTTGTTGAAAGCAACAGCTCATCGACCATAGCGTAACCCATTTTATCCTCGACCATATCGAGTAAGGTTGTAAAAATTATCCCTAACATATTGCATCCTTTTGTGTTGCATATCCATATGCGAAGACAGGTTTCTAGATAATAAATTCTCTATTGAGTTGTATCGTCAAAAATTCGATTTACATGAGTGGCAAATACGTCGGCATCGACAAAACCGGTAATGCGAGAAGTGGTCAGTTCGTTCCCTTCTTTATCAAAGAACATGATTGTCGGAAGCCCAGTAACCTCAAACACTTCCTGAAATTCAAGGTTCGTCGGAGTATTGTCGGTTAAATCAATTTGCAACCACATTGTATTGCTAAGGGCTTTTTGTACCGCAGGATCGGGGAAAGTGTATTTTTCGAATTCTTTACAGGCGACACACCAATCCGCATACAAATCGACCATGACGGTTTTACCCTCGGTATTAGCGCGCTCAATGTACATAGCAAGTTCACCCAAATCTCTTACTTGGGTAAACTGTTCATGGACATCAACTTTTTGTTGGTTCGTTGTGGTGGCTACAGCCGGAAATGTCGGGTTGAAAAAAATCACGCTTTGCAATACCACATAAACGAAACCACTTAATAATAAGACGCGGAAAACCCCTCGCGTGAAACTCGCTGATTTTTGCGCATTGATTTCTAACAAATAACCCAATAAAGCCAAGAACAGTCCATACCAAAGCAATTGCGTCCAAGGTTCAACCACCATTCGCTCAAAGAAGAAAATGGCGACGGACAAAATCATAAAACCGAATATGGCCTTGATCACGTTCATCCAGGCTCCGGCTTTAGGCAGTAGTTTACCCCCGGTTAAGCCAAAGATGATCAGTGGGATCCCCATACCAAGTGACAACGCATAGAGCGCACTGAACCCCAACAGCAAATCTCCTGATTGCGCGATGAATAATAAAATACTGGTCAGCGGTGCTGTGGTACAAGGAGATGCAATCAGTCCAGAGATCACCCCCATCAAAAAGACCCCAAATACAGAGCCTCCGCGTTGCTGGTTGGACATGGTATTGAGTTTTTCTTGCCACGCGCTAGGCAGCTGGATTTCATAAAGGCCAAACATAGATAATGCCAGAGCGATGAAGGCAATAATAAAAACGGTTAGCAAAATGGGGTTTTGCAAGGCAGCTTGAAATTGCACGCCAGCAGATGCAACGATCAACCCCAAAATTGAGTAAGTAATTGCCATCCCCTGTACATAGACAAAGGACAAGCTGAATGCTTTTGACGTACTAATTTGTTTGCCCTGTCCCACAATAATACTGGATAAAATCGGATACATTGGGAACACACATGGTGTGAAGGCTAATAAAGCGCCAAGACCCACAAACAACAAGATTGACCACAATAAGTTTTCACCGCTGGCCAGCTGTTCGGCGAGTCGATATTGTTCTGAAACAACTTGGTTTGAGTCGTTTCTTGTATCGCTATTGGCTTGTGAATTCGCCGCTACCTCATTTAAAAATAAAGATTGTGTGGTGGGTGGATAACATAACCCCGCCTCTGCACAGCCTTGGTAGCGTATTTTAAGAACGCCATCACTGCGCGATTCGATAATAGGATAGGTGAGTGTCACGGTCTCGAAAAACACATCTGAAATACCAAAGAACTCGTCTTCTATCTGGGTGGGTTCAGGTGACAAGGAGGGCTCGCCTACCGTGGCGTTTTTGCCAACCGCTTTGAATTGTTTTTGATAGAGATAGTAGCCATCGGCAATGGTGAAAGTAATGAGTAGCTTATTATCTTTTTGTGTGTAGTCGAGTACAAACGCTTCATCGACTTTAAGAAACGTCGGCTCATCGTTAAACAGGTTTTGTAAGCGATTGTTACCAAGGTCTTGTGCCCAAGCGGTTAAGCCCACAGATAAGAATAAAATACATAGTAAAAAAAAATGACGTAAATGGCGCAATTGCATAATATCCTGTAAGTGAAACCCGTTGGTTATACGTTATTAAACCGACAAAAGTCTATCTTGCTTTCACAACAAAAAGCAAAATAATTTGTTAGGCTATGTGGTCAATGTCCAACACTATACTAGGCGAGGCTTAAGGCAAACTTAACTAGCGCTTTGTCAAAACTTGAGGAAATCATGGGTAAGTTATTTTTGTTATTTGTCATCATGCCAATTATGGAGATTGCCGTTCTGATTCATGTCGGAGACATTATTGGTGGGTGGAATACCGTGTTATTGGTTATTTTATCTGCCATGATTGGCGCTTACCTAGTGAAACGCGAAGGTGTTGCAACGCTTGCGCAAGCGCAAGTCAAAATCGCTCAAGGCCAAGTACCTGCCGAGGAAATAGGTTCTGGACTATTGTTGTTGATCGCAGGAGTGCTGTTGGTAACGCCTGGATTCATTACTGATATTTTTGGCCTATTACTCACCTTGCCAACGACGCGACGTTATCTGGCTAGCCACGTGGTCAAAATGGTCAACGTACAAGGTGGCGGATTCACTCATGCTGGTTTCAGTCAAACCGGCTATAGGCAATACAATAGCTCTGGGCAGTACAATAGCTCTGGGCAGTACACTCCTGATAAGGATGACATAATTGAGGGGGAGTTCTCGGACCTTGACAATGATACCAAGTCGTCACAGTCAACAGATTCGACTGCGCCAAAACGTTTAGATTGAGTTCTTATTAGCAATCACGTACATTGCTTGTTAACAAATCAATAACAATAGGTAATGGTATGCGATTGGTCATTTTGGGTTTGGCCCTACTATTTTCTTCACAATCTCTTGCATCTGACAACAAAGCGCTAGTCGGTGGAAGACTCATTGATGGTTTTGGCCACGCACCTCTGGCAAATTCGGTGATTTTAATCAAAGACAATGTGATTGAAGCCGTCGGAACCGTGGATACTTTACCTGTTCCAGAAACTTACAAGGTGATCTCTACTGAAGGAATGGATGTTCTACCTGGTTTATGGGAAGCGCATGCGCATCTGATGATCACCGGTCATGCCGATTATAGCCATTGGCACCCAGCATACCAAGATCGACTGGCTGAAGAAATAATGCCCGCCAGTGCGGTACAGTTATTGTTAGCTGGGATCACCAGTGCGCGTGATTTAGGTGCGCCATTGGAAGCGTCAATAGCGGTCAAGCAAGGTCTAGCCGATGGTTCTATTCACGGTCCAAGAATGTATATGTCAGGACCTTTTTTGCAACACGAGCCGTATCCTGGCACGGAGAACTATCGCTGGGGTGTTAAGAGCGTTGCCGAAGCGCAAGCTAAGGTCAAAGAACTCAAAGACGCTGGCATGGATATGATTAAGCTGATTGATCATGACCTAATGCCTCGTGAAGTCGCTCAGGCTATTGTGGACGCAGCACATGCCCAGAATATGATAGTGGTGGGGCACTCGCACAAACCCGATGAAATTCGAATTGGCTTGGATATCGGGATTAATAATTTTGAACACACCGGATTAACTACCGCACCAGAGTTTCCTAAAGACATTATGGACAAGCTCAAAGAGCGCACCGCAAAGGGGCGTATCGCTGGAGGACCACTGTATTGGACGCCGACTGTGGAAGGGTTATTCAATTACCATCGCACGGTAGCCAATCCTGAAAAACTAGACAATACCTGCTGGCACCGAGGTCTCAAACAGGACACGATTGCTGATATTAAAGCGTCTTTGGCAAAACCCGGACAGCTGGCTTACATGCAGCTGACTCCACTGCGTCAACCGACGTTACAGCGCAAAGTCGAACAGCTTAAAGAAGCCGGTGTGGTTTTGTTAGTGGGAACCGACAGTGGTATTCCAACCAAATTCCATTGCCAAAGTACGTGGAATGAGATGGCCGTTTGGGTACATGATTTTGGTATGGATCCCATGTATACGATTCGTGCCGCAACCTATTGGCCTTCGGTAATGATGGGAGTAAGTGACAAAACGGGTACTATTAGTGAAGGCAAATATGCCGATATCATTGCCGTTAAAGGCGATGTCTTGCGCTTTATGAATTTATTACAAGATGTCGACTTAGTTATGAAGGATGGCACTCTCTACAAATATGAAGGACAAGTTATCGAATCAGCATTGCAACCAAGCGTTCGTGTCAAATAATCTTGCCATTGTCATTTCGACAAAAAAATCAAAAAAAATTTAATAATGCCCTTGAGTTATTCAGGGGTATTCCCATATACGTGTACAAGACGTAACACTAGTTTGCGTTGTAGCACACACTCCGAAGAGGAGTTTTGTTAATGATGTATCCTAATGTGAAATAACAAATGGAGATTAAAATAATGGCAATTCGTCCTTTACATGATCGCGTAATTATCAAACGCGAAGAGCATGAAACTAAGTCAGCTGGCGGAATCGTACTTACTGGTTCTGCAGCTGAAAAATCGACTCGAGGCGAAGTCATCGCAGTCGGTAATGGTCGCGTTTTAGATAACGGCGACGTAAAAGCACTAGACGTAAAAGTGGGCGACAAAGTTATCTTCAACGATGGCTATGGCGTAAAAACTGAAAAATTAGACGGCGAAGAAGTATTGATTCTAAGCGAAAGCGACATCCTTGCGATTGTCGAATAAGCCTAACGAAAACAGACTAAGAGGAATTCGAAAATGTCAGCAAAAGAAGTACGTTTTTCTGATGACGCTCGCAGCAAAATGCTCAAAGGCGTTAACGTTCTTGCAAACGCAGTAAAAGTAACATTAGGCCCTAAAGGCCGTAACGTTGTATTGGACAAATCATTTGGCGCGCCAACCATCACTAAAGACGGTGTATCAGTTGCAAAAGAGATCGAGCTTGAAGACAAGTTTGAAAACATGGGCGCTCAGATGGTCAAAGAAGTCGCGTCAAAAGCAAATGACGAAGCTGGTGACGGTACGACTACCGCAACGGTTCTTGCTCAAGCCATCGTCAATGAAGGTTTAAAGTCCGTCGCTGCGGGTATGAACCCAATGGATCTTAAGCGCGGTATCGACAAAGCTGTCGCAGCTGCCGTAGAAGAATTAAAAGGCCTATCTACTCCTTGTGCAGATAGCAAATCTATTTCTCAAGTAGGGACTATCTCTGCAAACTCTGACTCCATTGTAGGTGACATCATTGCTGAAGCGATGGAGAGAGTTGGTAAAGAAGGCGTGATCACAGTTGAAGAAGGCCAAGCGCTTCAGAACGAACTAGACGTCGTTGAGGGTATGCAGTTTGACCGTGGTTACCTATCACCTTACTTCATCAACAATCAAGAAAATGGCACAGTTGAGCTAGATAGCCCGTACATTTTGTTAGTTGATAAGAAAGTGTCTAATATCCGTGAATTGCTTCCAACATTAGAAGCCGTTGCTAAGTCATCTAAGCCACTTTTGATTATTGCAGAAGACGTTGAAGGTGAAGCGCTTGCAACACTAGTTGTAAACAATATGCGCGGTATTGTTAAGGTTTCAGCAGTCAAAGCACCTGGTTTTGGTGACCGTCGTAAAGCGATGTTACAAGACATCGCAGTGTTAACTGGCGGCACAGTAATCAGTGAAGAAATTGGTTTAGAGCTTGAAAAAGTCACTCTTGAAGACCTAGGTACAGCGAAGCGCGTTGTGATCAGCAAAGACAATACAACGGTAGTTGACGGCGCGGGTGACGAAGCGGCAATCGAAGGTCGTTGTAACCAAATTCGTGGCCAAGTAGAAGAGTCTTCTTCTGATTATGATCGTGAAAAGCTTCAAGAGCGTTTAGCCAAACTTTCTGGCGGTGTTGCAGTCATCAAAGTTGGTGCAGCAACAGAAGTCGAAATGAAAGAGAAAAAAGCGCGTGTTGAAGATGCATTGCACGCAACTCGTGCAGCGGTTGAAGAAGGCGTCGTCCCTGGTGGTGGTGTAGCATTAGTTCGCGTTGCCGCAAAACTGAGCGAACTCGCTGGCGAAAACGAAGACCAAAACGTGGGTATCAAATTGGCTCTTCGCGCAATGGAAGCGCCATTACGTCAAATCTCTACCAATGCAGGCGCGGAAGCTTCAGTGGTTGTTAACACGGTTAAGAATGGCGAAGGTAACTTTGGTTACAATGCCGGTAATGACACTTACGGTGACATGTTAGATATGGGTATTTTGGACCCAACGAAAGTCACTCGTTCTGCATTACAGTTTGCCGCATCAGTTGGCAGCTTAATGATTACTACCGAAGCAATGGTAGCTGAATTGCCTAAAGATGACGCACCTGCAATGCCTGATATGGGCGGTATGGGCGGCGGCATGCCGGGCATGATGTAGTGCGAATTTTGTTTATTTAGACAATAAAACGCCCTGCGAGTCAGGGCGTTTTTTTTTGCGATGAACAATACAATCAAATCATCCAAGTGCAAAAAATTGTCGAGAGGAACTGTATATTTTTTCGTGCGTTTTTGCGGCTAATCGATATAATTCGCCTTTTACACTTTTGCCGTAGGTAAAAGCACTTAAACTTAGCCATCTGGATCTGACAAAGATGATCGAACATTCATTACAAAGAGACTGGAATATTGACGAGGCTGATGCATTGTATGGTGTATCTAAGTGGGGAGCTGGTTATTTTGCGATTAGCCAAAATGGCAACTTATGTGTTACTCCAGATACCGCTCGACCTCATATGCAGATTGATTTTACCGCTGTAATTGAAGAGATCCGAGAAGAGGGGATTCAGTTGCCTGTGGTTGTGCGCTTTCACGATGTATTAAGGGCGCAAGTAGCTCAACTCAATGAAACGTTTAATCGTATCATTCATGAAGCAAATTATCAGGGACTTTATCGCGGTGTGTACCCAGTTAAAGTCAATCAAATGCGTGAAGTCGTCGAAGAAATTGTCGATGCCGGTGCACCGTATCATTACGGTTTAGAAGCGGGCTCTAAAGCTGAACTTTTAACGGTAATGGCATACAACACAACCCCAGATGCGTTGACAATCCTCAATGGTTACAAAGACGAAGAGTTTATGAAATTAGCCTTTTTGGCGCAAAAACTCGGGCGTAAAGTGCTTATCGTTGTTGAGAAGTTTTCTGAGTTATATCTGATTGTCAAAGTCGCTAAAGAGGTTGGCATTGAACCCATGATTGGCGTTCGGGCGAAACTTTCAGTCAAAGGTCGTGGCAAATGGGAAGGTTCTGGTGGCGACCGTGCAAAGTTTGGTTTAACAATCAGTGAAATTATCAATGCAGCGCGCTATTTAGAAAGTGAAGGCTTGGGGCATTGCTTACAATTATTGCATTTCCATATCGGTTCACAATTAACGGATATCCGGGCGGTCAAAGAAGCGATAAATGAAGGCGCGTTGATTTACGCCGAAATGCATCATCTTGGTTTCCCACTGCAATACGTCGATGTCGGTGGCGGTTTGGGAATTGACTATGACGGCAGTAAATCTACTAATGACTCGTCGCGAAATTATTCCTTGGATGAATATGTTGCCGATGTTGTGTATGGCATGCAAGAGGTGTGTGATTTAGAAAAAGTTCCTCATCCGACTCTTGTGAGTGAATCAGGGCGAGCCATTACCGCTCATCATAGTTGTGTGATCACAGAGATTGTTGGTGAGATACGCCCTGACAGTGCTGCAGTGGATACGTCTCCGAAAGACGATGAACACATCTTAGTAACCAATATTCGAGAGTTAAGTAAAACTGACATTAACAAAGAGAATATGCAAGAAGTCTTCAATGATGCGAGTCAATACAAAGAACAGGCTGATGCGGCGTTTAAGTTCCGCGTGTTGGATATCGAAGAAGTCGCTAAAGTTGAGACCTTTTATTGGCAGATCATGAATCGTATTCGCAAACAATTGCGCACCGCAGAGTTTATTCCAGAGGAGCTCGAACAGTTAGATTTTGATTTATCCAGTCAATATTTGTGTAATTTTTCAATCTTTCAGTCGGCAGCTGATACATGGGCAATCGATCAAGTGCTACCGGTGGTACCGTTAACACGAATGAATGAAGTACCTGAAGTCAACTGTTCATTGGTTGATATCACATGTGACTCCGATGGCAAAATCGATCAGTTCACGGTAGGTCGTGAGATATCAAATGTCATCCCAATGCATCAGTTGCGCAGCGGCGAGAACTATTACATTGGTCTATTTTTGACTGGAGCCTATCAAGATGTGATGGGAGATATGCATAACTTATTTGGGCGTCTAAATGAAGTACATATATTCAGTCATGATGATGACCCACAAGATTTTTATATTGAGGAAGTGGTGCGCGGCTCTTCCGTAGAAAATGTACTATCAATTATGCAATATAATCCAGACTCTATGGCCAAAGACGTGAAGCGGTTGATAGACAAACAAGTCGCCGCAGGACATATCAAGCCTCGAGAGGGGGTAAAACTGACGGACTTTTACGAAAACTGTCTGTCTGGCTATACCTACCTCAAACGATAGTTGGCATCACTGAAGCGGTGTTGCGTGCAATACCTTGGCGCAGTTATTTGTGTTTGAAACATGGGAGTGGTCCAGTCGTGGTCTATGACGAAGCTGTTTTTGAGCAATATATTGCAACGCCATATAAACCGGTGCGAGTGGTCGCCACCAATCAAGCCATCACGGCGGTCAGCTTTGTTGATGATATGGCTCGAGACGTTCCTAACAGTATTACAGAGTCTTGTGTCGCGCAACTCAACGACTATTTTGCTGGAGAGCGTAAACGCTTTGCATTACCCCTAGCCCCGAGTGGGACCGCTTATCAGCATAAAGTATGGGCTGGGTTGCAGGATATTGAATACGGTGAAACATGGAGTTACGCTCAACTTGCCCAGCATATTGGTCAGCCCAATGGCAGTCGTTCAGTGGGCAATGCAAATAGCAAAAATCCCATCGCAATAATTATCCCCTGTCATCGTGTTATTGGCGCAAATGGACATTTAACAGGTTATGCCGGTGGTTTAGACATCAAATCTACTCTGCTTGCACACGAAAACCCACAAAGAGGATTTTTCTAGAAATATGCCGTTCAAAGATTTTGTTGAATTAATTGTATTAGGTGCGATTTGGGGCGCGTCATTTATGTTGATGCGCATTGCCGTACCTGAGTTTGGCATTTTTGCAATGGTTGAGATCCGCGCTTTGCTCGCTGCGCTGATTTTGTTGCCCTTTGTTGTGTGGCGCAAACAAACGTCGGAGATGTTTGCGCAATGGCGCCATGTCATTGTGGTGGGGTTGTTAAATACCGCGATCCCCTTTTGTTTTTTTGCCTATGGTTCGTTCCATTTACCCTCTGCACTTACTGCACTATTAAATGGCACCGCTGGTATATTTGGTGCGTTATTAGCTTGGCTGTGGTTGCGCGAGACGATTTCGCATGCGGCGAAGATAGGCTTTGCTTGCGGCATAGTTGGTGTGTACTTACTTAGTTATGAATCCCTAAGTTTAGAGGGTGTCACCTTGATGCCAGTGATTGCTTGCTTGATTGCAACCTTCTGTTATGGGGTTGCTATTTGTTATTTTAAAAAATACTTAACTGGCACGAAGCCCCTCGCCATCGCGGCTGGCTCACAGGTTGTATCCGCTGTTGTGCTGTTGCCTTTGGTCGTTATCTATCCGGTCACAGCCATGCCATCATTGGAAGCGTGGGGCGCGGTGTTGTTTTTGGCAGTGGTGTGCACGGGTATTGCTTACATGATGTATTTTAATTTAATTGGCAAAATTGGGGCATCCAAGGCCATTTATGTCGGGTATATTGTGCCTGTGTTTGGCCTAATTTGGGGCTGGTGGCTTTTGGATGAAACCATATCTGATTTAATGCTCTTCGGTGCGGTGGTCATATTACTCGGGGTGATGTTGACAAGTGGTGGCTTCGATCGGGCACGGCGGTGGCTGAACTCAAAATAATTTTCCACTTTTACACACTCCTTTCTTTTCGCTACACTATTGCAACTTAGACAAAAGGAATAGACAAGAATGTCATTATCAGTAGTTATTCTTGCGGCCGGGAAAGGCACGCGTATGAAATCTTCTCTCCCCAAAGTCCTGCATCCGATCGGCGGCAAAGCCATGGTTCAGCACATTATAGATACCGTAGATACCTTGGGTGCAGAACAAGTCAACCTCGTCTACGGTCACGGTGCCGAGCAGTTACAGGCTGCCGTTAAGCACGACAATTTGAATTGGTGTTTGCAAGCTGAGCAACTTGGCACTGGGCATGCCGTACAACAAGCTATACCGCATATTGCTGATGATGCTGATGTGTTGATCTTGGTGGGAGACGCGCCGTTAATCAAAGCGACGACACTTGCTAGATTGTTAGAGGCCAAAGCGAGCGCTGATTTAGCGTTATTAACTGTGCATTTGGATGACCCGACCGGTATGGGACGTATTATTCGTGACGGCGAAAATATTACAGCGATTGTCGAACACAAAGATGCAACGGATGTGCAACGTGAAATCACCGAGATCAACACTGGTATGATGGTCATGCGAGGCGCTGATTTGAAGCGCTGGTTAGGACAGCTAAATAATGACAATGCGCAAGGTGAGTTCTATTTGACCGATGTCATTGCCATGGCAGCTAACGAAGGTAAGCAAATTCGCGCAGCACATCCTGAAACCCCTATTGAAGTCGAAGGCGTCAACAACCGAGTGCAATTAGCGCGTTTGGAATGTGCCTATCAACATGAACAGGCCGAAATCGTCATGCTCAATGGCGCGTCTCTGGCTGATCCACATCGTTTTGATGTGCGCGGTACGTTGACTGTCGGTAATGATGTGTCAATCGACGTGAACTGTTTATTTGAAGGTAATGTTGTGATCGGTAACAACGTGCGTATTGGCCCGAACTGTGTCTTACAAAACTGTCAAATTGCGGATGGGGCGGTCATCGAAGCTTTCAGCATTGTGCAAGAAGCGATTGTCGGTGAGCACTGTCAAGTAGGGCCTTATGCCCGACTACGACCTGGCGCAGAAATGGCCGAAGGCGCCAAAGTCGGTAATTTTGTTGAAATGAAAAAGACGTACCTTGGCAAGGGTTCCAAAGCCAATCACTTAACCTATCTCGGTGATACCACAGTAGGAGAGGGCGCAAACATTGGTGCAGGTACGATTACTTGTAATTATGATGGTGTGAATAAATCGAAGACTGTGATTGGCGACGGTGCTTTTATCGGTTCGAACTCGTCTTTAGTGGCACCGGTTGAAATTGGCGCACAAGCTACTGTTGGTGCGGGCTCGGTATTGACTAAGACTGTGGCAGATGGCGAGTTAGCGATTGCTCGAGCCAAGCAACGAAACTTATCCGGTTGGGAACGCCCAAGCAAAAAATAGTCGTCAAATAGCCATTTTACGAAGTACTTTGATATGGAAATGCGCGTGTGCCGTTGTGAGTTTCTCACTGAGCAACGCGCGTTTTGCTTCTGAGATACTCCAGTAAAATGGTGTCATTTGTAATAGTGCCTGTCGTGTGTCCTCGTGTTTTTGTACATCAATGGCAAAATACAACTCTTGATTGTCTAGGATCTCAAATCCAGCCGGACAATCATCATCTACCTCGTGCCTAGAGGGCGCATCGTAAACACACTCTTTTAGTTCATAAAGATGTTCTGGAGCAGGATTGACTATAATCCAAATACCATCATCCTTAAGCACTCGACGGATTTCACTCTCTGACGACGGTGCAAAGATTTGTATTACTACAGACTGACTACACTCTGCCAAAGGGATCGCAAACGTACTGGCCACCGCAAAGTGCGCCTGAGGTAATCGTTTTGCAGCTTTCGCTACTGCGGATTTAGCAATATCAATGCCGCAGTATGCCGAGTTGGGGTATGTATTGTTAATTAAGTCATGCAGAGTCGAAAGGTAGTAGCCTTCACCACATCCGGCATCAAACAGTCGCAAAGCATCATAAGGCTGGTAAAGCGTGATTAACTGGCTGAGGCGTTGCGCAAGTGGTGAATAATGCCCTTGTGATAAGAATGTCCGTCGCGCGGTCACCATTTCTGGTGAGTCACCAGGTTGTTTGCTTTTTTTGTACTGTACAAGATGTAAGTTCACGTACCCCTGCTTGGCAAGATCAAACTGATGCTGATTGTCACACCCCAAGGTACGGTCTTTTTGCGATAGAGGGAGATAGCATGCAGGACATAAGCATTGATTGTGGATGGAAGATAGCATAGTGGAAGGAAGTGAGCTGAACATAAAGGTATTGTCTCAAGGTTTTAGAATGGGTTCAAATCAGTCTCTAAGAAAAAGGCTTAGAGCAAATGGATTGCGAAACGAAAAATACAAAGTATAATTAACTTTCGTTTCGAAATATTGGTGTGTTGTGACTGTTGCGCAAAATCGTAATTTAATCAAAAATCAACTCTTAAAAAATCAGTCTGTGACGGTTTCCGGCTTGTCTAATCTGCTGGGTATTTCAGAGGTTTCGATTCGAAAGTATTTGACTCAACTTGAGCGCGATGGATTTTGCATTCGTACGCACGGTGGTGCGGTGTTAGTACCCGAAAAATCCCCAGTAATACAACCGCTTTCCAAAGTGAAACAAGCCATCGCAAAGACTGCCGCCAGCCTTATTCAACCTGGCGCTCGCATCATTGTAGATAGCGGTTCGACGACTGCTCGCTTGTTGCCTTTTTTGCAACAAATTCCTGATATTGTTGTCATGACTAACTCGTTGCCGATTGCAACGGCGTTAACTGAGCGCAGTAACAACGCGACCATCTTGATGTGTGGTGGCACCTGGGACCCTGTCTCGCATTCTTTTCAAGGGCAAATGTCTGAGAAGATGATTGCATCGTACAACTTTGAATGGGCGTTTGTCGGTGCTTCCGGCGTCGACGTTGATACAGGCACGGCAACCTTTCACGAATTAACCAAGCTCAGCCAAGTTATGTCTGACGTTTCTGAACAGACCATTGTGATGGCTGAGTCAGATAAATTGAGCAAAAAAATGCCCAATATCGAATTAGCATGGTCACAGATTTCGCATTTTGTGACCGATAACCAAATAACAGAAGAAGCCGTTACACAGATCCGTGCGCATGACGTACATGTCTTGCTGGCGGACAAAGGAGAATAAATATGTGTGGGATCGTCGGAGCTGTTGCAGAGCGCAATGTAGTAGAAATTTTATTAGAAGGGTTAAAACGCCTAGAGTACAGAGGTTATGACTCTGCTGGAGTGGCATTGTTAACCGCTGACGGTGAGTTCAGCCGTGTGCGTCGTACGGGAAAAGTACAAGCGCTTGCCGATGCCATCACAGACGATAATGGCAAAGGTTCAACCGGTATTGCGCATACGCGTTGGGCAACGCACGGCGGTGTTACTGAAAACAATGCACATCCCCATACGTCATCATCGCGTATCGCCGTGGTACACAATGGTATTATTGAAAACTTCCAAGCATTACGCGAGGAGTTATCTGCACAAGGCTATACCATTGCCACTGATACAGATACCGAAACTATTGCACATACAGTACATGCTTTACTTGATAGTCATGATTCGTTGTTGTCAGCCGTGCAAACGGCGGTTAAAAAGTTTGAAGGTGCGTATGGTACCGTCATTATGGACCAGGTCGATCCGTCTAGAGTGGTCGTAGCACGTTCAGGCTCGCCTTTGGTCATTGGCTTAGGTCTAGGTGAAAACTTTATTGCTTCCGATCAAATGGCATTGCTTCCAGTTACGCGCCGCTTTATCTTTTTAGAAGAAGGTGATGTGGCTGAAATCACGCGTCGTTCAGTGGCTATTTTTGATGTGGATGGTAATCCAGTTGAGCGTGAGATCATTGAATCCAATGTCGAACATGACGCCGGTGATAAGGGGCAATATCGTCATTACATGCTCAAAGAAACCTACGAGCAGCCAACCGTTGTGCGCAACGCCTTAGCAGGGCGTTTGGATGCCAATGGTGCGATTGAGGGGATTTTTGGCGCAGGCTCTGAGGTATTGTTAAGTAAAGTGAAGCACGTGCAGATCATCGCATGTGGCACATCTTATCACGCGGGGATGACCGCGCGTTATTGGCTGGAGCAGTATGCTAATGTCTCGTGTAATGTCGAGATTGCTTCTGAGTTTCGTTACCGCAAATCGGTCGTTCAGCCAAACAGTTTATTAGTGACCATCTCGCAATCTGGTGAAACCGCGGATACGCTCGCTGCACTGCGATTAGCGCAAGAGTTGGGCTATATGTCGAGTTTGACCATTTGTAATGTGGATGGTTCGTCTTTGGTGCGAGAATCCGATATGGCGTTCATGACCAAAGCGGGCGCAGAAATTGGCGTGGCTTCAACCAAAGCATTCACTACCCAGCTCACCGCATTCTTGTTGTTAACGCTTACATTAGGCAAATACAACGGCATGTTGGATGCAGACAAAGCTGATATCATTGCAGGCCTGCAAAGTTTACCGGCAAAACTTGATGAAACCCTGGCGTTGGCTGGTGAGATTGAAGACTTGGCAGAAGAGTTTGCGGATAAGCACCACTCATTATTTTTAGGTCGTGGTGAGCAGTATCCAATTGCCATGGAAGGTGCTTTAAAGCTCAAAGAAATCTCGTACATTCACGCCGAAGCGTATGCGTCAGGTGAGTTGAAACACGGTCCATTAGCATTGATTGACGATGAGATGCCGGTGATTGTTGTTGCACCAAACAATGAGTTACTCGAAAAACTCAAATCAAATGTTGAGGAAGTCCGCGCACGTGGTGGCATCATGTATGTGTTTGCCGATAAAGATGCGCGTTTTGAATCGGATGAAACGATGCGTGTGGTACCGGTGCCACATTGTCATGCGTCCATTGCGCCGATTGTGTATACCATTCCTTTGCAGTTGTTGTCCTATTATGTGGCATTAATTAAAGGAACAGATGTGGATCAACCTCGAAATTTGGCGAAGTCCGTTACGGTGGAGTAAGTTTACCGCTCTGTCTTAGGTTCTCCAATCACCATTTGAAGTGCCTCTATAATGTCGTGCACTTCAAATGGTTTGGAGATGACAGCTGTAAATCCAAGCTCCAAATAATGTCTGCATCCTGCGGGGGAGGCATTACCTGTTACCGCAATGATGGGTAAATTGGGCGAGCGCTCTCGCAACTTTTTAAACAAAGCAACCCCATCCATTTCTGGCATGCGAACATCGGTTATTACTACATCAAAGCAATAATGATTGATGGCAGAAAGTGCATCGTGTGCGGACGCTGTGGTGAGCAGTTTTTGCACATGAGGTTTCAATATATACTGGCACAGTTCTCGACTGATGTCGTCATCCTCTACGAGCAATACTGACAGAGGTATTGCATCATGAGTGGGCGGGGGGATATCTGGGTTTGAAAGTGTGTTTCGCCACTCTACCGGCAATGAGATCAATATACGAGTGCCTTGTCCCAATGTTGAGTCAAGTTGAATTTCACCTTTTAGCAGTGAGATGAGTGTCTTGCATAACGCCATACCCAACCCTGTCCCTTCATATGAGCCGTTTGGTAAATTTTAACGCGTTAGATAACACATTGTAGCGCTTTCTTTTGTGCGTGATATTGATGAATTTGTATAGCCTGTTTGAGCTCGTCAGTGTTAAACCAGTCCAACGAAACCAATGTTTCATGATTCGAAGACTTTTGATATTCCAGTATTGTATTGACGATTTTTGTTATTCATTATCAGTAGAATAATCAAAAATAGAATAAAGATAAGCAACCCAATAATCATCAGATATTGAATCTCTTAGTAAGAATATTCGATACGCCCTACAATTTGGTAATCTTCACTATAACTTGCGGGATCCAGTCCATAGTGTGCCAGTGCGTCATTGTGATACAAGGCAACAGTGACTTCCATATCGTCCTTTGTGAGTACTTTATAAGGTCGAATTCACTACTGAACAGAAACAACACGGGAATGTGATTGGCTTTAAGCCAGTTAAACTCAGATATTTCTTGTGGTGATTGTGGTGATTGTGGTGGATGAGTCACTAATGCAAACGTGTCCTTGATGAATAAGGGAGGTGTCTGATCGAGTCGCCTAGATTGATATCAGATGGTATTGCTCGTCCAGTCTTGGGTGTCCACAAAATATGGGTAAATAAATGTTCTGCAGCAGGAAAAAAATCAGGATATTCTTCTAAGAACATTCCTGCTGACGAACCTTGACTAATGATACGGGTGATGGGGGTGGTTTCATCAATCCCAGAGATGAGCATCACCGCTTTGTTATAAAGTGGAAAGGTATTTGATCTGTCACTTTCCGACAGTGAGGAATAGAATGAATCTACAAAACTAATATAAACAGGCGTATTAAACGACGTTTGATTTAATTGATGGTTAAGCTCCTGAGTAAACGTAGATGTACCTGATCGCTCAAGAATAATAAGTGTCGCAGAAGTTGCGTTAAATCCCGGCAACAAAAAATAAAAAAGACCAAAAGAGCGTGCAGTAAACGTGTCATTTATAATATTCCTTTTACTAATCATAACCACGTTTTGGTGATTTCTTGAGCTGATATTAACTGCAACATATGTCAGAGTAAAGCTAGATAAACAGATATGTGCCAGTTCTTTACCTAGTGCAGATATCCTAATATAGACTAAAAAGTTATATTATAATGTACACATAGGGTTAAGATAATAAGAGTCAGTCCATCGATTACTATATATTGGAGCAAGGCAAATATGACGGATGTACCCATGCGCGATAAACTCAGTGAACAAACAAAAGTCATTATTCAAGCAATACGTTCTGAAGAGCAAATGTTGCGTGATAAATATGCGTTTTTGTCTCATCAAAATACCATTGGGATGCTGATTCTTTTATTTTCAGCCAGTACCATGATCGGGCTTGGCAGTCTGTATTATTATGAGATTTTGCCTGCTTGGTTGGTTATTATTTTGATTGCGATGGTTGCCTCCATTTCCCATGAATTAGAGCATGACCTCATTCATCGCCAATACTTTGGCAAAATGCCTTTGTTACATAATTTTATGATGCTCATGGTCTGGTTAATGCGACCCAATACAGTCAACCCTTGGTTTAGACGTCATATGCACCTGCATCATCATCAAGTTTCTGGAACCGAACAGGATTTAGAAGAGCGCCTAGTGGGTAACGGCATCAAAAATCCTTTGAAACGTTTGATAGTGATTATGTAATCCCCCCGAAAAAAGAGAGCAGTTTTAACTAGAAAATTCCGCTACACTATTAGCAAAGGAGTTTTCGATGAGAAAATCAAAATACAGCGATAGC
>WKFN01000002.1:0-165564 GCA_014872805.1 Alteromonadaceae bacterium
AAACCGACGAGTATTAACCAACTCCTTTGCCACCTCACGTCGTCTTGATGGCGCTAGAGCTTTCCCTCAATGATCTCCTGACGAATATCGGCTTTGATAGTATCCGTCCGGTCATTACATCTTTAAACGCCTGTAACGGTTGTGCCGTTAATGCGCGCAGTGATGACGATACTGCCGCCCATCAGATGGTATTTATGCTCCACCATGCCTTTGGAGCGGCCTTTTTGGTGCATGATTTTTTCATACGCCCCGGCGTAATAATGCTCTGTCACGGTATGCTTGCCAGAGAGGGTGCACTTATTATATGAATTTATGGGTCTAGCTGGTCATCTAAACACATATCCATAAACTGTTCGTCTAGTATTACTACAAAATCCATATATTTCCCTGTAAGCACTTGTACTTCTTTATTGTAATGATATTAAATTATTTTAAATAATAAATCTGATCCTATTACCAGATATTTATCTAAAACTCATATTTAAAATTGAAGCCCCGACTAGCGAGGCTTTGGATTCAAAAATTATAATTTACGATTTAAATTTAAGATAACCGTCAATTCCAATCTTTAATACTAGCGGTATAAACCAAGGCATTAAAACCAAATTCCAGTTAGGCCATGCGAACCACAAAATAAGCCCATTCGTTACTAGAACCAAGATGATTAAAGTCATATCAGAAAACTTCTTAAATGAAAAATCACTAGCAATATGTTTCAGATCCATCACTAGTAAACTATTTATACCAATAGTTAGGGGAACTAAAGAACCCAATATGGCTATTCTGATGCCATTTTCTAAATATAAAATAACAAACAACCCTACATATAATCCGATATATACGCATAACTGCAATTTGTCAGACTTGAGTGACAATATTAGACGCTCAAAAGTTAATAGCTTCTTTTCCAAACTAACACTTACCTCCGTTTGTATTGCATATTGTCTTCGCTGTTGATGATGCAGCATTAGAACCGGCAATACTAGCTGCCGCTCCTGCTTCGATTGGAGCATTTTGGACAGCTTGTTGCGCTGCATTTGCTCTATTTATTTGAGCATTTCTAGCTCCGGGTTTATTTGCAATCCTTTGAAGTCTATTCGCAGATTTAGCATTTAATTTTTGCACAGCAGAGTTTGCCACCTTATTTGAAGCATAGTTCCCCGCCGCTTTGCCAGCGGTTTGCCCTGCAACTACATCAATAGCAACACCTGTCAATGTTACGTCTCCACCTTTAAACGCTGTACTACCAGCGCTAATAGACGCATCAGCAGCTATGTTACCGAGCACCTGTCCAGCTTTACCAAGCTTAGATACTTGGTTTGCTATCCCAACTCCAGCAAAGCCAGCAGCAGAGACTAATACGGAGCCTCCATCAAAGCTTTCTTGCTGACCTGCGGCAATCATAACTCCTTGGGTAACTACATCTAAAGCCGCTGCGATTGCAGCTCCCCATACTGCAAACTCTCCTGTCGGATCAGTCATATTAATAGGATCATTCCCCACATATGCATACAGATTCATCTGATCTTCATAACCAATAGGGTCAGTTTGCAGGAATCGCCCAAGCTTTGGATGATAAATCCGTGCTTTGTAGTAGTATAATTGTAACTCGTTTAAATACAATTGCCCCGTATAGGCAAACAAGGTGTTGTTAATGCCAGCAGGCACACCAAAAGCATCGTATTGATTGACCTGCGATACTTTGTTATTGCTCAGATTGCTCACCGCAATGACACTGCCTTGGTAATTGGCATGTAAGTATTGAGTGGCATTGTAACTTGCTGCTGCGCCTTGGTATTGGATGAGCGGCTCATCGATTTGATCGGAGTGAATAAATCGCGCGGTGATATTGTTATTGCCATCCGTTGTGTCAATTAGCGCATCCCCTGCAAATACAACCATAACATTGATGAGAATTCCAATTAGCTAGATGCAACGGGTATCGAATTATGGCCCCAACAATGGCAAAAAGATAAAGAAGAGAAATGGTGGCCCGACCCCGACTTGAACGGGGGACCTGCCGATTATGAGTCGGATGCTCTAACCAACTGAGCTATCGGGCCATTGAGAGGTTCAGCACATAAGTGCGGGTCGCATTATAAGGACATTTACAGACGTTGTCATCACAGAATTAAGAAATCCTACACAAAAACCCAGTTGCCAACATATCAGCATGATGATAATTAAAGAAATCATTGAACACTTTTACTAGGTGAATTGGCATTCCTGAATTATTATTCACCCAAAATATTTCATCACTTTTACAAGGACAGAGAATGCGAATTGGTATTTTATCGCGCAATCCCAACCTTTATTCCACGCGACGCCTGCGAGAAGCCGCTGAGCTGAAAGGACATGATATTGATATCATTGATACCATGCATTGCTACATGGACATTACCAGCGCAAAACCATCTGTGCGCTACAAAGGTCGAGCCTTGCCTCACTATGATGCGATCATTCCTCGCATTGGAGCGTCGGTCACGTTTTATGGTACTTCAGTCGTGAGACAATTCGAAATGATGGGTACTTATTCCATTAATGAATCGGTTGCGATCAGTCGTTCTCGTGACAAGCTGCGTTCTTTACAATTATTGTCACGCAAAGGCATTGGTATGCCGCGCACCGGGTTTGCCAACCATCCAGACCGCATTGATGATTTGATCAAAAATGTCGGTGGCGCACCAGTGGTCATCAAATTACTCGAGGGCACCCAAGGCATTGGCGTGGTACTCGCTGATACCAATAAAGCGGCAACGGCCATCATCGAAGCATTTATGGGGCTCAACGCGAACATTCTGGTGCAAGAATACATTAAAGAAGCCGGTGGTGCGGATATTCGCTGCTTGGTAGTGGGCGGCAAAGTTATAGCCGCGATGAAACGCCAAGCACCTCCAGGTGAGTTTCGCTCCAATCTGCATCGCGGAGGGACCGCAAGTTTGGTTCGCTTGTCTCCTGCGGAACGCAAAACCGCTGTGGATGCGGCCAAGACAATGGGCTTAAACATGGCTGGAGTGGATATTTTGCGCTCGAATCACGGCCCTGTGGTCATGGAGGTGAATTCATCTCCAGGCTTAGAAGGCATTGAAAAAGCGACCGGCAAAGACGTGGCCAGTATGATCATTGATTTTATTGCCAAATCTGCCAAACCCAACGCCACCAAGACTCGAGGCAAAGGCTAGTGAAAATTGCCCCTTTAACGATTGCGGGACAGACCATTAACGCTGGGGAAACTGTTCGTTTGGGATTGGAAATGCCTCCTCTATACACAGACACTAGCATGCACATTCCGATTGAAGTACGACGTGGAAAACGCGCTGGGCCGATTATGTTTGTGAGTGCTGCTATCCACGGAGATGAGTTAAACGGGATTGAAATCATCAATCGTCTGCAAAAAAGTCGCTCAATTAAGAACCTAAAAGGTACCTTGATTACGGTCCCTATGGTTAATGTCTATGGCGTTCTTAATCAAAGTCGTTATTTGCCAGACCGGCGCGATCTGAATCGCTGTTTTCCAGGCAGTCGCAAAGGCTCACTTGGTGGTCGTATTGCGCATCTTTTCGTCGAAGAAATTATTAAAAAATGTGATGTCGGTATTGATTTGCACACCGGAGCGATTCATCGCTCGAATTTACCTCAAATACGAGCTAACTGTGATGATACTGAAACGTTGGAGATGGCAAAGGCTTTTGGTATGCCGGTCATTTTGAACGCTGATTTACGGGATGGATCCATGCGCGAAACCGCCAGCGAGCTTGGTACCAAAGTGTTGTTGTATGAAGCGGGTGAAGCCTTGCGGTACGATGAGTTCTCGATTCGTGCTGGTGTGAAAGGGATCATTAATGTGATGCGACAGATCGGCATGCTCAATAAGGTCAAGCGCAAGGGGCACCCAATTGCCCCCTTCATAGCTAGGCAAAGTGGTTGGGTGCGTGCAAATGAAAGCGGCTTAATCAATCATCATGCTCAACTTGGCGATCACGTCAGTAAAGGCGAAGTACTAGGCACTATCGCTAACCCTTATGGCGATCTATTGGACAAAATCCTCTCTCCGTCGGAGGGTGTAGTGATTGGCAAACAAAATATCCCGCTTACTCAAGAAGGGGAGGCGGTCTATCACATTGCGTATTTTCATAAACCCGATACTGTGGCAGAACACGTTGAACTGCTGCAAGATAATTTGGATACGGTAACACGATGAACAAAACCACCATTGGGGCAATTGAACAGTGCAATTTGCCCAAATTAGCCATCAAAGGCTTGCATATTCGCGTTGATACTGGCGCAGCCACTTCATCTTTGCATGTCGATAATGTCGAAGAATTCGAAAAAGATGGCGTTCCTTGGGTGAGCTTTGATATCCACCCTGACTATCACGATGTCAAACGAGTCGTGCGCCGTGAAGCACCGGTTGTCTCTCGCAAAATCGTCAAAAGCTCAACTGCGACACGCGAAAGACGGTTTGTGATAACGACCCCGATAACGATGAATGACACCACTTGGGACATCCAATTAACCCTAACTGACCGCTCGAACATGACGTATTTGATGTTACTTGGACGTGAGGCGATGCAAGACCGTTTTATTGTTGATCCGAGTATTGAGTATATTTTGGGGCGCTTTGCTACAGAGGATAACTAAACTCAACTCCGAAATAGGTAATTTGTCACTTTGTCCAAGCTTTAGCTATAGGCAGGTTTACTTGGAATGATAACGCGTATGGCGCGCCAGGGACTATTGGTTACCATGCTGATTTTGCACCGCTTTCTTTTGGCGAAAGTACAAGACGACACCTACTCCACCCAGAATTGAAATGCTCGCAATGCTCAAACGCCATGTCAGCATTTCATCCAATAACACAACTCCAGCAACGGCCGCAATGACCGGGACACTGAGTTGTAAACTGGCCGCTGTGCTGGCTTTCATGCTCGGCAACACTGCATACCAAATTGCATAGCCTACACCTGATGTGATCGCACCTGATAATACCGCATAGATCACTCCGTGCGCATCTAAGTTAGCATTACTCATGCCAACCATACTTAATACCAGCGCAAATGGAATACTGTAAATAAAGTTCAGAGCTGTCGTGTGCGTTGGATCACCGCCTTGTTGCCCGCGTAAGGTATACAAGGCCCACGCTATACCTGAACCTATCATCAATAAGGCACTGGTCAGAGGCGGAGCCGTCACCCCAGGTAAAAACAAATAGACCAAGCCCAACCAGGCCATAACAAAGCCGAGCCATTGCGGTTTTGAGAAGAAGTCACCTTTCCACCAACTCAAACTCAACATGGTGAGTTGCACCGTCGCAAACAAAATCAACGCCCCAGTGCCCGCTGATAGACCTATGTAAGAGAGCGAAAAACATATCGCATAGACAAATAACCACAAAGCCGAACGCCAGCTTTTTTGCGAATAAATTAAGCTCTGCCGCTTAACCAAGTACACAATAAGTAGCAGACACAACGCGCCAGAAACCAAGCGGATTGTGGTAAACGATACTGGATCGATATTAGTTTCATGCAAAGCGATTCGGCACAGTAACGAATTTCCAGCAAACGCTAGAAGCGCCAAAATGGTATAGATAATCAGTCGCATAACATCTCCTTTACAGTATTTGTAAAGCTTTGTTACAAACTAAGCAATGATTAGTTAGTCGTAGGGGTAGGCATTTGTGGATTGACTCATTAGTATATTTGCAGCAAAAATGGAGAATGTACATGAAGAATATGAGTTTAACCGCCATTGCGGTTGCCCTAGCCCTTTCGCTATCCCCACAAATATTAGCCACCGAGTTACTCGCTGAGGATGCTCCGAAACCACCGAAAGCCCAAAGCTCCAAAGCTCAGGATGAAGGTGAACAAGCGGAAAAAAACGAAGAAGACGAAGAGGATGATGCAGAGAAAGAAGAAAAAAAAGAAACCTTTGCAGACAAAGTCAAAGATCTTGACCATCTCCCTGGTTACTTAGAAATTTATCGCGACCCTAAAACTGGCTCCGCAAAATTGAGTTTAAGCAAAGACCAGCTTGATACTCCAATTCTATACTTTGCCAAAACCGTCAATGGTGTGGTAGACGCACGTCATTTTGTTGGAGCATATCGCACCGAGCGCTTAGTTGAATTTCGTCAGTATTTTGATCGTCTTGATGTCGTGGCGGTGAATGACTTTTTCTATTTCGATCCAGAAAATGCTCTTAGCAAGGCGTCTCACGCCAATACATCAGATGCGATTTTGGTGACCACTAAGGTTGAATTTGATGAAGAAGGCAAAATCCTAGTCAATTTAGATGATATCTTATTAAATCAAAACGTACATCGCATTCAACCCTACCCAAGTCGCAACCCTCGGGTGGAAAAAGAACGCTTCAAACTCGGCAAGCTTTCAAAGAATAAAACTCGCCTAAACAGCATTAATAATTTCCCAGAAAATACGCACGTTACTGTGGATTATGTATTTGAAAACCCAACTCCACGCAACTGGGGCACTGGCGGTAATGCCGATCCGCGTTTTACCACCATTAGCTTACAACACGCCTTTGTAAAGTTACCAGAGAACAATTTTGAACCGCGTGTAGATGACGCGCGTGTCGGCTATTTCGGTACGTACAAGGATGACCAGACCACCCCAGACACTACGCCCTATCGCGATTACATCACGCGCTGGCATCTTGAGAAAAAAGATCCAACCGCAGCGGTATCTGATCCGGTTAGACCCATAACATGGTGGATTGAAAACACCACTCCTGTCGAGTGGCGTGAAACCATCAAAGAAGGTGTATTGGCGTGGAACTCTGCGTTTGAAAAGGCCGGAATTAGTAACGCGTTAGAAGTCAAGATTCAGCCCGACGATGCAGATTGGTCTGCCGAAGATGTTCGTTATAACGTCTTACGCTGGACGAGCTCTCCACGCCCACCGTTTGGCGGCTACGGTCCAAGTTTGGCAAACCCTCAAACAGGTGAAATCATTGCTGCAGACATCATGCTTGAATACGTATTTATGACCAATCGTTGGTTATATGAAGGTATGTTCACGCAAGGCACGATGTTTAGTGACAATGACGCACACGATGGACCTGATCACAACTCATTAATGGATGCTTGGGCAGAAGAGACGTTACATTGCTCAAAAGGCCATGAAATCAATATGGGGATGGCATTAGGTCAAATGATCGCTGGCCAAGGCACAACGGACATCTATGATTTAGACAACAATGAAATCCTACGTCAGGGTTTATTGCATCTAACGTTGCATGAAGTCGGTCATACTCTTGGTCTCAACCATAACATGATGGCCTCACAGTTATATTCACCGGAAGATGTCCATAACCCTGAAATTACACAAGGTGCCATTACTGGCTCGGTCATGGATTATGCCCCAATTAACCTGGCACCAGTGGGTGTTGAACAAGGGGATTATTATGATTATGCGCCAGGACCTTATGATGATTGGGCAATCTATTATGGTTACTCTCCCGCACTGAATGATCCGGAAGAAGAAGCCAAACGCCTAGAGTCTATTTTGCAAAAATCGGCGCAAAAAGCACTCGCTTTTGGTAATGATGCCGATGACATGCGTGCACCTGGCCGCCACATCGACCCTCGGATCATGACCGGTGATATGTCGAGCGATGCCGTGACCTATGCCGAGCAATACATAGAGCGTTTACACTTTGAGGCCAAAACGCTTAAAGACAAAGCGTTACAAGCAGGTGAAAGTCATCAAGATTTGGTGGTAGCGGCAAATATCATTGTCGGCAGCATGGGTACCCAAGCCAACGTGATGTCTCGCTATGTCGGTGGTATCTACATCAATCGTGCTGTGGTAGGCCAAGAAGGATATGACCAGCCGTTTACGCCAGTCCCACGTGAGAAGCAAGTACAAGCAATGCAAGCGCTCAACAAGCATATTTTTGCACCCGATGCGATCGCTGACTTGGAGCCGCTTTTTGCGTTTTTACAAAAACAACGTCGAGGATTTTATCATTACGGCAACAACGAAGATCCAAAACCGCATTCTATGCTTTTACGCATGCAATCTCGTGTAATGGATCACCTGCTCCACCCGAACGTTATGATGCGGATCACTGACAGCACTCGCTATGGAAACGAATATCCATTAGCCGATATGCTCAATGATTTAACTGATGCGGTGTTTAAAGCAGATATTCGTGGCGATGTGAATACGTATCGTCAAATGTTACAAGTCGCCTACGTTGAACGTCTGATTGCCATTGCAGGGTTAGAAAAGCCAAGTAAGCATGATTTGATCAGTCAAGCAACCGCAACTTATATCTTGCAAGAGTTAAATGACACGTTAAAAATCAATCGTGGGAATACCGCGACTAAGATACATCGGAACTTCTTAAAAGACCGCATGAACCGAGCGTTTCACAAATCGAAAACTTAATCTAGGTTAGAAAATTGGAAAGGGGCTGAATTTTCAGCCCCTTTTTTGCATATTTGATAAGTTATTCGCCCGTGATCTGCTTGATGATCGCAGTAGTAGATACCCCTTCTTCAAAGTGCATAATTTTGACTTCACCACCATTGGCAATCACCTCAGTCCCACCTGCAATTTGCTCTACGGTATAATCCCCGCCTTTGACCAAGATATCTGGTAAGACATCGGCAATCAATGCTTGTGGCGTATCTTCCCCAAATGGCACAACAAAATCCACAGCACCTAACCCAGCCAATACCGCCATCCGACGCGAGACATTGTTCACCGGTCGACCTGGACCTTTTAAGCGGGTAACCGACGCATCATCATTAACTGCCACAATCAAGCGATCGCCTAATTTTGCCGCCGCTTGTAGATACGACACATGTCCCGCATGCAAAATATCAAAGCATCCATTGGTCATCACGACTTTTTTGCCCTGTGCTTGTAACTGACGAACGGTATACACAAGTTGCTCGGCATTCATAACGCCACTGTCTTCATGCACCACATCTTGCATCGCTAACGCTAATTCAGTTGGGGATACTGTTGATGTTCCAAGCTTACCCACCACAATGCTTGCGGCTTGGTTTGCTAACACGCATGCCTGATTTAATTCCAAGCCAACGGCAACGCCTAGCGCAAGGGTTGCGACAACCGTATCACCCGCTCCTGTCACATCATAAACTTCTTTTGCTTTGGCCGGTAAATGATAATCAGGGCCCTGTGAAAACAGCGACATGCCATGTTCCGAGCGCGTGACCAAAATATGTTCGAGAGCTAATTGTTCACGCAAAGCTTGTGCTTTGGTGCTCAACTCATTTTCACTATTAACAGAACCTTGAATTTGTTGGAATTCAGACATATTCGGGGTAATCAAGGTTGCCCCGCGATAGCCACTGTAATCAGTGCCTTTGGGATCAACAACCACTGGCACTTGTGCTTGCTTGGCGAGTGCAATCAGAGACACTGCATCACTTAAAGTGCCTTTGGCGTAATCGGAGAGCACCAACACATCAACATCGCCTAATACCGCTGCGACTTGTTGTGTCAATACGGATTTATCTACCTGAGCAAATGACTCTTCAAAATCCAAACGCAATAACTGTTGGTTGCGACTCATGACCCGTAATTTGGTGATCGTATCCATACCATCAACAAAGGCAAAATGACAGGTCACCCCATGAGCTGACAAACGCTCCTCTAGGATTTTAGCCGCCTCATCCGCAGCGCCTTCTCGAGCTCCACACAGGCCAACCAAATGGACTTGTGCGCCCAATGAAGCTGCGTT
Organism: Alteromonadaceae bacterium; assembly: GCA_014872805.1. GTDB lineage: Bacteria > Pseudomonadota > Gammaproteobacteria > Enterobacterales > Alteromonadaceae > Opacimonas. The sequence continues at coordinate 9,736 of WKFN01000002.1, forward strand.
AATGGCAACGTTCGCAGCCCCGCCCGGCCTAGCTTCATGGTCATTGACTTTCACCACGGGTACTGGTGCTTCTGGTGAAATTCGGCCAGTATCGCCGCTGTAATATCGGTCAAGCATGATATCGCCAACAATCATAATACGGGCGTTCTGAAAAGACGGTAAATGAACCATAATGACTAACAACTCTTTATCTTAAAATTCTATTAAAAACTGATGATGCCCAACACAATTAGGGCGATGCCGACGCTTAAGACCCATTCAAGGGTAGCGATTCCGGTGTTTTCTTGCAGATCGACTTCTTCTTTCCAATCGATTCCCATCAACACCAAACGCTTGGCCAAGCCGACAATAACCGCCAGCAAGAACGCACCAACTACACCACAAAACAACCAGCCAGTCGCGTTAGTGACATAGGTCGCCGCATCGTATTGCAATATATCACCCGCACCAGAGACAACCAAGGCTGTTCCAATTAGATTACCGGAGTGCTGTATACCAAGTGCCAAATTGCCTTTGCGCAACTGGCCTTGCAGAGAATCAACTTGATTGTTGCGAGCAAAGCGCAATTCATAAATACGAGTCGTCACCAGTAATACAGTGAGCATGACAAAAAAGCCCGTAATGATCGCCACAATCGCTTGAGTATCTGTGCCTTTAACCCAGTTGATTACCCCATAAATCACAATTGCCGAGGCAATAGCACTCGACGCATCCACCACTGCGACAGCAGTGTTGCGCTTGGCAATCGCCTCGTCCTTCACTAAGCGATGCAAAATCACTTTATCATGTGCCACTCTACCTAATTTGATTAGAAGAATACCGATGATACCAAACAGCAACATACCCAATGCGGCAATATCAAATCCTTGTCCGATATGCCGACCAACTATGGCAGATAATACAATACATAGCGCAATCATGCGCCCTGCGACACTGATACCAAATGCCGAATTGTCTTTACTTGCGAGCTCATCAGACACACTCACCTTACTTTGAGAACCTGCGAGTAAACGAATGGTGAGCAGTAATGCTAAGACGATGACAATATCCATCAAGACATAGAGCATGAGTGCATTCGGGAAAGCGACCAGAGCAACCAACTGTTCCATATAAGAATTCTTTTATTTGCTGGGTTTTGCGGTATGATTTGCATCATACCATAGCGCATAGTAAAAGTGACAACTGATGAGACACATTGCGATTGATTCGCCTTACGCAGCCCAAGTCATGGAACAGTATTCTGAGCAGTGGGAAACCTTTGTTGCCCAGTATCCATTGAGCCACCCTCTGCCTCAAGATCTTCATCTCACTCTTGAGAACCTAGTAACACAGTGTCAATCAGAAACCGAACAACTAAGTAAATTACGTCAATTTAAGCACTTGACCATGGCACATATTACCCATCGTGACCTGTATCATGAGCAATCGATACAGCAATCCGTACAACAGGTATCACTGGTTGCTGATGCTACCATTTTATGTGCTTACAGTATGGCATATCAGCAAGTTTCACAGCGCTATGGTGAACCTATGGGTAGTTATGGCAAACAGCATTTATATATCTTGGGCATGGGCAAGTTAGGTGGTAATGAGCTCAACTTTTCTTCCGATATTGATTTGATTTTTGCCTATCCAGAAACCGGTGAATTCAGCGAACGACGCAAACCATTTGAATATCAACAGTTCTTTACCAAAGTGGCGCAAAAGCTAATTTATTTGCTCGACCATACCACACTGGACGGCCAAGTTTGGCGGGTAGATATGCGCTTGCGTCCGCTCGGTGACAGTGGGCCTTTAGTCATGCCTTTTTCCGCAATAGAGGAATACTATCAAAGCCAAGGTCGCAGTTGGGAGCGTTATGCAATGCTCAAAGCTCGTATTCTCAATGCACAAGATGACTACAGCAATCAGCTAAGTGACATACTGCAACCATTTATTTACCGTCGTTATGTGGATTTTAGTGTGCTCGATTCACTGCGCGAGATGAAACGTAACATTGCCCAAGAATACCGTCGTAGACAACTTTCAGACAACATCAAATTAGGTCGAGGTGGTATTCGTGAAGTGGAGTTCTTGGTGCAATGTTGTCAGCTGATCTATGGCGGGCGACATAAAGACTTGCAGACGGCGTCATTACAGAACGCTATGCAACACATCACCGAACATCAAATTTTGCCGAGTTCAGTGACTTCTGAGCTTGAGCGTGATTATTGGATATTGCGTACCATTGAGCATCGCTTACAACAGTACAACAATCAACAAACCCAAACTCTGCCTCAAGAAACGCAGCACAGAACGATTCTAACTAAACAGTTAGGTTTTGCTTCATGGACAGACACTTATGAATATATTCAACAAGTTTCGCACCGTATCCATACTCACTTTAGATTGTTTATCCAAGATGAAGATGAACCAAACACAGAACAACACAATGCATATCAAGATATCTGGGAGTTAGCTTTAAGTGTCGAAGAGATGACCACTATTTGCACGAGCATAGACATTGCATTAGCGGAACAACTTATCCACGATAAAAATACCGCAAAACTGTGGCAACTTGGTGAACGAGGTGCGCGAATTTTAAATGCGCTGTGCCCGTTGTTTATCAAGCCGATCAGTGAGCATTCAGGTCGCGAACAAGTGCCGGTATGGAGTAGTGTTTTTCATTTGCTACAGGCTGTCTCTAAACGCACTGCTTACTTGGAACTGATGCTCGAAAATCACAATGTGCGCGAGCAGATCTTGTTATTTTGCAACAAAAGCACTTGGGTGATTGAACAATTATGTCAATTTCCAGTACTTCTTGATGAGCTCATTCATCCACAATATTTGCAGCATTCTGAATACGATATGTCTGGCTGGCGCACTGATTATCAAGCGCAACTGCAACATGCATTATTACGCATAGAACCGGATGATGTTGAGGGACAAATTCAGGCGCTACGCCAGTTTAAACTTGCCCAAATGTTACGTATTGCTGCAGCTGATATTTTGGATGTTTTACCAATAGCGCATGTCAGTGACAAGTTGACGTTGTTAGCTGAAACAATCCTAGCCAGAGTGGTAAATGATGCTTGGCATCATGTGACTGCGCGATACGGTATGTTGCCCAACACCACTGAACAGAATACGGGTTTGGTCATTATTGGATATGGCAAGCTCGGTGGCATAGAATTGAGTTATCGTTCGGATTTGGATCTGGTCTGTCTCTTTGACTGTCCCAAAGACGCAGTAACCGATGGCAAAAAATCACTCTCTGCTGTAGAGTTTTACACCAAGTTTGTCCAGCGCATCATGCACCTGATGCATACCAAAACCCTACTTGGGGATTTGTATGATTGTGATTTGCGCTTGCGCCCATCTGGCAATTCAGGTTTGCTAGTTAGCTCATTCGAAACATTTTTAAGCTATCAACAAACAGAAGCGTGGGTATGGGAGCACCAAGCACTCTTGCGCGCTCGTCCGGTGTACGGGGAAGTGCATAGTTGTGCAAAATTTGCCGATATTCGAAATCAAATATTAAGTCGACCGCGTGATCCTAAAAAACTCGCAGCAGATGTATTGAACATGCGCCTCAAAATGCGCGAGCACCTCAAAGCCAAAGACAAAGGAGTAATGGCTGATATCGAGTTTTTGACACAATATTGGTGCCTCGCAAATGCGCATCAATACCCTAATATTATCAATTACACTGATAATATACGACAACTCGAAGCGTTGTGTGAGGCGAATGTCATCCCAGAAACCACCGCACAACAACTGACCCAATCTTATTTAACTTGGCGCCATCATCAACATCATATGAGTATACAGCGTTCCCAAGTACATGATGATACAACATTGGGTTTACTCCAAGATGCTGTGCATAAGATTTGGAGACGTGTGTTTGAATAAGATACGTTTATCAGGGCAAGTATAAGCGATTACCGGTTCAGCAAATGACCTCAGTAAAAACCAGCCTCCCCTTCAGGGCGTGTTTTGAAGCGTTTATGCATCCATAAATAACTTTCAGGCTGTTCGAGGACCATAGATTCAATATGTGCATTAAGCTCTGTTAATGCTTGTATATCTTCTTTATGGGCAAAATCTGGTATTGGTGGATAAAATTTTAATTTATATCCTGTTGCGGTGTATTGGGTACTTAACATGATAGGAATTGCGCCAGAGCGACGCGGGAACATTAAGCATGCAGAAAGAGTTGCAGTAGACTCTACCGCAAAAAAAGGGATGAAGTGACTGCCACGGCGGCCGTAATCTTGGTCTGGTAAATACACACATAATTCTCCGTCGCTTAACGCCTCAATCAATGCTCTAGAACTGCGTTTATCAATCATGTATTTGTTCGAACGCGCGCGACCTCGATATTGCAAATAATCCATCAATGGATTGTTGTGTGGTCTATAAAACGCTACGCTGGGTTCATATAAACCCAACAAACGGCAACTGACCTCCAGGTTCATGTTGTGGATAGCCATGACAAACGCACCTTTACCTTGTGCTAACACCTTTTGAATATGCTCTTGGCCTTCTATCTCTAATAATGGTCTAAGACGTCGGTCCGGCCACCACCAGCCCATTGCGGTTTCAAACAAGGCCATTCCAGCCACTTTCAAATTCTGCTCAACTAAATCATCTCGTTTAGCCTGAGGCCAATCCGGAAAGCACTTATCAATATTTACTCGAGCGATATGCACCCGCTTTTTGCCAAGTGTTTTGAGCAAAAAAGTATTCACTAAAGCAAGCTTGCGCAAAATCGATAATGGCAATAGCGTAATGAGATACAAACACCCTACCCCAAACCAAACAGGCCAGTATTGAGGGAGAAAAAAAGCATAAGTAAATTGTGGTTTGTTGATTTTTTGAGGCACGATGATCACTGTGTTTCAGGTTACTGAAAAAAGGTTTCTAGCTGACTATTATATATAAATGCAGATTCGCTGCTATAACTATATATGCTAACTTGGTTTTTATTACTTTGACGGATGCTATCTTGTCCAGTACTAATGATTTTCTTAACATTTTAAATGCAAGCTCAGTAGGGATTCTGCAGGTCGATTCAAAATCTATCATTCGCTTTGCCAATGATCAGATTTGCCTTATGTTTGGCTACACACAAGAAGAATTAAATGGCCAAGCTTTATCCATTTTATTACCCCAAGATATTGGTTCCCGTCATAGTAATTCGGTAAAACTATTCCTACAACATGGTAAGCGTCGTCCCATGGCCTCTGGTAACGTATTCAAAGGAATGACAAAGGACGGTCAAGAAATTGCCGTTACGATTGGCTTAAACACCCTTGAAGTTCATAGTGAAAACTTTGTTATTGCCACTATTATTGAGGCTTCTCGTTTATATGCTTCAGAACTGAGCCTAGAGGCTGCAAATCTAGGAATGGCATCGCAAACTCAAAAGTTATCAGAAACACAGAATACACTAGCATTAGAACAAGATAAGTGCCAACTATTGGCCCAAGTAACCGAACAAACTGACAGTGCGATTCTGTTGACAGACACCGACCTTAACGTGATCTGGAGCAATCGTGCAGCAGAAGTGATGAGTGGATACACGCGCAAAGAGCTTGCCATTATGCATCCACTGGATAGGATCTCTGTACGAGCTAATCAGATTGATATCAATCGGTTACGCATTGCCATCAACAGTGAACAAATGTTCTCTTGCGAAATAGAACTGCTTAACAAAACACTCAAACCCTATTGGATAAGACTGTCTTGCAAACCTATTGTGACTGAGGGTAAGTGCAGCGGCTACATGTTTATCGAATACGATATCAGTGCGCGAAAATCATTAGAACACCAATTGCGCAATCGTAATAATTTGCAACGCGCAATACTGGATTCGGCCCAACAAATCATCATTTCAACTGATTTAAATGGGATTGTAGTGACCTTTAATGAATTTGCATCAAGGTTATTGGGCTGGAATTTTTTTGAAACGGTATCAGTATTGTCGATGAATATATTTTTCGACTATACCTGTTTAAAGCAATTTGCAGACGAAGTCTCAAAAAAAGTGGGTTACCCAGTAAGTGCTAATGCCGAAGCTTTATTAATTGCCACTAGAAAAAAACTATTTGCTGAGTACACGTTCACCCTCGTCACCAAAGATAAGAAACCATTGCAAATATCATTGAATATGAGCGCTCTGTACTCGCGACATAATGATATCGAAGGCTATTTATTTATTGGACGCGATGTGACTCAATTGATTGCATTACAAAATGAAAGTAAACGCAGTCATGAGTTAATTGAACAAACCGCCAAGGTCGCTAAACTAGGAGGCTGGGAATTCGATATCAGCACAAATAGTCTCTATTGGTCGGACGAGGTCTATCGGATCCACGAATTACCTGTTGGCAGTCATATCGCTCTGGAAAACGCGATCAATTATTATACCCCTGAAGCCCGCCCATTAATCCAACACGCTATTGCCCAAGCAATCGAAAAACAACTCTCATGGGATCTGCAAGTCCCTTTTATTACAGCTAAAAACAACCGTATTTGGGTACGAGCCATGGGGCGACCTATAGTTGAAAACGGTGAAACCGTTTTTCTGAAAGGGACGTTCCAAGACATCACAATTTTAAAAAATGCCGAAGAAAAGGCCAAAGAAGCCAGTAAAATAAAGGGGCAGTTCCTTGCTAATATGTCTCATGAAATTCGCACTCCAATTAATGGTATTATTGGTATGAATGAATTACTGCTTGAAACCAAACTAACTAAAAAACAGCGGAACTATGTCAATCTGGCTATCAAAAGTAGTCATTCACTGTTGCGCTTAATCAATGACATATTGGATTTCTCAAAAATTGAAGCAGGTAAATTAGCACTCCGCAGAGAACCCATTTTTATCCAGGCTTTACTCGAAGAGGTTGTGACAACATGTAAGTTACAACTCAAAGAAAAAGGGTTAAGCTGTATCATCCAAAACGAAGTTTCTGAGCAAATCATCACTGATCCGATACGCTTGAAACAAGTCCTGCTAAACCTTTGCACGAACGCTATCAAGTTTACCCACCATGGGAATGTGACTCTCCGTACACACTGGAGTAATACGCAACAAATAGAATTTAGCGTCATCGATACTGGGATTGGTATAGAACCAGACAAGCTAGAAGAATTATTTGAAGAATTCACGCAAATTGATGCAACGTCTACACGCGCGTATGGTGGAACTGGGCTTGGCCTCGCTATCAGCAAACAATTAGTCCAGTTGCTGGGCGGCACGATAAAGGTTTCTTCGATGATTAATCATGGTTCGACATTCAGTTTTACCATTGCAACGTCTCTCTCTGAAAAGCAACACCCATCAAACTTTAACGCCCTTTGTATAGGTGATGAAGCGAACTTTGAGTCTGTTTTAGACACACTCAAGCAAGCACCGAACTGGCAGGTAAAAGTTTCAAACTCAGTTCCAGAGATAATGCAAAATCTAATCAAACCATCTTCTGTAAAATTTGATGTGATTATTATAGCCGAACAAGTTAATCAATTTGCAGCGACTGATGTCGTAAAAGCGTTGCGGCACAATGTTCAACAAGATGTTGCCCCAATCGTATTGCTTAGTAATGATCATGCTTACAATGCGACTTTTTTGCAACAAAATGGTTTTGCTGGACTGCTCAACCCGAACTCTATTACTTCACACAACAGAGAAGATTTGACTATTTTAGCGCAACAACCCGATGCATTAAACTTGATGCCCATTCATAATCTTGATCCTAGTATGACATCCAGAATTTTACTGGTAGAAGATAATGAAATTAATCAAACCGTCGCCTCAGAATATCTACTCACGCTAGGGTTTGAATGCGAACTCGCAAAAAATGGTATAGAAGCTCTGAATATACTTAACCAACGTGATAAACATTTTGATCTAGTATTAATGGACTGTCAGATGCCAGAAATGGATGGCTATGAGACCACTAAGAAAATTCGCCAAGATATTACTTATGCCCATCGCAAACATATACCGGTCATTGCATTAACCGCTCACGCAATGGAAGGAGACCGCGAGAAGTGCCTTGCATCCGGTATGAACAGCTACATTAGTAAACCCATTGACAAGGCGCAGTTAGCTGCAGAAATAAACCGCTGGCTGTGAGCTAATATGTTCTAATAGTTTTGCGCAATGGTTTCAAGTTTACGAGTAAAGGCTTCTTTGTGCTCGGCTTTGTCATAATCAAGATGATATTGGTTGTGAAAGCCAACGCGCATTTTGACTTGTGCATCTTCCAAAAACACCGTGTAACCATCGTGATCAGTAAAGGCTTTGACACCTTCTAACCTATACGCAAAATCTTTGTACTCACCGTGTTGTCTGATTTTTTCAAACACTGAGAGCAAAAATTTAGTCTCGATATCATTTTTCATTTAATCAGTTCCTTTTCTGGTATTTGTACGAAAAACTTGCAATTTTGTTTTGGTACTATTATGATAATTTCAACTGGTCGGACATCTGAGGTCCCATGACTGGCTATGTGTCAACATTTTACATTGAGGCAATTTGTAATGAGCTTACGTACCCAACTTAAAAAAGTATTACCGCCAATTTCTGTTACCGAGCAAGAAGCACTTGATGCGGGAGACACTTGGATTGAAACATCAATTTATCAAGGTAAACCGGATCTGCATGCGGTACGCGCTCTGCCACAAGCCAAATTAACCGAAGAAGAACAAGCGTTTTTTGATGGTCCCTTACAAACTTTGTTAGGTATGCTCGATGACCATGCTTTACTTGAAGGTAAGCACATCCCACAGGCCATTATGGATTTTTTATGCGAAAACAAATTTTTTGCCATGATTATTCCCAAAAAATTTGGTGGTCTTGAGTTTTCTCCTTATGCTAATTCGACTGTTGTTGCGACCATTGCCACCAAAAGCGGTTCCATTGCCGTGACTGTCATGGTGCCAAACTCTCTAGGCCCAGGCGAGTTATTGATGCACTATGGTACTGAAGCACAGCAAAACTATTGGTTACCTCGTTTATCTGCTGGTCAAGATATTCCTTGTTTTGCGCTGACTAGCCCAGAAGCGGGTTCAGATGCCGGCGCGATTCCCGATGCAGGCATCGTAACTAAAGGTATGTACAACGGTGAAGAAGTATTAGGCTTATCCGTCACTTGGGATAAGCGATACATCACCTTGGCACCCATTGCTACCGTATTGGGTCTTGCGTTTAAAGTATTCGATCCAGACCAGTTACTCGGTGACAAACTGGAATTAGGCATTACTTGTGCACTTCTACCCAAAGACCATCCTGGCGTTGAGTTAGGAAACCGTCACGAGCCGATGGGCATGCGTTTTTATAATGGTACGACACGGGGCACCAACGTCTTTATCCCAATGGACTTCATTATTGGTGGGCAGAAAAACATTGGTCGCGGTTGGCAGATGTTAGTGAGCTGTCTCGGTGCAGGCCGCGGTATTTCACTCCCAGCGTTAGGCACAGCGTCTGCGCACAGCGCGTTTAAATCAACGGTTGAATATTCATTCGTGCGCGAGCAATTCGGTGTACCTATTGGCCGCTTTGAAGGTATTCAGGAAAAGATTTCTGACATTGCCGGCAAAACGTTTTTGCTTGAGGCCATGCGCGTCATGACTACCGAAGGCTTAGGCGAAGGATTAAAACCATCGGTTGTCACAGCCATCGCAAAATACCACATGACCGAACTCGGCCGCGATGTTGTGAACTCTGCGATGGATGTTCAAGCGGGTAAAGCCATTCAACGTGGTCCGCAAAACACGCTTGCCAACGGTTATTGTTCATTGCCAATTGCGATCACAGTGGAAGGAGCGAATATTTTGACCCGTAATCTGATGATTTTTGGTCAAGGAGCAATGCGTTGTCACCCATATTTAAAAGAAATGGTTGACTTAATTCACTCAGACGATGCTTCTGCAGATAAAGCATTCCGCAAAGTTTTAGGTAAAACCGTCTGGTTTAGTGTCAAAAATGCGTTTAGAAGCATGCGTAACGCCTACCTTCCATTTACCCGTAATACATCATCTGAATTACCCGAAGTGCGTGTGTACGAAAAACGCCTGAATGCTTTGTCAGCAAAACTCGCGCCAATGGCCGATTTATCTTTGTTGGTATTAGGGGGTGAATTGAAAAAAGCTGAGATGCTGTCCGCTCGTCTGGGCGATGTGTTAAGCCATGTCTATGCTGCCATGGCTTGCATTCGCTTCTATGAACAACGCGTTTCAGACCGCGCGGAGGCTCAATTGTATTTTGATTATGCAATGCAGTGGACCTTGACCCAGGGTGAAAAAGCGTTAGCGGAGTTTATTAACAACTTCCCTAACTCACCTGTACGTGGCTTGATGCGTTTACTCACCAATACTTACAGCAACCGTAATGACAGCATCAGCGATGAATTGCGTCGCGATCTTTCTGTCGCCACGATGAAGGACAGCAGTATTAAACGTGAGCTTTCACACTTAGTTATTACACAACCTGGTGATGGTAACGACATTAATGAACAAGCGTTTTTGGCTAAGCTCGAGGCAATGCCACTGCTAAGTAAAGTGCAAAAAGCACTGCGCAAAGCCCCCGTCATTCCGTTCGTTTCATTTGCCCATGCCGTATCTGAGTTAACCCAAAAAGGTGAGCTCACCAGTGCCGAAGCCGATATTTTACTTGCATATGACGATAAACGTAAATTGGCCGTACGTGTGGATGAGTACACCTTTGATTTAGAACTGATTGATGCTACACAGGAAAGTCATAAAGTCGCCGTTGACGCTGCGTAAAAATGTTTTTATTGAATTAGGGCCAGTGTTTACTGGCCCTTTTTGTTTCTATTGTGCACTGTGCTAAAATCCAACTCTGTTTGAGAACCGAGACGTTTTTTGTGGCACAACTTTATTTTTATTACTCAGCAATGAACGCAGGCAAATCGACCGCCTTGTTACAATCTGCGTACAATTATGAAGAACGTGGTCACAAGATTTTGTTGTACACCGCCCAACTGGATAATCGCTATGGCGAGGGCAAGATCACATCTCGATTAGGCATCAGTCGCCCTGCGTTGACCTTTCACGAAGGAACCGATTTATTCAGTGATGTCATTGCCAAACGCGAACTTGGCAGTATCGACTGTATTTTCATTGACGAAGCTCAGTTTCTGAGTAAGCAACAAGTTATGCAATTAGTTCATATTGTGGACGACTTGGATATCCCAGTTTTGTCTTATGGGATCCGTACAGACTTCTTAGGAGAAACCTTTCCAGGCAGTCAATATCTGTTGGCATGGTCTGACAAATTAACGGAGCTCAAGACGATTTGTCATTGCGGCCGCAAAGCGAATTTTGTCGTCCGACTTGACGAGCAAGGTCATCCCATCCACGGTGGTGAACAAGTACAAGTCGGGGGGAATGAGCACTATGAATCTGTGTGTCGGAAGCACTTCAAAGATTTGGTGTGGGGGCACTTACCCATTTAATTCACTGTCTATACGTTGCAACATTTTGTAACGGCTTTTTTTGTAATCCAATCAAGTGTTTGTCTAGCGAAATTCGACAAGTTTTAGTATCCTTTAGCAAAATGTTAATGGAGTGTTACGTGGATTTTACTTATTCAAATAAATGTCAAGAATACCTAAGCAAAGTACAAGAATTTATCGACAAGCACATTGCCCCGATAGCCTCCGATGTCTACGCATTTATGCACCACCAAAACAATCATGGTAACTGGCGAGAATGGCAACTTCACCCAGAAGTAGAACGCCTCAAAGTCCTCTCTCGAGAACAAGGGCTGGCGAATTTGTTTTTGCCCGATACTGAGCTAGGACAAGGTTTAACTACCTTAGAATATGCCCCTCTTGCTGAAGCCATGGGACATTACTTATTTGCTCCAGAGGTATTTAATTGTAATGCGCCAGACACTGGCAACATGGAAGTGTTATATCATTTTGGTTCAGAAGCACAAAAGACGCAATGGCTTACTCCTCTTCTCAATGGGGAGATCCGTTCGGTGTTTGGTATGACAGAGCCTGACGTTGCCTCTTCCGATGCCACAAATATGCAGGCTAGCATTGAGTTTGATAGAGATGAGCTGGTGTTAAACGGGCGAAAATGGTGGTCCACTGGACTCGGCCATCCAAACGCAAAACTCATTATTTTTATGGGTCTTTCCAATCCTGAAAACGACAGACATGCGCAACATTCTATGGTGTTAGTACCTGTTGATAGCGAAGGTTTAACCATTGAGCGCATGCTCACTGCCTACAGCGATTATGACGCACCCTATGGGCATGGGCAGATGATGTTTGAGAATGTCAGAGTGCCTAAAGAGAACTTAATTCTCGGCGCAGGCAAAGGTTTTGCCATTGCTCAAGGCCGTCTTGGACCGGGTCGAATTCACCATTGTATGCGTGCCATTGGCATGGCCGAAGAAGCTTTGTCATTGTCAATGAAACGGGCGGTATCACGTGAAGCCTTTGGCAAAAAATTATTTGATTTGGGGGGCAATAGCGAACGTATTGCTGATGCGCGAATGAAGATTGAGCAAGCTCGCTTACTGACACTACAAGCTGCGTGGAAAATCGATAATTTAGGCGTCAAGAATGCCATGGTCGATATCAGTGCCATCAAAGTGGTCGTTCCCAATATGCTTCAAGAAGTAGTCGATATGGCCATTCAGATTCACGGTGGTGCAGGTGTTTCAGATGATTTTGTACTGTCTCGCTTAGCCGGTGCCGCACGAGTATTAAGACTTGCAGATGGGCCAGACGAAGTGCATCGCGCAATGGTTGCCAGATTAGAAAAACGCAAATATACAGAGAGCACACGATGAGTCATGCCCAATGGCAAGACCGTGCCCGTTCTGTGAGAAGTGGAGAAGAACTGCCCATTGATTCGTTGCAACCATGGTTGCAAGCGCAATTAGATTTGCCAGATACTGCTCCCCAGGTCACTCAGTATAGTGGCGGAGCCTCGAATTGGACGTATTGCTTGAGCTATGCTGAGTGCGAGGTGATTTTGCGCCGTGCTCCTGCTGGGCGAAAGGCGAAAGGCGCCCACGACATGGCGCGTGAATATCGCTTGCAAAAAGCCCTGGCAGAGGTGTTCCCATTTGTTCCACAAATGCTCGGTGTGTGTCAGGATGATGCGGTGATAGGCAGTGATTTTTATATCATGCAAAAGCTCAACGGCATCATTCCACGAGCGAATTTACCTAGAGGTCTGGATTTGTCGCGCGATCAGGTTGAGAAACTTTGTCTGAACGCGATTGATACACTTATTGCATTACATAAGGTGGATTACGTTAGTGCAGGCTTAAATGACATTGCTAAGGGAAGTGGCTACGTTTCGCGCCAAATTCATGGCTGGAGCGAGCGCTATGTGCAAGCCAAAACATGGCAAGTCCCGTCAGCTAAAGGGATCCGCGAGTGGCTGTTCGAGAATATGCCGACAACCGAAACCATTTGTCTCACCCATAATGATTTTCGCTTTGATAACTTGGTTTTGGATTTAGACGATCCGACACGCATTATTGGCGTCCTAGATTGGGAACTTGCAACCTTAGGGGATCCCCTGATGGATTTGGGTAATTCGTTGGCTTATTGGGTAGAAGCGGGTGATGACCGCGTCGCGCAAGGGACTCGCCGTCAACCTACTCATCTGCCGGGCATGCTAACTCGGCAAGAAGTCATCGAGTATTATGCAGAGAAAACCGGCGCAGATGTATCCAATATGACATTTTATCAAGTGTACGGTTTGTTTCGGTTAGCGGCGATCGTACAGCAAATTTATTATCGCTATCACCACCAGCAAACGCGGAACAAGTCGTTTCGACATTTGTGGTTTTTTAACCATTATTTACAACATCGTTGCCGCAAATTGATCAATCGACACGATATATGAGCGTAATAAGCATGCATAAAACAACAAAAAAGGAAGCACCATGCGACAGAATATTTTAATCACCGGAGCCAGTTCAGGGTTGGGCTATGGCATGGCCATCGAATTTGCCAAAATGGGGAGAAACCTTGCATTATGCGCTCGTCGGGTGGAAAGATTAGATGAACTCAAAGCCGAACTTTATCACATCAATCCCAATATTAAGGTGGTTTGTAAAGCGATAGATGTTAACGAACACGACGATGTGTTTAAAGTATTTAAAGAGTTTGATGATGAGATGGGCGGGCTTGATCGGATCATTGTCAATGCAGGGATGGGCAAAGGCGCATCAATTGGGACTGGGTATTTTTATGCCAACAAGCAGACCGCAACGACCAATTTTGTTTCGGCATTAGCGCAGATGGAAGCGGCAATGGAGCTATTTCGGCAGCGCAATGCCGGACATCTGGTGACTATTTCATCCGTGAGTGCAGTCAGCCCCTATCGTCGAGCGTTAACTGTGTATGCCGCAACCAAGGCAGCGCTGACATCCATGACGCTAGGGCTGGCAATTGATGTGATGAACACCCCAATCAAAATAACCGCTATCCATCCAGGCTTCATTCGCTCGGAAATCAACGAGAAAGTTAAAAAAGTCCCCTTTATCGTGGATACCGAAACGGGTTGTAAAGCCATGGTCAAAGCGATAGAGAAAGAAGGGGAAAGCTATTTTGTGCCCGCTTGGCCGTGGGCGTGGTTGCAGTATATTTTGCGTATTGCACCCAAATCCATTCTCAAGAAAATGAGTTAGGAACGACGATGGAAGCTTCTTTTTTTACCCAAGTATTACTGCCGTTGTCTCTTGCTATCATTATGTTTGGGATGGGACTATCTCTCACTGCAAGCGACTTCAGACGATTATTGCAAACGCCAAAAGCGGTATTGTTAGGTTTGTTCGGACAACTAATCGTTCTACCGGTTGTAGCGATTGGGCTTATCTACATATTTTCGGTACCCGCGCATATCGCAGTAGGGATTATGATTTTGGCGGCATGCCCAGGTGGCACATCGTCGAATCTATTGGCGCATATTGCACGTGCTAATCTCGCGTTATCCGTATCGTTAACAGCCATTACAACTGTGTTTTGTATTATCACGACACCATTGCTCATCAAATGGGGGATCAGTCTTTTTTCTGATACACCAGATGAGCAGTTTTCATTGATCAAAACCTCATTAAGCCTGCTTGTCATTTCATTAGTTCCCATTGCTATTGGTATGATTATCCGACGTTTCGCCAAAAAGTTTGCTCAACGTTCTGAGGGATTTTTTAGACATTTATCAACTTTTTTCTTATTTTCCATGATCGCTAAAATTGCCTATGACGAACGTGAAATGCTCATAGAGTCTTTCCCAACGATCTTTATCTTTACGCTATCACTCAATTTGATTGCTACCCTAGCCGGTGTGTTACTGGCAAAATTTGGCAAACTCAAGGTTCATGATGCGGTGACTCTGGGTATTGAGGTCGGTACTCAGAATGCCACAATGGCTATTTTAATTGCGGTGACATTTTTAAGTAATTCGCAATACGCTATTGCTGGTGGGGTTTATGGAGTATCCATGTATCTCGGCGCATTGCTCCTTATTACTGCGAAACGCAAAGGACTGCTCGACAAATTGGGTTTCGTTACAAATTAATCCCATTATTTGGGCGTATATTCATTGGCATTTCAGTATCCCTCTAGTACTCTGTAAACACAGAATGAGTAGAGGGATATTATGCTGGGTCGTTGGTCATTTGGATTGGTTTCTTTAGGTTTGTTATGTGGTTTTGCCGCCACTGCTCAGGAGGCACAGCCTAGCCTTAATTTGGCAACACAAATCAAACCTATTCACCCAAACCCTAACCCAGAGCTTATTACCCCTGATTCACTCAGAAGAGTTGTTGATAAAGCACTACAAGCGTTTCACACCCCGGGAGTCGCCGTTGGCATCAGTCACCAAGGACAAATCGTGCATGCCCAAGGTTATGGCCATCGCGACTTAGGCAATAAATTACAGGTCAATCCGTTTACTTACTTTCGCTTGGCGTCCACTTCAAAAGCGTTTACAGCCGCGTCAGTCGCGATTTTGGTGGATGAAGGCAAATTAGCATGGGATGACCGCGTGATAGATCACTTGCCAGATTTTCGCCTGCATGACCCGTATGTCACTCGAGAGTTTCGTATCATTGATTTGCTCACTCATCGCAGTGGCCTTGATGACGGTGCAGGGGATGCGATGCTTTGGCCTGAACCTTCAGGATTCACTCGCGGTGAAGTCATTCATAATTTGCGTTATTTAACCCCACGTTTTTCCTTTAGACAAACCTATAGTTATTCAAATGTACTGTATATTACCGCAGCTGAAATCGTGGCAAAGGTAGCCCAAATGCCGTGGGCGCAATTTATTGACGAGCGTATTTTTCAACCTCTAGACATGGACTGTTATGCTGGTGATATGCCATTAAATGCTCTAAACAATGTGGCAAAGGGGTATGGTCATAATGACGAACGTGGGATTTATCCCATTCCACGCAACGACATTAAAGGCAAAGAGCTGATGTCCGCCGCTGCAGGCGGTTTAGTCTGCCATGTTGATGGGATGCTCAAATGGATTGAGGCGCTGTTAAACGATGCCAAAGCCCCAAACGGCGAAACGATATTCAGTAGCAAAGCATTAGCCAATATGTGGCGTTCTCACACCTTATTAAATGTTTCAAGCACCGCTCGCAACCTGCACAAAACCCATTTTAGGGCTTATGGGATTGGCTGGCGCAAAGAAAATATCTACGGCTATGAGATGCTGTCTCACACCGGAACACTCTCTGGATATCAGGCTTATGTAGCGTTAATTCCAGAGTTTGAACTCGGCGTAGTCGTGCTCAATAATGGCTCCAATTATGGTGTGCGTTCATCCATTATGCAAAGTATCATTAAATCACTGATACCTGAGGCGCCACCGATGGATTGGGTAGATTATTATGTTGAACGGCAAGCCAAAGCCGAAGCACGATGGCTTGAACGATATGGTGAAAAACCCGTAGGCAGCGGAAAAGTCAACCTGGCAGCGTCTGCTTATTTTGGTGAATACCAAAGTGAGTGGTACGGCACTATGCGAGTGTTTGCAGAGCAAAATAGCATTCGTCTAGTCTCTGATCGAATGGCTACCCTCACTGGCAAGCTAGAGCCTTTTGCTGATCACTCTTGGGTTGTACGTTGGGACAATCAAAACGCGGCATCTGATGCTTTTGTGCACTTTGTCGTAAATCCCAAACAAGAAGTTATGCATTTTACGCTACACCCTTTTCAAAACGAAACCAAAGACGATCATAATTGGCGCGACATGACATTTATCAAACTAGAGATGAACGACGCGGAGTAAGAATATGAAATTCTGGGCATGGAGTTGCCTTTTTTTGACTTCTCTAGCAGTAGCTCAAGTCAATATACAATGGCAAAAACCCCCTCCGTCAGAGGTTAAAAACAACATTGAAATCGCGTTAAAGACCTACTCAGGCTTCGCTGATTGTGAGTCAATCAGTCCTCTCGAACTTGCCCAACAGCGTCAGACTTTGGGCAGTTTGTTGCTGGATTCGTTTCATGCGTTTGGGTATTTCGATACTCAGTTTATTACACTGGAGAGGGTCAGTTTGACACAGTGTAATGATTGGTCAGCAAGTGTGTTGATAGGTGAACGCGCTAGGCTTGTTGCCATCGATGTAGAGACTGATTCAGTATTGCATGACGATCCAGTGATCGCCAAGCGCTATCAAGCATTGACTAAACACGTTGACAAGCCCTTTAGTCAAAAACTTTATACTGGCTTCAAAGATGATATGTACAGTTTAGCGATTGCACGTGGTTATTTTGATATCACTATGGGTCAAAGTCAGATTGTCGTCGCACAAAACAATCGTGATATCACTTTGCGCTATGGTTTTGAGTTTGGCGATAGATATGTCATCGATGCATTGAAACTACCTGCTAACACCATCAATCAAGCTTTACTCAATAATATTATTGAGCTAGAGCTTGGCGAGCCCTATGCATTGGAACGTATCAACGAGATGCGCAATGCCTTAAATCGCTCGGGGTATTTTGCAACGGTACAAATCCGGCCAGATCTGGCCAATCGACGGGATGGCAAAATTAATCTCATCGCCACATTAACTGAAAAGCCCAAACACCAAGTCGAATACGGGGTGGGCTTCTCAACTGATGTCGGCCCACGCGCGTCCGTTGCATGGAAACGCGCCAGATTAAATAACAGTGGTCACAGTATACGCTTATCCTCCAAAGTATCTGCTCCCGAGCAACAAGTCAGCGCGACGTATAAGGTCCCCTTGGCTAATCCAAATCGCGAATACATTAACTATCAACTCGGACTTGAACGAACTGACTTCAATAACAGCGAAGCCTTATCCTTGAGTTTAGGGGCAACACGATTTTTCCGAGTCGGTCATTTTCATGATCGCCTTAATGATTGGCATGTCAGTATATTTACTCGGTACACCTACTCAGACTTTACCCAAGCGGATGTGAATGCCAACACTAAATTATGGTACGTAGGTGGGAGTTTGCATTATTTACAAACCGACGATATGTTATTTCCGTCAACCGGTGAGCGACATGATCTAACGCTAGAAACTGCGCAAAATAATTTACTAAGTGACTTTACTGTGTATCGTCTTACTGCTCAAACCAAATGGTTAAGACCATTATCAAGTGATTGGACATGGCTCGGGATCTGGCGCGCAGGATGGATGGATACAGATGATTTTGCTCAGACTCCGAGCGAACAACGCTTTTATTTGGGCGGTGACCAAAGCATTCGTGGGTTTGGCTACAAAGACATCGCACCTAGAGATGCAAGTGGGGCTTTGCTTGGGGGCGAGCAAAGCGTATCGACCCAACAAGAACTCATATATCAAATTAATGACTCATGGGGCATAGCCGGATTCTTCGATGCGGCTCAAATCGGTTACAATGCTCAATCCTTGTCTGCCTCTAGTGTTGGCTTGGGGGCGATTTGGCGCTCACCCTTGGGCCCTGTGCGTTTATATGCTGCCCGAGGCAGCAGTACTACAGAGTCTACTTGGCGACTGCACATTATGTTGGGGCCGCTATTATGACGACAGACAAAGCTGTTGCAAAACAGGTCACTCCCTCTCCTTGGCGCTGGCTACGACGCTTGCTTTGGACCCTATTTGCTTTAACCCTTATCACATTAAGTTTATTGGTTGGTTTGCTTAATTCAAACTTAGGTACATTAGCGCTTAAGCAAACCCTTGAACGTATAGATTGGGTCCGCGTTGAGGAGATAAAGGGGACGATTTTTCATGGTATGCGCTGGCGTAATATCCATGTCGCACATCCAGCCCTCTCGGGACAGATCACGCAACTAGACGTTGCGCTATCGCCAATGTGTCTATGGCAAAAGCAAATCTGCCTTGAACAACTGTTTATTGAATCAGCTCATTTTCAGCTTGGAGATAATACCACCATCAACTTAGCAAACTGGTCTGCTCCAGTTAACATTGATCTGCAAAGTGGCATTGTCGTTTTCCCTACGCACATCCAAGGTGACGAACTACATGTTTATCTACCTGATAGTCAACCGATTTCATCGATAGCTGCAGCACCGTCCCCATCGTTTGACTTGAGCTCAAAAGAAGCAATTATTGAGCAAATAGAGACAGGAATTGAAGCGATTTTCCAGGCCGTTCAGTATTATCAAACTTCGCTCTCCAAAACCACTGACTTCGAGTTTAGCCCCGAGCAACTGCAAGACGCACTGCCAGAACTAGTTTGGCCTCTATTAGCAGAAGACATTGCACTCTCTATTAATTCTCTTGCCGTAGCACAAAACCAAACATCCCTTATACCTGAGAGTATGGTTAAGGGTCACTTTGCACTGACTGAACAACTCAGCATAAAGTCGATATTGGTCAGTAACCAATATGGGGAGCTTAATGGTAACGCGACGCTTGGGCCAGACTATAATGTGCTGGCGGATCTTAGTTTATACATCAACGGTCTTTCACTGCCGATTGAACGTTTTGTATTTGCATTAGATGGCTATCTGCTCTCGCCATCCATTGCATTTGACACCACTGGCCAATTCATAAGTAGTGGGCACTTAAAAATTGATTTGACTGATAGAGCTATACCTGTCGATGTCTCGTTGACTTGGGATAGATTTGTAGAACAAATAAATGATATTCAGATTGACCTTGCCCCAGGCATCTTGAACATACAGGGCAATCGCTATCAAGCTAAAGCAGAGATTGATGTGTTATTAGAGCACGTAGTTCAAGAAGGAAGATTGGCTTTAACTGGAATCAATATTGACTGTTCGCTATCGGTAAGTCTTACTCAATTAAACACGCAAGATTGCGGTGTTAGCCTTGGCAATACGCACATACCATTGAACCTCCTAATCGACGCTAAAGAGAGTCTGTCCTTCACTGTTACGACGCAGTTCACTCTAAGCCAACAAAGTAATCTGTTGCAATGGCGCATTCAGGGCACTCCTCTTGTAGATTATTTGCAAGACTTTTTACTCGATACCTATACGGCTGATATTTCAATTACCCAAGATTCGTTTTCCTTGCGTCACGCTCTCACTGGTGAACTTGGTAAGCCACTATCAGTGCATCATGACATGACCGCTGAGCTATTTAATGATGAGATAAAAATAGACATCCCCAAGCTCAACCTGAGTTACGGTGAGGACAATCTGGAATTAGCCTTTTTAGCAGTGCGTTGAGTGAAAAAACTCTGACTTTTTCTCCAGTGCAGATTGATTTATATTCTTCAAATAATTGGGTGGGTAGCTTATCCGTTAGGCTTGATCCGATTGTATTTGAGCAGATGGATTTAGGAGCAGAGATTATTTTGGATGACACTGGACTGGCCCAAATTTTCTATCTGGTAAACGGATATTTAACTACACCAATTCAAATTCACACCGATGCATCAGTTGCGCTAGAAACTCGCTTGCAATGGAATGGCAATCAACTCAAAGCAAATACCAATTTACGCTTATCACCAAGTACTTGGGCACTCACTCCAACTTTGCAGTTTGTTATAGAAGAAGCCCAAATTAAGGGAGACGTAAAGTGGGATATTGAGCAGCCTATCAGTACGGCTCAACTGCGTTCACGAGGGCAAATTACCGGCCAAAATTTAGGTCAAATTGGACTTGAAATCGACTTCCTAAATACGCTAGCCGTGTATGCTCAGTTAAAAGAAGTGAACTTAGCAATATTCTCTGACTTAGTGCCTATGTTTGAGGAATTTACCGGGTTGGCCTCAGCAAATATTGCGTTACGACAGTACGATAATGATTTGAATATTAACGGTGTGGTCATAGTACCTGCACTTAATCTTGAGCTTGATAAACTGCCCGATTCACATATTCAATCACACCCTGACATTGTATTCACCCAGCCACAAAAACAGATCTTTAGCCTTGAGGAAAGTGATAAATTCAGTATGCCATTTGGCATTAACCTTGATATCAATGCCATCATCGACCCACTTAAACGTCAAAAGGTACGATTAAAGGCGTTTGACTTTGCCACATCTCTACATGGTGCCTTAAACGTACGCCTTGAAAGTACAAACTTAGCGGTATTGGGGGATCTCAACCTAACTGATGGTTTGTACCAAGCATATGGTCAAGATTTATTGGTGCGGCGCGGAGTGTTGAATTTTACAGGTCCGGTTGGTTTGCCATATATATCACTAGAAGCCATTCGCAACCCAAAAACCATGAACGAAGACGTCATTGCAGGGCTCAGAGTTCAAGGTTTAAGCCAGAATTTACGCGCAGAGCTATTTAGTGAACCTGAAT
Source organism: Alteromonadaceae bacterium (assembly GCA_014872805.1). Taxonomy (GTDB): domain Bacteria; phylum Pseudomonadota; class Gammaproteobacteria; order Enterobacterales; family Alteromonadaceae; genus Opacimonas. The sequence goes on from WKFN01000002.1 coordinate 31,501, forward strand.
TTGAAAACCCCAATATTTTATCTTACCTGATTCGCGGCAAAGGGCTCAATGCTGCGTCAGATGAAAACTCATCTGTGGTCATTTCTAATGCCCTGCTCGGTTTTGGGCTTGGGCAAAGTGAGAGTGCGCTGTCACGCCTTGGTAGTTCATTAGGGGTGGACGACTTACAATTGTCGACTCAAGGTGCTGGCGATCAAACCCAAATAGGTGTTAGCGGTAAGCTCAATGAGCGATTGAGTGTCGAATATCGAGTTGGCGTGTTTGAAGAAATTGCCGAATGGGGGCTGCGCTATCAATATCGTCCCAACCTTTATATTGAAGCAACCAGCGGTGCGCATAACGCATTGGATGTGTTTTACCAGATCGCACGGGGCACTCGCTCCGAATCAGAATCAAATCAGGTACTTGAGTCAACATCTAGTGAGCAGTAGCATAGTATCTAGTTAACTTGTTTTTTTACCAGGTCATTTTCATGTGGGTACAACATCAACTTACTTTACCAGCTTATCAACGGGGATTTCACCTCATTACAGATAAGATAGCCTCTCAAATCCCTCAGCTAACACAGTGTAAAACAGGCCTTTTACATGTATTTATCCAGCATTCTAGTGCATCTCTCACCATTAATGAAAATGCCGATCCAACTGTGCGAATCGATTTTGAATCGCACTTCAATGTCATCGCTCCTGAAAACCAACCCTATTATCGCCACACCTATGAGGGATCTGATGATATGCCAGCACACCTCAAAGCCAGTCTTCTCGGTTCATCAGTCAGTGTTCCTGTTGCCGCTGGAAAACTCTTACTTGGTACATGGCAAGGGATATATTTAGGGGAACATAGAGATCATGCATCACCACGAACACTGGTCTTGACCTTGCATGGAGAATAATCAAAAGTCACTGTGCGCTTCACGTTGCTCATGTAATCTCTCAATTTCTTTAATCACGATTTCTTTTAATAGAGGTCGCGCACTTGAATTAAGGTAAAGACAGGTTCGCTCCACAGAAGTAAATTCTTCCTCTGAAAAAAACAAGGTAATGCGTTTTTTGGGAGACGACGATATATTGTGATGGTTACTTTTCGAAGTACTCGGAATCAATTGCACTATGGTTCTCTCTTGGGTTGTATTATCCAGTGATTCAATGATACCGAACGTTATTCTTGTGCCTACTGGTCAAAAGCTCTGATTTCACAAAATATACTTTGTGAAAAACGCATTTTAGTCAATAATGCGCAAAAGCGACAAAAGGAAGCATCATGCTCGACACGGTTAACGAATTTTTAGTATATCTAGACTCCATTTCCCTATCCCTTGGTGCTGTATCTATATCGGTTTTGGATGTTTCTAGGGCCTTATTTTTAGGAGCTTTGGTTATATGGGCAGGTATTTGGATTAACCGTCGCGGTATCGATACAATCAAGCGCCAAAAACGCTTTGATGTGCGAACCAAAGAAGTGTTGAGTAAAGTATATCAAGTACTGATTTTTTGTTTTGTTGCCATTACTTTATTACAACTGCTAGGGATTAACCTCACAACACTCGCCGTATTTGGTGGTGCAGTAGGTGTCGGGCTCGGTCTGGGCTTACAGTCCATAGCGTCGAACTTTATTTCAGGCATTATTATTTTAATTGATAAATCCGTTACCGTTGGTGATTACATTGAACTAGATGATGGCAGCAAAGGCTGGGTACGCGAATTTCGAATGCGTTACACCATCCTTGAAACCTATGACGGAAAAGACATCGTAGTGCCCAATGAAAAATTTATCAGCTGCACCTTTATCAATTGGTCACACAAAGACCCACTACAGCGCTATCGCGTGGATTTCTCTGTGGCGTACAAAACCGATATTCGGCATGTCGTGGAAATCATCAAAGAGGCAGTTGCACAACATCCTCAAGTATTGAGCGGTGATAAGGTAGCCCTTGAACTTAGACCCGACTGTGAAATTGATTCCTTTGGTGACAGTGGAGTGAATTTGTTTGTTGAGTTCTGGATCGAAGGGATTGACGATGGAAAAAACCGTGTCGGCGGTGATTTGAATCTGATTATTTTTGAAACATTACGCGAACACGGTATCGAAATTCCATTTCCGCAAAGAGAAGTGCGCATTCTTTAAACATGAAAAAATGTAAACTCGCTGTGATCACATAAGGAAGCATCATGCTCCCTTATGTGCTTGCTTAATATCTGCGCGTACCTGCGACCCAGGTTTCCAGTACTTGAGTATCTCGGATCAGCCCTTCGTCGACGGTAAAAATATCACGGTCAATGATGATAAAGTCCGCTTTTTTTCCGACGTCTAACGAACCAATTATATCCTCTTGGAATGCCGCATAAGCAGCATCTAAGGTAAAGCCTTTAAATGCTTGCTCACGGGTGACTGCCTCATGTCCTAACCATCCACCTTTAGGCATTCCCTCGGCGTTTTGACGAGTGATCGCAGCGTGTAAACCATGAAATGGATTGGCTAATTCAACTGGAAAATCGGAGCCAAACGCAATATCCGCCCCCATCTCTAGTAGCGACTTCCATGCGTAGGCCCCTTGCAATCGATGTTTGCCCAATCGGTCTTCAGCCATATTCATATCTGATGTGGCATGCGTCGGTTGCATCGAGGCGATAATGCCGTATTTAGGAAATAAAGTGAGGTCTTCAGGTGCAATCACCTGAGCATGTTCGATTCGATGACGGGCTTTGTTTTCAGGAAAAATCTTAAACGTCTCAGCAAAGGTTTCTAAACCAAGGCGGTTCGCCCTATCGCCAATCGCATGATAATTAAGCTGAAATCCTGCACCAATGATCTCTCGAAATAGCCCCGGCATAGATTCTTCGGAAGTCACTAACAAACCGAGATTATCTGGATCATCCGAATACGGTGCGATCAAAGCCGCTCCACGACTGCCCAAGGCACCATCACCATAAACCTTAACACTGCGAATACTCAACATGCCTGCGTCATCTTCGATATGACCATTTTGTAACAACTGTGACAGTTGCGGATCAGTTGCTGCAATCATTGCATAAATGCGAAAGTTCAAATTAGGTGCTGAGCGAGTAAAGAAATCCACGACTTGCGCACTGATCCCGGCGTCATGCGCAGAAGTGATCCCCAATTTCAGCAAATGCTCTGACGCTTTATCCAAATATTTTGCTAACAAACGGTCATCAACGGGTGGAATATGTTTTTCAATGAGATACATCGCATTGTCAATCAACAAACCGGTCGGCTGGCCTTGTGCATCTTTCACAATTTCGCCACCACTAGGAGACGTCGTTGCAGAATGAATCCCCGCCACTTGTAAGGCAGCGCTATTTACCCAAGATGCATGTCCATCAATGCGTGATAACACTATGGGTTTATCGATATTTAGCGCATCTAAACTGACTTTTGAGGGGAATTGCTGATTATCCCATAACACCTGATTCCAGCCTCTGCCAACAACCCAGTCAGCTTGTGGGTTCAGACCAATAAAATCCTGCACGCGCTTTACGGCTTCTGCTTCAGAGCGTGTGCCACGTAAATCAATTTCAAAGAGGCCCTGTCCTAAACCTAAAATATGGCCATGCGCATCAATCAAACCTGGCAATACCGTCTTACCTTGTGCATCAATGACTTTAGCGTCATCTGGCATGCTGATCGCATGACCAATGGCAACAATTTCATCGGCTTCTACCAGCATTTGACTAAATTGCATCAGCTTACCATCAGCTCCTATCGTGTAACCGTTCGCATTGATCCACGCAGTTGGTTCAGCGTCATTTGCAACAACCAATGAACTGATAAGCAATAGAGCGAACGCGCCAATCTGTCGAAATTTCATAAGGACCTCTGTTATATTTTTATTAAGCTGTATTGTGTGTCTAAAGTTTAACTTGGCAGTTTTGTTTCATACACAATCCTTTCGCAACGGCCTCGTCACAGTTCTCCCCTCGTGCTAACATGACAGCCATGCGCCGAGTACCAGAGACGGTTGGCTTTCCAAAAATGCGTAAATCAGTTTGCGCTTCACTCAAGACTGCCTCTAAGTTAGCAAACGCCACTTGTTCACTGTGACCTTGAACCACCAAAGCAACCGAGGCAGATGGTCCGTATAATTCGATATTGGGGATTGGCAGCCCCAAAAACGCGCGCGCATGTAAAGCAAACTCACTCAGATTTTGGGAAATCAACGTCACCATACCCGTATCGTGGGGACGTGGTGATACTTCACTAAAGTACACATCATCACCTTTAATGAACAATTCAACGCCAAACAAACCACGACCACCTAGTGCATCGGTGACTTGTTTTGCGATGGCATGTGCTTGTTGTAATGCTGTGTCAGACATGGCTTGAGGTTGCCAAGATTCTTGATAATCCCCTCTGGATTGACGATGGCCGATGGGTGCACAAAAACTAGTGCCATCAATATGTCGAATCGTGAGCAGGGTAATTTCATAATCAAAATCCATCATGCCCTCGACAATGACCTTACCTTGTCCCGCACGCCCGCCTTGTTGCGCATAATCCCACGCGCCTTTTGCTTCATCTGCAGCTTTCACTAAAGATTGGCCCTTACCAGAAGAACTCATAATGGGTTTGACAAAGCAAGGATAGCCGATTGCTTCAATTGCTTGATGAAACTCCGATTCGTCTGTAGCAAAGCGATAGTCAGACGTTACGATTTTGAGATCTTCAGCAACAAGTCTGCGGATCCCCTCGCGATTCATGGTGAGATGGGCTGCTTTAGCACTTGGAACAATATTAACGCCCTCGCTTTCTAATTCTAATAAGGTGGCTGTTGCGATTGCTTCCACCTCTGGGACAACAAAATCAGGCTGTTCTAATTCAATTACGCGGCGTAGTTCAGCGCCATCCAACATGGAAAACACATGCGCGCGATCAGCGACTTGCATGGCTGGCGCATTCGCATAGCTATCACAAGCGATGACTTCACAGCCAAAGCGTTTAAGTTCAATAACCACTTCTTTGCCAAGCTCACCTGAGCCGCATAACAAAACTTTGCTTGTAGAGGAAGAAAAAGGGGTACCAAGGACGGTCATAGGAAAAACCTTTGTTATTATGATGATACGCACAATAACAAAGGTTATGAGATTTGCCTAGCCTAGAATTAACTCAGCTGTTTATGGCTCATATACTCATCAAACGAGCCTTGAAAATAATGTAGGTTTTGTTCACTAATTTCGATAATACTGTTGGCGAGTGACGACACAAATTCACGGTCGTGGCTCACAAAGATCAAAGTACCGTCAAAGTCAGTCAACGCTTTATTAAGCGCTTCAATTGACTCCATGTCCATGTGGTTCGTCGGCTCATCCATAATCAAAACATTGATGTCCTGCATCATCAACTTACCAAACATCAAGCGGTTCTTTTCTCCACCTGAACAAACGGACACTTTCTTGTTTACTTCATCTGAGGTAAATAATAATCTTCCTAAAATCGCTCTAACCGCCAAATCATCATGTTGTGGGGTACGCCACTGCGACAACCATTCAAACAAGGTAAAATCGTTTGCAAAATCTTTTGAGTTGTCTTGTGGACAATAACCGATCGTGGCATTTTCTGACCACTTTACCACGCCAGAGTTAGGGTGTATTTCATTCACGAGGCATTTTAAAAAGGTTGACTTGCCAGCCCCATTTTCGCCAATCACCGCAAGTTTTGCGCCCGCTTCGAGTAAAATATCTCCGGAGGTAAATAAGGTTTCTCCGTCAAAGCCATGGCTGATTTTTTCCAGTTCAAGGGCCTGACGATGAAGTTTTTTATGCTGTTTATAAGTGATGTAAGGCATCTGACGAGATGACGGTTTGACCTCCGCGAGTTCGATTTTTTCTAAGCGTTTGGCACGAGAGGTCGCTTGTTTGGCTTTCGACGCATTTGCAGAAAAGCGTGCAACGAAGGCTTTGAGCTCTTCCATTTCAGCGGTCTTCTTGGCGTTTTCGTTGAGTAGCTGTTCTTTGGCGAGCATGGAGGCCGCCATGTACTCATCATAGTTGCCCGGATAAATACGCAGCTCACCATAGTCAATATCCGCCATATGAGTGCAGACACGATTTAAAAAATGTCGGTCATGCGAAATAATAATCATGGTGCACTTGCGGTCATTTAACACATCGGCAAGCCAGTTAATGGTGTAGATATCGAGGTTGTTGGTCGGTTCGTCTAACAACAAAATATCGGGGTCGGCAAATATCGCTTGTGCCAATAACACACGAAGCTTAAGACCAGGCGCCAGCTCAGACATCAAACCAAAATGATATTCCTCCGCAATCCCTGCTTCAATCAATAACTCCCCTGCCCGACTCTCCGCCGTGTAACCATCGAGCTCCGCAAATTGTGTTTCAAGCTCCGCGACTAGCATACCTTCTTCCTCGGACATTTCAGGTAGACTGTAGATGCGGTCACGCTTAACTTTGATTGGCCAGAGCTGAGTATCACCCATGATCACCGCATCCACCACAGAGTATTCTTCAAACGCATACTGGTTCTGACTCAGTATCCCCAGGCGTTCACCTGGCGTAATCGAAACATTGCCTGAAGAGGGCGTTAGCTCACCCGATAATATTTTCATGAAGGTGGACTTGCCACAGCCATTGGCTCCGATGAGGCCGTACTTGTTGCCATTACCAAATTTAGCAGAGATGTTTTCAAATAAGGGTTGAGCACCAAATTGCATGGTGATGTTTGCAGTAGTAATCACGAGTTATTCCAGATGATGTTGCGAGCGGATTTGCATTAAGAGCGCGATTATACAGTAAGCCGCTAGTAGTAGCGAAACAAACCCCGTTAATAATGGCGGTTTTTTCCACCTATACCATGTTCTCAATCATGTATAAGTTTAAAGTATTGAAATCAAAGGTTTTTATTTCCTGATGTTTTCCAATCACTTGTACAGAAGAACTTAAACATTTATCAAAAATCCGGGTATCCACCGGATTTTTGGCTCCTGGAAATAGTATTTATGGTTACTTACCAAGATAATTGAACACCATCTTATTACCGTCCGGAGCGCGAACATATCCGCCATAGAAAAAGTCTTTAACCCGCTGTCCAGGAGCGCCATCATCACTAGCACCTATTGATAATGCTAAGGCGTATAACTCATCCACCTTCGCACGCGTACCCGGTGCTATCGCAAACATAGTTCCATTGCCAGGGTGTGGCGCATTTTCATCATAGGGCGTGCAGATTGCCAGCATCGGTTCAGCCATGCTTGTACCAAAAAATCGAATGCGTCCACCATCGAATAACAGCTTACCGCCAATCGGTTCAAGGAGCTTTGTATAGAATTCCGTTGCCTTTGCTAAATCGCTCACACCAATCGTCACGTAATTTATCATATATGGTCCTTTTACATTTTTAACTATTAATAATCATAAGTTTGAACGAGTATCAGACCAAAAAGTTCAAAGACTTAAAAACAAAAAGGGCCTGTCGGCCCTTTCGTCAATATTATCAGTTACTCCGCAAACTCGCGATAGCTATCCAAATCCGGACAACTACAGACCAGGTTGCGATCCCCATACACATCGTCAATACGATTCACGGTTGGCCAAAACTTATTGCGCTTCACCGATTCAACTGGATAAGCAGCCAACTCGCGTGAGTAGCCACGGTTCCATTCACTATCAATGATGTCATCCAGCGTGTGTGGCGCATTGTGTAATGGATTATCGATGCTATCCCACTCACCCGACTCGACTTTAGCGATTTCTTGGCGAATACAAATCATTGCTTCAATAAAGCGGTCAAGCTCTACTTTGGCTTCTGATTCCGTCGGCTCAATCATCAAGGTCCCGGCAACAGGGAAAGACATGGTCGGTGCGTGGAAACCATAGTCATTTAAGCGCTTGGCTACATCCATCTCGGTCACACCTGATGCTTCTTTGAGCGGGCGCAAATCGATAATACACTCATGTGCAATGCGACCATTGGCACCGGTATATAGAATTGGGTAATGGTCAGCGAGTTTTTTTGCGACATAGTTCGCGTTTAACATCGCCACTTCTGTCGCTTTGCGCAACCCCTCTGAGCCCATCATTTTGATGTACATGTAGCTGATTGGCAAAATCGAGGCACTACCAAAGGGTGCTGCTGACACTGCGCCATTGTCCCCTAAATCTTCACCTGTGCCAGCAGCTTTCAATGGCTGCATAGTATGGCTTGATAAGAATGGAGCTAGGTGAGCTTTTACGCCAATCGGTCCCATACCGGGACCGCCGCCACCGTGCGGGATACAGAAAGTTTTATGTAGGTTCAAATGCGAGACATCTGAGCCAATCAGACCTGGTGAGGTCACTCCGACTTGCGCGTTCATATTCGCGCCATCCATATACACCTGACCACCGTGCTCATGCACGATGTCACAGATCTCTTTGACGGTTTCTTCATATACGCCGTGCGTCGATGGATATGTGATCATAGCACACGATAAATTCTCTGAGTGTTCTTCGGCTTTAGCTCGAAGGTCAACCAAGTCTACATTGCCCTTTTCATCACAGTTCACGACAACCACTTTAAGTGACACCATTTGCGCCGACGCTGGGTTGGTGCCATGTGCAGACTGTGGAATCAAACAAATATTGCGATGCGCATCGCCACGGCTGATATGATAACGCTGAATCGCTAAGAGGCCAGCATATTCACCTTGCGCGCCAGAGTTAGGCTGCATGGATAAAGCATCATAGCCAGTAATATCAATTAACCAATCAGACAACTCGTCAATCATTTCCCTATAACCAAGTGCTTGGTCAACTGGAGCAAATGGGTGTAGTTGACCAAACTCAGGCCATGTCACCGGAATCATCTCAGCGGTTGCATTGAGCTTCATCGTGCAAGAACCAAGTGAAATCATGGAATGGTTCAGCGCCAAATCTTTGTTTTCCAGCGATTTGATATAACGCAACATCTCAGTTTCTGAGTGGTATTGATTAAATACTGGCTTGGTCAAAAACTCACTTTCACGCACCAGCTCAGTTGGAATGGCTAGTGAGGCAGACACTTGTGCATCCAGCGCTTCAATATCCAAGCCGTGGTCAGCACCGATAAATGCGGTGAACAAATCATTAATATCCCCACGAGTTGTGGTTTCATCAACGCTTACACCCAACACATCAGCTTGGTCGATGCGTAAATTCATATCCATGCTTTGCGCGGCTGCAAGCACAGCATCGCGATCAGTTGGTTTGACGGTGACCGTATCGAAGAAATGCTCATGGGCGACAGTAACGCCTTTTGCTTTCAGACCTGCTGCTAGGATCTGTGCTAGACGATGCGTGCGCAATGCAATGTTCTTCAATCCTTGAGGGCCATGATACACCGCATAAAAAGAGGCCATGTTCGCAAGTAACACCTGCGCTGTACAAATGTTAGAGTTGGCTTTTTCGCGACGAATATGCTGTTCACGAGTTTGTAATGCCATGCGCAGTGCAGGACGGCCACGGGTATCTTTGGATACACCGATGATACGACCCGGCATCGAGCGCTTATACGCATCACGAGTTCCGAAGAATGCTGCGTGTGGACCACCATAGCCCATGGGCACACCAAAGCGCTGAGCAGAGCCAAAGACAACGTCCGCACCTAGCTCACCTGGTGATTTTAATAAGGTTAATGCCAACAAATCCGTCGCAACTGCGACAATCGCTTTGTTCGCTTTCAGTGCATGAATGATTTCTTCGATATTGTGAATTTCACCCTGGGTGCCAGGATATTGTAACAATGCGCCAAATACATCGTGCTCTGCGGCATTCACCGCAGGACCGGTAATGATTTCAAAACCGAACATTTCTGCGCGTGTATTGACCACATCTAGAGTTTGTGGATGCACATTATCTGCAACATAAAACGCATTGGCTTTTTTGTTTTTAGAAACGCGCTTGGCTAATGCCATCGCTTCTGCCGCAGCAGTGGCTTCATCTAACAATGAGGCCGAAGCTAAATCCATCCCTGTCAAATCCAGTGTAACTTGTTGGAAGTTCAAAATCGCTTCCAAACGACCTTGCGCAATCTCTGGTTGATACGGCGTGTATGCGGTATACCAACCTGGGTTCTCTAATACATTGCGCAAAATCACATTGGGCGTATGTGTGTTGTAGTAACCCATGCCGATAAAAGAGCGTTTGATTTGGTTTTTGCTTGCCACGGCTTTTAACGCGTTTAAAGCATCAACTTCGGTAACGGCTTCACCGATATTTAGGCCTTCAGACCGAATACCGGCAGGAACGGTTTGCTCCATCAAATCATCTAAAGAAGATGCGCCCACTTCTGCCAGCATGGCTTCAATTTCTGGACGACCTGGGCCGATATGGCGGCGAATAAAATCAGTATTGTGCTCTAGATCAGCTAGAGAAAATGGAGTATTTGACATAGTAAAGCGCTTCGTTGGTTAATACGTAAAATGTGCGTATGGTCATCGGCACATGACCATACGGTTTAGCTTGCTCGATTATTCGTCGGCAATGCTTTCTGCGTATCCTTCCGCATCTAATAACTCGTTGACTTCAGCTTCATCTTCCGCTTTGATTTTGAATAACCAACCATCTCCGTACGGGTCAGAATTCACCAGCTCTGGGGAATCTTCAAGATCTTCATTTACCTCAACAATGGTGCCACCGATTGGGGCATATACATCCGAGGCAGCCTTCACAGATTCAGCTACTGCGGCATCATCTCCTGCACCATATTCATCATCTACATCCGGTAGATCCACAAACACCATGTCGCCCAATAGATCTTGAGCGTGCTCGGTAATACCGACAGTATAAACACCATCACCTTCTGGACGGACCCATTCATGGGTGGTGGCATATCGTAATTCTGCTGGAATGTTACTCATATTTTTTTCCTAACACTGGTTGTTAAAGATTAATTTCAAATATTGTTTTGCTTATAGAACGCTGTTGCCGTTACGCACAAAACTGGGCTTTACTACATTCACTGTAACCCATTTTTTGCGCAATTCAACCTCAGCGGTTTCACCCACAGGCTTTGGCACTCTAGCCATGGCGATAGCATGTCCTAATGTAGGTGAAAAGGTGCCTGACGTAATGACGCCTTCACCACCGTCCACTTTCACTTTTTGCCCCGCACGCAATACACCTTTTTCGGTCATGACCAGACCAATCAGTTGCTCAGTCCCTTGCTCGCGTTGCGACTCAAGCGCTTTGCGACCAACAAAATTTCGCTCTGCCGGTTCCCATGCAATGGTCCATCCCATGTTAGCCGCCAAAGGTGAAATGGTTTCGTCCATATCTTGGCCGTAAAGATTCATCCCCGCTTCTAACCGCAACGTATCACGCGCACCCAAACCACATGGGGTAACGCCTGCCGCGATAAGTTTGTCCCAAAAATCGCCTGCTTGGGTATTGGGCACCATGATCTCGTATCCCGCTTCACCGGTGTACCCTGTCGTCGCAATAAATAAATCTTCCGCTTGCACGCCAAAAAATGGTTTCATATCTGCGACCGCTTCTTTTTGTGCGTCGGAAAAGAGCTCTGCCGCCTTAGCTTTTGCATTTGGGCCTTGCACGGCAATCATAGCAAACTCGTCACGCTCAGTAATACTGACATCAAAATTTGAAGCGTGTTGATTTAGCCAATCCAAATCTTTTTGCTTGGTGGCTGAGTTGACAACTAAACGATAATTCGTCTCGTCAAAGAAATACACAATCAAATCGTCAACCACACCACCGGTTTCATTGATCATTCCTGAGTACAATGCTTTGCCTTTGACTTGTAATTTATCCACGTCATTCGCTAATAAGTAACGCAAGTAGGCTTTTGCTTGCGCACCCTTAACGTCTACTATGGTCATATGTGACACATCAAACATACCTGCATTTTGTCGTACAGCGTGATGTTCTTCGATTTGTGAGCCATAGTTAATCGGCATGTCCCAGCCAAAAAAATCCACCATTTTGGCGCCTGCTTCAAGGTGTTTTGCATGGAGTACGGTTTTGTTCATGATGCGTCTTCATTTTTGTTCGATGCTCGAATTCTACAAATTGAAGTTCAAAACTCTAATTAAAAAAACAAAAGTCATGATAAGTTTTTTAAATGTATGCTATATTCGTGATTACTATTTCTTATATAACTAAATTATATAACGGCGTGAGGACAGGCGATGAAACAGTTATCCATGGATGCCATTCGTACATTTGTCACTGTAGTTGAGCTAGGTGGATATGCCAAAGCGGGAGACGTATTGGGGCGGTCACAACCTGCAATCAGTTTGCAACTTAAAAAACTTGAACAACAAATCGACAAAACCTTATTCGTCAAAGTTGGGCAGCGCCACGTTTTGAGCAATGATGGACAGTGGTTTATGCCTTATGCTAAGAAGCTCCTTGAAGTAAACGACGAAGTGTTCCGTGCTGTCGAGCAAGATCCGCTCAAAGGACGTTTACGACTAGGGATACCCAGTGAATTTGCCTCTACTTTACTGCCAAGTATTATTGGCGAGTTTTCTAAGCGCTATCCGGATGTGTCACTTGATGTGACATCGGCTTTGTCACAAAATTTGCTAGGTCAACAACACAAAGATGATTTTGATTTGATCTTAGCTCTGGTGCCGCCTGATACAGAGACTCAAGGTGAAGTATTACGGGAAGACGAGCTAGTGTGGGTGGGTGATATTCGTCAACCTCTCAAAACGGATCCGTTATCGCTTGTGCTTGCCCCAAATGGTTGTATGTATCGCTCTCGCGTTATAGAACAACTCAAACAGCAGACAAATATGTGGAAGATTTCGTATACCAATGCGGATTTATACGGGTTGATTGCTGCGATACAGCAAGGTCTAGGGATCACCGCATTGGCAAAAAGTTCTGTGCCTCCGAGCTTATCCGTAATACAACATCCTGCATTACCCTATTTAGGCAAAATCAAAATTGCATTATTTGACTACGATACGCAACACCCTGAAGTGTCAAAGACACTTTCAGAGTTTATACGTAAGAGGTTGAGTGATTAAAGTACTTATGATGCCTGAGGAACGGGCTCTTGTTGTGTTAATTCTTTGGCTAAGAGTTTGTGCGTTAAATAATGCAAAATCTCCGCTTCACGCTCACTGCGATCTCCGTCAATACCGGTGATACCCATCGCCACTTCAACCACATGATTGGCGTCAAAATTCAAATCATTGGCCATATCACGGACAAATTCTACTGCTTCATCGTTGTCTACGGCTTCTCTAGCGAGATGAATGGCCTCGTTACAAAATGCGGTGATTGAAATAGGGCTTTGCCATCTCATTTTACTGATGACGCCTTCTAGGTAGTCTTGTTCAGACAATGTGATTTTGCCATCTACTTGGTACAATAATACGACAAGTTTAATTAACGACTGATTGTAACGCTGTAGGGGGGATAACTGCATAAAATACCTCTCGCTTATCCTTTTTTAATATTCACACTGTTTAATGACTGTTCTGTCCTCAACGACTAATGTGTGGGTCCGTTCTTGCTGGTCTTGCGTACTTCTTAATTATTATTGTTCTTATGCTTTTATTATTGTTATCGCTAAGAAAGTAATGGTATTGCTTTGTTGTTAGGGAGTCATATTGTACAGAAAAGTTTCAGCATATGCTGGGGGATTAACATTTATTTAATCAATACATTGAATTTGTTCACATTATTTTCACAAATAAATGTGCTGAATTTTTACTATATCGACTGATTTTTCAACACTTTGACTTTACATGTATACCCCTGCAGCACGATAAAGTTGGAGATGCACCTTCACTAGCGCATCAATATCTCGTTGATAGCCTCCCCCAATTACAGCAGCAATGGGTGTATCTAATTGAGCGGCTCGTGCAAACACATATTTATCACGAGCATAAACGCCTTCAGTGCTTACGGCCAAATGCCCCAAGTCATCATCAACATGCACATCCACCCCCGCATCGTAAATAATCGCATCTGGCCGGTGAAGTCTAACCGCTAGCTCGAACGCTTCTTCTACACAGGCCAAGTACTCGGCGTCGCCTGTTCCTTTGGGTAAACCAAAATCAAAATCCGATACTTGTTTACGATACGGAAAGTTTTTCTCGCCGTGAATTGATACGGTGATAATGGCGTCATTGCCTTGAGCTAATTTTGCCGTACCATCGCCTTGATGAACGTCACAGTCAAAAATTAATACCTTATCAATAGCCGAATTTTGCAGCATGGTTAACGCGGCAAGATACAAATCGTTAAACAAACAAAAACCTGAGCCAAAATCGGCAAACGCATGATGATAACCTCCCGTTAGATTTAAGGCTTTGCCATGTTCTAATGCTTTTTGTGCGGTCAAAATAGTGCCAGCACACGCTGTCAATGAACGCTTAATGAGCTGTTCAGACCATGGGAAGCCAATGCGACGCATGGATTTTGCATCCAATGTGCCAGTGGTTAGCTCTTTTATGTAAGTAGGTTGAAACACTTGACTTAATTTTTCAGGAGTTAATGGAGTGGGTGTTAAGAACCACTCAGTCGGAACGTTTTTTTGAATCAAGGCATCATAGATCCCTTGGTACTTTTCAATTGGAAAGCGATGTCGAATCGGCAAATATAATTCTGAATAGATCGGATGAAATATCAGTGGAATCATGTTTTTTATTGGTGGTTAGCAAAGGTTGTTTTACAATATACTCCCTTATTGTCTTTTTTGCATAGCTATGTCAGGGCAGCATTTGAACCTCAATGTAAACATTTTTACCTACGGCACGTTGCAGTTGCCATCTGTTCAAAAGCATTTGCTTAAACGACAACCTGACATGTGGCCAGACAGTTTATCTGGATTCATGTTAGATTGGATCAGCATTGCAGACGAGAGCGTTGTAGACATTTCAGACCAGCGCCAACATCCAATTATCTATCAGACTGATTACGCCTCAGATGTGGTTAAAGGCAAATGTTTATGTGTGACTGAAACTGAGCTCGCATTACTCGACTCCTACGAAACTGACGACCACAAACGCATTGAAATCGAACTCAACTCAGGTAAAAAAGCGTTTGCTTACGTTGCAGCGAATCAATATGAAGAGCCCATCTATGAATTTGAAATTATCCAAAAAAGTTGGTCAAAACGGCGCCGCTTTGCGCCTGAGCCAAAGCCTTTAAACGTCATCATCGATGATTTTCGTTTACGCGATAACAGCTATTGTACTATGCATGTAGAATATGATGATGGTAGCAATCGAGAGTTATTATCACGAGTGATTCACAATCCCAATACTGGTGAATGGAAGCTTGACGGCATGCACGTAGCGGTAAAAGTTATCATTTCGAGTCAAAAATTCCCTTAGAGTGTCCTGAGCATTCTTTCTAATTCTTTATGTAGTTGCTTATCTTGAGTCTCTATAGCATTTAGAATGTTTTTGCCTTTCTTTATCTCCCCTGAACGGGCAAGCAACACTCCGTAGCGATATTGTGCCCATTGGGCAAATTGTGGGTTGCGATATTGAGGTGATTGCTTCATAAATAGCTCAATACTGACCAGTGCTTCGTCATAATATTGATTCGCCATCATTGCCAGCTTTGCCATTTGATACTGAGCGCCATAATATGCTTCACGCTGCGACTCTGTGGCTTCACTAGGTAATTGAATCTTGCTCAATGTTGCAAAACTCTGCTCGAACGCTTGCTGATTCATTAATAAGATACCTGCGCTTAATAACACCTCTGGTTCAGAGCTATGTTGTGCTGCGCTCAAGACGAGTTGAGAGAGGGATTCAGGTTGTTCGGTCACTTGGTAATAGGTGACTTTGGCTTGAAAGGCCATAACGCTGTCAAGCTTCTCTAAGACTTGAATATGTTTCCATGCTTGCTCTGGATCGCCCCCTGCGAATCCAGGCGCTTGCAAGTAAAATTGAACTAAATCCATGCGATATTGGGAATTTTGCGGTGCAAGCTCCACCGCTTTGGCAAATCCGGCTTTGGATTTTTTGGCATAACTTAACGCTGAGAACACCGCGCCCATGGCTTGACGGCTCATGATCACGCCTTTTACATTGTACAAATCAGGGTTGTCAGGAAACCTTTTTACTCCTGCGACAATAACATCCTCGGCATCATCCAATTCGTCTTCTTTCATATAAAAATACGCCAGCGCTTTAATACCCTCTGGCGTATTTTCTACTGCTTTGTAATAAGCTAATGCCCCGACTTTATCGCCTTGAGCATAAGCTTGGCCGCCTTTTGTGACATCTGCCTGAACAGTTACGGCTGCCAATAAAAAAGTGAAAACAGCATAATATTTCATGGGTAACATCGAGTTCCTTATTCGTTAGCAACTAATGCTAAATAGGTTTTTTGTATAATTTCAGCATCATTACTGGCGCGATGCCTAGGCAATTTTAAAGTATGGGTCACTTTGGACTTCGTTGCATCCCAATTAGCGAGTTGCTCTTCGCTCAGTAACATTTCGATGGCGCTCACCCGAAACTGCATGTCAATTTGAGCATGACCAAATAACTCGCGTATCCAAGGATAGTCAACCACCCAAGCATCGCTATATAGTGTTCGATTGCTTTAGAGCCGATTGAGTTCCTGACACACCTCCAAACCAAGACGGCCATTTTCAAACAAAACATCTCGAGTGATCCCATGTAAGGTTTCAGCTTGTTTATCCCAAAACTGCCAATCTTGGAATGGCTTTATCAAGCGACAATAGCGAGAACCGTCTGCAGTCACCACACCCACTTCAATGGGATAGGAAGCACTACCAAAACCACTGGCTTCAACGTCTAACACATCTGGAACAAATATTGGATAAGTTGGCATATCAAGGTCACACAGAATTTTCTTTAACCCTAGACCTTGATAGCCAGCTGCGCAAATCAGCCCTTGAGTTTAAACAGTATATTAATCACTTTATCGGCGAGTTTTCCATACGGTGGTGCTAATAATTTGAGGCTGGAAATATTCGCTTGTTTAAAAATAGGACGTAATTTTGAGAAGGTCAAAAAGCCTTCATAACCATGGTAATGCCCCATTCCACTTGGACCGACCCCACCAAATGGCAGGTCATTTTGGCCTACATGGAATATCGCGTCATTAACCGTCACACCACCTGACATGACCTTCTCTATGTACATGTCCACGAGCTGATTATCTTTACTAAATGGATAGAACGCTAATGGTCGGTCATGGGACAAAATATAGTCAATGACTTCTTGTGGCTCGCGATACGTTTTGACCATCAAGATTGGACCAAATGTTTCGCGGTTTTCGATGATCATATCCGCAGTGGTATCCAGCATTAACGTCAGTGGGTATTTACGAAGCTCTGGGTTAGGCGCTTGATGGTTAAGCACTTCAATTCGAGCGCCTTTTTCTGCAGCATCAGCAACAGTCGCTTCCATTCTTTGAAATGCGCGCATATCAATCAATGAAGTATAATCTTTACTGTTGATATCCGGTACGTGTTTGGTGACCCACTCTTTGGCTGCAACCACAAACGCTTCTTTTTGTTTTTCATGGACAAACACATAGTCGACATTGGTACAAATCTGCCCAGCATTGTACTGCTTAGCAAACATAATGCGCTCAACCGCTTTGTTAAAGTCGTAATTTGGATCGATCACCGCGGGTGATTTGCCCCCTAGCTCCAAGGTCACTGGCGTCAAATTCGCAGCGGCATTAGCCATGACTTTGCGCCCTGTTGCGCCAGAGCCGGTGAACATAAGATGATCAAACGGCACTCGTGAAAACTGCTGACCAACAATCCCAGTTTCTTTAAAGAACTGTAATTTGTCTGCAGCAAAATATTTGGGCGTGATGTCAATCAATAAGTCAGTCAAAGCAAGTGAATTCTCGGACATCTTTACCATCGCACGATTCCCAGCAGCAAACGCCGCTGCCAGACCAATGAAGCTCAAATTAATCGGAAAATTCCACGGAATAATGAGCCCCACAACCCCTAATGGTTGTGGCACGACTTTGTTCGAGCCCCCAAAATACATAGTGTAATCAATTTTACGACGCTGTACTTTCATCCATTTTTTGAGCTGTTTTTGGGTATAACCTATATCGTCCATCGCGACAATTAATTCAGCTAACATGGTTTCATGATATGCACGGTTACCATAATCTTGATTAATGGCTGCAGCAATCGCTTCAGCGTTTTCACTAAGCAAACGCTTTAGATTAGTGAGATGCTCACGACGTTCTTCACGCGATTCATAGGGATGCTTGTCAAACGCACTGCGCTGGATTTTAAAATGCGCCATCAGCGATTCGAAAATCGCGTCTGGATGCTCGCTATGTTCCTCTTGAGGCATTGGCGATTCAGTGATGATGGCATCAGCGGTCAAACTGTCGGTATCTGTCATATTATTATTCCATTTCTTATTTGTGATGTTTATACCGTAAAAGAGGGGCGCAGTTCAAATTTTATGCGGATTTATTAAATGTGACCACAAAAAAAACCAGCCAAATGAAGTGCCCCCCGAAAGTTAGACAAAACCTTCGGGGGTTTACCATTGTCGATCAAGCGCCTCAAATATCACCATCAAGTCCTAATTGCTTTGACAAAGACTGATGCACAACAGGATAACTCTCTTTTATCATATATAAGACACGCAATGCTTCCTCATCCACCTCATGGCCGTGTTTTAAATATATCTCTATGTATTGTTTTGCTTCTGCAAGAGACCCTGAAGTAAAGGTGCCTTCAATAATAATAGCACCCAAGATATTGGTACCAGATACAGGGTTAACGGCGGTGATATCATCGTAGGTATTCAATAAATATTCGAATGTATTGGGATTGGACAGTGTCGTAATGCTCATATGAACTGGATCATATGGTTGAAAGTCGTTATTCGTATTCGCAACTAATCCTAACTTTTCATCATAGAGTTTCAGTAATTCTAAGTTATTCTCATTGAGTGCTAATACTGCGACAAAGTCGTCTAGTTTCTGCCTTGGATTTTTTTACCGAATCTCTGCATGGTGAGGCGACATAATCTCCCTCTCCTTCACAAAATGATTGGACCAATTGTTCTTGGTTCATCGAACCCGCATCCATCCAACCACCACCTCTTCCATCTTCAATAAAGAATATTGTACCTCTGTAAACACTAGCAAAATTTTGTGTAGGTGTTTTTAAAACGCTGACCTACAACGGTAATTTTTTCTGGTGGTGGCTCATCTGATTCAAAAGAGGCATTACAAGTAAATGTTATGGAGATAAAAAATAAGAAAGTTAAAAAGCGTTTGTTAGGTTTGGTTTGGTTTGGTTTGGTTTGGTCATAATATCATTCTTCCACATTGTATAAAGTACCTTTCATTTACCAAGCAAACTTCATTCCCAAAATATATCCAATTGATTTTAATAACTAAACTTAAATGAACACTTTCGTTCATTGATTAAAGTGTAAAAAATACTGACAAAAAACCCAGCCGAAGCTGGGTTTCTCAAAGAGGGGTGTTGACCGATAAGCCGGGTTCTGTCGTGGACAATCATTCATCTAGGCCAATAATCGCTCATTGGCTCAAGCAACCTACCCGTTCCCAGCGCGGGTCACACATAATGGGAACCTATTTGGTCTTGCTCCGAGTGGAGTTTACCGTGCCGTTGTCTGTTACCAGCAACGCGGTGCGCTCTTACCGCACCCTTTCACCCTTACCAAGCGAACTTGGCGGTCTACTCTCTGCTGCACTAGTCGTCAGCGCTTACGCACTGCCCAGGCGTTACCTGGCACCCTACCCTGCGGAGCCCGGACTTTCCTCCCCCTCACCGAGGTGAAGCAGCGATTGTCTGGTCAACGCGTGCATTTTACGGGGTTCGATGCGCAGAGTCTAAAGATTTATGCGATAATTAACCGTATTATTCCGGTAAAACCGCGTTGTGATAGACGTTTTGCACGTCATCACAGTCGTTGAGCATGTCAATGAATTTTTCAAACATTGGCAAATCGTCCGCGCTGATTTCGGTTTCCGTTTGTGGCACAAAGGTGATTTCATCAACGTCTAAAGTGACATCTGGATAGGCCTCAGATAACGCATTTTTCACTGCAAAATACTCGGTATGCGGTGCAAACACTGTAATCTTGCCATCTTCTGACTCAACGTCAGTCACATCCACATCCGCTTCCATCAAGGCTTCTAATACGGCATCTTCATCATCGCCATCGAACGAAAAAATCGCACTGTGATCAAACATGTGTGCCACCGCACCTGGCGCGCCAATTTTGGCTTTGGTCTTGGTAAAACAGTTGCGTACATCAGTGATGGTACGGTTGTTATTATCGGTTAAACAATCCACAATCACCATACAGTTACCTGGACCAAAACCTTCATAACGCGCCGGTACAAAGTCTTCACCCGCACCACCGGCCGCTTTGTCAATCGCTTTATCAATCACGTGCCCTGGGACTTGGTCTTTTTTGGCTTTTTCGATTAAACGCTTTAAGGAAAGGTTGGCTTCAGGATCCGTCCCGCCATTTTTGGCGACGACATAAATCTCTTTACCGTATTTGGAATAAACTTTGGTTTTTTGCCCAGCGGTTTTCGCCATAGCATTTTTGCGAACTTCAAATGCGCGACCCATAAGAACTCTCTTAATATTATAATTTTGAAATCAGTTAATTGTATTAGTTTATCATGGCTTAAGGCAAATGCGCCAACGCAAGGTAGTCCTCAGATTGCATCTCTTGTAATCGTGATAAGCAACGACGAAATTCAAAATTCAATCGTCCTTCGGTATACAACTCTAACAAGGGCATTTCAGCGGAGATAATCAGTTTTACGTTGCGCTCATAAAATTCATCGACCATAGCAATAAAGCGTCTGGCAATATCATCTGTCGCCAAGCCCATTTGCTCGACATTAGCCAACAACACCGTGTGATACAACCGCGAGAGCTCCATGTAATCCGCTTGAGAACGAGGCCCATCACACAGTTCACGAAAACTCAGCATCAACACCCCATCGGCATTGCGCATGCTTTTAATAGGACGGTTTTCAATGGTGATCACTTCATCGACAGTACCGGCTTCAGGTGCAAGTTGCGTAAAATAAGTATCAAGGTTCGTTTGCGCTTGCTCATCCAACGGATGATGAAAAATCTCGGCTTGTTGCAAGGTGCGCAATCGATAATCGACGCCGCTGTCGACATTCACAATCCGCGTATTTTGGTTGATCAGCTCGATGGCGGGTAAAAAACGCGCTCTTTGTAGACCGTTTCGGTACAACTCATCTGGGACAATGTTCGATGTAGCAACTAAGACAATGCCTTGGGCAAAAAGATTTTCCATTAAGGTACCCAAAATCATGGCATCGGTGATATCGGAGACAAAAAATTCATCAAAACAGATTACTCGAGCCTCATTCGCTAAACGTGCAGCTACTATCTTGAGCGGATCGGACTGCCCATCGAGTGTTTTAAGTTCGCTGTGAACGCGGTGCATAAAACGGTGAAAATGTACCCGCATTTTTCGCTGAAACGGCAAGCATTCATAGAACGTATCCACGAGGTAGGTTTTACCACGGCCCACGCCGCCCCAAAAATATATCCCTTGAATGCTTGGCTTTTGCATCCCCTTGCCGAAGCGAGCTTTGATTTTGACCCGCCAAGTGAGTTTTTTCTGCGGTTGTGTTAACTCATCGTACAAACGTTGTAATTCACGCACCGCGTTCTCTTGCGCGGAATCATGACTAAAATCATCGCGTTGCAAGTCAGCTTGGTATTTTTGCCAGGGGGTTAACGGTTCGGACACACAGAACTCATACAAAGTGTAAGAATGCCGTTATAATAATACGAAATGAATTTTTTTTGAAATCCGACACAGGTATCAAGGACAAAAAAAATATATAGTGATATAGTGCAGATGTATTATAAAAAAGCAGTTTGAGATAGCGTTATGCAAGACATTTTTATTTATGCCAGTTTGTTGATTGTCGGTGTGATTGTTGGTGTAGTCATCACTAAGATTGCAGTAAAAGACAATCATGACAGCGCTACCGCCACACAAAAAGAACAAGCCACAGCCCTGACTCATGCCCAACTACGTGAGCAATTAGTGGTTGCTAACCGAACTTTAGAAGAGTTTGAAACACAAATAGAGATGTTCAAAAATCATCTCACTGAGTTCGATTATATATTAACTTCACATGAACAAAGTGACGATCAGCCGCGAATTACTTTTTTTGGCGAACATGCATCTCCATATATACGTATGAAAGAGAAAACGCCGAAAGAACAGGCTAATCCAGAGCATCAGCCAAGAGATTTTTCAAACTCTAGCTCAGGACTTTTTGCGGGCGAGCCCACCGACAAAGCAAAATAAATCTGAACTATTCATCTTGGTCTCGAGTCTGTTGTTAGGCATTTAACCCATAACAATAGGAGAACGGTTAAGATGAATCAAAGGTTGCGAACGGCATGTCTGACAGGTGTGCTTACTGCTCTGGCCCTTGCCCCCATTAGCCAAGCCACAGCGGTTGGTTTGCCTTTTTTTGGTGACGACAAACAAACGCCGTCACTTGCGCCCATGCTCGAACAAACCATGCCTGCTGTAGTGAGCATCAAAGTTGCAGGTACACAAACCAGCAGACAACAGATCCCTGAGGCGTTACGTAACTTTTTTGGTGCGCCACAAGCGACCGAACGGCCGTTTCGCTCATTGGGTTCGGGCGTTATTATTGACGCCAAAGAGGGCTATATCGTTACTAATGCACACGTTGTCGCCGAGGCCGATGAAATTATAGTCACGCTCAATGACGGACGAGAGTTTACTGCAAGTAAAGTTGGTTCAGATGAGCAATCGGATATCGCTCTAATTCAAATCGAAGGCGAAAATTTGTCTGAAATCCAAATAGCGGATTCGGATAATCTACGCGTAGGTGATTTTGTCGTCGCCATTGGTAATCCATTTGGTTTATCGGCGACTGTCACGTCTGGTATCGTCAGCGCATTAGGACGAACCGGCATCAACCGCGGAGGGTTAGAAGATTTCATTCAAACCGACGCAGCCATCAATCGCGGCAATTCTGGCGGGGCTTTGATTAACCTCAAGGGCGAACTCGTTGGTATCAATGCGGCGATTTTTTCTACCGATCAGAACGGTGGTAACGTCGGCATTGGTTTTGCTATTCCTTCTAAAATGATGCAAAACTTGGTCAACCAAATGATTGAATTTGGTGAGGTTCGTCGCGGCTTGTTGGGCATCGCTGGCAATGATGTAGATGCGGGCTTGGCCGAAGCGTTTGCCTCCACAGTGAGTAAAGGTGCATTTGTTGCGGAAGTCACGCCAGACTCTGCCGCGAGCAAAGCGGATATTCAACCTGGTGATATTATTACTCGCGTTGACAACGATGTCATTGAAAGCTTTGCCGAGCTTCGCGCCAAAGTGGCTAGTATGGGCGCTGGCGCCGAAGTGACCCTAGGTATTATACGCAAAGGTGAAGAGCTTGACATCACCGTCGTGTTAGGGGATGCAGGTACTGTGACCATGACGGCCGCAGAAATTCATCCTGCATTTGCTGGCGCGACTTTTGAAAATGGCACTGATTTAGCGGGTAATCGAGGCGTTGAAGTCACGGATATTGAGCCACGCTCACCAGCTGTACAGCTAGGCTTGAAGCAAAATGATGTGATCATCGGCGTGAACCGCCAACGAGTCAACAATGTTCAAGAATTGCGTGAACGCATGGAAGACAGCAAAGATAATGTCATTGCACTGAACATCCGTCGCGGTAACGCCACCTTGTTTGTCATCATTCGCTAGACAACAGATGACGTAAATTAACGTGGCGCATTTTGCCAATCAACGACAAAATGCGCCTTTTGTTATTTAGCCTTTCACATGGCATAATTAACCCATAACAAATCTAAAACGAAGTTCATGGCGATTCAGCGTTTAGCAATCTTTTTTTTACGTTCTATGGTAATTGGCAGCATTGTTGCGGTCTTGATTTTGTTACTGGTGCCTGAATTGCGCCACGGCAGTGGCATTGATATTCGTAATTTGTTCAACTCAGAAACGACACCCAAACGCGCCAGCTATTACGATGCGATTTCTCGTTCAGCTCCTTCTGTTGTCAATATTTATTCAGTCAGTATCGAGTCCAATGGCTTTTTGAGCAATAGCTCTAGAGAACGAACGAATCTGGGATCTGGCGTGATCATGACGAACGACGGGTACATTTTGACCTGCCATCACGTGATCAACGGCGCAGCATCTATATTCATCGCATTACAAGACAGTCGTTTGTTTGAAGCCCAAATTGTCGGATATGATTTGTTTACTGATTTAGCGGTACTCAAAATCAACGCGGATAATCTCATTCCTATTCCACAATACCTCGATCCACAAATTAAAGTGGGCGATGTCGTGATGGCAATTGGTAATCCCTACAACCTTGGACAAACCATCACCCACGGTATCATCAGCCGAACTGGTCGCAATGGATTGGCAAATTATGTTGATTTTATCCAAACTGACGCAGTACTCAATCAAGGTAATTCTGGTGGTGCTTTGGTTGACTCGGAAGGCTATTTGCTCGGAATCACCAATGCCAATTTTCGTACTTTAGATGCACAACGCCGAGTTCTCAATGTGGATGGCGTGAACTTTGCGGTACCTTATCCTTTGGCCTTGCGCGTCATGCAAGAGCTTATCTCCAACGGCAAGGTGACTCGAGGTCAATTAGGATTTTCGGGCAACGAATTCGCTGGCCAAGAAGGGATCATGATCACCAATGTCAGTCCCAATAGCCCAGCTGATTTAGCCGGCTTGCAAGTAGGTGATGTGTTGTTAGCGATTGATAATGAGCGGATCACAAGTGCCAGTAAAGCACTAGATATGATTGCCGAAACTCCACCAGGCACTTTACTCCAATTAAGTATTTTACGAGATGACAGTCCATTGCTGATCCAAGTGACCGTTGGTGAATTACAGGCTGTAACACGATGAGCCACGATGCACTGGTCGTTTTAGTCTCCCCCAATGGCGATATTATTGGCACACAAGGTAAATTGGCGGCGCATCAGGACAATGCTTTACATCTGGCTTTTTCGGTCATGCTGTATCGCAAAACACGCTCTGGCATTGAGGTATTGATGCAACAACGCGCATTGGACAAATATCATTCAGGCGGACTTTGGGCAAATACCTGCTGCTCACACCCATTGCCTGATGAAGACATTCTAAGTGCGGCGCAACGACGCATTGCAGAAGAACTCAACATCACAAATCCCATAAAATGGCAGATTTGCGGTGAGTTTATTTATCAGGCAAGCTTTGCTAATGGTTTGCACGAACATGAACTTGATACAGTATTAATTGGAGAGTTTGACGAGAACCTTCCAATAGTTAATCCAAAAGAAGTGGCTCAACTCAAGTGGTTCGAACTAAGCGAACTCAATCAAGCGGTTGCCAAAACACCAGAGCAATATGCAGTATGGGTGCCTTTTGTTTTGGCCAAAGTAAACGAGTCACTGGCGGCGCTTTAGTTAATCACCATAATTGTGTATCAAGCCACCTAAAAAATTAAATCGCAAACGATTGTTCGGCCATCCACGCTTTGAGCACGCCCACGTCATTGGCAATGGCTGCTTCCAAATCATCGACCCACTCATTGACATTTTCCCACCATGCAGGATGATCGCCTTGTTGGATCTCATTGGCAATGCGCTGAATGCGAATTAGACCAAGTGAACTCGCTGCACCTTTTATCTTATGGGCTTGCGAACACACTTCGTCTTTTGCTTTGGCTGCTAGATTGGTCTGTAAAATCTCAAGATATTCTGGGATCTTTTCTTCAAATACCGCCAAGCTCGTTGTCACCATTTCAGCACCAATCGTGTCAGCAAGCGTTCTGACCAGTTCCGTATCCATGATTTTATCTAACCCTTTATCGGATTCTGGCTCTTTAACCGGTAGTACCGGGAATTCGTCGATATTATTTGCAAATAATTCATTGAACACTTGGATAACACGAGATTTTTTTATCGGTTTTGCAATGACGTCGTCCATGCCATTTTGCAAGTATTCTTCGCGTTTTTTGATCACATTAGCCGTCAATGCCACAATCGGGGTTTGCATCACCAAGTCTTCGTGGATCACCGTATCGGCAACATCAAAGCCCGTCATATCCGGCAATTGAATATCCAATAAAATTAAATCGTAGCGGGTAGAGCGAATTTTATCGATAGCCTCCCCCCCAGTCATTGCCACATCGACGTGCATACCAAGTTTTTCTAAAAGTGCTTTAGCCACCATGACATTAAGTTCAATATCTTCTACCAATAAGATATTTAGCCCGCTTACCTCAAGCTCCTCACGAACGCGTTCTTGATGGCTGATCTCTAATGGGATTTCAACAATAAAGCGCGTACCTTTACCCACCTCAGAAGTAACCTTGATATGACCATCCATGCGTTCAACCATTTCTTTACAGATTGCCAAACCGATCCCGGTGCCAGTTGCAGACTGGTGATCAGGGTGATCAACTTGATAATACATGGCAAAGATTTTATCAATATCCGCTTGCGGAATACCCACGCCAGTATCCTCGATAATGAAGCGCACATTGGCTCTGGTGTTGTCAATGTTAGTCGCCTCGACCGCTAAAGAGACGTGTCCTTTAGCCGTAAATTTGACAGCGTTGAACAATATATTCCACAAGATCTGGCGCAGGCGCGTACCATCAACCATGACATATTTTGGTAACGGCTCATGAATAATGGTTCTAAAACCAAGATTTTTGTCCGCCGCAAGTAATTTGATAACGCTGCCTAATTCTTCAGTGAACGTCGCCAGCGATAGGGTTTTGTAAGACAACTCAATCTTGTCACGCTCTAATTTATCCAAATCAATAATATCGTTGAATATATTCCCGAGGGTAATCGCACTTGCGTAGATGGTACTGACCCAGCCGAATTGCTCGTCATTGAGTTTAGTATCGCGCAACATTCTCGACAAGCCGACTATGCCATTTAATGGTGTACGCAACTCATGAGAAATAGTCGCGATGAATTTGGTTTTGTCTTTACTGGCTTGTTCTGCAGCTTTTTCAGCTTTCATACGCTCAGTCATATCTCGACCAAATGCAAGCAGACCAAGGCGATTGCCATCGTGATCAAAGAATGGAACTTTGCGCATTTCAAAATAACGACGGCGCCCATCGTGAAAGCGTAACCACAACTCTTCAGTCAAAGACACGTTTTTCTCTAATACTTCATTGTCCGAAGTGACCACCTGACGAGCGAGTTCCTCATCGTACACTTGATGCGGAGTAAGTCCGAGTAACTCATCTTGGGTTCGCCCCGTTAAGTCCTCTGCCACTCGGTTACAGCCGGCAAACTTGCCCTCTTCATTGCGATAATAAATTAAATCTGGTGAAGCATCGATGATGGAACGTAACAGCATAGATAAGCGACGTGCTTGAATTTCTTGTTCTGATTTATCGCGAATTTCTCGTTCGAGCTCTTCAAACACTTTTTCTCGCTCAAGTTGAGCATTACGGCGTTGTTCAATTTCGTAGTTGAGCTGTTTGATATTATTCTGAAGTTCTTTGTTGAGAAGAACGTCTTCCTCTCGAAGACTTTCTAATTCTTCAATCACTTCTTTTAAATGAGCTCGAGAATGTTCTAACTGCTTGACCAATTCGCTAAAAAAATACAACACCCACGGTGCACTCAGCATCGTTAAGATAATTGCGCTCATAAAATCTTCGAGCGTCGGCTCACTGTCCAAACTCACTCGGATTACGTAGGAACCACCAATGGTAAAGCCGAGTGTTAATAAAACAAAAAAGAGACTGAGCTTTAACGTACCGTACCGTTCGACAAAGCTAGCAAAACGAAAAGCCCAAGTGTAACGTGATTGAGATGAATGCATGGCAATAAATAGTTATTGAACAACAAATACATTGTATCAGAATCTAGTTCTAAGGACACTTTTCAGGTTTGAATAAAAATTGACGTTAAACCCACCACCAAAATAAGCATTAAAACCCAGTAATAATGAATAAAAATTCATAAATATGAATAATGTTACAAATTTGTGAATGCATTTGATTAGAATAAATTCATTTTTTCTACGTTTTTTTTAGAATATTCATCACTATCTATTAACTCAGATAAAAAAATTAAATAATTGATTTTATTACCAAAAAAGTTTAAAGATATCGATTTTGTAAATCAGAATAAACAAACTAATATTTGACCTAATTGTCGCTTCAATGTATTTTACCCAGTCTGCTAGACAAAAATGCATAAGAATTCTAATATCAGCTAGTAAGAGAGAGCCCGCCAAGGTGGTTTGCAAGTTCGCGCCGCAGCACATTGCGCAAGACTTGTACGGCTATAGTAAAAAAGTGCCCTAGACAGTGAATGCACACGATGCACTTCGCATTGTGGCTATTTATGTTTTTTAATGGAGATCATTAATGAGTTTATATCAGCCAACTGATTCGCGGGATAACTGTGGTTTTGGCCTTATCGCACACACCACAGGTGAACCTAGTCACCGTTTGGTATCCACCGCTATTGAAGGTTTGGATCGTATGCAACACCGTGGCGGCATCGCTGCTGATGGGAAAACAGGTGATGGATGCGGTTTACTTCTTGCTAAACCTGATGATTTTTTCCGTGGTATTGCCGAAGATAAAGGCTGGCGTTTAAACAAAAATTACGCAGTTGGCATGGTCTTTTTAAACCAAGATCCTATTCTAGCTGAAGCGGCTAGGACAGTTATTAACGAAGAACTCATAAAAGAAACCTTTGATGTAGTAGGTTGGCGTGAAGTGCCAGTCGACAAATCAGTACTGGGCGAACTGGCATTGACTGGGGTACCGCAAATTGAGCAAGTATTCGTCAATGCACCTAATGGCTGGCGCGAAACAGATATTGAAAGACGCCTTTACATGGTGCGTCGCCGTGCAGAGAAGCGTTTATTAAACGACTCAGATTTTTATGTTTGTTGTTTATCAGGTTTAGTGACCATCTATAAAGGTTTGGTCATGCCTAAAGATTTACCTGCTTTTTATCTCGATTTGGCTGACGAGCGATTGATGTCAAGTATTTGTGTCTTCCACCAACGCTTTTCAACAAATACCTTACCGAAGTGGCCACTGGCTCAGCCTTTCCGTTTTCTAGCGCACAATGGTGAAATTAACACCATTAAAGGCAATCGTGATTGGGCCATTGCTCGCACGAGTAAATTCGTTACTCCACTGATTCCAGACCTAAAAGACGCTGCGCCATTTGTGAATACATCAGGATCTGATTCATCTTCACTGGACAACATGCTAGAACTATTTTTAGCTGGTGGTATGGACTTATTCCGAGCTATGCGTTTATTGGTGCCACCGGCGTATCAAAACAACCAAACAATGGATGAGGACTTACGTGCGTTTTATGAATTTAACTCAATGCACATGGAACCTTGGGACGGACCTGCTGGTATCGTCTTAACCAATGGTCGTCATGTAGCGTGTAACCTAGACCGTAATGGTTTGCGGCCTGCTCGTTATGTGATCACTGACGATGGTTTTATTACGCTTGCATCAGAGATTGGCATTTGGGATTACAGCGAAACTCAAGTAGTCGAAAAAGGCCGTGTTGGTCCAGGTGAAATGCTTGCGGTAGACACGTCTAATGGCAAAATTTGGCGCTCAAATGAAATCGATGAGACACTAAAAACACAACATCCATATAAAAAATGGCTAGACGAACACATCCGTCATCTTACTCCAATCGAACAATGCAATGCTGAATTAATTGGTACTCGTGTGTTCAATGACGACCAATTGGCCGTATTCCACAAATTATTCAATTACTCGTACGAAGAAATTCAGCAAGTGATCAAAGTACTTGCTAAAGACGGCCAAGAAGCGGTTGGCTCAATGGGTGATGATACCCCTATGGCAGTCATGTCCTCTCGTGTGCGTACTTTATATGATTACTTCCGTCAGCAATTTGCACAGGTAACTAACCCACCAATTGATCCATTGCGTGAGAATCACGTTATGTCTCTGGCAACTTGTATTGGACGTGAGCAAAATGTCTTCAATGAAACCAGTGGTTATGCTGACCGCGTGGTGTTTGATTCGCCTATTTTAATGTATACCGATCTCAAACAGTTGCGAGATTTGGACCAAGAACACTACTATTCAGAAGTGGTCAGCTTGAATTACTCTGCTGAAGAAGGTCTTGAAGCTGCAATCCAACGCGTGTGCGATGAAGTCGTCGCGATTGTCAAAGAGAAAAACGCCGCATTTGTCGTTTTATCTGACCGCGATATTGCCCAAGATCGCTTGCCAATCCCAGCAGCCATGGCAGTTGGTGCCTTTCATAGAACACTTGTTGATGCACAACTTCGCTGTGATGCAAACATCGTGGTAGAAACAGCCTCTGCGCGTGACCCGCACCACTTTGCCGTATTGATTGGCTTAGGCGCAACGGCTATTTATCCGTTCTTAGCTTACGAAACCATCGAACAACTAGTGCAAAGTAAAGATTTGGACATTGAGCCGATGCAAGCGATGTTGAACTATCGCAAAGGTATCAACAAAGGCTTATTCAAAATAATGTCGAAGATGGGCATCAGTACTGTTGCTTCATACCGCTCAGCTAAGTTATATGAAGCTATTGGTATCAACGACGACGTTATGGAGATGTGTTTCAAAGGTGTGCCAAGCCGCTTAAAGGGTGCAAGCTTTGCCGAATTTGAACAAGACACGATTAATTGTCAGCGCATTGCATGGATTAAACGCAAGCCGTTAAGCCATGGTGGTTTGTTGAAATATGTCCACGATGGCGAATATCATGCATACAATCCAGATGTAGTGAAGAACCTACAAAAAGCAGTTGTTAGTGGTGATTATCGTGATTATCAAGCTTTTTCTTCCTTGGTTAACGACCGCAATCCATCGCATCTGCGTGACCTGTTGCAGATCAAGCCAGGTCAATCTATCGATATTAGTGAGGTAGAACCAGCTGAGAACTTATATCCTCGTTTTGATACAGCAGCTATGTCAATTGGTGCATTATCACCGGAAGCACACGAAGCACTTGCCATTGCGATGAACCGTCTTGGTGGTCAATCTAACTCCGGTGAAGGCGGTGAAGATCCAGCTCGCTTTAATACTGAGAAAAACTCCAAAATCAAACAGGTTGCCTCCGGCCGCTTTGGTGTAACCCCGCATTATTTAATGAATGCCACGGTCATTCAGATAAAAGTCGCCCAAGGTGCAAAACCCGGTGAAGGGGGGCAGTTACCTGGTGATAAGGTCAACAAATACATTGCTGAACTGCGTTTTTCAGTACCTGGAGTGACCTTGATTTCTCCTCCACCGCATCACGATATTTATTCGATTGAAGATTTGGCTCAGCTGATCTTTGACCTAAAACAAGTTAATCCGAAAGCCCTGATCTCAGTCAAACTGGTATCAGAACCAGGCGTAGGTACCATCGCAACAGGTGTTGCCAAAGCGTATGCTGACTTGATTACCATATCTGGTTACGACGGCGGTACGGGTGCATCACCTCTGACATCAGTAAAATATGCGGGCAGTCCTTTTGAGTTAGGACTTGCCGAAACGCAACAAGCGTTAATTGAGAATGGTCTACGCCACAAAGTACGAGTACAAACTGATGGTGGTTTAAAAACAGGCTTAGACGTAGTTAAAGCTGGTCTTTTAGGTGCTGAGAGCTTTGGTTTTGGAACAGGTCCAATGGTCGCATTGGGCTGTAAATACTTACGAATTTGCCACTTAAACAATTGTGCAACGGGTGTTGCGACTCAAGATAAGAGCTTGCGTGACAACTATTTTATTGGGTTGCCAGAAATGGTGATGAACTATTTCAAGTTCATCGCTCAGGAAATTCGTGAAATCATGGCAATGATGGGTGTACGCAAGTTTGAAGATCTAATAGGCCGTACAGAGCTATTAGCCATGATGGATGGACAAACAGCCAAACAAGCTCGTTTGGATCTGTCTCCGTTGCTGCACAAACCAGAAGCGGCAGATCATACAAAGTTATTCTGTTCTGAAGTGACGAACGCACCTTTAGACAAGGGTGAGTTAAACTTAACCATGCTAAAAGATGCCCAGGCCGCGGTTGAAGCAAAACGTGCAATCACACTGAATTACCCAGTGCGCAACACCGACCGTTCGGTTGGGGCCACACTTTCAGGGTTTATTGCAAGTATTCACGGTAACCATGATGGCGAAGACTATCCGGTACAAGTCAATTTAACCGGTACAGTAGGACAGAGTTTTGGTGTCTGGAATGCAGGTGGCTTAAATATGACTCTTACCGGTGATGCCAATGACTATGTTGGTAAAGGTATGACAGGCGGTAGATTAGTTATCGCTCCGCCTGCTAAGGTGACCTTCGATGCTCACAACAGTGCAATTATGGGCAATACGTGTTTGTACGGTGCAACTGGAGGACATCTATTTGCCGCAGGACGTGCCGGAGAGCGCTTTGCTGTGCGTAACTCAGGGGCTATCGCTGTAGTTGAAGGCATCGGCGATAACGGTTGTGAATATATGACCGGAGGTATCGTTGCTGTATTAGGGAGTGTCGGCGTCAACTTTGGTGCTGGTATGACTGGTGGCTTTGCTTACATCCTCAATGAACACGATGATATCGAACATCGAGTAAACCCAGAGTTGGTCGATATTCTAAGCATTGCCGATAAAGGAATTTTGTCTGAGCACTTGCGTGGATTAATTAATCAACACTATGAATTGACCGGTTCTGAGCACTCTCTAGCATTGTTGTCGAACTTTGCCGAGGTTATGCATCAATTTAGACTGATCAAACCTAAGACCAGTGATGTTAAAAATTTATTGGGGCATATTAGCCGCTCCAGTGCCGAACTTCGCGTTCAAGCACAGTAATTAATTGAGGTAAAAAATGGCTAAAAATGTATACCAATTTGTTGATGTTGCACGTATCGATCCGCCCAAAAAACCGATCACTGTGCGCAAAGAAGAATTCGCTGAAATCTATCAGCCTTTGAGTCAATCGCAAACAGAGGGGCAAGCTGATCGCTGTCTCGATTGTGGTAACCCATATTGTGAATGGAAGTGCCCCGTGCACAACTATATTCCTCAGTGGCTTGCACTGGCAAACGAAGGCAAGATCCTTGAAGCCGCAGAATTGTCGCACCAAACGAATTCATTACCTGAAGTGTGTGGACGAGTCTGTCCTCAAGACCGCTTGTGTGAGGGTGCGTGTACACTGAATGATGATTTTGGTGCGGTAACTATTGGCAGTATTGAAAAATACATCACCGATACCGCATTCAAAATGGGCTGGCGCCCTGATATGTCTGATGTGGTCTGGACGGATAAACGCGTCGCTATTGTTGGTGCAGGTCCAGCGGGATTAGCATGTGCGGATATCTTAGTCCGTAACGGCGTTAAACCGATTGTATTTGATAAATATGAAGAGATTGGTGGATTACTCACCTTCGGTATTCCGTCATTTAAACTCGAAAAAGACGTGGTAACACTCCGCCGTCAAATCTTTACCGAGATGGGCGTTGAATTTAGGTTAAATACTGAAATTGGTAAAGATATTCCATTTGCTGATCTGCTTGCTGAATACGATGCCGTGTTCCTTGGTATGGGCACTTACACATCTATGAAAGGTGGATTTGATAATGAATCTGCTCAAGGTGTGTACGATGCATTACCGTTCTTGGTTGCCAACACTCGTCGTGTAATGGGTACCGAGACTGATCCGAGTCAATATATCGACATGCAAGGCAAGAAAGTCGTCGTGCTAGGCGGTGGTGATACCACGATGGACTGTGTGAGAACGTCTATTCGCCAAAACGCAGCTCATGTGACCTGTGCTTACCGCCGAGATGAAGAAAGTATGCCCGGTTCACGTCGTGAAGTGGTCAATGCCAAAGAAGAAGGCGTGAACTTTGAATTCAACGTAATGCCTTTAGACATCGAAGTGGATGCTGATGGTAATGCGATAGGTGTGCGTTTTGTTCGTACCGAGATGGGCGAACCGGACGAAGCTGGTCGCAGACGTCCTGTGCAGGTTGAAGGTTCGGAGTTTGTCATGGAAGCAGACGCAGTAGTTATAGCGTTTGGTTTCTCTCCATCACCGGCAAATTGGTTTGGTGAGTTTGGTATTATTTTGGACGAGAAAGGTCGAGTCCGGGCTCCAGAGCACGGTCAATATCCTTTCCAGACGTCAAATCCGAAGATCTTCTCAGGAGGTGACATGGTTCGTGGTTCAGACTTAGTGGTCACGGCTATTGCGGAGGGGCGCAAGGCTGCTGAAGGCATCATGGATTACATGGGTGTATAACACCTTGCGAAAGAACTTCCTCTGGTGTAACCTTCATTCCTTCTTATTCAAGCCTGCTTCCTAGCAGGCTTTAATTATTATGGGCTTCTAGTACGATGAAATTTTTGATTCTTGGCGCAATGGATGAAGAAATCCAAACTTATTTACAACAATTGGAAAACAAGACGAATGCACAGGTACAACACCTAGAAGTTTACTCGGGAAGTATTAATGGACATGAGGTCTTTGTCGCACGTTGTGGCATAGGCAAAGTCGCAGCGGCCCTAGCCACAGGAATATTGATTCAGGCATACTCTCCAGACCTGGTTATAAATAGTGGTTCTGCGGGTGGTTTTGCACCAGAATTAAACGTAGGTGATATTGTGGTAGCCACCAAGCTTATCCAGCATGATGTTAACCTGACACATTTTGGCTACGAACTAGGACAACCTGCTGGGATGCCTGCAGTCTTTGAGATGCAAAACGACTGGCATACGCAAGCCCTTAGTCAAGTTAAACAAATTGGGATCCAGGGTATGCAAGGTCTGATTATCAGTGGGGATGCTTTTATCGGTACTGATGAACAATCAGCCACATTGATGACTCAGTTTCCAAATGCCGTTGCGGTAGAAATGGAAGGCGCTGCGATAGCTCAGGTCTGCCATATCCTAAAAACAGAATGTTTAGTCATCCGTGCTAT
Organism: Alteromonadaceae bacterium; assembly: GCA_014872805.1. Taxonomy (GTDB): domain Bacteria; phylum Pseudomonadota; class Gammaproteobacteria; order Enterobacterales; family Alteromonadaceae; genus Opacimonas. Next base: position 66,473 of record WKFN01000002.1, read on the forward strand.
CTCTGACCACGCCAATAAAGCTTCTACAATGACATTTGAAGAATATTTACCACTCGCTGCAAAGCACTCTGCGCAAATCGTGCTAGGCTTAATACAAAATCACTGATAAACCTCAATTTTAATCATTATTTGTTTAGGCATCGCAGGTATATGAAAACTCTGATTATGTTAGTTGTTATAATATTCATATATTTGCCTGATGCGCTGGCAGCAAAACAGCGTATTATTACACTTGCCCCCCACTTAGCTGAAATTGTCGATTTACTAGAGAAAAGTGATTCACTGATTGCGGTGAGCGAGGCATCAAATTACCCAGAATTCGTCACCAGTTTGCCCACAGTGGCAAACTATCGAGGCATCAACACGACACAAATTATCAAATTACAACCTACTCATATTTTGGCCTGGTTCAACGGTAATAATCCTCAAGATATCGCAAAACTTAACGCTATGGGTTTAAATATATTGAGTGTAGAAATTAATTCATTAGATGATATCGCCAAACAAATAGAGGACATTGGTGAGTTTATTGACAGCCCAATTGCAGAGAGCTTAGCTCAAAAGTTTCGCAACGACATAAAAAAATTTAAAGCGCGATTTTCAGACGAAGAGCGCATTGATGTGTTTTACTACAGCTGGTCAAAACCACTGCAAACTGTTGGTGCTGGTGCATGGGTTACCGATTTAATTGCACAATGCGGCCTTTCACATGTTTTTGCATCACTGCCTATGCCCTATCCTCAAGTTTCATTGAGTTCGGTATTACATGAACAAGCACCACTGGTTATTGCTGCAACTGGGGAAAAAGCAAGTGTAATAGAACGTTTTTGGACAACGCACAAAGAGGTTTATCAGCCTAAAATTATTGCAACCGACCCCGATAAAATGCATCGCTTTACCCCTAGGGTACTCGATGCACTCGAGAAACTGTGCATCGAAGCTAGACTATAGATTAAACAAGGGTAATTCGAGCGAACTTACGCTTACCGACTTGATAAACAGCTTGGCCTTTATCTGTAATCGACAGTTTCGGATCAGAAACCTTCTCACCGTCAATTTTGACTGCGCCCTGTTTCGCCATGCGCATGGCATCTGATGTGGAGGCAACTAATTCAGCTTGTTTGAGTAACTGTGCAAGACCTATTTCCCCCTCTAACGCAAACTCAAACTCAGGCATCTCATCTGGAATAGCATTCTTTTGAAAACGCTGAATAAAATCCAGATGCGCAGATTCAGCCGCAGTATCATCGTGAAAACGCGCGATGAGCTCTTTGGCTAATTCAATTTTTATATCGCGAGGATTGGTACCACCGGCAACCTTGGCCTTCAGCTCATCAATATACGCAATCGGTTTAAAGCTCAACAAATCGTAATAGCGCCACATTAAATCATCTGAAATAGACATGACTTTGCCAAACATATCGTTCGGAGCATCCGTTATCCCTATGTAATTATTCAGCGATTTAGACATCTTTTGCACGCCATCAAGACCTTCAAGCAAAGGCATCATTAGGACACATTGTGGGGTTTGGCCTTGTGATTTTTGTAATTCACGGCCCATCAGTAGATTGAAGCGTTGGTCGGTCCCCCCAAGCTCTACATCTGCTTCAAGAGCCACACTGTCCCAACCTTGCACAAGAGGGTATAAAAATTCATGGATCGCAATTGGCTGACCGTTGGCGTAGCGCTTTTTAAAGTCATCTCGTTCTAACATTCGCGCAACCGTTTGTGATGCAGCAAGCTTAATCATGCCCGCCGCTCCCACTTCTTCCATCCATTCAGAATTAAAACGCACTTGGGTTTTGGCTGGGTCGAGGATCTTGAATACCTGAGTTTGATATGTTTCAGCGTTCGCTAAAACCTCGTCTCTAGTCAACGGCTTTCTCGTGACATTCTTACCTGTAGGATCGCCGATCATGCCCGTAAAATCACCAATTAAGAATACAACATTGTGACCTAAGTCTTGGAATGTGCGTAATTTGTTGATTAGCACTGTATGGCCAAGGTGCAAATCAGGCGCGGTAGGGTCAAAGCCGGCTTTTATCGTCAAAGGTTTGCCACTTTGCAGGCGTTCTTTTAATTCATCTTCGAGCAGAATATCATCTGCACCGCGTTTTATTTCAGCTAATGCGTCTTGCCAAGTAGCCATCGGTAAGTTCCAATTAATCCTAAATTTAACTAATATTTTACTTAGCTATGCTAGAGATTAAAACCCATAAGGTATGATAAATAAGCATTAGCTGCGCATATCTAAACTCAAAGGGGGCGTAGCATTTCAATATCGCGACTAGAATATTAGTCTAAAGCCATGTATTCTTAGGGCTGCAAGCTCAAATTGAGGTGATTTGTGGTAACCAAGACATTAAAAACATTACCCAAACCCCATCGTATATCGATTGTGGTACTTACGGTATTTGTTCTGATTTTAATCACTTCATCTATTTTTAGTGCCGACGCCTCAAAGCATACCACTTCTAGCCTCTTAGAGCCGGGGATTGCTTACCCTGTTAACTTACAAGTCACGTCGCAACAACTCCATCCAGCGTTAATTCATAGCGATATCACTGAGGTTACCGTTCGTCCAGGTGATAATTTAGCCAAAATCTTTCAACGTCTAAATTTAAGTGCCTCAGACACTTATTATGTCAGTAACGCGAAAGGTAAAGGTGTCGAACAACTCCTTAAAATGCGTCCTGGAGATACTCTCCAACTAGAATTTGATCCTCGTGGCAAGATCAATGTCATTCGCTATCCTATTTCCAATCAAGAAACTCTTGTCATCAATCGACAAACCGATTCGGATTATACGTCAATCATCGAAACTCAAGAGGTTGAAGCTAGGTTATTTTTTGCTCAAGGCACAATCACCTCATCTTTTTGGCATGCAGGGGTAAAAGCAGGTCTGTCCGACAACAAAATTATGGAACTGGCTGATATTTTTGGCTGGGATATCGATTTTGCTATGGAGATCCGCTCCGGTGATACCTTCAATGTTGCCTACGAGCAACTTTTCATTAACGGAGAATGGATTGACGAAGGTAATATTGTGGCGGCTGAATTTGTTAATCAAGGTGAAAGCTTTATTGCTGTGCGACATAGCGATGGCAGTTATTACAGTGACTCTGGGCGCAGTATGAAAAAAAGTTTCTTACGCGCCCCAGTGAACTTCCGCTATGTGAGTTCCAATTTTAATCCAAAGCGTTTTCATCCAGTACAAAAGCGAATTAAGCCTCACCGTGGGGTTGATTACGTTGCGCCGGTCGGTACACCGATTGTTTCTGCTGGAAAAGGCCGAGTTGTCGAAGCTGGGTATAATCGGTTTAACGGCAACTATGTGTTTATTCAACACGGTGATCGCTACATGACAAAGTATTTGCATTTGCACACCAAAAAAGTCAAAAAAGGCCAAAGCGTGAAACAAGGACAAACCATAGGTACGCTAGGCAGAACTGGAATGGTAACGGGTGCACATCTGCATTATGAGTTTTTAGTTGACGGAGTCCATCGCAATCCGCGTACAGTAAAACTGCCCAAAGCTGCGCCAATTGACGAATCGCAAAAAGCTGAGTTTTTTGACTACGCAGAACAGCAAATTGCCCGTCTTGCCAACAATAAACGCATAATGTTAGCGTCTTTATAAGTATGTCGCTTTATATAGGAATTATGTCAGGTACCAGTGTCGATGGTATTGACATTGCTCTGTGCGATATAGAACATCTTCCACAGTGGCGTATCACACTTGCCGCATATCAAGAGTTTCCCTTTCCTACAGAATGCGTCAGTCAAATTGAATCGCTATTTATTTCTTCTGACAACGAGGTGGAATTAATGGGGAGGCTGCATCGACGTCTTGGCGAATGTTATGCAGAAGCGGTAAATCAATTTATCCAAAACCATGCTATTGATAAATCTCAGATCAAAGGGATTGGCCTACATGGACAAACGATTCGACATCGTCCATCCCCTCCTCACGCTTTTACAATACAAATTGGCGATGCGCATACAGTGGCGAGTCTCACGGGATTACCGGTGATTTATGACTTTCGCAGCAAAGACATTGCTTTGGGTGGTCAAGGCGCGCCTTTAGTTCCGCCTTTTCACCACGCTCTAATGCAAAATTTGGCATCGGTATCTCCTATCGCCAAAGACGCTAGTCAGATCCTGATTAATCTTGGTGGTATTGCTAATGTAACCGTCTTACAAAAAGGCGGACTGGTTGGCTTTGATACGGGACCTGCGAATGCTCTTCTCGATGCATGGTATCAATACCATCACCCATCAGCAATACAACGTTTCGATCGTGACGGCGCTTGGAGTAAAAGTGGTAATGTGCTTCCGAACTTACTACAGAAGATGCTAAAGGACCCTTATTTCTCCAAACCACCTCCTAAAAGCTCGGGTAAAGAAGTCTTTAACTTAGACTGGATAAAACAGCGCATTTCCGGAGAGGAGCGCTCAGAAGATGTGCAAGCGACACTTTTATCCCTTACCGTCACGACAATTATATCAGCTTTAGCCCCTTGGCTAAGTTCAGGAGTTAGCGTTTATTTGTGTGGTGGTGGCGCTCGAAATCATGCTTTGTGTCAGCGATTAACGGTAAGTTGCCACACTTATCAGTCTGTTTGTAAAGTATTGAACAATTCTGATGCCATTGAGGCTATGGCATTCGCGTGGTTAGCCTATTGTTATGATGCTACACTTAATAGTAATTGTCCCAACGTTACCGGAGCCTCTCGTGCAACCGTATTAGGTGCGCGAGTTTTGCCATAACTATTTATGCCTAAATTTATCAGTATTTTATCGAGAGATGCCGCAAAGTATGCCGAATTATTTACTGACTCTAGCATTGTAGAGCACCACGACGTGCAGCTCGATATAGTGAGTACTGACCCTAAGGCGCTATTCCAGTCTCGCACACAAATTTTGCTGACTGACCCTGGCTTGGGTGCAGAAGTGATCGATACTTTAGCCCATCTCCAATGGTGTCAATCGACCTGGGCTGGAAATTCGCCGTTAATTCAAACCGGACGGAATGATTATTTTTTGACCGGCGCAAAAGGGATATTCAGCCAAGCTATGACTGAATACGTATTGACATATATTTTGCACCACTGTCGCCATGTTGACAAAATGCAGGCTCTACAACAACAAAAATCATGGCAACCTCCTATTATGCAACTTTTATCGGATAAAACACTGGGGATCATGGGTTTTGGCGATATTGCGCACGGCATGATCGTGCCATTACAAGCGCTGGGACTCAAACTGGTTGCTCTAAATAGCGATGGTCGAAATATTTTTGGTTATCCCAAAATTCCTGTAGAGGCCAGTGTCGACAAATGTATCTTTGCTCAACAGGCAGACATCATTCTCAATTTGTTGCCTGACTCGAAAAGAACGAATGGCTTTATCGACAAAGAATTTATTCATTCGATGCAACCTAATACTTTGTTCATTAATGCTGGGCGTGGTAGCGTTATCGATGATAATGATTTACTTTACGCGCTAAAACTCGGCAAGATAGGCAAAGCGGTATTGGATGTGACAATGGAAGAACCATTACCAAAAGGACATCCATTTTGGAAACATCCACAAATACTCTTAACTCAACACACGGCTGCGACGTCAAAACCTGAATGGGTCTTTGAGATATTTGAACAAAATTTACAACGTTTCTTTTTACGTGCTCCACTCAAATATCAAGTAAATTGGAAGAAGGGATATTAATGAAAAGATTGTTCAAGTTTGGTTTGATGACCTCAATTTTTGTCGCTGGCTCTATCATTGCTAGCCCTTTGAGCAAAACCAATACTCCAATGCAGTATCCAGAACAGCTCCCGTATGCTGTTATTAATCATAATACGCATAATGTGTTTTTTACCAAGCTGCAATCTTTGTGCGGGAAAACCTTCTCTGGTAAATTGGTCGCAGATACTTCTGAATCCGAACGATTTTCTGGACAGACTCTGCTGATGCATGTCCGCACCTGTGATGAAAATACAATTTACATCCCATTTCACGTTGGTGAAGATCACTCACGCACCTGGATAATTAGCCGAACGCCATTTGGCATAGGCTTAAAGCATGACCACCGCAATCCCGATGGTACCCACAGCTACTTGACTATGTACGGCGGTATTACCCAAAATGCTGGCTCCGAATACAGGCAAGATTTTCCTGTAGATAATTATAGTCAACAAATGTTACTTGAGCTTGGTTATCCGCAAAGTGTGACCAATGTATGGTCTTTTTTTGTTTATCCTGACAAAGTGAGCTATCAATTAAGCCGTGATGGGTTCGTCTTTAGAGTGGAGTTTGATACCCAAAATGAGGTGGCTACAGCACCCACCCCATGGGGTTATAAAAAGTTAAATTGAAAAGCTTGAGCCGCAGCCACAGGTTGTTGTTGCATTGGGATTATTGACCAAAAATCTTGAGCCTTCTAAACCTTCTATATAATCTACTGTGCCGCCTACTAAATACTGTAAGCTCATTGGATCTACAACCAGTGTCACTGATTCTTTTTCAATTGTCATATCACCTTCGTTAACTTTTTCATCGAACGTGAAACCATACTGGAACCCTGAGCAACCACCTCCAGTAACATATACTCTTAGTTTTAGTTCTGGATTATTTTCTTCGTCAATCAGTGTTTTGACTTTCTGAGCCGCTGCGTCAGAAAATTCTATCGGCAAAGCCGTTTCAACTGTCATAGTCAATCCCTAAAATTTATATGTCGTTATTATCTAATACTTGAGTATTTTCATCAAGTATTTCAAGCCAAAGGTACGCTTTTTCAACGCTTTCTCGCTTGGTTTTCCATTGATATACATCACTCGTAATAGTTAATTTTTGAGGTTCAAAGCCGTCTGGCAGACTAAACGTATAAGCCAAATCTAAAAAATACTGATACCTGAAACGCAACGGGCTATTAGCCGTCGCCACGTCCACACTTTGGGATAGCAAATCCGCTAAGTTGTGCATTTGAGGCTCGCCTGCATTCACACCTTCAAGCACAATATTCAAATCGCCATTGATCACTGACTTAATGGCTCTACCTTGTAACAACAGCAAACTCAAAGAATATGTATTAAGTTCAGTAACCGGTTTAATGGAGACCGTGTGGATATTGAGGTAGCGCTTAGCTTCATCCACATTTAGTACTTGTTGATACAGTTCCAGTTGCTGTTTCAAGGTTTGTTGCTCTGCGAGCAACTGTTGAATTACCGCTTCATTTGGGTTGTGTTTCAATATTGATAGTTGCACCTCTAAAGCGGCAATTCGTTCTTTTAAGGTTGAATTTTCAGCCAAAGCATGACTGAGTGTTCCTTGCTGTTGTGATACGGTAGCACGCAAAGATGCAGCTTCAAAATCAGCAACTGTGTACCCCAAGAATAAAAATACGCCGGCAATTAGCAACCTCTTCAACCATTGCTTAGAAGTTTTGGCGTCTGTTTCGTCAACCATCAAAATCAAACCTAAAAAATAAACAGTATGATACAATCTGGACATTCTACACTAATCTGACCCACATGCATGTCGTTGTACCTGCTAAGAAAAGTATTATCTTACCCCAAAACCACTTGGCAACTGTGTTTGCTCGCAGTGTTATCAGGAGTCTGTGCTGCATGTGTGATCGTTTTATTTCGTTTAGCGTTTGAAGGCATACAATTGTTTTTACTCGGCGAGATTGGGCTATACGCTCATCTTGCATGGTATGAGCGCTTTGCACTGCCATTTTTGGGGGTTCTTGGGATCTTTTGTGTCGCTTATTTAACTGGTTTTGAACACTATCGCTTGGGTATTCCTTATGTCTTACATCGCGTTAAAACCGAGTACGGCATTATTCCCTGGCGCACCACAATAAATCAGTTTTTTGGTGGTATTTTTGCTCTTGCTAGCGGTTTTTTTGTGGGTCGTGAAGGGCCTTCTGTCCATTTGGGTGCTGCAGGTACATCATTTATTGGGCAGGGGTTAAAGCTTCCATTTAATGCTATTCGGATCCTTTCTGGTTGCGGTATTGCTGCTGGTATTGCTGCCTCTTTTAACACGCCATTTGCTGCTGTGTTGTTTGTTATGGAGGTGATTTTGCGTGAGTACCGGATCCATGTGTTTATTCCAGTAATGCTGGCAGCAGCGGTTGGCTCGGTAATTTCTCGAACGGTTTTTGGGGATGGAACGGCTTTGCTTTTTCTTGATTTTGCCCAAATCGACGGCTGGATGTATGCTTATCTGATTGGCTTTGGCTGTTTGTTAGGCGCTCTTGCGTCGCTTTTTAATCGACAGTTAATGGCCATATTACACGCTGGACATAGGCTTTCAATGTGGCAACGCTTTTCACTTGCTGCCTGCATAACAGGGGCTATCGGCGTTGTGGTGCCAGAGGCTCTCGGCGCTGAGTTTAATCAAATTAGTCAACTATTCATGAATGAACCTGGGTTATCGATTCTCATCGCAATTATATGTGCCAAATTCATTTTAGGATGCGTTGCAATTGGGCTTGGGATCCCTGGTGGCATAATTGGACCAGTCATGATTATAGGAATTTATTGTGGGGCAATTGCAGCCACTGCATTAACTGATATCAATGGCTCTGCGCAATTTATGGATACGTTCATGCTATTGGGTTTAGCAGGTATGCTCACTTCCGTTCTGCACGCTCCTCTGGCTGCGCTGTCTGCTGTGATGGAGTTATCTTACGCACCCGATATTGTCCTTCCAGCTATACTTGTAATCGTTCCTAGTTACGTCGTCTCGAGTCAATTATTTAAAAATCGTTCTATTTTTATCAGTCAGCTAGAATTTTTGGGAATGAGTTACCAACAGTCTGCAATCACACAAAGTTTACAAAAAACCGGCGTCATGGCACTGATGCAACCGTTAGACGAGAGCGAAGACAAGCTAGACTTAGACAATGCTGCTCCACGCTTTACGTATCAGGCAACGCTAGCTGAAGTGTATGATGTTCTCAAAATCTCCCGCGATGGGAGTGCCTTAATTATCGATCCAGCTCAGATTCAACCCATAGGTGTGATACACTGGGAAAATCTTCACCGTTACCTGTTCAAGCAGCAATACTAAATGATTCATTGGGATTCAATATGACAATATTATGGTTAAAAGCATTTCATATATTTTTTATGGTTGCTTGGATGGCTGGTATTTTTTATCTGCCGCGTTTATTTATCTATTTTGCAGAAAGTCGCTCTCAGGAAACCCGTGATACGTTGAAAGTTATGCAACGCAGACTGTGGTTCTTTGTATTGCCTTTTGCCATATTAACTTTGGTCTTTGGTATATGGCTTATCAAAGTATATGGAATGAGTTGGTTTGCTGCTTCAACCTGGCTGCACATCAAATTAATTCTGTTGATCGGTCTATATGGCTATTATGGATACTTGTACAAAATAATGCAGGACTTGGCTAAAGACCAAAATATTCGTTCACCTAAGTTCTATCGTTTCTTAAATGAAGCGCCTGTTTTGGTCTTGTTAGCCATTGTAATTTTGGCAGTCGTTAAGCCTATTTAGCCTTGTCTATCAACGAACATTTCAAGCTTTTAGTCGAGCGACAACGTCTTCAAGCATGGAACGACTCACCCCATAATTGAGTCTAAAGCAACTTGCCAAATTGAAGTCCCTTCCTGGCGAAGGGCCTACGCCTTTGGCTTCTGCCCATTTTTGAACATCCTCAACACCTAAGCCTGACGCGTCAACCCACAATAAAAAGGTTGCTTCTGGGGTATGTGCTTTTAAGCCTTCAATTTGATTGATTGCCTCAACTAGATAATCTCGATTACCTCGTAAATATTGCTTTTGTGCCGCTAACCAAGCATCGCATTTGGTCAATGCAGCCGTGGTTGCAACTAAACCCATCAAATTTACCCAAGGCACATGACCGCGCAATGCTAAGTTAAATTTGTGACGCAAACTTGCGTTAGGGATGATCGCATAGGCAGCACCCAATCCTGCAATATTGAAGGTCTTGTTTGGTGCCATCAGGGTAATACTTTGCTCTGTGAGTGATGGTTGTTTACCTGCTGGGTGATGAGGCACGTCATCTAAGATCAAGTCACAATGGATTTCGTCGCTGCATAGCACCACATCGTGGGTATCACAGATTTGCGCAATTTGGCCAATCTCCTCTTGAGATAGGACTCTGCCAACTGGGTTCATTGGATTACACAAGACCATAATTTTGGCTTTTGGGTGTGCCGCCGCTTCTTCTAATGCAGTAAAATCCAGATGCCATTGACCACCTTCCCATACGGTATCAATGTGCACTGCTTCACATTGATTAATGCTTGGTGCAGCAAGAATTGGCGGGTAGTTAGGAGTTTGTATAATCACATGATCGCCAGGTTCACATAGCGCTTTGATTGCAATATTAAATCCTGGACAAACCCCAGGTGTCCAAACAATCCAGTTTGCCTGAATATCCCAGTCGTAGGCTTTTTTGCACCAGTCAACTACCGCTTGATTAGCTGGCTCATATTGAGCCGGTATATGATAGCCAAAGACCCCGTGTTCAACAGATTCACGCAAAGCATCTTGAATCGCAGGGGCAACTTTGAACTCGGTATCAGCAATCCACATTGGCAAGATATCGGTGCCTTTGTATTTTTCCCATTTACATGAAAAAGTGCCTTCGCGATTAATTCGTTCATCAAAGTTGTACATAGCTTCTCTTTGCGGTTTGTCAGTCGTTTTTGTTAATATATGAGTGTAATCTTTTCAATCCAAAAGTGATAGTTCAAAATGGCAAAACGCGGTGTGAAGAAAAAACAATTTCGTCCGGATTTCGGTGTTTTCGTCTGCCCTCATGTGCTAGATGGCGCAAGTGTATTGGAAGTGGTGCGTGATGGCGAAGGTGATTGGCAGTTTCGCTGCGGTGATACTGAAGCAGATAGTGCCGCGGATTTGATCTTGGTTGCTGTGGGTGATGTGCTCGCTGCCGATCCGTCACTGGCGGTGAGTGTGGAACTTGACATCAGCACCGGGATTGAGCGTAGAGCAACATATAAAGACTGGGATAGTTTCACGGTTGAGGAGTAAATCTGAATCTATTGCCATCAACCACATGATATACATCCAGGAATTCAGTTTACTCTACCTAATGATGGCATAAGTTTGTGGGGCAATTATGTTGCTGAATTTGCTTAGAGCCAAGATAAAGAAGCTTGGCTTGCTTAGTTAACAAAAAGCCACTTCATTTGAAGTGGCTTTTGTTGATAATCAATTAACTAATTAATCCTTGCTACGAGCAGCACGTTTACGATCGCTTTCAGTAAGTAACTTCTTGCGAATACGAATGCTTTCTGGCGTCACCTCTACTAATTCATCATTATCAATGAACTCAAGCGCTTGCTCAAGCGTCATCTGAACCGGCGGAACAAGCGTTTGCGCTTCATCTGTGCCCGACGCACGAACGTTAGTCAGCTGCTTGCCTTTAAGTGCGTTGACTGTCAGGTCGTTGTCACGACTGTGAATACCGATGATCATACCTTCGTACACTTCAACACCGTGACCGATAAACAAACGACCGCGTTCTTGTAAGTTAAATAATGCATTGGTCAATGCCTTACCCGCAGCATTGGCAATCAATACTCCATTCTTACGTTGGCCGATTTCACCACCCTTGTGTGGGCCGTAGTGGTCAAACGTGTGGTACAACAAACCAGAACCTGAGGTTAACGTCATAAATTCGGTTTGGAAACCAATCAAGCCCCGCGAAGGTACAATGAAATCCATTCGAATACGGCCTTTACCATCCGGTGCCATATCGCGGAGTTCCGCTTTACGGATCCCTAACTGTTCCATAATAGAGCCCTGATGCGCTTCTTCACAGTCAATCGTCAACGTTTCAAATGGCTCTTGCAATTCACCTTCAATTTCTCGCAAGATAACTTCTGGGCGTGACACGGCTAATTCATAGCCTTCACGACGCATATTTTCAATCAAAATTCCCAAGTGCAGTTCACCACGGCCAGATACGCGGAATTTGTCTGGGTCACCCGTTTCTTCAACGCGCAGAGCAACGTTGTGCACAAGTTCAGTCTCCAAACGCTCCAGGATATTACGAGAAGTAACGTATTTACCTTCTTTGCCTGCAAACGGAGAGGTATTGACTTGGAACGTCATAGTCACCGTTGGCTCATCAACCGATAAAGGAGGAAGTGCCTCAACCGCATTAACATCACAAACGGTGTCAGAGATTTTTAACTCACCTAAACCCGTGATGGCAATGATATCGCCTGCAGAAGCATTTGGCACTTCATGACGTTCAAGCCCTAAATAACCTTGAATGATCCCAACTTTGCCATTGCGAGTTTTGCCATCCGCACTTACAATCGTTACTTGCTGATTTGGCTTAACTGAACCACGCTTGACACGGCCTACACCGATAACACCTAAGTAGGAGTTGTAATCAAGCTGAGAAATTTGCATTTGGAAAGCGCCTTCCGGGTCCGCAGCTGGCGGAGCAACTTTTTCAATGATGGCGTCAAATAACGCAGTCATATCTTCGCCCTGCTCTTCTGCATCCATAGATGCCCATCCATTTAACGCTGAGGCATAGACCACATCAAAATCAAGTTGTTCGTCGGTTGCACCTAAGTTATCGAACAAATCGAATACTTGATCCATCACCCAATCTGGGCGGGCGCCCGGCTTGTCAATTTTATTGATAACAACAATCGGCTTCAAACCTTGAGCAAACGCTTTTTGTGTCACAAAACGCGTTTGTGGCATTGGGCCTTCTTGGGCATCAACTAGTAATAGTACCGAGTCTGCCATCGACATAACGCGCTCTACTTCACCACCAAAGTCGGCGTGTCCTGGAGTGTCTACAATGTTAATTCGGTAATCGTTATAATTAATCGCGGTGTTCTTTGCAAGGATCGTGATGCCACGTTCTTTTTCGATGTCATTGGAGTCCATGACGCGTTCTTCAGAATCGCCTCGGCTCTCTAACGTGCCGGATTGCTGTAATAGTTTGTCGACGAGTGTGGTCTTGCCGTGGTCAACGTGGGCAATAATTGCGATATTGCGTAACTTATCTAGTGCGGTCTGAGTTGCAGACATGGTTTAACTCTCTATCAATAACGGGCGAAAATGGGCCTGTCCCAATTTCGTGTGCGCGGATTGTACAGGGATTCGTACAAATAAGCGAATAAATCCCGGCTAAATGTTTGTTAATGTTTTATGAATTTCTGGTAAATCTTCGACATGGGTCGTATAGTAATTATTGGATTTTTTGTCTACATTATCGAACTAAGCAACAACTCAACCGCTCTTGCACCAATCTGATACATTTTGCACCAATTCCGTGCAATCAAAGGTTAAACTCATCATATTTTTCGCAAGTGACCTCATGTAAGCCTTAAAAACTGAAGGCTTACTACTTGGTATAATTATTGCTTAGATTGTGCTACATGACAAACCGCTTACTGCAAGTCCTGTCGTAGGGTGCGATCACCCAAGAATTTGTGTTTATTTTTGAAAGACTATTGGAGAAAAGAATGTCAATTGAGAAGGCGTTAGAACTGATCAAGGAAAGCGAAGCAAAATTTGTTGATCTTCGTTTTACAGACACTAAAGGTAAAGAACAGCACGTTTCTATTCCAACCCACCAAATCGACGAAGATTTCTTCGAAGAAGGCAAGATGTTCGATGGTTCATCCATTGCTGGTTGGAAAGGGATTAACGAATCAGACATGATTCTTATGCCAGATCCTGAAACCCTGGTTGTAGACCCATTTGCAGAAGAAACTCAAGTAAACATTCGCTGTGACATTCTTGAGCCAACCACGATGCAAGGCTATGACCGCGACCCACGCTCTATTGCTCGTCGTGCTGAAGAGTATCTTAAATCAACGGGTATCGGTGATACAGTATTGTTTGGTCCAGAGCCAGAGTTCTTTTTATTCAACGACGTGACTTTCCACACTGATATGGCCGGTTCTTTCTACGCAATCGATGACCCAGAAGCCAAATGGAACTCAGGTGCTGAGTTTGAAGGCGGCAACAAAGGTCACCGTCCAGGCGTTAAAGGCGGTTACTTCCCAGTACCACCAGTCGATTCTGCACACGATATTCGTGCAGCAATGTGCTTAGTAATGGAAGAAATGGGCTTAACGGTTGAAGCGCATCACCACGAAGTGGCAACAGCTGGCCAAAACGAAATCGCTTGCTTATTTAACACTATGGTTAAGAAAGCGGACGAAATCCAAATCTACAAGTATGTAGTGCACAATGTTGCGGATGCGTACGGTAAAACAGCTACCTTTATGCCTAAGCCATTAGTTGGCGATAACGGTTCTGGTATGCACTGTCACCAATCCATCAGCAAGGATGGCAAAAACATCTTCGCCGGTGATGCGTATGCTGGCCTTTCTGAAGATGCTTTATTCTATATCGGCGGTATCATCAAGCACGCTAAAGCAATCAACGCATTTGCTAACGCGTCGACTAACTCTTACAAGCGTTTGGTTCCTGGTTTTGAAGCACCTGTTATGTTGGCATACTCTGCACGTAACCGCTCTGCATCAATCCGTATCCCGTTCGTAACGTCTGACCGCGCACGTCGTATTGAAGTTCGCTTCCCTGATCCAACGGCTAACCCATACCTAGCATTTACGGCTATGTTGATGGCTGGTCTTGACGGAATCAAGAACAAGATCCACCCTGGCGATGCGGCGGATAAAGACTTATATGACTTACCAGCCGAAGAAGCGGCAGCAATCCCTACCGTGGCATCTTCACTGGAAGAAGCACTTGCTGCACTTGATGCCGACCGTGAGTTCTTAACTGCTGGTGGCGTTATGTCTGACGACAGCATTGATGCATACATTGCGCTCAAGTCTGAAGAAGTTGAGAAACTCAACATGACGACTCACCCAGTTGAGTTCGACATGTACTACAGCGTATAATTTTAAAAATTTACGTATTTTACCTCATACAAAGGCTTGCATTGGCAAGCCTTTTTTATGCTCATCACATGCCCTTTTCCGCTCCAATTGAATAAAGACGGAGAAAATAATGCGCTTCATAGAAGCGCTAGATAATTCTGGCAAGGTTATTGCTGTATCAGATCAGGTTATTTTTTATAAGCATCAAGCACGGATCCGATAAGACCTTTAGGGGAAAACTGGTAAAAACCGCTCGCATGATGCACTAATTTGGTGCATAGTACCCAAATGAACTTTCAATATCATGCTCAACTATTCGATCATATGATTTCAGCGGTCTTGGTTATCAGCCGAGAGATGCAAGTGCTTTATGCTAATCAGGCCGCCTTAACTTTGCTCAATACTGGCTTAAACCAGTTGTATCGCTTGCATATTGACGAAATCATTGCTTATAGCACTGTCAATCGAGACAAAATAAAAGGCGCATTTAATACCCATGAAGGGTTTTCAGAGCCAGATATTGAAATCTGCTTGCACGATGAAAGAGTGCTGCGCTTTGATATTGCGGTAACTTACATAGAACTCAGTGAAGTCCCATGCTTAATGATAGAGGCTAAACACATTGACCAGCAAATGCGCATCAATCAAGAAACCTTACAACTTGCCCAACAGCATGCGGCCAGACAACTGATCCGAGGCTTAGCGCATGAAATCAAAAATCCATTGGGCGGAATCCGTGGAGCAGCACAATTACTAGGCTTGAGTATTGAAGACAAAGAACATTTCGAATTTACCGAGATGATTATCACGCAAAGTGACCGTTTGCGAAATCTAGTCGATAACCTTTTAGGCCCTAACTCTTTGCCCAAACAAGCATGGCAGAATCTACACCAGCCTATTGAAGCCGTTTATCAACTAGTCAAAAATGACAACCCCTACAACATCAACTTAGTCCGCGACTACGACCCGAGTATTCCTGAGTTGTATATAGATACTGATATGCTGCAGCAGGCCATTTTGAATATCGTGCGCAATGCCATGCAAGCATTACAAGAGGCAGAATCCAAGTTACCCAAAATTCGCATCAAGACTCGAGTCGCTCGAAATGAAATGATCCACGGTCGCAAAGAGCCCTTATCAGCGGTTATTTTTATTTATGATAATGGCCCAGGTGTACCAAAAGACATTAAAGACACAATTTTTTACCCCATGGTCACATCCAAATCAGATGGCACTGGCTTGGGTTTATCTATCGCACAAACCTTAGTTGAACATCACAATGGCAAAATCGAATTAGAAAGTCGCAAAGGGCGCACGCAATTCTCGATTTATTTACCGATTACCAAACACGGAGTAACATCATGAACTATGAACCAGTATGGATATTAGACGACGATAGTTCAATTCGCTGGGTTCTTCAAAAAGCACTAATGACGGCTAATATCGAATGCTGTAGCTTTGCTCAACCCCATGATTTATTGTTACAACTCGAATCTGCTCCCGCACCACAAGTGATTATTTCTGATATCAAGATGCCAGGTATGGACGGTATCACCTTGCTCGACGAAATACACAGCAAATATCCCGAATTACCTGTGATTATTATGACGGCACACTCTGACCTAGATAGTGCAGTGAATGCTTACCAACACGGTGCATATGAGTATTTACCCAAGCCATTTGATATTACAGAAGCGGTTGCGCTTACCGAGCGCGCCCTCTCTCATGCCAAAGAACAAAGCAAAAGAGCTGAACCTGACGCTCCTAAGATTGCAACCGATATCATTGGTGCGGCTCCTGCGATGCAAGAAGTTTTTCGCGCAATTGGACGATTAGCTCGCTCTTCTATCAGTGTGTTGATAAATGGAGAATCCGGTACTGGTAAAGAGTTAGTGGCTAATGCACTACACAAACACTCTCCTAGAGCCAACGCCCCATTTATTGCCTTAAATATGGCCGCTATCCCAGCTGACTTGATTGAATCAGAGCTATTTGGTCATGAAAAAGGTGCCTTTACCGGTGCACAAAATGCCCGACAAGGTCGGTTTGAACAAGCCAACGGTGGCACTTTGTTTTTGGATGAAATCGGTGATATGCCGCTGGATATTCAAACTCGGCTATTGCGAGTGCTCTCCGATGGACAATTTTATCGGGTTGGCGGATTACAACCCGTCTCAGTCGATGTACGAATAGTCGCTGCAACACATCAAAATCTCGAACAACTCGTTGCTGAAAATCGCTTCCGTGAAGATTTATATCATCGCTTGAATGTCATCAAAATTCAGATCCCTTCATTGTATGAGAGACGAGAGGACATTCCTCTGTTAGCGAATCATTTTTTACAGAAAGCCGCCCGAGAATTAGAGGTCGAATGTAAACAACTGATGCCTGAAACAGCTGATAAACTCAAAGAACTTCCATGGCAAGGTAACGTACGTCAACTGGAAAATGTATGTCGTTACTTGACCGTGATGGCTTCGTCAAACGAAGTCTATATCAATGATTTACCGCAAGAGCTTCTCATGAGCAAGCCTTCGCCACAACTACCAACAGCCGTAGTCAATGATGCTCCAGCTGGTTCCGATTGGGAAACGCTCTTGGCGTACTGGGCAGATGAGCAACTCAGCGCAGGTAAAAGTGAAATCTTAAATGACGCCACCCTCATCTTTGAACGCATCATGTTAGAACGGGCCTTAGCTCACACCAAAGGCCACAAACAAGAAGCAGCAAAACGCCTTGGCTGGGGGCGTAATACCCTAACACGCAAATTAAAAGAATTATCAATGGATTAAATAATGGTTTTGTTGTTTTTATTTTGTGTGGCGTTGCCTCCTTTATCGGAAAATCTAGAAAAAACCTTCAGAAAATTGCTATAATCTGCGCCCTTAGCAAGAAATATGAGCGTATCTGTGTTAGCTATTATCCGTGCCCTAGTGTTGTTGTTTTACTTTATTGGGCTCAACACCCTATTAGTATTGATTTTCCTCGCCCGTCCGTTTCATCGCAACAATGTCTCCATTGGAGGCAAGTGGTATGCTTCAATGGCATGGATTTTTAATGTCAAAGTCGAGTTAGAGGGACAAGAACACATTGACCCTGAACAAAACTATATCTGCATCGCCAATCATCAATCGACGTTTGATTTGATGACCACAGCCAAATGCGCTTTCGATGGCATCACGACCATCGGTAAGAAACAGCTCAAATTCATTCCTATTTTTGGATTGATTTATTGGCTCAGTGGTAACATCATGATTGACCGAAAAAACTCAGGGCGAGCGCAAGATACCCTCAAAGAAACTGCCCGTCAGGTCAATGATGGAAAGCGATCTGTGCTGTTTTTTCCTGAAGGTACGCGCAGTTATGGACGCGGATTATTGCCGTTTAAGACGGGTGCCTTTCGCATTGCTCAGGCTACAGGTATTCCCATGTTGATGGTAGTGACGTCCAGCACACATGGCAGGATCCGTTGGAATCGCTGGAATAATGGCGTGGTTAAAGTGCGCTATTACGCCCCTGAAAACATGGATGATTCCAAAGATATCAAAGGCTGGACGCAGTATTTTTACAACTTGATGCATAGCCGTTTGGTTGAGCTTGACCTTGAGACACAAGCACAAAACAAAGCACTTGGCGTCAAACCTTAAGTGACAGACACAGGACACCGAACTTTATGTCAGAGACGAATTTAGCTGAAATCAAAGAATGGGAAGCATTTACACTAGAGTGCGTCGAGGCATTATTAGCCGATGGCAGCGACCCAAATGCCACCTATGTCATTGAACATCACTTTGCTGGCGATGATTTTGATGCGTTAGAAAAAGTCGCAGTGGACTTGTTTAAAGCAGGGTTTGAAGTCACAGACGCGGAAGAAATGGAGACAGAAGACGGCGAAGAAATCTTGTGTTTCGATGCGATTGTTGAACGTCCATTAACAGTTGAAGCTATCACAGCAGATTTTGAAAAGCTGTTTACTATTGCTGATAAGCAAGACATTGTCTATGACGGCTGGGGAACAGAGTTTATTGAGCCTTGATTTACAATTAAAAAAGGCCATCACATACGTGATGGCCTTTTTCGAGATTAAGCAACCTTAAAGCGCTTCAATCGTCGCCTTTTGCTCTTCTAGTTTAGAGAGCTGCATTTGCATGTCTGCAAGCTTATCACGCTCTTTGACAATGACTGCCTCTGGCGCTTTCGCCACAAAGCCCTGATTGTTAAGCTTGCCTTCGGTACGCGCCATATCTTTCGATAATTTGTCCACCGCTTTGGCAATACGCGCTAACTCCGCTGCTTTATCAATCAAGCCCGCCATTGGGATCATGACTTCCATCTCACCCACTAAGGCTGTGGCAGATGCTGGGCCTTTATCGCCGGCTTCAAGCACTGTCACAGAGCCCAAACGCGCTAATTTAGTCAATACAGCTTGAGTAGCTGCTAGGCGACGTGCATCCTCCGCACTGACGTTTTTCAGCAATACATCCAATGGCTTGCTCGGTGCAATATCCATCTCACCACGAATATTACGCACGCCGACAATCACTTGCTTGAGCCACTCGATGTCACCAGAGGCCTGAGCATTTGTTTTGGCTTCTTCAAACTGAACAAACGGCTGCACCATGATACTGGTGTCAGTCGCATCAATCGCAGTTAACGGTGCAACGCGTTGCCAAATGGTATCTGTAATGAATGGCATGATAGGGTGTGCTAAACGCAACAACTGCTCTAGTGTGTTAATGAGCGTATGACGCGTGCCACGCTTTTGTGCTTCAGTGGTTTCGTCAGACTGCAACACCGGCTTAGATAATTCTAAGTACCAGTCACAGAACTGATTCCACGAAAATTCATAAATCGATTGCGCTGCTAAATCAAAGCGATATTCACCCATCGCTTTGGTAACATCCGCGACCGTGTGCTGGAAGCGATCGATGATCCATTCATCGGCCAATGACAGGCATATCTCACCGCCGTTTTTACCTGTGTCAAACTCTTCAGTGTTCATCAACACAAAGCGTGACGCATTCCAAATCTTGTTACAGAAATTGCGATAACCCTCTACGCGCCCCATATCAAAGTTGATATCGCGAGAAGTCGATGCCATCGCCGCGAAGGTAAAACGCAGTGCGTCAGTACCGTAAGCATTAATGCCCTCAGGGAATTGCTTGCGAGTGTTCTTTTCAATCTTTGCAGCCAGCTTAGGCTGCATCATGCCGCCGGTGCGTTTGGTCACTAACGGCTCAAGCTCAATGCCGTCTATCAAATCGATAGGGTCAAGCACATTCCCTTTCGATTTTGACATCTTATCGCCGTTTTCATCTCGTATCAGGCCAGTGATATAAATCTCTTTAAAGGGGATCTTGCCAGTAAACTTCTTGGTCATCATGATCATTCGAGCAACCCAGAAGAAAATGATATCAAACCCAGTCACAAGAACTGATGAAGGCACAAACTTGTCTAATTCAGGCGTTTTGTCCGGCCAGCCCATAGTTGCAAATGGCCATAGTGCTGATGAGAACCAAGTATCCAATACATCTTCATCTTGTCTCAGTGCAGTAGGGGCTGGGATATTATGCTTTTCTCGGACTTCCGCTTCAGAACGGCCCACATAAACATTCCCCGCATCGTCATACCACGCTGGAATGCGGTGTCCCCACCATAGCTGACGGCTGATACACCAGTCTTGAATGTTATGCATCCATTGATAGTAAGTCTTTGACCAGTTTTCTGGAACAAACTTAATTTCGCCAGTTTCCACTGCTTCAATCGCAGGCTTGGCTAATGACTCTACGGCCACATACCATTGGTCGGTCAAGTAAGGTTCGATGACAGCACCCGTGCGATCACCGCGTGGCACTTTAAGCGTATGATCTTCAACTTTGACGAGGACGCCTTGCGCATCCAAATCCGCCACGATTTGCTTGCGCGCATCAAAACGATCTAGACCTCGATAAGCATCAGGCGCGTTGTCATTGATTTTGGCATCATCGGTGAGAATATTTATCATCGGTAAGTCATGTCGCTTACCCATGTCATAGTCGTTAAAATCGTGCGCTGGAGTGATTTTGACACAGCCTGTACCAAATTCCGCATCAACATAGTCATCTGCAATGACCGGGATAAGACGGCCAGTGAGTGGTAATTTAATTTCTTTACCAATGAATGACTGATAGCGATCATCTTCTGGATGCACGGCAACGGCAGTATCCCCTAGCATGGTTTCTGGACGTGTGGTTGCAACCACTAATTCGCCCGAGCCGTCCGCAAGTGGATAGCGCAAGTGCCACATAAAGCCGGCTTCTTCTTCGTTTAAAACTTCAAGATCGGATACTGCGGTATGTAAAACTGGATCCCAGTTCACAAGGCGCTTACCGCGATAAATCAAGCCTTCCTCATGCAGTTGTACAAAGACTTCTTGTACCGCATTGGATAAATCATCATCCATAGTAAACGCTTCACGCGTCCAATCAGGCGAGGTGCCCAAACGACGCATTTGTTGGGTAATGGTTCCGCCTGATTCTGCCTTCCACTCCCAAATCTTGCTAACAAAATCCTCACGACCTAAGTCATGTCGTGTTAGGCCCTTTGCATTGAGCTGGCGCTCGACCACCATTTGCGTTGCGATACCGGCATGGTCAGTACCACACTGCCATAATGTGTCGTTGCCTTTCATGCGATTATAACGAATTAATGCATCCATGATGGTGTGCTGAAAAGCGTGTCCCATATGCAGTGAGCCAGTTACATTAGGCGGTGGCAGCAAAATACAGTAAGGGTCGCCCGTACCGGATGCTTTGAAGTAACCTTTTTCTTCCCACGCTTGATAACAAGCTTGCTCAATTGAATGCGGATTAAATGTTTTATCCATGCTGTCTCTCAAAAAATTTGGTACGTTGTTTTGCTCGATGTCGACACTATTGTGCGACATCACTGGCCTTGGCAAATTGCATCTCACAACCGGCTAATTTGCACTGCTTATAGCGCTCACGTGCTGCGGGTTTAAGTGCTTCATCAACAGGCACAAAATCATAAATGGTTTGATACCGATTGGGTTGCGGTATCTCTTGGGCGGATAAGTTTACCACAATACTGCGCAGGGCGGACTGTTTTGGCCAAGTAATTTCGACCAATGCGCCTCCTTTAGGGCCTTCTCCAGCAAGATTATGAGCAATGAATCGCTCAGCAGGCAGTTGCCACAACAATTCATCAAATGTCTCAGCTTGGGCTTTATCCGCGCAAAGGACTGAAAGGCGTTGATTATTACTGTAACATTGGGCTACGAGATAACACGCAAAAGCCTGCAAATCAGAGGCAGGCGTTTCGGTATCTTCTAATTGATAAAAAATCGCTTGAGTCATATTACTCTGCTATTACTCTTCTGTGCTGATACCAGCGCGATTGAGTAGGAACTGAGTAAGCATGCTCACCGGACGACCTGTTGCTCCTTTGTTTTTACCACTGTTCCACGCTGTACCCGCAATGTCTAAGTGAGCCCAGTTGTACTTTTTAGTGAAGCGCGACAAAAACGCACCAGCAGTAATCGTCCCTGCTGCACGACCACCAAGGTTGGTCATATCGGCAAATGGCGAATCCAATAATGGCTGATATTCGTCCCACAACGGCAAACGCCATGCTCGGTCAGAGGCTTGCTCAGATGCATTCAATAATTCATGTGCTAATGGGTTATGCGTTGACATCAACCCCGTTGCGTGATGCCCTAAGGCAATAATACACGCACCGGTTAAGGTCGCAATATCCACCACACATTCTGGCTCGTAGCGCTCGACATAAGTCAGAGCGTCACATAACACCAAACGACCCTCTGCATCCGTATTGAGTACTTCAACGGTTTGTCCCGACATAGTGGTCAAAATATCGCCTGGACGATATGCTTTGCCATCAGGCATGTTTTCACAGCCTGCCATGACCCCTATAACATTGAGCGGCAAGTTTAGCTCGGCAACAGCGCGCATCACACCTAATACTGTCGCGGCACCGCCCATGTCGTATTTCATTTCATCCATGCCAGCACCAGGCTTAATCGAAATACCGCCTGAATCAAAAGTAAGTCCTTTACCGACTAACACGATTGGCGCTTCGTCTTCGTCGCCACCGCGATGCTCAATAATACTCATCATGGATTCGTTCTCAGAGCCACGTCCCACGGCGAGATAGCTGTTCATCTTCAGCTCAGCCATTTGCGCTTCATCAACCACGCTGACACTCAAATGATTAAATTCTTTTTGTAAAAGTTGAGCTTGCTCCCATAAGTATGCGGGATTACAAATATTAGGTGGCATGTTCGCAACATCACGAGTGGACTTTATGCCAGAAGCAATGGCAACACCGTGCTCAATGGCACGCTCTCCTGCAGAGAGTTCTTTGCGGGTCGGTACGTTAAAAGTGAGCTTGCGCAACGGACGACGTGGCTCTCCCTTTTTGGTTTTTAATTGTAAAAACGTATATAAATTATGCTGTGTCGCTTCGACTGCGTGACGGACTTTCCAATAAATATCACGACCTTTTACGTGTAGTTCTGGAAGAAAGCACACCGCTTCCATAGAGCCCGTTTCATTTAGTGTTTTAATCGTTTTGGCGATGATATCTTTATATTGGCGTTCGTCTAACTCACGTTCTTTTCCGCAACCCACTAATAACACACGCTCACTGAGCACGTTTGGGACATGGTGTAATAACAACATCTGGCCTGCTTTGCCTTCCAGATCTCCGCGGCGCAGAAGACCGCTGATATATCCTTCGCTGATTTCGTCAAGTTGTTCGGCGACGGCTGAAAGTCGACGTGGTTCGTAAACGCCGACTACGATACAAGCGCTTCTTTGTTTCTCAGGACTACCACTTTTAACACTAAATTCCATGCACAATTCCTAATAAAAACTTGATTAAAACTCTAGTTTACTTAAAAATTCAACTTTCGCCATAGAAATTCGCACTTTTGTTGAGTCCATTCACCATGATTATTTTTCGCTACCTGTTGAAAGAAACGCTCAAATCACAAGTAGCGATATTCTTGATCTTAATGGCTATTTTCATCACTTTGCGCTTTGTTCGTGTGTTAGGAGATGCCACTGATGGTGAAATCCCTGCGAATCTGGTGATTGGCTTTTTATCTCTGTATTCTCCCGTGTTGGCCTCATTAATTTTGCCGATCAGTTTTTTCTTGGGGATTATGATAGCGCATGGTCGCCTATACGTTGATTCAGAGATGACCGTTTTACGGGCGTGTGGGGTATCGGAGTGGTACGTGACACGCGTCACCTTGTTCCTCTCTTTATTACTCGGTTTGGTGACAGCAAGCGTGACCATGGTTGCTGCACCACTAGCCGTAGAACAGGAATATCAGTTGCGTGAGCAAGCCGGAGCCAAATCAGGCATCGCAGCAATTATCCCTGGGCGCTTTCAACAAACCGGCTCATCAGATGTCGTGATATTTGTACATGATGTAGATACTTCTGAGAACCAATTGCGCAAAATATTTTTATCGAGCGTAAACACTCAAACAGATGAAACCATACAACTGGTGTATGCCGAATCAGGTGATATTGAAGTCCTATCCGACGGAACACAACTCCTCACACTTTATAATGGCCAGCAAACAATTGGTGAACTTGGCACAAAAGCCTATCATTCCATTGCGTTTGATACTTATCGAATCCAAGTCGGAGAGCGCCAACCGGATCAAGTTCGACGCAAAATTGCCGCCGCCCCCACCGTTGCGTTACTCGGCAACTCGGAACCGGCTGCCGTCGCTGAATGGCAATGGCGATTGGCGATCCCTCTTTCATTACCTTTTTTGACGTTGCTTGCGGTGCCATTGAGCTCGGTCAACCCTAGACAAGGTCGGTTTGGTAAATTGCTCCCGGGCATATTACTGTATTTGGGATATTTTTTATTGCTGATGTCGGCTCGACGCGCTTTGGAGGACGGTAAATTACCCGAGCAAATAGGCCTGTGGTGGGTACATGGGATTATACTCTTGATTGGTTTTGTGTTGATTTCACGACAACGCAGTACCGGCGTAAAGATGCGTAAAATCATAAAAGGAGCCAAATAATCATGTTTTCTATCATTGATATCTACATCGCTCGCACTTTACTTGGCACTGTATTTGTGACATTGACGACGCTTATCGGACTGAGTTCATTAATTAAATTTGTTGAGCAGTTGCGCAAAGTAGGCGAAGGCGATTATGACTTGGTCGTGGCGGGAGTTTTTGTCTTGTATAGTATTCCTCGCGACTTAGAGCAATTTTTTCCCATGGCGACTCTCATTGGTGGCTTAATCGGTATGGGCGTATTGGCCAGTAATTCTGAACTCGTTGTGATGCAAGCCGCAGGCATGAGTAAATGGAAAATCATTCAATCGGCAATGAAATGTGCCGTTGTGATGGTGCTGGTTATTCTCATAATTGGAGAGTTTTTAACGCCTGCAAGTGAAACAAAAGCAAAACAAATCCGCAATGAAGCGCTGTCAAGAGGACAGATATTCACCGGGAATAAAGCGGCTTGGACGAAGGATGGCGCCGATTTTGTCCAGATTGGTAGTGTATTTAATCAAAACGCTTTAGGCGATGTGACCTTGTACAAGTTTGATGAATCGCTTTCTTTGCAACAAATCATTCGTGCTCAACATGCTGACTTTATCGAAGATTCTTGGGCCTTGCAAGATGTTCAAATTACGTATTTTAACGCCAATTCAGTGAACACTAATCAAGTCTCGTTACTCGAATGGAAAGCCGGCCTCACGCCGGATAAATTAAGTGTTGCGACAGTCAAACCTGAAGCACTATCAATTAGAGGACTAGCGGGATACGTTGAGTATTTGGAAAACAACCAACAAGATGCCAAACGCTATGAATTAGCCATGTGGCGCAAAATCATTCAACCCATTTCGGTATGTGTGATGCTACTGATGGCATTCTCGTTTATTTTTGGGCCGTTGCGCTCAAGCTCTATGGGATCACGCATTATTCTTGGCACTTTGACAGGATTTGGCTTTTTTATCGCGAATGAAGTGTTTGGTCCCTTTGCTTTGGTATACAGTATTCCAGCTTTTTGGGGTGCATTATTACCTTCGGTATTATTTACTGTGATAGCTTTAATACTGTTACGCAGGCAGTAAACCCGTTTATCGCCAATTCTTATGGTCGTTGGCCGATTTAGTTAATACCAGCATTTCGGTTTGCGATGCGCGATCTTGCAATGCAAGCTTATGCTTGCGGTCAAACAAGCAGAACAAAGTTCCTAAGCCCAGGAGTGACGTGAGTAATCGTACCCATAAACGTAATAGGGTAACGGGTTCATCAACTGTACTGTATAGACGCAATCGCCATGCCCTCATGCCAATCGTTTGTCCGCCTTTGGCCCAGAACCACATAAAAAAACCAATGACCCAACTCACAGTCCATGCGGTGAATACAATCTGATATGTTTGTGAAGATGTTGATAATTCCGTCAGTTCGCTAAATTCTTGACCATACCAGCCAAGCTTGAATCCGAGTAAGGCTAGTAGGGTAAAAACGATGGCCGCAATCATGAATACCGCAGTAGCTACTAAGCTGTCATACACCATGGCGGCTAGCCGGCGCAAGAAACCAGCACGTGGGAAATCATCGGTATTAAGAGGGGATTCACTGTTGTTCATAATGTTGGCATTAAATTTTTTTTGCTAGTTTACAACAAATTACTTGCGTATGTAGCGTTCATCGCTATAATTCTCGCACCAATTCGGTAAATCCATATCTTCAGTGCCAGAGTGGCGGAATTGGTAGACGCAGCGGATTCAAAATCCGCCGCCCGTGAGGGTGTGCCGGTTCAAGTCCGGCCTCTGGTACCATACACTATTTCAATACGATGCATTTGCTGTGCCTGATGGCATTAATAACACCTTGTTTGACTACATGGGGCAACTGTATATAAACGAGTTACAATTATACTACTATAAAGCACGGATTGATCATCCAAAGTTAAGATCGCTTCCTGCAAACTGACCCTGTGGGTTATGAAGATCAGATGAATCTTTATGCCTATGAGCATAATGATCCGATTAATGCTACAGACCCATCAGGTAAAGTTACCAAACTATTAAAAACTGCTTGTATAATCCCGCATCGGCAATATAGAAATCACCACTTAATACAAAAAAAGCGCCAATTAGGCGCTTTTTTATCAGGTACATTAGTTCTTAGAATGAGTACACTACACGACCATAGTAGTAACCACCGTTAATACCGATTGGTGAAGTAGTTGGGTAAGCAGAACCTACAACACCCGCCCATGGGTTGTTGTCTGGTCGCTCATCAAACGCATTCTTCATACCAACAGAAACACGAAGGTTATCTGAGTAGTTATAACCGACTTCAATATCTACTGTCGTCTCTGCACCTACCTCAATTGGTAATGCGCCACCGGCATCCAAGTGGTCTTCAAAGATTGAATCAAAGTAGTTCACACGTGCAAGAACATTCATATCACCCACAGTGTGATTTGCGGTTAAACTCGCACGGAATGCAGGTAGATTTTCCTCAAACATACGAATACGTGTTGTATCAAACAAGCCTTGTGCACCTGCTTTAACACTTGATACTTCTGTGTCAGTCCAGTTTGCAGCCAATGCAAACGCAGTTTCACCTTCACCCATATCCATTGTGTAATTTGCGACCAAATCCACACCTGAAGTCTCAGTTGAGAACGCGTTGGTGAAGAATTTAATAGACGATAAGCTGCTTGCGTCCAGATTACCTGCGGCTGCGAGGGCTGAACGATCGTCATCAGTCAATGCAATCGTAGAAGAGATAGCCAAACGGTCATCGACTTCGATGTCAAAGTAATCTAATGTTACAAATAAACCATTGTCGAATTCAGCTACCAAGCCCACTGACATTGAAGTTGATTCCTCTGGAGATAATGGTTGAGCGCCTTTGCGAATAGAAACTGCATCGGTTGGTGGTAACGTTGCTTCGTCTTGTAAGCCATTTGGACCAAACGCTGTAGAAACGTTACGAACACTGGATTGACCAATCGTCGGCGCTTTAAAGCCTGTAGCAAACGCACCACGGATAGCGAAGTTATCGTCGATTTGGTAACGCGCTGATACCTTACCTTTTACCGTTGCACCGAAGTCTGTGAAGTCTTCATAACGCAATGCAGCACCAATAGTTAATACAT
Organism: Alteromonadaceae bacterium; assembly: GCA_014872805.1. Lineage (GTDB taxonomy): Bacteria > Pseudomonadota > Gammaproteobacteria > Enterobacterales > Alteromonadaceae > Opacimonas. Next base: position 94,562 of record WKFN01000002.1, read on the forward strand.
CATCTACATTTAGCTCTGAATCTGCATAAAGCGCAAACGAGTTACGGCTAGCTTTGCCTTGATAACGAGCTGACAAACCTGGAAAACCATTTGAACCGATACCAAAACCTTGAGCCGCTAAAGGACCTACTTCATAAGAAGCTGGATCACCTGCAATCGAATCGAATGCTTCATAACGGTATTCAACACCAGCAGCCGCAAAAAATGCGTCAGTGATGTATTTATTAAAGTCAGCGTTAAATGCCACTTCTGTTTGCGTGTAAGTACCTGGCTTGAAAGACAGCGGTGTGTTTGGACCAAGCGATGGGTTGATCGTGTTTGAAATCAAATATTCAATTTCATTTTCACCAAACGACACACTCACATCGTAGTTTGTTTCGCTTTCTAATTCACCACGTGTACCCATTACTAATGAGGTATCCGTTACAACACCACCGAACTTAGGCGTAAAACCACCTGGTAATAATTCATTGAACGCAAAACAATCTGGGTTGTTTGCAACTTCATTGATATAACGAGGGTTTGTTAATACGTTGTCGCCAACTGTAATTGTTGGACAGTTACCTGTTCCATCAGCGGTTAAATCAGCAATTAGAAGCAACTGTTCACCATCTTCTGTTGTACCACCGTCGTTTACACCACCACGGTTATGTGGATTACGGAAATAGAAACCACCTTCTACTTCACGCTGTGAAACACCACCAAATAGATAAGCTTCAGAATCTGCATCCAATTCCAAGCCTGCGTTCATGAAGACTTTGAAATCTTTTTTGATTTCAGGAGTACCCCAAACTTGAGCAGCAGGTTGTGCGACAAAGCGCCAAGCAATGGGTTGGCGCTAAATATGTTTAATGGCTTCAATATTTACACAGTAGGTTCTGGTACTCTTACCCAACCTTCCATCAATATCCTCGCACTGCGACTCATTACGACACGCTCAACTTGCCATTGACCATCGACTTCTGTAGCCGAAGCCCCAACTTTGAGTGTACCAGAGGGATGACCAAACGTCACCGCATCGCGTTCACTACCACCGGCTGCTTCATTGACCAAAGTACCGGGAATCGCAGAGGCTGTTGCAATGGCAACTGCAGCGGTTCCCATCATAGCGTGATGCAGTTTGCCCATCGACAAGGCACGGACGTGGCAGTCAATCTCGGATGCGCTGATTGCAGCCCCCGCCGAACTGACATAATCTTGCGCGGGTGAAACAAAGGCGATCTTTGGAATATGCTGAGATGTCGCTGCCGTTTCAATATCAGGACTCAAGCCCATCGCCACTGCGCCATGTAGACGGATTATTTCAAAGCGTTCTAACGCATCCTCATCACCATTAATCGCTTCTTGCAATTCCGTGCCTTGATAGCCCAAATCCGACGCTCTAAAAAACAGTGTTGGAATGCCAGAGTTCACCATACTGACATCAAACTCGCCAATAAGAGGCACTTGTAAGCGGTCAACTGTATTCCCGGTAGGTAAAACAAGTTCATCTGGCTCAACCGGTGCGACAAACGCAATCGGCACTTCAGCAGCAGGGAACGTCACGCCATCCAGCATAAAATCACCTGTCTCTTGCACTTGTCCATTCGTAATGGGCACAGAAGCAATGATCGTTTTGCCAATGTTTTGCTGCCAGATACGCACTTCACACACCCCATTTTCTGGAATGCGCTCAGCCGCTACTAAGCCTTTTTCAATCGCAAAAGAGCCCACAGCTGCCGTTAAGTTACCGCAGTTACCCGACCAATCGACAAAGGCTCTATCAATCGCTACTTGGCCAAACAAATAGTTCACATCGTGATTGGGTTGGTCTGAAACTGACAAAATCACCGTTTTGGAAGTGCTTGACGTCGCTCCACCCATGCCATCAGTGTGTTTGCCATAAGGATCAGGACTACCAATGACACGTAACAAGAGCGCATCGCGATACGGGCCTGGTTGCTGGGCTTTTTCAGGCAAGTCCTCTAGGACAAAAAATACGCCTTTGGAGGTGCCGCCACGCATGTAGGTGGCGGGAACTTTTATCTGAGGTGTATGTTTTTCAGATGCAACTGACATTACGCCACCTGCCCTTCTAAAAAGTCCTGAGCAAAGCGCTGTAATACACCACCTGCGCTATAGACAGACACTTCTTCAGCGGTATCCAGGCGACATTTGACGGGTGCGCGCATGACTTCACCGTTCGCTCGTGTAATCACCAGGGTTAATTCTGCACCGGCATCCACTTTACCTTCGATAGCAAAGGTTTCAGTGCCGTCAATCTGGTATGTGTGACGGGTTTCGCCGTTGATAAACTCAACCGGTAATACGCCCATGCCCACAAGGTTCGTACGGTGAATGCGCTCAAATCCTTCTGCCACAATCACTTCAACGCCAGCGAGACGTACGCCTTTGGCCGCCCAGTCGCGTGATGAACCTTGCCCATAGTCTGCCCCTGCCACAATAATCAGCGGTTGCTTGCGCTGCATATAAGTTTCAATGACTTCCCACATACGCATAGTCTGACCTTCTGGCTCTAAACGCGCCAAGGAGCCTTGCACGATTTCGCCATTATCATCGCGCACCATTTCATTGAGTAATTTCGGGTTTGCGAATGTTGCACGTTGGGCCGTTAAATGGTCGCCACGGTGCGTGGCATACGAGTTAAAGTCTTCTTCTGGCAAGCCCATTTTCGCCAAATATTCACCGGCAGCAGATGAGGCCAAAATCGCATTCGATGGTGATAAATGGTCTGTGGTAATATTGTCACCTAACACAGCCAGTGCGCGCATACCTTGCATGGTACGAGGTGCGGCCAAAGCGCCCTCCCAATAAGGTGGTCGACGAATGTAAGTTGACATTTCACGCCAATCGTATAACGGATTGTTTTTCTCGCCGTAGTCCACACTCAAATCAAACATGGGCGTATAAACAGATTTGAACATCTCAGGTTTGACGCTGGCTTTGATGATCGCATCGACTTCCGCATCGTCTGGCCAGATATCTTTTAGGTAAACCGGATTGCCATCTTTATCATTCCCCAACGCGTCTTTTTCGATATCAAAACGCATAGAGCCTGCAATCGCATACGCGACCACTAACGGCGGAGACGCTAGGAAAGCCTGAGAGGCATATGGGTGGATACGGCCATCAAAATTACGGTTACCGGATAACACGGCAGTTGCATACAAATCACGGTCGATGATTTCTTGTTGGATGGCAGGATCCAGTGCCCCTGACATGCCGTTACACGACGTACAGGCATAAGCAACAATACCAAAGCCTAGCTGTTCTAGTTCAGATAAAAGCCCAGCTTCTTCCAGGTACATCTTGACGACTTTTGATCCTGGCGCAAGTGATGATTTGACCCATGGCTGACGAGTTAAGCCTAACTCATTGGCTTTTTTGGCTAGCATGCCGGCCATAATGACATTGCGTGGATTCGAGGTATTCGTACATGAAGTAATCGCTGCGATGATCACCGCCCCATCTGGCATCAAACCGTCTGGCTTGTCATAGGCTTTAGCTATGCCGCGCTCGCTCAGTTCTTTCACTGGTAATTTGGCATGCGGATTGGATGGACCTGCCATGTTGCGCTCAACTGCAGATAGATCAAAACGCAAGATACGCTCGTATTCTGCACCGACCATACTGTCCGCCCAAAGGCCGGTGGTTTTGGCATAGTGCTCAACCAACGCGACTTGCTCAGGCTCACGTCCCGTAAGGTTCAAGTAATCAATAGTTTGCTCGTCAATATAGAACATCGCTGCCGTCGCGCCGTATTCTGGCGTCATATTGGAGATGGTTGCACGGTCGCCCAATGACAGGTGTTTGGTACCCTCACCATAAAACTCTAAGTAAGCGCCCACTACCCTTTCTTGACGGAGGAACTGGGTCAATGCCAATACGATATCCGTTGAGGTGATGCCCGCTTGTGGTTTGCCGGTAAACTCGACACCGACAATATCCGGCAAGCGCATATATGAGGCACGACCTAACATGACATTTTCAGCTTCAAGACCACCCACACCGATAGAGATCACGCCCAACGCATCGGTATGCGGCGTGTGCGAGTCAGTACCCACACACGTATCTGGGAAAGCAACGTTATCGCGCAACTGCACAACTGGCGACATTTTCTCTAGGTTAATCTGGTGCATGATCCCATTGCCAGGAGGAATAACATCCACGTTCTTAAACGCGGTTTTGGTCCAGTTGATAAAGTGGAAACGGTCTTCGTTGCGACGATCTTCAATCGCGCGATTTTTTTCAAAGGCGTCTACTTCAAAGCCTCCGTGCTCAACGGCCAAAGAGTGATCTACGATCAACTGGGTCGGTACGACTGGGTTAACTTTAGCTGGATCGCCGCCTTTATCGGCAATTGCATCACGCAAACCAGCCAAGTCGACTAATGCCGTTTGCCCCAAAATATCGTGACACACCACGCGTGCTGGGAACCATGGAAAATCTTGCTCGCGCTTGCGGTAAATCAGCTGTTCCAACGACACGTTGAGCATGGCTGGATCGCATTTGCGCACCAAATTCTCGGCGAGTACTTTGGAAGTGTAAGGTAATTTGGCCCACGCATCGGCTTCGATCGCGTTGACCGCGGCCTCAGCGTTGAAATATTCAACGCTTGAGCCAGGTAGGGTTTGTTTAAACTCGGTATTCATGTGCTTGCCTTAAATATGAGGGTTAACCGCGCTGACCAATCGGCGTCACTTTACGTGGCTCTGAACCGGTATAATCCGCACTTGGGCGAATAATACGGTTGTTATCACGTTGTTCCATCACGTGTGCTGCCCAGCCTGTCAAACGGGAACATACGAAAATTGGCGTAAATAACTTGGTAGGAATCCCCATAAAGTGGTACGCAGACGCGTGGAAGAAATCAGCGTTACAGAATAATTTCTTTTCATCCCACATAAATTGTTCACAAGCCACAGAAATGTCGTATAAGTTGCTGTCACCAAATTCTTCAGCCAATTTCTCAGACCAGCCTTTGATGATCACGTTACGCGGATCTGACTCACGATAGATCGCATGCCCAAAGCCCATGATTTTTTCTTTTCGCTCTAACATGCCACGCATCTGGACTACCGCATCTTCTGGATCGCTGAAGCGCTCAATCATATCCATCGCTGCCTCGTTCGCTCCACCGTGAAGTGGACCGCGCAATGAACCAATGGCACCTGTGATACACGAATACATGTCGGATAACGTTGACGCACAAACACGAGCCGTAAAGGTCGAGGCGTTAAATTCATGTTCAGCATACAAAATTAACGAGACATCCATGACTTTACGATGAAGTTCTGATGGGGTCTTACCGGTCAGTAACGCTAAGAAGTGTCCACCAATCCCATCTTCATCTGTATTGCAATCGATTTCTACGCCATCATGAGTGTAGCGATACCAATATGTCACAATCGCAGGAAATGCACCTAATAGACGATTAGCTGCTTGTTGTTGCTGACCAAAATCAGCTTCGCCTTCCAAGTTACCTAACATGGAACAACCGGTACGCATGACATCCATAGGATGCGCGTCTTTTGGAATAAGCTTCAATACGGCTTTTAAGCTCTCAGGTAAGTCGCGATTCGCTTTTAAAACAGCTTTATACTCATCGAGTTGCGCTTGATTCGGTAACTCTCCGTTAAACAATAAATACGCCACTTCTTCAAATGTTGCATTATCAGCCAAATCCGAAACATCATAACCGCAGTAAGTCAAACCTGAGCCAGACTTGCCAACCGTACATAATTTCGTTTCACCTGCAGATTGTCCGCGTAAACCTGCACCGCCTAATTTCTTATCAACCATGTTCATCTCCTATTTTTGAGGGTAAGGGTGGTTTGCTTTAAATTGAAAATTTATTTGTTTTTGCCTTCGGCAAATAGAGCATCGAGTTTTTGCTCATAGTCGTGATAGCCAAGATAATCGTATAAGTCCATACGCGTCTGCATCGTATCGATCACGGCTTTTTGATCGCCATCGTTTAGGATATGCTGATAAACGTTTTCAGCTGCTTTATTCATTGCGCGGAAGGCTGATAATGGGTAAAGCACCATAGCTGCGCCCCACTCACCTAACTGTTCACGGTTCCATAGTTCGGTTTGACCAAACTCCGTGATGTTTGCCAAGATAGGAACATCTAAGGCTTCGCTGAAGGCACGGTAATGTTCTTCCGTCTTAACCGCTTCTGCAAAAATCCCGTCAGCACCGGCAGCAACGTAAGCCTTAGCACGCTCAATCGCCGCCTCTAACCCTTCTTGCGCAAACGCATCTGTACGCGCCATGATGAAGAAATCAGGATCAATACGCGCATCTACGGCAGCTTTAATCCGGTCGACCATTTCTTCAGTCGATACGATTTCTTTGTTTGGACGATGACCACAGCGCTTTTGCGCGACTTGGTCTTCCATGTGAACTGCTGCAGCACCGGCTTTTTCCATATCGCGAATGGTTTTAGCAATGTTAAATGCTCCACCCCAACCCGTATCAATATCCACTAATAACGGCAAGTCACACGCCGCAGTAATGCGCTGCACGTCGACTAGCACATCGTTTAACGAAGTCATGCCCAAATCAGGTAGGCCATAAGAAGCATTTGCTACACCGCCACCGGATAAATAAATGGCTTGATGCCCGATACGTTTTGCCATCATAGCTGCGTATGCGTTAATAGTACCGACGATCTGTAATGGCTGGTTGACCGCTAAGGCGTCTCTGAATTTTTTTCCTGCACTCATGAAATAGTCCTCTTGTTAAGATTGGCTTGCCAGTTTCTTGGCAATCGTGTTCTTGCTGTATGTGATGTGGCGACGCATAAGTATTTCGGCTAGTTCCTCGTCACGATTTAAAATGGCTTGCGCAATGTGCTTGTGTTCGGCGTAGGCAGTCGTCACTCGAGGACCTGCCATTCCAAGCTGGACGCGATACATGCGCACCAAATGATAAATACCTTCAGTTAATAAGGTAATCAGCTGTTGGTTTTTGGAGCCCAAGATAATGCGATAGTGAAAATCATAATCACCGGCTTCTTGATAATAGCTCTCGCCCTCTCGTACCGTCTCGAAATGCGTATCGAGAAGGTTGAGTAGCTTGTTTATTTCGGCCATGGTCATGTTGCGCGCCGCGAGACGAGCCGCCATCCCTTCAAGGGATTCGCGAATTTCATATAGCTCTTGCAAACCGGCTTGTGATAATTCAACCACGCGTGCCCCAACATTGGCTCTACGCTCAACGATATGACAGGCGGTCAAGCGATTGATGGCTTCGCGAATGACAGCGCGACTGACTTGGTATTTTGTCGACAACTCAGTTTCGCTGAGTTTCGCTCCGGCAGGAATGACGCCCTCGACAATATCTTGTCTTAACTGAATAAACGTTCGGTCTGCACTAGTGATAGGAGTAACATTTGCTGTTGCCATAGAATTATCTCAACCAAATCATTGTCGACAATATAGTCCTTTAGGATGATTTTAGCAATAGTTTATAGGCAGATTGTCGACAAAAGTATGAGGAGTAAGATACACATCTAAGAAGAGACGTGACTGCAAAAAATACATCGCATTGCTCAAAGCATCGATTAGCATTAATATCACGCAACTCAAACCAATTAATAAACGTGTTTCAAAAACTAAAATCGAAAAGTGGAGTTTATAAATTCATGACAGCACAACTAGGCTTACACATTGTATGCTTGTTAACTTGCATGACATTTGGCACCGCAAAGACCAATGCGAGTCCATTAGAAACTTCCCTCGATTTTCATCTTTTACTTGCGGGTGGCGCCCTTGAAATTTGCTCATCTTACTCACCAAAGCATTGTGTTTCCAAACCGCCAACAGGCAAATCACAGAACCATTACAAACTGAGTCAGAACGCACTTGACCGCATTAAAGACTCTGCTATGTCGTCTAACTTAATAGGGGTTATTGAAAAACTTAATCATTATATCAGCCCCGAAATACTTAATAAGAATGCACTCAATGCTCTGTTCGAAACCGCTCAGGTAAGAGAGAAGATTCGCGCCTTATCCGACCACGATTATTATTTAATCTATGATGCCTTAGAGATAAAACGTTCTCATCGTCAGCCTCAAATACGTCTTCGCGAAACTGCAGCGCCAAAAGAGTCAAAAAGCACTTCCACACAAGCAATCATTGACGCTTTTATTGAACAAGCGAAGCGGTTTGCAGAACAAGAAAAAGCAAAACCTCAAATCTTAGTTGTCACTGCATCATCGCGCGACAGTTATGCTGCCGTAGATTATTATCGGAGCGTGTTTGCTGTGGACGGTGTACCAGGAACATGGCTGCCAATTGATCAGGCATGGCAGGCGGCAAATCGTTCTCAACAGTGCGACGCATTAGCTGATTTCCAAGCCCGATATCAGGTATTCAATCGCCAAAATATCTATCCCGATTTGTATGCCGAACAACAAGCTGCTTGTCGCACTCCACAAAAACTGGTTGATTTGATTCAAGGCGCACATGGCATATTTTTTAATGGGGGCGATCAATCCCTTACCCGTGCTGCACTTTTTACGCCAGAAGGCAAGCCCAATGATGTGTTAAGGGCAATACAAGAACGTCACGCGCAAGGAAAACTGATTGTGGGTGGCACCAGCGCAGGCACGGTAGTTCAGACGGGGCTAAGTAGTGCAGACAGCATGATTCCGATGATCACTAATGGCGTTAGCCATCAAGCAATTAAACGCGGGGTTTTCGCTCAAGATGCGCCTTCTCAGCGTTGTGTTGAGCACTGTTATAAATCGACCTCATTTAGCTATGCGGATGATGTCACCTACCATTCGAATGGAGGCACAGGGCTGTTTGCGCTTGGTAATACCGACACACATTTTTCGGAGCGAAACCGCGAAGGACGATTTATTGCGCTAAATGCCCTAACCGGTTCTAAGGTAGGTATTGGCGTGGATGAAAATACAGCGATGTTAATCAGCTGGGATATGCCGAACAAACCTACTCGGGCTTTTACCCAAGTGATCGGTAAGCATGGGGTTTTTATTTATGATGACACACTTTTGCAAGTCAAACAGACAGTTCAAGGATATCAATTGGGTGGTCGTGCGCATTATTTACCTAGTGGGTCATCAGCTGAATACGATTTAATAGCACAGAACTGGACGTTCTTTAACCAAACGCCAGCCAAATTTAAATACGAGATTGCTAATTATCCTCATCATACCGGAATGTGGCGACACTTGAGCCAGACACTTTGCAAACTTGAGAAAAAACAACCTCAAAACTGGCTACTTTATGGGATCAAGTATGTCATTGTACCGTTACCAGAAACTCAATTCTGGGTAAATAAGCACGGCCTATGCGGCTACACCAATCTAGGATATAGCATAGCCCCAATAGCAATGGATTAGTGATCTTTATAACCATCTTGTAAATGCAAATCAATTGCTCGGAGCAAATCGGTGCGACTGATTGTACCTAGCAGATGTCCTGCATCGTCAATGACAGGATACACCTTAGGACGTTCAATACTCAGGCCTTGCGCCAATTCTAATACCGAATGATATGGCTTCACTGAGATGACCTCGACTTTCATGATGTCATGGACATGGGCAACTTGTTCTCGGTAGTAGGTCGATTCAACCATCTTCTTGATACAATCTTGTTCAGACAAAAATCCGACTACTTTACCACTTTTATTCACTACAGGCCCCGCACCTTGTCGACTTTGCAATAATCGCTCAACCGCTTCCGCCACAGGCATATGCTCAGTGAATGTAACAGGATGTTTATTCATATAGTCTTGCAATTTCAATGATTCCACTTCTATCTTCCTTATTTGCGTAAGTACATTTTGACTATAGAATACTTTTGAATATTTATGAACTATTTATTTTCCAATACAAAAAAGCCCAACAAAAAAGTTGGGCTTCGTTCAGTCATAAATTGCAGACTTATGCAAACGCATCCTGTAAGGGTGGAACGACCTGCTTTTTACGGCTTAATACGCCCTCTAGCCAGACTTCACCATTATCGACCGTGACATCATAAGCTTTTTCTACGATCGAGCCGTCATCAGAAGCCACTAATATCAATGAACCTTCTTTCATAATATCTGTTAATAGTAGAAGAACTGAATGACGCTGGCCTTCTTCTTTAAGTGCAGCAATGTCTTTGGCAAGGTCTGCTTTGATATCATCAAATACAGATAAATCAATGACTTCTAGCTGACCGATACCCACAAGGTTGCCGTGCATATCAAAATCTTTAAAATCGCGCTTCACCAAGTCGCGCACTGGCGTGCCCTGAACTGCAGACTTAACGCGGAACATTTCCATGCCAAGCTCTTTAAAGTCTTCAATGCCAGCAATTTCTGCTAATGCTTCAACGCACTTGATATCAGCTGTGGTGCAAGTTGGTGATTTGAAAATGACAGTATCAGATAAAATCGCACACATCATAATGCCTGCGTATTCTTTTGGGATCTCTACGCCGTAAAAATCATACATCATCTTGATAATCGTGTTTGAACAACCTACTGGGCGGATCCAGCACTCTAGAGGTGTAGAAGTCGTTAAATCCCCTAATTTGTGGTGATCAACAACACCAACAACTCTTGCTTCATCGATATCATCAGGTGCTTGCGTTTTTTCAGTGTGGTCAACGATGTAAACGTCTTCACCCGCATAGCTCATTTTAAGCTCTGGTGCATCAAAACCAAAACGATCCAAAATAAATTGGGTCTCAGGCGATACATCACCTAAGCGCGTAGGAATGGCTTCTTCGCCAATTTGGTTTTTGAGATAGGCCAGTGCTAAGGCACCGCAAATTGAATCCGAATCAGGGATTTTGTGACCGACAACGTACATCGCCATGATAAATATGCTCCATAAATAAACTGGCGCTAGTGTAATAAAATCCTAATAAAAAGCCAATACACTAACAGTATTAGGCGTTGCGTTTGTATTAAGCAACCCGCAAATGTAATTTACTTAACGCTTTGTCACGTGTTTCTACCCAATCCACTAGCTGCAACTCTCCTGTCATGGATTCACACAACGCAGTGCAGTTTTCTACCCAATCACCGTCGTTAATATAAATCCCATGCTCAGTCGTGACTTGTTCCGGGTGATGGATGTGTCCACAAATTACGCCATCTACGTTTTTCTCTGCAGCATACTTAGTCGAAGCCACTTGATATCGGCTGATGGCTCGTTGAGCCCCCTTAATGCGAGATTTGATGTATCCCGCAAGAGAGCGGTATGGTGCTTTATTTAAGCTGCGATAGCGATTATAAGTGCGATTGACCCACAACAACAAATCATAGCCTTTATCGCCAATCCAGGCTTCAAACTTGCCCAAGGTTACATCGTCATCGAACTGATCCCCATGAAGTACTAAAAAGCGCTTATCTTGTTGCGTAACATGCACGGTTTCTCGAACGACCTGAATATCACCGATGGCTAATCCATCGTATTTTTGCAGGGGGGCATCGTGGTTTCCCGGGAGGTAAATCACTTTGCACTCATGACTTAATTGAATGATTTTATGAAAGATGGCGTTGTGCGATTCTGGCCATTTAAACTGGCGTTGCATGGCCCATAAATCGACGATGTCCCCGACTAAATACAGAACATCACAGGTGTTGTGGTGTAAAAACTCTAACAGTAATTCCGCTTTACAATCCGTACTACCGAGGTGGACATCAGAAATAAAAATCGCTTTGTGGTGAGTGGTTTTCACGTTATACCTCATGGTGTAAAAATGCATGATTGTGTGTCTATAACGTGAGCTGATATTAATTTTGGACTATGACAAATGTGGGACATATTTAAGAAGGTTGTGTGACAGGTCAAGCGAAATGCACTGTCACAGACTCTTCAAATTAACGTCACTTAAGTGTCATAGTTAATGGATATTTTGTGTCGGATTCCTACTATTCTTTGAGACTTTATGTTTTCTGTCGCCGACGTTATCCATCAACAATATCCTGATTTAGCCAAAAGGCCGTTTATCGCTAAGCCGCTGATATATTTACTCAGGCAGCTGTTACACGAAACCGATATCCGTGAATTTGTCGAGCGCTATCCGCATTTAGACGGGATTGATTTTGTGGAGCAAGTTCTAGATTACTTCAATGTGACCTATTCAGTACGGGATAATGAAAAGCAACATATTCCCAGTACCGGTAAAGTGGTGATCATTGCCAACCACCCAATTGGCTCTTTAGATGGTCTCGCTTTGCTAAAACTGGTGCATGAAGTACGTACCGACGTCAAAGTCATGGCCAACCAAATGTTGATGTCGGTCAAAGCGCTGAACAATCTGCTTTTACCAGTCAATAATATGGGTGGCAACACGCCCAAAGAAAACATGAATAATATCCATGCGCACATGCAAAATGAGGGGGCTTTGTTAATATTTCCAGCCGGTGAAGTATCGCGCCTGCGACCTCAAGGGATTAGGGATACCAAATGGCACTCTGGTTTCTATCGCATCGCTAAGCAACACAACGCGCCAATTTTACCTTTGTTTATTGATGCCAAAAATTCTCCGCTGTTTTATTCCATGTCCATGATTTACAAGCCACTATCTACGGCGTTGCTGGTCAAGGAAATGTTTAAACAGCGCAAAGCACATTTCCCGATTCGCATTGGCAAAATAATTCCGACTCAGTCATACAGTGCAAAAAACTTGAACCTAAAACAAACGATTAAATTATTCAAAAAGCACCTGTATGCCATTGCGCAAGATAAGCCATTGGTGTTTGACGTGCAAAATCCGATTGCGCTGCCCGAAAACCGTTCTGTGTTGCAACAGGAGCTCAAACAGCGTTGTCAGTTGTTGGGTGAAACGTCGGATAACAAACGTATTTACCTTTATGAACACCATGAATCCAGTGCAATCATGCGTGAAGTAGGCCGCTTGCGAGAGATTGCGTTTCGCGCAGTAGGTGAAGGCACACTCAATAAGCGTGATATTGACCAATATGACTCCGACTATTATCACCTGTTGATTTGGGATAATAATGATTTGGAGATTGTTGGAGCCTATCGCTTTGGTGATGCGACCAAGCTCGTCACACCCGCTTCAAATCACTTATACAGCGCCACATTATTTGACTATTCTGAAAAAATGAATCCGTATTTTGCACAAGGATTAGAATTAGGTCGCAGCTTTGTACAGCCCCGTTATTGGGGTAAGCGTTCGTTGGATTATTTGTGGTATGGGATTGGGGCATTTGTGCGCCAGTATCCGCAGTATCGCTATTTATTCGGTCCAGTCAGCTTATCGGATGCATACCCTGAAAAGGCCAAGCAGGCAATTGTGCATTTTTATCAACGTTATTTTGGGTGTGGTGGCTCTGGCAGTGGCGAATGTGCGACGGCTAAAATTCCGTTTATTTTGAAAGTGCCGCCAGCAATCGATTTTGTCGGGGATAATTACAAAGCGGATTTTACGGCGTTAAAACACTATCTTCAGTCCATGGGGTTGAACATCCCTACCCTGTTTAAACAGTACACTGAAATTGCGGAAGACGGTGGCGTGTGTTTCCATGCGTTTAATATCGATCCGGAATTTAATAACTGTATTGACGGTCTAATTATGGTGGATATGCAGAGGTTGAAGAAGAAAAAGCGCGACCGGTATTTGGGTGAATCAGAAGTTAACATAGATTAATTTTGATAAAACCGCTTCGCAATTTTGTGAAACATCACTATAATACTAAATACTTCTGGGGTTGATTAGGATTCGACAGGATTCAATGATACTGGAGGTGCATGCAGAGGTGCGGTTGGCCTCTTTAAAAAGCCGCAAAAAAATAGTCGCAAACGACGACAATTACGCACTAGCAGCTTAATAACCTACTGAGTGCCTTCGCGCCCTAGCTTTCGCCTGTAAGACGGGGAGTCACGCGGAGTCAAACCCAAACAGGATCGCCCGGCGTCTCCCGCTTGAGAGACAAAGTGCTAAATTTAATTCAAGCTAGTTTGTACTTCGCGTGTCGGTCCGCAGGGTGCAGGCGAATGTAAAGATTGACTAAGCATGTAGGACCAAAGGTTGACGTTTTCTGGACGCGGGTTCAAATCCCGCCAACTCCACCAGTTTATAGTTTTTTATGCCTTGTAAGAAACTAAAACCTATAGAAATTCAATGGTTTAGCTAAGTTATTGTCTTTTTATGGGTTTTGATGTCTTGTAATATCTGTTTTTTTAAGGGCACAATAAAGGGTACAAGCTAAACCACCCCATTATTTGTACCCTAAAAATGCCTAGAACTACAAAACAACTAACCGCGACAGAAATCAAGAACGCTAAACCAAAAGCAAAAGCCTATAAACTTGCTGATGGTGGTGGCCTATCTCTACGAATTCGCCCGAATGGTACAAAAGATTGGATATTGAGATATAAAGAACCGTTTACCAAACTAACCAAGGAAATGAGTTTTTCAACTTATCCAGCCGTTAGCTTATCGGATGCTAGGGAGAAGCGAGAGGAAGCAAAAAGGCTATTAGCAAATGACATTGATCCCAAAGTACACAAAGCTGAAATAGTGCAAGCTAAGCTAGAGGAGAAAGCCAATACTTTTGAGCAAATAGCTGAGGAATGGATGAATGTAAAAAAATCCAAAATTACCGAGCGTTATGCAACACAAGTTCAGTCCTCATTAGAAAATCATCTGTTCCCTCATATTGGTTCTATACCAGTTAGCGCAATCACTCCCGCTAAGGTAATCGAAGTTTTAAAGCCTATTGAGGCCAAAGGAAGTGCCGAAACTGTAAGGCGTTTATGTCAGCGTATAAATGAAGTGATGGAACATGCTGTTATTGTTGGCAAACTCAATATAAACCCGCTGGGCAAGATTTATAACGCATTTATCGCGCCACCAGAAAAGCATTTACCAACAATCAAACCAGAAGAGCTTCCAGAGTTTTTAAAACGCTTGCAACAAGCAAGTATAAAGCGAGTAACAAAAGCATTAATTGAATGGCAACTTCACACCATGGTTAGACCAAGCGAAGCGGCCAGGGCCGAATGGCAAGAAATCGACTTAGAAAAACAAATATGGTCAATACCACCTGAGAAAATGAAAAAGAAAAGTAATGGGGTACACATTGTCCCCCTAACCAGCCAGACTACTAATATCCTAACTCTAATGAAAGCTATAAGTGGTAATGGGCAATTTATATTTCCATCGGACAGGGATAACAGTAAACATGTGAATAGCCAGACAGCAAATATGGCAATTAAACGCATGGGGTACAAAGGCGAATTAGTTAGTCATGGTTTACGCGCTCTCGCCTCAACCACATTAAACGAACAAGCTTTTGATCCTGATGTTATAGAAGCTTGCCTAGCTCACGTTGACAAGAATGCTGTTAGACGCGCCTACAACCGTAGCGACTACCTTGAGAGACGAAGAAAAGTTATGCAATGGTGGTCTAATCATATTGAGAGTTGTTTTACTGGTAGCTTTTCACTTGGTAGTTGCGACAACTTAACGGATATAAAACGAGTAATTTAAAACTAAAATTGTTATAAATACGCCCCCCATTACCCCCAATGAGCAAAAATGATGGACAAGTACAGAGAGCAATATTCAAAACTTACTATGATGTTACAGGCAAGGATAAATCTGAGAGAGACCAAAAAAACCACTTGGATTGCTTCAACAGATTACCAAATAACTGATGTTGATTCAGACGAACTTCACAAATTATTCAACCAAGCAAATTTGGTTCGCTGGGACTTATTTAAAAGCGGTACAAATAACATACTTAAAATGGGTCGTGCTATCCACCAACTTCAGCGAGAAGGGAATCCATCAAGTAAACCAATAAAACAGGTTGAAAAAGCAATTAAACAGATAGAAAAGTTACTTGATACATTCTCAGATGAAACATTCCCATTAGATAGCCTGTTTACTTCCTATCTGTTGATTACAGATAATGACATTGCCGATAAACCAAATTCTTTACAAGCCAAGGATATCAGAACTCAGCTATGCAGTACGGTTGTAGCTTTATCTATGTTTTTAGATGATCACGCAACAAGTAAAAGTAAACATATAATCAACTTTGATGACTTTATCATTGAGTTATCGCGCCACTTTGAGAGGCATAATGGGAAAGTATCAACTCATTCCGAAACCCACTTTTATAGGTTTGTCAGCATTTGCATGGATGCAATTAGATGCACAAAGGCAGATTATGAGCCAATTATTGAGAAAGCACTTAAACAAAAACGTTTGATTGATGGCAACAATCTAACCCCGTAAAAATTTTCAAAAAACTCGATTTTTTTACCCGAGGCAATTAAAAACTAAAAAGTTAAGCTTATGACGTCTTATAAAAACTAAGGAACGTCATAATGACTAATCAATTAATCAAACTATCAGAAATAACACAACTAACCAATCGTTCCCGAGCAATGATCTACAAAGACATTTGTGCGGGATTGTTTCCGAGACCAATCTATTTGGGTGGAGATAACACTCGAGGTTCTTATTTTCCAGCTAATGAAGTAAACGCAATAATACTAGCAAGAGGTGCTGGCTATGATGATAATCAAATAAAAAAGTTAGTCACTACCCTTAAAGAACAACGAAAAGACCGCTTTCAACAATTACTTAGTGCAATCAGCTGATAAGAGATAGGGAAATGACTTTACAAAGACAATTAGACTTTGCGCGAAATTTTGGTCTAAATATTCAGCACATTTCACCTGACAAAAAGTTATATAGAGTACCAACAATAGACAAGCCTCGTTCAAAAAATGGCTATTATGTTAGTTTTGCCAATGGCATTTATTGCGGTGATTGGATGACAGGCAGAAAGGAGTTTTTCAGTACTAAAACAGGTAAGTTAACTGCCTATGACCGTAAGCAAATAAGACAAGCTAAGAAAGAAGCTGAAGTTACAAAACGTATAATACAGATTAAGACTGCAGCTTTAGCAAAAGAAATATACTGTAAATCTCAAAACGTTAATTCACACCCTTATCTAATAAAAAAAGGGGTTGGCCCAACGGAACTAATGAGAGTATCGTTTAATGAGCTGTACATTCCACTATACAATCTAAGTTCAATGACAATTGAGAATATTCAGCGTATTAAACCTGATGGCACGAAGTTATTTCTCGCTGGTGGCAAAATTAGTGGACTTGGTTTTGTTATAAATAAACCCGAACTTAAGAAGCTTAATCATAACGAAAATACAATTTATTTAGCTGAAGGTATCGCAACTGCACTTACTGTAGCAGAGCAGTCTAACTCCTTCACTGTAGCTTGCATGAATGCTGGAAACTTACTGCCAGTAGGTATTGAGATTAGAAGACAATATCCTACATCGCATATTATAGTTGCTGGTGACAATGATTATAAAACCAGCCTTAAAACTGGTATAAACACAGGCGTGATAAAAGCCCAAGAATGCGCTGAAGCTATTAATGCAAGTGTTAGCTTTCCACCACTGACACAAGCTCAGTTAGAAGCTGGCTTGACTGATTGGAATGATTACATTCAATCAATAATGGAGGTGGCTAATGATTAATGTAATAGCATTAAACGCTATAAGCCAGCCATGGCCAGAACTAATACCACTAGATGAATTGGAAGCCCCGACAATTGATTTAAGTCTAATCCCTAGCTGGGCGGGTGATTATGCCAGAGAGATTTCAAGGTCGCTAGAAGTGCCACCAGAGGCAGTAATAACTGCAATCTTAGCCAGTATAGCCACTGCGGTTCAGCGAGATTATAAAGTCGCAATCACTCCCCAACACATAGAAATTATATGTATATGGTTATTAACGGCAATTGAGAGCGGAGGCCGAAAATCTAGCACATTAAAGCTAGCTCAATACCCTATTATTGAGTGGTTAAAAAAGGTGAATGAAACAAGGAAACAAGCGATTAAGGATTATCAGTTAGCAAAAAAAATATACGATAAGCGAGAGGCTTATCTAGTCAATCAATTAGCCAAAGCCGATGAAACCGAACAGGAGCAAATCAAGGCTGATTTAAACAAGCACAAGGAAAGCCAACCAAAGGAAGTCTTCTACGCTAAAAAATTCACAACGGACTGCACACCAGAGCAAATAGGCGCGTTAATGTATCAAAATGATGAGGTGATTAGTTGGTTATCTAGTGAGGCTAATTTATTCACAATTCTTGGCGGTATTTACTCGGGAGGGGTTACAAATCTCGATATTTTTAATTGTGGCCAAGCTGGTGACTATTACCAAGTGGATAGAGGAGGCAGAGAGTTAACGCTGTACAGTCCAAAGTTAACAATTGGATTAATGCCCCAGCCCAATATGATGCTAGGTGTATTCGAGAAAAACAAACAAGCGATTGATAGCGGATTGCTTAACCGCTTTCTTTACTTTGTACCTAGCTCTAACCTTGGTTATAGAAGCCATAAAACCCCACCAATTAACGAGGAAGTAAAACAACGCTACTTTGATGGTCTTACCATGCTGTTAAATACCGAGCCGAAGTATAACGAACAAGGAAGAATAAAGGAGCGGATAATTTACCCCTCCTCAGAGGCTAAACAGCTACTCGACCAATGGCGCGATGAACTAGAGGTAATGATGCGTCCTAACGGTGAATTAGCCGAGTTTAAAAGTTGGGGAAGTAAAGCTACAGACCAAGCTGGGCGCATTGCTGCATTGTTTCACTGCATACGTTACACAACCGATGAACCCGAGGAAATGCCAATTAGCAAAAAAGATATGGAAAATGCCATTTCACTGGTTCGTCAGTCTATCCCTCACTTACAAAAGGCTTTCCATATTCTGGGAGGCAATCCAAAGCTCACTGGTGCGGTAAAGCTACTGGAACACTTGCGAGTTAAATTCAAAGATAGCGAGGCTAAGCAGACCACTGCGCGGGAGATTTACCAAGCTAAGAAAAAGGCGACTGGCTTTAAATCAATGGAAGATGTGAATAGCTATTTAGATATTCTCATGGAGCGAGGTTATATCAAGGTGGTAACTGACCAAGGGGAGAATGGAGGTAAACCTACTCAAGTGGTTATTGTGAGGCCAGACTTATGGGGTAAACATCAAATACCGTGAAGTCTAGGCGCGAATACCTAGTGAATCACCACTAATACAAACAAATGCATATCACATAATACATTAGGCGTGGAACACCATACATATGACAGGTGATATGAAATATCAACACAAGATAGCATCACTAACCACAACTCATTTGAGGACTTTTAATATGGCCAATTATATAGACAACAGACTTGGCATTAGATTTAGTGATAAAAACACTTTATCAAATGGAGTGAAAATGATTTTAGGAGAGAGCGAGAGCAACCCATTAAATAAAACAAATAACAATTCCTTTAAATATCTTACTTATGAAAATTTTGGGGTTACTGAAATTTATGAAAGAAAAATCATAACTAAAAGGTATGTTATTGATACTAGCTTCAGGGTCCGTGCGATGAATTCGGAATACAAGACTCTTAAAAGGTTATTTAATGATGTATTTAAGATGGATAAGGGGGCGACAATTAGGTTTTGCTGGTTCAATACAATGCAAACTGTAAACTATGGTGAGATTATAGCAAGAAGAGTCGGTGACGAGATAATTGAGAGATCGATTTGCATTCATGACGTTAAGTATAAAGATTGGGATGACCTCTACGATGATAATTGGGTACAACAGTCGTGTATTAGCGATGTTCTCTTGGAAAATAATATTCCAAGAGATAAAATACACTACGTTGATGGAAGCCTGAAGGTGCATAAAACCAAAGTATATTAGGTCACAAACTCAGTCACTAAGCATTCTGTAAAGCATTTTTAGTTTTTTAATGTAACATGCAGATCACTGATTGCTTAGTGCTTAATTTCACATTTTTGATGTATTAAGGTACTTTGAAAAGGGTGATATGTGGAGGTTTCCCGCCCGTGATCTCTGCGTAGCGATAGAATTTCCAGAGGCTAAACCTCAAACTTAAATATTTTTTATTCTATTGCCATTGCCTGTTCACGTAAACTTACCGTCAAGTGCACAACTCAAAATTAGAAATTATGCTGCAAATGACCTTCTCACATAATTAACACTGTAATCCCCCCGAAAAAAGAGAGCAGTTTTAACCAGAATAATAAGCTAACTTTATATCTAATACTAAAAGGTATTAAACATTGCAAATGTGTACATACCAGTCCTACTCCCAGTCTGGCAACTGCTGTAATGCTTTGATTCGATTAAGTTGATAGAGCATCGCTTCAAACACATCCTCGAAATTATCTGTTGTATTCAAGTCAGGTAAGGCAATATTGGCTCGGTTGAAAAAAGCTTGAGTGTCTGCATGCCAGGCTTGTTGCCACCAGTAAGTTATGTGCTCTTTTGAATGACTGAGTTTTGAGTATGTTGGTAACTTATCAGATTTTTTACTGTTAATATGTAATGAAAAGCAGTTCGAATATTTAAAAATCTCAATATTACTTCGTCAAAGGAAGATGCTTAGATAGTTTTCCTCTGAATAAAGCACTTAAAGGAATAAAACCATTTCTATTACTCAAATTATCATGCCAACGGGGAAAACCTAAGCTAGAAATGGTCGGCGGATAAATCGTAATATCTTGTTCTTTAAATACAATTCTCCACTCTTCTTCCGCATCTGGTTCAATGGTATATATTTCAGAGTTTATAGGTAATACTTTAGACTTTATTTCTTCATTTCTCATGCACCAAAAAATATCTTGTTTATACCCTTCATAACAACGAGTTGTTAATTCTAATTCTGCCTCAATATATACCTGTGATGCCAGCCTACAGGCAAGTTGGTATTTAAGCTCTTTGTAATACAGGCAACCCCATATAAGTGATGCTATGCTACCGCCTATCAACACTCCAAAAAAGAAATTTGAATTTAATTCAATCATAATTGTCCCAATTTTTTAGTTGAAATGGCATAAAAATTTAATGAGCATTCTCTAAAATCATTAACAACGGATACACAAAAATGATGATGGCAGAAAATTTTAACGCCACCACCAAACCCTCTATCAGATCACCAATAAATGCTGCTATTATGCATAAAGTATAATTTTGTCCAGTATACTCAGCATTGAATGCTATGACGGCACTTTCATAACCACACCAAAAAAAATATGCAACGTAGATTACAAAAAAAACCATTAGCGCAAACTGGAAAAGAGGAATATCCAGAATCGAAAGTGAACCTTTATAAATTAAATAAAAGTCAGCAAAAAAGTCTGCACATTGATGTAAAAAATCCCTAAGATTTCCAATGTATTCTGAAAATAATTTACGTAAAGTCAAACTCGCACCTACTTGGATCCAAAGTTAATAGACGACTCAATTTTTCAACATTCCATTGAATATAGCCCCAACAACTTTGACTACTGTATATTTACAGTATACAATATTGTTACATATTTCAACTGTCAATGTAAATTATGACATTATCAGAAAAAATCAAAGCCTTGCGCACTGAAAAGCGCCTGAGCGTTCGCGGGTTAGCCAAAGAAGTATCGGTCACGCCGATGCATATCTCAAACCTTGAGAATAACAAAACCAATGCCTCACCTGAACTCATAAAAAAAATTGCCATCGCATTAGAAGCGGATGCCGATGAGCTTTTGCAGTTAAGTAGTCAGGTTGACCCTGAGGTTGTGGATGTTATTAATAGCAACGCACAAACTATCCCTTCTTTTTTACGCTCAGCAAAAGACTTAACACCTGAGCAGTGGGAGCAATTAAACAACATGGTTGATTCATTTAAAAATAAGTAATGATGTTTCAAACCCCCGACATTAAAAATGAAGACATAGAGACTCATGCTAATGAGTTGCTATCAGGGTATTTTGAATCTGAACAAAAGCCACTGTCATTACCTATCCCAGTGGAAGAGATAGCTGAATTCTATTTGGGCTACACCCTCACCTACACAACTGATGGTATGTTTAGCGACCCTAATGTGCTTGGCGGGATATGTTTTAACACTGATACTATTTTTATTAACCTATCGGTGGAGTCTCACGAGGGGCGCCATGCATTTACCATAGCGCATGAAATTGGGCATCATGTACTGCACAAGCAATACTTCATTGAGCAGAACGAACTACTGTGTCGTAATCAAGACAAACCCAATTATGAACTACAGGCTGACCGTTTTGCTGCGGCATTACTGCT
This sequence comes from Alteromonadaceae bacterium, assembly GCA_014872805.1. Classification (GTDB taxonomy): domain Bacteria; phylum Pseudomonadota; class Gammaproteobacteria; order Enterobacterales; family Alteromonadaceae; genus Opacimonas. The sequence goes on from WKFN01000002.1 coordinate 116,716, forward strand.
GCCAGCTCAATTCATCCATAACAACTGGACACACAAACGTCCGAAAACCATTTATCAAGCGTATAGTCTTGGCAAAACCTTTCTTACTGAGCATCGGATTGATAACGTGTCTTTGTCTATGTTTACCAATCGCATGATTGAGTTGGGTTATTTTACCCATTTGAATTTCCAAAAAGGCAAACCAAAGTACAAACGCCAGCATTATATCCTCTGGAAAATGAAACAAATCTTCAATCACCTAAAACTTTAACTACCTCGTTTTCATATTTCCACCCCACAAACCACTCTATAAACCATTAAATAACAATCACTTAAAAATTAATGTAAACTTTTACTTTACATTATGTATACTGTAAGCATACACTATTGTCATAATCGACGAACAGGAGAATACGATGATTAGTTCAGGTGCTATCGGTATGCCATTACATTTTGGTAAAGTCCCAGGCTTTCTCACTGAGAAAATGGGTGATATGGGTGAAGTCATTGCTGAGTCCATCATAGATAACTACGGTACAGGCGAGTTGTTATCTCGCATGTCAAACCCCAACTGGTTTCAAGCATTCGGTGCAACGATGGGTATGCACTGGAATTCATCTGGAGTCACTGCGGTGGTACTCGGTGCCTTACAGCGCCGTTTGAATAAGCGCGCACAAGATTTGGGTGTGTATATTTTAGGTGGTAAGGGCAAACGCGGCTATGCCCTGCCGCACGCGGTGAATCAGATTGCGCATCGCCATAACCTTGATGATAAAGCGCTAGTGAAGTCTGCACGCCTATGTGGTCGTATTGACAATAACGCCATTCAAGACGGTTTCAATCTCTATCAACAGTACTGTTTACTAGATAAAGACGGTAAATGGACAGCTATTACGCAGGGGATGAATAAATCAAATCGGCGAGCACGTCGTTATCACTGGCATTCTGATGCAGTGAAGTCATTCACATCACCTCATACTGGTATTGTGGGTATTGAAGAACAATCCATTTTGAATCTGGTCGATGAAAATGCTCAAGACTTACAAAATAACATGGTGAAACTCACCAAAACCCGTCCTAATGAGGTGATTGAGGCCTATCAGGAAGCCAATCTGCCAGACCGACATGATGTGCGAAAAGAAGATGTGAACCTTGCACGACTCGGCTCAGTGCTCGATTTAGCTTACAACCGCGACATTGAGAAATTCGAAGATTTAGTGGACATGCAAAACGTGGGGCCAAAGACACTCAAAGCGCTCGCGATGGCCAGTGAGGTTATACATGGCGATGCGACACGCTTTGACGACCCAGCTCGCTTCTCATTTGCTGTCGGTGGTAAGGATGGTCGTCCACACCCGATGGATACCAAAGCCATGGAAGAAACGGTCAATATGCTCGAAGAGTCGGTTGCAAAATCCAAACTCGGTGATAAAGACAAATCTTCTGCGATTAAGCGTCTTCACAAGGCAGCGGTTGAAGGTGAGACAAAAGGTGTGCCGTTAGATTTTCTTGGTGAGCTCATCGAGAATGAATGGAAAGACGCTGAAAATAATGGTGGTCATACGTTTATGGGGAAAGTCGTCAAAGGCCTGACTCGCACACTTATGGATACACAAAATGGGCTTCTCTATGGCAAGAAGTAAGGGCTATGACCCCATTATCTTAGCGAAAAAAACAGAAGAGATTGTCGTAAAAGGCAATCAACGAAAATACGTACAGCTTGGTCGTCATTTACGTTTCTACGGTGGCACATCCAGTGCCACCGAAGTAGGCTGTAATCTGCGGTGTAAGTTCTGTTTTTCGCAAGAGCCCGTCTGGAAGCCTGCCTCTACAGGTAAATTTTTCTCACCTCAGGAAGTGTTTGATGGACTGGTCAGTAACGCAAAAAAGCATGGGAATAAGATCATATCTGCATCTGCATCAGAAGGGACACTCGGTAGAGAGCATCTGTTTGAATTGCTTCGCTTAGTGGATGAAACAGATTATGTGTATGTGCTGGAAACAAACGGTATGACACTCGGCGCTGATGTGGAGTACTGTAAAGCGCTGGCGCAGTTTAAAAATCTGCATGTTCGGGTATCGATTAAGGGCTGTAATGAGGAAGAATTTCATACGCTCACTGGAGCCCGAAAAGAAGCCTATGAACTACCTTATCAGGCATTAAAAAATCTAGTTGATGCAGGCGTCTCGGTAAACGCGTGTCTCATGGTGAGCTTTTCAGATGAAAATACGATGAAACAAGCCCGTGAGAAGCTTTTTAATACGCACCCTGGGCTACTCAAATCAGTGGAACTAGAGCGAATCAAACAGTTTCCTAGAGTGAGTGCACGATTAAATAAGAACAATCTCAAGGCCAATCAGCAAATCAGTTGTGTGAACATATAGTAGGAATAAATCATGATTTTTATATTAACAGTTGTCATTATGTGCGTGCGTTATATTAATGAAGTCGATGATGTCTTTAATTCAGAAGATGCACAAGAACGGCCTTGGGCATATGATCACACTGCTGCTATGGGCGCTGGATTCGGATTCATTTTTGTTTTATTCAAAAGTGTCTTTTATGGAGTAATTGCTGAAACTGGATTTTGGATTGTGATAATGAACTCTGTAGCACTTTTATCCTAAAAATAATGATTGATAAACAATTGTATTTAATATAATTTTTAACATGTTGTAGCGGTACTTCGGTACAGAATAGTGATTCGCTATTCAAACTTATTAAGTGGGATTCGTTTCACTTAAATTCGAAAGAAGAAAACTTGGCTGAACGCGGGCAGGGCCCAATTCAGCATAGTTTCCTCTTTCATTCAGTGCAACAATTGGGGGGCTTTTGCCCCCCTTTTTACCAAAGGAATGAAACAGTTTTATGATTTTCATTAAACTATTACTATTACCATTTTACTTAATATTTGGAGTATTAAGGAATATTTTAAGTGAAGGCGGGCATCCTTTTGATGGCGCTTACAATGACATGGTCGCAAGACAAAACGAAGAACACCGTAAAAATTTAAAGGAAAGATCAGATAAAATAAAAAAAGCTATAAACGAAATTGAAAAAAAATCGAAGGAAGAGCCTTTATGGAAGTTGTCTAAATTAACAAAAATAAGTATTGAAGAGCTAAAACATACCACGGGAACATATCGCAAAGTCAATGTTAAAAAGAAAACTGGCGGTTACAGAGAACTACAAATCCCTAATGATCAACTAAAGCAAGTTCAAAAAAAGCTTGCCAAGTTCATAAACTCACAGTTTAAAAATGATATCTCCCCTTTCTGTCACTCTTATCGTAACAATCGAGGCATCATATCGAATTCATTGCCACATTTGAATTGTAAAGTATTAGTAAAACTCGATGTGAAAGATTACTTTCAAAATATTACCTTCGAACAGGTGATGCGAGAGTTAGATTTGGGTTTTGAATCAATACAGTTTCATCCTCAATCAAATTTTATTCGACATAATGTTTCAGAGCCTGATTCTAGAATCTCTAGTTATTTAGCATCTGAAGAAGCCCAAGAGATACTCAAAAAACTCGTTTATTCTGAACAAGGCCTACCACAAGGTGCACCCACGAGTCCTGTCATATCAAACCTTGTTCTGTCTGATTTTGACAAGGAAGTTTATGCATTGGTCACTTCATTAAACGGAGCTTATACACGTTACTCAGATGACATCACTATTTCATTTAAAGAAGATTCGTCGCAAAAGATCGCTCAAGTCATAAAATTCGTTGAGGCTAAACTCGCTGAAAATGGGTTTAAACTCAATAAGAAAAAAGGCAAAATCAATGTACTTCGTCCCCATCAAGCCCAGCGTATTTGTGGGGTAACAATCAATTCAGGTAAACCGACCATTTCGCGAAAACAGCGTCGTTTAATTCGTGCAGCAGAGCACAACGCTAAACAAGGCAAACCGACAACCTTTACCGAAGACCAAATTAAAGGTCATGAATCGTTTCAAAAATATATTAAAGAACACGGTGAGCTATTAGCTGGTAATGAAAGGATTCAATACTTAAAAACGAAAGTGATTTCTGCCAGAGGTTGCAAAGTCGATAAAAACTTTGTGATCTTAAAGGGCAGCCAGTTTGATATTTCAAAGTTTGATGAAGCCAAAGAAGAGTTTCAAACTCTGTTTAATCAGCTTAAACAAGAGGGTGTTATTGTGTTGAAGCAAAATGTTGCAAGATTTAAACGAAATCATCAATTTAAAAGCAAAACTTTAGCCACATCGTTATTGCACCTGCGAAATGTAAGATCTTCTAAATGGGTTTAAATATTACGTAGGTTTGAGCAGTGCAGGTATTGAGTCCTGTATAAAAAATATAACTGCTGTTTACAGAATCTAAGAAATTTTCTTAGATTATTATTTTTATAAAACGGTATATTGTTAAGTTAACAATGGTATATGAGTAGTCCTATGGAAAACGTTTCTCTCGCTTGGCTAATACCCGATTTTTCTCAAGGTATTTTTTCTTTAAAGAATACCGTCTCCATCAGTAATAGTTTTATTGTCATTCTCGTTATCATTTTCGTTTTTGCTGCCATTTATTTTGTTATTAATTATTTTAACGCCAGCGCTAGAATGTCATGGCTTTCAAAGCTTGTGGATGGTGTCACAAGAGAAAATGTCATTGAAAAAAGAGCTGAGCTAAAAGAAAAAGCCATGTCTCGCATTCAGAAAGACAAGATCATGGGGCATCTATGGCTTGAGTTTGATGAAACACTTGTCATGGTTAGCCATAATAATGCTAAAGAGCTTCGAAACACTTTCGATTTTGGCCATTTTTTTAATGCTCATTCTGTTGCGCGCAATGTTACAGAAAACAGATTAGTTGCTGCTGTCCCCGCTTTTTTAACTGCAATCGGCGTAATCGGTACATTTGTGGGTTTACAAATTGGTTTAACTGAGTTGAATTTAAGTGGTGATGTCGATGAGCTAAAAAACGGTATTGCAGGCGTCGTAAATGGGGCAAAGATTGCCTTTGTGACATCCATCTGTGGTATTGCTTTAAGTGTCCTGTTTAACTTCTTTGAAAAGTTATTAGAGCAGCGCATCTATGCCAAACTCAGTAAAATTGAAGCTGCGGTTGATTGGATATTCCCGCGCATCCGTCCTGAAGAGCAGCTGCATGAAATTGCCGAACATACCCAGCAATCTCGAGAGTCATTGCAAGGTTTAGCAGAGAAGATTGGTACAGAGCTACAAAAAAGCATGGTCACTGCGACTGATTCTATTAGGCAAGGACTAGAAGATTCGCTTAACAGTATTATGGCACCTGCCATTAATAAATTGGTTCAGCAAACATCTGATGGCAATCAGCAAGCATTAGAGAGCCTGCTAGATAACTTTATGGAAAAATTTGGTGAACGAGGCGAGTCTCAACGTAACCTTATGGAAAATGCCTCAGAGCGAATGAACGCATCCATTGATAGCATGAATTCTTCCCTAGCCAGTTTCATTAGCCAAATGCAAAGTCAACAACAAGCGGCAGTTGAGCGAGAACAAGCTTTTAGTCAGGGTTTCGATAGCAAACTCAATGGCATGTTAGGGAGCATTCAGCAAGCGATGGAGCAAAATCATGCTTCCACTAATTCGTTTGTGGAGAACATCAAATCACAAATCAACGCCCAGCAAGAAGAAGCGAAAAAACGCGAGGAAGCTTTCTCTGAAGGCTTTGAGACTAAATTGAGCTCATTGCTAGAGCACCTTGATGCGGCCGCAGATAAAAATAATGCATCAACTAATGCCTTTGTTGAAAATCTTCAAAAACAACTCCAAGCGCAAGAGCAAGCCTCCCTCGGTCATGCCAATGAACTGCGTAATATCATTAACTCTCAATCAACCAATATGCAGTCCACCGTTGATGCCATCATGGATAGCGTGAAACAAGGCGTTCAGGGTATTCAGAGCGAGTTAGACCAAATCATTGAGCAAAACAAAGACCTTCAGGCGACCTTTACGACCGCGATTGCCACCAATGCTAAAGCCTCTGAAGGCATGGCTAAGTCGGCAACTAGCTTAGAAGTCGCAGCCTCTCGCATCGATGATTTTGCAACGCGAATGGATAAAACCTCAGAAACCTTAGTTGGTTCGATTGATGCGTTTGTTGAAAAATCCGATGCGATGACCACGTTTAATCAGCAAACCTTCGAAAACGTCAAAGCTAAACACGAGATGCTTCTTTTGGAAGTAGAAAAGTTCGAAGGAATATCCAGTAAAATTGATGGTTTATTCGGGCAAGCCAATCAAGTCTTCTCCAAACTCTCTGAAGAACAACAAGCGTTTTTACGCTCTCAGAAACAGCATATTGATGAGCTAACTGCTCAGATGCAACAGCATATGCAAGCTTACGCTCAGAAAACCAATGAAAATGTTAAACTGCAAATGGATGAATGGGGTAAATCGACCCAAGAGTTCAGTAATAAACTTACTCAAGCATTTAATACAATGCAAAGCATTTTAGATGATATGCAGGGTGAATAATGCTGGGACAAACTCGCCAACGAATTAAAACAATTAGTGATGATAATCCTTATTGGATCTCGTTCTCTGATTTGATGACAGGTTTACTTGTTATCTTCATTTTGGCTGCGGTGTCTTTGATTATTGAGCTTACGCAGAAAACTGAGAACATTGACGAAAGCATTCAAGAGCTTAAAAAAGCAGAAAAAGATCGCAATGATGTCATCCAAGAAATCAAAGAAGAACTCGCTAAAAAAGGCATAATTGTATTGGTTGCGGATAATGATACAGTCATTCGTATTCCTGAAAGTACTTTGACCTTTGGCTCAGGACAAGATGAATTACCAGGGGATGCTGAAATCATTAGCAACGTCAGAGCGATTGGAGAAATCCTTTACAGCGCCCTTACCCGTTTTGACCGCTTAGCATCGTTTGACACGATTTTTATTGAAGGCCATACCGATAGTGATAATTTTTGGCAACGCAAAGGTAACTGGGGACTATCATCTGATAGAGCGATTTCTGTGTGGAATGCATGGACAGATAAAGAATTAGGCCAGCCTGGTCTATTAGAGCTCACCAACGAAATGGGACAAAAGTTATTTTCGGTGAGTGGTTATGCTTCAACTCGTCGTGTCAATACGATTGAAGCCACGCCCGAAGATAAAGCGCAAAACCGCCGTATCGATATTCGCTTTACGGTTAAGCGTCCATCAATCGAAAACTATGAAGCGATCAAAGCGATTGGTACAACCCGAGGCGCAGAAGATAATACCCCATGAGTTATAAACCGCTACCTACTCTATCGCTGGATCATTTCTTTTCGCCATATGAAAAGTCCATGACGGCTTTGATTAAGACATTAGATAAATCAGCCAATGCAGGATTAGCTAATGACTCTCGAGTACAGCGCGCAATTGGTAATATTCGCTACAACTTAATTTATAACCGCCCAATTATCGATGACATCAAAACCAAATATGATATTCGTGCATTAGCGATAGTATTAGCTGAGGAAGATGTGCGGAAGAATTTCGCCTTCACCAGAGAGCTGGCAGATAAGATTGATCGCATTAGACCTAAAACCTCGGTGGTGCTGTACTTCGCTATTTTTGATTTCGTATTTAATGAATTTGATAAAGCCAAGGTCATTGAATATCCGCTTTACTGGCTTAAAGAAAAACGCAAAGAGCGAAACGAGCAAGGTGTTCATGATGAACAGGTGTTCGATTTAGATGGCCCCAAGTGGCTTGCCGAGCAAGCGGTAGCTGAAAAGAAACCAATGACAGAATTAGCTAACGAAGTCGGTTTAGGCTATGTCAATGCTGGACGGTATATGCAACTTGCTAAGCAGCATTACTACATTAACCAACTTAAAGAAATTCCAGTCAATGAGCCTCATCCTATCTTGAAGGAAGTCAGTTCTCTTGACGTGTTTGAGTCGCTTTATGACAAAGAATTTTTGATGGGGCATAAAATCATGGAGATTTTGATTGAGCGTGCGCCTGAGAAAAACATCCATTCTGATTGGTTAAACGTTATCTTAGGTAATGCAGGCGATCCGCGTATTCCTCAATCTCATCCTAGATTCAAAAAATGGTGGCAGTATTTATCTGAAAACCATGTAAGGAAAGTTCGAGGCTGGCTGTCATCTTTAGACTTAAAGTTATTTCTTGAAGCGATTGCAAACTATGCGCAATATAGTCGTGATGACGAACTCATGCGGATGTATCCCTCGCGTAAAGCTTTTTTGGAAGGTCTATTTGACCAAGAGATAATTTTAGAAACACGTTTATTTGTAAGCGAAAATGCTGATCAGTATCTTAAAGAAAATTATAAACCATCAGAGTTACCAGCTTATGAAGTGTTGAAAGGAAGTGGCGATAATAAGCACAAATCGCTTATTTATCTTAAGCTAACGAATGGAGAGATGATCGAGGGTTCACACTCATGTTATTTGCGAATATTCTCTCGATTTACTAGACAAGTTCCCGCCATAGATTATAACAATAAACGATTCACTTACTACACACTCACTTCACAAATGGATAGGCTTGTAGAAAACATGGCTTTACCTATTAGACATAAAATTACTCATAACCCAGAGCTGGGCTGGCAGCGCAAAGCCATACTTGCGTTGAAAGACCTTGGTATCCGAGTGCACCCAGAAGATGTCCTTACTAATAAAGCTCAAAAAATATTTAAACGAAAATATGGTGTGATGTAACACCCGTTTTGTAATCACAAAGGAATTGACTCCATGTTCGATAAGTTAAAATCTATTTTTTCTAACAACCAAGCATTGGCTTTCGAATATCGACGCGGAGACGATGGGGTTGATTTTTACATTGACCATGATGACTTTAATCAAATACTGACAGGTAGTGATAAAGAGTCTGTCGCAACTGGGCAGTACCTTGCGCTTAAAATGCTAGCAGAACAAGGAGAAGCCGAAAGTTTCCCTAATGGCTTTGAAGTACCATATGACACCCTCTCGCGTCTTGATGACGACATCCTACAGCTTTTGGGATTACCGATTAAATGGCAAGGGCGTATTAAAGCCAATATCAAAGGCACATCAGGGCAGGCTGGATTTAGTGTTGAACTTGAGTTATCGGATAATAGCGGTCAACTCAATCCCATTTATAAACGCAAAGGCGCATTTTTAAGTTTCACCGAGAGTCAGCAGTTCACACTTGCACAAAGTGAGTTTGAAGCACTCAAAGCAATACAGGAACATCAAAAAAGCGGTAAAAGTGAATCTGATAACCTAGTGCTTATTCATGCACTGCAACAATGCGCTCAGCAATCTTCGCAAGCGAAATACGATTTATCACACTTTGATAAGTTACAAATTAGCGTACCCAACACCATTTCAGTTTCTGTATCCGTTGATGAAGATGGAAATCTGAACTTGGCACCTCATGCAGGGCAAGAAGGCGACCCAGAAGCACTTTATGAGCGTTTAGGACAAGTCCTAAACACAAAATCTAAAGCCTTAAAAATTGGCGATGAAATTTTATTGCTCGATGACAGTAAGCTCGAAGCAATACAAGAAGTTGTAAAGAACCGTAAAATCCCTAAAGAAAACGTCAAAGACTTTTTAAGTAACCCATCTTCTTACATCAATGCCTCACTCATTGATTTAGATGTTGGCTTCTCGGTGCGAGTAAAAGGCGCTACGACCTTCAAGCATGCCTATTATGGCGATACTGATAAAAACGAAGTCGATTGGTTTGGAGTGGACGCATCTGATGTTGTGTTACCTCTAGCAAGCGCTAAAGGCCATGTTGAAGATGCAGATACCTTTGTGCTGTTTAAACAAGCTGTAACGGATGCCGTTTCAGCAGGCGCTGCTGTTATGACATTTGATGACAAACAGTATCAACTTCCAGAACAAAACGAAGTTGAGTCAGTCCTAACAGGCATTAAAGAATATATTGATAATTCCTATATAGAGCCAAAACCAGAACCAAATAACCCATCTGAACCGTCCAATCCCGACACAGAAAAAGCTGAACGCATTGTCGTAGACGTGGATTTAAACGACGAAGCCATAGAAACCGCTGCGGATTATGTTGCTCAGCTTATCAGCGATGTGAGCTACAAAGGCGATTTGGATTTTTCTGAATTCAAACGTACTCCCTTCCCTCACCAAGAAGAAGGCATTCGTTGGATACTAGGTATGATGGATTATACGCGTCATGAAAAAGATAAATCAGGCGCTCTACTTGCAGATGACATGGGACTTGGTAAAACGTATATGGCGCTGGCTGCTTCAAAGTTTTATTACGACAAATGCCGAGCAGATAATGCATTGCTTAAGCCTGTATTGATTGTGGCACCGCTTAGCTTATTAGAAAACTGGAAAGATGAAGTCGCCAAAACCTTTGAGGATTCACCGTTTAAAGACATCGTTATTTTACAAAGTGGCGGTGATTTATCTCGCTTTAAAATGGGTGGCGTTGAGACGAAAGGTAAAATGGATGAAGATGGTACTGGGCAACCAACCATTTCACTGAAAATTGGGAAATCCTTTGGTTTTGACCGTCTTGATATGCCGGAACGGTTGGTTATTACCACGTATCAGGGCTTGCGAGATTATCAGTTTTCGATGTGTTGTATTGACTGGGGCATGGTGGTCTTTGATGAAGGTCAAAACATTAAAAACCCCAATGCCATTCAAACACGCGCAGCCAAAGGTTTGAAATCAGAATTCAAATTAGTAACGACAGGCACACCCGTTGAAAACTCGTTAGCTGATTTCTGGTGTTTATTTGATACCGCCTGTCCTGGCTTATTAGGTGAATATCAAGATTTTAGAAATAAATACATCGCCCCGATTGTGGGTGCAGAGCCTGAAAAAGTAGATGAAATAAGAGAAGCTACAGGCCTTATTCTGCGTAAAGACGTTGGCGCAATGATGCTTAGACGTGTCAAAGAGGATAACTTGGATGGGTTGCCAGATAAGCGCATCTACGTTGGTTCTGAAAAAGTCATCAATGAAATTTATGAGCCAAAACTTGAAAGCGTGATGAATGGTCAACAACTTGATACTTATGAAGAAGTCGTAGCATTGAAGCACACTGACGAAGAATTCCATAGCTTATCTGCGATACGCGCATTGCGTAATGTGAGTTTGCACCCTCGATTACATCAAGGCGGTATATTGCCTACACCCAAGTCCAAACAAGAGCTTAACAGTCTTGTAGCAGAGTCCTCGAAGTTATCGACAACTATTGAGCTACTTAAACAAATTCAACAGCGCAACGAAAAGGTCATTATTTTCATTGAGAATAAAAAGCTTCAGCCTTTCTTGAGTGTTGTGTTATCACGTATATTCTCTCTGCCATTAATTGATATTATCAATGGTGATGTCAAAGCAGTGAGTAAAAAAGCAAATGTTCCAACGCGTAAAAGCATTATTGAAAACTTTGAAGCCCATGATGGTTTCAACATCATCATTATGTCACCAGTGGCTGCTGGGGTCGGCTTAACCGTAGTGGGCGCAAATAATGTCATTCACTATGAGCGTCATTGGAACCCAGCTAAAGAAGCACAAGCCACCGATAGGGTATATCGTATCGGACAGACCAAAGACGTGAATGTGTATATCCCGATTGCGCATCATCCACATAAAACTTCTTTTGATTTGAGTCTACATTACTTATTATCAAGGAAAACGCAGTTGAAAGATGCGGTAGTAACACCTGAAGATGTGTTGCCTGATCCAGATTTATTTGAATAATTAACCTAAAGGGAGCTTGAAATGAAGCTTTATGTGCGTCTAATTTCGTATTATTTTCTATTGTCAATTATCATAACGGCAGATGCACAAAACCTAGATAAAGGCACATATTGGAAAAGTTTTGAAAACTCCATTGTAGGTCATTCAGGTGAAAAATATCTTGTTCATGATTTTTTCGATTATAAAAAAAACGGAACAATATTAACTTTTTATCAATTTACTAACTTTTATAACGGGCATAGCTGTCGAGTATCTGGTGAAGCGGTCAAGGCGGACACTAACTTATTTCAAATGAGCTATAAAGATGATAAAGGCAAATCATGTTTGTTTGAAATCAGATTTTCTGATGCAGGTATTATAAGTAAATTAATAGTTGGAGGTCGTAATTGTATGGAGTGTACAAGTCGCGGATCAATTTATGAAACAACTTTTCAGGCTGACTCACTGAATAAATCGCCTCACTCTCATTTACGAGACTTAGATCTTTGCCTAAATATAGTCAAAAGAATAGAAAAAGACGGAACTATTACAACATATGATGGTGCTAGTGATGATATCTTGCTCGAGTTTGAAAATAGAAATATCAGTTTACCAACTCGCTCAAAACTAATATCAGATTCTCTCCTAAAATAACCAGACACAGGAGTACTTTTATGGAAATAAAACAGAATCAGTATTACCGCCGATATCACATTATTTTGGCTGAAAATATGTTTAATCTTATAAATGAGAAGCTAGGTCGCGACTATGCAGACAGCACTATGTTCATTAATAAAGCCCCGAGTGATTATATGAAAGACGGTGAGACACTGAATCAATCTATCTTTCAAAACCTTATGTATGGTGAAGACATTATGCTTTCATCAATTGAGAGGGTCTGCGATTACTTTGATATAGATATAATTGATGCGCTCATAGCAAATTCGCCTTATAGCCCTGATTCTAGTAAGGATGCATATTCTGCCAGATTGTCGAAGAATCTGTTCAAATACATTGATACTTTGCCTAATTTTATGGCGACATCGAGTACATCTGTTGATGATGTTTCAGAAAAAGCGATATTGGCGATGACCAAGCTTCCACCCTCACCATCAGACCCAAAACTCCAAAAATCACTATTAAAGAAAGCTCTTGAAGGAAAAGACCTGAAGCTTTCATCTATCACTCGTATATGCGATTATTTTGATATCGAACTTGAAATGCTCTTAAAACCATAAAAGCAAAACCTTTCCTCATAAAATAAAGAATTTCAGGAACCATAATGGCCATTAAAAAAACAGAACTCTACTCATCACTTTGGGCAAGCTGCGACGAACTGCGTGGCGGCATGGACGCTAGCCAATATAAAGATTATGTCCTGACCATGCTTTTTATGAAGTACGTGAGCGACAAATACAAAGGCGATCCTTATGGCATGATTGTGGTACCAGAAGGCGCAAGCTATGACGATATGATAGCCGCCAAAAATGATAAAGAAATTGGTGACAAAATTAACAAAATCATTGCTGCGCTTGCCGAAGAAAACGAGTTAAAAGGCATTATTGATGTAGCCGATTTTAATGACGAAGATAAGCTGGGTAAAGGCAAGGACATGGTGGATAGACTTACCAAACTAGTCGGCATCTTCCAAGGACTGGATTTATCTTCTAACCGCGCTGGCGGGGATGATTTATTAGGTGATGCGTATGAATATCTGATGCGTCACTTCGCTACTGAGTCTGGAAAATCAAAAGGCCAGTTCTACACGCCTTCTGAAGTCTCTCAAATCCTAGCCAAAGTAGTTGGGATTAAAAACGATACTTCACAAGATGCAACTGTATATGATCCAACATGTGGTTCAGGCTCACTATTACTGCAAGCTAGCGACCAAGCTGAACGTGGGTTAACCCTTTATGGGCAAGAAATGGATAATGCGACTAGCGCACTTGCTCGCATGAACATGATTCTGCATAACAATACCACTGCCAAAATTTGGAAAGGCAACACACTCGCAGAGCCTCAATGGACAGATGGACCAGGGTTGCTTAAAACCTTCGATTTTGCAGTCGCTAATCCTCCTTTTTCGAATAAAAACTGGACCAGTGGTATCACGCCAGAGGACGATTTATACAACCGTTTCACATGGGGTATTCCACCAGAGAAAAACGGAGATTACACGTTCCTTCTTCACATTATCAAAAGCTTAAAAAGCACGGGGAAAGGCGCAGTTATCCTGCCGCATGGTGTATTATTCCGTGGCAATGCAGAAGCCGCTATCCGAGAAAACCTCATAAAACAAGGCTATATCAAAGGCATCATTGGCTTACCCGCTAATTTATTCTATGGCACGGGTATTCCTGCATGCATCATCGTAATAGATAAAGAGCATTCTCAACTCGCCTCCACTAGCTTTGATAGCGAAAATGATGAACTACCCACCGTTTCAGGCCGTCCTATCTTCATGATTGATGCGTCAAAAGGCTTTATGAAAGACGGCAACAAAAATCGTCTGCGCAGCCAAGATATTCATAAAATTGTGGATGTGTTTAATAAAGGATTGGAGCTAGAACGCTATAGCCGTCTAGTGTCGATTGATGAGATTGCTGCTAACGATTACAACTTAAATATTCCTCGTTATATCGACTCTTCTGAGCCCGAAGACTTACACGATTTAAGCGCACACTTGCAAGGCGGTATTCCAAATCGTGATATCGATGCGCTTGAGCGTTATTGGGAAGTATTCCCTAGCATTCGTGAAACTCTATTTAAACCTCAACGCGAAGGTTATTGTCAATCGCTTGTCAGCGCCAGTGAAGTTAAGAGCACTATTCTAGCGCACCACGAATTTAAGGAGTTTGCACAACGCAGTGTGTTGCCATTTACACAATGGATATCAGAGGCAAAACTCAAAGATATCAAAGTGGGCGATAACCCCAAGGAATTCATCTTTACTATTTCTGAAAGCTTGCTCAATCACTATTCCAACACTGAGCTATTGAGCAAATACGACATCTACCAAATCCTCATGGATTATTGGTCAGATACCATGCAGGACGATGTCTATGTATTGGTGCAGGACGACTGGCAAGCAGGTAAAACGTTACGTGAACTTATCGCTAAAAAAGGCGAAAAGCTAAAAGAAACGCCAGACCTAATCATTAAGAAAACGAAATACAAAGCAGAGCTCATTCCACCAAGCTTAATCGTTGCTCGTTATTTTGCAGATGAGCAAGCGCAAGTAGATGCATTGCAGGCAAAACAGGATGAAGCCACACAATCACTTGAAAGTTACATCGAAGAACATACTGGCGATGAGGGTTTACTCGTTGAAGCGCTAAACGATAAAGATAAAGTCACCAAGGCCACAGCAACTGCACGAGCAAAACTGGCAACAGATGCAGATGAAGTCAATGCGTTAAAACATGCGATTAAACTGTTTAATGCCGAAGCCACCGCTAAGAAAGCGGTAAAAGAAGCGCAAGAAGCTTTGGATTTAGCTGTATTTGAACAATATTCTCGGCTTGATATTGAAGACATCAAAACACTTATTGTCGATGATAAGTGGCTAGCTACTATTGAGTCTAATATCGTTACAGAGATTGAGCGTGTCACACAACAAATGGCCAATCGCGTTAAACAGTTAGAAGAACGATACAGCACGCCATTACCCACCATCAGCAAGTCAGTGGATAAGCTAAGTGATAAAGTAGCTGTACATCTAAAATCTATGGGGTTGGAGTGGTCGGTATGATTTCGACAGATAAACAATCCGCATCAGGTTATAAACGAACGGAGTTGGGTGAGATTCCAGAGGATTGGGAAATCAGAACATTGAGCGGAATGAGCGCTTCAAATGGTCTAGTGAGAGGGCCATTTGGTGGGTCTTTAAAAAAATCTGATTTTGTTAAAGAAGGAATTAAAGTCTACGAACAGCGAAATGCTATATACGAAACCACTGAGTTAGGTAGATACTTTATAACTAAACCAAAATTTGATGAATTAAAGCGTTTCGAAGTGAGTGGTGGCGATTTCATTGTTAGTTGCTCTGGTACTATTGGTAAAATTTACAAAATTCCTGATAAACATCCAAAAGGTATAATAAATCAAGCACTTTTAAAAATTACAATCAACGAATCGATTGTTCCTAATTACTTTGAGCATTATTTTAAGTGGGAACCATTCCAAGAAAAAATCATTGATGGCACTCAAGGTGGTGCCATGAAAAACTTGGTTGGCATGGCAGAATTTAAACATTCTTTAATGGCTGTACCAAAACATATACAAGAACAAACAGCCATTGCAAACGCCCTATCCGATGTGGACTCACTATTAACTGAGCTCGAAAAACTAATCACAAAGAAACAAGCGATTAAAACCGCCACCATGCAACAATTGCTAACAGGGAAAACCCGCTTACCTCAATTTGCAAGGTATACCGAGGGTGAGAAGCAAGGACAGTTGAAAGGGATGAAAGACAGTGAGTTAGGTGAGATTCCGGAGGATTGGGAGGTTAAAACTTATGGTGAAATTTTCTCTTTTCAGACTACAGCTTCTAACTCCAGAAGTGATTTAACTTCTGAAGGGGATATTGGTTACATCCATTATGGTGATATCCATACTAAATGGAACTACTTGCTTGATATATCTAAAACAACCTTACCGCATATCTCTAATGAAAAAGTTACTAGCGCCGCATTTCTAAAAAACGGTGACATCGTAATGGCCGATGCTTCGGAGGACTACGAAGGCATTGGTAAAAGTATCGAAATTACAGGCTCTGGAAGGAAAAAAGTCATTTCTGGACTCCATACATTTTTACTAAGGGATAAAAGTGAAGTTTTTTCCGATGGTTTTAGAGGTTATCTGCATTCTATAATGGTTGTGAAATCAACCTTTGACCGATTAGCCACGGGTTTAAAAGTTTACGGCCTATCTAAATCAAATTTAAAAATTGTTCCGCTACCTATTCCTCCCAAACAAGAACAAACCGCAATCGCCAACATCCTCTCAGACATGGATGAGGAAATCAAAGCCCTTGAACAACGCCTATCAAAAACCCGGCATATCAAACAAGGTATGATGCAAGAGTTATTAACAGGACGAACTCGATTGCCGTTTAATCAAGAGTCATAAGGAATTGTTGTATGAGTAATGTAGGACAAAAAGAGCGCAATACCCAAAATCGAGTCGTGAAGTTTTTTACTGAGCAGCTTGGTTACGATTATCTTGGTAACTGGGAATATCGAGAGGGCAATAGCAATATTGAGAAAGACCTGCTGACTCAATGGCTCTTAAAACGTGGTGTGTCTAACGCACTCATTACTCGTGCATTGCATCAGCTAGATAAAGCTGCTGCATTAGGGGAAGGCAAAAAGCTGTTTGATGCTAATAAAGATGTTTATCGTCTACTACGTTATGGCGTAAAAGAAAAAGAAGGCGCAGGCGAGCTCAATCAAACGGTTTGGCTCATAGATTGGAAGAACCCAGAGGCTAATTATTTTGGCATAGCAGAAGAGGTCTCGGTCAAAGGCGAGTTAAAAAAACGACCCGATATTGTATTATATGTTAATGGAATTGCGCTCGGTGTCATTGAACTTAAACGTTCATCAGTCTCAGTCAGTGAAGGCATTCGCCAAAATCTCGATAATCAAAAGAAAAACTTCATCCGCAACTTCTTTACCACTATGCAATTAGTCATGGCGGGGAACGACACCCAAGGTATTCGCTACGGCACAATTGAAACGTCTGAAAAATACTACCTTGAGTGGAAAGAGTACGCAGGCAAAGAGAACCCTAATCCCTTGCCAGCATCTCATGTTCAACCCTCAAATTTACTCGATACGCACATTGCACAAATGTGTGATAAAGCACGTTTTCTGCAAATCATTCATGATTTCATGGTGTTTGATGCAGGGGTTAAGAAAACCTGTCGACATAATCAGTTCTTTGGCATTCAAGCCGCGCAAACCCATGTCCAAAAACGACAAGACGGTATTATTTGGCACACCCAAGGCTCTGGCAAGAGTCTTACTATGGTGTGGCTTGCTAAGTGGATACGTGAAAACATACCCGATTCGCGCGTGTTGATTATTACCGATAGAACCGAGCTAGATGAACAAATCGAAAAGGTCTTCTCAGGCGTGGATGAAGAGATTTATCGCACCAAAAGCGGTAATGACTTAGTGGCGACGCTTAATCAGCCGAACCCTTGGCTGTTTTGCTCATTGGTACATAAATTTGGTCGCAATGGTGATGCTTCTATCGAAGATGACGAAGACGAAATAGAAAGTGAAGCGGCAAAAGATTACATCAATGCTCTCACCAGAAACTTACCCAGTGATTTTGTCGCCAAAGGTAATTTATTTGTGTTTGTCGATGAGTGTCACCGCACCCAATCTGGCAAACTTCATGAAGCCATGAAAGCCATATTACCCAAAGCCATGTTTATTGGTTTTACTGGCACACCTTTGATGAAAAAGGATAAAAAGAAATCCTTGGAGGTCTTTGGCCCCTATATCCATACCTATAAGTTCAATGAAGCAGTGAGTGATGGCGTAGTGTTAGACTTACGCTACGAAGCTCGCGATATTGACCAGCACATTACCTCACAGAAAAAAATCGACCAGTGGTTTGATGCAAAAACCAAAGGACTGTCGAGTATTGCAAAGCTCCAACTCAAACAGCGATGGGGCACGATGCAAAGCGTCTTATCAAGCAAATCGCGTTTAGAGCAGATAGTCGATGATATTTTGATAGATATGGCAACCAAGCAGGCGTTAGTGTCTGGTCGAGGGAATGCCATGCTCGTGTGTGCCAGCGTTCATCAAGCTTGTGTGGTGTATGACTTATTCAGTAAAACTGACCTAGCCGGAAAATGCGCTGTCGTAACCAGTTATCAACCTGCGGCAAGTACCATAAAAGGGGAAGAGTCTGGAGAAGGATTAACTGAAAAGCTCTTTAAATACGATACCTATCGCAAAATGTTAGCGGATTATTTTGAACAAAGTGAAGATGAAGCTGCCAAACGCGTCGAAGAGTTTGAAAAAGTAGTCAAAAAGCGATTCATCGAAGAGCCTGGTCAAATGCGTTTATTAATTGTCGTGGATAAGCTCCTCACAGGCTTTGATGCGCCTTCTGCTACGTATCTATACATTGATAAGAAAATGGCCGACCACAACCTTTTCCAAGCGATATGTCGTGTAAATCGACTCGATGGTGAAGATAAAGAATACGGCTATATTGTTGATTACAAGGACTTGTTTCGCTCACTCGATAAAGCCATCAAAGATTATACTGCCGAAGCCTTTGATGGATACGATGCCGATGATGTCGCGGGGTTACTTAAGGATCGTCTAACTGAGTCCAAACGAGACTTAGATAGCGTGTTAGAGTCAGTCCGAACATTATGTGAGCCTGTAAAAGCCCCTCGCAACACTATCGATTTCATTCATTATTTCTGTGGCGAATCAGGTGATAATGACATTCAAGAGCAGGAACGGACTGAAAAAGAAGCGTTGCGTCTTGCTTTGTATCAATCGGTTGCCAAACTGATCCGTACATACGCAGATTTAGCGAATGAGATGACAGATGCAGGCTATTCAAACGTTGAAGCAGAAAAAATCAAAAAAGAAGTCGATTATTTTGAAAAAGTACGTGACGAGATAAAACTCGCCAGCGGTGACTTGCTGGAGATGAAGCGTTTTGAGCCAGCTATGCGTCATTTACTGGATATGTATATTCGTGCTGACGACAGTGAAACGCTCATGGATTTTGAAGAGCTTGGTCTGATTGATTTAGTGCTCAATAAAAACGGTAAAGGACTAGAGTCACTGCCAGAAAATCTAAGAAAAGACGAAGATGCTATGGCCGAAGCCATTGAAAACAACGTCAGAAAAACAATTGTCGATGAGAATCCAGTTAATCCTAAATACTTTGAAAGTATGGCCGCTCTGCTGGATGAAATCATCAAACAACGTAGAGAGCAGGTCATAAGCTATCAGGAATATCTTGAGCAAATCAAAGCGCTTGCAGACAAAGTGGTTAATCCCTCAGGTGGCACATCCTACCCCGCCAGTATCAACTCGCCTGCAAAACAAGCCATTTATGATAACTTTGGGCAAGATGAAGTATTGGCTTTGACGATTGATGATGCCGTGCGCAATACCAAAAAGGCAGATTGGTTTGGTGACAGGTTCAAAGAGCGAGAGATTGCCAATGCCATTCGTGAACAAACAAAAGATTATCAGGTCGATATTGTTGATGCTATGGAGCTGATAAAAGCCCAAAAGGAATACCACTAATATGGCCAGCCTTGAGCAACAAACCTTTGGCGAAGTTGATGTGGAAATTCACCGAAGAGACATCAAAAACATTCATCTCAATGTATTACCGCCCAATGGTCGAGTACGCTTATCTGTGCCTAAAAATACCTCAGAGCAATCTATCAGACTAGCCATCGTCAACAAACTCGGTTGGATCAAACGTCAACAAGCAGACTTTCAACAACAAGCCCGTCAATCAGAGCGAGAAATGGTGAGTGGTGAAGCTCATTACCTATGGGGGCAAAAATTGCGTCTTGAAGTGACTCATACTTCTCAAAAACACAGCATTGCATTAAAAGGCAAAACCAAGCTCAAGATTCAAATTAAAGAAAGCACTTCAGTTGAAAATAGACTCAAGTTACTCAATGGTTTTTACCGTGATGAATTACAATCACACATCGAGAAAACGTTACCCGTTTGGGAAAACCGACTAGCTGTGAAAGCGGATAAAATATCCATCCGAAAAATGAAGACCAAATGGGGCAGTTGCAATACAGATTCAAAACGCATTCTCATTAACCTTGAACTTGCTAAAAAACCAGTTGAGTGTGTGGAGTTTATTTTAGTGCATGAACTCGCTCACTTTATTGAAAGGCATCATAACAAACGATTCTTACATCTAATGGATACACATCTTCCCGACTGGCGAGAAAGAAGAAATTTGCTAAATAACTTACCGCTGGCTTATGAGGATTGGAGCTATTGACTATGGCCTTCTCCGAATTCGAACTCAAACAAATTGAAACCGCCGCCAAAGACTTTGAACAATGTGCGTCGCAATCACGGTAATTCATTGCCGAGTCAAGACGGACGATCTTGAGATTCGATTTATTCTCTGATTTTATCAATTGTTGCTACACCACAGCTAACACAACAGTATGATGATGACCAAAAATAATCACCCCATAAGTAAGGCTTTATCCTATCCCATAGTAAGGCCTGATTTCTCTAGACACTTTCTACCCGTTTAAAATATTCAAGCTCAAAGTTGTTTGGCGATACCCTAGCATTTTTTGTATGTCGGCTAGTGGGATTATAAACCATCTCAATATAATGAAACACTGCTTGCTTAGCCTCAGCTCGATTTGGATAAATTCGACGACGTATTTTTTCTTTCTTTTAATTGCTAAAAAAACTCTCTCTTACACCTTAGTCATACTTAAAGAATATAAATTTACTTTTGTTGTAAAATTCATAATCATTTTTATCTATTTCTTCAAACTTTTTGTTCTGTATTAATCGTATCAAGTCATGCTGACTTAGAGAGTTTTTACATTTTGGATCAGGGAAGCATTCATAAATATTGTGATTATTTCTACTAAGATCTAAGTCAAAGCACTCCCTTTCGACTTCAAATGAAATATAACCATAACCATTTGAGTTTGGATATGTTTTTATCAACATACTACCTTTTCTATTATACCAGAACTCAAGATTTCCCAAATACTTCTGACCTGCAGAATGCTTATATGACAACTGGCTTTCAAAAACGTCCGAAATGAAGTATATCCACCAACCATCAAGAAACCTTTCTAGTTTCATTTCGAAAACCACTTTAGAAAAAGAGTCAAAATCGAAAGATTGCTTATCCAAAAATTCTTTTAATTGTTTGAGACCAGGGATAAATATATATCCTTCAACATCATAAACTTGAATATAGTTATCACGCATTTCAAAACTAAAATCATCAGAAATTGTAAATTCGTTGCTTTTTTCTCTAATTAAATAACTAACAATGTAATTTTTGATTACATCCTCATGATTTTCAAAGCAATAAAACTCTGTGTCTTCAATATTTAACATTTCGACTCCATATATTTTAAGAACCATCGAACAATTAAGTGGCTATTTGAATCGCCAACATTAATCCAAACATATTAAAAAATATCAACATTGCTATTAACTGCTATGACTACCCCACCATTCCTGTGTCCCAAAAGGCATCCTCAGAAACTCTTTCATCCAGAACAATACTCTTACCATCCCATTGACCAATGGCATTACCAAAACGTGTTCGTAATGCCCAAAAACTACCTGCACCAATATCTTCAATAATGTCATCTATATACACTTTTTGACCTTGCATAACTCCAATTGGCAATACATATGCACCCCATGGGTATTCAGATGGATGACGTCCTTGATAGTATTCATGTTGTGCTAGCAGTTTATCAGTTTTAAAGTATTCATCTAAAGACTTGAAGAGATTAAAACGTCGGTCTCGAATATCAATCCATTCACCCGTTTTTTTATGTTTACCAACAATAACGGATTCTACACGTCCTGTATCTTTATTCTGAAAGACCAAATGATACGTCATTAATGATTGGCATAGCTTTCTTTGTACAATACAAAATTCGTGACCTGCTTCGATATACTGATTAAGAGTCTTAGCATCCCTCACAGTGATTACATTTGGTAGTTCATCTTGGTAACGCTTATAGTGATCAAACGCAACGTGATTAATACTGAAGTTCATATTTTCTCTACTTTTAATAACGTCGTTCCTTTTTTGCATTACTTATCATATTCATCAGTCAATATAACCCTAAATACTGGGTTTAAAGGATTGATATAGACACATGTATCATTTGAACTTGTAAGAATTGTTTCAATTTCATGCTCAGCAAGCATATCAGTATTGAGCACGGCTTTATCACAACTATCACAGTGGTATTGTCTGTATTCACTATCGCTCATTTCTAACTCAGAGTGTTTAATTCGCTTTGGGCACGAAATCGTTTTTAAATATGAGCCACTGCTTGAGTAGAGCTTATTTTTCTTCACCGTAATAGTCATTACTCTCTCTAATATTATATATTTTAATACATTAAATCTAAATCCATACAAAACATTACTCTATGCAAAATAAAGGCTGAAAACTAGATATATTTTCAGCAACAAGATATTAACTTATAGAAAGTATTTTTCTTCCATGTTAGTTTGTTATATTGAACTTAAGGGTTTTATAGGTCGGAAATGCTTGGCGTCATTGTTGGAGATATGATTGGAAGTAAATACGAGTTCAGCAAAATCAAACGCTATGATTTTGAGCCGTTGTTTCATCCAAAGTCTAAGTATACTGACGATACGATTTGCACTACTGCGGTGATGAAGTCGATTCTCGACAATAGCTGTTCAATTAAGACCATGCACTCCCACTGCCGAAAATACTTTTCCACAGGCGGTTGGGGTCAGCGATTTATTCAATGGATGGCAAGTAAAGACCCACAACCTTATGAAAGTTGGGGAAATAGCAGTGCGATGCGCATTGCACCTGTTGGTTGGGTTGCTAATACATCAGAAGAAGTCATTGAGTTATCAGACAAATATACGCTGATTACGCATAACCATCCTGAAGCCATTGATGCAGCAAGAGCCACTGCGCTGTCGGTGTTATACGCCAGGCAATGTAAATCCCCTGACGAAATACGACAATTACTCAGTGGGTATTATGTACTGGATTATTGTATTAACGACATTCGCGAAGACTATCAACGCACTGAGCGTGCAAGAGATTCAGTGCCACAAGCCATTACTGCGGCATTAGAGGCGACATCTTTTGAGGATGCCATTCGATTGGCGGTCTCACTTGGAGGTGATACGGATACGCAAGCGGCGATTGCGGGTGGTATTGCAGAGGCTAGATTTGGTGTACCGGAAGAGATTCAGAACCAAGCATTGTCGTATTTGGACAATGATTTAAAAACGATTGTTTCAGACTTCTACAAGCTGCTATAAGGACGTTTTCATGATTTTACACATCCCCCACCATTCCACTTACATTCCAGATGAGTATCGTGATTTGTTTGTGATTTCAGACGAAGCGCTGGCAGAAGAAATTCAACTGATGACCGACCATGATACAGACAAGATGTTTGGGCTTGACCATCCCAATATCACACGGGTAACAGCGGAAGTATCGAGACTACTTGTAGATATGGAACGCTTTCGTGATGACAAAGATGAAAGCATGGCAAAAAAAGGCATGGGAGCTGTGTATACCCTCCGACAAAATGGTTCGCCATTAAAAGTATTTTCGCCAGAGCAAAGAGAGGCACTGCTACAACGCTACTATGACCCCCATCACAAAGCATTAGAAGAAGCGGTCCAAAAAGAACTGGATGAACATGGGGAATGTTTGATTATTGACTGTCATAGCTTTCCAAATAAAGCACTGCCTTATGAAGACCGAGGGAAATTTTATCAAGAGGTCGATTTTTGTATCGGTATAGATGATTTTCATGCGCCCGAAAAATTGGTGTTAGATATATGTAGATTCTTAGGGGATGATTATACTGTTGCAATCAACTCCCCGTTTGCTGGCTCAATTGTGCCTAGTAAGTTTTATCAAAAGGATAATCGTGTAAAATCATTAATGATTGAAGTAAACCGAGACCTTGATCAAGAAGATGTTATTCAAATCATGGATAGCCTATTACCTTACTTATCAGGGGACAAAAACTCTTTAACAGAAAATAATTTCTATGGTGATAGTTTGCTTGAGATCACTAAACTCGATGACTGGAGTTTCTATGAAGGTGAGTATTACTTAAGTGAAAGAGACTATATCTTCCCTGATGATAAGTCTTTACATGATGAAGGCTGGCATAAAAGCATGGAAGTGCACTTTTCTTCTCCCTCATGCAAGTCTGAAATTAGATTGTGGATGCAAATATTATATTATTTCACCAAGGACAACAAACTGCATTCTGTTGATGTCGATATGGTAGGACGATTGAAGTCATTTCCTCATTCTGAAGATACCGTTGTCGACGGACAAATATACTGTCTAGATTCTAATGAAATAATTATTATGGAAGGTGAAGGAAGTTTGTATTCTGTCGAAGGGGGTGACCTAGAAGAGAAATTAATAAGTTTAGTTCGTCAAAGCTACCGTGAAGAACTTAACGACAAAGAATGGGTAACTCATCTAGAAGAGCTATTTGAGGGCAAGCATTGATTAACGTCGTCCACCAAAACTTATTTACCTTAGATGTCGATGCCATTGTCAATTCAGCTAATGTGTCATTACTAGCTGGCTCTGGCATTTGCGGTGTGATTCACAAGAACGCTGGCAAAGCATTAGAGGATTATTGCAAAACCATTGGCAAGCAAGAATATGGTAGCGCGGTGATCACGCCCAGCTTTAATCTATCACCAATCTGTGATTACATTATACACGCCTGTGGACCAAGATACTTAGACGGTAAACGTGGAGAAGCTGAACAACTTGCGCTGACTCATACATCCATTATTAACGTTGCGATTGAGAACAACCTTAAATCGATTGTCATTCCACCCATCTCAACAGGTGTGTATCGCTTTCCAGTTGAGCAAGCTGCGTCTATAGCCATAAACTCAGTAGCACAAGCCCTCACAGCATCAAATTCAGACATGGATGTGTACTTTGCGATGAAAGACGCAGACAAGTTTCATGTGTACCATGAAGTACTGTTAAAATATCAGTTCCTCGAACGCTACCAAAACAGATTACCCAGTGAATTATCAACGCCCTACTTCGAGACTCTGTTTATTTGCGAACAGCATCCAAACAGCCCTTTGCAATTTGGTCGTTTTTCACAAGCATGGCATGAGGTACTTGAGACGCAAGATATACATAGCCTATGTGTGATCACCGCGTATAATTCTTTTAGCCAGCAAGATAACCAAGATGACAATGAAACTCGTCAACAGCGACTGCATGAAATGCTAGTGAATGATGGGTTTACTGTGCTTGAGGGGGTTGGCACATCACAAGATAGACAATGGCAAGAGCCAAGTTACTTTGTGAGGAATATGGATAAGTCTCAGTTAACACAATACCTCGTTGAATTTGAGCAAACAGGGGGTGTATGGATGGATAAACAAGCCATTCCAGAATTAATATTGCATCCTTCGCTGATATCCTAAAATGGAAAAATAAGATGATTAATGTCGAGTATTTCGCAAGTGACGTGCAAGTTCTTATTCGTGAGTGGTTAGCCTCGGCGTCCTTTGACGATGAAAGCAACATCAAATCGAAAGGCAACGCCTTATTCAAGCGATTATTTGATGAATATCCAGCTTACATGCACGATAATTATCTGTCGTCTGAATTACTCATAGATATTAACACCTCGTCTTGTTTTGACCGCGAGGCGTTTATCAAAAAGCATCCAGAGATGAGAAGCAAAGACATTTATCCAAAGAAAAAAGTCAGTAAATTTGTAGTCAAAAACTCACATCAAGCAGTGCTTCAAGAAGACTTACCTCTTTGGGTGACTTATGAACTATATGATGATGACGTGTCGCACTTACTGGCGGTCATGTTCGAAAATCAGATCCGCCCTTTCAGGGCATAACCTTTTCTTCATATCTTGGTGAATTCGATAGCCCTAAGCAACTCGCTAAATGGCTGGCATCTGAAGGTAAATACATCATTCATTTTTAATGGACGAGTCGGCAAGGACGCTTTTTTTAAGAATCAACATGACATTACCCACTTCACGCTCTAGCTTAAAGCTTTTGCTATCCAATCAAACCTTTAACCATTTACCGCCAGACTATCAAAAAGCGCACCGAAATAGCCATTTTGGAAATACGCGCTAGGGCTAACAACCAAGTTTAGTAAAACTTATAGCAGATGATATATGACTTATTAAAAGCAATTTGGGGGTTATGGGGGTGTATTTTAGTTCTATAAGTGTCTTGTTTGATTATGTTTAATTGTTTAAGGATTTAAAAATGCAAAAATTAAAGTGATAGAGGCTTCCAATACATCAATTACCTGTAAAGTATTATCAAACGCTTAACGATTAACTTTAAGGGTACAGGTAGGGGTACAAACCAACATTTAGAATTAAAAATCATTGAAAATCAGCAGCGTATCAAGCAATTCAAATCCCGCCAACTCCACCATCTTGTAAATTGCCCTAATGTGGCCTCACCAGTCATTAGGGCTTTTATTAACCAGCAACTTTACTATCAGGAATTAAGGGCTTATGCGGGAAGTTACATACTAACTCACCATCAAATAGCTTCAAACGTACTCTTTCTAAAGCAACTGACCTCTGTGCTGGTCAACCCCAACCGGACACTCTTTCAAGTTGCAAGTGGTTTACACCTATTCACGCCGAGACTTTCCTGTAGCTCACAACTCATTAGATTCAGACCATTCCCTTAACTGAGCAAGAATATCCAAAGCAGAACGCCCGAACTCAGTGAGCTCATAAGTCACCGCTACGGGGCGATTGCTAATTACAGTCCGAATAACCATGCCACGCCCTTCAAGTTCTTTGAGGCGCTGGTCAATTATTTTCTTGCTCGCACCCCCTAGCATTCTGGTCAAATCATTAAACCGTACAGGCCCGTCTTTGAGGTGATAAATGATGGAGCCAGTCCATTTCCCGCCGATGATGCGCATGCCTTTCTCAATCGCACAAGGCTCCATACACGCATCATAAACTTTTTTTCGACCGTAACTATCTGTTTTAACTCGGCTTTTCATGTATTCATGCTCATTTCATGCAGGTTACTAAAAGTATACTAATTGATTAATTATTACAGGTAACAATAATATACCTATAGAAATTAATTAACCACTTTTCTTTTTAATTGTTCGTTCAAAGTGAGGAAAGAAGACATGAGCAATATCTTGATTATTAACGCACATCACAAATACCCATTTTCAGAGGGCCAACTAAACGGCGCACTGGTTCAAATGGCAGATGAACTGCTACAGGCCAAAGGCCACCAAACGCGCATCGTAGATATCGAGGAAGAATGGGATGTAGATACTGAGCTAGAAAACCATCAGTGGTCTGACACCATCATTCTTCAAACGCCTGTGAATTGGATGGGGGTACCTTGGACGTTCAAGAAATATATGGATGAAGTATATACCGCAGGCATGGGGGGGCAATTGTGCAATGGTGATGGTCGTCATGAAGATGCACCCAAAGAAAACTATGGCGCGGGCGGTACTCTCACGGGAAAAAACTACATGCTGTCTTTGACATTTAATGCGCCGAAAGAAGCTTTTGATGACGAGAACGAGTACCTGTTTCAGGGTAAGAGTGTAGACGACCTATTCTTCCCAATGCACATGAACTTCCGCTTTTTTGGTATGGAAGCGCTGCCTACTTTCGCTAGTTTCGATGTGATGAAAAATGCAGAAGCTGAAAATGACTTCAAACGATTCTCTACTCACATTCAAGAGAATTTTTAATCCAATCAGGAGTGTGAATTGTGAATCTGCCACTTAAGAAGTTCCTTCCGGGATTTGTGCTGGTCATTATCGCGTCAGTTTCAAGTGCTCAGGAATTTGCACTAGCACACATTGAACCGCCAGAACACTACAACATTGTTTTGGAAAATGAGCATGTACTGATGCTTAAACCGGGTGAGTCTGATAGCGCTCACCGGCACCATAACGAAACGGTCTGCTTTCAAAAAGGCGACCAGCTAACGATTACCTAGGAAAATTGAAAATTCTTTGTTGCTGATATTCCTGACACCCATGTAATGTGGCACGAAGCCTGGACCCACCAAGTAAGCAATACTGGGAGTACAGAAGTTATCGCCATTATTTTTTGAGCAAAAATAGTTAAGTCATCTCTCAAAGGAATATTTATGTTTACCTATTATGATGTTGATAATGCACCGGAAGAATCAAAAACATTAATGTAAGCCTCCTTGAAAGGCTTCGGCATGGTGCCCAACCTACATAAAATATTAGCGAAAGCACCCGCCACCTATGAAGACTAAAACACGGTATTTAACCTGTTTATGAAGCAAACCACCTTGTCGCCCATCGAGCAGCAAGTAGTCTTTATGACAGCCAAATTTGAAAACATCTGTCATTATTACGTGCCCGGACATACCTGGATGATGCATGCCGCAAAAATTCCGAATGATGTGATTGATGCAGGGTGGCAGGTGGCGCTGCGGAAAAACTGAATTTACATCCAATCGATAGAGCTCACCTGGTGGAAAGAATTGGCCGGCTTGCCATCATCATTTTAGGTGAGTCGGTTATCGCCATGGTTGGTTCACTCGATCATGAGCGATGGAATACCATGGACATCGCTTCCGCTGCGACAGGTTTCTTGTTGATTGGAGCTATCTGGTGGAGCTACTTTGACAGCTTCCCAACCCTTGAACGTGCAAAACGCTTAACAATTGGCAACGTATTGATCTTTACTCACCTATTGATCTGTTTGGACTTGTTGGTTTTGGCGAATTTGATTCGCCATGCGATTTTGGGTGACCTAGATCGGCCAACCTTCGGGCTACTGGCTGTTACAGGCCTGAGCTTATTCTATCTTGGGAAGCAAATCCCTTACTGGTATGCCTTTCCACCTTGGCGTTCGGCTATCGTTACGAACACAATTGTATGTGTCAGTATTACCCTTGCCAGCTCTTTCCTCTCCAAGTCCGAATATTCACTTATTAGGATGACGGTCGGTATGCTGGTATATGTTTATCTGACTTTCAAACGCATTCTTTCAGTGAACGTAAAAGCATTCTTGGATAAGCATCACTAATCAGCTACACATATTAACAGTATATATACGGGAGAATTATTTATGTCAGATACCTATACCATCCATTGCGACTGTAAAGCAGTGGAAGTTGAGATGATTGGAGACCCCAAGGTTAACGCCTATTGCCACTGTGAAGATTGCCGAGAGCTTTTACAAGTCCCTTACCGTTCAGTACTCGCTTAGGAAGAACATCAACTCAACTTCACTAAAGGGCAAAGTAATGCTGTTGAGTTCCAGTATCCTACGAAAAGGATGAAACGTATTTTCTGTAAACACTGCGGCGATGTACTTTACAACACGAATGCCATGGAATGGAAACTAGTGCCTAAACTCATGTTTAGAAAATGCAACAATGATCAACCAAGTTTCTGCTAGCTTCTGACAAACATGGTTCCGAAGCTCCTGCGTATGCATAAACCCGCACTAGCTTACTCAAGCAATTGAGGGACTAATTCAGTTCCTATAGCGGGAACCAAACCGGTGTCCCGCCCCACCACCAAACAAAACAATCCTGCGCTCGAAGAGGGTATGATAGTTTTCAAGTCTTTAGCATTGATTCAAGTTCGCTCAGTTGACTCATTCCGATAAACACATACACTTACACATATAAAACATATGGAGGTTCTATGCGACAAGTCACTATTTACCTTGATGCAAAAACTGAGAAGAAAATGCTGGAATCCGTTCAGGCGTCAGGGTTATCAAAAAGTAAGTGGATAGCACAGTTAATCGAAAAAAACACTCGGACAGATTGGCCTTTAGAAGTCAGAGAAATGAGCGGTTCATGGAATGATTTTCCTACCGTTGAAGAGTTCAGGGATAATCAAAGCGCTGATTTACCAAGGGAGGATTGGTAGTGTTTTCGCTTGATACCAATACATTGATTTATTTTTTCAAAGGTCAGGGAAATGTCAAACACCACTTATTAGATGTTCCTCCAAGTGATATATACATACCATCTGTTGTTGTTTATGAGCTTGAATATGGATTAAACCGAAGCACTTCCCCAAACAAACGTCGCAAACAGTTAAACACATTTCTAAACCATGTTTGTGTTGGTTCATTTGAAAATAACGCAGCTAGGATTGCAGGTAAGATCAAACATGAGTTGGCTATGCACGGAAATTTAATTGGACCTCATGATATTTTAATCGCAGCAGAAACACTGAGCCAAAACAAAACATTAGTTACTCGAAATATTTCGGAATTCTCTAAAGTAAACAGCTTATCACTGGTTAACTGGTATTAATTGTTCGAAACAAAATCCTTGCGCTAGCGCTGATTTTTGCTAGTATACGCGCTCGCAATCTGATGGGTTGCAACAAATTTCCGGAGAGATGGCTGAGTGGCTGAAGGCGCACGCCTGGAAAGTGTGTATACGTTAATAGCGTATCGAGGGTTCGAATCCCTCTCTCTCCGCCAGACATGAAACAACCGCCCTTGAGGCGGTTTTTTTATATGTGAAGGAATAGAGAGATAAGATGAGAACCTTGGTTCGACAAATTCGTCAGGAACGAATTTGAATTGCCGAAGGCACTGCGAAGCAGCGAGGGCACGACGCCCGAGGTAATCCCTCAATCGAAGCCAGACATCAAACAATCGCCCTTGTGGCGGTTTTGTTATTTGAAGTTTTGTCATCAAAACTTAACACAATTTCTGTATTTTGTGACCTTTAAATCCTAATCATTTAATTTACGATGCTCAAAGTTCTTTATATCTGCACTCACAACCGCTGTCGCAGTATTTTATCCGAAGCGATTACCCAGCATTTGGCAGGTGACCTTATAGATGCGCGCAGTGCCGGAAGCCAGCCAGTAGGCGCCGTCCATCCACTGAGTATCTATTACCTCAAAGAGAAAGGCATTAAGACTAAGCACCTTCGCAGTCAATCATGGGATGATTTTGCTGATTTTCAGCCTGATCTGGTTATCACTGTCTGTGATTCAGCGGCTAAAGAAACCTGCCCTGTTTGGTTTGGGGACGCAGTTCAAGCGCATTGGGGACTATCAGATCCGTCAAAACTGAGCGGCACTGATGAAGCAAAAGCACAGGCCTTTAGGGAATGTATTGCCAATATTTCACTGCGCGTAGAAAAGCTTAAAAACATCGCTGCACATGCGAAAAGTCCAGCTGAAATCCGCACTATGCTCAAAGATTTCGGCGCAGTTATCAAATCAAACTCTAACAAATCATAATCACTCAAAATAACAACACGGAATCGCTATGGGATTATTTGAACGCTATCTATCAGTTTGGGTTGGCTTATGTATTCTAGCCGGGATTGGTCTAGGTAATCTTGCGCCATCCATTTTCACTGGCATTGCATCGCTTGAATTTGCGCATGTTAATCTTGTCGTGGCAGTGCTGATTTGGCTCATGATTTATCCCATGATGGTACAGGTCGATTTTACGGCGATCAAACGCGTCGGCGAAAAACCGCAAGGCATTATCTTAACCCTAATCATCAACTGGCTCATCAAACCGTTTACGATGGCTTTTTTGGGTTGGCTGTTTTTTAAAGTGATCTTTGTTGATTTGGTCGACCCACAAACGGCCACAGAATACATTGCAGGCATGATTTTATTAGGCGTTGCTCCCTGTACCGCAATGGTGTTTGTCTGGAGCCAACTGACCAAAGGCGATGCCAACTACACCCTAGTGCAAGTCTCGATCAATGATGTGATCATGATCTTTGCCTTCGCGCCTATTGCGGGTTTATTGCTTGGTTTAACTGATATCACTGTGCCCTGGGATACATTACTACTTTCGGTGATGCTTTATGTCGTCATTCCTCTTGTTGCTGGCGCTTATACGCGCCAAAAACTCATGCAAAACAATTCGTTAGATACGTTCTTAGCCAAAATCAAACCTTGGTCTATTATTGGCTTACTCAGCACTGTCGTTATTTTATTTGGTTTACAAGCGCCTACCATTATTGCTAATCCAACGGCGATCGTGTTGATTGCGATTCCATTACTACTGCAAACCTACGGCATTTTTGCGGTTGCCTATTTTGCAGCCAAGAAAATGGACTTACCGCATAATGTCGCGGCCCCTGCTTGTATGATTGGTACATCGAATTTTTTTGAACTCGCGGTTGCGGTCGCTATTTCGTTATTTGGTTTGCAATCTGGCGCCGCGCTGGCAACCGTGGTTGGTGTATTAGTCGAAGTGCCTGTCATGTTAACTCTGGTGTGGTTTGCCAATCGAACGCGCCACTGGTTTTCCAACCAATAATCTAGAAATCGGTTGGGCTGGCGCAAAACCAAGTCAATGCTTTTAGTTACCCTTGAGCACAGCTTATAGGGGCTGGTAATTTTTACATTTGGCATTGGGGCGCATTTTGATACTAGAAAGTCGTAATTAAAAAAGCCCCCAAGCTTTCGCCTGAGGGCCAAAAGGTTCCATTAGTTAGTAGGCCGTTGGAACCTTTCATGCTGGCAATTGCTACCAAAGCTCAGCACGGAGGGTTAAAACCTGTTTTCTTTAAAAGTTCTTAAGCAAGTAATCAAAGGCCGCCAAACTCGCTTTTGAACCTTCGCCCATCGCAATGATGATTTGCTTATAAGGCACGGTCGTGACATCACCACAAGCAAAGATCCCCGGCGCGGAGGTTTCACCTTTTTCATTGATGACCACCTCACCGTATGGCGTCAACTCTACTACACCTTTTAACACTTGTGAGTTAGGCACCAAACCGATTTGTACAAAGATACCGTCTAATGCTTGTTGCTTAATCTCGCCAGTTTCACGCTCTTCATACTCAATTGCGCTGACTTTGCCATTGTTTGCCAATACTTGCTTGGTCGCGGCGTTCTTCACAACAGTAATGTTGTCGCGTTTGGCCATCTGGTCGACCAAGACCTGGTCAGCTTTTAGCTCAGGTAAAAACTCATAGACAGTCACTGATTTTACAATGCCGGACAAATCTAAAGCAGCTTCTACACCGCTATTACCGCCACCAATAACAGCCACATCTTTGCCTTTATAAAATGGACCATCACAATGTGGACAATAAGCCACGCCATTACCAATATTTTCTTTTTCGCCAGGAACATTGAGCTCTCTCCAGTTTGCGCCAGTTGCCACAATCAGCGTTTTGGTCTCTATGATTTCTCCGCTCGAAAGAGTGAGCTTTTTGATATCCCCTTGCTCAATCTGCGTCACACGTAAATGTTCTTTGAGCGTGACATCATAGTCATTCAAGTGATCCATCATCGCGCCGGTCAACTTAGGGCCCGTGGTGGATGACACCGAAATCAAGTTTTCAATCCCCATGGTTTCTTTGACTTGACCACCGAATTTCTCTGCAATTACAGTCACAGCAAGGCCTTTACGCGCGGCATAAATAGCTGCTGCCACACCCGCTGGGCCGCCACCTAGCACAGTCACATCTTGTAGCGGCAACTGCTCGGCGGGTTGCGCTTTACTTGCCAGTTCAGGTTCAAATTCCTGTAACTTACTGACTAATACCGCAGTGTCTACTTTGCCATTTGCAAATACCTGGCCGTTAAGCAAAACGGTTGGCACGCCTTGAATATTGTTTTGCTCAATGAGTTCTGGATACAACCCACCGTCAATCATTTCACTGCTGATGTTTGGATTTAACAACGCAAACTGATTGAGCGCCTGTACCACATCTGGACAGTTGTGACAGCTTAAAGAGACATAGACTTCAAACTGTAATGGGCTATCCACGGCCTTAATGATTTGCTGAATACCGCTGTCCAATTTCATATCTGTGCCGGTTGCATGCAGCATCGCGAGCACTAGAGAGTTAAATTCATGTCCCGATGGAATGCCGGAGAAAATAATCCCAGTCGGTTCATCGTTGACGTACAGCGCAAACGAAATTGGACTGCGTAGTTCTGCCACATCGCGCTCGACTAGACTTAATTTGTCATTCACAGAGGCAATGTCGCTTAAAAAAGTTTTGAGTTCATCACGCTTTTCGTGCTCGCCAACCTGTAACACAAATGATAGAGGCGCATTCATGTTTTGCGTGTATTGTGTCAATGCTTGTTTGATTTCTGGAGTAATCATTTGTTTTGGTCCTTAAATATGAGCCAGTAGGTTGAGAGATTGGGGAAGGCACATGCCCTCCCCGTTCTGTCGTAGGGTACTTGTGATTTATTTAGATTTTGCCAACTAAGTCTAGGCTTGGTGCAAGGGTTGCTTGACCTTCTTCCCATGCCGCTGGACATACTTCGCCGTCGTGGTTTGCTACGTACTGAGCAGCTTTCACTTTACGCAATGTATCTTTTGCAGAACGACCAATGCCTAGGTCGTGGATTTCAGCAACCTTGATAACACCTTCAGGGTTAACTATGAAAGTGCCGCGCAATGCTTGGCCAGCTTCTTCGATCATGATGTCAAAACCACGAGTGATCGCACCAGTAGTGTCACCTAACATTGGGTAAGTGACCTTGCTGATTGCTTCTGAGTTTTCATGCCACGCTTTGTGGACAAAGTGTGAGTCAGTTGATACTGCGTATACCTCAACACCCAATTCTTTTAATTCACCGTAAACATTTTGCATGTCTTCTAGTTCAGTTGGACATACAAATGTGAAGTCTGCTGGGTAGAATAAGAATACAGACCATTTGCCTTTTACATCCGTTTCAGAGTTGATGGTGACAAAATCTTTTTCGCCAGGCACAAATGCTTGTGTTTCAAATTGAGGTATAGTTTGGTTAATTTTAGCCATTTTAATAATCCTTAAAGTAAAAAAATAAAGTTTGTTATTACAAATCGTTCGTTGGAATTTTTTAACCTCTCCGCTGAACTTGGATATAGTATGGCCCTCTTTTTTGAACATTTAAAATGAATAATTTAGATTACCATAATCCAAAAAACAGATTATGGTAATCAGCATAAACACAAAACCTGCTGAGTTATGTCTAGCATGAGCAGGCTCTTAAACGATATGACGATTAGTGAAATTCGTTCGAATGGTCTTTAGTTTGGAAACGATGGAACACTATTCATTTAATGTGGAAAAAAAGTAGACCCCACGCTCTTCGTGTCGCGCTAATGCCCCTAAAGCCAAAAGATAATTAACATGTGCGTAAGCTTCAGCGATCGCAAAAAACATCCCATGCTCGTTCAATTCCCGTGCAAACAAATGCGGCAAAATTTCCACAATGGTCTGTGGCGTTTGACATACCGTTCGCAGCGTATCTAAATGGGTATGATGATGTGCTTTTAACTCTTGAATTCGTGTATGAATACCAACGAAGGGTTGCCGATGGGATGGCAACACTAAAGTCTCTGGATGACAATGTGAAAAGTTATCTAAACTGGTCAAATACCCTGCTAGAGGATTGCTATCTGGCTGGGTGGAATAACTGCCAATATTAGGCGTGATTTCAGGCAAAATCTGATCCCCGGCAATCAACACCCGACGCTCATCGCAATACAAACTGATATGCTCAGGAGAGTGCCCCTCGCCCAAGATACATTCCCAAGAAGCGGCGTTGATTTGTAAAACTTGTCCAGCCCGTAAACGTTGAAAACTCAATGGCAAAGGAGAAACGATTTGTTTGAATCCACCGTCGCCTGAGGTCATTTTTGTGACGGTGTCGGCATCCAGTCCTGCTCGTTGATAATACAGCACATCTGGCCAATTTCCCGCCCCCTGTGCGCCAGCAAATAAGGCTCTTGAGGCAAAATACTCCGTTTGCGACATGTACATGGGTACACGTAGTGATTCGGTTAAAAACCCAGCACAGCCCACATGATCCGGATGCATATGAGTAACGAAAATACGTGTAATTGGGCCATTGAGTTGCTCTTGTATTTGCGACCATAACGCTTTGGTTGTCTTAGAACAAATACCTGTATCAACAATCGCCCAGCCACCTGTGTCTCTAATCAAATATAAATTGATATGATCTAACGCGAAAGGCAGTGGCATACGTAACCAGTATAGGTCTTCTGCAATAAGTTGTAATTCACCTGGAGCTGGGGGAGAAACATGACTCGGAATAAGCTGCGACATAACAAATCCAACAATTGGTTTATGGTAAAGTGTACCTGAACCAATTATCACTGTGACTGATAATTTTATATATCAAACTATTCATCAAAATTATTTAAGACTGCGCTCAACCAAAATCATGTGCGGAACCGTCAATGCAAACAAACCAATAAACATCATCGCTAACACGCCTTGCTCTATGCTCTGCCCCCAAAACGCATAGAGGCCTGCTGCAAAAATCATCGTGAGTACGACCCAAGGAGTGGAAACATTGACTAACTGCACTGGAGTGAGCTGAAACTGTTCGCAATATTTGATGTAATACCGCATGGAATGCAAGCTAATAAAATAGACTAAAAAATAAACTAATACACTTGTGGTCAGCAGTAGAGAAATGAGCGCAAAGATCTCTAAAAACAACATGAAGTCAGGTTTCAGTTTTTTGCGACACAAAGCGATAAATAAAACAAAGCACACACATAAAAAGCCGATTTGCATAGCCATAATGAGTACCTGTGCCCAAGACTCACTTAGATAGAGCCATTGTAGATATTGCTGGGTTTCTACAAATGCAAATACGCCTGGCGCACATAAGATAAAAATCGCCAAACACAGAGAATAACCAGATTGGCAATACTCTTGCCAATCATTGCGAAAATGCCAAACACTAATGGCCACAAATACCAGAAAACACAGTGGAGGTAGCCACAACCACAGCATAAACATCACTGAGGCAATAACTATATAACCTAATACAAACATTATCGCTTGACGAATATTGGGACGATTTTGACGGCGGTATAAATCAAAGTCCAAGGCACCATGTGGGATCCCAAAAAAGCAAAATGCCACCGTCAATATCCACCATCCCCAATAGGTAAAATCCAAATAAGTATTTTGATAAAAAACCAACATCGACATTAAGGATATAATAATTACGAGTCGGCTTAATGCATTGCGGGTTGGAAGTTGGCGCATACTTACCTCAGTATATTTTTAATAAAGGGGCGTTTCGGTACACTTCGTATTACTTCCCACCACAATTCTAAAGAAAGTCGATTATTCATAAAGGCGATGAAATCTCGCGGCTTCATTGTTGATACCATTTGCATGAAGATCGTCGGACATAAGCTAGGTTGCTCTTTGATGACACGTAAAAACACACCGTCCATATAACGGGTCACCTTACCTAAATCTGATGATTTCGGACTCAAACCAAGCAATGAAAAAACTTGCCTTTGGATTTGCACAAACGCATAACCCGTTGCTGGACGCATCATCCCACTATGGGCTCCCACTTTACCTGAAGTATCATGAACGTTCGTATCCATCGGCAAAAACGCATGCTCCATCGCAATAATCTCAAAACGTTCAAAATCCTGTTTTAAGCGATTCAATGTCCAGTGCTTTAATGTAGTCACGTTGGGTGGATTGGCACTAAAGGTGGTAACCTCAATAAGGAGTTCAGTCTCATTAAGCGGCAACATATAATCAAAAACGAAATGTTCACCCTCTGCATCTTCAACTACCCGCATGTCACCCATAATGGTTGCAGTGTTCAGAGGATATGCATGTTCAGGTACGCTAACCGTTAAGCCAACAAATGCTTGGATCATGTTTTTTGTTCTGTCAGGCTGTTGCCAAGCGCCACGAGCGTCGAGTAATTTTTCAAGTGGGAACTCTTCTGGATCTGCCTGCCAACCTAAAACCAAATCAACAGAATCTGAATGGTCTATTTTTGTTAATGCATAATCATAAAAAGTACCACTCGCTAAACGACAATAGGGCAATTCAATATGGGCCAAAGTATGCTGTTCTTTACCATCGTCAAATGCCGAATATTGATACGTTTGAGTAATTAAATCAGCGACATAATAAGGTACATCTTCATCAAACCAAAAGCACCAGTTTCTATCGTGGTGGTATCGCGCACGCGACTCAATAATCAACACTCTTTGGGCTAAGTTATGCTCAATAATCGCTAAGGCATAACTCAAACCAAAAACACCTCCTCCGATAATGATTTTATCGTATTGAGTATATTGGGCGGGAGGGCTATTGAGTATCATTAGATTTTGCTCACTTTGCCCTCAATAGCTTTATGTAAAGAGTTATCATGCCGAGGCAGGCTCCATGCTAACTGCTCTCTAAATCGCCATACCGCGCGTAGTGCAAGAGTGCATTTCCGCCATAATGGGACATAAACACGGCCTTTTTGATAGTCGCATTGTCTTTCGTTTAGCACCATGCCGATTTCGCGATACACTAACATTGCAACACCTATAGCCCGCCGATTTCGAGCTGGGATTATCTTGATCCCATGAGACGCACTCTCATAGTAGGACTCAGCGAGCAACAAGAGACGCTCAATCGCTTTTTGAACCAATTCACGCTTTTCCCCTGTGGCACCAATAATGTCATCCGGGCTCATAAAATCTATCCAATCTGCCGGTAAGTAACAGCGGTGATTTTGAGCATCGGTCAACACGTCTCGTGCAATATTGGTTAGCTGCATGGCAATGCCTAAATCGATGGCAAATGGCTCTGCTGCTTTGGGTGCTTTTAAGATGGGACGCATCAAACACCCTACCGTCCCCGCAACGCCATAACAATAGTCAATAAGTTGAGCCTGGCTTTGCACTCGAACGTCTGACAAATCACTGTAAATCGTATCGATCAGGTCATTAGTAACTTGAGTGGAAAGTTGATATTCATGTTTTAAGGCAAAATAATCCTGCAACCATGGCATATCTGAGTATTGTGAAGCGATACCCTGTTGGATCTTTGCATACGCCTCAAGTGCCTCATCCGTTTCACTTTCGTCGACCACATCATCTAAAATGCGGCAAAATTGATACAATCTAGCAGCATCACGCGCTGTAGGTTCATCCAAAAACCATTGTGCAAAACGAAAACTTTTACCATGATAGCTTAACGTGGCTTGAGCCTGCTCTGGGGTATTGCTAAGGGCATTAACCGACATTGGCTAACACCTCTGCCTCAGGAATCAATTTATCTAGCACTTTGGCTGAACATAAAACACCTGGCATCCCCGCTCCAGGATGAGTCCCAGCACCAACAAGATACAGATTATCAAATCCTTCTGCTTTGTTGTGATAACGAAACCACGCTGACTGAGTTAACGTCGGAGCAATCGAAAATCCGGTGCCAAGATGCGTATCATACTGCTCAACAAAATCCGCAGGGGTCATATGAAATTGTACTTTAAGATGTTGACTTAACTCTGGCATGATAGAAGCCTCTAAGGCCGCTACAATTTTGTCAGCATATGCTTGTCCTTGGCTTTCCCAATCGATTTCCGCTGCCATATTAGGTACTGGAGACAATACATAAAAAGAATCACAGCCATCTGGGGCAAAAGAAGGATCCGTTGCGGTAGGTCGATGCAGATACAGCGAAAAATCATCCGCTAAAATTTGTTTGTTAAAAATATCATCCAGCAACGGTTTGTATCGCTTACCCAACCAAATCGTGTGATGCACCACATCCTCATACTGCTTATCCGTACCAAAATACAATACAAATAAACCCATGGAATGTTTTGCCGTAGCTGTTTTGGCACGTGTCATAACATGTTGTTTCTGTTTAGGGATAACATTACGGTACAAATGCGAAGGATCCATATTGGAAATCACTATATCCGCTGCATAATGCGACCCATCTGCAGTATCGACGCCGGTGACACGCTGACCTTGGTAAGTAAACCCAGTTACGTGTGCTTGGGTGACAATCTCAATACCTTCTTCACGCATGAGTTTTTCTAATGAGTTGACGATTGCTCCGGTGCCTCCCATCGCAAAATGTATTCCCCATTCTCGCTCTAAAAAATGAATCAAATTGTAAATACACGTCGTATCAAAAGGATTACCTCCGACCAATAACGGCTGAATCGAAAATGCTTGTCTAAGTTTTTCAGATTGCAGATATTTACATACAAGTTGCCATACGGTTTTATGAGAATTTAAGCGTAACAAATGGGGAATTTGTTTAACCATTTTAGAAAACTCATTAAACGGCTCGTCCGCTAACTGGGTAAATCCAACATCGAATATCTCTTCAGAGGCCTTTAGCAATGATAAATACCCTTGTTCATCCTCCGGAGCAACTCGTCTTATTTCCGCTAACGTATCCTCCACTGTTCCGCCATAATCGAAATGGCTATGGTCTGGGTATACGAAGCGATACCAAGGCTCTAGTGGAACAAACTCCACATAATCTTCACGCTTTTTGCTGTATAACTCAAAGAGTTCATCAAATAAAAAAGGGGCGGTAACCACAGTGGGCCCTGCATCAAACGTAAAGCCGTCACGTTGAAAAACTTGTGCGCGACCTCCTAGTTGGGAACCTTTATCGAGTAGAGTCACTTGATAGCCTTTTGCGCGCATTCGCAAGGCAGCTGCTATGCCACCAAAACCCGCGCCAACCACAATCGCTGATTGTTGCTGCATATTACCCTCTTATTATTACAAAATTTTATTTTATACGGGTAAATGTCAAGCGCGGTTTAACAATTTGCTAACAAACTGACAAATTATTGAAGGAAAAAATACATCGTCATGCCAATACTGAACACGAGTACAATATTGCGCATCACCATATCTGAACAGAATTTAGAGATACGTGCAGCCAAATAAGCTCCAGCCATATTACCTATGAGCAACACGCTACCAAGATACCATGCAATCATGTCTTGCCAGACAAATACAACCAAAGCAGACAACGACACAGTTACCGAAACAAGGAGTTTTAAGCCGTTCATTAAAGCCATATTTTGTAAGCCCATCAGTGCGCATACACTCAATAAAATAATACCAAGCCCGGCATTAAAAAATCCACCGTAAATACTGCATAAAAGCATTAAAATTGAACCAACAACATTGGCTTTTAAGGGTGATGATGGTCGGGTTGCTCGGTGTTTTAGCCACTGTGAAAGATACGGACCGATGACAAATAGCACCGTAGCAAAAAGCAACAGCCAAGGGATTAAATCTGAAAAAGCGTCGTTGGAAAACTGCAGTAACAGCACTCCACCAATGGCTCCGCCCAAGATGCCCATTGTGGAATACAAGATCGTCAGGTGTTTGTTCGCCAGTAATTCCTCACGAAACGCATAGGCACCGCTCATATACCCTGCACATGAAGCAAATGTATTCGTTGCATTCGCAAAGACCGGTGGGATACCAACAAATACTAATGCCGGAAATGAGATAAAACTTCCACCACCAGCAATGGCATTGACAGTGCCACTGAGCAATCCAGCCGCAAATAATATAAAAAACTCAGTCACGAGTTGCCCTAGACAAGATGAGTGCAAAACGATATGTTACCTGCACAATAATAAAGGAATACGACAATGAAAAAACCTCTTTTTATGAGTTGTGCGCTACTGCTTGCAAGTACTGTTTTCGCTGAAACGACTTCAACATCCAATTATCTAGAATACAAAGATATCTTTAACCTAGAATATGCTGCTAAGCCAACAGTCTTAAGCGCTAACACAGTGGTTTATGAACGTCACAGTATGGACATTATGGCCGATACTCGACGCACTAATCTTTGGATAGTTGATCTTGAGAATAACACACACTATCCCTTATTGTCCGACAGTAAAAATCATTTTGCACCTGTGCTTTCGTCGAATGGCAAGCATCTTGCTTACCTGTCATCAAAAGAAGACAAGGTTCAGATCTATGTGCGTCAGCTCGATAACGGCGCCACGACAAAAGTCACAGATGTGTCAATGACACCGAGTCAAATGGCCTTTTCTCCAGATGATAAACACATCGCATTTGTCATGTTTACTCCAACCAAAACGAAACCTTTGTTCACTCTGGATGGTAAACCAGAAGGCGCCAAATGGGCAGCAAGCCCTCAATATATTGAACAGACGCTGTTTCAACGCGATGGTCGAGGCATGAACAAACCGGGCAATATGCAGGTGTTCATTGTACCTACTATCGGCGGTACACCAAGACAAATCTCATCTGGCAACTATGACTACAACAGTCAGATTAGCTGGTCCAAGGATGGCAAGACATTATATGTTTCTGCCAATATCCATGATGATCGTGACTTTGATGTCTTTAATTCCGATGTCTTAGCACTTGATATCACAACCGGTAAACAGAGCATTTTGACTGATGATTCAGGTCCTGAAAACAACCCTTTACTGAGTCCTGATGGCAAGCTTATTGCCTATACTGGGTTTGTTGATAATGGCCGTTCTTTTCATGCCCAGCAGCTGTACGTGATGAATAGCGATGGTGCAAATAAACGTCTCCTCACAGATGATCTCGATCGTTCAGTGAGTGATGTGCACTGGGCACAAGATGGTTCGGGACTGTATTTTAGTTATGATGATGATGGTAAAAAGCACGTTGGTTATGTTTCCCTAAATGAGAAAATGGAGGTATTGACCGATGTGTTAGGTGGACAAAGTATTGGCCGACCATATACCTCTGGTGACTATACAGTGATGCCGGATGGTCGACTGATTGTGACCGCCTCGCTAGGGACACAACCTGCAGATTTAGCCATCGTCAGTAATGATCGGATCACACCATTAACGGATTTAAATAGCGATGTGTTTGCTAACAAAAACGTCAACGCTCCGGAACTTTTGACCGTCAAAAGCAGCGTGGATAACAGAGAATTACAAGCGTGGGTGGTTAAGCCTCCGGGTTTTGATCCCACAAAAAAATATCCCATGATCTTAGAGATCCACGGTGGCCCACATACCGCATACGGTCCTGAGTTTTCCGCTGAAGTGCAGCTGTTTGCTGCAGCCGGTTATGTAGTCATTTATGGCAACCCTCGTGGTTCAACCTCACAGGGGAGTGAATTTGCTAATACTATTGATAAGAACTACCCGTCTGAAGACTATAATGATTTGATGGATATGGTAGACGGTCTCATTGCCAAGGGCTACATCGATGAGAACAACCTATTTGTGACCGGTGGCTCAGGTGGCGGTGTACTCACTGCTTGGATCATCGGTAATACTGACCGCTTTGCCGGCGCCGTTGTAGCCAAACCTGTTATTAATTGGATCAGTATGATTGGTACTTCAGATATCTACACATTTATGGCAC
This sequence comes from Alteromonadaceae bacterium, assembly GCA_014872805.1. Classification (GTDB taxonomy): domain Bacteria; phylum Pseudomonadota; class Gammaproteobacteria; order Enterobacterales; family Alteromonadaceae; genus Opacimonas. The sequence continues at coordinate 160,330 of WKFN01000002.1, forward strand.
GTTACTGGTTTACCGATTTACCATGGAATGACATTGACCAATATTGGTCTCGCTCGCCCCTGCGTCTCGTTGGCAACGTTACTACTCCGACTATGGTGCTCACCGGTGAATTAGATGTGCGAACGCCCATGGCAGAATCAGAGCAATACTATGGTGCATTGCGATTAGAGGGGGTAGATAGTGCACTTGTACGAATACAGGATGCCTACCATGGCATTGCCGCAAAACCTTCCAATCTTGCGAATAAAGTAGGTTATATTTTGGCTTGGTTTGAGCGACATCAACAAAAGGTGAACTAAGCATTTTACTCATCAATTATGCATCTATACTTTTATTTTTATCTTAACTTTGAGGATTTGAGTATGGAAGTGAACCTAGGTGTTATAGATCGCATCATTCGCGCTTTTTTAGGCTTAATATTGATGTCTTGGACCATTGGAGGGGGCCCGTCGATAGCTTTTGTTTTCGGGCTAATTTTTACCGCTACGAGCGTTTACTCGTACTGTCCGTTGTACAAAATGATTGGGTTTAAATCCTTTTGAGGCACAACAAAGTCTTCATAACCCAGCCTTTGTCAGATTGGGCTAGCGAAACGCTAGCCCACTTAGAATATGATTTAAAATTGATAGGTCGCCGTCAAACCGAATGTTCGACCTGCTCCTGGTATTTTTTCACTCGTTTCTATTTCTGCTCCATTAACGCGATTTACACTTGCCAAATGATCAGTATAGTCAGTATCGAATAGATTCTGTATTGCTATGTCAACTTTCAGTTGAGGGCTCACATAATAGGTGATAGTTGTATCCGCCAGTACATAACTATTACTTTCAGTTTCATTGTGTAAAGAGGCGACCTGAACTTGCGCAGCAACATATTGGGTTGTCAGACGCAATTGCCACAACTCAGATTGATACTCTAGATTTACCCGGAGGTTAAATGGTGCGATCCGGTACAAATCTTTGTCGCTTGAATCAAGTTGAATCCCACGAACGTATTCTGCCCCCCCCGTGAGTTGCCAGTGTTTGGATAGCTGATGGCGCCCATCTAGCTCTATACCTTTGAGTACCGCTTGCGTATTTTGCCACTGTAACGGCAGTGCAATATTATTCATCAACGCAATGTTATTGGCAGCAGTGACTTCTGAAGGTTGTCCGGTGATGTAATCGCGGATCCGGTCGTAAAACAAATGGAACGAGAACGCACTGTTTGAGTGTTGATATTCAATCCCCATGTCGATCTTTTTAGCCGTTTCATGGGCTAATCCGAGATTACCGATGTAATTATTACCATCGGCTAATCCACCCGAAATACCTAGCGGGAACCAAGTGTAAAGTTCTGAATAAGTAGGTGCTCGCTGTTTTAACCCAGCTGCAAAAAGCAAAGACCATTCTTCTGTAATGGGCACTTGCCAACGGCTTGTGATATCCACCAGCGCAAAATCCCGATTGCGATCAGATCGATTAAACGCATCTTGTAAAGATGCGACATGGGTATTCATCATGGCCATATTAGAACCAATTGACTCGGCATCTAATGAGACATTCGTTGCGCGCAGACCAAACTGAAGTTCACCCTCCCCAAATGCTTGCTGATGCTCAACAAACATCGATGCCCGAGTTCTCTTAACGCTATCAAAATTATTGATGTAGAATAGTAGGTTGTTGGGGTTAGATATAAACGAATCATGACTGCGCTGACTCATATTTATACCCAATGTCGCATGGCCATCTAAGGTATTGATGCGCACTTTGCTCTCTAATCCGAGTGCTTTCGAGCCAGTTTGATTTAGACGCTGTCGAACAGGTGGTGGTGCTAAACGTAAGCTGAAGTTATCCATGTCATGCGTGTTTTGATTCCCAAACACGCGAGTCTGCCATCGCCAATCATCAGGGTTAAACTCATGAGACAACCGAAACCACGTTGCATCAATGAATAAAATGTCCATATTCAGTGCCGGGGTACCTGCAGCATTTGTGTCCCTATGAGAGACGAGTGCATCAAACCGATGTGTCCCCAAGTTCAGACCTGCACGCATTTGCCATGCTTGACGTTCATAAAACGTAGATGGCACTGTTCGACCATCTCCCGCCATCATATTGTCACCTGTCTGGCGATCTGCACTGATTCCAATATACGTGGATTCATTGCTTCCGTGAAACAGTCCTCCCATTGATTGCACGCCAAAGTTAGCAACATTGAGGGTAAACCCGCCTTGCATGTCCCACTGCGCCGTCGACGCAAAGTCAATGGCAAAATCATCGATTGAGACAGCGCCACCAATTACTTCAGCGCCCACTGACACCGGCGCAATCCCACGATATAAGGTCACTTGCTGATAAGGCACACCCATTATGTGTGAAATTGGCGGATCCATACCATTTGGTCCAGCACCAATCACTTCTGCACCGTTAATATTGACTCGAACGCGCTCTCCAAGCATGCCTCGATATTGCATAATCCCCGAAATTTGTCCGTTACTATTGACATTCATCCCAGGTAATTGGGCTAGTTGCTCGCGCATATCAGGCGCAGTGGTTGCATCTACTGATAGGGTTTGTTCTATCACATGAGAAGCGTATTGACGCCTGACTTCAATGGTTTCGACTGTTGCATTTGCCTGACCGATAAGGGCACTGATTGTGCCCACTAAAAAAGTGTGTTTCATAGGTTCTCCTGACACGCACATAGGCATCAATATGGGTTCAGCTAGAACACCGAGATTTATGCGTGATCCTAAAGTTGTTTTAATAAGTGAAAATTGATTTAACTTACAAAAAAGCCGGTGGGGCCCTTAGGATAGGAAGAAGGAAGCGCGACCGAACCACACTAAAAATAGGTGGTTTAATCGACTGTTGCACGCTTGAAACAGTGGAAATAACCCACTGCTGAGCCATTAAGAATAGGCTGGCTTGAATGTCTTGAGCTTGGAAGACAATGCAATTACTCGCATTTGGGTCGGTGTCATTGGGGCTATCCGTTGGATTCTGTATCTCTACAATGTTGCCCGAACCATAATATTCTATGGCATCAATATATTTTAGCTGGGTCCCCGTACAGATGACCAATACATCATCGCCAAGGGTCGCATTGATCGAATCAAGCTTTTGCGCAGCAAATAATCCACCTAGCCCAGCCTGCAAAGCCAGCGCTATGATGAGATAGATGTGAATGGCTACGCGCATTTGGTCCACAATGATCTGATTGATAACTTTTAAAAGATATCATATATCTAGGCAAGAAAACCATTCTATTCTACAGTACGTTACTATATTGTTGATATTCATCAACAGGTTATCAGTCTTTGTTTAATTAGGCGTATTGTATGAGACGAAATTATCTACACTTCACTATTATCTTTTTGGCCCTTTTCTCCAATCATGTAAGTGCTGGTATCTTAGGCCATTGGTTCAATCAGTGTCAGAGTCTCGGCGCTAAAAAAGTGAATATCCACACTATTCAGGACACTGACGATGTCTCACCGCTCGTGGGACATGATGTCGAGGTGCAAGGTATAATTACTGCTATTGCCCCCCAACTAAAGGGATTTTTCATACAAGAAGAAGCTGAGGATATGGACAGTAATCCAAAGACATCAGAGGGCCTATTTGTCTTTAGTCAGATTCTGCCGGATATTGAGGTGGGTCATATCGTAAGCGTTCGCGGCGAAGTGCAGGAACATTTTGGTATGACACAAATTAAAGCGATCGGTGTGTCTAAACCCTGTGGAAAAGAAAATATCGAGTCATTCACAATGACTTTACCATTAGCTGAGGATTTTGATTGGGAAACCATAGAAGGCATGCATGTCGAAATCAAGCAACCAACAGTCATCCTTAATACCTATAACTATACTCGATATAATGAACTCACCATTGGCAATCAATTACTGATGCAACCCACTGATGTTTTTGAACCGCGCACTCCAGAGGCAGCCAAACTGAAAGCCCTAAATGCACGCAGCCAAGTGACCATTGATGACATGGCTAATGGCGCTCCATCACTAAACAAGTTGCTACTTCCGTTGGACGCAGATGACTCATTACGGCTCGGTAGTACCATTACGTCGGTGCGAGGGGTAGTTGATTTTAGTTTTGAACGATATCGTATTCGCACGAGTGAGGCACTCACAGTAATCCGTGCTTCGCGACCAGAGATGCCTATGTTATTAGGTGATTTGAGAATTGCGAGTTTCAATGTCCTTAACTTGTTTAACGGAAATGCCCAAGGAAATGGTTTTCCAACTCAACGAGGTGCAGATACTAAGGATGAATATACACTACAACTTAAAAAAATCGTCAACACCATCCTTACTATGGATGCGCATGTGGTTGGATTAAACGAACTAGAAAATGATGGTTTTGATGCAAGCTCATCCATTGCACAGCTGGTTGATGCGCTCAATCAAGCTAACGGTAACCCCAAGTATGATTATATCGGTAGAAATCAACCATCAATAGGTAATGATTCAATCTCAGTGGGCATTATTTTCCAGCCTGAAGCGGTGAAGCCGCTAGGAAATCTCGTGGTGCTCACAAGAGATAACTCGCCAAAAGATGAACAAGGTCCTCTTTTTGATACTCGTCGTAATCGTCCTTCTTTTAGCCAAATATTCCAAGACAAAGTTTCAGGTAGATCCTTTGTCGTCAATGTTAATCACTTAAAATCCAAAGGTAGCAGCTGTGGCATAGATGATGATTCTATGTTGCAGGGCAATTGTAATGGTACACGTACGCGTGCTGCACAAGGCTTCACACGATGGTTATCAGATAATTTTTCTGATATGCCCATTTATATCGTCGGCGACCTAAATAGTTACGCCAAAGAAGACCCAATAATAACCTTCGAATCTGCAGGTTTGGTCAATACAGTAAACGTATTTAATAAAGGCAGTTATACCTATAGTTTTAGAGGTGAAGTAGGTTCACTCGACTATGTACTTGCCAATCAACAGGGCATGAGTTTTGTTGTAGATGCTAAAGTCTGGCACAGCAATGCCGCTGAGCCTATTGCGTTAGACTATAAACGTCACTTTGTTCGCAGTGACCGCAAAAAGCCTCAAAATTTTCGTAATGATGGTCCGTATAGAGCTTCAGATCACGATGCGGTAATTATCGGCGTATCGTTCGAGTAGCAGATATTTCCGGACATAATAAAAAACCCCCAGCCGCAAGGCTGAGAGTTGTTTTATTAGGAGCTTGGCGATGTGCTACTCTCACATGGGGAAGCCCCACACTA
>WKFN01000007.1:0-150930 GCA_014872805.1 Alteromonadaceae bacterium
CAAGGAAAAATAGATGATTTCATGCCAAGATTATGACTATATTGAGATCGCCTGCACCTATCAATACCCGATTAGATTAACACTAAAATCCAAGGAGGTAATTGATTGTATCGCGAAAGATACTGTTCTCAATAATACTAGAGAGGAATGCATAAAAGTAGAAGTGAAAGATACTGAGCGCTTAGTGATGCTGGATGAGATCGCGGCAATTGAAGCTCAAGTAGATAACCCGCATATCACGAAGATTTCTTTTGCCAAGTGAGCAACCAACAATTAAGACTCCTATTGCGTCAAAGCCTACTGAAACACTGTTTTATCAGTGCCAATTGTCAACCGAGCTTCTGCTAGCTTCTGACAAACAGTGTTCCGAAGCTCCTGCGTAAGCATAGACCCGCATTGGCTTACTAAAGTAATTGGTGGACTAATTCAGTTCCTATTGAGGAAACCAAACCGGCGTCCCGCCCCAGGACGCTAATCGTCATGAATGTACGAATCCATAAAAGCAAAAAGCGTTCTGTCATTGCCCACGTTGGTGATCGTTGCAATGGGTTCAAGCACAGTAAAACGTTGAGCGTAGAGACATGGTTCAAGCACCTTCAAAAATAAACGCTAAAGCAAAAAAATACACCAACAATAAATCCCTTCATTAAATTTTGTAATTTGGTACAGAAGAAAATATTTACCAAAAAAAGAGACTCTTTTTAACGGTAGTACTATTTACGTTAAATCCAGTAAACACAAGGCCTACAGCCAGATTTGTGTCATGGAATTTTCGCCAAAGACCTCTAAAACGGAATTTGTACTCAAGTTTGTACACACTTTCCGAGGTTACGCTTGAATATCATTGAAAAGCAAAGAAACGAGAAAAAGACAAAAAGCCTTTAAATTCAGTACGTAGAGATGTGATTGTGGTGTGCAATGAAAGGTGGTTTTAAGCGTTGAAAGGCTGGGCGGCATCAGGGTGCGAAATAATTGCGAACGTTTTTCGCTTGTTTATTTCGTTTAAAAAATCGGCATTTGCCATGTATGTTTGTTCCTATCTAGCGCAAATTATAACGCATCATTCATTCGCAATATCTTACCAAAAATACTCTATGCAGTGAATGATTCTTCTCTCTCACTATGCCTTCTTCACAAACTTCGCCGTCACCATCATTTCGCCTACTCCATCGACACGGCAGTCTAATTCGTGGTCTTTGGCGTCTTTAATACGACGAATCACAAGCTTTGTCCCGACTTTAATTACCTGTGAACTGCCTTTGATTTTGAGATCTTTGACCACTGTGGCTTTATCCCCTTCCTGCAACACAGTGCCATTTGCGTCCGTTGCTGTGATGTTATCTTCATCAGCAAGTGACTGTGGGTCCCATTCAAAACCACACATAGAACACACAACGAGATTGCGGTCGGTGTAGGTATATTCAGAGTGACATTGTGGACACGGCGGAAGTTCGGAAGTAGATGACATGATTGAATATTCTCACGATTAAAAACAAAAAATTATACCATGCTTAAGAGAATAAGCTGAACGTCAAATATACTCTTTAGTCGAGCATTGTTATATTGCGATTAGATATTGAAAGTGGGTAGTGACACATAACCAAACCGTCTTCCCGGCCATCATCTGTTGGGTAATAGTTTTTGCGCACATCAATTTGCACAAAACCAGTTTTGCAATAAAGATGGATCGCGTTGTGATTCGATGTTCTGACCTCCAACCATATTTCATTCACATCAAGCCTGCGTGCCCGACTCAGGAGGTCATCTAACAACAAGGTGCCCAAGCCTTGCCCTTGTTGCAATGGATTTACCACAATTTCCATGAGCGACCATTCTTTGTGTTCTGCAGTTGTGACCTCGTGGATTATATAGAAACCTTGCAGTTCACTGTGGTCAAATAAGCCAATAGCTTGATAAGGATGTGATAAGCAGGATTGAAAGGTATCAAGTGACCACGCATGAGACTGAGCATCTCGCATGATATGGTAGGCCCTGATAGCGTCTTGCTCACCTAAAAATAGACATTGCCTACTGTTCATGAGTGTGTTGACAATACGCTAACCAAATATCGCGTTTGTGTTGGGCAGACGGAGAGGCCGGAAGTTTGACAATACCATCTTCTAGTGCAACCTGATCGGACAACACAAAACGCAGGTGCGGCATAGCCACTTGCAGATCTTTGAGCATAGGCTGAGTGGCAAAGGCTTGCACAGAAGGATCTTTGTAAGCATGACGAACAATGCCCATCGCATCTAAAATGGCCGTTTGATAAGGATCCATAACCTTTTGTCTACTCAGATGTTTGATGGTCAAATCATAGCAAAATATCTACACCACAAACAATCGATTCATCAAAATGCTTCGATAAACCATTCACCCACAGCCACTTCACTTACCCTCACTTTGGTGCCGGAAGAGAGCGGGACGGCTGACACCAAACGCCACTCTATGCCAGAATATTTGTATGTCACTTGACTCTCTGGAGACACATCTTGAGCTAATACAAAGGTAAACCCTACCAAATCTGAGGTCACAGGTGAATCATCGCGTTGTTCTTGCAAGTTTTTGAATGGCTTCCAAAGGCCTGCGGTCAGAACAGCGGTCAAAATTGCCACAGCCAGTACTGCATCCAATATATCAGGAGATAGCAAGCCGAGATACACACCGATTGCAGTCAAAATCAGCGCACTACCAAGCATGAATAAAATAATTGTGGATAAACTCAGTACTACGACCTCAATAATGAGCATCGCGATACCCAAAATAAACAGTGTTTCAGCTAAGTTTTCAGTCAATATCTTCATGCGGTCTGACCTGAATTGAGTTTGTTTATGATCGTGGTTGCTTGAGCGACTAAACTTGCCGCATCGGTTGCATTATCCGGTAACAGGACCACAGAAGAATCTTTGGCAATTGCTTGCTTAGCTTCAATGGCTTTAGTGGCCAAATCCAACTGGATGGCTTTTTGCCCTTCTTCTGTATTGGCTTGCTCACCAATCATTTTGAGTGCTGCCGCTTGCGCTTCGGCAACAGCCAGAATGGCCTTAGCTTCACCTTCTGCTTTCAATATTTGTTCAGAGCGTTCTGCTTCGGCTGCAAGAACGATGGCTTGCTTATCACCCTCAGCACGGTTAATCGCTGCCTGTCTATCGCCTTCTGACTCTAAGATTTGCGCACGTTTCACCCGCTCCGCCTTCATCTGCGCTTCCATGGCTTCCATGACTGACGCTGGTGGAGTAATGTCTTTGATTTCATAACGAAGCACTTGAATGCCCCATGGACTGGACGCTTCATTGATAGAAGACACGATATTGGCATTAAGCATATCACGCTCTTCAAATGTTTTATCCAATTCAATTTTACCGATTTCTGAACGCATGGTCGTTTGCGCAAGCTGCGTTACGGCAAACACGTAGTCTTCAACACCATATGTGGCTTTTTTGGGATCCAATACGCGGAAATACAATACACCATCCACAGCCAAAGAAATGTTATCTCGCGTGATCGCCGATTGCTCAGGCACATCGACCGCTTGTTCTTTTAGACTGCGATCGGCTGCCACGTGATCGATAAACGGGACTAGAAAATTGATCCCCGCCTCTCTGGTTGATTGATACTTACCAAAACGCTCAACGATGTATGCGCGATTTTGCGGGACAAACTTAACCGAAAATTTGATGACCAGTAGCACCAAAATGATGACAAACACTGGGACAGTAAAAAACATTTCGATAAAAGAAGTATTCATTCTAAATCCTAATAAAACCAACTATATCCAATGATTAAGTATAAAGATAAGCATGAACTGCGCAATATTTGTGCTGTATCAAAATGTAACGAATCCAATTGGAATATCGTTAGTAACTAAAGAAGTGTCTCCTCCTTTAGTCGGAGAAGTCTATTTTTTACAATTCCATTACAGTATAAATAATCTGATTAACGAATAATGCACATACACAACAAGGGCCCTACACTCCATGTCATATCAAAATGAATACACTGCTTCCATTGAATCACCTGAAACATTTTGGGCTGAACAAGCCAATCAATTACCTTGGTACACAGCACCTAGTGAAATTCTGTCTAAAGACGATAATGGCATGGACCGCTGGTTTGCCGATGGCGTAATGAATACTTGTTATATGGCGGTCGATCATCATGTTAATTCTGGACGTGGTGAGCAAAATGCTATTATCTTCGATTCGCCGGTTTCTAACACAAAATACACGCTGACTTTTGCGCAATTACAAGACAAAGTAGCCACCTTTGCAGGGGCATTAGCAGAAAAAGGGGTAGCCAAAGGCGACCGTGTGGTTATTTATATGCCAATGATCCCTGAAGCGGTGATCGCCATGCTCGCCGTAGCCCGATTAGGCGCCATTCATTCGGTGGTGTTTGGTGGTTTCGCACCAAACGAATTAGCCGTACGTATTGACGATGCAACACCCAAAGTGATTGTTACCGCATCATGTGGTATTGAAATCAGTAAAATCATTCCGTACAAACCACTGGTGGATGCCGCCATTGACCAAGCTTCGCACAAACCCGATAGCGTAATTGTATTTCAACGTGAGCAAGTCACAGCAGAAATCAATGCCCCACGAGATATTGATTGGAATGATGCCGTAGCCAGTGCAACACCTGCTGAACCCGTTCCTGTGCATGGCACAGACCCTTTGTACATACTGTACACTTCTGGCACTACAGGCACCCCAAAGGGTGTGGTCAGAGATAATGGCGGTCACGCAGCTGCATTATTTTATTCCATGAAAGCAATTTACAATGTCGAAGCAGGGGATGTCTATTGGGCCGCATCGGATGTAGGTTGGGTGGTCGGTCATTCATATATTGTGTATGGCCCACTCTTAAAAGGATGCACGACGGTCGTATACGAAGGAAAACCAGTGCGCACACCGGATGCGGGTGGTTTTTGGCGTATGTGTGAAGAATACAAAATTTCAACCTTGTTTGCTGCACCGACGGCATTTCGTGCCATTAAAAAAGAAGATCCAGAGGGCGAACTGATCAAACACTACGATTTGTCGGCTCTCAAAAACATCTTCATGGCCGGTGAACGCCTAGACCCACCCACTTATGATTGGACCGTCGAAAAAACCGGTAAGCCAGTGATTGATCACTGGTGGCAAACTGAAACGGGCTGGGCGATTTGTGGCAATTTACTTGGGGTAGAAGCCAAAGCGCCAAAACCCGGTTCGGCGACCTTGCCAACCCCTGGCTTTAAAGTCGAAGTTTTGGATGATGATGGCAATGTTTTACCACCCAATACCCAAGGCTCAATTGCGATAAAATTACCTTTACCACCCAGTTGCCTTCCATCCATCTGGGGGAATTTTGAACGTTTCAAAGAAAGCTATTTAACTGAATTTCCTGGCTACTATTGCAGTGGCGATGGTGGATATATCGATGAAGACGGCTATGTCTTTATTATGGGACGCACCGATGATGTCATCAATATTGCAGGACATCGCTTAAGCACTGGTGAAATGGAAGAAGTGGTTGCCGCTCACCCTGCCGTCGCAGAGTGTTCTGTGATTGGTGTAAAAGATCAACTCAAAGGCCAATTACCGGTTGGGTTAGTCATCTTAAAAGACGGCGTTGAGATCGACGAAGCGACCTTGTTTACTGAGTTAAAAGCCAGTATGGTCAAACAAATTGGTCCGATTGCCTGCTTTAAAGAAGCGTTAATTGTGAACCGTCTTCCTAAAACTCGTTCAGGTAAAATTCTTCGCAAAATTTTACGCCAAATTGCAGACGGACAAAGCTATACGGTACCATCAACCATTGATGATCCGGCGAGCCTCGATGAAATATCGGCGGTAATGAAAGATAAATCTCTAATCTAAAAAGGAATATTTATGCGCGCGATAGTGTTGCGTGAAGACAAACAGGTTGCGATAGAACAATGCAATGTAACCGATTTACCCGAAGGCGATGTGCTCGTTAAAGTTGCCTATTCGACGCTTAATTACAAAGACGCATTGGCATTAACCGCCAGTGCGCCCATTGCAAAATCGTACCCAATGGTACCAGGAATAGATTTTGTTGGTGTCGTAGAAGAATCCGATGCCACCGAATTTACAGTGGGTGACACCGTTGTCTTGAACGGTTGGGGCGTCGGTGAAAAACATTGGGGAGGTTTGGCTGAATACGCGCGAGTCAAAAGCAAGTGGTTGATCAAATTACCTAAAAACATGTCTCCACAGGATGCAATGGGCATTGGCACCGCAGGTTACACAGCTATGTTGTGTTGCAACGCCTTACGTGATGCAGGCGTTAGCCCAGCATCCGGTAATATTTTAGTCTCTGGTGCAACCGGTGGAGTGGGCTCTGTCGCTGTGGCTATCTTGGCTAAGCGAGGTTACTCTGTAACGGCGTTAAGTGGCAAAGCCCAGCAAGCGGATTATTTAACCAGTCTTGGAGCGACGGCTATCAAAGATCGGAAAGAATACGAAGGCAAAGCGCGAATTTTAGGTGGTCAAGATTGGGCAGGAGCGGTAGATGTCGTTGGCTCACACACTTTGGCGAATATTATTGCCAACACCCAATATGGTGGTGTAGTTACAGCGTGTGGTCTAGCACAAGGTATGGATTTACCTAGCTCTGTAGCGCCATTTATTTTGCGTGGAGTTGCTTTGCTAGGTATCGATTCTGTCTATTGTCCCCAAGACAAACGCCAACGCGCTTGGGATGATTTAGCCAATGAACTCGACCCGAGTGTCATTCAACAAATTACTCACGAAATTGGCTTAGATGACTGTGTTGAAGCTGCGCAAAATATGATGGCGGGCTCTGTAACAGGACGTTATTTAGTGAAGCTTTAACTACTCACTAGGACTAATGCACTATAACAAAAAGCCGAATCACATGGGTTTTGTCCTTGAGATTCGGCTTTTCTCGTTTACAATACTTGTTGTTTATGTTCAATATACAAGGATGAGATATGCCGACTTGCAGTCAAACCATCGCCGAGAGTGGAATAAAATTTGGCACTTCAGGCGCCCGAGGTTTAGTCGCGGACTTTACTCCCCTCGCATGCCATGCGTTTACTTTTGCGTTTGTTAAGTCGATGCAACAAGACTACGCATTTAATCGCGTCTTAGTGGGTATTGACAATCGTCCAAGCTCTCCTGACATTGCCCGTTTTTGTATGAGCGCGCTGAAAGTATTAGGTATTGAAGCGGTATATTGTGGTGTATTACCTACCCCTGCATTAGCTTTAGCGTCACTGCAAGAAAATGTCCCATGTATCATGGTCACCGGATCGCACATTCCTTTTGACCGCAACGGCCTTAAGTTCTATACCCCTGAGGGAGAAATTACTAAAGCACATGAACAGGCTATTTTATCCTGCACTACTGAGTTTGCTGGATGTCCTGCAATCGCACTCCCGGATATCGAAACGGCTGCAACTGCAAGATACATTGAGCGAGCGACTAGGTTATTTGCCTCAGATGTATTTGCCGGCAAGCGCATTGGAATTTATGAGCATTCCAGTGCTGGTCGTGAACTCTACGCGCCGATATTCGAAGCCTTGGGAGCCGAAGTCATTGCTTTGGAACGTTCAGATGAATTTGTTCCTATCGACACCGAAGCAGTCAGTGAAGAAGATAAGGCAAAAGCGAGGGCTTGGTCTGAGGCGCATCAGTTCGATATGATCTTTTCGACGGATGGGGATGGCGACCGTCCTTTAATTGGTGATGAAAAAGGTGAATGGCTACGCGGCGATATCGTTGGTTTAATAACGGCCAAAGCATTGCAGGTTGAAGCCTTAGCGGTACCTGTCAGCTGCAACACAGCCATTGAAGCGAGCCAGGCATTTAGCCACGTTACACGTACTAAAATTGGTTCTCCTTATGTCATTGAGGCCTTTGCGTCACTCGATTTTGATTATCGCTCCGTGGCCGGCTTTGAAGCAAATGGTGGGTTCTTATTGGGTTCCGATGTGAACTTTAATGATCACACTATCCATGCGTTACCGACTCGCGATGCATTATTACCTGGGATCCTTATATTAGCAGAGGCGTGTGCTCAACAATCCACGATCAGTCAGTTGGTTGCTGCCCTCCCCCGGCGCTTCACCGACTCGGATCGAATCAAAGAATTTGCCACCGAGCGTTCGCAAGAACTCATCAAACAGCTTAGTGCTCATCCTAGGCAGCTAATTACTGCAATGGGTGTGAGTGCGGAAGTTGAGCAAATCAATACTGTGGATGGACTGCGCATTACGTTGAATACTGGGGATATTGTGCACCTTCGTCCCAGTGGTAATGCGCCAGAACTGCGTTGTTATGCAGAGAGTAACAGTCAGGATCTTGCTAAGCAATTAGTGCTGACTGCACTGCGCACAGTTCAAACTTTGTAAATCTACCTAACGTATCACTTATCAAAATAAATTTTTAAAATACTCAAATCAGAAAAGTTGCATACGATAAAGAAAGTAACCTTTTATAAATGAAGATTACTTGTGAAAATAGGGATTGTTTTGGATACCCGTACTTATGCGGGTATCGAGTCTCATGTCTATGGTGTCGCAACTGCACTAAATGCAAGGGAAGCAATACCATTAGAAGTATGTTTCATCCGCCTCCAACACTACGGCGAACACGTTCTTATACCCAAATTAGAATGTAAGAATATTCGTACATATACCGTTAACGACGGCTTTTGTGACTTCTTTAATTTTATTAGAAAAAATAAATTTCATATCCTACATTCACACGGATATAAAGCCAATTTATGGTGTCGCCTTGCATCAATTATCTGCAAAAGCAAACATATTGCTACCTACCATTCTGGAGACCAAGGCACAGGAAAGCTCTTTTATTACGATTTTCTTGACCGCTTATCAGCCTGTCTGAGTGATCACAATATTGCGGTCAGTCACCCTATCGCAAAATCCCTATATAGCCATGCCACAGTGATGTTTAATGCATTAGATTGCACTCATATTTCTACGACTTATGGTAACAAGATTGGCTTTGTTGGTCGCTTCAGTTGTGAAAAAGCCCCAGAGCGCTTTATTGATATCGCACGCACTCTGATTGAGCACCCCTTCATTATGGTTGGAGATGGGCCATTATTTGCAGAGCTAAGCACACGTGCTACCCATAATGTTCTCTTTACTGGGCATTGCAACGATATGGACGCGCAATGGAAAGAAATGGATATTTTGGTACTACCTTCTAAGAAAGAAGGAATGCCGATGGTATGCTTAGAGGCAATGACGAGAGGCATTCCAGTCATCACTCATCACTTAGGTAGTTTAGATCAACTCATTGTCGATGAACAAAATGGATTTTTATTAGCAGAGTATTCTCATTCTGATTACATCAAGACCATAGAACATTGGCTAGCACTTTCAACAGACGCGCAAAACCGTATTCGGAATAATGCGCGATTAACCATATTAAAGCAATTTAGTATGGTGGAATACATTAATAAGTTAATACAGATTTACTGTTCAACACTTGATGAGTCAGACGCCAAGGCAATAGGTACACAATTACCTGTGCAATCTTTATCTAGGGTACCAATCCTTTTTGTACATTATGCAAAACATGAGTGGATCCGAGGCAGTGAAAGATGCTTAATTGACTTGGTATCTAATTTGGATCGTACACGATTTGAACCTATTGTGTGGTGTGATACCAAGCTATTGGAACACGCATTCAGACAACAAAATGTGATCGTTTATCGAGATCATTTTACTATTTTAGGCGATTGGGAACCGCCTCGATTTGCGCTGAATAAAACACGCTTTCTGTACACGCGCGGTAAAGAGCTCGTTGATTTGCATCAAATACAACTTATCCATTGTAATAGTGCTGCGCCTTCTCAATGGATGGTATCCGTTGCCAATCAAAAACAGATCCCATTAATCACTCAGTTACACGCACGATATGTTTTTAGTGAAAGAGTAAGATGTCGTATAAACAGCGCAGATCATGTAATTGGGGTCAGTCTGCCTATCATCGAGCAATGTCAAGGTGATAGCGGCCAAAGACCACACTATCATGTGGTCGCCAATGGCATCGATACGCATAGACTCTTCGCACAACCGACCGTCAATCTTCGCAGGGCTTACAAGTTGCGCAGGGACCATTTTGTAATGGCGAGTATTGGCTCACTCATCCAGCGCAAAGGAATGGATTTGGTCATTAGAGCCTGTCATAAGCTCAATCAATCTGGCATAAAGACAACGTTATTTATCATAGGGGACGGGCCCGAAAAAGTCACTTTAGAGGAGCTGATTGTTGCACTAAAAATGCAAGATCATATTTTTCTCTTGGGTGAGCAAAAGCATGCCTTTGGCATGATCAAAGAAGGTGTGGATGTATTTATTTCAGGTGCTCGAGAAGAAGTTTTTGGTTTAGTCTTCGCTGAAGCTGGCTTAGCAAAACTCCCTTGCATCGCTCCGGATGTCGGCGGAATCAGCTCCGTCATTCAACACAAGATAACGGGATTATTGTGTGCGCCTGAGTCACATATCAGCTTATACGAGGCAAGTAAAACATTATACGCTGAACGTCATATTGCCACAAAAATGGGCGAGAAAGGTTACCACAGAGTCCTGCAGAGCTTTACTATCACTCACAATGTCAAGCAAATGAGTGATATCTATGCAGAGGCACTTAAACAAGGAAGAAAGCCACAGTCTTTGTGGTTACAGGTCAAATCACTATTACACATGGCAACTGGATACTTTGGCAAAAAACTATCAAGACAAAAGCAAACGTCTGCCATCTTAATTATCGATACCATTGAGTTTAATGGTGGTTCAAAAATTGCGACTAAGCGCTTCTTAGAAACCTTAGACAAAAATATAGATGTATATGTCTTATCTGTCGATCCTGATTCATGGCAAAACAGCACCTATCATGTCATCCGTCTGAAACAGCCTCCCTTGTTAAAAGGGACTGAGAATGGTTACAAATATATATTAAAACACGGAGTCTATGCACTTCAACTACTATTAGTCATATTCAGACACACTCAAATCAAAACTGTTTTAGGTTGCTCTCTGCCGAGCAATGACATGGCACTTTGGTTGTGTAAACAGCTATGTCGTGTGCAATGGGTACAGTTTATTCATGGTCCAGTCTTTGCCAGTCGCTTAAACGCAAAATTACTCTTGCAAACTGATTCCTTGTTCTATTTAGATTCAGCACGAGAATCGATAGAATTGACGCTCGCTAAATACGACGCTGATTTAGATACGATTGCAGCAACTAAAACCTGCAAAACCTTTGTTAACGGTTTATCCGAAAACGCGTTTAGCAAGCCCAATAAACAAACACACACAAAAGTGTTGTGGGCAGCGTCGAACCTAAAGTGGAAAGGCTTAGACACATTTTTAACTGCATTAAAGCAATTTGATGATAAGAAACGCCCCAGATGCTCAATTTGTTTCATCCGCGCAAACGATCCCAATCTTTTAACCTCAGAAGTCAATATCCCGCTCACTAACGTGAACTGGTATGAAGCACCTGAAAACTTATCAGAGTTGCGCCTTGCGCATTCCATCTTTGTTTCGACTAGTGAGAAAGAACCGTTTGGATTATCGATATTAGAAGCCCTCGCAGCAGGTCTTTGCGTCTTAATTCCAGAGGATAACGCCTACTGGGACAAACACTTAGAACACGGCAACAACTGTTGGAAATATCAGCCTAATGATGCAAATGATTTATATGAGCAACTGCTGGTTTTACTGGAGCAACCCGCTCTGACTCAAAAGCTTGCCGAAAACGGGTTTGTTTTTGCCAAACAATATTCTGCTCATGAAAGTTATGCCGACATTAAATATCACATAGAGAAACACCTCACATGATATTCGCTAAAATACCTCACACACTATTGTATGGTGTCAGCTTAGCACTTATGAAAGGCTTGTCGCTCATCATGCTACCGTTTATCGCTCACACCCTATCACCTGACGAATTTGGGCGTGTTGAAGTGCTCAGTAGTATTACCATAATTGCCAGTGTCATAGTGGGTTTTGGTTTAGAAGACAGTTTATATCGCTTTGCTGGACTCGCTCGCAATAGACAAAGACAGAAGGTAATGGCAAGTGCCATATTTACCCTTGCCAGCTTAATGACTTTGGTTTCATTGTTATTTATCAGCTTGACTATAACCCAAATACAAGCATATATACCTGGCAATATCCCAACTGAAGCCGTGTTTTTAGCGTTGGTCATTGTCTCATTCGAAGCAATGATTGCAGTGCCGCTTGGCTGGTTGCGAATGAACGATAAAGCGGGTGTGTTTTGTATTGCCACCGTTGGGCGAGTATTTATCCAAGCAGGGCTCACACTTTGGTTTATTCAATTTTCGCCTACTGTTACCAGTATTTTTGCAGCTGGTTTGATTGCAGTCGTTATCCAGCTTATCTATCTAACATTTTGGCAATGGCAAACGACTAAATGGGTTTGGTTACCCAAAACATTCACAAAAATCTTAATCTACTCATTTCCACTTCTTGGTACTGGTTTAGTTGGATTCGCGCTAATGGGCGCAGATCGTTTGTTTGTGGCCCATTACACCTCACTTGAACAAGTCGCTCTGTATGGCGTAGCAGCCAAATTTGCAATCGGGGTTGTATTACTTCTGCAACCTTACACCATGTGGTGGGCTCCGAAACGATTCAGCACATTAGCCCAAACCAACGGCGCATCTGAGGTTGCGAAATTTACCACTTATGGAATGCTATACGTTGCCATCGCGACGTTTATCATCGTGACTTCCAGTGAGTACATAATCACGACAGTGATGCCGGTATCTTATCAAGATGCCATACACTGTTTGCTCGTCCTGGCCTGTGCAATGCTAGCTAAAGAAGCGGCTGAATTACTGAATATTGGTGCATTTACCGGGCGCAATACGCATGAGCAATTTTACATAAACTGCATTATTTCGATAATCGGAGTCGGCTTATTGTTGGGCTTAGTGCCGCTTTATGGCGCCTTGGGTGCGGCAATCTCTATGTGTGTGGCTTTTATAGTAAAAGCGGGTAGTTTATTTTTGCTCAGTCAAAAACGCCTGCCCTTACCTTATTCATATCAAGCCCTTTTCGGGATCCCAACGGTTATTGTTCTATCTGGCCTTGCTATTCACTTATCGCTTAGTCCACTTTATCAACTTCTCTTATCTATTGGCTTACTGTGTTTGCTATTGCTTGCCGTATTCTGGTCACGCAAGGTTGAGACATTGTCCAAGACTCACCTAGGGAAATTATGAATATCATGGCCAACCTTCTCACCAAACATTACCTCATGCTGCTATGGATATTCATTTTAGGCTTTGCTTGGAGTGTCATCCCGCATCCTTTGGTAGTAGTTGGCATCAGTATCTTGCCGATAGCCATTTTGGTCATGCTGCACTATCCATTTCTGATGGTATTAATGTTTGTCATTTTTTCATTTTTCCGAATTCATGAAGTCATACCACAACTGTATAACTTCAAAATTCCACTGCTGCTTTCTTTGGCAAGCTTTGCCACGCTGGGTTGGAATGTTTTTTACAAGAAGAGATTCGACCTGTGGTGGCGACCAGAATTGACGGCATTAAGTGCCTTTTTTGTTGCGGTCAGTGTGGGCGTCGTGATGGCGAGTAACATGCCAATCGCGATTCAATATTACCTTAATATTTTTGTCAAAATTGCCATTATGTGTTTTGCCATCACGTGGTTAACCACTCGAGAAACGGATTTTACGTTTGCTGCAAAAGCGATTGTGTTAGCCGGTTGTGTAGTGGGCATCAAAGCACTGCATAACAAAGCAAATGGTATTGGACTGGTTGAAGAAACGCGCGTCACCATAGGTCGGGTATTTGGTTCGGTCCTAGGGGATCCCAATGATCTGTCACTAGTACTTATGTTCCCGTCGGCCTTTGCTGTGGGTTTTATTTTGACCAAAGGCTTGAGCAATGGATTAAAAGTATACGGCCTAGTCAGCATCTGCACATTATTTTCGGCCATCCTAGCCACACAAAGTCGAGGCGGATTATTAGGGATTTTGGCTGTTTTTGGCATTTATGCGTATCGCAGAATCCAAAATAAACTGTTGTTTTTGGGTGGTGGCGCTATCGCAGCACTCATTCTATATCAAGTCGCGGGGATTTCAGAGCGCGCCTCTGGCGGCGCTGCCGAGGCAGGCATAGATGCGTCGGCAATGGGTCGAATTTATGCATGGGAAGCCGCCATCGGTATGGCCAACGATAACCCTCTTACCGGCGTTGGGATCGATAACTTTTACTCAAATTACTTTTTTTATTCGCCGCATTGGGATGGCTTGAATCATGCTGTTCACTCCACTTGGTTTGGTGTCTTAGCTGAAACAGGTTATTTGGGTCTGATCATTTTTATCACTTTAATTGTGAAGCTTGTCAAAACCAATATACGAACATTGGAACTCATTGAGTCATTTCCAGATAGATTTTCACCGGCAATCAATACGACTGCCGAAGCACTTTTAGCCGGCCTCATGGGTACCCTGGCAGCAGGCACCTTTTTAACGTTTGGCTTTAGTTGGCCAATTTACATCCTCGGAGCAATGACTATCAGTCTAGCGCATTGGACTGAGCAACAATTGTTACCTCACACTGCACAACAAAAGGGTAATTAATCATGCGTCTTATTCGTTCGCTATCTTTAATCATCGTTGCAAGCTACAGCCTAAATATTAGTGCGACAACGGATCCCTCTTCTTGGCTTTGGGTGGATTCATCATTAGATCCAAATGTATCGACCACCCAAAATCATCAAGACCACTTTACCCGTTTGGGGACTCCTCTAGGCCTAACCAATATCAATGATCAACTGGATGAATTCCTATTGGATGGGTTTTATGCATTAGTTCCTGAAGGCCAAGCTGTTGATCCAACGTTACTCGAAAATACGTTCAACAACATCGGGGTGAAAGATGACTTCGAAGGGACCGCTACGGTCAAAGTGGCTTTTTTAAACGAAGGAGCAGGCTACAAAAACGCCCTTGGCTACTTTATCTATGAATCCAATAACCCACCTACATCATCCACCATTGCTGATGTTGAACATGTATTGATCTTTCCTAATAGCTCTAAAGCTGGTTCTGGTGGTGAGCTAGTACAAGGCGATCAAGTCGATTTAAAAATCACACTCCCTGCTGGACATAGCATTGGCTTCTTCATAGCTTCAAATAATTGGGACGGATGGTATGGCGGACAAAAAACCAATTTTCAATTCGGACAGCCTTTTTATAGTTTACCCGCACTAAACCCAACGGTAGGTTTAGGCAATAAATACCACGTCCTTTTTAGAGATACCTTATCCGGCAGTGACGATATAACTGACATTGGCTTTTTTGCTTATGGCTTTGAAGATATCCGAACAGATATGGGCGATAAAGATTTTAATGATCTTATTTTTAATGTTGAGGTCACACCTTTAGCCGCTATTGCTGGATTAGAAAATGTAATCAATGTGAAGTCAGTGCGGGAAACTGAGTATAAAAAAGCCGGTAAAGTGGCCTTTGAAGATAACTGGCCTATGCAGGGTGATTATGACTTCAATGATGCGGTGATTGCGTATGATGCGAATAAGATCATTAGCACAAAAGAAATTGAGCGCAATAATCAAGTCACCCAAGTAGAAATAGTAAAATCACTGACGATTGACTATAAGATTGAAGCTATCGGTGCAACATATCGCAACGGCCTGGCTTTATCTTTGCCGAATATCAAACTTGAAAATATTGAAAGCTTAACTCTGCAAAAAACAGATGCAGCAGGTCGTAAAGTCGCTCAATATCAATTTGCGAACGGGGAGTATAAGGGCAATGATGTAGTCATCAACGGCTTTAGTAATTACCCATATCCCCTTGCGCTAGAGACACAATCTGACCGTTTAGTAATTACTTTATCTGAAAATCTCTTTGAGGAGTTATCGCATTATCAAGCTGGTAATCTGTTTGATTCTGTGCGCTGTATGTATCGCACAAGTCGTGATAACGGCGTGTCTTGTCCGTCAGGCACCACGACCAATACTTGGCAACTCACCTTTGAATTTAAGCATTCTGATGAACAACGTGAGGTTTGGCTCAACAGTACTGATGCATTGAATGAAACCAACTATGATCACTTTATGTTTGCCAGTGAAAAAGGGAATCCTGCACATGACATATCGCACTTCCGCTTTGAGCGATACCAAGAAAGCTATCCATGGTTCAATCAATGGTTAGCAGGCAACCCGACTTATAGTGATTTAAACGGACCAGGGCGCTGCCTCGAAATCCATCTTTCAGAATTTTCTGGAACTGATTTTTTTGAAGCGGAAGGGTCTTACCGTGATGGTCAACTATTTACCGTGCCTTTGTCTTATGAGGTTGACGCCAGCCTAGATCGACCCTTTAACGTCACTGACCAAGCACTGCCATGGGTGTTGGATTTGCCAAGTCATTGGCGCCATCCATTGGAATCACAAGACATTGCCAAAGCGTATCCAGAGTTTATCAACTGGCTCAACTCACCTGAGCAACATGCTGATTGGTCTAAGCAAAACATCAATTCTCAATTCATCTTCAATGCGGAATAAGGATTTTACTCATGCATAAAATACTATTCATCTCTACTTGCTTATTCCTTTGTGCCTGTGGCGATTCAGGAGATGGTGAAACAGAACAGAATGTTCCTGTATCGCCATCCCCAAATCAACCCATTGCCGCATCCACAGCAAACACCACTGCACAAGCTGGGCATACGTTTGCAATGTTCAAAGCCCATGACATTTCATTAACCAATACCAGTCCAAACCTAGTCAATGTGCAGATAATGGATGAAAATCAAACCGTATTAATACAAACGTCCTTGATACCAGGAGGAAGCAAGTCATTCGCCATTCCCATCCCAGTAGGCAATGCGCAAACCTACATTTTATGGAGTGGAAAAAGCGGTATTGACAATACTTATGCTAGTGAAAAAAGCACCGTAGATATATCTCAGGCAATTGTGTTTAATGGATTTAATTAATATGCACCGTTCACATCGCGTCAATCATGAAGAGGTACAAGTACTGCTCGTCAGTGCCTCTATTCAATCACTACAAAATATTGAGACGACCTTAAAGCAGCTAAACTATCAGGTCAATGCATTTACAACTTGCGAGCAAGCCATTGCTGCACTACGAGCAAAGCCTGATATATATTCACTGATTATTCTTGATATGCAGAACAAAAGTGATGGCAACATAGAGATGATCAGAATGATCAGAATGATGGAGGATTTGCTTGAAGAAATCTGGCGTCCTATTTTGCTCATGGGCAGTGTCAAAAATAGGGAAGAGTTTGTTCAAGGACTTAATGTAGGAGCAGATGCCTTTATTTTAACGCCAATGGATAAAGATCTTATACATGCCAAGGTCAATGCTATTGTACGAATATTTTTGATGCGTAAAAAACAGCTGAGCAAATACCTCATCATGGAACACGAGTCGCTGACTGATGTATTAACTGGCTTACCGAACCGCCGGCATTTTAATGACATTCTAAAAAAAGCCATGACGGTTTCACAGCGTCATCAACGAGCATTATGCGTGGCCTACGTTGATTTGGATTTGTTTAAACAAATCAATGATAACCACGGCCATGATGCCGGAGATATGGTGCTCAAAGAAGTGTGCAAGACATTGAAAAAACATCTTCGGAATGAAGATTCTATCGGCCGCATGGGAGGGGAAGAGTTTTGCATCTGTATGCCTGATACCTCATTGGAAGAGGCCAAAATACCCATTGAACGATATCGTATTGCCATAGAATCGATGGCATTGACCTTTGATAATAAACCTATTCAAGTGACCGCGAGTTTTGGGTTAACTCAGTTTAAAGCATTTAAACACGACATTGCCTCCTTATTGGCTCATGCCGATCACGCTCTTTACGAATCAAAAAAGAATGGTCGAAATTGTGTGACAGCACTGACTTTTGACTTCTTTCAAGGAAAATCATGCAACAAGATTTAATCGTATTTGGTGAAGACTGGGGCAAGTTACCGTCCAGCACACAACACTTAATTAAGCATTTCGCTACAGAACGAAAAGTGGTTTGGGTAAACTCAATCGGATTGCGCAAACCCAAAGTGACTTGGCATGACTTACTGCGTTTAAAAGAAAAAGTGTTTGCACGGTGGCATGCCACCCCCGAGCACCCGTCTTCTTGCGTCCCAGAAAATATGACTGTCATCAACCCGATGACGGTGCCTGTGCCCAAATGGACGTTGACGAGGAAACTTTGTCAGATTTTTCTCAAAAAGCAAATCGTCCCTGTGACTGAACGTCTTCAGTTACAGTCTCCTATCCTATGGCTATCATTGCCTACCGCCGTAGATATGGTTGGGCATTTAAATGAAGAAAAGGTAGTATATTACTGCGGTGATGATTTTGCTGGCCTGGCTGGCGTTGAGCACGACACCGTTTCTAAACGAGAAGATGAACTGTTGCATAAAGCGGATGTCATTTTCGTCTCAAGCCAAGCTTTAGCAGAGAAACTGTCTAGTTCAAAAACCTTCTTAATTCCTCATGGCGTCGATTTTCAGTTATTTGCAAAGCCAACAATGGCTTCGGAATTACTGCCACAAGGCAAACCGATCGCTGGATTTTATGGCAGTATATCGGCTTGGCTAGATCTTTCATTGCTTTGCGAAGTGATTGCCAAAATGCCGCATTGGTATTTTGTATTTGTTGGAAAGGTCGTTGTAGATGTGAGTCGACTGACGCAATTTTCAAATGTCTTTTTCTACCCCGAAGTCCCTCACCATGAATTACCTAAGTTTTCTCAACACTGGAATGTGTCGATCTTACCATTTGTTGACAATGCTCAAATAAGAGCCTGCAACCCATTAAAATTGCGTGAGTATTTGGCGACTGGCACACCAATCATTAGCTCCGATTTTCCGGCCTTAGCCCCCTATCGTCATGTCATTAATGTCATTCGTACTCCACAAGAAATGTGCGAAGCCTTAAATAGCGTATTATTGAAAGCCCCAACGACTGTACAACAACGACTGGTTGAACGTGAGGACTGGGCTGTCAAAGCACAACAAGTGATGGATATTTTAGCCAATGAATCATATTAGCTATCAATTCTATATATGGCTGGATGCAGGATGGCGTCACCGATATGTCATCATTTTACCCATCTTGATATTCCCCATTATTGGTTTTACGGTCGGTTCACTTTCTGCGAAAACATACACAGCACACACCAGTATGTTGATTCAAGAAACGTCTAAACTGAACCCCTTTTTAGAGGATTTCGCCGTATCCGCCATGCTCAAGGAGCGCTTATCCGCTTTACAAACCCTATTACACAGTCGACATATTTTGCGTCAAGTGGCTATCGATCGAAAACTGATCAATGAAAATACCGATAAAGTAGAGCAAGAGAGGGTCATCAATCAGTTATCCAGTTCATTGAGAATGGAGATGACGGGCAAAGATTTAATTCGGATTGAATATTCAAACTCGGACCCCAATAGCATAGTGCCTCTACTTGAAACGGTTTCCAATTATTTTATTGAACAACTGCTCGCGCCAGAGCGCTCCTCTATCACGGATTCTTCAACATTTCTTGCCGACCTATTGACCAATCGTCAGATAGAACTGGCCGCAGCAGAAAATGCGCTTGCCACTTTCAAGAACCAACACGCTGAGCAACTTCCAGAGCTGCATCTTGGCAATGTCAGTCGCTTAGCACAGCTTAAACAAACCTTATTTGAAAAAGAAGCTGAACTCGCCGGAGCGATAAAGACTTTGGGGACGATTGACCAACAACTGTCAAAATCCAACCCAGTGGTAGCCAATCTAGAGGAACGCATCATCCAATTACAAAGTCGGCTGGCGTTGTTAAAAGCGCGCTATACCGATAATCACAGTCAGGTTCAAGGCGCTATGCGAGTATTGAATCGACTGCAAGAAGAACGGCTTGAAGCATTACAAAATCAAGATAACCAAATCGATGTGGATCAGCTGTGGAGTATGGCGAGTAAAGCCAATAATTCGAAAGATTCACCACAGCCTCTACTACTGATTGCTCAATTAGACCATCTCCAACTTGCACGTAGCAAAGTGGATGCCCTTACCGAAGAAACGAACAGCCTCAAAACCATGATCCGTTTACAAGCAGAAAGAACCTCACAACTTGGGGAGCTAGAAAAGCAACTCAATGAATTACAACGCGATCTAAAAGTAAAACGCAATTTGTATGAAGATTTGTTAGAGCGTTATGAACTGGCTCGTGTGACCGGTGCGTTGGGTTTTTTCGAAAAAGAAAAGCGCATCAAAGTCATAGATATCCCATTTACTCCGAGTGTGCCTAACAATCCATCGGCTATTCTCTTTTTAATTGCCGGCATCCTAGGAGGCGTCGTATTTGGTATTGGCTGTGCGATCTTTGCAAGTATTAACGATCATAGCATTCGCTACAAAAAGCAAGTAGAGCTGAAGTTAGGTCTAGAAGTACTCACTCGAATTCCTAGGGTGGCTCCGCAAGATTTGCGTGGAGGGCTACTTGAGTAAACATAATATACGCTTTCTATTGATCCTAGTGGCTATGATAACTTCATCATATGTTGAAGCAAAACATGTTTGGCACGTGAGTCAACACGATCTAACCAATAAATTCTTAGAATTCAAAGGGATAAACCATACCAATGTGCCTCAAATTGTCGTTGTTAGAATTGATGATAGAACGTCGCCGAACTATGCACAACGCGTCAATTATGAACGTACTGTACTGCCTGGGAGTTTTACCTTTCACCTGAGTACGAGTGAGTTATACACAAGTAATAAACGACAGGTGAAGCCCGAGGACATTCAAACTATTTATATTTTTGCGGGTAATTCACATGCAAATATTGAATTTGCAGCAACCACGACCAAACCGATAATGTCCTTACCCGAAGAACTTATTGCATGGGATTTTGGTGCTCCCAATAGCAAAGTCTGGCCTGGTTTTGAACGTATCACCCCAACACACCCTGCGCTGTCAGGCCGCCTTACTCCGCTGCAAAGGGATCGCCACAACGGCGTCAATGATGGCCTTATCAGCGATGGTATTAAAGGAATAGATACACTAACACTCCCTATTGGGCCCGGACGCTACCGTATTCATTTATGGCTTGAAGACATGGGAGACTGGGAATATACCCCGCATTTTTTGACGCGAACCATTGTCTTTAATGATACGGTCCTTGAGCAGATAAACTTTACACCAGATACTTGGCAGAAGCAGCGCTATTTACGGCAGCCTTCATATTCTGACAAACCGGATGTCTTTAATGACATCGTTGTGCCTTTTTATGGCCATCGCTCTTATACATTTGAAACGAGCAGTTCCCAAAATATATTGACGCTCAGCGGAGATCAACCAGCATCTAAATATCTGGCGGGATTACTGATTGAACCATTAGATGTCGAGAAGGCAATCGATCACGTGACGCATCAACAAGCGTTATGGTGGCGGCAAAACTGGCCGATTACCGATGCGCTTTTTATCCCAATGCCGATTCAAGACATGAACTCTCCAATAACACTAGTGATGGCACAGGATGAACAACAGCATTTGGCCTTCACTTATGAGTTTGCTGCAGATTTTAACATTGTACGCGTGACAGAGAAGGATAAGGGGCAAATTGCGAGGTCCCAGAAATATTCCCCAATCGTGACACCAAGACATGTGAATTGGCAACTTCGGCGTAAGTCATTACAAGGAAATTTACTGCACCTTTCCGCGCAACGCCTCAGCCACTATCCGGTATCTGAACAACAGACATTACCAAGTATCAGTACCCTTTCGATAGCAACACAACCGAATACACCTGCTGGAACGTACCACTATGATGTAGTCATCACAGTACATGGGAAGCCACGTTCAATTCCGCTTCGAGTGACCGTATTAAACCTGCCATTACCTAAGTTAACTTCCAGTGTTGGTGTGTATCTTGAAGCGCCTTATCACCGCACATGGTTGCCATCACTTGCACCACATCGAGCTTACCGTTGTGACTTACATAGATTAAAAAGCTTCGGTTTAAATGCACTTTCACCTGGACTACCGACACCGTCAAACGACGTGGAAACTAAAGCATTTTTAAAACGATTAAAAAATGTTGATGCAGCGGGGCTGAATCAGACCATTCTTGCGTACGCGCCATATAAACGCTTAGTTGTAAAAATGGGAGTATCCGCAGCGATTACTCAAATCCAAAAAGTCGATGCATTAGTGCGAACAGAATTTCCCAACATTGAATTATTTTGGTCGATTGCAGATGAGCCAAGTAATGCCGCAAGTCCGCCCTTTACCGTGACCACTGACTCGCTACTGGATATCACAGCAGGGCATTTTAACGCGCCAGAAGATACGCAATGGTTCAATTCTGTTTCGGCTAAACTCGTCAATCCATCTGTTGAGTTAAACGATAACGACTTCCACCTGCTGGCAAAAGAAGATTCAAAAGTGTATTTATATAATATTGAACAACATCGACATGCTGCCGGGTTAGCCACTTGGTACTGGCAAACTGACGGTTATTTTCAATGGCATGCCCGAATGCCAAGTGCTTATCCATTTTCACCGGTGGATGCCCGTGAAGACGATGTGTTTTTTATCTACCCTGCCGCAGAATTATGCTCTACCAAACCAGATATAGATTGGACTTTACTTGCCATCAGTCAGGGAATATATGACCAGAGGTGGCTGCAGTGGTTAACTTCCACTGCTCAACACGATTTACGCGCAGCTCAATTAATCACATCTATACAAGGGGCTATCAAACAACAAGGTTCCCCTCTCAATATTGAGACATCCACCCTTACCCAGTGGCTTATTGAGATAAAACAATTAGCTAACCATATTCATACGGAGGCATCGCATGGAAGCAACTCGCAGCCCAGCTCAATTCAAACAAACGAATAACATATTACGCATCGCCCATATTGTTCAACATTTACAACCTGGAGGTATCGAAACGATGGTGCTGAATATGGCAAACGCCATGCAATGCAAGGTTCAATCTAGAGTCATCAGTCTGCAAGGTCAGCCAGAAGAATTGTTACGAGATTGGCAGCGTTTATCGACACTCAAAACACCGTGGGTAGGCTTTGCCAAAGAAAATGGCGTTACCCCATCATTAATCATAAAACTTCGAGATTATTTTCTTAAAAACAAAATTGATGTGGTGCACACCCATCATATTGGCCCCCTGTTGTACGGTGGGATTGCCGCCAAAATGGCCAAATGTCATGTCGTACATACAGAGCATGACGCTTGGCATCTAGAGAGCTTTCGCAGAAGAACATTACAAAAAGCCATCTTGCGAGTGGTCCGCCCTACAATCGTCGCCGATGCACAATTTGTTGCGCGTGCGTTTGAAAAAAACACAGGAATCAAAGTCAATAAAGTCATTCCTAATGGCGTCGATGTATCGCAATTTCGCAGTGGCAACAAGAACTACGCGCGTGCTTATTTTGGATTGCGTCAACATGGTTTTTGGGTTGGTAATGCTGGGCGTTTAGAGTTAGTAAAAGATCACAAAACATTATTAGACGCTATGGTCAACACACCACCGACTGTTTATCTTGCAATAGCAGGAGATGGTTCTCAGGCCAATGCACTGAAGCAATATGCACAAGCACTTGGCATTGCAGATCGTGTGGTATTTTTGGGGCATGTCGAACAGATGAAAACGTTCTATCAAGCGATTGACTGTTTTTGCTTGCCCTCGTTAAAGGAAGGCTACCCCATATCTACGCTTGAAGCACAAGCTTGTTCTGTTCCATGTATAGTGACGGATACTGGTGGCAGTACTGAAACCTTGTGTCCTCTGACAGGGACCGCTGTTCCTGTACAAAGACCGGATTTACTCGGTAATGCCATCACACATTTATATCATCATATACCTGAATGTGATCCCCGTCAGCACGTCTTTGAGCACAATCATTTTGACCACACAATGAGTAAATATTTTGGCATTTATACACAAGGAGCTTATGCATGACTGCAGCCCTAGTTTTCATCCATGGTGTAGCTATATTTTTGATTCTATACCATCATATTGTTTACCCCCTGTTGCTGACATGGCTGACGAAAGGTAAATATCAGGGAGGTAAAAATGCCGTAGAAATTGCAGAGAAAGACTTACCTGGAATGACCATACTCATCCCTGCGTATAATGAAGCTCAGTGGATTGCAGATAAAGTATTGAATCTAACGATTCTAGATTATCCGCAAGAGAAGTTGAATATATTGATATTGTGCGATGGCTGTACCGACAACACAGTCGAAATTGCCAAACAATGTCAAGCATATCCTGAGTGCCATAAATTAAACCTGCATGTGATCGACTTTCCCCAAAATCGAGGCAAAATTGCTGTTATCAATGAAGGTATGAAGCTTATTAGAACGGAATTGGTAGCGATGTCTGATGTGTCAGCACTCATCTCCATTGATGCATTAAAACTCTCAGCACAAATGTTTTTGGACCCAGAAGTCGGTGTTGTGAACTCGCATTACAAGTTATACAACAACCAAGCTGGAGAACAGTCCTATTGGTTGTATCAGTCAAAAATCAAACAACAAGAATCGCTACTATTCTCTACACTTGGAGCGCATGGCGCTTTTTATCTTTTCCGTAGCAAACTATTCACTGAGTTAGAACACGATACCATCAACGATGATTTTATTTTGCCTATGCGTATTGTTAAGCAAGGATATAAAGTCAAACAACTCAAAGACGTCCATGCATTAGAGTTAGAGGCGAGTTGCAATACAATGAACCAACAACGCCGCAAACGAATATCTGCTGGTAATGTGCAACAAGTGATGCGCTTAAAGTCGTTACTACGCCCTAAATATAAGCAAGTTGCTTTTTTATTTGCATCTGGCAAAGCGCTGAGGGTCGTTATCCCGTTTTTGATGATTATAACCTATCTATCCAATGCGATGTTATTGAATATTCACCCCATTTTTGTCTACGAATTTATATTGCAAAACCTTTTTTATCTATTGTTGTTTCTAGAACTTCGCTACGAATTCGCAAGTCATAACCGATATGTCAAAATGGTGTCTTATTTGTTTAGAGGACATTTAAGTGGCTTGGTTGGCGCCCTCGATTACATGATATACCGAAGCCGTAAACCGTGGAAAAAAGTATAATACGATGAATCTTGTGTTTAATCTAAGTCGATTAAGCACAAGATTAAATCATCTAGTGGGCGTTCATGTGTGAATTTGTCGAACTGATATAAAATTTCATCCATTGCAATTTGCACTTCGCAATCTCTTGTTTTTTGCAAGGTATCGAACATCAATTCTTTAAGTATTTTTCGGGAAGGAACATCAATGGCCGCTTCAAATAATCCATCGGTAAATATCGCGACTCTGCCGTCTTCTGGAAGCATAAAAGTCGTCGTCTCATAAGTGGCGTTTGGAATGATCCCTGGAATAATACCACTTTGCCCAATCGGGCTTACGCCATCGGAAGTGATCAGAACGCCCTCGGGATGACCGGCGCTAACATACTTTAATTGACGTCCCTGCCCCAAATGTAACAAACAACACGTTAAATTTATACGTGAAAAGAGTTCATCATTTAACGCCATGTTGGATAATGTGAGTAATAGTTCATTCGGATGATTAAGCAAGTGATTGTTATACAACAAGCCTCTGATGTATCCAGCATAAGCAAAAGAGAAGAATTTAGCACTATCATCGTGTCCCATGATGTCCACCAACACGATAGTATCGCCGCTAATGCTCGGCTGATGTAATAAAAAATCCCCGCCCCCTTTACCCGTGTTGCGATATCCGACCGCAATATTCCAAGACTTTAGATTTTCTGGGATAGATGGCAGTAAAGACTGAGAAATTTTTTTATCAATGCGGTCTTGAAGCCTGCGATACATGTGTTGATTGCGCTTCAAAACTCGTTTGACAGTATTTAATAAAATGCTTTTTGGGATGGGTTTACACAATACGTCGTCTGCCCCTAAATGATAAGCTTGGTCGAGCATCTCAATATCATCACTGCCGGTGATAAAAATAAATGGTATCATCTCTTTTTTGTTTTTCTGCAGATATACACACAAATCGATACCACTGACTCTCGGCATGTGCAAATCACATAAAATCAGGTCAAACGTATTTTGCTCAATGATTTGTGTGGCTACAATAGGGTTTTCACACGTTATCACATGATACTCGTCACTGAGCTGATGTTTGAGAATAGTCACTTCGACGTGACTGTCATCGACAATTAGGATGGATTTCTTGTGTCCTTTTAACTGATATTCCCATGTACAGCGCAATGAATTTAGTCGACTTTTTTCTAGATATTGATACACAATATCATCACATTGTTGCTTGATCAGATAAATACCTCTTTGACTTTCAAGTAACGGAAAGTCCTCATCCTGTTCCGCAGTCTCTAGCTCTAACGGATTAAACGCAGGGGCATCATCTAAAATTTCAAGCCAATACCCCGTATCACTTTTGCCAAACTTGACTGTGATCGTGACACCAAGCAAGTCATTGTGCTTATTTATATTGCTGACGGCCTCACTCAGCACCAGTAAAATTTTATTTTTTACGCTCGATTCTGTAACCACATTCATCAACACTTTTTGCAAGTATTCGCGGAATTTACGAGCACTGGATATGTGGTTATTTAGGTTAACTTGAAATAATGTTTGGTTCATCTACACATCCATGCGTAATAATTTATTTTCTCGTATCACTTTTACGAAAGCGGCTCTCAACTTACCCCAAAAATCAGGTAACCGCATCACCTCCCGAATAAGCTCTGATTGCAAGGTGGGCATATACTTATCATTAATGACCACTCCCAATATCGATGCATCCACTTTATTGAGTTTATTCACACTTTCTTGCACCATAACATCCGTAGTCACACCAGAAAGGACCATCAAAATACAGGAGTCCACTGCAGCCGCAACCCGTTGTGCAGGAATATTATGCTGATTCACTTGCCCAAATGGCGTGGTATCAAAAATGACAAAATCAAAATCATTTAACCATTGTGAAATTTGTTGTTCGAGTTTACCTGGGCATCTAAGATGCAGTAGCTTAGATTTACTAGTTGGCGCCCGTACACCGGTCATTACTAGCTGATGACGTTCATCCGTCAGTAACCTCGGTGGCAAATCTTGTTGCTGAAAATGCGGTAGACAAATTGATGACGAAAAAAATGGATTATGGCTATTAAAGTCAACCACTAACACACTTTGCCCTGATAGAAGTATTCGCCTCGCCAATGCCAGCACCATTGAGGTAACACCTTCTCCAGCCGTTGTCGCAACCACTGCAATACTGCGTTTGTGTTCTGTTAACAACTTTGAGTAGACCGAGTCAATTTCGTTACTTAGGGTAATATAAGACATCAAATCACTCCCAGAAGTGCAGCTATCGATGCAAACTGGAAGACATCGGATAAACCTTGACGCCATTTTTGAAACGCACTTGTTGAACGGTACGGCACATATACCGTATCCCCAGCTCTGAGTAATGGCAGTTTGGTCACATCGGCTGTTTGACTGAACGCTAGCAAATCAAAGGTTTGTGCTTGGTTTTTACAACAAGAAAGATTAACAATAGTGATTTTTTCAATATAAGCATCGCCTTTGGTGCCCGCAGCTTGTGCTAATAAATCAATGACTGTCATATCGTCTGTAAACCGATACCGCCCAGGCTTATTGATGGCACCGAGGATACGTACCGTATTTTCACTTGGTTCATCAATCCACAGACGCTCCTTCTCAGGAATATATATCGAATCACCGGTTTTGACCTCTGGTAAGATGTTTTCATCGCCAGTCTCAAAATACAGCGCCAAATTGAGTTTGCTGACCTTGCTGTAGGGTAAGTCGCGATGACTGACTCGAATGTTGTGTAAATCCGCTTTATCTGTCGGCCCATCAGCGGCTGCTAAAATATCTAAAAAATGCATATCATCTTCAAATTTATATCGTCCAGGTGCACCGACTTGACCAAAAATATAAATTGATTTTTCAGACGATTGCCTCACCCACTGCGACTTATTATCTGTGGGATCGACAGGGAGATCGTGTACTCTCACAGTTGCCCCCGCATAAATCTTAGGCAATGCAGATTCTGATTGGCTTGTTTTGATAAAATGATCTAGATTGAAAACTGTGAAGGTCGTGCTACCATCAGGTTGGGGAGAAAGGACCTCTATAGTAGAGGTATCTGCACGTGATGTTGGCCCTCCGGTATGGGCTATCAAATCGAGTAAAGACATTTCATCAGACCATTCAAATCGCCCAGGCTTGACGACTTCACCAATCACTCTTACCGCACGATTAGGGGTCACTTTTAACCAAGACTTTTCGTTGATATCGGTCTTTTCAGGGATGAAGATCGCATCGCCATTTTCGATCTCAGGCGGCAAAATATTATTTCCGCCTTCTGTAAAGGCAGTCAGATCGAATGGGATCACTTCACCATTGGCTTTGATGACACGAATTTGTCTTGATTCAGCATATCGAGTAGGGCCTCCTGCGTTTGCGAGGATATCCATAAATGTCGCATCCTCTTTACCTTCAAATGCACCGGGCTTTTTTACTTCACCCATGATGTATACCACGTTACCACCTGTTTTTATTTCTTCCACTTGGATCGGAATAAAAATGGTTGTACCTGGTTGAATATCCGGTAATAGCGATTCATCACCTGTTTCTAAATAGCGTTTCAAATTAAATAATTGAGGCTCACCATCTGCAATTAATCGGATTTGTTCCACGCCAGCATATCGAGTCACACCGCCTGCTCGCATTAATAGATCTATGATGCTTTTTCCAGGTCGGAAAGAGAAGCTGCCAGGACTTTTGACTTCACCAAATACTTTAATCGCAGTATTGTCTCGTGCAGCATCGCCTGAATCGGGTATTTTGGCTGGATCAAATTCCATCTCGACATTACCAATAATTGGAGAGGCTGGTACGAACAATTCATCCATTGCACGTAAACGTGGCAGCTGAGATGTGTCTCCGGAATCTAGATAAGATTTGTAGTCAAAATAGATTTGCGTATCCAGTCTGCGAAGCTGCAATTTATTAATTTGTGCTCCGGAGCGCAGCCCTCCTGCATATTGTAACGCGGTTTGTATCGTTGCAGTTCTCGGTATGACGTATTCACCGGGTGCTTTGACATACCCACTGACAAAAATAAGCATTTGTTTTTTGGCGACAAATGCGTCTAACCCAGTCAAGTCACGATAAACGTTTGCCAAAAACTCTGTAAGAAACAATGGTAGTTCTTCTTCATAGACCCCAGCAACCCTCACTCTACCTATTTCAGGTAGATGGATATCGCCATCTCGATTAACCGTAAAAGGCACTGAAAATGCCTCTTCTCCAGGGATGGTGATCGTTAATTCGTCACCGGGTTGGATCAAGTATTCCTCCGCATAAGAGGAACAACAAAAGAGGTAAAAGAGTCCTAAGCCCAAGCAACGTAAAAAATGCATTATCATTCCTCGTAAACGTTTGCCATTACTCGTCGATTTGTAAGATCGATGTGCTTTCCATCGCCATCAAATAACGGTTGCGATTCGCCTGCACTCTCCATTGTTAAACGCTCTCTTGCTACACCGAACGCTTCTAAATATCGTCCAACTTGCTCTGCTCGCGCCAAGCCCAGTGACTCATTGTCAATCACAGAGCCATACTTGTCAGTGTGCCCCGTCAATCTTACTTTTATGGATGGGTACTCTTTTAATATCTCCGCGGCTCGAGCGAGACGGGCTACATATTTCAAATTGACCACGGCAGAATCAGTCGCAAATTGATTGTCCACATTGATTAAATCTAGAATATTTTGCATCGCTTGAGAGGTCGTAATATCTTTTATATGTTCATCTTTCTGAGTGTTTATATCAATGGCGTCAGAAGCGTTGGGGGGACTATCTAACTTATCTGAGGGAAGTTGGCATGTTTGTTTTTGAAGAACATAATCAAGCTGTCTTTCTAAACGATGCAAAAGGTGCCTCAATACAATCACATCGTTTGTTGCATCAAAATGCAACTGTGCAAATATTTCTCGCGCCACTCTCTTTTCCAGCAACTGTGCTTCTTTGACAGTTGCTGGGAAACACCATTCGGCACCTTCTAAGATTAAGACCGCGAGTTGTTGACGCAATAACTCAAATTCAAACTTAAGTCCATGTTCAGGACCCATTGGCTCATCGGTATAAAATGGATCAATTAAGTCAATATGATGTTCAGCAAAACCGCCTTTGCCATATTCGGGAAAGTTGGTACACCCTTGAAGCAAAACAAGAGACAAACAAACAGCAGTGATTTTACTCAATGGACCAGCTCGCTAACGTCTCTAATGACTCGCCTTCATATGTTTCAACGGTAATAACTGTATCAATTCTTAAGAGTTTAATGAGTTCCAATGGTTGACTGTGCACGTCTGACAATTTCATTTCGATTGAATGCTCTCGCATTTTTTTAAATAAAAAAACAATCAGGCCAATTCCGGAAGAATCGATAAAGGAAACATTTTTCAAGTTTATGGTGATGGTTGAAAAATTTGGATTTTCAGAAAGCTGAACAAATTCAGGACGGATCTGTTCAGTGCTTTCTGCATCAAGTTCACCTGATATAACAAGACGACATTGTTCATGTGTTTGTTCTTTTACGAAGTCCATGCTTTCTCCAAAGAAATAATTATATATGTCTATCGACCTCCATTACTCAGAATTTAGAAAATTAACATGAATTATATGTTTGATTATTGCGCCAAAGCTTTAGCAATGCGTGCCTTTTGCGCATCGTCTAATTTACCAGCTTGAATAAGCTCTATAATGGCATCTGCCAGATCCAGCTCGACCTCAGAGGTTTCGTATCGCGAAGATTCGACAGAAACCTTTTCGCCTTCTTTGTCAATTTCCACAACGATCATTTTGTGTTGCTTATTGACTTCAATTTCTTGCTCATTGCCATGTTCGTCAATGAACATAAATTCAACTTCTTTTTCGATGATGCCTTGAGAGTCCGTTAGCATATCTTTATCCGTTGGATAAGATACTTTGGTTAATACTGCCACTAGACGGTCCAATTCAGCTCCGGGTAAGTCACCAAAAGCACGACGAATTACTTCTTCAGTTAACTCTGTCCCTGGTGCTAATTTTACATGCAGTTCATTATCGCCATCCATGTATTTAATTTCAGTACCTTCTGCTTGTGGCATCTCATGAGGAGCAAATTTGGTGTCACCCGCCATGTGCCATGTTTTGACCATGACTTCTTTTTCAACTTCTTTTTTGTGCTCGTGCGCGGTTGCCTTAATCGAAAATAACGCTAACACGAGCAAACCTAATAAAATTGATTGGTGCATTTTATTCTCCTAGTAAAACCATATCGATGTGTTCAATGTCATCCTCTAGATAGACGTCGGAAATTGGTAAAAAGTTTAATTTTTGATAAAAATTTTGTAGATACACTTGCGCCCCGATCGTGATCCCCTGTCCAGGCCATTGTTGCTGGCATTGTGCAATCGCTTCTTGCATCAAGGTATATGCATAGCCTTTACCTCTGGCTTGTTCAGTCACTAACACTCGCCCGATACTCGGCGATTCATAACTTAATCCAGGGGGAAGACAGCGCGCATAAGCAACACAGTTCTCGTCTTGATATCCCAACAAATGGAATACTTCAGGGTGAGTATCTTTATCATCCAAATCCAGGTACGGACAGGTTTGTTCTACGACAAAGACTTCAGCGCGCATTTGTAGAACGCGGTACAGGATGTGATTATCAAGCTGATTGAAGGAAAAAAGCGAGAATTTGAGCATAGTCGGCATTGTTAATTTTTGTTCTCAGTGTAACAATATCGGCATGCAAAGCAATGATAAAACACCATAATGGATATACCAACACCCGATTTGGCTGGGAAGATTAGCCCTGAAGAATGGCAAATGCGTATCGACTTAGCAGCATGCTATAAATTACTCGTCCTACACCAATGGGACGATTTAATTTATACCCATGTAAGCGCAAAAGTCCCTGGGACGGAGCACTTTTTGATTAATCCTTTTGGCCTGACGTTTAGCGAAGTCAATGCTTCTAATTTGGTCAAAATCGATATCGATGGCAATATTATCCAAGAGGATTGTCCGTTTGCAATTAACCCTGCTGGATTTACCATTCACAGTGCGGTGCATGGGGCAAGAGATGACGCCACCTGTGTGATTCACATCCACCAAGACGATGCGATCGCGGTGGCCTCACAAAAAGACGGACTGCTGCCTTTGAGCCAATACGCAGCATTTGCACTCGCGTCAATGGCCTATCACGGTTATGAAGGGCTCGCGGTGGATGAAGGCGAATGTAAGCGCCTGCAAGAGGATTTGGGCGATGCTAATTTTATGCTGTTACCCAATCATGGTGCCTTAACCGTTGGACAAACGATTGGCGATGCCTTTATGCACATGTATGACTTAATCCGCGCCTGTCAGATTCAGCTCAAAATGCAACAATCTGGTGCTGAGCTTATCTACCTACCAGAACATATCGTCCCTAACATTAAAGCCCAAGCGAATATCGTCCACACAGGCCAGACCGGTGGACAAAAAGCATGGCCAGCTATGTTGCGTCGAGTCAAGGCGGTTTTTCCCGACTTTGATCAATAATTTACACATATAAGAGAACCCAATGAACATTACCCACGTTGAAATATTCGATATTCACTGCCCTGACCGTCCACCTTGGAACCCAATTTTTGTCCGTATTCATACCGATGAAGGCATTCATGGTGTGGGGGAAGCAGGTCTTGCTTATGACTGGGGGCACAGTGCAGCGGCAGCCATGATCAAAGAAATCGCAGAAGCGGTGCTGATTGGTTATGATCCATTTAAGACCGAGGCGTTATGGTCACGCATGCTACGCGAAAGCTTTTGGGGTTTAGGTGGCGGACCTATTTTATACTCAGCCACGTCAGCCATTGACACGGCATTATGGGATATTAAAGGTAAGGCTTTAAATGTACCGGTCTATCAATTACTCGGCGGCAAGACCAACGATAATTTACGCACCTATGCTTCGCAATTGCAATTTGATTGGGATAAAGAATGCACCAAACTCATTCACCCAGAAGAATATGCTGCCGCGGCTCGCAAAGCCATGGACGAGGGCTATGATGCCGTGAAAGTGGATCCGATTGTTTATGATGAACATGGCGAATCGAGCTTTGACCGCACCAAGCTGTTTACTCCTAAGCAAATGAAGCTATTTGGCGACCGTTTAAGAGCCATTCGCAGCGAAGTCGGTGATGATGTCGATATTATCTTTGAAGCGCACTCGCTGATGGGCTGTGCTTCAGCGATTCAAATGGGGGCTGTCATTGAAGAAGTCGGCTGCATGATGTTTGAAGAACCGGTGAATTACCTCAACTCTGCGGTACACAAGAAGGTTGCAGACAAGTTAACGGTCCCGATTGCCGGTGGTGAACGATTGTATCATCGCTGGGATGTGCGTCCATACTTTGAGGACCAAAGTATTGATGTACTGCAACCCGATGTGGGCTTGAGCGGTGGCTTTACTGAAGCGAAAAAAGTCTGTGATTACGCTGATACCTACGATATTCGCGTCCAAGCGCATGTGTGCGGTGGACCTGTGGCAACGGCAGCGGCGTTACAACTTGAGGCCGCGATCCCGAATTTCTTGATCCACGAGCACCACACCTATGCGATTAAGCAGTGGAACCGCGAGCTGTGTATTCAAGATTATCAGCCAGAAAATGGCTCATTTAAGGTGCCAGATTTACCGGGTATTGGCATTGAGCTCAATGATGATGTGGTGAAACGCTCTCCTCATGTGACAGTGAAATAGGCTCAATACCACTAAGCACATTAAGCTAAGTGTTGGCAAAATACCTGCGCTGTGCATTGTCATAAAACAACTCAGGTCTATCGGCATAGGCCTGAGTTAAATACGCCCAATATTCAATATAAGACATCCGCCAAGTCAATAAAGGATAGTTACTTGCTAGCATTACGCGATTTTCACCAAAACACGTAATACAATGGTCAATCACTCGCAGGGCATCATCCCAAGCAAAATCTCTATCTTGCATTTCAAAACCAGAACACTTTACCATTAAGGAGGAAATTTTAGATAGCCAATAGATTCCTGCGCGCCACTGTTCTTGCTCAACCGCCGATAACACTGGATAGCCTGCATGATTGATGACCCATTGCCAGTCCGGGTTCGCTAGTAATAGTTCACATACTCGCGCAACCACCGCTTGATCGGCAACATCAAATTGCGCCTCAAATAAGTATCCATGTTGCGCCAATGTCTCTAGATTATCGAGTATTTGAGGGTTTCGCAGTAAATCTAGCGCATCATTGTCCAAAATATGTCGACCTCCTACGCAAAAAGTATGTTTTGCGTAATGCCGCAAGCTTTCGACGAATGAAGCAGTGGACAGTGTCAAATCAAGCGTTGCCACTGCCCGCATTGGTTTCGTTGCAACAGACTCGAGCCAGACCAGTTCTCGCCAAGGTTGATTATTATCAAAGCCCGCCTCAACGTGCACATAAGCATCACACGTTATCGCTGAATCATCGACGTGCAAAGGTAAATTATTCGTGTTGTGTAGCCAGTGATAATCACCTTGGTCTGTATCCCAAAGATGGATATGTGGGTCGATGAAGTTCATCGCACAGTATATCCACCGTCCATCATTGCCAAAGAACCTGTGATAAAGCTCGCCTCGTCTGAAAGCAGAAATGCCGCATACCCGGCCACTTCTTCTGCGGTACCAAGTCGATTTAGGGGTTGCTCCGCAGCTTCTGCCCGATGCACCTCTGCAACATCGGCGCCACTGTGCGAACAGTACTTAGCAATGGCACTTTGGTACAGAGGCGTATCAATCGTGCCAGGACAAAGGGCATTGGCACGGATATTATACGACGCATAATCAAGTGCAGTGGTTTTAACCAGCGAGGCTAAAGCGTGTTTGGATAAGTTATAGGCAAATGAATTGGATTTGGCGACAACGGCTTGGTCCGATGCAACCGCTAATATTACGCCATCACGACGCGCTTTTAAACTGGGGAGTACTGCTTGCACTGCGGCGTAAGCCCCTTTGACATTCAGCGCAAATAAGTTATCAAACGTGGCTTCAGCAGTATCTTCTATGTTGGCTGATAAATGAATCCCTGCGTTAGTCACTAATGCGTAGACACTATGTTTAGCACAAATATCAGTCACGATTTGTTGTACTTGAGTAAAGCTACGCATATCGCACGTGTAATGATCACCAATGGCCGAAGGCTGGATATCCAAATTACACACGTGATAACCATCATTGACAAACCGCTTGGCCATGGCCAAACCGATACCAGAGCTACCACCGGTTAAAATGATCGTGTTAGACATGTTCGTTATTTTTTTAAAGTATGATGTCGTTAAAGATACTCCTAGAAGGCTTAAATGTTAAGCTTGATTTGGAATATAAAACAATCCTTTATTAATTATTTTATATCGGCGTCGAAATTAAAACGTTAATCTTTTAACTTTCCTTGGTAAAATATCCAATCATTGTGTTTGAGGTGATGTATGTGTCAATTAATGGGAATGTCGGCGAATGTGCCTACAGATGCTTGTTTTAGTTTTACAGGATTAGTCGAACGTGCAGGGCGTACCGATGTGCATAAAGATGGCTGGGGGATCACTTTCTATCGCGGCAAAGGCACACAAACCTTTCGCGATCTCACCGCCGGTTCCGATTGCGATGTAGCCGCCTTTCTAAAACAACAATCCATCAAAAGTGACATCGTCATTGGTCACATCCGTCAAGCTAATGATGGGGCATTAGTATTAGAAAACACCCATCCATTTAGCCGAGAACTATGGGGCGAAACATGGACATTTGCGCATAATGGTCAACTTGAAGAGATCTTTGACAAATTGACTTTATCCAACCGCTATATCCCTGTGGGAACAACGGATAGTGAATTCATTTTTTGCTGGTTACTCGGCTGTATAGCCGAAAAATTTGGCGACCTGAAACCACAAAATGCTCGTATAATATGGGACTATGTATACGAATTATCACATACTCTGCATGCGAGTGGCGTG
This sequence comes from Alteromonadaceae bacterium, assembly GCA_014872805.1. Taxonomy (GTDB): domain Bacteria; phylum Pseudomonadota; class Gammaproteobacteria; order Enterobacterales; family Alteromonadaceae; genus Opacimonas. The sequence continues at coordinate 36,173 of WKFN01000007.1, forward strand.
TGTAATTTTATGCTTTCTGACGGTCATAGTTTGGTGTCACATTGCTCAAACAATCTACATTGGATCACTCGTCGCGCACCATTTGGGCCTGCTTTGTTGAAAGATATTGCAGTGACCGTTGACTTTGCCGAAGAAACCACGCCTAATGACGTTGTGACAGTTTTAGCCACAGAACCCTTAACCACTAATGAAACATGGACTAAAATGCACCCCAAAGAAATGTTGGTTTGGGAAAATGGCGAAATTACTATTAAATACATTAAATAAATAGCTAGGCGTCGACTTTTTTGAAGTCTGTGTTCTCGAAAATCACTTCGACTGGTTTGTTGATCAGCTCAAGCAGCAGCACTGCACGTGCGTCACCCTTAGCTTCTTGATAAATCGCTCGCACATTGTTGTATTGTGGATGATTAATCAATACGATATCGCCCTGCTTAGGTAAATTTTTATCTTTAACCTGAGCCACATCATGCAATGTCTTAAATTGAGTCACCAATAGTTCTGGTACCAGCTGTGGCTCTTTACCACGACGGACAAACCCAATCACGCCACGAGTAGAACGGATCGCAGTAAAATTGTGTTGTTCATAATCAAGTTTTGCAAAAACGTAATTAGGAAACAAAGCTTCGATGACTTGAGTTCGCTTACCGCGAACGATCTTTTCGATTTGAGCTTTAGGATAGAAGGCATCTACGCCTTGATTGTTGAGGTGCATAACTGCACATTCTTCTTCTTTGCCTTTGCAATACAACAAGAACCAGTATTTACCTGTTGGAAACAAATCTTTGGATTCTTCGTTATCTTGCATCTTGGTTTACCTCGAAGAAAGTTGGCAGGGGCGGAGGGATTCGAACCCCCAACCATCGGTTTTGGAGACCGCTGTTCTACCAATTGGAACTACGCCCCTACAACGGATGTGCATTATACAAGGGTTAAACTAAAGGTAAAGCTTTAAATAGTCGGGTTAGAAAATTTGCTCACCCATTGTGAATTAATCTCTCGAACGATGGGTATGTAGGCATTTACCGCACTGGCTAATTCATAGTTCAGGGGAGATATCAGTGCGCGATAATGCGTCAAAAATGCATTCTGCTGCGCGAATGACCAACCATTTATGACAACACAATTTGCGATATCATAAGCCCTTTCCGTCGTCCCAGCATATTCCCAATCAACCACTTTCTGAGCAATGATATGTGTCGTTTGTAAATCATTGTGGCCAAACACCCGATCGTTTTGCCAATACTCGGGGAGTTTTTCACTCAATTTTGGGTACCATTTGGCACAACTTGCGTCTCGCCCAAATAATGGTATGTGATGCATTCGAGCCATTGCACGCGCTGTTTCTACAATATCATCAGCAGAATAATTAGCATTAGATATCCACTGCTCTACCCAGATATCCTGTTCAAAATGATACACATTAGGGGCGATTCCATGAACGGCCAATAAAGATTGTAAACGCCAATGAGAATCCCACGAAAAAAGCTCTCCAGCATGAGATCGAAGTATTTTGACCAAAAACTTCTCATCGCCCCAATGATAGCAATAATTTTGATGCGTACCGTCTAACTGAACACTCGATATGTGTTTAGCATCAGGTTGCTGCCGAGTTATTTGACGTAAAATGTCAAAGCACGCTTGCGCCACTGTCGCCATCCAAAAACTGAAAATACCAGATACACAAAATACAAACCAACGGTAAACCACAAGGCATGTTGCCAATATAGGAGCATGGCTAGAGTATTAATCATCATCCAATACACCCAATTAGACAGGTATTTGTGTGCCACTAACACCGTCGTCATGACGGAGAATACCATAATCAACGCATCCAATGTTGCCCAGTCCAACCAATCCTGTTCTGACCAAAAGACCAAGATACATACTATCGCCAACCCCGTTACGACATAAGTAACATGCCATTGCGAGGAGCGACTAGAAATGTCTCCAATTTGTACTTTGTTACCATATGTCCATTGCCAATAACCATACACCGCCATACCCATGTAATACACATTTAACCCAGCACTGTACCACAAGGTAAAATCCCAAAATACATAGGTATAAATTGCCGTACTCACAAAGGCTGCCGGCCAAGCAATTGGCCACTCTTGGCTCACCGCATAAATATAAAGGATACCTAATAGTGCTGCGACGGCTTCAAGCCAAGAGATGGACAATAATTCTACCATTAGAATTCCAGGTTGAAGTTCACACCAAAACGACGACCATTGCCGAATTGATAGTATGGCTCAGGTTGCGCATAGTAATCTCGAGGGTCATTTGAAAAGCCACCAAAGCCCCTGGTATAGTATTGTGTATCAAAGAGGTTTTTCCCCCAGAAACTGACTGTGTATGGCCCGACATCTTTGGTCAATGTTAAATGGGTCAACACATAAGCTGGATTAATTTCATCATGCCCGTCGCTGAAACGATGAGATGATTTACCTTCCACTACTAGGTATCCTTGCCACGTTTCAGACAAGCCTAAATTAGCAAAAAAGTGAAAACTGCCGCGGGGTGATTGCGCTTGTTGTTGCTTGGTAACTTGCGTACCGTCTGCTCGGGTAAAACCGTTAAAATACGCATCCAGATAACCCACATCTGCTCCAAACTCAATCTGAGAGTCAGGCTGCCAACGAAGTTCTAACTCTACACCACGATTCGTACCATTGTCAGCGTTATCAATAATATCGATAAACTGTACCGAATTATCCGGTCCTTGAATCACCGCAAAATCACTGATTTGTGTATTTTTGCGTACCATTTGGAAAATAGCTAAGCGAGACGATAGTTGCTTAGTTTGATATTTGGCACCCAATTCATAATTCCAGTTGTATTCTGCATCATAAGTTCTTTGCGCGTTACTCACTGCTTCACTTGGGTTAAACCCACCAGCTTTATATCCACGGCTAATGCTGCCGTAATAGGTTAACCCAGGTTGACGATAGCTCAGTCCAATTTTACCCCCGAGCAACGTTTCTGATTGCTGTTCAGAAAAACCAGAATTGTCATGGTATTCAGCAGTGAATCGTTCTAAACGCACACCCGCTTCAGCCAACAAATTGTTCGCTAGTGGATAGTTATATTGACCGAATAATGCGGTTGTTTCTGGCTCATAGCGACTCGTAAAATCATTGTCTGCATAAGTATACTGTCTCAGTAAATTTTCATCACTGGCTTTATATTGAGCCCCCAAGGTCCAATGGGCTTGTTCCAGATCTTGTTCTGAACGCGCAATCACCGCCAAGGAACGATTGTCTCGATCTCTATAGTAGGCATCAACTGAACTGTATTCCCAAGGGTGAAAGCCAACATAGGTCCAATCCTCATCATAGCTATATAAACTATTTGAAGAAAGAGCAGCGCCACTTACTGTGAGTATTCCCCAATCAAAATCCGTCATACTCGATAAAGTAATCCCTTCCCCTTTGAGCCGATCATGCCCTGGTTCATCAGCTCGAGAAACATTATCGTTATCCAATGAAAAGGCGTCATAGCCATTATTGACGTAACCGTGAAACAGATTCAGAGTGAATGCTTGCTGTGTTGAGGATTGGTAGTGAAAGGCTAGACGGGCATTCGTTTCTTTGATGTCATGAGTATCATCACGCTGTAAATAGGCGTTTTTGACAAAGCCATTACTTTGATATTGCTGAAACGCAACTCGAGCATTCAGGGAGTCAGATAATCCTTGCGAATATGCTGCCGCAACCAATAATGTATCGTCTTGAGCTAAACCTAAACGGACATAACCTTGTGGCTCTGCAGATGGGGCAATCGACACGAAATTTACCACGCCAGCAAGTCCATTTGCACCATGGGCGGTCGCCTGTGGCCCTCGTAATACCTCAACCTGCGCCACGTCAAATATCGTAGCTAACGCGCCCAAACCACTTATATCAAGACCGTCCAGCATCATTCCAACGGATGGATTGATCGGCTCAGCAAATTGGCTGCGTTCACCAATGCCTCGAATTTGAATAAAACGAGCCCGTGAAGCGCCAGAGCTCAAATTAACATTGGCAATACCGTACAAGATATCTTCACTGTGAAAAGCCTGTCGCGTCTGTAAAGTCGATGCATCAATCACGGATGCGCTTTGGGATAGTTCTGACAAAGCTAATGCCGAGAAGTCTCCATTAACGGTGATGGTTTCGATTCTTTCAACCAAATTGTCCTCGGTAGCAAACACCAGAGCATGACTGGTAATAGCCGATGTAAGGAATAAAGATAAAAATGTGTTTTTCATTATTGGATCTCATTATGTTAAATGTATTAATAACAAACGGATCCGGTTTCGGAAGGTTAAATTAGATAGGTCTCAACCAATTCCTACGCCGGCATTATCCGGATCAGGTGTAAGGGTTTCATGTGATCTCAGCCTTAGCCTGAACACTAACATTCAGGTAAAGCACCCCTTGGCAAGCAGCAAGATAGCAATGAATACATTAGAATTCAAGCTATCTTAAAAAAGAAAAGTCGGTGGTTTAACGCATTGGAATCGAAATATTAAATTCTATAAATGGCTCGTTTTCGATAATGATGCTTTTACAATTTAATATCCATTGATTTTTCTCACAAATTTCTCTGACTAAGCCCAGACCAAGACCAACACCTTCTTGCTCGCTATGATGTGAACGAACGTATTTAGTAAACAACTTACTGCGCTCTTCATCATTCATCAATGGACAAGAATTTCGCACATCGATTTGGAAAAAACCGTCATCACAATACCAATCAACGATCACAATGCCATTCGCAGTTGTATATTTTGCGGTGTTACTGAATAGGTTTTCTAACACAATTTGATATGAGGCTAAATCTTCTACTAAAGAAACCAAGTCATACTGATTACCTTGCAGTACAAAATTGAAGTTTTTTCTATCCAGTACAGGCTTATAACGAGCAATGATGGCATTTAACTCACTAACCATATTGATTTTCTGGGGAGCCAAGTCTCTCGACTGAAATTGTTTAATAGTCAAAATCCGATCGATGATACTTTGAATACGCTGCGTGTTGCGCTGAATAACTAGTAAATTTTCACGTATATCATGATCGACACTATCATCTGATAAAAGCTGCTGAGTCGGCGATGAGATTAGGGTCAGCGGTGTTTTAAGTTCATGTGCAATAAAACCAAATAAATCCGAGCTGTTTTTGATGTTTTCGCGAAGCTTTGAGTTCACCGTTTGCAAATAACTATGTTTTCTAACCACATTGTTATGTAACTTCTCAAATACAATAAGATTTAAGATCAGATATACCGTCATAAGGCCAATGAGCTCTAAATTTAGGGCTTCATACTGTATTGATTGTTCGAGCACAATGTTTAATTTTGAATCAAACAGGGAAACATCAAACCGTTTTTGAATCGTCATTATGGAGTTATCAACAATTTCAGGGCTGCCATACACAAGCGCCTGATCTAAGTAATCAATCGTGACTTGCATGTTGAGGTTTGGCAAGAACTCTTGCAAATGCGTAACAAGCATCTCGTGTTCAAACAATATTGTTGACAGCAAAGCATTATTTGTATCATCAGTGGTAGATACATACCTTGAAACTTGGTTAATCGAGAAAGCATACCCCCCCTGAATCATTTCAAATGTTTCCATGGTTAATGTATCTCGGGTTATTGGCTCTCCTAATTGTGTCTGCTTATAGTCGCGTGATGATGCAAATAAAGGCTGTAATTTTTCAACGTTTGAGACATCAAGCCCTATAACACTATTGACTGGGCTTACATCAGGGTGCACCCAAGTAATCACGTAATTTAATTCATCTGGGTGCTTTGGCTTTAATAACAATTTGCCATTAGCCGAAACCATTATCTGTTTTAATTGAAATGTTGGCGATAACATTGACTCTATTGTGGATTCGTCAAGTGTTTCGATTTGCCCAATCATATAAATATATGGATATGTTGTGATTAAACGATTGGCAAAATCGTGTTTTTGGAGTGAACTTGGGGACGGTGTCTGAGCAATAAATGCCGAAAAACTATCAATAACTTGAATGATTGACGTTTCAAACGTCTCAACTTGATTCACAAAATGTTTTTGTTCAACATCTAGCTGAGATTCAATATGCAAGATTTCATTACGAATCACAACAAAACATAAAAATACATACAGTATGGCGATACTTATATTACGGGCTAGGCGAAGCTTTTTTAGTGTTCTACTGGAGCTATTGGTTTTATTCATGTAAAGGCAATGACCACTGGCTCGAAAATCCACAATGGCTTTGATATATTTGCATACTGAACAGAATAAAGAAAAGCGCGTGTCTAGACAAATTATTATTTTTTCGGATCATTCAAAGATCCGTGAATATGTACATCTTCAAACAACGGGTCATGATTTGGCGCGTGTTTTTTACCTTGGTGACCATCAGGATTTGGCTACATATTGTACGACCTCCCTTTCTCCTAAGCATTACACGCAAGCGCTTGGACAAGAGTTTGATCTTGTTATTTTTGATATGAAAGGTGATTCTGGTTTTCGTTTTCAGTCCCTTCTAGCGGTTAGCGGCACCGTTAAAGCAAATGGCACATTATGTATTATTGAACCGAATACAACATACACAGGCATTTCTCTGAGTTATCCACTTAACCAATCACTGATTTGTTCATCGTTGTGGGACTATCTCAAACAGCACATAGCGTCTATTTTTCCAAATTATCACATCGATGTTTCGAAGTCGGATAACCTCGTTGCAGTGCATAGTAACAAACAACTTTCAGAACAAATTGAAATTGCAATAAAAGAACAATCTAGCGCACTGCAATCCATCATCAACCACCTCGAATGTTCTAACCACAAGGACAAAAGTGTAGTGGTCATGGCACAACGAGGACGAGGCAAATCTCATTTGCTTGCTCGACTCGCATTTCAGCTTTTACACTCTGGAAATAAGGTGCTATGCATACAACAACATCACAATAACAATGACGTTTTCAAAACGACACTCGAACACTTTACCAGACAAACTATTCCAAAGAATCGCCAGATATCGGTCGCCAGTGGAGAGCTTGCGCTTACCTCTCCAGATAATTCGCTGTTACAAAAAAAATGGGATTTAATTTTAATAGATGAAGCGGCAACATATAGTCTCTTAGTACTAAAAAAAATACAGGGACTACAAGGTGCAAAAGTTTATAGTACAACGACACATGGTTATGAAGGAACCGGTCAAGGATTTAAAAGAATATTTGTAGATAGATTATCCTCTTATCATCTTATTCAGCTAACAACTGCTTTTCGTTTTCAAATCCCCTGTCCAATTGAATCTGCATTAGCATTAAAAACTCACAATACTGTCTCACTTAATGATGGTATTCATCAGATTACAAAGGACCCTGATGTCTTACTGGCCTGTTATTCACTATTAAGTGAAGCCCACTACCAAACCCGTCCAGATGATTTACAAAGATTGTTTGATTGTCCGAATACTCATTGTCTCGTGCATGTTGAACAATCACAGATCAATGGCGTTTTACTATATTTTGAAGAAAACCTTGCGACAGCAAGTGACGAACTTAAAGCGCTGATCATTTCTGGCACAAGACGAGTGCAAGGACATCTGGGGCTACAACAACTTGCGCACACTTACCGAGCCAAAGAAATACTTGAACAGATCCATTGGCGCATCAATCGTATCGCAGTAACACATGATAAACGAAGACAAGGTATTGCTTCTCAATTGGTGCAAGAGTTGTTAAACCGTGCTCGTAAAGCAAACATTTATGTGACCAGCTCATTTTCTCTACAAAAACATACTCAACATTTTTGGCAACGTAATGGCTTTGCAGTCATACGATATGGTAGGCAAGCTAATACCGCTTCGGGCATGCAAAATGTCATTGTCATGCATAAGCACGATCAACAACTGCTTCATGTTCTAGATGCGCTCATTGCACTACAAAGACAGTGGGCGAATACTCGCCCCCTGGATGCAAAACTGTTGAAAAGACTTGTCAAACACAAAGGCGTACTCATGGCCATCCTGGACGACTTCAAAATGAACAAAAGGCATTTTGATAACGCTGATTACGCACTGATGGGCTTACATTTAATGGGTTGTATTAAAAGTAAGACATTATCAATTTGGTATGACAATCAGGATCTAACAACAGAGCAGCGTTACCGAAAAATAGGTTGCCATGGCAAGGCCGAACTTGTTAAACAAATCAAATCAGAAATATAAAAAAGCTGGACTCATTGAGACCAGCTATTTATCAAATGAAGATATCGGATATTAAATCTTAATACCACGATTCTTTGCTTTATCCTTTATGTAAGGTGACCATGCATTTGCATTACGACGAACTGAAGGGAATTTCTTCGCTTCTAGCGCATGCTTATATGCTGTGCGGAACTTGTTTTGATAGAAATTAGCTTCCATCAGTGCAAATTGCACACGGCCTTCGTCTTCTGGACCCGCTTCCAAAGATTTTTCTAGCGCAACTACAGCTCCCTTGTAATCTTCAGCAGCAAGTAACAGAACACCTTGTTTACGCCACAAGTCAGCATCATTGTTGATTGCTGCAGCAATACCGTAGTATTTTGCAGCTGTCGCATGATACTTCGCAGAGTGGAACGCATTAGCTAACTGTGAGTAGTTCGTTTCAGTCTTTTCAATTAAACCAGACCCAATATATTTCTCAAGTATTAGAGCCGCTTTATGCGGAATATCACTCGTTGAATATAATTGAGCCAAAGCTTTGATTTCTGAAACTTTAGTTAAGTAACCTTGTGCATGAGCCATTTCAAACGTGGATAAAGCACGCTTAAAATCTTCTACTAACATATAGAAGAAACCAAGCTGTGACCACCATTGTTTGTTTTCAGGGAACTTGCGAACTAACTCCTCTGCTACTTTAACTGTATCAGGATACAACTTGCGCTCGTAATAAGAGGTCAATTTCAACACATACGGGTTTTTGTTAGGCTCTTTATACAAAGCAATGGCTTTATCTGCTGGTGCAATGATTTTATCAAGTTGTTTAAGCTCATAATAAGCCTGAGCAATTCGAGTATAAATGTCTGGATCTTGTTTACACGTGAAATCCATCCATTTGTTGTACCAGTTGATCGCGTCTTGATAGTCTTTTTCTTGCAAAGACAAGTCGCCGAGTAAGCGCAAGGTACCAGCATGTTCAGAATCGTTTAGTTCTTTTTGTTGAACTGCTTTTATCAAATAGCTCTTTGATTCTTGACCACGACCATCAATGGTTGCCATGATGTTACCAATGAAACGGTTTACATAAGCGGCGTCAAATGAATCAGAAGGGTCAATCTCAATAAGAGTTTCTAGAGCTTCATCAATTAAATCGTTGTTGTAAGCTTCAAAAGCTCTGGCTACTCGTTTACCCGCACGCTCTCCAACAATTTGCGTTGTACCAGGCTTATAGCCAGGACACTCTACTGGAAGCGCAGGAGGTGGCGGTGGACTAGCTGCTTTATCTTCTTGCGCAAGCGCTACTGAAGACACCCCCATTGAAAGGCTCATAGTGGCTGCAACTACTGATAATTTTAATAGTTTCTGCATCATGATTTATCCAATGTAAAGTCTAACTGAACACGCATACCTGGTTGTTTAACCGGCTTGCCATCAACAATTTTAGGTTTGTATTTCCACTTGCGCAAAGCGCGTTTCGCTTCACGGTCAAAAACACGCCTTGGATCGGCTTCAATCACGTCAACATCTTCAACACCACCTACTTCATTGATGGTGAAAGATAAGCGAACCCATCCTTCTTTGCCATCACGAGCAGCTTGTACTGGATATTTTGGCTCAATACGTACGATCGGTGTCGCTTCACCATCACGACGCATTGCTCCAACCCCACCTAAACTTACGTTCATACCACCTGTATCAATACCTGGCACATTAAGGCTGAAACCATTGGCGTCAGGTTCAATTTCTTCAGGCTCAGTCGGTTGCATCTTAGGCGGTTGTTGAGGTGGTGGCGGTGGTGGCGGTGGTACACGATTCCGTGTGTTCGTATCCTCTTCCACATCGTCCATTACAATATCAATAACCGGCGTAGGGGGAACCTCTTCCGCAGGGCGATTCGTGTTTTCGATTAACTTTGCCATGACGACAAACAAAGTAAATGCAACGGCAGCACCAAGTAATATAGAAAGTATTAATCTAACCATACTAATTAACTCCTCGATGCGACAGAAATTTTATCAATCCCTGCGTCTTTTACTTGGTCCATAATCTTAACAACTAAACCGTGTTTTGCTTTAACATCAGCTTGTATGATCACATAATCAGTCGGCTGTTCTGTTAATAAACGTTCAACGTTTGCGCGAATTGAATCTGGATCAACTTGGCGCTTGTCTAGCCATACATCACCGTCTTCAGTCACCGCAATAAAAATATTGGCGTTTTTAGGACGAAATGCTTCGCTGGCTTCCGGTTTGTTCACCTCGATACCCGCTTCTTTGACGAATACAGTGGTGACGATGAAGAAAATCAGCATAATGAACACGATGTCGAGCATCGGAGTCATGTCGATCGCTGCATCTTCTTCTTCAACTCTTTGTTTACGACTCATAATGTCCTCTCTTAATGATGAGGCAGGCTGTCAATGAGAGATTCGCGTGCATACTTGGCTTTCGATTCCAAGCGAGAACTTACGAATAACCCTGACAATGCTGCAACCATACCAGCCATTGTTGGAATGGTTGCCATTGAAATACCTGCGGCCATCAAACGTGCATTACCAGTACCCTGTGTCGCCATGGTTTCGAAAACAGAAATCATACCTGTTACTGTTCCGAGAAGACCAATGAGCGGACACATGGCCACTAATGTACGAATAATCAACATTCGCGCATTCAGTGCATCTGATGCTTGTGAAATCCATGCGTCACGGATTCTATGCGCATACCATGAGGTCGTATCTGCACGGGCATTCCAATCGTCGATGATTTGTTGCTTCACCTTCGGGAATACCGATGTCAAATACCAATAACGCTCTATCATTAAAACCCACATGAGGAAGAGCGCGGCAGCAACGAAATACAAAACGTCACCGCCGGTAGCGATAAAGTCCCTGACCGATTCCCATAATCCAATCAGGTATAACATATTATGCTTTCTCCGACTCTGAGTGAGCTGCAACGATACCAGCAGTTTGTTCATCTAAGATATGAACAATCGACTTAGAGCGAGCTGCTACGACGCTGTGAGCAAGAATCAATGGTAATGCTGCAATAATACCTTGAGCAGTAGTAACTAGGGCCATTGAAATTGAGCCAGCCATGATGCGTGGGTCGCCAGTACCGAACAATGTTATTTGTTGGAAGGTCGCGATCATACCGAGTACTGTACCAAGAAGACCAAGAAGAGGTGCAATTGCCGCAAAGATCTTAATGATATTGATACCGGCTTCAATGCTAGGCAATTCTTTTAAGATAGCTTCATCCAACTTCAATTCTAAGTTCTCAGCGTCCGTGTTTTTGTTCTGGGCATACACATTCAAAATACGACCTAGAGGATTAGCATCTGAAGGATTGTTGATGTTTTTCAACTGAGCTTTCATCTTGTTACCAATTAAGAACAAGGTGATTAACTTGTAAACCGCAATTAATAGACCCACTGCAAGCATGGCAGTAATAATATAACCAACAATACCACCAGCGTGATAACGCTCAGTCAAAGTGGCTTTCTCTTTTAAGAGACCTAGGATTTGACCACGTGCAGGGTCAACAAACGTTGGAATCAAACCAGACGTTGCTGCACGTAAATCTTCAGCAGAGGCAACTACGTGACCATCTGGCTGACGACCTAGTGGAATAATTTGATTATTCACATCATCATAAACCAAGTAACCTTGTTCACCGATAAGGTTAAAGGTACCCACACGAACGACTTCTTGTTGCTCAACACCACCATCTAGACTGACTACATCAGCATTAAACTTGACCACACGACCGGACTCAGTCATTTCAGTTTGCAGGGCAATCCATAAGTCTTCTAATTCACGGATGTTTGGAAGTCCTTTCGATTCTTCAGCCATACGCGCTAGGAACGTATCACGACCTGGATACTGAGCAGATACGATAGAGGTAGAAATACGGCCAAATGCTTCAGACGATGCTTGTCTTACAACACCAAACATCTCACCTAAAGTACCGACTGCTTGGTCTAACTCTATGGCTTTTTCTGCAAGCGTTGTTTCGTTATCAGCAAAACGCTTAGCTAAGCGATCACCACGGTCCTGTTCAGCTTTTAACTCACGTTGAGCTTTGTTTAACAGAGCTTGTTTATCAGCACGTGCTGATAAAAACTCTTTTTCGCGAGCAGTATTTTGACGGGCTTCTGACACGCGGTTTTGTTTTACTTGTTCGAGTAATTGTTCAAGTGTTTGTGCTTGTTGTGCTTGAGCGCCAAACGACAATGCAGCAACAGACGCAACGGTAATTAGTGATTTAATTATTGTTCTCATTATCATTACTCCGCTTTAGATGCTGCGCGAATTGGCAGTTTAATGAGGTCAGCCGGGACGAGGTTGTTGGCCATACGTACAGCCGTTACCACAGATGATAAATACTCATCACCCAAAGTTTCCCACTCGCGTGATTCATTATTCCAAACCCAAGCGTTTTTCTGGTCAAGAGAAAGTGCTAGCAGAGCCGTACGACCAAGATTGAAAAAATCAACTTTTACATTCGTGCCAGCAACTTCAATATCACCTTGATAAGATGCAATTTTGGCACCATATTCGTTCTCGATTTGATACGCTTCTAGTACTTGACGGAACTGTTCTGAAACGGTCACGTTAGAATTGGTCATTACTTCACGTAAACGATCGATCCGAGCAAGACGCTCATCAAGGTTGATTGGAATGTCCAAATTTACAAAATTTTCAAGCGCATCAATCATGCGGAACATCAATGGAACGATGTTCTGCTTGGTTTCTTCAATCGAGTCAATTTGCGACTGTAATGATGCAATGTTGCGCTCTTGGTCTGCAACTAGGCTTGCAACATAATCGTTATAAACTTTCAAGTTTTCAGTTTCGTCAACTACTGCGCGATACTCAACAAGCAAATCCTGAGCTTGTTCAAATAACGAGTTGATCTTTTCTTGAGATTTTTTTGCAGCAGTGTGAGTCTTTGCATTTTCTTTGTGCAAATTTTCAAGGGGATCTGCAGAGACGATAGTACTGCCTAAGGCGAATGCACTTAATAAGGCAGATGCAATAAGAGTCTTCTTGCTCATTTTGGACATAATTCCTAACCAATTGTTTTGTTGATACTCGATTATAAGCGTTCGTGCCATAATTCGAATGATAAGCTTATGATTTGTTTATACCGAGTATTTAGCATACTCATACCTTAGTATAATCCCATAGTGAGAGCGGAATATCAAGCCAACAAACCATTTACAAAGATAATTAATTCGCATTAAAGTTTTTGCTAGCTTGATCAGTAGACATCGATATTTATGGATTAAGAGGATTGACTACTCAGCCGTATATTTGTTCAAGAAGGTCAACATGGCGTCCCATCTCTCAACATTATTGTCAGGGTTATAAAAACCGTGACCTTCACCGGCTTTCATCATCCACTCATAAGGATGATTGCGCGCTTTTAACTTATCGCGTAATGCAAACGCATGCTCTTTGGGTACTCGCACGTCTTCTTCACCTTGAATAATGAACACCGGCACTTTTATTTTGTCCGTATTTTTTATAGGTGATTGAAAATCACGCGCTGCACCCTCAGGAAGGACGCGATTTAGATAGTTAAGACCTGACTTACGCTCGGGAATATCGCCTAATTCAAACATCATGTCGAGGTCATACACGCCAACAAAACCGATTGTGCATTGATACAGATCAGGTTTACGAATCACACTTTGCAGCGCCGCATACCCTCCGTAAGACGCACCATAGACACACATGCGATCTTTATCAACGATACCTTGTTCGACTAAATGCATTGTACCATCGGTCATGTCGTCAATCATGGTAGTGCCCCAATTGCGAAAGCCTTTCTTTTCAAAGGGTAAGCCGTAGCCGCCTGAACCGCGGAAGTTTGGCTGTAAAACTGCGTAACCGTGTGAAGCGAGCACTTTGGCATCCGTATCCATACGCGCAATAGTGTCATAAGGACCATGTGGGCCACCATGCGGCAACAATACAAACGGTAGGTTTTTGGATTTGCCTTTTGGCAAAGTTAAAACGGCTGAAATTTCAAGTCCGTCACGTGCTGTGTATTTTATGATTTGTGATTCTGGGATCTCTAACTCGTCCATCCACGGACGACTTTTCGCAAGCTCAACCAATTTACGTGCTTTGGTATCGAGCAAATAAAAGACCGTTGGCATATTGGCATTACCCACGCGTAACACGACTTTACTGTTGTCGCTCGTGGCTGATGTAATTCCCACCGACTTGCCTTTAAACGTATTCATGAGGCTTGCTAACAAGCGCTGTTGGCCTTTATTTTCAACATCAGGTAAGAAAAACGTATCAATGCTATCGTACTCGTATGAAACGCCCAGCACTTCCTTTACCTTCCCATCTTCAGTATGAAAGATTGGAGAGACATCGACGACGTCGTGACTGGCGATCACTTTGTGTTCTTCAGAAATGATGTCAAACGTGGCGAGTGACCATGTGTCTGTTTCTAACGTACTTAAACCAACTAATGTTCTATCGTCATCTAAAAAGACTAGCGGACGGAATGATGGCTCATAAGAGCCGTTTTCTTTCATGACCTCCCACTCATCATCAACGCTTTTTCTGACAAGTAAGGTTTCTTTGTTATCTTTGTTAGGATCCGCCCCCGTCATCGCAAGCACTTCACCAGCTTGGTTAGTGTAGACATTAACACCTGAGCCAGCATAGGCACGCAGTGGAGCACGGCCTTGTGAGCTTTTACGACCGTTGGACACCTTCATTTTATAAATATCTAAAAACGGTTCACGAGACCCCAAATTCACGCTATAAATGAGCACGGCATCAGGCTCGTCAGGCAAAATATCAATGATTTGAGAAAAACGCGGATCGCCACTTTTTGATCTAGATCCAGTCAAAATGACTTTATTTTTGCCATCAGCATCCATTGCAATCAGTTCGCCGGTCGGCAACGGTGCTTCTAATGAACCGATTTCGCGCGCTATGGTGAGCAGCAAACGTTCATCATTTAGCCATGCGAATGAACTAATCGATTCATTACCTCGGCCTTGCATCACAGATATTGGCTTTTGTTTCTTAATATCAAGGACGGTAAGCGATATTTCACCATCTTCCGTGCGTGATGTAGAAGCAAGATAGCTTCCATCGGGCGATATTTGAATATCCAAATACTGAGAAGGTTTTGAATACGCTTCCAATAATTTTGTGTTTACTTTTGCCTGTAAAGCAGAAGTAAATAACAGCGATGCACCTACAATACCTACTAGTAGCGACAGACGTGATGACATTGTTTTTTTCATTTTAATCCTCCGAAGAAAAAAAAACCCTCAGCCATGAGGGTTTTTTATATGTTTTTTCAATTAGAAGTTGTAACGTACGTTTGCAAACGCTCTACGACCAATAAAGTCATATTGAGAATACAAGGCGGCATTACCTAAATCAAAACCACTTGCAGAAATTGTCGGTGGCTCTTTGTCAAAGACATTTGACACACCAACAATGAAGTTGAAGTCTTCGTAATCAAAACCAACAGACGCAGTGTGATATGTCGTAAACGGTGTTTCATCAATGAAAGTCACAGTTTCGCCATTCAGCGTTGTCGTATTTGTTTCACTTGAATAGTACTCATAGTCATTGGTGGAGTCAGTATACTGAGCTGTCCAAGTCAAATAGAAGTCATCGTTTGACCAAGTCAAACGCGCAACACCATTGTGCTTTGGATTACCGTTTTCACCAATGTTGTTGTTGTAGACAGAATCTTCAAACAACTGAGTTGCACGTTCGATTTGCATCGTGTGCTCTACTGAGAAACGAATCGCACCAAAATCAAAATCATCTTGGTAAGTGAACTGATAGTCCATACCGCGAGCGATTTGACGTGCAATGTTGACGTAACCACCGTTGACTTGCTCGATACCAAAGTCATTGCCAACGTCACCACCAGTACGACGTTCGAACAAATCACATAATGGTTCGTTTGCAAAGTCTGTCGAGTTGTAACAACGACTTACGATGTTAGAGCCACCAAGGTTCGCAATCTCACCGTTAATAGTGATTTTGAAGTAATCAATTGAAAATGCATAAGTGTCTTCTGGGCTAGTGAATACAAAACCCAAACTTTCTGCAACCGATGTTTCGGCTGCTAGACGACCTACACCACCACTGGTTACAAGGGTTGCAGAAGACCCTGGTTGGTCGTAATCCGCAGGCACACCATCCGCCGCACAGTTATCACGCACACGTTCAGTAATGCTACCTGCCTCAAACGCAGCAACATAATCCAAACATGGATCGATACCTGTTTGACCAGCAAAACCAGTTTGCTCAGCTAAGAAAAGCTCATACAAAGCAGGTGAACGGAAAGACGTACCGCGACTTGCACGAATGTTATAGCCATCTGCAATTTGCCAATTTAAACCGAGTTTAAACGTACTGTCTGATCCAAAAGTATCAACGTCAGTGTAACGAGCAGACGCAGATAAATTAACTGACTCAGCAATTAACGTATCTTCAACGACTGGAATTGATAATTCACCAAAAATCGCTTTAGTGGTTTGATCACCTGCCGTAATACCCGCACTTGTTAAACCCCAAGAGTTTCCAAGCAAAGTTTGTGCACCAGGCGTGTCTTCTATTTCATCTTTTTGCACTTGTACACCAAATGCTGCACCGACTTCACCCGCAGGTAAGCTGTACAAATCACCGGTAACAAAGGCTTCTAAGGTCTGCTGTTTATAGATGGTATTACCCACATCAACACCAAAGAGGAAATCGTTTTGTGCTTGTGTGCGGTTGCCATATAGGAAGTATGGATCCGACCAATTAATGTCCACACATGTACGTTGACTGAATTCGGTGACTTCACCGTTACAGGTACTACCTGAAGACCACATCATTTGCCCCATTACGTGAGCATCACG
Source organism: Alteromonadaceae bacterium (assembly GCA_014872805.1). Classification (GTDB taxonomy): domain Bacteria; phylum Pseudomonadota; class Gammaproteobacteria; order Enterobacterales; family Alteromonadaceae; genus Opacimonas. The sequence goes on from WKFN01000007.1 coordinate 53,267, forward strand.
GTGAATGATTTCGTTTTTGTACACACCATCATTGTGGCTGTACTGATAAGAAACATCCCACGTCCAGAAACCAATATCGCCTGTTGCACCGATAACACCACGGGTGTATTCAACGTCAATTTCAGAGCTAAAGTGATCGGTCAAACCGACCATTAACATTAAACCGTTACCAGAGAAACCTGGTATCGCCGCTGCAGGCTGAACACCTACATCTGCCGTCCAAAACTGACGATAGTCATCTGTTTTTGTTTTACGCTGACTGTGGATTAACTCACCGTATATCGTAGAATTATCACCTAACGCGTAATCACCGATGGCATAAATCGATGAAGTCGTTGTTTCAGGCACTAATGTTTGTGCTGACAAATATGGGTGTAATAAGTGCCACCAACCTTCACTTTCATAGTTATCTCGGAAAGATACCGGATACCAACCTTCAGGCGTAGTGAAACCAACATCTGCATCATTAATGCTCTCGAAGCCGTTCGCTTCAAAGAACCCATCATAGTCGAATGCAGATTGCAAACTACCTCCATAAGCGGAGCTGACGCCGCCATATAACCACATACCATAACCAGACTCTGCACAGTGGAAGCTATTTGTACGAGGATCTATTGGATCAGCGCGCGAACCGTCTTCATTAAATTGTAGACGCTCCGTACAGTCTAAGTAACTGCGATCGCCACGGCGAAGCATTGACGTTTTACGATAATCTGCCGTGATACGGAATGAACCGTTGGCAAATTCTTCACCATAAGAAACGTTGAAACGTCTATCTTCACCACCTGATTCAAACGGTTGGCTGATATCGGCAGTAATGGTTTTTTCATCGCCTTTTTTGGTAATGATATTGATAACACCTGCGACCGCATCAGAACCATACAGTGCAGATGCACCGTCACGTAAGATTTCAACACGCTCAACCGCTGATAGAGGAATACTGTTTAAGTCAAATGCAGAAACCGCACCACGCGTACCGGCAGGACCTGCACGACGACCATTTAACAATATAAGCGTTCGGTTTGCACCTAAACCACGAAGAGAGACTGTTTCTGTCCCCGTACCGCCGTCAGTAACAAAACCAACGGTCAATGCTGCAGTGATCTGACTTGAACCCGCAGCAGATGTACTGGTACGTAACAACTCACCAAGAGTTTTAAGACCGCTGTTTTCAGCGTCTTCTACAGAAATGATGTCGATGGGTATTTCATTTGCGAATTCGTCAGTGCGAATACGTGAACCAATTACCGAGATCTTCTCAACAGGTTCGGCTGCTTCTTCATTTTCTTCTTGCGCTAGTGCGGCATTAGAAAATGCCATAGTCGAAGCTGCACCAAACGCAATAGCTAGACGAATAGACTTAGCTACTTTTGAGTTTGTAAACATGTATTGTCTCCCTAGAACATTATCAATGTTATTAATAACGAACTATTATTATGATTTATAGAGAATATATTCTCAGAGGCCGTTTTGCCCCTAATTTGGATATTAACCAAGATTATAGGGTAGGGTCAACAGTCTGTTTACGTGTTTTTCAAAAAGTTCAAAGTATTTTGTGACATTTTTTTGAATGTCGTATCAAAAATAAGTCGGCAGAACAAACCGTTAAGTTTAAGGATTAAGTTAGACTGGTCTTATAAGTAAAAAAAATGTTTAAAAAACAAGGTGTAAGGATTTGGTGACGGCTCCTCAGCCACATCCACGCACATACGTCTTTTGTTGTGGCTGCTCCCTTCCGGGCCTGACCAGGTTCACAAAATAGTATTGCGAGAGGACCAAGGAGCCATCGCAGAAGTCAGCATTATGCAGATAATTCGAATCATTTGCAAAACTGTTTTAGTTTCTAACGATTACCTGCTGCAATTTTGTGCTTTGCCATGTTTACTGCAACATCGGATGTCGCCAGTCCTGTGGTGTCTGAGTCTGCAAAGATGTCGTTCAATGTTTTACCAATCTGCTCTAGATGCGCCTTGATGTTATCAGCCGGACTATGTAAAGCCTGGTGGTGGATATCAATGATGCCACCAGCATTGATGACAAAATCTGGCGCATACAAAATGTTTTTGCGTGTCAAGACATCCCCAAACTCGGGTTCTGCAAGCTGGTTATTCGCCGCGCCGGCAATAATCTTTGCCTCAATTTCATCTATCGTGTTGGCATTAACTGCACCACCTAAGGCACATGGGGCAAATACATCACATTTTTGTGCATGAATATCTTGCACCTCACAGATGGTCACGTTCGGATGAGCGGCATAACCTTCTAAACTTGGCGCATACACATCCGCTATGAGTATCTTTGCCCCCGCATCCAAACAATGTTGCGCAAGTCTGCGCCCAACTTGTCCTGCACCTTGGATCGCGATTGTTAAACCAGTCAAATCTGAATTGAGTTTGTAGCGAACAGCCGCCTGAATGCCGACAAATACGCCGTACGCGGTTGCTGGTGCTGGATTACCGTCATGCTCAGCCCCATCATATCGATGATGCGCTGAATACCCACCAGCGTATTCAGTAACTGTCGCCATGGTTCTAACGTCACTGACACTAATGCCAGAATCCTCAGCCACAATATAACGTCCACCACAAGAATCGACAAACCGGCCCATTGCAAGCATCATTTCGGTCGATTTATCTTGGCGTGGATCGCCAATGATGACGGATTTTCCACCACCTTGTGGTAGATTTGCAAGCGCTGCTTTGTAGCTCATGCCTTCTGCAAGACGCAATACATCATCCACTGCATCTTGCTCTGAGGCGTATGGAAACATCCGACAACCGCCAAGGGCAGGCCCTAATGTCGTGTCATGAATAGCAATAATGGCTTTGGTTTGTGTTGCCTCATCATAAAACATACTTACTTGTTCATGATTGGCAAAAGCGATACTCGAATACATAAGAACTTAAAACTGATTGTCATTGCTTCATACTAACCGAATAGTTGAATAAATTATATTGCCAGTTACATGATTTTTTTTGCCTACAAGTAAATAATTCAGTTGTCACAAACCGTCTTTTAGGATATATATCCTATAAAAATCACAATAACAATACCTCTACCAGGACCCTATATGAAACTGGACAAATTTGACCGAGAAATTCTCCGCGTTCTGCAAAAAGACGCCACCATATCCATGGCTGACTTAAGTCAAAAAGTAGGCCTGTCTCATACACCTTGTTGGCGACGTGTAAAGAAGATGGAAGCCGAAGGGCTAATCCTTGCCAAAGTGACGTTACTCAATAGCAAGAAACTGAACTTAGGGGTCTCTGTGTTTATTTATGTTACGTTGAAGAATCACGATGGAGATTCACTCACCTCATTTGAATCCGCAGTACAGAGTATTGATGAGATTGTAGAGTGTCATACGACAAGCGGTGAAAAAGACTATTTGTTAAAAGTCATTGTGGAGAGTATTGAAGAATATGAGCATTTACTTAAAAGCAAACTCACTCACCTTCCACTAGTCGATCATCTCAGTTCAACGTTCGCTCTGAAGCAAGTCAAAAATACTACAGAACTCCCCATAAAGTAGCTGTGCGGTTAACCCGCATCTACTTGGTGTTCTGGCAATGCCTTAACGAAAGGCTCAAGCTCATTGCAGTGCTCGTAAATCTTATACAGTAAGGGAAACTCTTTGGCTACGTCAACGTCAAATCGCAATGCGCTGTATATTTGTGGCACCAAAACGACATCTACAATACTGACATCGAAGCCCAGACAAAACTTACCCGCTCGTCTTTTGAGTTTTCGCTCCATGACAGAGAGTCCCAAACGGATCCAATGTTGATTCCATGCAACGACTTTGTCTTGTTGTGCGTCATACTCGTCTTTGAGCTGATTGAGCACGCGCAAATTACACAGCGGTTGCACATCACAAGCTAGATCTTGTGCCAACGCTCTGGCTCTGGCTCGCTCAATGCGATGGGTTGGGATCAGTTTCAGTCCAGTATCGAATCGTTCGTCCAGATATTCGATGATTGCAAGGGACTGGTTGAGCTGAATATCCGCGTCTAAATCCACCAGAGTTGGTACCATTTGCGATGGATTGAGGTTTAAATAATCATCTGAATATTGCTCACCGCCATCATTGATAAGGCTTACCGGAACGTATTCGTATTGCAGTTCTTTCAGGTTAAGCGCAATACGAACTCTATAACTGGCAGAGGAACGCCAATACCCATGTAATTGTAAATTCATGACCGAATCCCCGTTTCTTTCTTTACCTGAGTATGGCATGAGATTAGCTCCTTAGCGAGGCTAAAGTTATAGTTTAATCGTGGCTTTATTGATCCCGTATTCTCGTAACTTGTTCGCAATCGCAGTATGAGACAGCCCTAATTTACGAGCGAGCTGACGCGTAGAGGGATATGATGGATAGAGCTTACGCAACAAATCTCGTTCAAATTTTTTGATTTCTTCATCAAGGGTACCATCAAAACTTTCATCGATATAACTGACTGTCGTGGCACAAGATGGCAAATGAATATGTTGTTTTGAAATCTCATTACCATCCAAAATAGTCAATGCGCGTTGAATCGCATTTTGCAACTGTCTGACGTTACCTGGCCAAGGGTAAGAAGTTATATAATCTACGCTGGATTTACTCAACTTCGCGACAGGGCGACCGAGTTTAACGCAATGTTGTTTGATAAAGGTTTCTGCTAACGGGATAATATCTTGTTTGCGCTCACGCAAAGCCGGCATGACTAAGCTCAACACATTCAAGCGGTAGTATAAGTCTTGACGAAACTTACCGGACTCAACCAACAGCCCAAGATCTTTACCTGTCGTACAAATGATTCTGACATCCACATTGACCGGAGCATCATCACCGACTCGGTGAAAAACGCCGTCTTCAATGACTCTCAATAACTTACCTTGTAACTGTGCAGACATATCTGCAACTTCGTCCAATAACAAAGTGCCGCCCTTGGCTTCTTCCAATAATCCTGCTTTGGCTTTATTCACACCATAAGCACCTTGGGCAAAGCCAAATAATTCAGTTTCAGCAACATCATCAGGTAACGCAGCACAATTTAGCGTCAAAAATGGTCCTTCAGCGCGTTGCGAAGATTCATGACAAGCTTTTGCAATCAATTCCTTGCCAGTCCCTGTTTCACCAAAAATCAATAAAGGACTAGTTTGATCAGACATCGATTTGGCCTCTCGGATCAAACGGCGCATGTTCTGAGATTGTGCATAAAAGGTGTCGAAACTGTCCGTTGGTGGGCGGTGAAATGCTTTAAACTGTTGGCCTAATCTGAGCTCGGATTTGAGTATAATCACTCCACCAGCAAGAATCTGTTGTTCATCTTCATCGGGGATAGTGACAGGTAAAATGTCCGCTATATAATCTTGTTCGACGTATTTGACTTTATGCGTCTGCGCAAGAGAATCTTTATTTTCGAGCCACCGGCTAAAACTAAACCCTTTTACCCAGTCATGAATGTCGGCGTTGAGTAATAGTTCAACTTCGTGGTCAACGCTGTTTTTGGCCGCATCATTAATCAGTACTATGCGACCTTTGATATCAATGGAAAAAACTGGATCCGGCATTGTTCTGATGATAGCACGTAACTCATTGCGTTCACGCTCGATGGGCATAAAGAGTGTCGTTTTTACATCTTTGATACCATCAACTCTGCGGAGTTTCGCCATAATTTGTTGAAATTCAGCAAAGTCAATTGTAGGAAAAGACAAAAATATCTTGCCCTCTTGTGCTATTTCGATACCGCGTAAATCAATTTTTTTTTCATTCAACAAGCGGAGCACATCTTGTGTTATCCCCTGTCTATCTTCACAGCTAATTTCTAGACGCATGCCCTATCGCCAAAAATAATGTTATACATTCTTTACGAAAATGTACCGAACAAAGTTCACTCTACCAAACTGACAATAACGCCTGAAAAGATCATCTCAAGGATATTCTGATGCTTGAATATCCTTGCTATTTTTAAATTAGAGTTTCCCTAATTCACGGTCGAGCTTAAATGTGGGGCTGGTCACATACGTCTCAATGTCTCTCAAGCGACGTTCCGTGTCGGCAAATATTCCCTGCACCTCAGCTAACGCTTTTTGTGGCGGTTGACCGGCTTGCCACACTTTTTGTTTGATTTCTACTCTAGAACCAGTGGTTTTAGTCCACGTTGGTTTGCCCCCCATGTCGACCACATTTTCGGAGTCCACCTTTATGTGGTCGGGGCGTTCGTCCATGATAAACCACGCAACCACATAAGCGACAAACATAAATGGCCCAGCCATTAAGAAGAATGCGGTGACGGTCAGGATCCGTACTAACCAAGTTTCCAAACCAAAGTAGTCTGCAATCCCTGAACACACGCCCGCTATACGTTTGTTTTTGGGATTACGGTACAATTCTCGTTTGATCATACTTTTTCTCTCCACTGTGGATGTTCATTATCTAGAATAGATTCGAGCGTTTTAATGCGCTCAGACATCTGCTCAGCGCGATCGGCGAGTATTTGCAGATCCTTGACATCGTTTTCAGATAACCCTTTACCGAGTTGACGTTTACTGCGGTAATGTAGGATCAACCAAGTTGGCGCCACAAACAACATAAACAAAATCATTGGTACGCCAACGGCTATGATAAAAAACTCTTCCATCAGGGATCTCCTCGTAAATTTCGGTGTTCATTAAGACAGACTACTTCGACTGCATTTTTTTCTTTAATGCCTCTAACTCATCATTGATTTTGTCATCGGCAGCAAGTTCGGCAAATTCATCATTAAGTGTTTTTTTACCTAAATCATAGGCTTCAACTTGTGCTTCTAAATCGTTGATTTTGCTCTCGTAGCGCTCAAACCGATGCATCGCATCATCAATCTTACTGCTATCAAGTGTCTTACGTACCTCAAGACGAGAATTTGCAGTATTTTTACGCATAATGATGGCCTTTTGACGAGCTTTGGCGTCTGCAAGTTTTTCTTGTAACTGGCCGGTTTCGATTTGTAATTTGGCCAGCTGCTCCTCGACTAATTGTAATTCACGCTCAAGCATGGTGACTGCTTCCACGCATTTACTTTTTTCTTGCAAGGCGGCCTTCGCCAAATCATCACGCTCTTTGGCAATGGCTAGTTCAGCCTTTGCTTCCCAATCACTCGCTTGGGCTTGAAGCTTATCCATTTGCATCGCAATGTCTTTTTTGTTTGCAATGGTTTTCGCTGATGCACTGCGGACTTCTACTAACGTGTCTTCCATTTCCTGAATAATTAAACGCACCATTTTTTCAGGATCTTCAGCCTTATCTAGCAGTGCGTTGAGATTTGAATTAACAATATCGGTAAAACGAGAAAAAATGCTCATGAACGACTCCTCAATATTATTGCGCTTGGTCCATTACCCAGCGCATTATGGATTGTGCATAGTTATACAACCAAATATTGTGCCAACCCGAAAAAATCAACTAAACCATTGAAAAAACAAGCATTTTACAAATTAATACATTTACAGGACTGGCTTCTTTTTTAAAAAAACACTAATATTTAGTGAAATTGACCAAACTGTAGAGAATGTTATGCGCCACCTTCGTCAAAATGACAATTTAATTGGCCAAGCGAATGTGTTTTTGGAAGTGCTCGAGCAAATTTCACAAATCGCACCATTAAACAAACCCGTTTTGGTCATCGGTGAGCGCGGGACAGGTAAAGAGCTGATCGCCGCGCGTTTGCACTACTTATCGACCCGTTGGGATCAACATTATCAAAAACTCAATTGCGCAGCGCTCAATGAAAACCTACTGGAAAGCGAGTTGTTTGGTTATGAGGCTGGGGCTTTTACCGGTGCGAGTAAGCGGCGTGAAGGTCGTTTTGAAATTGCCCATGACGGTACGTTATTCCTCGATGAAATTGCGAACACCTCAGCGATGATCCAAGAGAAGCTATTGCGCGTGGTCGAATACGGTGAATTTGAACGTGTGGGCGGCAACAAAACGGTAAAAGTCGATGTTCGCCTCATTGCTGCAACGAACGAAGACTTGCCTAGATTAGCTGAACAAGGTGAATTTAGAGCTGATTTGTTAGATCGCTTAGCCTTTGACGTCATTACGATTCCACCGTTGCGTGAACGCAGCGAGGATATTTTGGTGTTAGCTGAACATTTTGCCATCAACATGACCCGGGAGATGGAACTAGAACTATTTTCAGGTTTTAGTCAAAAAGCCAAACAAACCCTGCTTGAATATGATTGGCCAGGTAACATTCGAGAACTCAAAAATGTCGTTGAACGAGCCGTCTATCGCAACAATAACCCGCATGTCCCAGTACATGAAATTGTGTTAGATCCATTTGAATCGGCCTTTCGTCCTCAGCAACGCATCAAAGCACCTAAACCTGAAAACCAAAATGCTGCCACTACAACGGCAACAACTAACCCACAGGATGTATTGACAACACCGCCTCAAGCGCAGGACAATGCAAATAAGACGTTGCAGTTCCCGATGGATTTTAAGCAAGCAAGTCAAGACTTTGAAATTGATGTATTGCGCAAAGCGCTAGCCGATAGTCAATTCAACCAGCGTCGAACTGCTGAAAAATTACAATTAACGTATCACCAACTTAGAGGGTATTTAAAAAAATACAACCTCTTAGAGGAAGGAAAATAACCTATGCGCAATCTGCGCTTCGCATTCATTTTAAGTGTAACAGCCATGTTTGGCTGTACTGAACCAAAGACTGCGACGTCGATACAATCGGGGATCATTTATTGTTCCGAAAGTAGCCCTTCTTCGTTCAATCCTCAACTTGATACGTCAAGTACGACAGTGGATGCCAGTGCCCATCAACTCTATGATCGCTTGTTAGAAATTGACCCTGCTACTGGCAAGCCTATACCAGGATTAGCTAGCTCATGGCGGGTGAGCCGAGATGGATTGACATATTCTTTTCAATTAAGACCTAATATCACCTTTCATACTACCGATTATTTTGTCCCCACTCGAACTCTCAATGTCGATGATGTGATATTTAGTTTTAAGCGCTGGACCGACCCGAATCATCCTTATCATTCAGTCAACGGTGGTCGTTATCCTTATTTTGATAGTCTTAACCTACGTGAAAACATTATTCAGATTGCGGAAGTCAATCACCTGCGCTTCACCATACGCTTAAAACAACCTGATGCATCATTTATCACGCACCTTGCCACAGATTTCTCGGTTATATTATCTGCTGAATACGCTGATACATTGTTACAACTCGGTGAACCTGAACGCATTGATCACTATCCGATTGGTACTGGGCCATATAAGTTGGCTTACTACCGCAAAAATCAATACATTCGCTACACCCCCCACCTTCAGTATTGGAATGTTCAAGCTCATGATGGGCCGTTAATCTTTGATATTACCCCACAAAGTTCCTTGCGCTTAGCTAAGTTAATGACAGGGGAATGCGACTCAATTGCCTACCCGAGCCAAGCCGAAATTACTTATGTAGAAGGGCGTGATGATATTGTATTAGAGCAAGCCACTGGCCTAAATGTGGGTTTTTGGGCGTTTAATACCAGCAAAGCGCCTTTTGACAACGTACTAGTGCGCGAGGCATTGGCATCTGCGATTGATAAAACGACAATCATAGATGCCGTGTATTTTGATTCTGCGACTCGCTCACGATCACTGATACCACCGACTTCTTGGGCATTTAGTGTGGATACGCCTGAAACGGAATACAACCCTGTTCGCGCTCGTGAACTGCTTGCTCAAGCGGGTTATCGCAATGGTTTTTCAATGACGCTTTGGACACTTCCAGTGGTTCGTTCTTATAACCCTGATGCATTGAGAATGGCTGAACTCATTCGTGGCTATCTTGCCGAAGTAGGCATTACAGTCGAAATTGTCACCAGCGAATGGGATAGTTTTCGCGCTGGATTAGATCGTGGCGAACACGACTCAGTTCTCATTGGTTGGTCAGCAGATAATGGCGATCCGGATAACTTTTATCGACCACTTCTTAGCTGCGGTGGCATTCAATCTGGTACTAATCGCGCCATGTTTTGTGACGCACAGTACGATGCCATTATCCAACAAGCACTATTGACAACCAATATAGAGCAACGAAAAGCGCTGTACTTTCAGGCCAACCTATTAATCGCAGAACAAATACCTCTGATCCCAATTGCCCATGCAAACCGCTACAAAGTCTTTCGCAACCATTTACGTGGAGTTGTTATCAACCCCTACGGTGGAATGCGCTTCGGTGAGATGTACAAGGCAGCATCTGAGGGAGCAGAATAAAGATGCTCGGAACATTAGGTCGCTATTTTAATTTATTCTTTATCACGCTGTTTATACTGGTGGGATTATCGTTTGTTTTGGCTTTTTTCTTCCCTGGCGACCCGGTTTTTAATCTAACTGGAATGTCCTTAGAACAGTTACCCACTTCCGCTTATACCAAAGCGCTAGCGGATGAGCGCTGGTTTGTAGCCTTTTGGTACTATGTACAAAGCTTGTTAGATGGATCATGGGGGATCAGCACGATTACTGGACTCGATTTATTTGCTGAGGTAAGTACATTATTGCCCGCAACTATTGAGCTAACCGCCTACGCCACCATAGTGGCTTTGTTTGTAGGCATACCATTAGGCTTCTGGTGTGGCCTGAAACATCATCGCAAGACCGATTATGCGTTGATGAGCATTAGCATGTTGATGTCGTCCTTTCCCATTTTTTGGTTGTCGTTGTTGCTGATTCTGGTTGTGTCATTGCAACTCGGTTGGCTCCCCATGTCCGGTCGCCTGAGTTTGCTCTATGACATTCCTCATTTCTCTGGTTTTATATTGCTTGATATTTATGTGTCTGACCATCCGTATCGTCAAGAAGCGTTTATGGATGCGTTGCGTCACATGATTCTGCCGACGCTTTCTGTGGCTTTTTTGGCGACAGCTGTGTTTTTGCGAACGACTCGCCGCGCAGTGGTGGATGTGTTAGAACAAGACTACATCGCCGCGGCGCAAACACGTGGCATCCCTTTTTGGAAAATATTCCTGCGTCATATCATGCGCAATGCGTTGTTGGCAGTATTGCCTTTGCTCGCGGTCCAAGTATCGACGCTGGTCACCAATGTTATGATTGTCGAAACCATTACCGAGTGGCCTGGCATTGGCGATTGGTTGATCCAAGCTATTTATGAGCGCGATTATTCTGCTATTCGAATTGGCATGCTGGTAGTATCCACGGTAGTGGTGTTTGTCACCTTATTGATTGAATGTTTAAGTAAACTGTTTGACCCGACTCAGGAGCAATTTTCCTAATGGCGAATAAGCTATACAACGACGAGCAATATCCCAGTCCTTGGGGAGCTACCTGGCGTGAGTTCAAACAAAGCCACATCGCTTTAACAGGGTTTATCATTCTTAATGTATTTATTTTGCTTGGTATATTAGGGCCGTTAATGACTCCTTATGAGCCATACGCACAGAACTTTCAATCCCTTTTACTTCCCCCCTCATGGGAAAATAACGGTACCATTACACACGTCCTAGGAACGGATGCGGTCGGTAGAGATATGCTATCGCGTATTTTGTATGGGATTCAGGTGACCTTTGGTGCCTCGGTGATATTGGTATTGGGCGCCATGGTAATAGGCGTCACCTTAGGCACGCTAGCTGGGATGAATAAAGGCGTACGTTCGAGTGTATTGAATCACATTTTGGATGTGTTGATGGCGATCCCTACCTTGTTAATTGCGATCATCATAGTGGCAATATTGGGGGTGGGTTTATCCAACGCAATGTTAGCGATTGGGTTGGCCCTGATCCCGCGTTTTGTGCACGCCACTCGAGATGTCGTGCGTACTGAAATGAATAAAAATTACATTGCAACGGCCCGTCTAGATGGCGCCAGTCATTGGCATATTTTTTATTACAATATACTGCCGAACTTGATTGAGCATATCATTGTACAAGCGACACTTGCGTTATCGATTGCCATATTGGATATCTCTGCATTAGGTTTTCTTAATCTTGGTGCACAAACTCTATTACCCGAATTAGGCGTCATGGTCCGCGAAGGCCTGTCCACTGCATATATCGCGCCATGGAATGTGCTTTTCCCGGGTATGTGTATTTTTTTATTGGTGTTATCGGTCAATATCGTCGGTGACAGTTTACGCTCAGCCATTCGAAACAGGTTGACCCACTGATGATTTTATTGGACATACGCAATCTCACTCTCGAAATTGAATCCAATGGGGTGTTGGTCAAAGCGCTAGATAAGGTGTCTCTGTCAATTTATGAAAAAGAAATCCGCGCATTAGTAGGCGAATCCGGTTCGGGCAAAAGCCTCATTGTTCGCGCTATCTCAGGCGCACTACCTCCCCAATGGATCATTACAGCTGACCGCTTAACATGGCGCGGTCAAAATCTCTTGAAGATGAGTACGTCTGAACGACAAAAAATCATGCGACGAGACATTGCTGTGATATTCCAAGATCCACAAGCCGCATTGGATCCGTCCGTAAAACTCGGCGAACAGTTCCGCGAGAGTATCCCCGATGAATTCATCAACAGTCGCTGGTGGTGGCAGCAACGCGCCGAACAAAATCGCATCGCTTCGGCACAACTTACCCAAGTGGGCATCAAAGATGTCAAAAAGTGCCTCAATAGCTATGTGCACGAACTGCCCGATGATGTGTGTCAAAAGTTCATGATTGCGATGGCACTGGTCTCTCAGCCGACATTACTGATTGCCGATGATCCCACTCGTGGGATGGAAACATCCACTAAGCGACAAATTATGAGTTTATGCAAAAACCTCAATCGCAACAATGATTTGAGTATTTTATTTGTCAGCCATGATTTGCTGGCCATTTCCTCTATCGCACATACTATTACTGTATTGTACTCTGGGCAGACAGTTGAAGATGGACCATTTGACAGTGTGCGGCGTAAGCCGTTTCATCCTTATTCAAAAGCACTGTTGGACTCTGCGCCGAGCTTTCGCCCAGAACTACAGCCTAAATCGCCGCTTACAGCACTCAAAGGCACGATTCCAACCCTACAGCATTTGCCGATAGGTTGCCGTTTAGGGCCTCGCTGTCCCAGAGCACAAAAAGAATGCGTCAACACGCCCGTCCCGCGCACTATACATAAACGTCAATATCGGTGTCACTTCCCGCTTCATATTGATGTAGATGAAAATGTAGACGGAAAATATGAGGGAATAGACGTATGAGTTTATTGAGTATTCGCAATCTTTGTTACGACAATGCCCCGCCTTGGTATGTCTTGGGCAAAAAGGATATTTTTTATCTTGGTCCGGTGAACTTTGATGTGAATGAAGGCGAAACGGTATCGATTATAGGCACTAATAATTCAGGTAAATCATTGCTTGGTAAACTCATCACTGGGGCTGTGCCGAAAGGGGCTGGTGAAGTATTAATTAACGGCGTCCCCCTGGATAAAAGCAATCGCGCCAATTCAGTCAGGATGGTCTTTAGCCACAGCGCTCAATCACTGAACCCTGGCATTTCGGTTGGGCGTATGCTGGAGGAACCACTGCTGTTAAATACCAAATTAACCCCATCTGAACGCTTTGATAAAATTCGTGATACTTTGCGTTTAGTGGGCTTAATGCCTGACCATTATTATTTTTATAAGCACATGTTATCTGATGGGCAACAACAACGGGTGGCCTTAGCTCGTGCTTTGATTTTAGATCCAAAAGTAATAGTGGCGGATGAGCCGTTTGCCGCACTGGACCCTTCGGTGCGTTCGCAAACTGTAAACTTATTATTAAAACTGCAAGCGGAACTTGGCTTGGCCTTTATCTTTATCTTGCATAATTTGGGAATTGTCCGGCACATTTCTGACCGCACACTGGTCATGCACGACGGAGAAGTGATTGAGAATGCGCCGACGCAGACTCTGTTTGCCGACCCTCAGCATGAGGCATCCAAGCATTTGATTCATGCGCATTTTGCGATGCTGAAGGTGTAAACGTAAAAAAGCACCCCTTCTCAGGAGTGCTTCATAAATAACTTTATGGTAATGTTGTCTATGTGACCTAACCAACCAACGCCAGCAAAATACCCGCTGCTACTGCAGAACCAAGCACACCTGCAACGTTTGGTCCCATCGCATGCATCAATAAGAAGTTGTGTGGATTAGCTTCCAAACCGACTTTATTGACTACACGAGCCGCCATCGGCACAGCCGATACACCTGCCGCACCAATTAATGGGTTGATTGGCTCTTTTGAGAACTTAGCCAATACTTTGGCCATTAATACCCCTGCAGCGGTACCAATACCAAAGGCAAATGCACCAAGTGCTAGGATCCCTAACGTTTCCACTGTCAAAAATTCATGTGAAGACAGTTTTGAACCCACGGCCAAACCAAGAAAGATTGTCACGATATTAATCAACTCATTTTGCGCCGTATTGCTCAAGCGATCCACTACACCCGACTCTTTCATCAAATTACCCAAGCAGAACATACCCACCAATGGCGTTGCCGTAGGTAAGAAAATGATCGTAAGCATCAACACTGCAAGTGGGAAAATGATCTTTTCTCGCTTACTGACGACACGTAGTTCGGCCATTTTGATCTGACGTTCTTCCGGCGTGGTCAATGCTTTCATAATCGGTGGCTGAATGATTGGGACTAACGCCATATATGAATAGGCTGCTACCGCAATCGCCCCAAGTAGCTCTGGCGCAAGTTTAGACGCCAAGAAAATGGCTGTCGGGCCATCCGCCCCACCAATAATCGCAATCGCCGAAGCGTCTTGTAGAGTGAACTCAAAACCCGGTACAAAATTCAGCGCAATCGCTCCAAACAAAGTGGCAAATATCCCGAATTGAGCCGCCGCACCGAGTAACAAGGTTTTGGGGTTGGCAATCAACGCGCCAAAGTCGGTCATGGCCCCAACCCCCATAAAGATTAATAAAGGAAACACCCCAGAATCAATCCCGATTTTGTACACGTAATACAACACGCCACCTGGCTCAGATAGTCCAGCTAGGGGGATGTTTGTTAACAACGCACCAAAACCAATAGGTAACAGCAATAGAGGCTCAAATTTTTTGACAATTGCCAGATAGAGCAAGCCTAAACCGACCAACATCATCACAATTTGACCAGATTCAAAATGGGCTAAAGACGTGCTTTGCCACAAGGTCATTAACTTATCCATCGCCAGTCACCTTAACCCAGACCAATCATCACTTGACCAGCTTGCACAGAATCGCCCTCGCTGATCTCAACAGAAACCACAGTACCACCGTGTAACGAGCGTACTTCTGTTTCCATCTTCATCGCTTCCATGATGACCACTACTTGACCTTCGGCCACGGCGTCACCTGGTTTGACTAGAAGCTTAAATATATTACCCGTCAATGGCGCTTCGATATTACTTGCAGCAGCCGCAGGCGCACTACCTGATGCCCCAACAGAGCCATTGCCATGCGCCGTTAACGCAACCGGATTGACTGGTGTGGCATTGGTTAACTCGCCATCTGGAGCAACGGTTACCGCGTATTCAACCCCATTCACTGATACCGAGTAATGACTCTCACCAGAGGTATTTGCAACTGCTACCGGAGCCGTTGGCGCTGGCTCAAAAGCATCTGGGTTATTGCGATTTTTGAGGAATTTAAAACCAATTTGTGGGAACAGGGCATAAGTCAGAACATCATCGATTTTGGTATCGGCCAATGCCACGTCATCCGCTTTGACTAGCTCATCTAATTCAGCTTCTAGTGTTTCCAGCTCGGGGGCCAACACATCTGCTGGGCGACAAGTTATGGCTTCAGCACCATCTAGAACTCTAGCTTGAAGTTCAGCATTTACCGGCGCAATCGTTGCACCGTACTCGCCTTTCAACACACCCGCCGTTTCTTTAGTGATGGATTTGTAGCGCTCACCAGTTAATACATTTAATACTGCTTGAGTGCCGACAATCTGAGAAGTTGGTGTCACCAAGGGAATAAAACCTAAGTCTTCACGGACGCGAGGGATTTCTTTTAATACCTCGTCCATTTTGTCCTCAGCCCCTTGTTCGCGTAATTGGTTTTCCATGTTGGTTAACATGCCACCAGGTACTTGCGCAGTCAAAATTCGAGCATCAACACCTTTTAAGCTACCTTCAAATTGTGCGTATTTTTTGCGAACATCGCGAAAATACGTAGCAATGTGTTCAAAACTCTCCAGCGCAAATCCCGTATCTCGCTCAGTCCCTTCGACCATAGATATGACGGTTTCTGTTGCAGTATGACCATACGTCATGGACATCGGAGAAATGGCGGTATCGAGCATGTCAATGCCCGCATCAATGGCTTTTTGATACGTCGCGGTCGATAGACCTGTCGTAGCATGACATTGCATTGCAATGGGTACGTCAACGGTCTTTTTGAGTGCGGTCACCAAGGTTTCGCATTCATATGGGTTTAATAAACCCGCCATGTCTTTAATACAAATCGAATGTACGCCTAAATCTTCTAAGCGCTTGGCCATGTCTAACCAGAGCTCTAAATTATGCACCGGAGAAATGGTATATGCTAATGTGCCTTGAGCGTGTGCACCGATATCCACTGCCGTCTTAATGGCCATTTCAACATTGCGCACATCATTCATCGCATCAAAAATTCGGAATACGTCAACACCATTGGTATGCGCACGCTCAACAAATTTAGCTACGACATCGTCGGCATAGTGACGGTAGCCGAGCAGGTTTTGTCCACGTAAAAGCATTTGTTGCTTGGTATTAGGCATGGCGGCTTTTAATTCGCGAATGCGCTCCCAAGGATCTTCGCCAAGGTAACGAATACAACTATCAAAGGTTGCCCCACCCCATGATTCCATTGACCAATAACCTATTTTATCCAACTCAGCCGCGATAGGTAACATATCGTCCAAACGCATACGAGTCGCTAAAAGAGATTGATGCGCATCACGTAGCGCCAACTCAGTTAAGAGAAGTTTTTTTGACATTATATAGCTCCTTAATAACGACTGGTATTGCCTTGACGATAGGCGTCAACGGCCGCTTTGATTGCGACCAGCGTATCATCATTAGATTGCGTAGTAGGTTTTGGTGCTGCCGTAGCAGGCGCTGGTTGGTGCGTTTGAGACTCAGGAAAAGCCAAACACAGCTTAGTCATGATCTTGACGCTGAAGATCAAAATGGTAAGAAAAACAAACACCACAGCCATTCCGGTTGCAAGTAGCGTTCCTGCTTCAAACAAAAGCTCATTGATTTGGGTAGGTTCCATTAGAGACACTCCCATTAGTTTAGAATGTTTTCATTATCAACTAGATCAATAGTCAATAACAAGGGAAAAGTGACCAATTTAATACTTTTTTCTTATAAATTTGCATAAATAGTCATTAATAACGCCAAAAAATTCATTATTTTTACATTTAAATAACAAGCGAGGAGTAGACAATGTCAGTTATTACCAGCGTTTCAGCTATTCTTTATTGCCTAAATTGACAGAATATAAAAATTGGTCTTACCATTTTATATTCGATTATAGATGCAGGTTCAAGGCAACGAATTTTATTCACAAAATTGAGCTTCAGTATTTACAATCACAGGAAAATAAAGGTAACTTTGACTTCATTGAAATCAAACAGGATAGTGTAAAAATGTCTCAAAATATAGCCGTGGTTTTATCTGGGTGTGGCGTCTTTGATGGTGCCGAAATCAACGAAGTTGTGTTAACGCTTTTACACCTCGAAAAGAACGACGCAAACTATCAATGTTTTGCACCTGACCAGGCGCAGCATCATGTTGTTAACCATATTACCGGTGAAGAAATGCCCGAATCGCGTAATGTGCTCATTGAATCTGCGCGCATTGTCAGAGGCAACATCAAGCCATTATCTGAATGTGTGGCGAATGATTTTGATGCGCTGATTATTCCAGGTGGTTTTGGTGTCGCAAAAAATCTATCTGATTTTGCCTTTAACGGGACCAATATGACGGTTAACTCTCAATTACTCGACCTAGCCAAAGAATTTAAAGACGCGCACAAACCTGCAGGCTACATGTGTATTGCGCCAGCGCTTTGCTCACATATTTATGGAGAAGGCGTTAAAGCAACAATTGGTTCGGATGAAGATACCGCATCAGCTCTGAACGCTATGGGGGCTCAACATTGTTCAGTACAGGTAGGGGAGGTTGTCATTGATGAACAACATAAACTCGTCACAACACCTGCGTATATGCTTGCGGAAAACATCGTGCAAGCTGAGAGTGGAATAGCCAAGTTAGTGAGCGAAGTAATGAAGTTGGTATAAGCACATGCCCTCGCCGCTACCGTATGCCTTCGGCAGTTCAAAACGCTCCTGGCGTTTTGTCGAACGTCCTCTCGGTTCTCATCTTCCTTGCGCCCACAAAAAAGCCACCTAACGGTGGCATTTTTGTAAGTGGCGCGTGCGGAAGGATTCGAACCTCCGACCGCCTGGTTCGTAGCCAGGTACTCTATCCAGCTGAGCTACGCACGCGCAAAACTTTAAAATCTGATTGTATGCCAATCTCAATTGGAGAATGGCGGAGAGGGAGGGATTCGAACCCTCGATACAGCTACAAACTGTATGGTCCCTTAGCAGGGGACTGGTTTCAGCCACTCACCCACCTCTCCGGGGGAATTATAATTCTGTCCTTTACAAAGGTTTTGGTGCTGATTTCACTCGTATCATCCTGATACTCACCCTTCGGGCGACGCTTTGCGTTGTGCTAAATCGTTCCTGACGATTTAGTCAGCCACTCACCCACCTCTGCGGGGTAATTCTAATTCTATCCTTTGATATCCATTATTTTACATCTGAGGAAATAGATGGCGCGCCCTAGCGGGTGAAGCGAAAGGATTACCTCGGGCTCCTGCCCTCGCCACTGCGCGGTGCACCTCATACTTCGGTGCAGAGCTAAAACGCTCCAGGCGTTTTAGTCGAACCTCCAGTCGGTTCGCCTCCTTCATTTTACATCTAAGGAAATAGATGGCGCGTGCGGAAGGATTCGAACCTCCGACCGCCTGGTTCGTAGCCAGGTACTCTATCCAGCTGAGCTACGCACGCGCAGATCTCTAATCACCGTCAAATCGAGTGTCGTTTGACGTGGAAGCGCATTCTACTGAAACGGTGGTATAAGTCAATGCTTTGAGCCGTTAAAGTATGAATTAATTTTTGATTGGTGGTTATTTGTCCGAATTTGCGTTTTTTTGCTCATCGGTCATGGTCAATTCCGCATCTTCATCGTGCTCATCGCCTGAAACCACATCTTCAAGCTTTACTTTTTCTACGGTTCTGAATGTGTTGATCGGTCCCGCTAATCCATATATAGCAAATACCACAAACAGCACGACTGCAGGCTCGGTCGCCACGACCACAAAGACCAACATAATCAATAACAAGGCAACAAATGGGACTTTGCCAGCCCAATTCACTTCTTTAAAAGAGTTATACTTGAAGTTGCTAACCATCAGTAACCCAGCAAGACCGGTAATAATCGCCATTGGATAAGCATGAATCCCCGCATCAAACTGATATTCTTGCGCTACCCAGACATACCCTGCCACAATGCCAGCAGCGGCCGGACTCGCTAATCCTTGGAAAAACCTTGCATCTGCAATCCCAACTTGAGTGTTAAATCGCGCTAAACGCAAAGCTGCCCCAGCAACAAAAATAAACGCCGCCAACCAGCCAATCTTGCCAAAATCCGTCAACGCCCAATTATATGCAACTAACGCTGGCGCTACCCCAAATGACACCATATCCGCCATCGAATCGTATTCTGCACCAAATGCGCTTTGCGTATTAGTAATGCGTGCAACACGACCATCTAAGCCATCAAAAATCATTGCCACAAAAATTGCAGACGCCGCCGCGACAAAATGACCATTCATCGACGCCACGATGGCATAGAACCCAGAAAACAAACCTGCTGTGGTCAACAAATTTGGTAAAAGGTAAATTCCTTTCTTAGGTTTGTTAGACATGCTTAACCCTACTGATTATTTGCCGATAAGATAACATAGATTCAATATTTTGCTAAGCGAACATGGAGATAGAGGCGACTTTTTCACCATCAATACCCTGCCTCAAACGGTTGCTCAGATTATGAGGGAAGCCCCAAAATCAGATAGACCGCTTGTTTGCAGAACACAAAGTGTTTCTACAAAAAGAGCGCAGAATCACTGCGCGCCGATATCCAGATAATAGATCCTACTTATTCACAAATTCAATCGTTAAGGCATCGTCTTGACTTTCGATTTTGATGGTATTGCCTTGCGCTTCAGAACCCAATAGTGCTGATGCAAGGGGATTCTCAAGTTCATGTTGAATCACGCGTTTAAGTGGTCTTGCACCATACACAGGATCAAAGCCGACTTTAGCGATTTGCTCCAACGCGCGACCAGACACCTCAAGCTTATAGCCTTTATCCAACACACGTTGACGCAAACCCAACAATTGTAATTTGGCGATTGATTGAATATGCTCTAAGCCAAGCGGATGGAATACGACGATATCATCAACTCGATTGATAAATTCAGGTCTAAAATGCAAACCAACCGTATCCATCACAAGTTGCTTCATCTCATCATATTGCGCTTGCTCTGCCTTATCCTGAATGATGTCCGAACCGAGGTTAGAGGTCATAATGACAACGGTATTTTTGAAATCCACAGTGCGCCCTTGCCCATCGGTTAAGCGTCCATCATCCAGCACTTGCAATAAGATATTAAACACATCTGGATGCGCTTTCTCCACCTCATCTAACAAGATGACTGAATAAGGTTTACGGCGCACAGCTTCGGTCAAATAACCACCTTCTTCATAGCCTACATAGCCTGGAGGAGCACCGACTAAGCGCGCTACTGAGTGTTTTTCCATAAATTCAGACATGTCTATGCGCACCATGGCATCTTGACTGTCAAACATAAAATCAGCCAAGGTTTTGCATAATTCGGTTTTGCCCACGCCCGTTGGGCCGAGAAATAAAAATGAGCCGATTGGACGATTCGGATCAGCCAAACCTGCTCGAGAACGCCGAATTGCGTTCGACACGGCACTGACTGCTTCACTTTGACCAATCACACGGTTGTGCAATACCTCTTCCATGCGAATGAGCTTTTCTTTTTCGCCTTCGAGCATCTTAGCAACTGGAATGCCTGTCCAACGCGATAGTACATCGGCAATCTCATGATCGGTCACTTTGTTTTTGACCAGCTGCGTGTCGACTTCACCCTGGTCGTTGGCACTTTCAAGGCGCTGTTCTAACTCTGGAATTCGTCCATATTGTAGTTCTGACATACGATTGAGATCGCCTGCACGACGCGCAATTTCCAGATCAATCTTGGCTTGTTCAAGCTCAGCTTTAATCGATTGTGTGCCTTGCATCGCATCTTTTTCAGACAACCATATTGTTTCGAGTTCTTTGTATCTTTGCTCAGCTTGCTCGCGCTCAATCTCAATGTCGGAAAGTCGCTTGATAGAGGCCTTGTCGGTCTCTTTTGAAAGCGCTTGTTCTTCTAATTTCCATTGGATAATGCGACGTTCGAGTTTGTCCATTTCTTCTGGTTTGGAATCGATTTGCAAACGAATACTCGAAGCAGCTTCATCAATCAAATCAATCGCTTTATCCGGCAATTGACGGTCTGAGATATAGCGATGCGACAACGTCGCAGCTGCCACAATTGCTGGATCGGTAATATCCACAGAATGATGTAACTCGTAGCGCTCTTTTAGGCCGCGCAATATGGCAATGGTATCTTCCACTGAAGGTTGATCGACCAACACTTTTTGGAAACGGCGTTCAAGTGCTGCGTCTTTTTCGATGTATTGCCGATATTCATCTAAAGTGGTCGCACCGACACAATGCAATTCCCCTCGAGCCAATGCGGGTTTGAGCATATTGCCTGCATCCATTGCACCATCGCTTTTGCCCGCACCTACCATTGTGTGCAACTCATCGATAAATAAAATGATGTTGCCTTCTTCTTTGGATAATTCATTCAATACCGCTTTGAGGCGCTCTTCAAATTCCCCGCGGTATTTGGCCCCCGCGATCAGTGAGCCCATATCCAAAGACAATACTCGTTTGTGCTTTAAGCCCTCGGGTACCTCGCCGTTTACGATACGTTGAGCAAGTCCTTCGGCAATAGCGGTTTTACCTACGCCAGGCTCGCCGATTAATACAGGGTTATTTTTGGTACGACGTTGCAATACCTGAATCGTGCGCCGAATTTCATCATCTCGGCCAATCACAGGGTCGAGCTTGCCTTGCGTCGCTCGCTCGGTTAAATCTGTGGTGTATTTAGTTAAAGCTTCGCGCACGTCTTCTGCATTTTGATCCGTCACGGCCTGACCATCACGCACAGCATTGATAGCGTTGGCGATACTTTCGACACTTGCTCCAACGCTTTTTAATAGTTCAGAGGTTGCTCCACTACTTTGTACTGCGGCCAGTAAAAACAATTCAGAAGAAATATATTGATCATTGTATTGCTGCGAGAGCTTATCGCACAAGTTGAACAGATTGATGCACTCTCGGCTCAATTGCACCTCAGCGCCCACTCCTTGTACTCTAGGAAGCTTTTCAATGGCTTGAGCAAGTGCCGACCGCAAACTGTTCAGGTTCACGTTGGCGTGTTGCAACACAGAGCGCACCGAACCACCTTGTTGGTTTAATAAGGCCGTAATGATATGTGCCGGTTCAATGTATTGATGGTCTCGCCCAATCGCCATAGATTGAGCATCAGAAATCGCTGTTTGAAATTTGGTCGTAAACTTATCTAGTCGCATACGAATATCTCTTTAGTATTCACATACTCAATGAATGGGTATTCGCTGGTTAACTTTCAAGCAAAAATATCAGAATTATTTTGACCTAGATCACATCTATAATCAGTCTACATCCAAGCCATGCTCAGCGGTATCCGTTCTCAACGCGTCTCGTATTGCGATAAAATCATCGGGTAATGGTGCATTAAAGGTCAACCAATCTTCCGATTCTGGATGTGAGAATGACAATTGGGCTGCATGCAATGCTTGGCGTTTAAATCCTCTCAACGCCTCAGCAAAATCCTGGCTAGCCGCCTTGGGTAAGCGTGGACGACCGCCATACAAAATATCTCCGATTAAAGGGTGCTTGATATGCGACATGTGCACACGGATTTGGTGAGTACGACCAGTCTCTAGTTTGAGACGGAGATGTGTAAAGGCTCGAAATTTTTCAATCACACGGTAATGTGTCACTGCATCTTTACCCGTTTCTCTCACCGCCATGGCGGTGCGTTTTGTTGCTGAACGACCAATAGGGGCTTCAACATACCCTCCAGCTACCATAGTACCGTACACTAACGCTTCGTACTCACGACTCATCACGCGAGTTTGCAATTGCTCAACAAGATGAGTTTGCGCGGCTAAAGTTTTAGCGACCACCATTAATCCGGTCGTGTCTTTGTCGAGTCGATGTACAATTCCCGCACGAGGAACCGTTTCAATCTCTCGGTGGTGGGCAAGTAGAGCATTTAATACCGTTCCGGTTGGGTTACCCGCACCTGGATGCACAACTAACCCAGCAGGCTTGTTAATGACCAATACCGATTCGTCTTCATAGATAATATCTAGCTCGATATCTTGAGCGATATTTTCGACCTGAACCGCTATAACTGCATCAATGTCGACTTGTTCTGTGCCTGACACTTTGAGCCTTGGAGTTGTGATAGTTTCACCGTCTAGTTTGACGAAGCCTGCGATAATCCACTCTTTGAGTTTACTGCGTGAATACTCAGGGAACATCTCAGCGAGAACTTGGTCTAAACGACGATCAAACTGAGTTTGATCGATAATGCCAGTTAATTGGACTTGTTGTGATGAATCAGACGATGAATTAGACATAGATGGGTATTTAAAAAAAAATCTATGAGAATTATATCAGTTTCATTCACAAGGTGTGTAATAATACTATCCGTATATATAATTCAACGATAACAACAAGGTGATATCCATGCCAAAAATGGGACGTATCATTGCTTTATCAGCACTTATCGCACTTGCTGGTTGCAGTAATACCGCTGATGAAGAACAAATTGAAAAAGCTAAATTGCTTGGTCCTGAAGCAAGTTATGAAGTGGCCAAAGAAATGCTTAAAAACGGTAATTTCAATGGCGCTGCTGAAACTTTAAGCAATCTTGACTCACGCTACCCATTTGGTCCTCTATCTTTGCAGATCCAATTGGACTTGATTTATGCTTATTATAAGTCCGGTGATGCCGATCAAGCCTTGGCAATGGTTGACCGCTTTATCCGCTTAAATCCAAATCATAAAGACGTTGATTATGCGTTTTACATGCGCGGGTTAACCAATATGGACTCAGATACCAACTTGTTTCAAGACCTGTTGAATATTGATCGCTCTGACCGCGACCCAACTGCGACGCGTGAAGCATTTAATGACTTTAGACGTTTAATTGAACGTTTCCCAGAAAGTGAATATGCCGCGGATGCACAAAAGCGCATGACCTACCTCAAAGACCGCTTAGCAAAGTATGAAATTGCTATTGCGCGATTTTACATGCGCCGAGGAGCTTATGTTGCCGCTGCAAACCGTGGCCAATACGTGCTTGAATATTTTGGCGATACCGCACAAGTTCAACCCGCTTTAGAAATCATGGTGTCGGCCTACGACCAACTAGGTTTAGACGAGCTAAAGAATAATGCGATTAAAATTTTGAAGTTGAACTACCCTGACAGTGAGTTTATCTAAATCACACACAAACAAAAAAGCCGTTTTTTAGAAACGGCTTTTTTATGATGAATGTTATTTGAAAAACAAGTGACTAAACGGGTTGAGCAACCGCGCTAGACCAGAAGTAAAATGCAACGGTTGGTCAACAATACTGAACACCAAACAACCGTCTTTTGCGTCAGACATTGGAGCGTGTACATGCTCACTGTCCATCATCAAAAAGTCACCTGAATCATACTCGTTGAGTCCGTCAGAGAACTCTCCATTAACCACAAGTGTCAATTCATTACCTCTGTGGGTGTGTTCAGGCACTTGGCCGCCTTTTTCCATGTAAATAAAGTTCGCAACATACTCTCCGCCAATTTCTACAGGCGCCTGCCACACTTTGCCCAGTAATTTTGACCAATTACCAGTGAGTTTAACATAGCGCCGTAATGGCTTGGGTACATCAAAAAACTTACCATCTAGCTCAATACGAGGCGTGATGTCTGGTCGCACATCTAGCATCGGCAAGGTAGTAATTTCCGCGAGCATTTTTTCAAATGCTGGATCGGTTTGTTCATGCGCATGTATGTTTTCGATATCTTGAGCAAATTCATAACTTTTTGTTTGAACGAACTCTTGGCATTGAGGGCACATATCACAGTGGGCAGAAATGACCAAAGCTTGAGTAGCAGCAATGTTGCCTTCGGCAAATTGAGTCAACTGCTTATCGGTTGGGTGGAACTTAATCATGATCTTCTAGCATATCCTTCAATCGCTGCAAAGCTAAACGGGTCCTACTTTTAACCGTACCTAATGGTATCGATAGTTGATCTGCTACTTCTTGCTGCGATTTACCATCTAAATAAATGGCTTCTATAACGGCTCGTTGCTTGTCAGGCAAATTTTCAAACAACTGGCCAACTTGCTCTAAAGTTATTTGTTCGTCCAGAGATGTTTCATTGGCATCTGGTGTCTGCTCACACAACACCGGCCACAAATCATCCGAGCAAATATCTTCCTTTCTGTTTTGTAATTTACGCAACATATCGAAGCGTATATTACGGGCTATCGTAAAAATCCATGTCGACGGTGACCCTTTACTCGCATCAAAAAGATGCGCTTTTTGCCAAACATTGGCCATGGTGTCTTGCACCATTTCCATTGCCAGAGCTTCATTGCCCATTTGTTTTAGCGCATAAGAACGCAATCTTGGTGCAAAATACGAAAACACCTTTGCATAAGATCGTTTACAACGCTCATTAGCCACTTCGACCAAAGCTGCTGACATCTCATCAGCCACTTCAGCGGGCTTGCAGTTATTCTTAGAATTATCCAATGTCATTCCAATCAACATGTAGGGCTCCAGTGAAGTATGGTACTGAACACACTGGCTTTCCATTGTTTGACAACTTTTTATTCTACTAGTTCCGAGAGGTATTGTACAATCTCTGTACAATCGCCACTGGCTAGAAAAGCTTGTTTCTTTTCTGCATCCACGGGAAGTAGCTCCAACCAACGGTTGATGACCCAAATCGGATCATCAAACTTGGTCTCTGAATATAAAGTATTCACTTCAGGATAGCGAGCGAATATTTCCTCTAATCGTTTGTCCATCGGATGTAACTCGGCTTTGTTTTCATTAAAAGCCATCGGAGATATCATTTCACAATCACCAATGCGAAGACCATCGCTTTCAGTGGCAATGTGTTCAATTTTGACACATTGCAGACCTTCCACAGTGATCCCTAAAAAACCATCATCCAACATATTAAAATCAACCACCTCAACATATGTACCAATCGGGTATATGTGTTCGTTGTTGTCTTTGTTGCCTTTTGCATTGAGCATACAAACCACAAACCCTGTTTCCGCTGCGCAGGCTTCTTTAACCATGCGCACATAACGCGCTTCGAAAATACGCAATGACATTCTGCCACCAGGAAGAACGTGCGCGGATAAAGGAAAAAGGGGTAATGTAACCAATGTTGCGATCCTCAAATAAACTTACACCATTTATACAGCTCAACCCTACGAAAAGATTAACTTTGAACAGAAAAAACTTGTTGATCCAAATTGCATTTACTACTGTAAATAATACGAAACACTTTATCTATTTTTTGTATGCCGATTATTGATCAATTTTGCGCGTTTTATAATGATTTAAAATCATCTCAACTTACTGATATCAAATTGATTTATAGTGATGATATAGAACTGATCGATCCCATCGGCGTGCATCGCGGACAGGGTCAGTTAACCGCTTACTTTGACAAGCTATTACAGGGGGCAAAGCACTGCGACTTTAGTATTACAACTGTTGCAGAGCACAAACTAATTAAGCCCTCTGATCTATCTCAGTACTCAGTCAATTGGGTGATGTCGTTTGCCACACCAAAACTAAACAGCGGTCGCACAATTGATGTGGATGGCATGACTTTATTAAAAGTACGTGACGACAAAATTTTTTATCACCGAGATTATTACGATTTAGGTCAAATGGTATATGAACATATCCCAATCCTTGGTGCTATCACCAAAAAGATTAAATACGGTATGCGCGCATGAAAACATTACTGATCACCGGTGCCACCTCAGGTATTGGCGAAGCTGTTGCAATACTGGCAGCACAACGAGGGTTTAATGTCATAGCCTGTGGTCGCAACCAACAACGTCTTGATGAAATGAGTGAGATGGATAACATCTCTGTTTGTCAATTCGATGCCACGGACTTAGTTGACACTCAATCAGCATTGGCAGGCATCACTGCCGATATCGTATTACTGAACGCCGGTACTTGTGAATATGTTGATTTACCGCATTTTGACGCAAGGTTGTTTGAACGTGTATTTGCAATTAATGTGCAAGGTGTGGCCAACGTCATTGAGGCATTGAGTCCATCACTTAATTCTGGCAACAAACTGGTGTTTGTCGATAGTCTGGCTCGCTTACTGCCGTTTCCTCGAAGCGCGGCTTATGGTGCTAGTAAAGCGGCTCTTAATTACATGGCTAAATCATTGGCCGTCGATTATGGTCATCTAGGAATCGAGGTTCAGACTATTTCACCTGGTTTTGTCAAAACGCCACTGACCGATAAAAACGATTTCCCTATGCCACTAGTGATTGGCGTTGAAGAGGCGGCACAGGACATTTTAAATGGCATTCAAAGTCGTCGCGCCAGTATTTATTTCCCTACGCGCTTGAGCCTGATCTTGCGCTTTTTGCATTGTTTACCGCAATCATGGCAGCACAAAATCGCTATGAATATGCGCCAAACCAAAAGACACACAGCATGAAAAAACGCATCGCAATCATTGGTACCGGTATTTCTGGGTTAACCTGCGGATATCTACTTCACCGCAAACACGATATTATTGTGTTTGAAACTAACAATTACATTGGCGGTCATACCGCTACCAAAGACGTCACGGTGAATGGCAAAGAATACGCCATCGATACTGGTTTTATCGTTTTTAACGATTGGACCTATCCAAATTTTAATCAACTCATGAATCAAATAGGGGTGAACGCACAGCCAACAGAAATGAGCTTTAGCGTCAAAAATCACGCGCAAAACATCGAATACAATGGTAATAATCTCAACTCATTGTTTGCTCAGCGCCGCAATTTTTTGCGTCCTCGATTTTGGCGCATCATTCGCGACATTCTCAAATTTAACAAATTGTGTAAGAGCGACGATGCACTAGCGCATGCAGAGCAAAATAAAACGCTCTTTGAATACATCCAACATCATAATCTCTCTGCGGATTTTACAGACAACTACATCTTGCCAATGTGCGCTGCCATTTGGTCCATGTCGCTGGCGGATACCAAGCGTTTTCCATTGCGCTTCTTTTTGCAGTTTTTTAATAATCACGGCCTCCTAAACATTACTGACCGCCCTCAGTGGTACACCATTATTGGCGGCTCAAGAGAGTACATTGCGCCGTTAACGGAAGGATTCAAAGACTCGATCCGCCTGAATTCTCCCGTCACCTCTGTGCGTAAAACAGATGCTGGCATGATTGTCAGCAGTTCAAACGGAGATGAAGTTTTTGATGAGGTGATTTTTGCCTGTCATTCCGACCAAGCGCTGGCCATGTTAGATACCCCGAGTAAAGATCAGCAGGATATCCTTGGAGCAATTCCGTATGCCATGAACGAGGTCGTGCTGCACACTGACACCTCAGTATTACCCAAACGCCCTTTGGCGTGGGCAAGCTGGAATTACGTAATTAAGGGTGAAGAAGACGAAGAACATAAAGCTGCTTCGGTCACTTATAATATGAATATTTTACAACGCTTAAAGTGTGCTCCGACATTTTGCGTTACATTAAACAATACCGATGCGATTAACCCCAGCAAAATTCTCGGTACCTATCATTATGCTCATCCCCAATACAGTCCAGAGATGGTCGCGGCACAACAACGCAAAGAGCACATTTGTGGGGTAGACAATACCTATTTTTGTGGTGCGTATTGGTATAACGGCTTCCACGAAGATGGGGTGCGCAGTGCATTAGAAGTGTGTGCCAAATTTGGGGAGTCTTTGTGAGCCTCGCAGCGCAGTCACTAGAGAGTGCCATTTATCGTGGCACGGTTTGGCATGAACGAGTTAAACCCACAAAACATGCTTTTCAGTATGATATTGCTTTATTCTGGCTAAAACTCAGTGAAATTGAGGGGTTGGATAGTCTCAATGGGCTGCATATCAATCGCAGAGGCTGGTTATCTTTTGTGCGCAAAGACTATTGTGCGCCACATATTAGCGATTTACAAACCGCTATATTAGCAAAGGCCAACACTCTTTCTGATGGTGAAGAAATTACAGGAGAGGTCTTTTTTTTGGGGCAAACTCGGACTTTGAACGTGTATTTTTCCCCTGTTAATTTTTATTACATTCGACGAGAAGGCGAGTTTAGCCATATGTTGGCGGAAGTAAGTAATACACCATGGAACGAACGCCATTATTATTTGGTCGATCTGAAAGAACAAGCACCTACGCAAAAAGCATTTCATGTATCCCCTTTCAACCCGATGGATATGACATACCATTGGCAAATAAGTGAACCCGCTGAGACCCTGAAACTCGTATTAAGTTGTCACCGTGAAGACAAAGAATTTGTCGCGGGTATTGCACTTAATAGGTCCGAGTTATCTGTCAAGAATTTGCGACAATTGCGACGCCAAATTCCAAGTATGACACTCAAAACGGTGATCGGCATTTATTGGCAAGCAGTAAAACTATTTATTAAACGCACGCCGTTTTATGGTCATCCGGGCAAACCAGATAACCCTCCAGCGATACAAAGTGAGAAGTAAAATTATGTCACAATTAGAACAATCCATCGCACAACACGAATCCGTTAGCATTATAGATAAATGGGCTAAGTCGGCCTTTATTGGAGTGCTTAATCACCTCCCTGATGGGTATTTAACCTTAACTGAAAACGGGGTCTTAGTTGGCCAATTTGGCAACGCTGATTCAACTTTGCATGCAGAAGTCAATATTCTCAACAGCAAAGCTTATCGCCAGTTATTACTGGGTGGCAGTGTGGCTGCCGGTGAGACGTATATGGATAAGCTTTGGGATACGCCCAATCTAACGCATGTGATCCAGATCTTTGCACGCAATTTGCCGGTGTTGGACAAATGGGAAAAGCGCTTTAAATGGATGATTATGCCTGTAAATAAGGTGCAGCACTTTTTGCGACGAAACTCGGTCAGCCAAGCCAGAAAAAATATCCAAGCTCACTACGATTTAGGCAATGATCTCTATACCGAGTTTTTGTGCCCCAACATGATGTACTCCAGTGCAATTTATCCTCATGAACATGCCAGTTTGAGCGAAGCGCAAGAACATAAACTCAAGCAAATCTGTGATAAGTTGCAGCTTAGTCCGACCGACCATCTTCTAGAAATAGGTACTGGCTGGGGCGGCCTTGCTGTTTTTGCAGCCAAACACTATGGCTGTAAAGTCACAACAACAACGATTTCGGACGAACAGTATGCTTGGGCTGAAGATTGGGTGGCTAGAGAAGGTCTAGCTAATCGTATCACTCTGCTCAAACGCGATTATCGTTTATTAGAAGGTCAATACGACAAAGTGGTTTCCATCGAGATGATTGAAGCAGTTGGAAAACGCTTTTTGCGCAATTTCTTCGAAAAGTGCTCGAGTTTACTCAAGCCCAATGGGTTGATGCTGCTCCAAGCGATCACGATTGATGACAGACGCTACGACAGCTATGCCAACAGTGTGGATTTTATCCAAAAATACATTTTTCCTGGCGGTTTTTTACCTTCACAATATGTTATTAATCAACACATCAAAAAGTACACCGATTTTAGCATTCGAGACTTGCATGATATCGGTCTAGATTATGCCCAAACGCTTAAACACTGGCATGAAACATTCTTAGCGAATTTAGATTCATTACAACAAAAAGGCTATGACGAACGTTTTGCCAGAATGTGGGAATACTATCTAAATTATTGTGAAGGCGGATTTCGCGAGAGAACCATTAGCACAGTACAACTATTACTTGGCAAGTCTCAACATACCCAAAACATGCAATTCCGCTAACTTTTTTTCGTGTGGTAGAGGTATCAGTGACGGTTATGGATTACCCGTCGCTGGTAACTTTTCTAAAAACTTAGGCTTACCTTGATTGACTCGAATTTCAACTCGGCGATTACTACCTCAATGATCGGCATAGTGCGAATTTACTAGAGATTAAATTAGAAAATCACATACCAAACATACCCAAACTCCTGATTCCTTGTTAGAATGCAGTAAATTTTGAATCCCAACAGGATGTCTTATGTCTGATGCTAACGAACGCAATACGCCCAGTTTTGAAGAAGCGATGCAACAACTCGAACGCATTGTGACCGAAATGGAGCAAGGTGATCTGCCTTTAGCTGACGCGTTAAGTAAATTTGAGCAAGGAATCAAGCTAGCGAGAGCCAGCCAAGCCCAGCTTAAAGAAGCCGAGCAAAAAGTACAAATACTTGCTCAAGACAATATGACTTTGACGGACTTTGAGCCCGAATAATCCTTCCTAAAATTCAAGCGACTCATGAAATTCGAACAGTACCATGCTGATGTGCGCGCCCGAATTGATTATCAATTAGAGCAACACGTCAACAGTTTACCAGAACAAGCCTCGCCACTCGCGGATGCAATGAAATATACATTGTTGAGCAACGGCAAGCGTGTCAGGCCGTTATTGATGACCATGGTAGCTGAGATGCTCAATCTATCATTCGCAAAAGTGGTCAATCTAGCCTGCGCAGTGGAATGCATTCACGCTTATTCACTCGTACATGATGACTTGCCCGCAATGGATGACGACGACTTGCGCCGTGGTCAACCTACTTGTCATATTTTATTTGACGAAGGCATGGCGATTTTAGCTGGTGATGCACTGCAAACCATGGCTTTTGAGATGGTTGTCAACGACGCATTGCTTATCGCAGAAGAGAAAATAAACAGTTTGAGACTTTTGACCAATGCTTCAGGCTACGCCGGTATGTGCGGCGGCCAAGCGATTGATTTAACTCACACTAATCAACAAATTGATGTCAAGACACTGACAGAATTACATCAACTAAAAACCGGCGCATTATTGCAAGCATGTGTCTCGATTCCAATGGCTCTTGCTGAAGGGATTGATGAAAGTGCACAAAAAGCTTTGCTGCAGTTTGCTCAAAAAATCGGCTTAGCTTTCCAAGTGCAAGATGACATTCTTGATGTGACCGGTGATAGCGCTACATTAGGCAAGCCCAGCGGTTCAGACGAAGAAGCCAACAAATCCACTTTCCCCGGGCTATTGGGACTCAATGCAGCACAGAATTACCTAGACAAACTCTACAGCGAAGCGTTGACCAGTTTGAAGCAATTACCCTATCATACGGATCCATTAAGGGACTTTGCACAGTATATAATTAAACGGAATTATTAAAATAACAATGAATACCATGACCCTCTCACTCGACCACTACCCGTTATTAGCGTTGGCGAACAATCCGGCAGAGTTACGCACTTTGCCTAAGGATAAACTTCCTCAGTTAGCCGGTGAACTCAGACAATATCTCTTAGCATGTGTCAGCCAATCGTCGGGACACTTTGCATCGGGTCTTGGTACAGTCGAATTAACGGTCGCACTGCACTATGTATACAATACCCCATTTGATCAACTCGTTTGGGATGTCGGTCATCAAGCCTATCCGCATAAAATCTTAACCGAGCGCCGCGAACGCATGTCGACCATTCGCCAAAAAGACGGATTACACCCTTTCCCTTGGCCATTAGAGTCAGAGTACGATACATTTGCTGTCGGCCATTCTTCGACATCTATTAGTGCTGCTCTCGGTATGGCTATCGCAGCAGATAAAGAAGGCAAAAATCGCAAAACCGTCGCGGTCATCGGCGATGGCGCGATGACCGCAGGCTTGGCATTTGAAGCATTGAATCACGGCGGGGATTTGGACAAAGACTTAGTCGTCGTATTGAACGACAATGAAATGTCGATATCCGAAAATGTTGGCGCCTTAAATTCTCACTTAGCGCGCCTGTTGACTGGGAATTTTTATAATACGATCCGCGATGGTAGCAAAAAAGTGTTATCTAACGTACCCCCACTCAAGGAATTCGCTTCTAAGGCTGAGGAACACATTAAGGGCATGGTCGTGCCTGGAACCATTTTTGAAGAATTAGGTTTCAACTATATTGGTCCAATTGATGGGCACGATGTTAAAAGTATGGTTGATACCTTACGTAACATGCGTCAAAACAGAGGGCCTCAAATCCTCCATGTAGTTACCCGAAAAGGCAAAGGCTATGAAGTAGCCGAAAAGGATCCGATCAAATTCCACGCCGTACCTAAATTCAACCCTGCCGATGAAGCACTACCGAAAGCCAAACCAACGTCACCCTCTTATTCGGCGATTTTTGGTCAATGGTTATGTGATATGGCCGAAGTCGATCCAAAACTCATGGCGATTACCCCAGCTATGCGAGAAGGGTCTGGCATGGTCAAGTTTTCACAAGCCTACCCTGAGCAATACTTTGATGTGGCGATTGCTGAGCAACACGCAGTGACCCTTGCTGCGGGTATGGCAACGCAAAGATTACATCCGGTAGTTGCGATCTATTCGACGTTTTTACAACGTGCTTATGACCAGCTCATCCACGATGTGGCCTTACAAAACTTACCTGTGTTATTTGCGATTGACCGCGCCGGTATTGTCGGTGCCGATGGTCCCACCCACCAAGGTGCCTTTGATATCAGTTTCATGCGCTGTATACCTAACATGGTGATCATGACGCCTGCTGACGAAAATGAGTGTCGACAAATGCTATACACCGGTCATCGACATCAAGGACCAGCGGCGGTGCGCTACCCTCGTGGAGGGGGGCCTAATGTGCCAATTGAATCGAACATGGCGGCGATACCTTTGGGTCAATCGCGAAGCATTTTACAAGGAAAAAACGTTGCGATACTCAATTTTGGTACTCTGTTGCCAGAAGCTCAGAAGGCTGCTGAAGCGCTAGGCGCAACCCTAGTTGATATGCGCTTTGTTAAACCCCTTGATGAAAAAGCGGTTACAGACCTAGCTGCGACTCACGAACTACTCGTGACATTAGAAGATGGTGCGATCAAAGGTGGCGCGGGTTCAGAAGTGGCTGAATATTTGTTTAACACACAAACCCAGGTTAAGTTGCTTCAGTGTGGCTTGCCGGATACCTTCATTATGCAAGGCACTCAGGCAGAAATGTATGCCGAACATCAAATCGATGGCGCTGGAATCGTCGCTCAAGTCAACGCGTTTATTAATGGGTAAATATCAAGTAAATATGTAAACACCCTAGCGTACAAAGACCAGCGACTATGTCGTCTGACATGATCCCTAAACCACCGTCGAAGCGCTTATCGATAACGCCAATCAAACTGGGTTTGGCGATATCAAAATAACGAAACAAGACAAAGCCAAGCAAAGCCGTATCCCACGCCAAAGGGACGGCTATAAACGCCACCAGCATGCCGGCTATTTCATCCCAGACGATGGCTCCATGATCATGCACTTGTAATTTCTGAGCAGTGTAATGACAAAGCCCAATCCCAGCTATACAAGCTACTAGCGTCACAATAACAAACATCATCAAATTGATATCTGTCAGTAGCCAAAGTAAAGGCAAAGCGGCCAATGAGCCAAACGTTCCAGGTGCTTTTGGCAGCAAGCCACTGCCAAAACCAAAGGATAAAAAATGCACAGGATGAAACCAAGGGGCTGCTTTTTTTTGTTCGGCTGTCAGCATCTTTTATCCTTAAAATTGATGTTCATATCCGGCCTTGGGGAGTTTAAACGTTTGTCCATTAGATATAAATAACAGGCTGTTGGCCGATTCAGTAATATGCCCTATTTTGGTGATAGGCACATTACACTTTTGAGCAATCTGTTGGAGTTCGGCTGAATGTGATTTTGGCGCAGTAAAACACAACTCGTAATCATCACCGCCAGTTAAAGCATACTCTTGTGCTTGCTTTTTTGTCACATAATCAAGTAGTTCAGAAGAATAAGGTAGTGCACTGATATCAATCTGAGCGCCTACGAATGAGGCCTTTAAGATGTGTTTGATATCACCCGCCAACCCATCAGAGACGTCCAAACAACTGCTTGCCAAACCTATCAATTCCTTGCCTAACAACACTCTCGGCGTGGGTCTTAATAAGCGTTCAAGCAAATTATTCTGGATAATGTCTAGTGCCTCATGAACCGTTTGTGTGTTTAGAATATTCAACCCAGCAGCAGCATCGCCTAATGTTCCACTAACATAGATATCATCACCCACTTGTGCACCATCTCGTCGTATGGCTTGGCCATGAGGAATGAGACCATGGATCGTTACGCTAATCGATAAGGGCCCTGAAGTGGTATCACCACCGATTAATGCAACCTGATAATCCTCACACGTTTGCATGAAGCTTCGCGCGAATTCTGATAACCATTGCGGCGGTAGTTTAGGTAACGTAAGTGCGAGTGAGACCCAAGCTGGAGTCGCCCCCATCGCTGCCATATCACTCAAATTAACTGCGAGCGCTTTATAGGCCAAGTCCGCCGGAGCCACATCTGGAAAAAAATGCACACCACTGACGAGTGTATCGGTGCTGACAAGAAGTTGTTGTTCAGGTGGAACATCTAATATTGCGGCGTCATCGCCAATTCCAAGGACAACTTGAGAATGATTTGTGCCCGCAGAGGATTGTGCAAAAAAAGTTTCAATCAGTGAAAACTCTTGCATACGGACACGTGTCTAAATTTAGGCTTGTTCGTGTTTGCGCAATGTGCGTACGGCTTTATCAAGTACACCATTTACAAACTTGTGGCTTTCTTCTGCGCCAAATACCTTAGCTAACTCAATCGCTTCATTGATCACGACCTTGTATGGTACATCAATACGTTGCGTCAACTCATAGGTAGCGATACGCAAAATCGCTTTTTCAATGGGATCCAGTTCTTCAGGTAAACGGCCTAAGTAAGGCTTTATTGCCACGTCTAAATCCGCTACTTGCTTAATCGAACCTTGCAATAACTCTTGAAAATAGGGCATGTCGACTTTGCCCATCTCGTTTGTGGTCGCAAGATTGAGCTCAATACTGGCTACATCGTTGTTCGACAGCATCCACGAATAGACGCCTTGTAATGCCATTTCGCGCGCCCGACGACGCGCTGCAGGTTTCATCTTTTGACTCACGCAGTTGCCTCATCAATGGCCGACATCACGTTGACCATTTCTAACGCACCAAGAGCAGCTTCCGCTCCCTTATTCCCTGCTTTGGTTCCTGAACGCTCAATCGCTTGCTCAATACTGTCTGTAGTAATCACACCGAATGACACAGGAATATCAAATTCTAACGACACTTGCGCCAGACCTTTATTACACTCACCCGCTACAAAATCAAAATGTGGCGTCCCCCCACGGATCACTGCACCTAGCGCGATTATGGCATCATATTGGCCTTGATTAGCGATTTTTTTGGCGGCGAGTGGTAACTCATAAGCACCTGGCACCCGCACCACTGTGACATCAGAATCGCTGACTTCACCGTGACGTTCGAGTGCATCCAACGCGCCTTCTAATAAAGACTCCACAACAAAACTATTAAATCGCGATACAACAATGGCAAATTTTTTGCCCGTTGCGCGCATGTTGCCTTCAATTACGTTCATGAATGAATTCCTTAATAAAAATTTGGTTTGGAGTATATCACAAATGCCAGTGGTCTCACTAAAAATCGCTGATGTACTCAACAACTTCTAAACCAAAACCGGATAAACCTGAATATTTGATGGGTTTAGATAACAAACGCATTTGTTTGACCCCCAAAGCTTCCAATATCTGTGAGCCAATACCTACAGTTCGAGAACTGCCTTGCCACGTTTTTCCAGGAGCCACTTCACCGCGGTCTTCTGCGGCAAACTGTTTGATTTGCCCTTCTAGATCTTCTTTAGCACCTAATAACACTAATACACCACCGTCTTGCGCGATACGTGACATCGCTTTGGCCAAATTCATAGACCGATTCATACCTCGAGTAGAAGCCAACAAATCAGAAAACGTATTGTGCAAGTGAACGCGAACCGTGGTCGGATGGGTTGAGTCTATCTCGCCATTGATGAGTGCAAAATGCAGCTCACCGTCAATCACGTCTTTGTAAGTAATTAGCTCAAACTCGCCATATTCAGTTGGCAAATGACAGCGCGCGATTTCTTCAATCGTCGTTTCGTTGTGATTGCGGTATTCAATTAAATCGGCAATCGTGCCTATTTTAAGCCCGTGTTTTTGCGCGAATTTTTCAAGTTCTGGACGACGTGCCATCGTGCCGTCTTCATTTAGGATCTCGACAATCACTGACGCCGGTTCACAGCCAGCCAGACGCGCCAAATCCACGCCAGCTTCAGTATGCCCAGCACGTGTAAGTACACCGCCTTCTTTGGCGATGAGAGGGAAAATATGCCCAGGTTGTACAATATCTGTTGCTTTGGCATCTGGGTTGACGGCAGCTAAGATGGTAGTGGCTCTATCCGCAGCTGAAATACCCGTTGTCACCCCTTCCGCAGCTTCGATGGAAACCGTAAAATTAGTCGAGAACTGAGCTGAATTTTTGTCGACCATCAATGGTAATTTTAAACGACGACAACGCTCAGCTGTCATTGGCAAACAGACTAAACCACGTGCATGAGTGACCATAAAGTTAATAGCTTCAGGTGTGACATGTTCTGCCGCCATAACGAGGTCCCCCTCGTTTTCACGGTCTTCGTCATCCATCAAAATGACCATTTTGCCTTGGCGAATATCTTCAATCAGTTCTGTAGGGGTATTAAAGGTGGACATAAGCGTCTGTGTTTCCTATTTTAAATAGCCGTTTTCAGCTAAAAATGCCATGCTAATGTCTTGTTTATTATGTTCTTTTTGACCTTGCATGAGGCGTTCTAAATATCGAGCAATCACATCGACCTCAAGATTGACTTGAGTTCCGATTTTGTATTGTCCGATAATGGTTTTTTCTAAGGTGTGCGGGATCAGCCACAACATAAACTCATCTCCAGCCAGTGCGTTCACTGTCAAGCTTACTCCATCCACGGTAATAGAGCCTTTATGAGCAATATAATGAGCGATGTCTTGCGGCATTTTGACCCAGACTTCAATGTATTCATGCTGGTCAATGATTCGACTGATCGAGCCCACGCCATCCACGTGACCAGACACAATGTGACCGCCAAAACGAGAGGTCGGTAGCATGGCTTTTTCTAAGTTAACTTGCATGCCCGAAGTATAATGTGCAAAACCGGTATACTTAATGGTCTCTGTCGAGACGTCCGCACAATAATAATCATTGCCAAATTCTACGACGGTCAAGCATACACCATTAGTCGCAATGGAGTCGCCAAGCTGTACATCTGACATATCCAAATTAGGACAGTGCACTTTGAGTTTAATATCTTTACCCGTTTGCGTTAACCCAGTGATAGTGCCAACTGCTTCAATAATACCAGTAAACATAAGGTTTCCTAAGGTTCTAACGAGAAAATGAATTTTTGATCAGGACCGATGGTACGCTGTTCTTTTAGTTTGAATCTTACCGCATCTTGCAATTGAGTTAAATCAGAGATTGCAAAAGCGCCTTGAGCTTTATCCCCAAGAATCACTGGTGCTTGATAAAGGACAAGTTCATCAACGCAGTGCCCTTCAAGTAAAGCACCCGCTAACCCGGAACCGGCTTCAACCCAGACACGATTGAGTTGCATTTGTGCAAGCTTTTCCATCATGACACTCAAATTAGGACCTTCAGCGACAAGCGGTATACGAATTTGTTTATTATGAGTTGGTAGGGCATCATTTTGTATCACATTAAACACGCACACTGGAGCATTAGCGGATTGGAACATGCCTTGTTCGCCAACACGGTTATGTGAATCCAATACCACACGTAAAGGCTGCTCAAATTGCGCTAATGGATTGCGCAATAAAACATCTTTTAACGCCTGAGGCGCTTCGTTCATTCGGACTTGCAAATTTGGATTATCTGCGAGGACTGTCCCTGAACCAGTTAGGATCGCATCGGATTGAGCGCGATGTAATTGGACATCTGCTCTGGCTTGCGGCGAGGTGATCCATTGACTTTGCCCATTGCTCAATGCGATTTTGCCATCCAAAGACATCCCCATCTTGAGCGTTACAAAAGGTCTCTTAGCCTCGACTCTAGTTAGAAAACCAGCGTTAAGTTCTCTGGCTTGCTGCTCTAGACAAGGGCCGTCAACAACGATACCTGCGGCTTTTAATCTAGCAATGCCTTTGCCCGATACTTCGGGAAAGGGGTCACGCATCGCTATCACCACACGGCCAATACCCGCGTCTATCAGCGCATTGGCACAAGGCCCTGTGCGGCCAGTGTGAGCACATGGCTCCAGGGTGACATAGGCCGTGGCTGCTTTGGCTCTCGTTCCAGCTTGGTGCAGAGCGTTGATCTCAGCATGCGCTGTGCCTGCTTGGTGATGATGTCCCTCTCCGACGATACTCTCCTGTTGGGTGATCACACACCCAACCATTGGGTTTGGCCGTGCTGTGTACTCACCTAACTTGGCTAAACGCAGAGCGCGCGCCATCATTTGATAATCAAAGTTCGAGAGACTCATTCGAGATCGAGATCCTGCTGACCTAGTTTGGCAATTTCTTCGCCAAATTCACGAATGTCTTCAAATTTGCGATAGACCGATGCAAAGCGCACGTAGGCGACTTGATCGAGCTTTTTGAGACGGTTCATGATTTGGGTACCGACAAACTCAGTATTCACCTCACGCTCGCCAGTGCCACGAATACTGGACATAATTTCGACGATGGCCTTTTCGATTTTCTCGGCTGAGACGGGGCGTTTTTCTAAGGAGCGTAAAATCCCCGCACGCAACTTGTCTTCATTAAACGGTTCACGAGTGCCATCGCGTTTGATTACTCTAGGCATTACTAGTTCTGCGATTTCAAAGGTAGTAAACCGTTCTCTACAAGACGCACACTCCCTCCGGCGGCGGATTTGATGACCATCCGCGACCAAGCGTGAGTCGATGACTTTGGTGTCTTGCTCATGACAAAAAGGACAATGCATGCTCTACTCCATATACAAATTAACCGGCATATAGCCGGTTAATCATAATCATTGTACAGCGAAAGTGCTACGCATATACAGGGAACTGCTTAGTCAAAGCGCTGACCTCTGATTGGACTCGAGCGATAACAGATTCATCACCCATGTTATCCAAAATATCACAGATCCAGTTAGCCACTTGCATTGCTTCAGCATCTTTAAACCCGCGACGCGTAATAGCAGGTGTCCCGATCCGTAAACCAGAGGTAACAAACGGTGAGCGTGGATCATTCGGAACTGAGTTTTTGTTCACGGTAATATGAGCTTGGCCTAGCGCCGCATCTGCGTCTTTACCTGTGATGTCTTTATCAATCAAATCCAATAAGAACAAGTGGTTCTGCGTGCCATTGGAAACAATCTTATAGCCGCGTTCTTGGAACACTGAAACCATAGCTTGTGCGTTTTTCACAACCTGCGCCATATAGGTTTTGAACTCTGGCTCCAATGCTTCTTTAAAAGCAACGGCTTTCGCTGCAATCACATGACACAAAGGACCACCCTGATTGCCAGGAAAAACTGATGAATTCAGTTTTTTGTAAATATCTTCATCGCCACACGCAGACAAGATCAAACCAGAACGAGGTCCAGCCAGAGTCTTATGCGTAGTCGTTGTCACCACATGAGCGTGAGGCACTGGGTTTGGATAAACACCACCAGCGACTAAACCAGCAATGTGCGCCATATCAACTAATAAGTATGCACCCACTTTGTCAGCGATTTCACGGAATTTTGCCCAATCCACCACACCTGAGTAGGCCGAGAAGCCACCGATGATCATCTTGGGCTTATGCTCTAATGCTAAGGCTTCAATTTCGGCATAATCAATGACACCATCCGCATCAATACCATACTGCACTGCATTGTAAATTTTGCCTGAAAAGTTAACATGAGAACCGTGGGTCAAATGACCACCGTGTGCTAAGGACATACCCAATACAGTATCACCTGCGTTGAGCAAAGCACCAAATACGGCAGTGTTTGCTTGTGAACCTGCGTGAGGTTGTACGTTGGCATATTCTGCACCAAACAAGGCTTTGGCACGCTCGATCGCAAGGTTTTCGACTACATCAACATGCTCACAACCACCGTAATAACGCTTACCAGGATAACCTTCCGCATATTTATTTGTTAGCTGCGAACCCTGCGCTTCCAAAACGCGTGGCGAACAGTAGTTCTCTGACGCGATAAGTTCAATGTGATCTTCTTGACGTTGATTTTCAAGTTCGATGGCTTTGGCTAATTCAGGATCGAAATCAGCAATATTCATGTTGCGCTGTAGCATAAGTCAAATACCTATAGATTGAGCAAGGTTATGTTTAAAGTGGCATTTTACGCAATTTTTAAGCAAAAACCTAGCAGTGCACCCATTAAAACTTTTTATCAAAATGATTTATTTTGTTTCCAGTGCTTTCACTCGTTTGGCGAGCTGGTCTAATTGCTTGTAACGCACTGAGTTTCGACGCCATTCATTGTATGGCGCATGTGGCATGCCAGAGGAATACACCCCGGGCTCGGTTATGTCTGATGTGACCATGGTATTGCCGGTTATTTGCACATTATCACAAATTTTGATGTGGCCATTTATCGCGACACTACCGGCGACAATTACATTTTTGCCAATTTTTACACTGCCCGCCATGGCGACTGCACCGCATAAACACGAGCCAGAGCCAATCTGACAGTTATGAGCGATGTGTACTTGGTCATCAATGATCACGTTGTGTTCAATCACCGTGTCAGCAAGTGAGCCACGGTCGATCGTACACAACGCACCGATTTCGGTATTATCGCCAATGATCACGCGTCCGGTTTGCGGGATTTTGCGCCACGTCCCTGCGTCATTGGCATAGCCAAACCCATCTGGGCCGATGACTGTACCACTGAGTACTGCAACTTTTTGACCTAATTGACAGGAATGATAAATCGTTACATTCGCATGGATATTTGAACCAGAACCAATGACTGCATTTACCCCAATCACACAGCCCGGACCAATCGTGACATCTTCACCAATAATAGCCCCCGCTTCAATCACCACATTTGGGCCAATGTTGGCATTAGCCCCTACTTGAGCTGTGTCATCGATGACTGCACTGGGATGGACCCCATATTGGGGACGCGGGGTCGGATCGAGCTGTTGCGCAGCCAGCGCAAAACCAACATACGGGTCTTTCATCACCAACGCCGCACCTGCGTAATCGCGGGCAAGTGCTTCCGTCAATATCACCACACTGGCATGGCATTCAGGCAATTTTGACAGGTACTTTTTGTCATTCAAAAAGGTAATATCTCCTGTTTGAGCCTCATCGAGTGGCGCCACTTTGGTAATATGAATTTGCGCGGCTTCATCTTGGGTAAGATTGTGTAAGGTTGCATTTAGGTGGTCGGCAAGGGCTTGGATATTCATGCGTATCTCTTTGACAAAGCTATATGTGTTATCATAAATCATCTAAGTTGATTCAACAAAATTTTGTGTGCAGAAATTACCCTACTGTAAAAAGCAGTTGTGGAGAATCGACACAATGCTAAAATTACACACGATTAATCATTTTCAATTATTTAGAGGATCTCATGGCACAATTCGTGTACTCCATGCACAGGGTCGGCAAAATCGTCCCGCCGAATCGTTTCATCTTAAAAGATATTTCCCTGAGCTTTTTTCCTGGCGCCAAAATTGGTGTGTTAGGTTTAAACGGCGCAGGTAAATCCACCTTGTTACGGATCATGGCCGGGGTAGATACCGATATTGAAGGTGAAGCGCGTCCCCTACCTGGCATAAAAGTCGGGTATCTACCGCAAGAACCAAAACTTGATGAGTCTTTAGATGTGCGTGGCAATATCGAACTTGCGCTTGGTGAAGTCAAGCATGCACTTACTCGCTTAGATGAAGTTTATGCCGCGTACGCCGAACCAGATGCAGATTTTGACGCACTGGCAGCCGAGCAAGGGAAGCTTGAAGCGATTATTCAAGCGCAAGATGGTCATAACCTAGATGCTGCACTAGAACGAGCTGCAGATGCCTTGCGCCTGCCACCTTGGGATGCAGACATTAGCAAATTATCTGGAGGCGAGCGTCGTCGCGTGGCATTGTGTAAGTTACTACTCGAAAAGCCTGACATGCTCCTGCTTGACGAACCAACCAACCACTTGGACGCTGAAAGTGTGGCTTGGCTCGAGCGCTTCTTACACGATTATGATGGCACCGTCGTAGCGATAACTCACGATAGATATTTCTTGGATAATGTTGCTGGCTGGATCTTAGAATTAGACCGTGGTGAAGGGATCCCGTGGGAAGGCAATTATTCATCGTGGCTAGAACAAAAAGACAAGCGTCTAGAACAAGAAGAAAAAGCAGAGAGTGCACGTCAAAAGTCGATTAAACAAGAACTTGAGTGGGTCAGACAAAATCCGAAAGGTCGTCAAGCTAAATCCAAGGCCCGTATGGCTCGTTTTGCTGAACTCTCGACCGGCGATTATCAAAAGAGAAACGAAACCAATGAGCTATTCATCCCACCAGGCGAGCGCCTCGGTGATAAAGTCATTGATGTGAATGGCTTGAGCAAATCATACGGTGACAGAGTGTTGATCGATGATTTGTCTTTCTCTGTGCCCAAAGGTGCTATTGTTGGCATTATCGGTCCAAACGGTGCAGGTAAATCCACCCTCTTTAGAATGCTTACTGGAGCAGAACAAGCCGATAGCGGTACCATTGATGTGGGAGACACAGTACAAATTGCCTCGGTTGAACAGTTCCGCGACCACATGAATGAAAACCAAACCGTCTTCCAAGAAATATCCGATGGGCAAGATATCATTCGTATTGGCAATTTTGAAATCAATGCCCGAGCGTATTGTTCTCGCTTTAACTTTAAGGGTACGGATCAACAAAAATTCATCAAAGATTTATCTGGTGGTGAGCGCAATCGGGTGCATTTGGCCAAACTTCTCAAAGCCGGAGGGAACGTACTGTTAT
The DNA here is from genome assembly GCA_014872805.1 of Alteromonadaceae bacterium. Classification (GTDB taxonomy): domain Bacteria; phylum Pseudomonadota; class Gammaproteobacteria; order Enterobacterales; family Alteromonadaceae; genus Opacimonas. The sequence continues at coordinate 97,635 of WKFN01000007.1, forward strand.
TGGATGAACCAACTAATGACTTGGACGTTGAGACCTTACGTGCATTGGAAAATGCGTTATTAGAATTCCCTGGTTGTGCCATGGTCATCTCGCACGACCGTTGGTTCCTTGACCGGGTTGCAACTCATATAATGGACTACCGAGATGAAGGTAAGATCAACTTCTATGAGGGCAATTACACGGATTACGAGGCATGGCTCAAAGAAAACTTTGGTCAAGATGTGGTTGAGCCGCATCGCTTGAAATATAAGAAGATTACCAAGTAGTAGACTTCCAATAAAAAAGGGGCTATCAAGCCCCTTTTTTGGTGTACAGTATCGAAATTAGATAACTTCGATGTTCTCTGCCTGTGGACCTTTTTGGCCTTGACCGATAGTAAATTGTACTTTTTGACCTTCATTCAAAGTGCGGAAACCGTCACCTTTGATTGCGCGGAAGTGTGCAAACACATCAGGGCCATTTTCTTGTTGAATGAAGCCAAATCCTTTTGATTCGTTAAACCATTTTACGATACCGGTTGAAACGTCCGACATAATTTTTCCTATAGATATAAATAAATAAACACAGCTAAATTTAATTAGCTAAAAAGTTGCCATAGAAGGCAATCGAAAGTGCAAGCAGAGGATAAAACAACGACTGGAACTGTAGGGAATGCGTCTATAGACAACACCTTTAGAATACGCCTAATAAGTAATCAGGTCAATGTTAAATGCATTTATTTATGTGTATTTATGTTTTGTGACAGTCGTAGCGTTAAGAAATCTCTTGAATTGCCTCAAGCGCATCACTCAAACGCGATACGGCAATCACCCGCATCCCATGGATGGTTCGTTTAGGCGTGTTTGCCTTGGGGACAATGGCCACTCTGAAGCCGTGCTTGGCGGCTTCACTTAAGCGCTCTTGCCCATTCGGAACCGGTCGAATTTCACCCGACAACCCCACTTCACCAAACGCAATCAACTCTTGTGGCAAGTTTCGGTTACGAAAACTCGACACCATCGCCAATAATAATGCCAAATCTGCACTGGTTTCGGCGACCTTGACCCCACCAACCACATTGGCGAACACATCTTGATCATTCATTAATAAACCTCCATGACGATGAAGAATGGCCAGTAGCATTGCCATGCGATTTTGTTCTAAACCCACGGCAACCCGTTTGGGATTATGAGCTTGTGAATGGTCAACGAGCGCTTGAATCTCAACGAGTAGTGGACGCGTGCCTTCCCACACTACCATCACAATGCTACCTGGAGATTGTTGCTCATCTCGTGACAAAAAAATCGCAGACGGGTTATTGACCTCTTTTAGGCCCTTCTCAGTCATCGCAAACACACCGAGTTCATTGACTGCGCCAAAGCGATTTTTATGACTGCGCAAAGTGCGATACCGACCGTCTGCATCACCTTCTAGCAACATAGAACAATCAATACAATGCTCTAGTACCTTAGGCCCCGCCAAAGACCCATCTTTGGTCACATGACCGACAATTAATAACGCGACGTGATTTTGTTTGGCAAAACGGGTCAGGTACGCAGCCCCTTCTCGGACTTGTGATACACTTCCTGGTGCTGAGGTGATATCAGGGACGTGCATGACTTGAATGGAGTCAATGACCATGACATCCGGGGCTTCTTGTAGTGCTATTTGACAAATTTGTTCAATGTTCGTTTCGGCTAATAATTTCAGGTTATCATTTGCTAAACCTAACCGTTGCGCTCGCATGGCCACTTGTTGCAGTGATTCCTCACCGGTGACGTACAATACTGACTTTTGTTGTGCTAATAAGCACATTACTTGCAGAAGCAAGGTCGATTTGCCCGCGCCAGGTGAGCCACCAATGAGTACGGCGGAACCGGGAACAATACCGCCGCCAAGCACCCTATCCATCTCATGAAATCCTGAACTAAAGCGCGGTAAAGCGGCCAAATCAATGCTTGATAGAGTCTCAACTTTGGCACTCGTGGCACCTGCGTAGCCGGAAAAATTGCGCACTGCTGGCGATGCCGACTGATTTACACTCATCTCAGTAAGTGTATTCCATGCGTTGCAACCATTACATTGCCCTTGCCAGCGAGGGTGTTCAGTACCGCACTCACTACACACATACGTCGATTTTTTCTTAGCCATAAAATAAATAATTTTGTCGTTAAGTCGATAGTATTTTATTGCAATGCCATACAAGCGCAAAGGAAATATCACTAAACGGTGCAAAAGGTGTTCGCCGACAACCAAAAAACATTGCTCGAAACGGTCATTGCCTCTTAAGCTGAAAGTGCAAATAAGGTTGCATTCAGACCGTGATAACGAATTGCACATTGCGCTTGCTCTTGCACCAGTGGTTTGGCATGAAACGCCATACCTAAGCCAGCATCACGCATCATCACAAGATCGTTCGCTCCGTCACCCAATGCGATAGTTTGTGACAAGGGAATATTATGCTGTTGTGCCAAGCGCTTTAAAGTATCTTCTTTAGTTTGCGCATCTGAGATAGCGCCGATTACTTTGCCCGTCAGAACGCCATCGACTATCTCAAGTTGATTGGCAACGGCCTCTACTAAACCGAGTCGAGCCGCTACGTAATCCGCAAAATAAGTAAAACCACCGCTAGCAATGGCAATATGCCAACCATGTGCTTGCAAGGTAGTAACTAACGAGCTAATACCTGGCATTAACGGAATACCATCGCGTATTTGTTGCAGTTGAATTGCAGGAACGCCTTTAAGACAGGCAACCCTTTGTACAAGACTTTGCGCAAAATCTAACTTTCCTTGCATCGCCAGCTCAGTCACTTCACTGACTTCCTCTCCACGACCGGCAAGCTTTGCAATCTCATCAATGCATTCGATTTGGATAACAGTAGAATCCATATCCATCACCATCACACCACCAGCTTGCAGACTTGGCTGATGCGCTTGACAGAATAATTCAATGTTAAACCGTTTTGATTGAGCAATTAGCCAATCATGAGTGGCGGGAGTATCAAGTTGTATGACCACAGCATCCAACTCGAAATTAGATGATAGGCTGTGTATAGTAACCACAAACTCAGTCTGCTCCGGTAGCGTTTGCAATACGGCTTCGACGATATAGCGATTAAGGTATTGCCCAACGATGGTCAATACATAATCGCCTTGCGCTGATGCTGTCGCAGACCAAGTAAGCGAGCTAGAAGAAAAAAGTTGAGGCGTTTGTAGGTGCTTAGCAAGCTCGCTCGCAGAAAATAGATGATTCATAATGGGTTTATACTTGGCATTGCGTACAGATTGATTTATGGTTGTATTGTATCGTATTTTTTATCAGTTGACCTATGCAAAATCCCGTTATTCGATTTATTTGGCGCGTGTTTTTTATCGCGGTGACCATTTACGGTATTTTAGCAGTCTGGTCGTTGCAATCTGAACGCTCAGCAAATGTTTACCAATCCTACACTCTTGAATTAGGCACCAAAATCGCCAACATTGCTGCTGGCTCGTTAGCTCCATGGTTACATGAGCAGCTAGACGCGCGAAATACCCTTCCTTCTTCAGCTCAAAAGCAACTGTCTGTGATTTTGACTGGTTATATGTCTCTTGGGGATATTATTGGTATCAGAGTATTCAATCATTATGGAGAAACTCTTGGCAGTGTAGGCAGTGTGCACAATTTTTTGGCTGATGTTGAATTGAATCCACATACTCATCAAGTCCATATCAGTCACATTCGGCACAATCAGGTTGATATTGGCTATATTCGTTTTGTTCTGACCAATGAAAGGTTAACGGCGCAACAAGCTGATGCATTTCAACGCCAACAGAGTTTAGTCTTAGTGACCGTTTTTTTGGGAGCTGTCTTTGGAGCGTTAATCATGCGCTGGTATTACATTGCTGTGCGACGAGGCTCTAGGAACGTCGCCGAATAATTGGCATCAGTTTGTGCTTCTATAACATTAGGACTCATCTGCAGAGCTTCTGATAAGACGGTTAGCACATCCGGTAAATATTCTGGCATATTGCGCTGGCCTTGTCGTCCAGACATCGGCATATCTGGAGAGTCCGTTTCTAATAAGAGATGTTCTATTCCAACTTCAAGCATACTATTAAGCGTTTTCTTTCCTCTTGGATAGGTTATCGTGCCACCCACTCCCAGTTTGAATCCCAAATCAATGTAAGCTCTAGCAATATCCGCGTTCCCTGAAAAAGCATGCACAACCCCACCATGTTCAAATTGATGTTGACGCAATAAGCCCAATAGGCGGTCATGACTTTTGCGGTGATGAACGATGAGTGGTAACGAATAGGTTTTGGCTAATTTAACCTGCTCCACAAAAATGCACTCTTGAATAGCCAATGGATGAGGGAGCGTTCGGTCAAGACCTATTTCCCCAATGGCAAGGGGTGAATGCTGTTCAAGCCAATGAGCAAGATGCTCAATCATCTTTGGAATATCTGATGCGCAAAGCGCGTGCGGTAAGAAATATGGATGGTATCCAAAGGCGATATCGACCTGTGGGAATGTGTTGAGGATCTGAAGCTGTCGTAACCAGTGGGAGGGCTCAATACCAGGAATCAAAAAACGCGTTACGCCGCGCTCGTTAGCACGATGAATAACCACATCAAGATCAGCGGTAAAACAGGCTAAATCAAGATGACAATGACTATCAATCACCAGCTTCAACCATTAGGGATTGAGGCGTTGAATGGTCCAACTGGCATCTTCTAGCTTAGTGTATTCAAAGCGGTCATGCAGACGATGCTCACCGCCTTGCCAAAACTCAATCTGTTCTGGACGCACAAGATAACCACCCCAAAAATCAGGCAATGGAACCTCTCCTTGAGCGAACTTTTCTTTGAGCTGGGCAAACTGGGTCAATAGAGCCTGTTTGGTCGAAATAGGCTGGCTTTGCTTAGAGGCAATAGCCGCTAACTGAGAATCTTTAGGTCGCGAAAAAAAATACTGAGCCACTTTGGCGCGAGATAACGGCTCAGCAACACCGCACACCCGCACTTGTCGTTCAATAAAATGCCACGGAAAATGCAATGCAATATTAGGGTTGTGTTTGATTTCTTGCGCTTTGCGCGAACCAAGATTGGTGTAGAATACAAAGCCTTCTTCGGTTAAGTCTTTAAGAAGGACAATGCGTTGCGACGGTCTACCAGACGAATCGACTGTTGCTACCGTCATCGCATTGGGGTCTGGAATGTCAGCTTTGATCGCATCATCTAACCATGTTTTAAACAGCGTAAACGGCTCATCCGTTAATTGTGATTCATCCAAAGTAGCAAGTGTGTATTCACGACGATATTGATTGAATGTACTCATGGTTTACCTGTCCTAATCTTCGCCATAACCTAAACTGCGCAAAGCTCTTTCATCATCTGCCCAGCCTGATTTGACCTTAACCCATAACTCTAAGAATACCTTATGTTGAAATAGTTCTTCTAGATCACGTCGCGCATCAGAACCGATGGTTTTGAGGTGTTTGCCCTGCTTGCCAATGACCATACGTTTTTGCGTCTCACGCTCAACCAAGATCAATCCATTGATACGGTACACACCATTTTCAGTTAATTTAAATTGCTCGATTTCAACTGTGACAGAATAGGGTAACTCGTCTCCGGTATAGCGCATGAGTTTCTCTCGGATGATTTCAGCAGCCATAAAACGACTAGAGCGATCCGTCACGTATTCCTCAGGAAAATAAAACTCGCTTTGCGGCAATTGCGCCATCACCAAATCACGCAATTCGTTAATATACTTGTTGTTTTTGGCAGACACAGGGATAACATGGGCAAACTCAAATAAGCTGTTAAGCCATTGCAAATGCGTCATCAGTTCGGTTTTATCTTGTACCTTATCGGTTTTATTGACCACAAGCCAAACCGGCAAACCCGATTCTTTGACTTTTTCTAACACCAGTTTGTCGTCGTCATTAAATCGCGTGCCTTCAACTACCATCAAAATCAAGCCGACCTCACCAAGTGAACTGGATGCTGCTCGATTCATAAAACGGTTGATTGTTCGCTTTTCTTCGTTGTGAAGCCCCGGAGTATCCACATAAATGGCTTGTTGCTCACCCTCGGTATCGATCCCTAAAATACGGTGCCTTGTAGTTTGTGGCTTACGTGAGGTTATACTGACTTTTTGCCCAATAATGCGATTGAGAATAGTGGACTTACCCACATTGGGCCGACCGACAATCGCAACCATCCCGCACTGAGTTTGTGGTAAATCGTTTTGTGTGCTCATGATGGTCTCACTGATAATAACTCTAGCATTCGCTTGGCTGCGGCTTGCTCTGCTTTACGACGACTGCTACCTACCGCCTCAACCGATTCTTGCAGTAATACACTTGTGCAACTCACGGTAAAGGTTTGCTTGTGCTCTGCACCGGTAATATCCACTACATCATATTCAGGAAGTGGGTGTTTTAACGCTTGCAGATGTTCTTGTAGCTGAGTTTTGGGATCTTTGGGATTAAGCTTGGGATCGAGTGCTTTCAGTCTTGGTTCAAACCAGTCTAGAAGCATGGCACGACAGGGCTCCATGCCACCATCGAGATAAATGGCGCCGATAATGGCTTCAACCATGTCTTCCAGTATTGACGTGCGGTTTTTACCTCCGCTTTTTAACTCTCCACTGCCAAGAGATAGATATTGACCTAAGGATTTTTCACGAGCCACTTCTGCAAGCGTCTCTCCCTTTACAATAGATGAGCGCATCCGAGTAAGTCGACCTTCGGCTGTTTTGGGGAACGTGTTAAATAGATAATCTGCTATCACCATTCCCAGCACCGCATCGCCCAAAAACTCAAGGCGTTCGTTATTGGGCTGACCAGCCGATTTATGTCTAAGCGCTTGTTCGAGCAATTGAGGATTATTAAACTCATACCCAATTGTTTTCATTAATATTGTTAGCGGCTCAATGCCGGGGTTGTTTGCCTTTTGCGGGGCTTTTTTCATTGAATACCGCCGATACGGTGAAAACGTACACCCGATGGGATCCATGTAGGTAAGATGTCCGCTTCCGTTCGGTCAAAATCAAAACTCATCCAAATGGCGACAGCTTTGCCGACCAGGTGCTCTTCTTTTACAAATCCCCAAAACCGCGAATCGCGAGAATTATCGCGATTGTCCCCTAAGACAAAATATTCACCTTCTGGAACTACCCATTCATCTAATGCCGTACCAGGTTGGCGATAAAATTGCGCAGGCGACGCACTGTAAATTGGATGCTGTAAGATATCATGAGTGCCCTCACCCAGTTGTTCGGTAAAGCGATTGAGCGGGACTAAATTTTGTGAAAACTCTGTATTCTCTACAGGTTCTAAATCAACCAAGAAAGGTTTTGCGCAATCGTTGCCTGTAGGACATGCCGGTACTACAGTGATTTGCTTTTGACGATAAAAAATGCGATCTCCTGGCAACCCAACCACTCGCTTAATATAATCTAATCGTGTATCCGGTGGATATTTGAATACCAAAATATCGCCGCGTTTGGGATCATCGATGTCATAAAACTTGGTTCGTGTAATCGGGTCGCGTAAACCGTAGGTGTATTTTTCAACCAAAATAAAATCGCCTTCCAACAAGGTTGGCATCATTGAACCAGACGGGATCTGAAACGGCTCGTACAAAAACGAGCGAAGCACCACAATAAACGCAATGATTGGAAATATTTGATGCGCGGTATCAACGATGTAGGGCAACTCTGGCTCTTGTTTCAATTCAGAGACCGCAACCCCCATTGCAGATGCCGCCGCCTCACGACGTTTAGGCGCAAAATATAAGTGATCAATAAGCCATATCAGACCCAGACCTAGCGCTAAACACGTGAGAAAAATTGAAAACAATTGAGCCATTATTTACCTACCTTGAGAACTGCTAAAAACGCATCCTGTGGTAACTCAACATTCCCCACTTGTTTCATGCGTTTTTTACCCTCCTTTTGTTTCTGAAGAAGTTTCTTCTTACGACTGACATCACCACCATAACATTTGGCGATAACGTTTTTACGTAACTGTTTAACCGTGCTACGTGCGATAACATGGTTGCCAATCGCAGCTTGAATCGCAATATCAAACATTTGGCGCGGGATCAGCTCGCGTAATTTTTCGACAAGTTCACGTCCGCGGTATTGAGCATTTTCTTTATGCGTTATGACCGCTAGGGCATCAACGCGTTCTCCATTAATTAGTATATCTAGACGACACATATCCGCGCTTTGGAAATTTTTAAAGTTGTAGTCTAATGAGGCAAATCCACGTGAAGTGGATTTGAGTCGGTCAAAGAAATCCAACACGACTTCTGCCATCGGTAACTCATAGGTGACAGCAACTTGCTTACCATGATAAGCCATATTAGTCTGTGAGCCCCGTTTCTCGACACATAACGTAATGACATTACCTAAGAATTCTTGTGGCACCAAAATATTAGCCTCAACAATGGGCTCTCGGATTTCTTCAATATCGTTGATTGGCGGCAACTTAGATGGATTATCAACGTATATGGTCTCACCTTTTGTGGTAATCACCTCGTACACAACCGTAGGAGCAGTGGTGATCAAATCTAGATCGTATTCACGCTCCAATCGCTCTTGGATAATTTCCATGTGCAACATGCCCAAGAAGCCGATACGGAAGCCAAAACCCAGAGCCGCCGAGCTTTCTGGCTCATAAAAGAGTGATGCATCATTAAGACTGAGTTTAGCCAGTGCATCACGAAAATCTTCATATTCGTCAGACGATACAGGGAACAATCCGGCGTATACCTGAGGTTTGACTTTTTTGAATCCTGGTAAGACTTCGCTAGCTGGTTTGTTCGCTAGCGTGATGGTATCTCCCACCGGCGCTCCGTGAATTTCTTTGATACCGGCAATCACAAAACCCACTTCGCCACTGCGGATAATGCCTGTGTCGTTTTGTTTTGGCGTAAAAATACCGACCTTATCACAAATATGGGTCTGCCCATTTGACATGATTTGGATCTTGTCTTTGGCTTTTAATTCACCATCAATGACACGGACCAAAGATACAACACCCTGATAATTATCAAACCACGAATCAATAATTAACGCTTTTAGTGGCGCGTCAGGATCGCCTTCAGGAGGGGGAATTTTGGCGACGATATCTTCTAAGACTTCGTCAATGCCAATCCCGGTTTTGGCACTACAACGCACTGCATCGAGTGCATCGATGCCGACAATGTCTTCAATTTCTTCTGCAACACGCAGGGGATCAGCTTGGGGTAAGTCGATCTTGTTCAGGATTGGCACTACCTCAAGATCCATTTCAATCGCAGTATAGCAGTTGGCCAGCGTTTGGGCTTCAACGCCCTGTCCGGCGTCAACGACCAACAAGGCGCCTTCACAAGCAGCCAACGAGCGCGATACTTCATAGCTAAAATCGACGTGTCCAGGCGTATCGATAAAGTTCAATTGATACGTCTCACCATCATTCGCGGTGTAATTTAAGGTCACGCTTTGCGCCTTAATCGTAATACCTCGCTCACGCTCCAAATCCATCGAATCGAGTACTTGTGCAGCCATTTCCCGCTCTGATAAGCCACCACAGTGTTGAATCAAACGGTCAGAAAGAGTTGACTTGCCATGGTCAATGTGGGCAATGATGCTGAAATTACGGATATTTTTATGAAGCATATTGTTGTAACAAAACTCAATTTATCAAATTAACGCTATTTTATCGGTTTATAGGGCTAAAAGCGACAAAATTAGTCTTTTGTTACATTATCTGATAATTGTGAGATAGGGATTTGTGCGCTCTTTTGTACACCTTGTTCAGGTAGAACATGACACAATTGTGGCGCAAATTTGTCTTCATGTGTTTTGAGATAGACTTTAATCATTCGATACACAAGGAAGGTTGTCATTAAAGCAAAAAAAAGTGTGATTAATTCATCCCCTAAAATGCTATCAACAAAAACCGTGGGAAGGGCAACGACCACACCAACAAACCATAATAAAGGCAATGTATACACTAAGAAAGAAGCCAACAAAATATGTTGTTCACGTATGCCTAACGACACTTTTTGCCCAAGCGAAACCGACTGCTCTGTTGCAAAATACAACACATCCGCTTTAGGTGTAAAATACTCAGCAAGTGCACTCGTCCCACAAGATGACTTTACGGCGCAAGTGCCACACGTAGTTTTGACTGATGTCTGCACTGCAATTACAGTTTTACCATCAGGGGTCGTGTCAATCGCCTTGATAATGCCTTGTTCTTCCAACATTTAGGGTTTAATCCTAATATACTGCATAATTGTATTTGCCGTCTGTGCAGGGATCTTACCAATCACCGTCACCTGAACGTTATCCTTCACTCGCGCCAAAAAAGTATCCGATTGGTTGCGTAATAATACATCTTCCTGCGCCACTTCACCTGAAGGTTGTAAATAAACGGAAACATCGACTAATCCATCCGAAAGCAACAAATGTTCGACTAGCTCTCCGGTAATGCCCAGACGAGTTACGCGTTTTTGAACTTCTTGCATCCCCACTGGAAGTTTGCTGATTGTCCACTGCAAAGTAAAGTTTTTGGACGGGTTAAGATGTTGAACAGGAGGCAACGTGCCTCGATCTACTTGAGCAAAATCTGCATGTGCTTCATCGGTTACATTGAGGTGTGTGACCTGAACGAGTTCTAACAACTCCCCTTCTAAGGTAAACGTTGAAAATTTAAGTGGTAGGAAACTCGCCTCATCTAGCCACAAGGCATAGCTATAACGCGATTTGTCTTTACTCACAATGCGCAATTGATGGGTGCTTAAGCCGGCCACACGGGCACGCCCAACATAGATGATATCATACGCTTGAGAGAAAGCTTCGGGAGCATGCAATAGGTTATGTGGCAATAGGCCTTTTAGATATTCTTGAGACAAGGTATATGCAGGCTTGTCTGCTTCAAAATAACTGACTTGTTTGCCAAACCGAATTATCTGAGCGCCTGGTCCGTTAAGCTCATTGAGTAACTCAACACGCTCACCATCCAGCGTACCCCGTCGCCACACATAAGGTATCGGCTCACTGCCAGGGCGATACACAATCAAAGACATATCATAGTTAGTTTGCTCCATTGCCCTAACTAACTTTGATAACGCATACTCTGCCGTCATGGCTGGCATAGACTCATCCAAAGCGACTTTGCTGGCATCATTAGAATGAGTCTGAGCATGACCTATAAAACTCAAAGATACGATAGTTAAAAATAAGAAACTCAAATCCAAAAACATGGATTTGAGTTTAAGAGTCTTTTTCATAAAACCTCAGAATCATTCCAGCTATGGTTGCTGCTCAGGCTCTTCTGTCTCGTCGCTCACAGTATTGCGTTGCAATTGTTGTTTGTGATCAACGAGTAACGCGTTTATTCGTTTCCGTTGCTCAACTACAGCTTGTCTATCCGGATTTGCAATATTACGAGTTTGCGACAAACTAACCGGTGCAAGCGCACCTTGAGGGCCAGATGTTGGCGCCGTCATAAAGGGTTGCACGTCAGTTTGATTGTAGTTTTGCACACCCAGAATCATCACAGCTGCCACGCCAGCTGCCACTGCAAACTGAGAGGATTGTTTGAACAAGGTGACAACGTTGTCTTTTAGCGTTTTGCGTTTTGAGCGAGGGGCTAAGACCGTTGGCTCATCGTCTAACGCATCAGCAATGCGATCAAGTAAGCTATTATCCGCAACCGTCACGGATTCACCACGCATGACATCACCAATAGTGTGATAGCGCTGCCACTTTTTTCGCATCATATCATCAGAGTAAACATCATCTAGTGTCAAGCTATCAGTAGCCTGAATCTGTCCATCGACCAATGCTGATAACTGTTCTTGCTTATTACTCATAGTTAATCCTATTAATTAAGCATTATTCATCAAAGGCGCAATCACTGCGTCAATTGCTTCCCTTGCTCTGAAGATCCGCGAGCGCACTGTGCCAACAGGACACTCCATGACACTAGCAATATCTTCATAACTCATTCCTTCCATCTCTCTAAGCGTAATTGCCATACGCAATTCATCCGGAAGTTTATCAATAGCTTGATACAATTGTTTTTCAATTTCTTTAGTCAATAAACTGTGTTCTGGGGATGAATTCTCATGGAGTGCATCAGCACCTTCATAAAACTCAGCTTCCTGGGCATCAACATCGCTAGCAGGTGGCTTGCGTGATTGCGACACCAAATAATTCTTCGCACTGTTTACCGCTATGCGATATAACCATGTGTAAAACGCACTCTCACCACGAAAATTAGGGAGAGCTCGGTAAGCTTTGATAAAAGCTTCCTGGGTCACATCTGCTACATCACCAGAATTTTTCACATAACGAGCAACTAAACTACTCACTCGATTTTGGTATTTTAACACCAACAAATTAAAGGCTTTCTTATCGCCTTGTTGCACTTTGTCAACAAGTTGTTGGTCAGTCAACTGCTCGCTCATTCGAGCCCATACTCCTATAGTTTATGTTACCCAGGCCTCGTCCAAGCACTGTTATGGACTAATATATTCACCTTAAGTTCAACAAAAATCACCTTTTTTTGAAAAAAAATCCATAACACTTGCGATTTTGCCGGTTTAATTTACTATTGAGCCCTTATTTTTGATAGGTTTATCGAGGATTTGTTCAGTGTCTGTACAACACAATTGCGATGTATTGATCATTGGTAGTGGTGCTGCCGGTTTGAGTTTGGCATTAAGTGTGGCCGACGCTAGCAATGTGATAGTCTTGAGTAAAGCCGATGTCACCGAAGGCTCAACACGTTATGCGCAAGGCGGAATCGCAGCGGTATTTGACGAAAAAGACTCTGTAGAATCTCATGTACAAGATACCCTAATTGCCGGAGCTGGCTTATGTGATGAGGAATCTGTGCGTTTCACCGCATCTCGCGCCAAAGAGTCAATGGAGTGGTTAATTGCCAAAGGCATGCCTTTTGACCGACGTAATGAACCAGGTAAAAACTCTGAGTATCACCTAACCCAAGAAGGTGGTCATTCTCATCGACGTATTTTACATGCTGCAGATGCTACCGGCGTTGCCGTACAAGACACCTTAGTTGACGCGGTGGCTCAGCATCCAAACATCCATCTTTTTGAAAAATACAACGCAGTTGATTTGATCATGTCCAAACATCGTGATGCCCATGCCCTCGGTGCCTATGTTTATAATCGCAAAACCAAACATATTGATGTGATCCAAGCGCGCTTTATTATCTTAGCGACCGGAGGCGCATCAAAAGTATACCAATACACTTCTAATCCAGATGTGGCCAGTGGCGATGGTATTGCAATGGCTTGGCGAGCGGGATGTCGCGTTGCCAACATGGAGTTTAATCAATTTCATCCGACCTGTTTATATCACCCTGATGCAGGTAATTTTTTGATAACCGAAGCATTGCGTGGCGAAGGGGCCAAATTAGTTCACCCTGATGGCACCCCATTTATGCACAAATTCGATGAACGAGGAGATTTGGCGCCACGTGATATTGTCGCAAGAGCCATCGATTTTGAGATGAAACGTCTCGGTGCAGATTGTATGTATCTCGACATCTCTCATCAATCAGCGGATTTTATTGTTAGCCATTTCCCCAATATCTATCGCAAGTGTCGCTCTCTTGGGATTGATATAACGCAGCAACCTATTCCTGTTGTACCCGCAGCGCATTACAGCTGCGGCGGGATTGTCACTAACCGCAATGCACAAACAGACATAAGCAATGTCTATGCTGTAGGTGAGGTCGCGTATACTGGGTTACATGGTGCAAATAGAATGGCATCAAATTCATTACTTGAATGCATTGTGTATGCGCGTTCCGCAGCAGAACATATTTTGCCACAGCTAGCCAATGCGCATTACAGTGAAGTTATTCCTTCGTGGGATGAGTCGCGAGTCACTGATTCTGATGAAGAAGTCATCATCCAACACAACTGGCATGAGTTACGATTGTGTATGTGGGATTATGTTGGCATTGTGCGAACGGACAAACGTCTGCAACGGGCCTTGCGTCGAATTGAGCTACTGCAACAAGAAATTCATGAATACTATAGCCACTTTCGCATCAGTAATAATTTACTCGAACTGCGTAACCTGGTAACCGTCGCGCGTTTAATTGTGCTGTGTGCCATGCAACGCAGAGAATCTCGTGGCTTGCACTACAACTTAGATCATCCAGACACGCTAGCTTCGTCATCTCCAACTATATTATCTCCATGCGCATTGGCCAAGTCGACTTCGACCACAAAATAAGGTCGATGCGTTTGCGTTACCACACCTCCATTAGGTAACCCAACTAAGACAGTCCGCTGAGTATCTTGCATTTGATGCAAGGTAATTCGACTGGGTAGCGAGATAAAATCCGTAAATTGAACCGAACAATTAATTGGCAGTGTAGGGATCTCTTGCGACCATGTTTGCGCAATTTCAGACAAAGCTCGAGCCTTGCTCCACATACCGTGAATAATAGGCTGTTTAAAGCCGAACCAACGCGATAACCAAGGATGTAAATGTATGGGATTGTAATCGCCTGATAGTGTCGCGTATTTCCTTCCCAAATCTGCGGGAAACTCACACATTATTTGCTTATATGCCACAGAATCCGTTTCAGGAATGACGATTTTTGTTGGAGCATAGGCTGGGATATCATCGCTGTGACAACGGTGTTTCGCTCTGGATAAATAATGTGATTCAAGGTTGAAAATTACGTTTTCTGAATGGTCAGTTGCTTGTGTAATGACGGTGAATACCCAGCCTCGTTTTTGGTCCCAAAGTTGCCCAAACTCACACCTAATTGCTAACGTTTCATCGCATTTTGGGAGACGTGTGTAATGCATGAAATTACTCATATGCACCAGCCCCATTGGGGCAAAAGGCTGAGCGGGATTAAGGATCAGCGGAGCTTGTGCTTGCAAAGCGTGCATTGCCAGATACGCGGGATGAAGGTACTCAGATAGTGCTTGGGGCCAGTGAAAAGCATCATGGTATTGCTGTATATGGTCAGCACGAGTCGTAAGGTTAAGCGTTTCAGAATGATGCGTTTTTGGCAACGTTGGCGCAATGAGTCCTCTAGCGACATCTGGATGGGATTTTTTGAAAAAGTATTTTAGCACTGCTTACCTGTCGTGGTTGGATTGTTTTATTATTTTGGTCAAGCGACGATACGTGCGGTTCGAGCATTGCCATCTAGTCAGGATAATAAAATATTGCTTGTTTGTTTCAACATCTTCTAATTCGAGCCAAATAATCTCTTGTAGAAAACGGCTTGACCTCATTATACGCACTCTAGCGCCGTGATAGATCAGGTAAGGTGGTTGCTTGTCCTGCAGAGGATAGCATATGAATAAACGTTCGATGCGGAGAGTGAGGAGAATTGGCCATGCAAACCAAGCACAAGCAATGATGCGTCGCGGTTCAGGAGCCTCGACGCACACGCTGATTAAACTTTAACCCGTGCTAGGATGTGATCAACCATACCAGCAAGTTCTTTGTCTTCACATGTCTGATGCCCCATAAACCAAGCAAACAAATCTGGATCATCACAAGTAAGCAAACGCTCAAAAACGAGTTTGCCTTCGTCATCTAGATCGGGAAAACCCTGCTCTACAAATGGT
This sequence comes from Alteromonadaceae bacterium, assembly GCA_014872805.1. Taxonomy (GTDB): domain Bacteria; phylum Pseudomonadota; class Gammaproteobacteria; order Enterobacterales; family Alteromonadaceae; genus Opacimonas. Next base: position 113,237 of record WKFN01000007.1, read on the forward strand.
AAAAACAAAACATCGAGTTCCAACATGCCACGACGACAAGCCCATTTGAGTCGGTTGAGTCTTTTTTCAGTAAACATAGTATCTCTAATGAATTACAAATCGAGCTTAGTATACCAAAAAACACTTTAGAATGAGCAATGCTTTGGTCTAGTTTGAAAAAAACTTGCGTTACAGATTGAATTTCTCAGTTTAAACCCAATTTTAATAGTGTTTTTAAGGAGATTATTATGCCATGCACTCACTCTCAACTCGAACAAACCTGGTCTGGCGCAGTCCAAGGTTATAGTGTCATTCAGATCAGCGGAGAGGAGCGCGTCAAGTATTTACATGGCCAAGTCACTTGTAACGTGGCAGCGTTACCCGATGCACAAGCCTGTTTAGGTGCCCATTGTGATTTTAAAGGCAAAACATGGGCCGTTTTCATCCTCGCAAAATTAGAGGATAAGCTATTATTCATTGCACCATCAAGTGCAGCGCTCGCCTCAATGGCGGAGCTCAAAAAATACGCTGTCTTTTCAAAAGTAGAAATAGAAGACGTTTCATCTCAATGGGAGTTTGTCGCCACCAAACAATCTGAAACGGCTCTGGATGCTTGGCAGGTATCTGAACATACCTCAGATATTTCTATCACTCTACCAGACAATCTGACCCTTTCTCTCATTCAGCAACCCGCCACAAATGACGTAACGTCTTTATTTAACGCGACGCTCATACAACAAGGAATCGCGTTTGTTGCTGATGACACAATCAGCGAATACGTACCACAAATGTTCAATATGCAATGCATTACCAACGCTATTGACTTCAAAAAAGGCTGCTATATGGGGCAAGAAGTTGTAGCTCGAACCAAGTATCTTGGCAAAAATAAACGCGCTGGTTTTATCATCTCTAGTACCCAGTCTATCGCATTAAACCAAGGAGCTATATTGGAGTATGCTATTGGTGAAAACTGGCGCCGAGCGGGCGCAGTTTTGAATCACAGCCAGCTGTCTGATGCGACGATTGCCATGGCAGTTTTGCCAAATGACCTAGCTCATGATACTGTGCTACGCTTGAAAGACGTACCTGATGTAACGTTTTCTATCGAAGAGTTGCCTTATGCACTCGAAGAATAACTTTAATACAGGAAATATAACTGAACATGATTATTGCCCCAAATACCGTTGTCACCATGCATTATTCCGTCGCGACACAAGACGGCACCGAAATCGATTCATCACGCAATGGCAATGCCGAACCTATGGTGCATTTGCAAGGTAGTCAGTATCTCATCAAAGGATTAGAAGATGCACTTGAAGGTAAGGTAAAGGGCGACACGTTTGCCGTTGATGTTGAGCCAGCAGATGCTTATGGAGAACGTCATGAGCAACTAGTTCAAACGGTGCCTAAAGAACTATTTGGGGACAATGAGATCGACGTGGGTACGACCTTTCGCGCGCAAACCGACGAAGGTGAGCAAACTGTTATGGTCATTGATGTCAACGAAGGTGAAGTTGTTGTCGATGGTAACCACCCCTTAGCTGGTGTGAGTTTGGTCTTCAATGTTGAAGTGCTTGACGTGCGCGCCGCCACAGAAGAAGAAATTGATCATGGTCACGCTCATGGCGCAGGTGGTTGTGGTCACAACCACTAAACCGTGTCTTCGACTTAGCTAACAAAAATCAGCCTGAACGTATTCATCTTTCAGGCTGTTATTAGAGGTTTGCTAGGAATATTAAACCGCTTCGTCGTTTTGCTCACCGGTGCGAATTCGAATGGCTTGTTCAACGTTATAAACAAAGATTTTACCATCTCCGATTTTGCCTGTTTGTGCAGATGACACGATAGCCTCAATGGCACGATCTGCAGCATCGTCAGTCACGACAATTTCGATTTTCATTTTAGGCAAAAAATCCACCTGATATTCTGCCCCACGGTACAATTCAGTATGTCCTTTTTGACGTCCAAAGCCCTTCACTTCACTGACGGTCATGCCGTTAATGCCAACATCAGCTAGCGCTTCACGTACGTCATCCATTTTGAAAGGTTTGATGATAGCTTCAATTTTTTTCATGTGTGTTCTCACTCATCATAGATAGTCGGGATAGGTACCCGTTTGTGTTGTGTATTTTGATAAATCGCAATCAGTCTGTCTGCCACTTCAGGCTCAACTTTACGGCCCTCTAGGAAATCATCAATTTGATCATAACTGAGGCCAAGTGCTTGCTCGTCCGCCAACTGTGGATTAAGCGATTCTAAATCCGCTGTAGGCGCTTTGTGAATAACCTGTTCCGGGGCACCTAAGTATGCAGCGATTTGACGAACTTGGCGTTTGTTCAAGCCAAACAGCGGTGCCAAATCACAAGCTCCATCGCCGTATTTGGTGTAAAAACCCGTAATATTTTCTGCGCTGTGATCAGTACCTAAGACTAATCCATTTAGCATACCAGCAATTTCGTATTGCACAACCATTCGAGTACGAGCTTTAACATTTCCTTTGACAAAATCTACTTTGGTCGCCGAATCGGGCAACAAATTTACGTCGTTTAGTGCCTGAGAGGTTGCATTATGGATCCCTTCAACACCCGCTTGGATATTTACTGTCACTTGATGCGTAGGCTGAATGAAGGCAATGCTATCCTGCGCGTCCGCTTCGTCTGCTTGCGTACCATAAGGTAAACGCACCGCTACAAAAGCAAAAGATTGTTCAGGTCGTTCTGCGTTTAGTTCGTCTACGGCAAGTTGCGCTAAACGCCCTAAAGTACATGAATCAATACCACCGCTGATCCCTAACACCAAATGCATACATGGTGATGCAAGAAGTTGTTGTTTGATAAATGATACACGACGTTTGACTTCAAAGTCAGGATCAATTTGGGGAAGAACACGCATTTCTGCGATAATTTCGCTGGCGATCATAACCATTCCTATATTGTTTAACTCAAACCAAAACTAGGCTTTAGCCTTGTTTTTATAGGTATTTATTGTTAACTAAGTCTACTTTCTAGCATACCTAAAAAGCATGCATATTGCATTAATATTATAGGTGCAAATGAATCAATTCTTAAATACCCAAAACAGGAGATATGCATGAAACGTCAACGTGGCCTAACACTTATCGAAATCATGATCACTATCAGCATACTCACTATTACAATCACTCTTGTGGTGCCAGGCACGCAAAGTTTGTTGTTACAGCAACGCATTATTGCCTCGTTAAATGCGACAAGTGCCTCATTACAGTTTGCCAAAAGTCATGCAGTCACTCAGATGACGGATGTGAGTATCTGTCCTACCCTTGATTATACTGCCTGTGTAACGGATTGGGGGCAAGCCAAGATGATTTTTATCGACAAGAATAGTAATAATCAAAGGGATGCGACAGAAACATTGCTGCAAACACTTCCCATAGTGCCTTTTGGCGTTACACTCACAAGCTCAAGTGATGTCGTAAGGTTTTATATGAATGGATTAAGCGCATCACCAAGTACCGTATTGTTTTGCGACCAATCTGAGGATAATCAATATGCTCGAGCCATATTTATTTCTTTGCAAGGACGGATTTCTACAAGCCTAGATAGTGATAATGACGGCATTTATGAAACCAATTCGGGTGTGAACTTGAACTGTTCTGAGTAATTTAATCACACCGCCAACAATATTCATCCCCAGCAATGACGCCATCATTATTTCGATCCCAAGCCTGCCGACCGTCTGAAAAATAATACAACGCACCAGTATTTGCATTCGCTGCAGAACTTACAGGTGTCGCTTTGAGCATATAAGTTTGTCCTTGGCTGCCAATACTGTTAATAGTCAAGTCGTAGAGTTTATTCGCCGAAGCTTCTTTACTGGGTGAATATGCATGAAAAATGGCAGGTGCCCCTGTATCCGAATAACCGCTCGCAGCCTTTGCATAATTAAACTGACTGGCACGGTGACGTTCTAAGGCTGCTGCCAAAGACATCAAATCAGCTTGAGCTGCCACACGACCCGCGTTTTGAGTGAAAGTTTGGTAATTAGGAAAACCAACTGTGGCAATGATCCCAATAATGGTAATCACAATCATCAATTCAATCAGGCTAAACCCAGTGACTTTTAAGCTACTCATAAGAGCTACCTCTCTATACTTTGATAACAGGCTTTGGTTACTGACGTTCGATATCAGTGCGCCAAGACTGTTGTTGTACACGTTTAAAGCGGCCATAAATATTGCGAACTAAGCAGGCAAACTCGCCTTGGCATTCAATTTCATTGCCGTCATTATCATATTCAAACACAGCTGACTCGCACTCCGCCCCTATACAGATTACAGGGGTTACAATATTTTCAATCAACATTTTGGGATCTGGTGCAATCCCAGTTTGACTTAACTGTGCCGAGCGATCATACACATCAATAGTTTTATCACGGTCTAAATCCGTAACCGCATTGGCTGTAAATAAATCGATTAAATAAGCTCTGGAATGACCCGTTGGTGATGCACATAGACTATCGCTTCCGGCTGAGGGAGTGTAAGTGGTAAAAAATATTTGATAATCCAGTAATAATGGGGAGGATAAAACTTTTTCACCATTTCGAGTGAGCGAAAAGCGCCAGCCGTTTTTGCTGTTTAGCTCACTTTTCGCGTGTTCTTGAGCTAAGTTGTCGCTAGAGTTTAATAAATGTTCGGTTGCGTCATACAAATCTGATTCGCTTAACACTGAGTCAAAGAAACGAAAACGACCATATTCGTCTCGCTTAAAAACCCCCTCATCTCTAAGCATATAAAATCTATCATCGATTGTCAGGCCAAGTGGATCGGCACGATGACCTGAACCAATCGTAATGGCAAAATACGGTTTTCCTTGTCCGATGACTTCTGTCACATCAGGGCCATAAACAAAACGACGATGGTTGCTTTCATCATCACCACCCAAATCCGCAATCCGCTGACCTTTTATCAAATCCGTACCAACTTCACCGTTGTAGATATCGAAACGGAAAAGCTGCCCTCCCATATCAGCTGCATAGAGGTGATCGACCAATCCATCGTTATCGCGATCGACACTCGATATACGACCTGGTATGCCGTACAACATGGTCGCCACATTTAGGTCTGAAGTAGATTGACTGATAGTGAGTATCTTAGCTCCAGTGTTAGCATCTACAATGTATATTGCATTACCCTGGCTATCCGGTGCTCGCAACAACTTATCGTCTTGGCTATCGTCGTAGCCTCCACCTATAATCATCACATCTCGGATCGTATCGCTAATCTTGATTTTGGTTAATGTGGGTTGTGACCAGGTTTGACCAAGTTGAGTAAAATCAGCCTCTCCGCCTTTTATTTTAAATACTAGTTTGGGGTTGTCTTTCTCACTGATGTCGAACGCGTAGTAGTTTTGTCCACCGCGCCGCATCCCAACATACAGATACGTTTTATCCCCAACCCTGCGCAAGACCAACGAACCATCTAAGCCATAAATATGGTTAAAGCTTGAACCATCCTGATAAAAGTCATACAAATTACTCAGTAATTCACGTGGGATGACCGCAAAATTTTCTGCTCCAGTGGTGGTATCAAATGAATGCAAAAACCCGTGATTGGTCGCCACCAAGATCGCACTATCATCTGTGCCATAATTGACAATCACAGGTTGTGAATGAATCGGGGCACCCATTTGTCGCCGCGCTTCAGTCACATTACCATCACCATCGTAATCACGTACATCCACCCCTCGAGCCCATTTTAAGACTTTAGTGCGCAAAGTATCCGGTTCAGGTAATGATCCGAGAGCTAAATCCCTAGTGTTGATGCTGGTATTGTCTTCGTGGAGTTGATTCTCAGGTGCCACTATATTACCGGGTGTCGAAAACGTGTAAATATTCCGAGAAAGCCCAAGCTTACTTGCAGCACCTCCTTCGCCTACAGCATTCCCATCCGCTAGCGTGGACCAAAATGAATGCGCATATTCAGAAAAGAACCCTGTTGAACCATCAACCGCGTTGGCATTGTTTTGATCCAAAATAGTATTTCCTTGAATTTTGTATTGCTTGAGATTGCCTGGCCATAATGTGCCCTCAGAAGGTTTGAACAGAGCAAAATACAATTCATCCCGATGAGTTAAGGGATTGAGTTGGTTCACTGCAACGCCTGGTGATACAAATGTTGCATTGATGTCTTTGACAGTGCGCAAGATTTGTTGAAATACATCAACCAACTCTTCCGAGTTATCAGTTTGATAAAAACCACCGCCACCATTGAGTGCCAGTTGATTGAGAAAGTTATTGGCGGTTGCATTAGCCACAAAGCCAATAGTATGAGTGATCACTCTTGCATTGAGAGGCGAGGTATTGGTCTGAGAAAGTTCTCGCACCAAATCGAGACCACAATGTTCACTACTACTAGACTGACACGTTTTGCCAAGCAATGATTGAATTTTGCTTACACTGTGATTGTTATTCGCTTCACCATCAGAGAGCAAGACGATGTGATTATTGGTTTGACATTGCAGGTCGGTCACAGGGGGAAGGTAGCTAGCAGGACTCGGGATGTGTTCATTCGAAGTATTTTGGAAGGTGAATTCGCTACCAGTGGATTGATGTCCATTCCCACGTTCTTCTGCATTTTCGTCTTGACTTGTTATTCGGTAGGTCATCGTTCCTGCCACACACCCAGTAGCAGTAGTATCATCATACTCAATGACTAACTGAGGCGCCAGCCCATTGCCTTGCTCAAAAGCGTAAGCGGCTCGTGAAACACCTGCATTCAGACCCGTGGCGGCAATAATCAATCCGATATTGTTGCGTCCACACCATGAAGGTTGATTGACGACTTCTTGGATCACACTCGTGATATCCGGTGTACTGATATATTCTCCAGAAAAAGAAAAGGTATTATCGCTGTTCCATTCCACGAAGTGAGTGGTTTTAGCCCGTTCATGCACCGCGGCTCCTACGGCATAATTTTGGGCATCACCATTCAATTCGCCATAGATCTTGATATCTACAGGTTCAGTGTTGCTGAAAGCTGATGCAAAACGCAACGACGCTTTGGTGATCTGTGCGCCTTGAGGAATATTCAACTCTACAAAACGCAGGCCTGTCGTAACGGTTTGTGTACCGCGTGCAATTTGCAATTGATTGGTCGAAATTTGCATCTCACCATTGATAGAGGTGGCATCATCTGCTCCAGATTGAACTGTATCAATCAACTGAGGTGGCACAAAACGGTCGATATCAGTCACTGGATGGAGGATCGAACCACCTTTGTTGGAAAAACGCATCAATCCCGCATTGATATTTGTTGCACCAGAGAGTGCTTCATTGAGCGCCTGTTGCACTCGCAACAATCGCGTTTTACCTGTTCCATCTTGGTTTGACATAGAGCCAGATGTATCTATGATAAAAAGTACATTGGGCTTATAAGTTACCGTATCGTTGCCAGAACCAAGATAGATATCCAAATCGCTTGCCCAGCTCGATAGGCTAACAGCGACACTCAATAGACTAGCACATGTCATAGTCAACAAGGTTTGACTTATGCACTTACACTGAACTGACATATATCTCTACCTCTTTTTATTGTGAAACAGGTGCAAAGACTGCAGCTGTCATCGTATTCGCGACAGCATAATCGCTACCAATTAACTGACCGCATCCACGTATTATGAAAACATGGCAACGAATATGACTCCCACCAATGACATTAGATGAACCACGACAGGCTTGTTCTCGAACAAACGCGATACGTGACCAACTCAGCAAGCGATTCTGCGAATCCTGTGTTCCGCTCAGTTGATGCTTTGTCCCTGGGCTAAACCCTGCACTGGTCACTGTTCGACTAGGAAATCCTTGTTCAATAAAACAGCTAAAAGCTTGCGAAATAGGATCCAAACTATCCCCTTGTCGTGCCTCACTGATGGGATCCAATAAAGTATCATCTGCTAATAATTGTTCGTCTTCCGATTCAAACATTACTCCGGCAAGCGCTGCCTCAGCGGCATTAAATAGCAACGCTTGCTGTTGTGAATTGACGGCCATTTTTTGTTGCAAAGTACTGCTCCCAAGTGCCGCAATGCCCAAGAGCGTTAGTGCTAGTAACACCACCAAAGCAAAAATCATCACCATACCGCGTTTCTGTTTGATCATATTTCACCACGTTGCACTTGATAGCGAGTGTTGCGCAAGGTCACACTTGTTTCAAATTGGCGATAAATGTAATTACCGCTTGGTTGTATTGCAGAATTATCGAGCATGATAAAGTCATGTGTGTTATCCACATTTATCGTCTCTGGACTGCGCAATAATACAGCCAAACGCAAGACCACTATCTGCATCGGTTCAGATAACTCACTTGCAGTAACATAACGATGCACTTGTCCGGTATTGGCATTTCCTAATCCGTAGAGCACTTGAAAACTCACAACCCCTTGAAGTAATGCAATACTATTGTGACGGTTGTGTCCGGTCGCGACTTTTTGTCCCCTCAAAACCCGTAAGTCAAAGCCTCGGCAACGCAAGGTTTCGCCTTCCACATAATATTGATTCACAACTGGAAATTCGGTATCAACAGAGTAGCCTAAGCTATAGCCACGGCAATCTCGAGTGTGTTGCCTGGTGATCACAAGCTCGTCACTGCCAGAACTATCCCTATCAATAATGCCAAGTGCTGACCAGCTGGCAAACGTGTTTGGTATAATGATAGGATGCCGCCGAACAAATATGGCTTCCTCTGCGATATCTACTGAACGGTCCAGCTTACCTGATAATTCATTGTACAAACCGGTGTGCAAAACATCTTGACGCAAGCGATGGATAATGAAGCGACCGTTTTCTTGAGAAGATGCTAGGGCGCGGTTGAGCTGTTGAGTGACTGAGTTGCCCACCATAATTTGGATGATCGTCACACTCACAATCGCGCCTAATGTCATGGCCACCATGAGTTCAACTAAAGAAAAGCCTTGGGCTTTTATGGATCTGACCATTAAAAAAAGACCTCTTGAGTCACACAAGCGTATTGATCGCCCTCATTTGGATTGCAAAGTGTAGAAAGGAACTGAGCTTGATTTTGCCAGGGTAGTGAAGGCCAGCGCACCATAAGAATATGTCGAGAGCCACCACTACAGCTCAAACTGTCTGTCGCATCATTATCAATACACTGCATCGATAGTTCGGCCGCAGGATTGTGTTGGACCACTTGACAAGAAGCTTGGTAAATATCAAAAATTGCGGTTTGATTTAGGTCACAAGTTGAAAAATGACAATTCGTCAAAGCCCCTGGAAAGGCATCACAGTAACAAAAATAAGGACTTTCTCCAGTGCTGCAAGATAAATGACCAAACTGATACAAACTCTGGTCAAAATATTTTTCAGGGAGTACTAAGGCATCCCCTGTAGAACCTACTACCGCAGCACTGCGTAAGCGTTCAGTGAATTGCTCGAGCGCCAACACCGCCTGCGTTCTGGCCAACGCATCCGAATTGTGTTTGGCTGCAGCAAACTGCAAACTCGTTACCCCAAGTAAACCAATACCCAAAATCACCATAGTTACTAAAACTTCGACCATGCCGATGCCTCGTTGTTGCGCGTGTGATTTTATACAAATCATATCCAATACCCGTTGTGACCATAAACTAAATATATGACGCAACAGAGTAGAAATGGGTATAAAAAACGGTGCTTAAGTATGGCCGGCTCTAAAACAACCGGCCAAAAGGAAGGGATTAACTGACTTGTCTAACTTGTAGCTCTTTGGGGACTGCAAACTCAATGTTTTCTTCGCGACCTGAGAGCTCTTGAACGTCGCCAGCGCCTAAATCCTGCAGACGCTCTATGACTCCGAGTACCAAAATCTCCGGCGCTGATGCCCCTGCGCTGACACCAACTTGAGAACAATTATCTAGCCAATTTGGATCTATTGCATCAGCATCGGCAATGAGATAGGCACGTGTACCTAGCTTTTCTGATAGCTCACGTAAGCGGTTTGAATTTGAGCTACTAGTTGCTCCCACAACCAGTACCAGATCGCACTGTTGTGCCATGTCTCTTACTGCATCTTGGCGATTTTGCGTCGCATAACAGATATCGTCTTTACGCGGGCCATCGATCTTTGGAAAGGTTTCGCGCAGGGCATCAATGACATCGGCAGTATCATCGACCGATAACGTTGTTTGTGAGCAATAGTACAAATCATCTGGATTTTTGACTTGTAGTGCACGAGCGTCTTCTGCGGTTTCACCCAAATAAATACCACCATTGGGATTGTCATACTGCCCCATGGTGCCTTCTACTTCGGGATGGCCCTTGTGACCAATCAAAATACATTCTGTTCCGCGCTTGCTTGCTCGAGTAACCTCCATATGTACTTTGGTGACTAATGGACAGGTAGCATCGAATACCTTAAGCCCTCGCCTGTCGGCTTCTTTGCGCACCGCCTGGGAAACCCCATGAGCAGAAAAAATCACTATCGAGTCATCTGGTACTTGATCGAGTTCCGCAACAAATACCGCGCCTTTAGCTTTAAGACCATCCACAACAAATTTATTATGAACGACTTCGTGACGCACATAGATGGGATGCGGAAACATCTCTAAGGCGCGTTCTACAATCGTGATAGCTCGGTCAACACCAGCACAAAAACCACGGGGGTTTGCTAATTGGATCTGCATCACATTCATCCTTTATATTTAACTATGAGTTAATCACATCAATGATTTCAACATCAAAAATCACTGTCTGTCCCGCCAGGGGGTGATTAAAATCAACCGTCACCGATAAGCCTTCTACCGCTCTGATAATACCAGGAAGCTCCGAACCATCCGGCTGAGCAAAACCGATGATCATACCTTCTTTGAGTTCCATAGACGCATCAAACTTGGAGCGGTCAACATGATAAATATTATCCGGATTAGGCATACCAAACGCATCATTAGCCGGCAAGGTAAATGATGCCTTTTCACCTTTCTTCAAACCAAGCAAACACTTTTCAAAATTTGGGGTCAATGAACCATCGCCCATAACCATCTTAGCAGGCTTATTATTGACTCTAGTGCTATCCGCCGCCGAGCCATCTTCTAACTTCAAATCGAAGTGCAAAATCACTTCGCTGTTTTCAACAATACTAAGATTGCTCATTTGCTTCTTCCTTATTGACAAACATATCGACGATTAACAATCCTGCCCCAATAAAAATCACACTATCTGCAATATTAAAAGCTGGCCAATGATAACTACCTATATAAAAATCTAAAAAATCGATCACGTAACCGTGGACCATCCTATCGATTACATTGCCAATCGCTCCGCCTAAGATAAAACAAAACGCAACTGGCAATAATCTTTGCGACTTGGGAGATTGATATAACCACCAAATAATAACAACGCTCACAATCCAGGCGATTGCTGTAAAAAAGTAACGCTGCCACCCGCCCGCATCATGCAAAAAACTAAATGCTGCGCCATAGTTGCGCACATAAGTAAGATTAAAAAACCCCGTCACTTGGATAGATTCATACAAATCAAAGTTCGCCACAACCATCTGCTTGGTGACTTGATCAATTATCAATCCCAACAGAGCAATCCAAATAAATCGCAATCCGCTCTCACTAAAGAGTTTACGCATATTGTCTGGTCTCACCTTCGCCATCGACATTGGTTATACATCGACCGCATAGTTCTGGATGAGTGTCGTCAGTACCAACATCATCTCGATAGTGCCAGCAACGCACACATTTTTTGCCACTGGCTTGTTCGACAAGGACAAACAGTCCTTTATTCGCGGTCTCTTGAGCATTATTAGGCTTATCAGCTAATAATTTAACTTGTGCTTTGGATGTGATTGTCACAAACCGCAACTCGTCCTCTAGGCGGGATAATATTTCTACTAATTCATCCGAGACATACAAAGTCACTTGAGCTTCGAGCGAACTTCCGATGCCTTGTTCTTTTCGCGCAATCTCTAGCGCACCATTCACAGCCACTTTTACATCTAATACGGATGCCCAGAACGCATCATCAAATTGCGTCTGCGCAGATAGCTGTGGCCACGCGGCATACCAATTTTGGGTAAAGATAAATTCATCATCTTGCGCGGTTTTGAGCTCATCCCAAATTTCTTGAGCCGTAAAGCTGCACACTGGAGCCATCCAGCGCACCAAGGCTTGTGCAATATGATACAAAGCCGTTTGACACGAACGTCTAGCTAGACCATCCGCTTTTGCTGTGTATTGACGATCTTTAATGACATCTAAATAAAACGAGCCCATATCGACAGAACAGAACTGTACGAGTTTTTGTGCGACAACTAGCATGTCATAGCGATCGTAAGCAGCTAAAATTTCATCCTGAACGGTTTTGGTTTTACCAACTGCCCATGCGTCAAGTGCAATCAATTCATCATCGGCGACCATATCGGTTGCTGGGTTAAAACCATTGAGGTTGGCCAGTAAGAAGCGAGCCGTATTACGCACACGACGATAAGCGTCTGCTGCGCGCTTTAAGATTTCATCAGATACGGTCATCTCACCTCGATAATCGGTCGATGCCACCCATAAACGCAAAATATCTGCACCGTACTTGTTGAACACTTCTTGTGGTGCTACGACATTGCCTAAAGATTTTGACATCTTGCGACCGTGCGCATCCACTGTGAAACCATGCGTTAATACTTGTTTGTACGGAGCATGGCCGTGCATAGCAACCGATGACATGAGAGATGACATGAACCAACCACGATGTTGGTCAGAACCTTCCAAGTACAAATCCGCAGACGCTGGAATATCATCGCGACAATCCACAACAAAGTGATGGGTTACCCCTGAATCAAACCAGACATCTAAGGTATCAGTCACTTTTTCGTATTGCTCAGCTTCCGCGCCAAGCAATGCTGTATCATTTATATCCCACCAAGCTTGGATGCCTTTTTGCTCAACGGCTTGGGCAACTTGCTCAATAAGTTCAGCACTGCGCGGATGGATATCTCCTGTTTGCTTGTGAATATACAGTGCAATCGGGACACCCCAAGTGCGCTGACGTGAAATACACCAATCTGGACGGCCTTCAACCATGGTGGAAATGCGTTGCTCGCCCCATTCAGGGATCCATTGTGTCTGCTTGATTTCTTCAAGTGATGCGTTGCGCAAACCATTGTCATCCATCGAGATGAACCACTGTGGCGTAGCACGGAAAATAATAGGCGTTTTGTGGCGCCAGCAATGCGGATAGCTATGCTCATATTTCGCCTGATATTGCAACGCACCCACAGACTCTAAATGCTCAACAATAGGCTGGTTCGCTTTAAACACATGCTGACCAGCAAAAAGAGGCGTATCTTCTAAATAGACACCGTTGCCACCAACGGGATTGTATACTTCAATGCCATACTCTTTACCAACATTAAAGTCATCCACACCATGTGCCGGTGCAGTGTGAACACAACCTGTGCCTGATTCGGTGGTTACATGATCACCGCAAATGACAGGCACAACCAAATCCAAATATGGGTGCGCTAATTCAAGTTGTTTCAAGCCATTACCTTGAGTAGTGGCGACCACTTGATATTCTGTAATACCATAGCGTTGCATACAATCTTCAACCAAATCTTCGGCTAAGACTAATTTAGCATCTGCTATTTGGACTAAGGCATAGGTCAGCTCAGGGTGTATTGAGACTGCTCGACTCGCTGGAATTGTCCAAGGCGTGGTGGTCCAAATCACCACATAGGTATTGACCAAGTCTGCGTTACTCACATTAAACGCATTGGCAGCGGTTGCCGTATCTTTCACAAGGTAACGCACATCTATAGCAGGTGATACTTTATCTTTATACTCAACTTCAGCCTCTGCCAAAGCTGAGCCACAATCGGTACACCAATGCACAGGTTTAAATCCTTTACGCAAATGCCCCGATTCAGTAATTTTGCCTAGAGCACGGATAATGTTGGCTTCGGAGGAAAAGTCCATGGTTTTGTACGGTTTATTCCACTCACCTAACACACCCAAGCGCACAAAATCGCGTTTTTGCCCTTCTATCTGTCGCTCTGCATACGCTCGACATTTTTCTCGAAAATCAGCCGCGCTGACTTTGTGGCCTGGCTTGCCGACTTTCTTTTCGACTTGCAGCTCAATTGGCAAACCATGACAATCCCAACCTGGTACGTACGGTGCGTCAAAACCGCTCAATGTTTTGGCTTTTACGATAATGTCTTTAAGGATCTTATTGACCGCATGACCGATGTGAATATCACCGTTGGCATACGGAGGACCGTCATGCAATACAAATGGTGTTTGCCCCTGACGCGCTTCTCGAATTTTTTGGTAGAGTTTTTTCTCAGTCCACTCTTTGAGCATTTTCGGCTCACGTTGGGCAAGGTTACCACGCATCGGAAAAGGCGTTTCAGGTAAATTTAGTGTTGCTTTATAATCGGTCATTGTGTGTTTTTCCAAACATTATCATTTTGTCATACTGCTCAGTTACAATGTTGAGCTGCGATGAAAATAGGTGCGCGCTGCTAGCGCGTCTTGTTCAATTTGAATTTTGAGCTCTGCAAATGTAGCAAATTTTTGAATGCCGCGCAGTCTATGTAATACGTTTACTTCGATGACTTGTCCATATAGGTCACCGGAAAAATCAAAAATATGAACTTCTAACAAAGCATCTTCTCCAGAAACCGTAGGTCGTGCGCCAATATTAGCGACACCTTGATAGTACTCACCACATATATCTATTGACACAGCATAAACACCAACTACTGGCGGCTTTGCTCGCTTTAGATTGACGTTTGCCGTTGGGAACCCTATGGTGCGGCCTTTCTTTTGGCCATGGACAACACGCCCTTTGATACTGAAAGTACGGCCTAGCATCTGCTTAGCGAGCGTAAAATCATGTTCAGCCAACGCTTGACGTATTGCAGTTGAGCTAATCCGACAATCAGCGAGGCGAAAACTAGCGGTGTTGACAACAGAGAATCCGAATTGTTTACCCGCTTCAAGGAGCATTGCAAAATCCCCTTCGCGCCCCTTGCCAAAACGGAAATCATCACCTACCACCAAGAATTTAACCCCCAGTTTGTCGACGAGAATATCTTTGATGAACTGTACTGCAGATTGATTGGCGAAGGAGTGGGTGAAATGCACACAAAACAATCTATCCATGCCCAAATCGCGCATGGCTTCATATTTATCACGCCATCTGGAGAGTCTAGAGGGTGCTTTTTCGGGGGTAAATACTTCTTCAGGTTGCGGTTCAAACACCATCACCGCCGTTGGCAAAGAGAGCTCCTCTGCCTTGTTCCGTAGATTTCGTAATACCGCTTGATGCCCAAGGTGCACCCCATCAAACTTACCAATGGTCAACACGCAGCCTTTGTGCTGTGGTCGAATATTGTGTAATCCTCGGATCAGTTGCATGTTACCCTGTTTCTTGCTGAACAAATTTGTCATATACTGGCGCGCGATTATACCTGTTTATTCAGCACTAGGCTATGCCAAAATCCTTGAAGCATCTAGATTGACGAGGCAATTGCCGCAGTTTTTTCAACAGACTGAGCCAATATTAAATAAGCGGTTACTTTATTTCACCATTCGGTGGAGAGCGTATTGCACTGAGAGTGACACCGAACACTTTAAGAGAAACAAAATACACAACGGCTGCCAAAATGAGCCATTGAACAACAAGACTCAAGCGAAGTACGAAGGTTAATTCAGACCAGACAATATTAGCTTGTACATACATGAGTACGCCACCCATGATAAGACTCGAAACAACCACTCGCATACACAACAGTAATGTTGCTAAAGACAGGCGATACATATCCCGCTGGTGCAGGTGGTAATACAACAAACCGGCGTTCAATGTCGCAGATAGTGCGGTTGCAATTGCCAGTCCAACAAATCCATAAGGAATCGCAAAAATCACATTAAATCCCATGTTTGCAACCATCGCTATGATCCCAATTTTTACGGGGGTTTTAGTATCTTGCTGAGCGAAAAAACCTGGTGCTAAGACTTTAATTAACATAAAACTAAACAAACCAGAAGCATAAGCTATCAAACTCATACTGGCCATACTGACATCGCTTGCAGTGAACGCTCCACGTTCAAAAATTAAAGAAAGTAAAGGTTCAGCAAGCACAATCAGCCCAATTGCCGATGGTATACCTAACACACAGACCATTTTGATAGCCCAGTTCATGTTTGCCTGAAAGCGTAATTTGTCTTGCGCGATATGGTCTTTAGACAACGCTGGCAAAATAATCGTGGCAATCGCAATGCCAAATAAACCAAGAGGAAATTCCATCAAACGATCAGAGTAATAGAGCCAGCTGATTGAACCCGTCATCAAAAAACTGGCGATTAAAGTATCAACAAGTAAGTTTATCTGACTCACCGAAACACCAAACAAAGCAGGTATCATTAATGTTCTGACTTTTTTAACATTTGGGTCATGCCATCCCCATTGGGGACGAACTAGCGCGCCCACTTTTAACAAAAAAGGGATTTGAAAGACGAGTTGAACAACCCCTCCAATAAACACCCCCCAAGCAAGTGCAAAAGCAGGTGTTGAAAAATCGTTGTGCAAAATAACGGCACAAATGATGATCACTATATTCAGTATCACGGGCGTAAAGGATGAAACGGCAAACTTATTAAGTGTATTTAAAATCGCACCCGATAATCCCACCAAGGTAACAAAGAACAAATACGGAAAGGTAATTTTGAGCATGGTAGAAGCAAGTAAGTATTTATCTCCGGCTGGTTCATCGTTGAGATAGGCAATAAACCACCCTGTACCAAAAATTGCCGCTATCACACTTGAACCAACCACACCTAATACTGTGGTTAAAAACACAATAACGCCGAGGGTACCTGAAACCTTGGCAATAAATTGTTTAAATTCTGCTTTATCATTATTTGCTTGGACTTCGGTCAGAACTGGAATGAACGCTTGCGCAAAAGCGCCTTCAGAAAAAAGCCGACGTAAAAAATTGGGGATCTTGTTGGCAAAGAAAAACACATCAGCGCCCGCACCGGCTCCCATAAACTGTGCGATAACCACATCACGTACTAATCCCAAAATACGAGACAGGAACGTCATGAAACTAACAATAATGCCGGACTTTAAAAGCATTGTGTATAATTGAATTCTGTAAAAAGCTCCAAAAGATGGGCATAGACTAGCACTTATCGAATTTTTTTGCCTATATTTGTGTCTAACTGCGTTTATCTGCTTAAAAGCATTTGACTTATGAGCCAGAAAAACCGATAATCTGCGCCCTAAATTTTACATGTAGCATATTTCGGAGTTCACATTGGCTAACATTAAGTCTGCTAAAAAACGTGCAATTCAGGCCGAGAAGCGTCGTCAGCATAATGCGAGCCGTCGCTCTTTCACCCGTACTTGCATCAAAAAAGTTATTGCTGCCATCGCAGCAGGCGATAAAGCAGCTGCGCAAGCAGCACTAGACGCGGCTAAACCAGTTTTAGATCGTATGGCGACTAAAGGTTTGATTCACAAAAACAAAGCTGCTCGTCACAAGTCTCGCTTAACAGCACAGATTAAAGCAATGGCGTAAGCCTTTCACGTTATTTGTGATAGCTCAAAAAAACCAGCTTCGGCTGGTTTTTTTATGCCTGTTTCACGTAAATTTCATATTAACATCGACATTTCTTGATAATATAATCTGGAAAATTTAGACGTACGCATGCAGTATGGACATACAATAATAATCAAGGCCAAATATGCATCATTTTACCAAACCAATCATTTTTGTTTTTGCTATTACTCTACTAGGTTGTAGCAATACTCAAATTCCGGCTTCGACACAGTCAGTACAACCCGCCATCAAACAGGCCCCCAAACCCGATGCGGTGATTCAAAGACAACTTGCTCAAATTACCCAAGCAAGCCAACAATCTACTTTATCTTTTGACATCGTTGCAGACCTGACTTCTAAAGTAGGCCCCAGAATTGCGGGCTCCGCTGGTGACAAAAAAGCCATCGCTTGGGCAGAGCAATCCTTCACTGATCTTGGTTTTGACAGAGTGTACAAACAACCTGTTCGCGTCCGTAACTGGGAGCGGGGATTCGCCAATGCCAAAGTAATTAGCCCTGAGGAACATGCATTAACGATTACCGCCCTTGGCGGTTCGATTGCGACTCCTGAATCCGGTATCCAAGCAGAAGTAGTGAGATTTGAGTCATTAGAAGCATTGAGTAATGCTTCGAGCAACTTGGTTACCAATAAAATAGTTTACATTGACCAATCAATGCAAAGAGACCGAGCCGGACGTTTTTATGGCAAGGTAGTTCCTAATCGGGTTCGCGGTGCCGTTGAAGCTGCCAAAAAAGGGGCATTGGCAATTATTATTCGTTCTGTTGGCACCGCCAATTCACAATTTGCACACACTGGTGTGATGCGTTATGACGACGAAGTCACCAAAATACCCGCTGGCGCACTCTCCTCTCTTGACGCCGACAAGCTAACCAAGTTAATTAATTCTTATGGCACTGTGTCAGTCAGCCTAACTATGCATGCCAAAGACACGGGTTGGCAAACTTCCTACAATGTAATAGGCGAGATAACCGGTAGAACACACCCTGACGAAGTTGTTTTGATTTCAGCACATCTTGATTCATGGGATTTGGGTACCGGTGCATTAGATGATGGGGCTGGCGTTGGGATCGTTATGGCCGCAGCCAAATTAATCAAAGATACGCTAGGTCAGCCTGAACGAACAATTCGGGTAATTTTGTACGCTGCAGAAGAAATTGGTTTAGTTGGGGCTTATGAATATGCCAAAGCAAATAAAAAAGATTTAGCCAACATCATCGTGGCTGCCGAATCCGATTTTGGTGCTGGACAAATATATCGAATAGATACTCGTTTTGCTCCTGAAGTGCGTGATAATGCTTTATTGCTTTACAATGCCTTAGCCCAAATGAATATTGAATTAGGTAACAACACCACCCGTGGTGGACCAGACGTCTCTATGCTACCAAATTATGGCGTTCCAGTTCTCTCTCTTAGACAAGACGGTACGTATTATTTTGATTTTCATCACACGGCTGACGATACATTGGATAAGATAGACGTAGACGCCATTGTGCAAAACCAAACCGCCTGGGCAATAGTGACAACGTATTTTGCCTACTCTAATTTTGATCCTAGACCGGCACCGGAACTTTAATATTGATGAGCGCACTTTCAGACATGCCCAAACCCATGCGCTGGATTGCGCTCTTTTTATTCATCTGGCTAATGCTCGTTGCCGTCGGTACAATTGGTTATGGTTTCCAACTTGCGTCTGAAAAGCATGCCAAACAACTATTTCAGTTTGCGAGTAACCCAATTATGGGTTTGATCATTGGCATGGTAGCCACTGCATTGATTCAGTCATCGAGCACAGTGACATCAGTGATAGTTGCTATGGTCGCAGGTGGTTTACCAATTATCATAGCGATTCCCATGATGATGGGGGCGAATATCGGAACGAGTATCACCAACACCATAGTCAGCTTAGGTCATATTAAGAACAAAGAAGAGTTTCAGCGCGCTTTTAATGCTGCAACAATTCATGATTTTTTTAATATTTTTGCAGTATTGATTTTTTTACCACTCGAAATCGTTTTTGGATTGTTAGAACACATCAGCGGTTTTCTAGTTGAATTGTTCCGTGTTGGGGCGACGTCTTCCGTTGAAGGTTTCAATCCAATTAAAGCCATTACCTCGCCTGCAATCGATGCAATAAGCGCCGTTTCAGCTGTTCTGCCGAATGTTTACGCAGGGATTTTAATGATCCTCATTGGTTTGGGCATGATCATATTTGCCATCACTGGAATGGGCCAAATTATGAAATCGCTCATGGTTGGACGAGCAAAAACTATTTTACAAAATAGTTTAGGACGGGGTGCAATGAGCGGAATAACCTCTGGCACGATTGTGACAGTACTGGTACAGTCTAGTTCAACCACCACGTCTTTGATGGTGCCTTTAGTTGGCAATGGCATAGTCACTGCTCGAGCGATTTACCCATTTACATTGGGCTCTAATATTGGCACAACCATCACTGCGCTCATTGCAGCACTATCCATCACTGGCGAAAATGCCTCTTTGGCGTTACAAATTGCTTTGGTTCATCTAACTTACAATACACTGGCTGTTTTGGTTATTTATGGTTTAACCTTCTTACGAGAATTACCTCCTGAATTATCCTACCGACTGTCGTTACAGGTGGCAGAACAAAAAACCTATGGATTGGTCTACATCGGCGGTGTCTTCTTTGTCGTACCTCTACTCGCAATCTTTGTCTTCGCATAACTCAAAAAGTAAACTTAGAATTAAAGCTATACGTATTAATGACGAAGCTCTTCAAGGAAAAAAAGTATTTATGATTCGACTATTATTCATGATCCCGTTAGTGTTGTGCTTAGCT
The DNA here is from genome assembly GCA_014872805.1 of Alteromonadaceae bacterium. GTDB lineage: Bacteria > Pseudomonadota > Gammaproteobacteria > Enterobacterales > Alteromonadaceae > Opacimonas. Next base: position 133,630 of record WKFN01000007.1, read on the forward strand.
TGGATGCTGTATTTAAAGGCCAATAATTACAGTCTGAAACAAGGCAAGCAAGGATTCATATATATCTTGATATTTTCTGTAGTCATTGCCTTAGTTTATACCGTACTCATGTACCTCACTGCTTAATCACCTCGTGATTTACCCCGCGACAATACTTCATATCACGGGACTTTCTATTTAAATTTAGATAAAAAAAACCGCCAATAACTGCTGTCATTGGCGGTGTTCAACTTATCTTCTTAGGTTAATTCAATATCTGCACTTCTGCGTTTTCTTGAAGTGAAGCTACGAACGCGTTAAATCCTGTTTGTGCGCGTTGTTGAGCTATGCTTTGTACTAATGTAGCAACAGCTTGTTCATCTGTAGCATCAACGTCATTTACGCTATCAAGAACGATAACAGCCGCATCACCACTTGCTAAACTAATCGCCGTGGCCACATTGTCACTCGAGAGAGTAAACAACGAATCAACTGCACTTGGGTCAATCTCAGTAGAGTTACGGCTCAATTGTATAAAAGAAGCTAGCTCTAGTGCTTGTTCACTAAGCGCGGTTTGCATATCTTCACTTGACACTACCGATTGTGCAAAGCGTAACGCAGCTTCTCGTTGTAATTGCGATTGTAGTTGAGCAACTACTTGGGCTCTCACTTCCTCAAGTGAACGTGTACGCTCTGGTTCGTAGCCAACACTTCGCATAACCAATACGTGTTCGTCACTGATCTCAATCAAATCAGAATTAAGCCCTTCTGCTATGAATTCTTGAGAAAATGCATTTTCTAGTACTCTAGGGTGCGTTACAGGGGCATTTGCTTGAATAAATAAATCTGTAGTGATCACTGAACCGTTAATCACTGCTGCAACGTCCTCTAGTGTATCAGGCACCTCAAAGGCGATCTCCGCCATACGGGTTTGTAACTCAAAAAATTCCTCAGTTGCTTTATCTTGTTTTACTTGCTCAATGACAAATTCACGAACTTCATCTAACGGAGTTATTTCTTCAGGTATAATTTGTGTCACTTTAATAATGTGTAAACCAGATTCAGTTTCAATTAACTCCGACACATCTCCAGCTGCAGCTAATGCAAAAGCCGCTTCATCAAATGTCGGGTCAATGTCACCAAGTTCAATCACATCCAAATCACCGCCATTTTCTCCACTGAAAGTATCGATAGAAAACTCTTGAGCGAGTGTCCCAAAATCCTCTCCAGCATTAATTCTTTCAAGTACGTCTTCTGCTGTTTGACGATCTTCTAAATCAAACAAGATATGCGATACGCGACGCTTCTCAACCGTGCGATACTGGTCGAAATTAAACTGGTAATATTCAGTAATTTCATCTTCTGATACCTCTATGGAAGGAAGTAAATCAGATACTTTTAATTCAACATAAGCAATCGCAGCTTGCTCTTGCGTATCATAGTTATCAATATTTGTTTGATAATACTGGGTAATTTGTTCTTCAGTTACTTCAACGGAGTTTGCAAAATTAGATTGTGGGACAACCACATATTGAGCATTGCGCGTTTGTTGTTCTAAACGGTATTGTTGCTCAGCTTCATTATCTACAGCAAACTCAGTACCAATTACCGCTCGAGATAATTGCTCTTTGGCCATTTGATTGCGCATGTATTCTCGGAAATCGTCAATTTGAAATCCAGCTTGGCGAATGACAGCAAGGTAGCGATCATTGTTAAAAATCCCCCCAACTTGAAATTCAGGCATGTTAACTATTGCTTCTTTGATTTGAGCATTAGATACACGCAATCCTAATTCAGATGCCTTTTGTTCAACTAACTTATCTTTGACTAGCCTATCAAGGATTTCACTGCGAAAATTCGCAAGATATTCTGTATTTGAAAACAGCGCACTGATTCCTTCACCGAATTGTTGTTCAAGGCGAGCTCTTTCGTTTTGATAAGCATTTTCTAGACTTCTTGCTGAAATATCTTCCCCATTTACTTTAGCGACAGCGGTCTCCGCTGGTGCTGTAAGGTAACTTCCGACACCGGCAAATACGAAACTCAATACAATAAGCGCAACGACTATCATTGCCCAAGGGCCTTGTGCCCCTTCTCTTATTCTCTCTAACATAACCTGTGTTTACTCCAGTAAAAAGTCTATCCGTTATTTGAGTATTGCTAAAAATAAAAAAGCGATGGAATACACCATCGCTCTTTTTACTAAATAAATACTTAGTTACAAGCGTCTTTTAGTTTCTTACCAGCTTTGAATGCAGGTACTTTTGCGGCAGCGATTTGAATCTCTGCACCAGTTTGTGGGTTACGGCCAGTGCGAGCTGCACGCTCACGAACTGTAAAGGTGCCGAAACCAACTAAAGCTACGTCGTCACCACCCGCAAGAGCTGAAGTAACCGCGCCAGTAAAAGCGTTTAGTGCACGCTCTGCTTGAGCCTTGTTTAGTTCTGCTTCAGCAGCGATTTGATCGATTAGTTGAGACTTGTTCACGTAAGATCCCCTAAAATTATTGTTTTGATTTAATGCTTTAAGCACAAGTAATAATATTAATAAAAACTGCACAAAGCAACATTTATTAACAATTCTTTAACACCGCCCTGATTTCTTATAACTCTTTATATATAAGACCCTGCGAGCATTTACATAGCTTAAGTTACCACATTTTAGGATGGATGAAAGCAGAAAATGAAAATTTTTTAACATTTTAGGATTTTTTTTGCTATTTATAAAAAAAAACGCGGAAAACCGCGTTTTTATTACAGTTAATCACATTTTTTATGACATTCAAGCAGTCGATTTGATTGAAAATTGTTCAACCGGTTCTTGCAAAGCAATGTTCAATACATCATCAATCCATTGAACAGGATGAATTTCCAAGTTTTGTTTGACGTTCTCTGGTATTTCAGGCAAATCTCGTGCATTACCTTTTGGAATAATCACCGTTTTAATTCCGCCCCGATGAGCTGCGAGTAATTTTTCTTTTAGCCCACCGATCATCAACACTTCCCCGCGCAAAGTTATTTCACCGGTCATTGCCACATCGGCCCGGACTGGATTCCCCGTTAAAGAAGACACCAGTGCAGTACACATTGCGATCCCAGCACTAGGTCCATCTTTGGGCGTTGCCCCTTCTGGTACATGCACATGAACATCGCGTTTTTCATGAAAATCATTATTAATACGCAGTTTTTCAGCGCGAGCTCTTACCACAGTCATGGCCGTCGTAATTGACTCTTGCATAACTTCCCCAAGAGAGCCAGTCCTTGTAATAGCACCTTTACCTGGTACAGATGTGCACTCAATAGTGAGCAAATCTCCACCCACTTCAGTCCACGCTAGGCCATTCACTTGCCCGATTTGATTATTACCATCCGTTTTACCGTAATCATATCGCTTGACTCCGAGAAACTCTTCAATATTGTCTTGTGTAACATGAATCGGAGCGGATTTCTCGTTCAAAAGAATCATGCGTACGGCTTTGCGGCATATCTTTGAAATTTCCCGTTCAAGACCGCGTACACCTGCTTCTCTGGTGTAATAGCGAATAATTGATACAATGGCACTCTCTTCGATATCAACTTCTTTTGCTTTAAGTCCATTGCGCTCTATTTGCTTGGTGAGCAAATGTTGTAACGCAATATTTACTTTTTCGTCTTCGGTATAGCCAGATAGACGAATCACTTCCATTCTATCTAACAACGGACCTGGAATATTCATAGAGTTAGATGTCGCAACAAACATCACGTCAGATAAATCGTAATCCACCTCTAAGTAATGATCACTAAAACTTGAATTTTGCTCTGGATCAAGTACCTCAAGTAAAGCCGATGCAGGATCACCACGCATATCAGACGACATTTTGTCGATTTCATCTAATAGGAATAACGGGTTTTTTACTCCAACTTTTGACATTTTCTGAATGAGTTTACCGGGCAAAGAGCCAATATAGGTTCGTCGATGCCCTCGGATCTCAGCTTCATCACGCACTCCACCCAATGCCATGCGAACATACTTACGACCTGTCGATTTAGCGATGGATTGGCCTAAAGAGGTTTTACCCACCCCTGGAGGTCCTACTAAACACAAAATTGGGCCTTTTAGCTTGCGCACGCGTTGTTGCACAGCTAAATATTCCAAAATGCGCTCTTTTACTTTATCTAAGCCATAATGGTCAGCATTTAAAACCGCTTCTGCTTTCGCTAGGTCTTTTTTGACCGCGCTGCGCTTATGCCATGGTACATTGGTTAGCCATTCGATATAACTGCGTACCACTGTGGCTTCAGCAGACATCGGTGACATCATCTTTAACTTTTGCAGTTCAGTATTTGCCTTATCGAGGGCTTCTTGAGGCATCTTAGCTTCATCGATCTTTTTGCGCAGTGTCTCAAATTCATCAGGCGCTTCATCGAGCTCTCCTAGCTCCTTTTGGATTGCCTTCATTTGTTCATTAAGATAATACTCACGCTGCGATTTTTCCATTTGCTTTTTAACGCGAGTGCGTATTTTCTTTTCGACTTGCAGCAAATCAATCTCGCCTTCCATTAAGGCCATAAGGTACTCTAAGCGCTCTTCAACGCCATGCATTTCGAGTACTTTCTGCTTTTCGCTCAATTTGAGAGGCATATGTGCAGCCATAGTATCAGCTAGGCGCGCAACGTCATCGATGCCATTCAGAGATGTTAATACCTCAGGTGGGATCTTTTTATTTAATTTGATATAACCTTCAAATTGAGAAATCGCTGAGCGCGATAATATTTCTTGTTCCGTATCCGGAATCGTGACATCGACAATTGTCTCAATGTCACCTCGGAAAAAAGGGTCTTCTTGGGTGTAACACAAAACCTTGCCCCGGATAGAACCTTCAACCAAAACTTTTACTGTGCCGTCTGGTAGTTTCAATAACTGTAGAATAGAGGCGACCGTGCCAGTTTCGTAGATATCGCTTACTTCCGGCTCGTCTATACTAGCCTCTTTTTGTGCAACTAAAAAAATCTGTTTGTTATTCTCCATGGCTGATTCTAAGCACTGGATTGATTTTTCTCTACCGACAAACAAGGGTATTACCATATGGGGATATACAACCACATCTCGCAAAGCCAACACAGGCATGTTTGTCGAGGTTTGTTCTAACGACATGTTAATTCCTAATATGAGACAATGAGTTATATATGGGGATATTTAAGCAAAGTTCAATTTATTTTGCATAAACAATATTTTATTAGAATTTGAATATAAACTAAAAAGGGGCATATCGCCCCTTTTCACTATGCCAACTGTACTAATCTGTTTCAGCACCAGCGGCTTGCTCTTTGGTTTTATAGAGCAGAATAGGCTTTGATTCGCCTTTAATGACTGTCTCATCTACGACGACCTTACTGACATTTTCTAGTTGCGGTAAGTCATACATGGTATCAAGCAAAACACCTTCGACAATTGAACGCAAACCTCGAGCACCCGTTTTACGTTCCATTGCCTTGCGAGCTATCGCCACTAACGCATCTTCGCGGAACTCAAGCTCAGCCTCTTCCAATGCAAACAAGGCGCCGTATTGCTTAGTAATGGCATTTTTAGGTTCAGTCAGAATCTGTATTAAAGCTTCTTCGTTTAATTCCTCTAAACTGGTGACAACAGGAAGTCGTCCAATGAATTCGGGGATTAGACCATAGCGAACCAAATCTTCTGGTTCAACTTGCTTAAACAGTTCTGATACTGCCTTAGTATTATCAGCTGATTTGACTTCAGCACCAAAACCGATTCCTGTCCCCTTCGCGGAGCGTTGCTCGATAACTTTGTCTAATCCTGCAAACGCACCGCCACAAATAAACAGTATCTTGGAAGTATCTACTTGTAAAAACTCTTGCTGGGGATGTTTGCGACCACCTTGAGGTGGAACCGACGCAATGGTGCCTTCGACAAGTTTTAACAACGCTTGTTGTACCCCTTCGCCTGAGACATCACGAGTAATAGATGGGTTGTCAGACTTACGAGAAATCTTATCTATTTCATCGATGTAAACAATACCTCGTTGTGCTTTTTCAACGTCGTAATCGCACTTTTGCAATAATTTTTGAATAATATTCTCAACATCTTCACCAACATAGCCAGCTTCCGTTAAGGTGGTCGCATCAGCCATAGTAAATGGTACGTCTAAAAGTCGAGCTAACGTTTCTGCAAGTAATGTCTTACCACTTCCCGTTGGTCCGATAAGTAATATGTTACTTTTGCCTAATTCTACGCCGTCATGAACATCTCCGTTTTTGAGGCGTTTATAGTGATTATAAACTGCAACCGCCAGAACCTTTTTTGCATGCTCTTGACCTATTACGTAATCGTCTAGATGCGCATGGATTTCATGTGGTTTTGGTAAGCTGTCTTTTTTGGACTTAGGAGAAATATCTTTGATTTCTTCTCGAATGATGTCGTTGCATAACTCAACACATTCGTCACAAATAAACACAGAGGGACCTGCTATCAGTTTACGAACCTCATGCTGGCTTTTGCCACAAAAGGAACAATAAAGTAATTTGTTGTCACCATCGCCTGTTTGTTTTGTACTCATTAACACTTGCCTCGTAAACTGGGTAGAGTGTGCGAATGCTATAAAGCATTCGCTATAGCGATTTTATGATAAGTATAGACTAAGAATTAGCAGTAGCTATGTCAATTAGTTTCTACTAGTCATAATTTGGTCAATCAGACCATATTCTAATGCTTCCTGCGCGGTCATAAAATTATCTCGATCAGTATCTTGTGCAACCTTTTCAACAGGTTGGCCTGTATGATGAGAATAAATACGGTTTAGTCTATCTTTTGTGTGCAAAATATTTTTTGCATGAATTTCAAAGTCTGACGCCTGCCCTTGGAAACCGCCCAATGGTTGGTGAATCATCACTTGAGAGTTAGGTAAACAGTATCGTTTTCCAGCTGCACCACCAGCAAGCAAAAACGACCCCATACTCGCAGCCATGCCCATACACACAGTGGACACATCTGGCTTAATGAACTGCATAGTATCATAAATCGCCATGCCAGCAGTTACTGACCCACCAGGAGAGTTGATATACAAGAATATATCTTTTTCAGGGTTTTCCGCCTCTAAAAATAGCATTTGTGCCACAATCAGATTTGCCATGTGCTCTTCAACTTGACCTACCAAGAAGATGACATTTTCCTTGAGCAGTCGAGAATAAATATCGAATGAACGCTCACCTTTTGAGGTTTGCTCAATGACCATAGGGACCAATGCGTTTTGTACTTCATCAAAGTGGTTCAATGTAATTTCCTTATGCAAATATGCGGCAAAAAAAAGCCCAGATATACTGGGCATTTAATCAGGGTAAGACCATAAAAGTCAAATGTTTGGCAAAATTTTATGCCTGTTTGTTCATGATCTCATCAAACTTGGTTTTAACTTCTTTCACTTTAGCTTGTTCAAGTACCCACTCAATCGCTTGCTCTTCCAATGCAACGTTTTGCATCTGCTGCATAAGCTCTTGATTGTTTTGATAGTAATCAATTACTTCTTGTGGGTCTTCATAGGCTGAAGCAGTCGTTTCGATTAATGCGTTGACCTTATTTTCATCGGCTTTCAAATCGTTGGCTTTAATGACTTCACCTAAAATAAGACCAATTTTGACTCGGCGAGTTGCATTATCAGTAAACAGTTCAGCTGGTAACTCAGGTAAGTTATCCGTCTGACCGCCGGCTTGTTGTGCAAAGCGTTGTTTGGCTTGCTCGCGAAGCGCTTCGATTTCTTGGTCAATCAATGCTTGTGGGATTGCCACATCGTTGGCTTCAAGTAATCCGTCGATGACGCTCTCTTTAATCTTCGATTTAACAACTTGATCAAGTTCGCGCTGCATGTTTTTCTTCACTTCAGCTTTAAGCGCTTCAACACCACCCTCTTCAACGCCGAACAGCTTCGCAAATTCTTCATCTACTTTAGGGAGGTCTAAACTTTCCACTTTTTTCACTGTGATGGCAAATGACGCTGCTTTACCTTTTAAGTTTTCTGCGTGATAATCTTCTGGGAAGGTAACTTCTGCAACGCACTCTTCACCTGGCTTCAAACCGATAATTGGATCTTCAAAACCAGGAATCATGCGATTCTTACCCATTTCTAGTGGGAAGTCTTCAGCTTTACCACCTTCGAAATCTTCGCCGTCAATGGTACCGACAAAATCAATGGTTACACGATCGTCTTTCTTAGCTTTGCGCTTGCCTTCTTTCCAGTTTGCATGTTGCTTTTGCAACGTTTTGATCATGTCTGCTAGGTCTTTGTCTTTGATCTCAACAATTGGCTTTTCTACTTTAACCTTGTCAAGACCTTGCAATTCAACTTCTGGATACACTTCAAACGTTGCAACGAATTCTAAATCTTCACCATCTACGTCTTTAGTCAAGTCAAAAGTAGGCATTCCAGCAGGGGTAATTTTTTCTTGGATAATTGCTTGATAAAAATGACGTTGCATCACATCGCCAGCCACTTCTTGACGAACTGCAGCGCCAAAGCGCTTTTTGATTACGCTTACTGGTACTTTACCAGGACGGAAACCGTTTATACGCTGTGTTTTTGCTAACTGCTGAAGACGCGATTTAACCGCCTCATCAACGTTGCCGGCTGGTACTGTGACTGTTACTTTACGTTCTAAGCCTTGAGTCGTCTCGACTGAAACTTGCATTATTCTACCTCAACTGTGCGCCAAATATGCGCTATAAATTTAAACAGTGGTGTTCTACATTTAAAAGACGGCGAATTATACAGGCTGAAACGTGATTAGTACAGAGAGAAAGTACAGGAATTTGAGATGGTCGGTGAGACAGGATTTGAACCTGCGACCCCTTGTACCCAAAACAAGTGCGCTACCAAGCTGCGCCACTCACCGGTCTCAAATTATGGTGCGGAAGGAGAGACTTGAACTCTCACGCCGTGAAGCACTGGAACCTAAATCCAGCGTGTCTACCAATTCCACCACTTCCGCAAACACGTGAGATGAATTCTCGAAAACTTTGCCCATATCAGACAACAAATGGGGTGGACGATGGGATTTGAACCCACGACAACCGGAATCACAATCCGGGGCTCTACCAACTGAGCTACGCCCACCATTGGTTTGTTGTGCCGTACAAAGCGGAGCGCATATTAAAGACTTGCCCCATCAGTGTCAAGGTAAAAATGTATTTTGTTGGTTTTTTGTCTGGATTATGCAAAAATCGCACAACAATAAAATCAACGCACAGTTTCATGCAATCAAAAAGCATCAGCAGTATCGCGGCTTTTCTGGTCCACCGCATATTTAACATCGAAGCATCCTTTGTCCACCAATGCGTTGCACAGAGCTTGATTTTTGTCCTAGTAAGTATAGGACAGTTTTCTCTTTTTAATTTTTCATTTAACTATGTTGTCATGCCAAGTTTTGTTATTTGGTATTTTCCTCTAGGCTTCCAATTTATCATTTTTATTTTCCTACCCTACCGCTTTTGGGTCAGTGCTATACTGGCTATCTGTTTTGCCAGTGGTCTAACGATGCAAGTACAGGAGTCTATATATTACGATATGTTAAAACATTTTGTACAAAGCGTGTTTATGACCATTCATACATTGCCATTCATTTATTACGCTCGAGAACATCACATTAACCGCCATTTATTCACTCTGAAATCGATATCTTTAATAGTATTTCTTGGCATGCTGACCCGGTTCACTAGCGTAGGCTACTTTGTTCTGTCAGACACTTCTGTTTATGACAAAGTAAAAGCAGAAGACGTTTTGGATATGTTTATCCTGCATAATATAGCCGCTTATCCAGGTTTACTCTTCGCAATTACATTGTTCCTTATCGTCATGTGGGTATTACAATTTCGGTATAAGATTCCTGAGTTTTCAAAAGCCGAATTATTGCAAAACATCTTTCTTCTCACACTCGCAATGGTATTTGCATTTTATACTAATGCATTTACTCGAGAACTCTTGAAGTTATTCTTATTCTTTCCAATCATCTACTTTGCCATTCGCTTAACTTGGTTTGGAAGCCTGTGTTGCGCATTATGGATCAACACGGTTCTATTAATATTTTTACATAATGCTGACAGCCAATTGTTAGTTGATTTCCAAACCTTTATTGCCGCTTATTTTGCAACGGGGTTGGTGACAGCCGCTCTGCAACTGGAACATAGCCGAGCCACTTCATCTTTGTTACAAAGACAAACTGCCTTGGAGGCACAAAACGCTGAATTATTAATTTCAAAAAACGATTTACAAAACTTATCGAAACAGGCGGTAAATATTCGAGAAGCGGAAAAAAAACGTCTTTCACAAGAACTACATGATGATGTCGGCCAAAGCATTATTGGTTTGAGAGCTTTAATTTCCGTATTGGAAAAAAAATTCGATATTGCAAGATTACACCCTGAGTTGCTAAATGACATTAAGATAGAGTGCGGGAATCTGTATAACAATGCTTATCGGTTAATGTATTGGCTTCGGCCAAAAAACATTGATGGTGCGCCTCTCAACATCGCTTTGAGTAAAGAAAACTTCAATGAATATCTTTGCAACAACTTCATCGAATACCATGCCTATGTCACAGAGGACCCAATTGATCTAACTGATACCAACAAAATCACGATTGTACGCATGGTCCAGGAGTGTATCAAAAACACAGTCGAACACAGTGAGGCCGACTCTTGCTCTATCAGTATTGAAATCGAAGACAAGCAAGTACATTTGTCTTTTTGTGACAATGGCATCGGCTTTAATGACAATACCCTTGCCGGTAATTACGGCGATGGACTGTTTATGATTTACAACCATGTCATAGCACTTGGTGGCAGGATGCAAATCCACAATACCAACGGAGCGAATATCGATGTTTGGCTTCCGCTTTAATAAATTATCGTCGACGGTGACCGTTTTACATTTTTTTCTGGTCTTATTGTCCGGATTTTTTGATTCGCTGATCATCAGTTTGAATCAAGGCTTGAGTACTCAATTGGTGGTACTACCAACAGCCATTTGGCTACTATATTCCGGACATACCAACCTGCTTTCAAAATTGTTAAGTACCATTTTTATGCTTTGGATCATGTCCACTATGGGACTATTCAATTTACATAACAGTGTAATTAGCTTTGGGTTTATGCTGCTGATAATATTGCCATTAAGTCGATTACTTCCGGTACAAAATAATTTTGAACTCCACACTATTTCTTTACAGATCCTGAGCATAGCTTTTTTTATCACTGTGCATTTTCTTGTACTGAATTATGGCTTAGGCACACTCGAACAATACAGTACTACTCAAATTAAACTTGCCATACTGGGCAATGTTGCATTCAGCCTGATATTGATTTGGCTATTTAACCTCTGTCATTATTTTATTTCAGACGAGCATGAACAACTGCCTGTCAACTTACCCCGCCTAATACTTGCCTTGTTTGTTTTCACTATCGTGCTAATTGGGATCATGGTTTTATCCGCAGATTACATCAAATACTTAGCTATCTTTATTATTTTACCGGGGCTTTGGTTTTGTCATAAACACCGCTGGGCCGGATGTGCAGGATTTGTTATTGTAAGTAATTTGGTATTACTGGGGTTTATCGCACATATCATTATTCAATATGACCCGGCACTACCATTAACTCAGAAAACGTATTTGCTTAATGAACTAGCCACTCAAACGAATCACTTTGAACAATACTCTCGAATATCGCTCGGCATTACGCTGTATGAAACAGCTTGGTTCCTATGCTTGTTTAACTTGATTGGAATACTCATCAGTGCGATGTTGTATGAGTTGGACTTGGCACAGTCCAAATTACTCAATGCTCAATCTAATTTGAGCCTCACCAATACCCACTTACGTGAAGTGAATCACAACATCCGTAATGTAAATCAATTATTAGTCAACGCGCAAGAGTATGAAAGACAGCAATTAGCAAAAGAAATCAATATATCGCTGCGCGAAAATATCAAAACCATTGATTCCGCATTGAGCGTCATTGAATCCGACTGTTCCAATCCAGATACGGCTGATACCTTTCAGAGCTTAAATACATATAGCGGACATATTCATCGTTCATTGCATGAAATTGTCCACAAACTAAAACCGCAGATGTTAACCAGAGATGGCTTGTATGAAACGCTAAAAGGTGACTATTTCAAAGACAAATTAGCTTTATTTAAAGTGAATTACTCATTCATATATGAGCCAAACTTCATCACTCTTTCAGATAATATCAGTATTGCCGTATATCGAGTTGTGCAAGAGGCCGTCAATAATACCATTAAATACGCTAATGCATCCCATTTTACCATTGAGCTCAAAACAACACCTGCGGCTTTGTCATTGATCATAAAAGATGATGGCGTTGGCTTCGATCCGGCACAACAAACATCTGGTTTCGGCCTGGAAGGCATGCAACAACGTATATTAGCATTAGAGGGAACATTTCAAATTGATACTCGCTCAGGTACGCAAATTAGTATTACGATTCCACTGACCATTTAAGACCGCTGTCCTTCTATTCTCCATTCAGAGATTAATAGGTTGCGGTGATATTATGCATTTTACCCTCTCTAAGCTCATAAATAGTATCAGCACTTCGAATCGTCTCAGGCCGATGTGCAATGGTAATGCGCGTCATAGAAAGTTGCTGAATAGCTTGATTCACATGCTGTTCAAGCTCGATATCCAAGTGGCTAGTCGCCTCATCCAAAAATAACATCTTAGGTTCTCGGTATAACGCCCTAGCCAACAACAACCTTTGCGACTGACCGCCTGATAACGCATTGCCCATATCACCTACTAAAGAGTTATAGCCCATGTTCATTTGAGCAATATCATCGTGAATGCCAGCTAACATGGCAGCTTCCGTGACCTTCTCCATGTTCATTTGCGGGTCAAAAAAACTGATATTTTCGGCTAACGTCCCCGACATTAGTTGGTCGTCTTGCATGACTGAGGCTACTTGCTGTCGATAATGTCGCAAACCGAGATGTTGAATATTCACACCGCCCGCTTCAATCTTGCCAGAGTGTGGTGACAATAATCCCAGCATCAATTTCATTAACGTGGATTTGCCTGTCCCTGATGCGCCGATGATGGCAATATTATCGCCCGCTTTGATGGATAAGCTAAGATCATCAAACAGTAAAGGTTCGTTATCGGCATAACGAAAATTAACATGGCATAAAGATAATTCACCGCTGATGGCTCTAAAAGGTTGCTCCGTTCCTTCGTTCTCTTTATTTGTTAACGCAATATCCGCTAACCTATCCAAATGCAGTGACGTCATCTTGATATCAATAAGGTTGCTGATTAATCCCGCCATGCGATTAGTGAACTGATTTTTGTATGCCATAAACGCAAATAGCATCCCAACTGACATACCACCCTCCATAACAGCGAGCGCAGCAAGGTAGACCACTAGGATATTTTCTACTCCGAACAACAATTCATTAATCGTTTGATACGAAATATGCCATTTGCCTAAGCGATAGCTTTGATTCACTGCTTCGGTATATTTGTTTTGCCATAGATTTAGGCGTTGGGTTTGCTGACCAAACAACTTGATGCTTTGCATACCGCGCACGGTTTCCATGAAGTTGGATTGTTCAGCTGCGTCTGCGACGATACTCGATTCAGTCAATTGGTGAACGGGACGATACAACATAATGCGAATGATGGCATACAAGATAACGATACCTAGCACCACCCAAGCCAGCGTGACATCGTACAAAAACATCATGACCAACACCACAATGGACATTAATCCATCGATGACACCTTCCACGATTTTGTTGGTAAACAAATCCCGAATACTGTTCAACGAGCCAAAACGCGATACCACATCGCCCATATGACGCTTATCAAAGTATGCCATTGGCAAATGCACAAGATGGCGCATAAGATTAGTCGCCATTTGTACGCTCATCGTGGAGGATAAATGCAATACCACCCAGCTACGAAATGTATCGGTGATGACCGAGACCAGCATAACCAGACCAAAACCTAAGGCCAATACGACCAACAGCGGTTTGTCAAAACTCACCAACACATTATCCACCACAAGCTGTGTGTAGTAAGGTGCTGCTAACATCAAAAATTGTAATATCAAAGACAAAACAAAAAGCTTTATCAACGATGACGTTAAACCATCAATGCGCGTCCAGAATGACGTGATGCTGAGTCTGGCTCGTTCGTCTTTTTTCTGGAATTCTGACGTTGGGGTTAACTCCAACGCGATCCCCGTAAAAGAAGTATCTACCTCTGTCATCGGTATGACGCGTTCACCCATCGCGGGGTCTAGGATTGTGATGGTCTTGCGCGAGACTTGCTTAAGCACCACAAAATGATTCATATCCCAATGCAAAATACAGGGCATCTTTAGGTTCTTAAGCTCATCCAATTCTAAACGCAGTGCACGACCCACCATCTTTAACTGCACAGCTAACTGCATTAACTGTTGCAGGTTCGCCCCTTTAAACGAGATGTTATAACGACTGCGCAAGGTCGATAAATCAATCTTATGGCCATGGTGATTGGCCACCATGGCGATAGAAGCTAGACCGCATTCAGCGGCTTCGGATTGATAGATCACTTTACTTTACCTATTGATTTACCTAATTCCTGACCTTGATAAATTAATAAACCCATGAAAATACAGCCAAAAAATTTAAAAATGAATGAGCTAAAATGCAATATAAAATATTATTTTTCTTCATCCTTATATAACCAAGACCGAAACCCATTATAAAAAGATAAATATAACTAAAAATATTTTGATACTGCATATGAGAAAACATGAATAGAGTTGAAGTGGTTATAATGATATAGTTTTTATCAACATCCAACATCATGAGTTTACTTATTAGCCACCCTCTAAAAAAAACCTCCTCTATTATTGGCGCAGCCAAACATATCGAAAAAACAAGTAACAATTTAACATATACACCCCCTTTATTTAGTGCATTAATTATTTCATATGAATGATTTTCATCTGAGATATTCAGAAACTCTGCAAGGCAATAAAAGATCAAAAAGTAAAAAAACACAACTGCAATAACTTTCCAAAAAAAACTAAAATAAATATTAAAATTAAAAAATTCATTTGGAAGATTAAATTCACCCCTCTTACTCACAAATAAAACAATGGGCAACATAATTATAATAGCAATATAATATTCTATATCCTTGTATACATCCCCAGTGATAAAAGGCGATATTAAAAATTTTGACAAAACAACTGATATAAGTTGCAACAAAAGGAATAGAGCTGTCATTTTTAATTTTAAAACAACTGCTTTTTTAACTTTATTGTTTATCATAACGATCTTCCAAGAGCATATAGCATTTGTTAAATAAGAGGAGGCAAAGCCCCCTCTTAGGAGGTATTAGGGTGCTAAATTTGTATCCTCGTCACCCATAGAGCTCCCCCAGTCAACTTCACTTAAAGATTCCGCTGCAGAATCTAATACTTTACTCACAGCCCAACCGATAGCAGCACCAACAACATAAGGATTACCACCATTTACTTCTTTAACTTCCTCAAAAGTCAGTTCTTTCATGTTATCTCTCCTTGAAACGTTTACAGTGTGATTTTAAGTTTTAAACACGCCCTTTCAGGCTTATAATCGGCTCAAATAACCAGCTTAGAAGACTGCGTTCTTCAAGCACAATATCGGCGCTTATCGTCATACCCGGTTGTAACGGAACCGATTGACCATAGGCGCTGATGCTTTGTGACTCCATAGCGACTTCCACTTTGTACACTGGCTTATTGATAGCAACCGGCATATCAATTTCCCCTGGCATCACAATGTAGTCACTTGTTTTTATGACTTCCCCATCAAACAAGCCGAAGCGTTGATACGGAAAAGCGTCAAATCTGATCTTTGTGTTTTGTCCCTCGGCTACGAAACCATAGGCACGTGAAGGGACGAGTAAAATGGCACGTAACGCATCATTCTCTGGCATGACAGTCATGACGTATTGCTGCTGTCTCACACTATCACCGACTGATAACCCTATGTTAGTAACTTTACCTGTTGTAGGCGCAATTATTAACCATTCGCCACTAGCTTGATTAGATAATAACTGCTGAGATAGGCGTGACTTCTCGCTATGCAAAAGTGCAAGGCTTTGTTGATGCTCAATTGGTAGGCTGACTAATCGTGCCTCAAGTGCAGCGAGTTGATTAATGGCTTGCTGCTCGATAACTTGAAGTTCTGCTATCTGTTGATTCAGTACAATGACTTGCTCTGATTGTGTATCGACATCGTTTTGAGTCACCGCACCTTGCAGTTGTAAACCTGCTAGTCTATCTAGACGGGCCTGTTGAATCACTAATCGCTCATTAGCGAGTTGAATTTGAGTAGCGGTGTAAGTGCGAGTACTATGATTGCTCTTCATTGCCAGTTTTATTGCATTACGCTCTTGCTCAAAGGCTGTTTCAGCATGACTCATTCGGTTAGTCATCAAATCTAGCTGCTCGCGAGTAGCGTTGACGAGAGCTTCATTCACTGACAAACCGTCTGACGTTTGCTGAGTGTTGGAAACTAAGGCCAATGGCTCCCCGGCTTGAACTAACTGACCGTTGTTAACTAATAGTTCTGACACGACGCCTGATGAAGGTGCTAGTATTTTTGAGGTGCCTTTACTTGGAGAGAGATACCCGATGACGGCTTCTTTACGATGGAACTGGGAGTTAACCAAAAACAATATGGCTATAAGAATGATAATCAACAGCGAAGAAAACAGCACATAACTGGACACCGGACGCGCAATCAATACCTCACCATCTAGGCCTGAGGATTGCCCTTTGATCGCGTTAATTCTAAAGAGTGCTTTATCTTCAATGGTCATGGTTGGATTAAACTCATTTCACTTTTGATTATTTATTCATAATGATAACTATAGAACACCTTATTACATTCGCAAAAAAATAAATTTTAAAAAATCATTTAAAATCAACAGCTTGAAAAAACTGATCCGCTATTTTATGCACAGTCAGTATTTTTATCAGTGATTTAAGAGTGATGAGTGGATGCAAGGTTTAGACAGACTGACAAAGGATCTGCACAAGGCAGGTCTCTTTTATATATGGCGCGCCCTGCAGGATTTACCTCAGGCTCCTGCCCTCGCCGCTGCGCGGTGCCTGCGGCAGTACCAAACGCTCCCGGCGTTTGGTCGACCTGCTTCGCAGGTTCTCATTCGACATATACAACGTATACAAAAAGACCTGCACAAGGCAGGTCTCTTTTATATATGGCGCGCCCTGCAGGATTTACCTCAGGCTCCTGCCTTCGCCGCTGCGCGGTGC